>NZ_AZGK01000001.1 GCF_001435315.1 Lentilactobacillus parabuchneri DSM 5707 = NBRC 107865
TGTCGACGGTTCGAGCCCGCCTGCCGGAGTTATTATTTAATGGAGAGTTGTCCGAGCTGGCCGAAGGAGCATCATTGGAAATGATGTAAACGGGTAAAAGCCTGTTTCAAGGGTTCGAATCCCTTACTCTCCGTAACCGAATAATAAGTTTATGACCCGTTGGTCAAGTGGTTAAGACACCGCCCTTTCACGGCGGTAACATGGGTTCAAATCCCGTACGGGTCATTTTGGAGGATTAGCTCAGCTGGGAGAGCATCTGCCTTACAAGCAGGAGGTCACAGGTTCGATCCCTGTATCCTCCATTTCCATAGCAACATTGGTTCGTTGGTCTAGCTGGTTAGGACGCCTGCCTGTCACGCAGGAGATCACGAGTTCGAGTCTCGTACGAACCGTTGTTATGTATTTGACAATTGAATACACAACATGAGTATTATTATATTCAAGATGGTAAATGGCTCGGTAGCTCAGTCGGTAGAGCAATGCATTGAAGCTGCATGTGTCGGCAGTTCGATTCTGTCCCGCGCCATTCATGGAGGGGTAGCGAAGTCTGGCTAAACGCGGCGGACTGTAAATCCGCTCCTTCGGGTTCGGTGGTTCGAATCCACTCCCCTCCATCTTATAGGGATATAGTTTAATGGTAGAACTACGGTCTCCAAAACCGTCGGTGTGGGTTCAACTCCTACTATCCCTGTTAATAATACTATGGCGGTATTGGTGAAGTGGTTAACACATCGGTTTGTGGATCCGACACGCGTGGGTTCGATTCCCACATACCGCCTTTTGATTGGGTTATAGCCAAGTGGTAAGGCAACAGACTTTGACTCTGTCATGCGCTGGTTCGAATCCAGCTAACCCAGTTTGGGTTAGCCAAAGTTATGGCGGTATAGCCAAGTGGTAAGGCAGAGGTCTGCAAAACCTTCATCGTCGGTTCGAATCCGATTACCGCCTTTGTCCATTTATTGGCCAATCAAATATTATTTTGCCGGAGTGGCGGAATTGGCAGACGCGCTGGACTCAAAATCCAGTGATCGTTGAGATCGTGTGGGTTCGAACCCCACCTCCGGTACTAAGTAGCCACATAGCGTATTTATAAAAGAAGTGAAACGTTGATATATCAGCGTTTCACTTCTTTTTTTGTATTCTTAGCCACATAGCTTCACATACTTTATCAAAGTTTGGGTCATTTTGGGCCATTATGCATAAAATTAGTGACCCACACAATGACCCATTTTAGTTCGACATCTCTTCAAGTTTATTCATATATGAAATAGCAAAACGATCATAAAGTAAAAGAGAAGCATGGGTGTGTCGAAGTGAATGGAACGTTAAATCTTGTTTGATATGTGCCTTCTTTAAAGCTACTCGAAGCATTTTCTCCATTGTCCGGTAATTGGGAACGACAAACCGATTTGTCAGGAATACATGGTCCTGTGGATTCAGTTTATTGAGCATCTTTAGTTCGGTGTAAAAGGCANACAAACATCTCCGTTAATTGCGGATTGATGTCAATAATTCGCTTTGATGATTTATTCTTTGTGGGGCCAAATTCCAAAGTGCTAAAATTACAAGCTTTATTGATGTTCAATTTGAGATGCTTTCATTCAATACAACCCCAAGAGTCTGGCGACTTCTGAAACCCGCATACTGGTCATAAGGGAAGTGTAAGTCATCGGGTAGGTGACTAACTCAAAGAGATGTTCTTTCAAGAATCTCAATAACGTTTTGGTTGAGGTATTCACATGCCTAGTTTTCAGACACTAAGCTGGTTGTGAGTGTGAAATGCTTTTGAATGACGCCGTCATTAGGTGCATTTTTGACAGCTTTTGATGTGCATACTGATAGTTCCAATAGTTGCCTTAGCATTACCAGGGTGGGTGTCGTTGCCTTTAACTTAGAAGCTAAGGAACTTCTGACAACTTGGGGGGAATGTCTTGCAGCATCGTTTGACCAAAGTAGTTTTCGATCACATGAATCGTCTGGATATACTTGTGTTTACTGTTAACAGATAGCTTCGGTTCCCGAAATGTTTAAACCCATCCAAAAAGTAGTCCAACAAGCTGACTTTGCGCTTTTCCAAATCTCCGCCAGCTTTATATTGGTCTTTAATGGAATCTGCCCACTTGCTGGCCATTGATTTAATGCGAAAGCCATTCTTTGTTCACCATTTTTATCAAAATATCGAACTCTGGCTTGCCAGCCGGTTTTTAATTGTTGAAACATTGCCATAGCATTATCTCCTCTGAAGGTATGTTCTATATATGTGCGAAATAAAAGTCCAAATAGGGGACTTAAAATTTTAATTTTTGAAGAATACCAATCAAGAACTGAAAAAAGCCAGTCCCTGATCCGACAACTGTAAGTAATGTGACTATAATCCATGTGCGTTGATTGGCAAACTTAGTATTGACCTTTTCGAATTTAGTATCCAAATGAGCTTCCAATAAACCAATCTTGTCTGATACTTTATCCATCTTACGATCAACATAAGCTTTTGTTGCGTATTCATCTTCCATATTTCCGCCACCTCCACCTGAGTTCCCACGTTTATTGAACGTTGTGGGCGAAGAATGCTCAAATGCTCCGGTGTTTTTGAAATTACTTTGGTAGTTTTCATTATCTGATATAGGAATAATTTTTGGCTCAGTGCTTTCCATTTGAATCACCAGATTTCTTATTCAATTTAAAATAAGTTGATTGGCTATCTAGTATTTGTTTATGTGCATCAAATAGATTAACGGTAATCATGTAGTTGCCAGGAACTGCTGGGATCTTTGGGGAGTAGTACATGCCCATTGATGTAAAATCTCTGTTATTCTTGCTTACAGCTTCAAAAGGGGATGGAGCATTAATAATGATGGATTTATTTTCTTCGTCCGAAATGGTAACATTTGTAAAATAATGCGAGTGTGTTCTCAAATTGAAAAAGTTCATTCCAATTGTGACTTGAATGTCTTCTTGATCATCAGCAATCGGAATTGATACCCAATGGTTTTTCTTATCATCTTCAATGTGCAAATTCGATATTTTCTCAATAAACATAACGGGCCTCATTTCTTTTAAAACAATAACAAAAGCCCAAATTAATGGGCTATATTGATTTTATTAATTCTATCTGAAGTAGGTGTGCCAGAATGAATTCATGGTTATTTTGTGTGAGCTAAAGTAATGGAGTGAAGTTGGATACCCTTGATCGCCCCTGTAATGAAAGTGATAAAAATGGTTGCCGACATACCGCCATTTAGTAATACGAACTGATTTTTCTCCAGAGAAATGGATATAATGCCGATAAATGTTTACCCCTTGACGGGGATTAGCTTTGGCATACCAATGTCCACGGAGAGGCACTGGAATGGAAGCAGACGTGTGCCATGATGAAGCATGTGCGCTGCTTTGATTGACTGCTGGTAGTGCTGTGATGCCCATTGATAATGAGAGGGCGGTGATTAAGACTGATGGTTTTAGTTTCATTTTTATCTTCCTCATAATGAATTCCTTGTTTAAACCAGCTGTAGCTTGAGCGTCCAACTGAATATATGTAGTAACTATTTGAGTTGAACACACCACTTTCGACTTACCAGTTATAGCTGGCAGCATGCTGGATCTTTAAATGGTGACCAGGGTAGACGCGATATTTACCAACAGCATAACTTTTATACAGTGGATAGACTTATATATAAGTAGAAGCTTTGGGTACCGTTGCCCAGTGGGGACGTTCCCAGTAGAAGAAGCTCTTGTGTGCTGATGCCATTGAACTACCGAGTACCCCGATCCCCAGCAGCATGGATGCTGGCCCAAGTAGGATCCGATTCTTAATTTTCATGATTCCATCCAAATATTGTGTTGATATTATTTATCAGCGTCATAATCAAAATTACCTAGCAAAGAAGTGTGTGCTAATTCATTCCCGGCAGAATCCTGAACAGTAACGTAGTTTGCATTAACGTTATCTGGTAGTGGAGAATACTTATTATATGCGTTTTGACCAAGGTTCCAGGCACCACGTACAACTGCCTTTAACTTGGCAGCGGACACATCCAGAACAGCCTCATTCATTACAATGATTGTCTTTGAATCCTGTGGTGAGTAGTAGGCATCGTCAATGGCACCTTCGTACTTTGTTGGCAAGTTGGAAAGGTAGTTTTGCAGCTGTTTGTAATGCAACTTGCCACTTTTCTCCCGCTGAGCCTTCGCTTGCTTTTTCATGGCTTTATCGGCTGAAGACGATTCAGCTTTGGCAACTGACGCTTTGTGAGCTTTTTCTTTCTTGACTGATGACGATTTGGCATCTCGCGATTCTTCAATCGATGAGGACACATCTTCGTCATGTGCTTCTTGTTTTCCTTCTGGGGTGATCGAAGCTAGCCAACCAAATATCATAAAGACGGCAACACAAATCCAGGCGTATAAAGCATATTTTCTAGCTTTCTCTGGCTGCTTTTTTCTGCGCTTAAAATACAGTACGGTGAGGACAATTGCAGCAATTACTCCAACGCCGCCCAGAAATGATAAGAAACTATACATAAAAAATTCCCCCAATTTTAGTCTAGCTCATCAATTGGTGAGCCATATTCGTGTACCAGTTCATCGTATGTGTTTGGCCTTCAACGCACAACCTACCGACCATACCAATGGCAGATTCGTCCGCTTGTCTTTCTAGCCCCCCATAACTTAGTCTGCGGTTTGGTAGCCACCATAGCCCTCATGCATGATGACATGACCCAACTCATGGCTCATGGTGAAGAATCCTTGCCGTGAATACATAATCCGTTCGTTTAGACAAACAATTGGCCTTCCCTTAAAGTAACTGATTTTTCCAAGAGGGTGGGCAACAAGATTTACCCATTTCTCGTTACGATGAGAGATGGGTAGGGTGTTTTATAATATTGAATTACCTTGTTAATTGCGTCCACAACACAATAATTTCATTCATGGTTTTGATGCTTCAAAATGCTATCATCCAAATTGCACCATCGTTGCACTTAATACCATTCGATTACCGACCCATTCCACAGCCGCGTTCTACACGTGGTTGAACCTGGTGTGGCGTTTGACAATAGTGGGTGATGCCAACCGCCCCGGTGCACAACGTGAGGGCAGAAGCACATACTAATAAGAACTTCATTTTACTCACCAGCCTTTTTGATATTCCGACATCTTTACAAGCTCATTCTACCATAGTTATCGAACCATCAAAAAAGAAGTTGAGCACTTGGCCCAACTTCTTTTTATTACACATTGAGAATTTTATTTAGAAAATCTTGTAATCGTGGATTCGTCGGGTGGTCGAAAATTTGGTCCGGCGTGCCTTGTTCAAGGATTTGACCGTCATCAACGAAGACAACCCGGTCAGCTACTTCTTTCGCAAAGCCCATTTCATGGGTAACGACGACCATTGTCATCCCTTGTTTGGCCAGACGTTTCATAACTTCCAAAACATCACCGACCATTTCAGGATCAAGCGCGGATGTTGGCTCATCAAAAAGCATGATATCCGGATTCATTGCCAGCGCACGGGCAATCGCAACCCGTTGCTGCTGACCACCGGAGAGGGATTGAACGGTCGCATCAAACTTTTCTTCCAAACCAACTGTGGCCAGTAACTTACGAGCTTCTTTGGCAGCATCGTCCTTTGAGACTTTTTTAAGTTCAACCGGTGCCAGCATAATGTTCTCGCCAACAGTCAGGTTCTTGAATAAGTTAAAGTGTTGAAACACCATTCCGATATTTTCTCGAACCGAATTGATATCAACGCCATCCTTTGCGATATCAACGTTATCGATGACAATCGAGCCGGATGTCGGTTCCTCAAGCTTATTCAAGTTTCGAAGGAGGGTACTTTTACCAGACCCGGATGGGCCGATGATTACGACCACCTCATTATTTTCAACGGTTAAATTGATGCCTTTTAGGACTTCGTTATCGCCAAATGTTTTGACTAAATTTGTTACTTTTACTTTTTCACTCATACCTTAGTTCTCCTTTGTACCCAGTTCGATAACCAAGTTAACAACGTAATGATGATCAGGTAAATTGCCGCAACAATTGTCCAAACTTTGAAGCCTTCCAAGTTTCGGGCAATGATAATCTTACCGGTTTGAGTCAGTTCCAGCAATCCGATAATCGATAGGATTGAGGTATCCTTTAATGTAATTATAAACTGGTTGATAAATGATGGCACCATGATTCGAATGCCTTGTGGCAGAATAATCTTGCGCATTGATTTTCCGAAAGGCAGTCCTAAACTTCGCGCGGCCTCCATCTGTCCGGGATCAACAGCTTGAATACCGCCCTTCACAAATGCCGCGATATACGCGCCTTCGTTAAACGTCAACGTAACGACTCCGGCCACAAACGCTGGAATCTTTTGACCAGTCAAGCTCGGAATTCCCGTGTAGATAAACAACGCCAAAACCAGCAGTGGCATTCCTCTAAAGATATAAATCAAAGTTGTCGAAAGGCCATTACTAAACTTACTTGGGACAACGCCCATCAATCCAACCAGAACACCAAAAATGGTGGCGAAGAAGATTGAGACCACTGTCAGCCAAAGAGTTTCTTGGAGTCCGGAGAGAAGGGCACCGGCGTTTTGCTTGATCAAACCGACAAATGTCCGGTCTTCAGCGTCGTTACCAGATGTTTTTGCAGCCGACTTAATTTCGTCAGCACCCAAGTATTTGGCTTTGATATCGTCGTAAGTGCCACTGGCCTTTAAATCTTCCAGACCGTTGTTGAAAGCCTGTAAAAGTGCCTGATTATGGCCTTTTTTAACCGCAAAGCCATAGGGAGCATTCAATGCCGGCTTGGTCACAATCTTGAGCTTCGTCCCTTGCTTAATCGCATATTGCATGACTGGATGATCTTCGAAACAGGCAATTGAGTTGCCGGTTGTAACATCCTGGTACATGTTATTTGAATCATCAAAAGTAACCACTTTGAAGCCGTACTTTTTCTTCATGCTGTTGGCGTAATCGGCACCTGAAGTTCCGGTCTTTACCGCAACTCGTTTACCACGCAACTGCGATAGTTTATGAATCTTGCTGTTCTTGGCGACCGCCATCACAACCCCCGAATTGAAGTAGGGCTTTGAAAAGTCAAACTGGTCTTTTCGTTCATTGGTGATTGACATTCCGGCAATCACACCATCAGCCTGGCCCGATTCAACTGCCTGGACGGCAGCGTTAAACCCAAGTGCTTTAATCTTAACCTTAAAGCCCTGCTCGTTGGCAATTGCTCGAATCAAATCCATATCAATTCCAACGTATTGATTCTTTTTGTTGGCAAATTCAAAGGGTGGGAAGGTTACGTCAGTTCCGATAATAAACGTCTTTCCTTTAACCTGTGAATTGGTCTTGGTCCCCAGATATTGACCAACTATCTTGTCGTAGGTTCCGTTGGCTTTGATCTTTTTGAGACCGGCGTTGAATTTCTTGATTAATTGCTTGTGGGTGCCCTTTTTGACACCGAAGCCATACCAGCCTTGATTTGCCGGTTTGGTCGCAATTTGGAGCTTTAAGCCGTGTTTAATGCCATACTGAAGAACGGGTTGGTCATCAAAACATGCCACCGAGTTTCCCGTCGTCACGTCTTGGTACATATTATCCGAATCGTCAAAGGTGACTGTTTTAAAGCCATACTTCTTTTTGAGACTGTTGGCGTAATCAGCCGCAGCCGTACCAGTCTTCAAAGCAACTTTTTTGCCACGTAATTGTTTGAAACTAGTAATATCGCTGCCTTTTTTAACGGCCATCACCGCTCCGGTTTTATAGTAGGGGGTTCCAAAATCGAACTTGTCCTGCCGTTCCGGGGTAATGGTCATCCCAGCAATCACACCGTCAAGTTGGCCGGATTGAACTGACTGAACCGCTGCGTTAAACCCAACCGGCTTAATATTAACCTTAAAGCCTTCTTCTTTGGCAATTGCCTTCATAATGTCGATATCAATACCAACATATTTATTCTGCTTGTTGGCAAATTCAAATGGGGGATATGTCACGTCTGTCCCGATTTGATAAGTTTTTGCTTGCGCCTTACTGCCTGGCAGTCCCAAACAGAACAAAATGGCTACCAGCACGGATAGTAGCCCGAAAGCTGTTAAAACTTTTCGCTTCATGAATAATTCCTCCTAGTATATGTAATAAAACATCACACACAATAATGAGAATATAATACCAGATATTTGGATTCCTGTATAGCAGACACTCATTTGTGCAAACGGTGCCAACTACGGCCTAGCATTGTAGAATGATGAGAAATATTAATTTTAAATTAGATTATCTGTTGACATCAATTTGAACTTTCACCATAATATTCACTAAATACTCAGTTTGATTCGTAAGCTGAGACAAGTTGTTTGTCTGGAGGAAATCATTTGAAATTTGAAGAGTCTAATATTTTACAGCACTTACCCAAGCAATTTTTTGCGAGCCTTGTCAAAAAGGTCAATGCCAAGATTGCAACTGGCGCGGACGTGATCAACTTGGGGCAGGGAAATCCTGATCAACCGACGCCTGAATTTATCGTGGAGGCCATGCAAAAGCAAACTGCTGATCCGCAGAACCACAAGTATGCTCAGTTCAGAGGCGACCCTGAGCTTAAAAAGGCGGCTGCGGCCTTTTATCAACGGGAATATGGGGTTTCATTGGATCCCGAAACAGAGATCGCAATTCTTGGCGGGTCCAAAATCGGGTTGGTTGAGTTGCCGTTTGCAATTTTAAACCCCGGCGACATGATGTTGCTGCCAGATCCCGGCTATCCTGATTATTTATCGGGAGTGGCACTGGCTCAAGTCAAACTTGAATTAATGCGATTAACAGAAGCCAATCACTTCTTACCGGATTACGACACATTGGACAAGCAGGTTGTCGAGGACGCAAAACTTATGTATTTGAACTATCCCAACAATCCCACCGGCGCTGTGGCGACTCCGGCGTTTTATCAAAAAACCGTTGACTTCGCAAAAGCCAATGGGATTGGCGTTGTTCAAGACTTCGCTTATGGTGCCATTGGGTTTGACGGCCACAGGCCGGTCAGTTTCCTGCAAACTCCGGGGGCCAAAGATGTCGGCATTGAAATGGATACGTTCTCAAAATCATTTAACATGGCAGGGTGGCGAATTGGGTTTGCTGCTGGAAATGCCGATATGATTGAAGCGATTAATCTGATTCAAGACCATTTATTTGTCAGTGTCTTTCCAGCGATTCAAAAGGCGGCTATTACAGCGCTAAATAGCGACCAGCAGTCGGTTCACGACTTGGTGGCACTATACGAGAAACGGCGGAATCAGTTCTTCAAGGCAGCACGGGCCATTGGTTGGGAACCATACCCCTCTGGCGGTTCCTTTTACGCGTGGATGCCGGTTCCTAAGGGTTACACTAGTGAAGCGTTTGCTGATTTGCTCCTCGACAAAGCTGCGGTTGCAGTTGCACCTGGTAACGGGTTTGGTGACGGTGGAGAGGGGTTCATCCGGGTCGGATTATTGATTGACGAACCTCGATTTACAGAGGCCTGTCAGCGGATTGCCAAACTGCATTTGTTTGATTAAGCTGTATCAGCTTATTACGGTCCACTTCAGCTAAATAATATGTAATTATGAGAAAAAAACGAGATCGGAACAAAAGTTGGTACTTTTGCTTCGATCTCGTTTTTAGCCAGAATATTACTAAGCTGAATTGTGCACTAACGTAGTAGGTATTTGTTGCCCACACTTATTTACCAGTAACCTAAGATTTTGGCGAGCTTAGCCCGATTCAGATCCCGTTCAGAAATCGCAGCCATTTCAGTCCCGTCCAATCCGGTAGCTGATTTAGCGACTGGCTTTTTCCAAATATACTTGGCAATCACGTTTCCCATACTGTTTGGTGCGTACATCAGATCTTCTTGGTAACCGGTGTGGTCGAGCCCAAGCGTGTGGCCGAGTTCGTGGGCAATGACGCCATCCCAGTATTGATCGGTTGTAAATTTGGCTGCCAGTTCCGGCTTCATATAAGCTCCCGGATATTGAGCGTCACGGTAGTGGGCTTTATCAACATAAATCGCTTTTCCGTCATACAAGCCGTCCCAACCTTCCTTAACGCCATTTCCAAAGGAGATTGTCAACGTGTGATTGGTCTTGGTTCCCAGTGTAAAGACGGTTGTATCAAGGGCTGTATTCCACTTGGCCATGGCAGCTTGGACGTGCTGACTTAATTCACTGTCCGGAACGTAGATGCTGGCTTGATTATCTCGAAACATGGATGCTGGGGAGAAGTGAAAAACGTTGTAGGCTAAATCAAAGGCGGCTTCGTGGGTCTCATAATTAATCGGTTTTAAATCTCTGATTGATTCAACCGGATTCATGTCGGGGGCTTGGTCAATTAGTTTAACGATTGCCTTTTCCGACATTGGAACTTGGACTTTGGTTAAGTAGCCATGCCAAATATAGCCTTTGATTTTACTGGATTTGTTGGTGACGTAGTAATAAATGGCCTGTTTGCCATTGGGCTTCTTAACGGTCAGTCGTTTTGACGCGTCAAAAACGAGCTTACCGTAGTTTCTTAGGTTATAGCGCTTTTGCGTTAGCTGGGCGTCACCATAAAGATAGCCTTTAGAAGCCTGGTAGGTCGTTTTTGAAATTGAACTGACGCTCACAACTTTTACGGCTGACGTTTTTGCATCAACTGGATTTGCCTGGTTAATTGCAATCGCGCCGGCTGTGAACATCCCAGCCGCCAGCAGTAGCACGCGTTCTTTAAGCTGTTTCATACGAACTTCTCCCCTCGAAATCTGCAACTATTTCCATTAATATACCATATTCACTCAATAATTTACTACTTATAAGCACTGGGAGAAATTAGTAATTATGACCATGGATTTTATCGTTGGTAATTTCCGGTATCGGTTCGACTAAATGTGACGTATCGCGATATTCGATACTGAGGTTGCTGATACTTTTAAGGTCGGCTAAAACCTGTTGATATTTTTGTTTGTCATGGACGAGTGCCAGCAGTTCATGGGAGCGAACTAATTTGGTTCGAAGTTTTCTACTATAAATAAAGAAATAATAGCGGTCGAAGAAATGATTATCCACGATCACCAGCCAGTATTGATAGTGGGGCAGGCGCTTAAAATATTGATGATACTTTTCGATTAGTTCACGTGATTCTGCAATCATTGTAAAAACCTCCTGACATCGTTAAGCTTGATGACCACCAACCAGGTTGGCCCGTTCAATAGCGGTTCCGCCCTTGGTTTTGGATGAAGCTCTGACTAATGCTTTGTAGCCATATTTTTTTCGAATAATATCAATGGTATGTTCAAGCTTTTCCCGGTCCAAAGTGGTGTCCGGGTCTTCGAATAAGCTGAACCGGGTAGCACGCTTTTCTGAAATTCGGTTGCAGCGAACACCGACGTTTCGAACGGCACTGCCATCCCATTTGGTTTCTAATAAATACTGAACGGCATTGTTGATGCTTTTTGTTGAATCGGTGGGCTCAACGTGCATTTGGGCTGAAAAATGGCTGCGCCCCTGCTTGTCTGTGTCGGCCATGCCGATAAAAATACTGACGACTTCAGCAACGACGTGATTTTTTCGCAAGCGGGTGGCAACTTGGTCGGCAATTTCGCCCAGGACAGTTTTGAGATCGACTAACTCCGTGTAATCGCGCATTAGTAC
This sequence comes from Lentilactobacillus parabuchneri DSM 5707 = NBRC 107865, assembly GCF_001435315.1. Classification (GTDB taxonomy): domain Bacteria; phylum Bacillota; class Bacilli; order Lactobacillales; family Lactobacillaceae; genus Lentilactobacillus; species Lentilactobacillus parabuchneri. The sequence continues at coordinate 11,651 of NZ_AZGK01000001.1, forward strand.
TTGGGAGTTGCCGTAGCCTTTATTGTCGGAACGCGGCAGGTACTTTTTTTCCAAATCGGAGTAGTCAATTCCCCAAGCGTGGTAGTAGAGTTGTTCGCCCATGACGCCAAATTTTTTCTTGAGTTTATTGACGTCGGCATGAGCTAATTCTTTAATGGAGTAGATGCCTAACCCGTTAAGCTTGGCAGCAGTGTGACTGCCGATGCCCCACATGTCCGGAAGACTTTTTATCTGCCAAATAGTGGTTGGAACGTCATCATAGTCCCATTCGGCGAGCCACGGGGCTTTCTTCTTGGCGGCGTTATCCAGTGCGAGTTTGGCAAGCAGTGGATTTTGGCCGATACCAATGGTCGTGATGATTCCGGTTTCTTTAAAAACTTTATCCTGGATCATTTTGGCAATTTGAACATTAGACCCAAACAACTTGTGACTGTGGCTAACATCAATAAAGCTTTCATCAATTGAATAGGGAAACCAATGATTGTCATCGGTAAATTGCCGGTAAATCTGGTTGATTTTATAGTTAAGTGCAACATAATCGGCCATGTGGGGTTCGACCATTTCAAGATCCATATCGTCATTGATCTCAAACCGCCGAGTGCCGAGCTTAACGCCATAAACTTGTTTGGAAAAGGGGCTGGCAGCAAGAATAAGGCCGCCGGAGGATTCCTCGCGGCTCATCACGGCAATTTTGGCGGAAAGGGGATGCTCGCCGCGCTTAATGGCTTCGGTGGAAGCGTAAAAGGATTTGCAGTCAATGCACATGACGTCGTGGACGGGAAGAAGTTGTTTGTTATCAAGAGGTGTTTTCATGAGGGATCACCTGCGGGTATTTATTGGTGTATCTATATGATACGAACGTTTGTTCGACAAGTCAAGAAAAAAAGAGAGAGTGTGAGTCAAACCGTTTAGCTTCGGAGCATTAATGTGATAATGGGTTTTGACGCTGGGTTTGCGTCGAAACTCATTATCGGATTAAGCGGACGAAGCTGGTTTGAGGAGCACGTTTAGAGAGAGTGCGTGCCGAACCGGGAACTTCGGAGCATTAGTGTAACAAACGGCTTTAATGCTGGGTTTGCGTTGAAGCCGTTTGTTGGACTAAGCGGACGAAGTTGGTTCGCGTAGCACGTTTAAAGAGAGAGTGTGAGTCAAACCGTTTAGCTTCGGAGCATTAATGTGATAATGGGTTTTGACGCTGGGTTTGCGTCGAAAACCATTATCGGATTAAGCGGACGAAGCTGGTTTGAGGAGCACGTTTAGAGAGAGTGCGTGCCGAACCGGGAACTTCGGAGCATTAGTGTAACAAACGGCTTTAATGCTGGGTTTGCGTTGAAGCCGTTTGTTGGACTAAGCGGACGAAGTTGGTTCGCGTAGCACGTTTAAAGAGAGAGTGTGAGTCAAACCGTTTAGCTTCGGAGCATTAATGTGATAATGGGTTTTGACGCTGGGTTTGCGTCGAAAACCATTATCGGATTAAGCGGAGGGATCTGGCTTGCGTAGCACGTTTAGCCTAGCCAACAGATCACAAAAAAATACCACTTCCAAAGTTTTCCGCCTTCAGAAGTGGCATTTCAAATTTCATTTCATTTTTATCAATTATCGTTCAATTTCAATTTATCAGTTGTTCCGAAAATAATGAGTAAAATTTTCGTTGTCGTCATTTTAGTAGTTGGATTAATCACCTGCAACTTTCAAGAATACTGCGCCCAATCCCTTATCAAAGGTTGCCTTCCACTCACCGTTCTTAAGTGATTCAGGTAGTAGGAATGTCCCACTTGAAACCCGTTGGCCGGCTTGTAGCGGCATGCCTTGTGACTCGAGCTTTTCGACTAGCCAGTGAAGTGATTTTAGTGGGTTGCCTAGGACTTCAGATGAAGCGCCGTCCTTTAGCTTTTTACCATCATGGAATAGCTCACACTTAACGTTTGCGAGATCGTCAACGTTATCAAATAGTAGGTTGGTATCTTTTTCATCACCGTAGACAACGTAGCCGCCAACCGCAGCGTCTGACATAACCATGTATTTGGATAGGCTTGGGAACCAGTCGCTAAATCGTGAATCGGGAACTTCAACGGCTGGTGCAACCTTGGTCTTACGCATGAGATCTTCTAGCGAATCCTTGCTGCTAAGGTCTTCTTTTGCAGTAAATAGCATTTCCACTTCGGCAAGGGGTTCCATGAGTTCACCACGGTGTAGGGTAACCGGTGATTGTAGGAAATGACTTTTAACTTGGGCACCGTATAGTGGTGAGTCGGAGTCAAACATGTCTTGGGTTTGCTTGCTGGTAAGTGAGACTTTATAGCCGCCAACGTCTTCTTTCTTGAGCTCGGTTAGCCGTCGTTGAACGCGGTAAGCGGCCTGTTCATCATTAACGACGCCGTCAAAGTCGGCTTCCTTTAGTGGCTTGTGAGTTTCGTAGGCGTTAAATAGTTTGTTTGCTAAATCATTTTCCTGAGTTGATAGTTCCATTGTTGCTTGTTGTTCATCCATAAGCGATACCTCCGTATAGTTTAATTAATCGGGTTCTCACTTGTATGTAAAGTGAGGACCAATCCGTGACGTGAAATATGTGATTGATTGAATCAATATGTGTTGTAGCGTAGTTGGCACTATATCGGTTGAAATTATGTGTTAGCTTTTGCAAAATCTGAATCTGACCAGGATTTTCATTGGAGCCTTTAATCACCGATTCCATATGTCCTCACCACCTTAAAATATTTTTAAATTCAAATGAAAAAGGCGTCCCAATAACCTCCCATAATGGGAGTGTTAAAAGGACGCCTAATGCGCGGTACCACCTTAATTCGTAATCCTATTGCTAGAATTACCTCACACGTACAGCTTTCGCGATACGCTGACACAATAATGGGTGCACCCAATGTGATCTACTAAAACTTTGATCGCATAGCTCGGAGATGATAATCATCTAAGATTGCAAATTGCTTCACACCAACCAGCAACTCTCTTATTGCAAATGGAAAATGACGATTCTCTTCATCGCTTTTTAATTTGAATTTAATGATTGTCATTAATTTACACCCTGCTATTTTGAATGTCAACCCGAAATTTAAAAAAATTATTCTTTGTAGGGGTTCTCGCGAATGACTCGGGCAGGATTGCCCGCAATAATCAAGTTATCGCCGAACGATTTGGTGACCGTTGAATTAGCGCCAACAATGACATTATTGCCCAAGGTGACCCCTGGGAGAATGACTGAGCCGCCACCAACCCAGACATCGTTGCCCAAAGTAACCGGTTTTCCCATTCCCACAAAATTTGCCCGCTGCTTGGGGTCCAGGGGATGATAGGCTGAATAAATTTGAACGTGGGGTGCCAGCATACAATGATTACCGATTGTGACCGGCGCAATATCCAAGATGACATTATCGTAGTTACAGATAAAGTTGTCACCTACGTGAATGTTGTAACCAAAGTCACAGCGAAAATTGGGTTGGACCCAGGGATCTTTTCCAACCGATCCGAATAACTTTTTGATCAAACTTTCCTTTTCCTGACCAGCGGTATCATCTAATTCATTCATCATCTTACAAAGTCTGCGTGCCTTGGTTTCATCAGCAGTTAGTTCAGGATCCATCACCAAGTAGGGGTCGCCGGCTAAGAATTTTTCTTTTTCAGTTGCCATGTCATTGTCCACCTTTATTATTAATTAATTGATATTATAGCATTATTTATAAGTATAAATTAGCTTGCATCTTAATTTATTCGGATAAATATAAATCCAAATTGCTGTTCAGGGAAATATTTAGTATGATAGTTGCAAGTTAGCGGATTTACAGACTTCAAGAATCTGAAAGGGTGGACACAATGAAAGCAGTTATCACGGTTATTGGACATGATCAAGTTGGAATTGTTGCAAAGGTTTCACAACGATTGGCAACACTGAAGGTTAACATTACGGATATTTCTCAAACATTAATGCACGGAGATTTTACCATGATGTTGATGGGTGAGTGGGATGATCACGAAGTCAGCTTTGATCAAGTCAAGACCAGTTTGGCCGATCTCGCATCAGAAACCGGCTTATCAATTAATATTCAACGTCAGGAATTATTTGACGCCATTCAGAAGCTTTAGGAGGCCATGAGATGGAAACCAAACAAATCTTAGAGACCATTCAAATGATTTCTGAAGAAAAGCTGGATATTCGCACAATCACAATGGGCATTTCATTGTTTGACTGTATCGATGGTGACGGTCAAAAGGCGCGGCAAAAAATTTATGATAAATTGACGACCAGTGCCAAGGACTTGGTGAAAGTTGCTGACCAAATTGAGTCGGAATACGGCATTCCGATTGTCAACAAACGCATTTCGGTGACGCCAATTTCAATGATTGCCGCAGCCTGTCATGATGATAATTATGTCGCTTACGCCCACACAATGGAAAAAGCGGCCGAAGTATTGGGCGTTGACCTGATTGGCGGCTTTTCTGCATTAGTTCAAAAGGGATATCAAACCGGCGACCGTAAGTTAATTGAGTCGATTCCCCAGGCGTTAAGCGAGACCAAACGCGTCTGTGGTTCGGTCAACGTTGGCTCAACCAGAGCCGGAATCAATATGGATGCGGTTAAGCAGATGGGCCAGGTCGTCAAAGACCTCTCTGAAATTGATCCAGTCAGCTGCATGAGTTTGGTGGTATTTGCCAATGCGGTTGAAGATAATCCGTTTATGGCCGGCGCGTTTCACGGTGTTGGGGAAGCTGATAAGGTCATTAACGTTGGAATTAGTGGCCCAGGTGTTGTCAAACGGGCACTGGAACAGGTTCGCGGGCAATCAATTGATGTTGTTTCGGAGACCATCAAAAAAACCGCCTTCAAGGTGACTCGGATGGGACAATTTGTTGGCAACGTTGCCGCTAAAGCGCTTAATGTGCCGTTTGGAATAGTTGATTTATCATTGGCGCCAACGCCGAGTCAGGGCGATTCGGTCGCTGAGATCCTGGAAGAAATTGGCCTGGAAAGCGTCGGTGCACCAGGAACAACGGCTGCTCTGGCATTGCTGAATGATGCCGTCAAAAAGGGTGGCGTTATGGCCTGTGAACATGTGGGCGGCCTGTCTGGTGCGTTTATTCCGGTCTCAGAAGACAGCGGCATGATTAAGGCGGTCGAACATGGTAATTTGAACTTGGAAAAACTTGAAGCGATGACGGCGGTATGTTCAGTTGGGTTGGATATGGTGGCTGTGCCAGGAGATACGTCAGCGGAATCGATCAGCGGAATGATTGCTGACGAAGCGGCAATTGGTGTTATCAATAACAAAACCACGGCGGTCCGGGTGATCCCGGCAACCGGCAAAAAAGTTGGCGAGCAAATTGATTTCGGCGGCATCTTCGGCTACGCGCCGGTAATGCCAATTAATCAAAGCAGCCCAGCCAAATTGGTAAATAGGGGAGGAAGAATCCCGGCACCGATTCATTCGTTTAAAAATTAAAGAGTGCGAAGCGAACCGGGTAACTTCCGAGCATTAATTTGATAACTAGCTTTGACGCGGGGCTTGCGTCGAAGTTAGTTATCGGATTAAGCGGAGGAAGTTGGTTCGCGTAGCACATTTCGACTAGGTGAAATAAAAGATAAGAAGATCATCGTCATCAAACCAGAGTGTGATGAGACCCGGGTCGACCCGGTGTGTAAGGGTTGTCGGAGCACATTTTATCCAAGTAACAGTAGAGCACCAAACTAATCAATATCTAAAATTGAGTTCCACCAGAGTGTGACGAGACCCGAGTCAGGGTTGTCACCAGCAGTTCACATCAAAATAATATAAAATAGCTGCCAACGATGATTCATGCGCTTCGTTCATCATTGGCAGCTATTTAATATTGTAAAAAATGGTTCATTTGATCCAACAGCTAAAAAGCTTACAAATCCTTTTCCACGATCACGCACGGAACGCCGTCTTCATAAAACACATCTGAAGTGATTTCATAGCCGAGTCGTTGATAAAACTTAACTGCATCCATTTCGCTATGAATGAGCGAATGCGAAAAGCCCATTGCTTGCGCCTTATCCTCTAGTGCGCTGACGACTTTTCGACCGTATCCGTGACCACGACTTTGCTTTAAAGTCGCAACTCGACCAACTTTTAGCGTCTGATCATCATAGGTTTCAAACCGACAAGTGGCAGCGGGCACCTTTCCGTCGAATAGTACCGCGTAGACCATCTCGTCAGAATCTTTATCATCAAATTCGTCCGTCCAGGCAATTCCCCGTTCCAAAACAAAAACAGACATTCTGATGTAAGCAGCAGCGGCCCGAGCCGGTTTTGAACGCTCCACAATTAATTTCATAATTTTCTCCCAATTCAATTGAATAGCCAATTTTTTAAATAACCCTTAATAAAAGTGCAAATTAATGGTAACATAAAAACCTACGTTTCAAAATGATGAGCGAAACGTGAAGATTTGTTTAAGTATTTAAATACCAAGCCCTTTTGCTAGATTGAATAGCGAAAACTTCGTAGAATATGCTTAGAACAGTATCCAAAGGAGGTTGGCATTCCCAATGTCACGTAGAGAAAAGTTCGGTAAAAAGCCAAAGAATAAACTTCTAAGACGAATTGTATTGGCAGTTGTCCTAGTTCTTTTTGGCGGCTTTATTGGGTCCCACTTCTATTTTCAAAATCATTTTAAATTTACCAAAATCAATGATGTTGATGTTTCCGGGCTAACTGTCGCCCAGGCAACAAAGAAGTTAAACACGTCTCATATTGATGAAGATGGCAATTATTTAGTTGTTCGGGATTCCAAAATTAAGGTTAATCCCAAGGATGTTAAGAAATTATTCAAGGATCGCAGTTCGATGAGCATGATGACTTCAGCCAAGTTAAGTGCCAAGTCGGATGTGACGCAAAAGCAATTGAACTACCGGTTAAAGACGTTACTTCCGAAATTTGAAAATCGTATCGATCAAATTAACACCGGTCGTAAACAAACCGTTGACGCCAAGGTGTTATTACAGGACGGCAAAATGGTTGTTAAACCAGGCGTTAAGGGAAATACATTGGACAAGGCGAAGATGGTTAAGGACTTCAAGAAGCAGGCAAAGAGCAGTCTCTTGATTTCGGTTAAGATGACAAAGGATGGATACGTCAAACCAGATAGCCAACAGGTGGCCAATCAAAAGAAGCAACTTGCCAAGACTCTGGATAATACAGTTACCTTGAAAACCTATAACAAGACCTACAAGTTTGTCGCTAAACGTTGGGTAACGAATGGGTATCCAACCGCCAACGGAACGTATAAATTTGATTCCACCAAAGTTAAAAAATGGGTTGCTAAATTTGCATCTAAAGTGAATACGCTTGGAAAACCCGTGACAATTACGACCCATCAAGGCAAGCGGGTTCGAATTCATGCCGGTGGAACTTATGGTTGGCAGGTTAATCAAAAAGCATTAACCAAGAATATTTTGAAGAATATGCAGCGGTCACATTCAGTGACGATGAATTTGAAACATTACGCAGTTGGGACCGGGTATGGTATTAAGGGTTCCGGTAAGACGTACGTGGCAATTGATTTGTTGAATCTTCATGAATACGTTTATAAGGACGGCAAGCTTAAGGCAAACATTCCAATTATGTCTGGAACGTTGTCGGGCGGTAATCGGACCCCACAAGGTGCATTTTATATTATGTACAAGCAGCGTCACGCGACCCTTCGTGGGAAGAATAGTGACGGTTCGAAGTATGCTTCACCAGTCAGCTACTGGGAGCCATTGACCAACTCGGGGGTTGGCCTGCACGACTCCCCATGGCAGCCGGCATCAGTCTATGGAAATCCAAGTGCACGTTCCCAGTATCATTCACACGGGTGCTTGAATAATCCACCGTCACAAATGCCTAAGGTATGGAAGTACACTCATACACTTGAACCAGTGTTTATTTATTACTAAACATCATGAATCCTGAGCGGTTTTAACTGCTCAGGATTTTTTTAGTGGTGGTGTGATATGATTGACCTAACAATTCAAAACGGGGTGGTCCAATTTGCATTTATACAAACGAATTGATTTGATGAACAACCGAAACTTGATCTTTGGATTAAACGTTCTGGCCGTGATTGCTTTTCTTGGTTTCTTGTGGCTGTTTGGGATGATGGCCGGTTCATTTACCTTTAGCCTTAATGAAACGGACTTAGCGTGGTTGTTAGTTGCGATTTTGGTGATGATTACGCTCCACGAGGTGATTCACGGACTGTTCTACAAGATTTTTAAACCAAACGGGAAAATTAAGTTTGGGTTCAAAAATGGCCTGCTTTTTGTCACCAGCCCCAAGTCATTATATACAAAACGACAATTTGCGTGGATCGGGGCCAGCCCGTTTATTCTGATTACGTTAATCTTAATGGGCTTGTTTTATGCCGGAATAATTAACCCAGGATTTTTCGTGATTATTGGGGCACTACACAGTGCCGGATGCGTTGGCGACTTCTATCTCCTGTGGGTGATAGTTAGAACGCCAAGACATTATTTTGTATGTGATACGCAAAGCGGCATGGATATTTATTCTCAAAGTTAAATGATGGCAATCAAAAGAGGCCGGAGCAAAACGTTTCGTTTTGTTCCGGCCTATTTTGCGCGGATAAAATTAATCTTCCACAAGAATTCGGATGCCCATATATAGATTATAGATAAACATCCCCAGATCCACTAAAACTACCAGTGCGATCAGGGCGACAAATAAGAAACCAGTGTAGGCTGCTTGCCGAGAAACCATTCCCATAATTCCAACCACGAGCAGCGTTAAAATCGTTAGGATAACTGGAATCAGGTGCAGCGTAAAGGCTCTTCTAGCTGTGTCATGCATGTCCTGATTGTGATCGGTCACGATCCAAACGATAAAGGGGAAGATGAACGGGGCAAACATAATTGACAGGTAAGACAATGCATTAACGATTCGATTCTTTGTCATGGTAAACTCCTTTAATTACTGCCGTAAGAACGATAAACAGGTGATCTGAATAAGTCAACATAGGACCCACCGCCAGAATAATCTCGAAGAACGGTGATCTTTTGGCCCTCAACTTTTCGGTGGGCGATTCCCCAGCCGTGGTCACTTTGATAGGCTTTTTTAGCATAGGCATTAAATGTATAGCGATTGGTCCCAACGATTTTGCCGACAGCTAATTTGCGATAACCTTTCCAACTTGATTTGTAGAGAGTGTGCTTTTTACCCTTGTATTTCTGAGTGACTGAATATTTATTGATTTGGGTTAGGCAAAACCTGCCATTAACATAGGAATACCAATTGCCACGCCAACTAGTTGGGGTTGTCTTATGAATGCTGGCGACCTGATAATAAGTGTCCGCAGCCTTTGCAGGTTGGCTACGAAACATCAGTATCATAAGCAAACTTGCTGCTGCAACAGTTGCGATCTTTAAAAAACTAGTCATCAAATTCTCCTAATCGATACGCCAGCCATTAGATTCGGCTGGGTGGGTAATTTCTTTAGATGATACTCAAAAACTATAGCGTACGTTTAGGGGATTTGTCAAATCTACCGCAATAAATGTACCAAAAAAGGCCCCTAATATTATTAGAAGGCCTTTTACAGAAAGCATTATTCATTATCTTGATTCTTCGCGCGTCTGGTTGGGTGCGCTTTTTCTTTTTCCGCAACGGACTTTTGATACATCTTATCATTGACGTATGGGTAGGTCCACTTAACCATTGCTGACATGATAATTGGTAACGTCAATACCAGAATGATTAAACCAACGATAACGGTCATTGCCACTTGAATCAACGTCAAAACATTTGACGGAATCAATGCAGCAAACGTACCACCCAAGATAATAGCGGCTGAAATAACGACCGTTCCGATGATTGTGGCGGAATTAAGGATTCGACGACGAACGTCAGGGATGGCGCCCGCATCACCCCGATACCGCATCATTAGGAAAATACTGTAGTCCACTCCGAGGGCAACCAGCATGATGAAGCTGAAGAATGGTGTGTTCCAAGTTAACATGTTTTGGAATAGCAGATACCCGGACAACCACCTGGTAATCTGAAGTGATCCCAAATAGGTGATTGAAAGTGTTCCGATAATCGTGATTGCTTGGACCAATGATCGGGTAACCACCATCAGGGCCAAACCAATTCCGACCAGCATGATGGCAACGGTTCTGATGAAGTCACCATTGGCGGTTTTTTGAAGGTCAGCTGTTTGTGAGCTTTGACCGCCAACGGCAACCTTAGCATTGCTCAAGCTGGTGTTTTTCATTTTGGCCTGAACATCCCGGGTAATCGTTCTAATCCGGTTAGCTGATTCAGTGGTACTAGGATCACTGTTCAAAATAACGGTGATCTTGGTGATCTTACGGTCTTTGGACATGAAGGCGTCAAGAGATGGGGTAAATGAGGCACTCTTGATACTTTCGGCAGGCATGTAGAAAGTATTACCAAGGTAAGATTTCTGCATTTCTTTGAGGTACTTGTTAACAGTATCGGTTCCGTTGTTAACTTGATCCAAGCCGGCGTTAGCGGATGTTAAGCCGGTTTGTAATTCCTGCATCTGACTTTGTAATTCTTTCATCTTGCTATTTAAAGTCTGGACTCCGGTATTGACCGTTGAGCTGCCGCTTGCGACACTTTTGGCACCAGATACCAAAGATGCGCTGTTGGCATTCAAACGGCTGGCACCGCTGCTAATTCGGCTTAAACCACTTGAAAATGGCGAAACTTGTGAATTAAGTCGACCTAATCCGGAAGATAATTGTCTTGAACCAGATGATAAAGCGCTCATTCGACTGCGAAGGGCTTTCATACGAGCTGTTTGGCTGCGCAGTTGTGAAATACCGGTATTGAGTCGCTGACTACCACTGGCTAAACGACCAACACCTGATTGAAGATTAGACGTACTTGAACTCAATTGTTGTGAGCCGCTGGCTAAACTGCTGACGCCGGAAGTATACGTTGCGACGCCCTGACTGAGTTGTTGGGCGCCCGATTCAAGCTTGCTGGCACCATCGGCCAGCTGCTGAACTTGGGCAATACTTTCGGATGTGCCGGAGTTGGCGAGCTTTTCATTCGCACTCTTGAGTCCTTTTTGAACCTTCTTGATACCTTTACTGGTCTGGTTTAACCCATCCGTTAAACTCTTTACCTGACTTCTTAAATAAAGCTGGCTGATCTTGGTGCCGCCTGGGCGAGTGACTGACGCAACGCTTTTAACGCCCGGTTCAGAGTTGAGATAACCGGTTAATTGATCGATCTCTGCCAGGTGTTCCTGGGTATTCAAAGGTTTTTTATTTTGAATGTAGACGGTCGTTGGGCCGGACATTCCAGCTGGATAGTGATCCTGGATCACGTTGTAGCCGGCTTTTGACTGAATGCTGTTTGGTAATTCGTCAGCGTTATTAAAGTTGAGCTTCTGGTTGCCGACAAACAAAAGTGGCAAGGCGGCTAAAACTAAGATTCCCACCATAATAAAGGTGTGTGAAAGGGTAAATTTGGATAAGAAATTCCACAGGAAGCTGCGATCGTGGGCTGACAAATCCTTACTTGGCCAAAACAGTTTGCTGCCAAGTGTTGACATGAAGAACATGTTTAAGGTCAATAAAACCAGCAGTAAAATAGCAACGCCGACGGCCACTGCAACACCGGAACGATAAAACGAGAATTTGGCGAGCCCCAGCGCAGCAAATCCGATCAAAACAGATGATCCACTGTAAAGAATGGTTCGACCGGCATGACGTTGAGCCGCTTTGGCCGCGGCTGTTGCTGCCGCACCATTTTTAATCTCTTCTTTAAATCTGTCGTACAGTAGAATATTGTAATCAGTTCCAATTCCGAATAGGACCACAACCAAAAAGATCTGGGTAAAGTTGGAAATTGGGAAATTCATCCGCTCAGCCAAGTTGGTGACCAAGCTTAACGAGACTAGGAAAGAAACCCCGACGGTTAGCAGGGAGATGACTGGAATTAAAAATGATCGGAAGACGATAATTAACACAATGAAAATAAAAATGGCGGCAATGATTTCAGTCTTCTTCAGTCCTTCTTCCGTTACCGTTGAAAAGTCATCATTGAGAATGTCCGTTCCAGTCACATACGTTCGCAGACCTGACGTCTTAATCTTGCTCAAGATCTTGTCGGTTTGGCCACGGACCTTATATTTACTTGGAAGGGTGATCATCACCATCTGGGTGGTATTGTCTTTTGACTGCAGCTGCTGCTTAGAGGCAGCATTATCACTCGGTGCAGTTACCGAAACAATATGTAATTCCGGATCATTCTTGATCGCATTGGTTGCGTCTTGAATCTGGAGCGATTGTTGGTCAGAAATTTGACCGTGCTTATTGTTAAACACGGCAATCAATGTTCTGACGTTTTTTCCGCCCTCGTATTTCTTTTGAATCTTATTGGCAACCTGGCTTTGAAGCGATGACGGGATCTGCACAGATCCTTTGTCACGAACAAGCTGGGGGATATTTGGCAACGCAAAAAGTGCCACGATAACCAGCCCGACCCAGATGATAAGTGATAGCATATGCTTTTCTTTGAACTTCTGCATTAAATTTCTTCCTTTCACGTTCTGATGATCAATTAAAGACTATTGTTTAAAATTGGACACCTGTACAAACTAATATAAGATGATAAACTCGGCATAAATATGGCGCAAGGGACAATTTGTTGCGTTCGTTTAAAATTAGACAAATGAGCATAAATGCAAAAACGTTGAGGAAATAATAATGAAATATGATTTATCTAAAAAACCAACTCGTGGTGCACAACGGACATTAACGGCGTTTTGTGGAACGATGCTGAAATTACTTTCAGAAAAGTCCTTTGAAAAGATCAGCGTTAACGAAATTTGCGAGATTAGTAACTTTCCCCGCGCCACTTTTTATAACTATTTTGATGATAAATATGACCTATTGAACTACTGCTGGTACGTGATTGCTCAAGAAATTCAAGTTGATCAAGCCCCTGAGGCTGTCTCAAACAAGTCATTGATTATTTATTTTGACCGTTTGTATGACGTCTTCAAGAGCCACGCGCAGTTGTTGAATAACATTTTGCAATACAACGACTTTTCTGGACAGCTTGGCAACAGCTTCATCAATTACTTTAAAAATAAAATGCAGGAGATATTCACGACATCCATTGATTACTCCAAGCTTGGTTTGCCGGTGGAGCTGGTAGCCGACCACTGCAGTGAAACGGTGATTTTAGTCTTAAAGTGGATTTTTTTGAAACACCAAGTTGCTGATAAAACGTTGGCCCATGAATATTTGAAAAAGCTGTTTGATCTTGATGAACTCCTTTGAAACTTGAACGTGGTCCCAAATGCTCAATGACTATATAGTAACATGTTCCAAGCAGATTTGACCCTGCTTTTCGTGAAAAATGTCTTTTGGAAAGCAACATCTATTATAGCAAACTTGAGCTTTCATTTGTGCGTCAAACTCGATTGTGTTAGCATGCTACATAAGTGTTTTTTTAATGCTTACTAATTTCAAGTGACGAGGAAGTGACAGAATGGTTCTAACCAGTGATGAGGCCGCTGCCGTCAAAGATGAGTTGCAAGGAAACTTTGACCTTTCAGGAATTACCCTGAAAATGGCGGCCATTGACCTCAAAACAACCCCTGAGCATATTCAAGACGTGTTGAACTTAAAAAATTGTCGTAGAGAAGAGCCGTGGGTGCTTCGTAACTACCTAATTCAAATTATCTTGCTTCAAGAAAAAGAACCGTACGCATTCTCAAAATTAATTGGAAATCCGAAACGCTTTGGGTTTTTAAATAACCAATTTATTGAGAAGGGTGAATTAAATTAAATCGTGTGTGTCAAATAGTGGTTTATATGATCAAATTAAAACCTGAGGCACTTAGCTGATGCCAGAATTTAAGCCCAGCAATCAAAATTCCAAAATATGGAATAATTGATTACTGGGCTTATTTTTTGGATTAACGCGCATTTTCTTTAGCTCAATGTCGTTAACTTGCTGGAGAAGTTGAGACATCACTAATCCGGACCCAACCGTTAACTTGGGGATGGGCCGCGTCATTGACATAATAATAAGTCAGGTTGGCGCTGCGGCCATTTTGTTTGCTGCCGACTTTCGTGACGGTCAGTGGGTCTTGATAGAAGTCCGTTGTCGCATTCAAATTTCGGCCAACTTTATAATCCGTATAATCCGGTGCGACATAGGTAAGCGTTGAGGCCTTGGGAGTTGTGAAATAAAACGTTGTCGTTGCGACGTAATCAGGGACGGTCTGTTCTTTAAAGGTTTGAACAGCTTGAAGGCCGCCACTGACTTGAGTTGGATCATTGGTGGGATCGGTCGTCCCGGTATAAATCCAGCCGCGGTAGGTTTTATCAAATGAAACAACTTTTAAATACCATTTGCCGTTGGATAATTTGGCGGCACGATAGCCACGAAAATAAGTTTGACCGGAATCCGACGCGTTTTTAAGGTTTTTTAAGACAGCTGCTTTAGTTTGCACCTTGGTGGTTTTGCTGATTGGCAATTTTGAATAAAGGTCATCTGTACCGGTGGGTAAATAATTTCGGGTATTGCCGGATGTTGTCAGTGGTAGATTAGTGGTTACGGTTAAGTTGCTTTTAGCCGCTGCAGGGGCGGCAGTAGTCGTTAGCAATAGCAAGCCCAATCCCAGTAATAACATCCAATCGTGATGATTTCTAAATCGTTTCACAAAAATCCCTCCCAATTTGATATTTATTCACAAAGTATACACCCTCTTAGAGGAGAAAAATAGCCGTCTGCCGATATTTATTAAAATATCATTAAAGAAACTGACGTTCTTCCACCATATAATTCAGGTCATAAAACTTTATTTGCAATAAAAATGAGATAAATTATCATATTTCGTATATTTTTCCACTGATTCGTTGTATTCTTATTGTAAATATAATGCTTATTCGTGGATATTCATACAGAGGAGTGATGATATGAAGCTTGCAAAAAGGCCGTTATGGCTATTTTTAACAGCATTGTTGGTGTTCTTGATTGTGGGGGTAAATGAGGGTTCTCACGCGTTTGCCAAGACGGCGGCGATGGAAAATGAGTTTCAGCAGGCGGCAAAACGTTATCAGGTACCCGTTGCCTTATTAAAGGCGGTTTCTTACAATGAAAGCCGCTGGGATTCCCATTCAGGAAAGCCCAGTGTTGCCGGTGGCTATGGCGTCATGCATCTGACGGATGTCACGGGGTTGACCACCAGTGGCGCTGATTCTGCGGCCGTTAAGACGCCAAACGCTGCTTCACTGCATACCCTTCAAAAAGCGGCCAAATTGACAGGGCTCAGCGTTCATCAATTAAAGACGAATACCGCGGCCAACATTCAAGGCGGTGCTGCATTACTACGGTTCTATCAAAAATCCCTTGGGAAGTCCTTGACTGCAAACCTGAATTCCTGGTACGCTGCGGTTGCGAAGTACAGCCAGTCGGATTCAAAAGCCGCTGCCAATTATTTTGCGGAAAACGTTTATCAAATACTAAAGGATGGGGAAAGTCAAAATGGCATTACAATTGCCCCGCAGAAGGTGGTTCACTTGAAAGACCAATCGATTAATTCCGATTCTACAGCCTCTTCAACTGACGGCCCGAGTGGGTTGCCAATTGAATGGATCCCGGCACTTTATAAAGAATTTGATGATCAGGGCGATTACGGAAACTATGATCTGGCGGATCGACCCAATGACATGAAAATTAACTACATTGTGATTCATAACACCGAAACCAGCTTTCAAGAAGCACTGGATTTATTCTCAACGCCGACTTATACCACGGCAAACTATGTCGTGAGTTCAGTCGAAGGAACCGTCGCTGAGATGGTCCGGCCGCAAAACGTTGCTTGGCATGCCGGAAATTGGTACATTAACTCGCATTCAATTGGCATTGAGCATGAAGGCTATGCGACGGTTGGCGGCTTCTGGTATACCGAGAATATGTACCGTTCGTCAGCAGCGTTGGTTAAATACCTTGCCAATCAATATGATATTCCACTGGACCGACAGCACATCATCGGCCACGACAACTTGCCGGGACTGACGCCCGCAGCTCAAAAGACAATGCACTGGGATCCGGGAACATACTGGAACTGGGATCATTACTTTAGTTTGATGGGGGTTAACCTCCGTCAAAACCAGGGGCGTACAGATTCAAGTATCATTACCATCACGCCTGACAGCCAGCACAATTTGACGGCGGA
Source organism: Lentilactobacillus parabuchneri DSM 5707 = NBRC 107865 (assembly GCF_001435315.1). GTDB lineage: Bacteria > Bacillota > Bacilli > Lactobacillales > Lactobacillaceae > Lentilactobacillus > Lentilactobacillus parabuchneri. Next base: position 27,851 of record NZ_AZGK01000001.1, read on the forward strand.
TTCAGGTGAAAAGGTGACAGACGCTGGTGTCAATTTACCGTTGGCCGGCTCGAACTTCGTCTATCTGTATCAACAACCAAGTTTTAGCAGCTCCTTAATTGCGGATAAAGATTTCTCATCCGGCCAATCCGGGACCACCGAAAAAGATGATTGGGGCGACAAGGCTGTTTTTGGCCAGCAGTTTAATCAAATCGGCCAAAGTGGGGACTGGACGGAAATCACTTATGGCTGCCAAAACGCCTGGTTCTATAATCCAAATGGCGCTAATTCGACCTCAGCGACTGGCAAGCTGGTCACACCGAAAGGCAATAAAGCTGTTTCAGTGTATGGCAGTGCTTACCCAAGTAATCAAATTCTCAAGAAAAATAAAGTTACTGGCATTACGCCAACCCCGATTTATCAAATCCAACCGGGACAGAAATATGTCTACGGCGGGGAAGTCACGGCAGATTATTTCAACTCGCACTTTGATTCCAATAGTCCTAAGAACGTGATTCACGGAAATGAACGGTATTATCAAATTCAGTTTAATCACCGAATTGCATTTGTAAAAGCCGATGACGTTACATTGAGCAGTCATTAACAATTCGAAAAGCGGATCCAAACTATGGACCCGCTTTTAGTTTGCTCTGAACTACATGATAGATTATATGACATCACTGTTTTTGACCGAAACGATTTTTCTCTAAGATTGATTGCTGACATTCATGCGTTAGGTATTGGTATATATCTGATTAAACGCTTAAATTCAACTTTTGTGTTGACATTTATAAAAATGGGTATATATTAATAAACGTAAGTTGATGTTAAAAGATATCACATGAAATGAGGGAATTGAGAATGAGAATTGAAAAAGATTGCATTGGTGAAATGTTTGTACCTGATAACGTCCTGTACGGGATCCACTCTTTACGAGCGAAACATAATTTTCCGATTACAAATGAAAAAGTGGATCCTGCGATTATTCAAAGTTACCTTCAAATCAAAAAGGCGGCTGCCATCGCCAACGAAAAGGCCGGGACCCTGGATAAAGAAAAGAGCGACTTGATTGTGTCGGCATGTAATCAACTATTGTTTTCAAAAGATTACGATGCCTTTATCACACCCGCAATTCAGGGCGGTGCCGGCACTTCAACCAACATGAACGTCAATGAGGTGGTTTCCCAACTTGCCATGCGGATCAGTATAAAAAATGGTCGAGAAAAAGTTGAGATTCATCCAAACGATGACGTTAACCAGTCACAGTCAACCAACGATACATACCCGACTGCCGGAAAAATGGCGATGTTAAAATTGTTACCAACACTGACGGCAGCGGTGAGTGACTTAGTTGACGCATTGAGTGATAAAGCAGATCGATATGCAACCGCCATTAAGGTCGGTCGGACTCAGCTTCAAGACGCCGTTCCAACAACTTTTGGTAAATCTTTTTCCGCATATGCGTCGATGTTTAAACGTGATCTGCAGCGTCTGAAAGGAACCCAAAAGTTATTATCAAAAGTAAGCCTTGGTGGGACTGCAATTGGCACTGGTATTAATGCTACTGCCGCCTACCAGGAAACAGTTGTTCCAGTCCTCAATAAAGTCTCACACCTTAGCTTGGTAAGCGCCAGTGACTTGGTTGATGCCACTCAGAGCAGCGATGCTTTTACGACATTTTCCGGGGCAATGAAGGCCTTGGCAGTTGATCTTTCCAAATTTTCAAACGACTTACGACTGTTATCCAGTGGTCCTCAGGCAGGACTCAATGAAATCCAATTACCAAAAAAGGCAGCGGGATCGTCTATTATGCCCGGCAAAGTGAACCCAATTATCCCTGAGGTCGTTAACCAGGTCGCTTTTGAAGTGATTGGTAATGACGTGACGGTCACGATGGCGGCCGAGAGTGGACAGCTTGAATTAAATGCTTTTGAACCAATCATGTTTAAGAGCATTCTGACCAGTGAACAGCATTTGACCCGGGCAATTGATACCTTGGTTGAAAACTGTGTCAGCGGCATTAAGGTCAACGTTGATGACTGCCGTTCTGAAGTTGAGCACTCCTCAATTTCGGCGACTGTCCTATCTCCGTTGCTAGGGTACGAAAAGACAACTTCACTGATTAAAGAAGCCGTTTCTACGAAAAAATCCGTCAAAGAAATTGTAAAAGCAAAGCATCTGTTGCCGGATGCACTGGTTGACAGCCTGTTCTCTCCTGAAGTGCTAACAAACGTCAGTCGAATCAAGGATGAACGTTCAGTTGCCGGTTCAAATTTGAATTAAAGTTCCTCATTACATCTGAACCAACCTCAAGTAGAAATAGAAATGTCAATTTTTGATCGCGTGATCAGCCATTTAAGAGCCTCAATCAATCATTCCAAACCAATGGATAATCGATTGGGGCTCTTAATTTATGGGTTCAAACGGCTTGCCGTCTTAATTTCGTTTTTGAGTCCAAATAATTTGGATTTAAACGCCTTAAAACCGTTCACATTTTTTAATCGCGATATAATTGAGTTGTTAGGAACAACTATTTTATCGGTAAATTTGGGGTGAGTAAATGATACAGAAAAATAAGACGACGCTCATCGACGACTATGCCAAAGCAGACCCCACCGCGTTAATGAACCAGTTTCAAACTGGAAATGAGGGGTTATCTGGCGCTGAAGCCGAGAAGCGACTACAAAAGTATGGGCCAAATACCATCCAACAAGGGAAAAAGCGTTCTGAAATTCTGGTATTTCTAGCCAATTTTACGTCAATGATGGCGATTCTGCTGTGGGTATCCGGTATCATTGCGATGTTTGCCGGCATGATGGAACTGGGGATCGCAATTTGGGCGGTTAACGTGATTAACGGTTGTTTTTCATATTGGCAACAGCATGCTGCCCAAAAGGCGACTGATTCCTTGAAGAAAATGCTGCCATCGTATGTAAAGGTTCGCCGAGACGGAAAGTCGCAGCAGATTCAAGTCGAGCAGTTGGTTCCGGGAGATGTGTTCGATATTCAGGCCGGTGATTCGATTCCGGCTGATGCCCGCGTGTTTAACACATCCAATTTACAGATTGACGAGTCGTCTTTGACCGGTGAATCTGTGCCTGTCGAAAAAAAGGCCGACTATCATCATGGCGACGGCGAATTTGCCCAGCAAAACATCGTCTTTGCCGGCACCGTCTCAACAAGCGGGACCGCAACGGCATTAGCCTTGGCAACGGGGATGGATACGGAATTCGGCCGAATTGCAACGTTGACCCAATCACAGAAAAAGACGATTTATCCGCTGGAACGTGAGTTAAATCATTTAACCCGTCAGCTGACAATTATTGCGATCGGCATCGGGGTGGCGTTCTTCCTGTTGGCGATCTTCTTTGTGAAGTATCCGATTGCCAAATCATTCATCTTTGCTTTAGGGATGATCGTTGCCTTCATTCCAGAGGGCTTACTGCCAACCGTGACGTTGTCTTTGGCTCAGGGAACCCAGCGAATGGCCAAAAAGCATGCTTTATTGAAAAATTTAAGCAGTGTTGAAACGCTGGGCCAAACGACGGTGATTTGTTCAGATAAGACGGGAACCTTAACCCAAAATCAGATGACGATTAACCACATCTGGCTGCCCGGGAAAGAATATGATGTCACGGGAACCGGTTATCTGACCAACGGCAAAATTCAATTGAATGGAAAAGACGTTGATTTAGCCAACGAGCTTGATTTAAACAAGCTGCTGATTAACGCTACTATTAATAATGACACCGAGGTTACGGAGGGCAAAGCTGGCGAAAAGTCCAAAATACTGGGAACGCCAACTGAAGCCGGGTTAGTCATTCTTTCAAGGAAAGCCGGGATTGATGCCAAGGATGAACGGAAGGCTTATCCACGGCTAAAGGAACTGCCATTTGATTCCGATCGGAAATTGATGACGGTCATTACCAAGGATCCTTCCGGTCAGTTATTTATTAATACCAAAGGGGCGTTGGGCAGTGAATTGGCTATTTGTGACCGAATTTTAGATAATGGTCAAGTAAGGCCGATCACTGATCAGGACCGGGCCACAATCAATCAGGCTAACGAAACCTATTCCAAACAAGGGTTGCGGACGTTGGCATTTTCCTACCGAATTGTCGATGGTGACGATCCGCTGGCCCACAAATCACTTGAGAGCTGCACCATTCAAAGTGCCGAAACGCACATGATATTTGTCGGTTTGACGATGATGTCAGATCCACCACGGCCAGAAATCTTTGATGCGGTTAAAAATTGTAAACGGGCCAGCATTCGAATTATCATGGTTACCGGTGACAGCCCCATCACTGCCAAAAGTATTGCGACTCGAATTGGGATTACGTCGGATAAAGCCCGCGTGATTTCTGGTGATGAACTCGACAAAATGTCTGATGACGACCTTCAACAGGCGGTCAAAGGTGAGGTCATCTTTGCTCGAGTTGCCCCTGAGCATAAATTTAGAATTGTATCGATGTGTCAAAAAAATGGCGATGTTGTGGCGTCAACCGGCGATGGTGTCAACGATGCCCCAGCCTTAAAACGAGCTGATATCGGTATCGCAATGGGCGTCACTGGAACGGACGTTGCCAAGGATGCCGCCGATATGATTTTGACCGACGACAACTTTGCTTCAATTGTCAGTGCAATTGAAGAAGGGCGGACGGTTTACAGTAACTTACAAAAGTTTCTTCTATATATATTGACCAGTAACGTGCCGGAAGCCGCACCGTCGGTTATTTTCCTGGTCACTCGTGGCCTGGTGCCGCTGCCGCTGACGGTTATGCAGATTTTGACCGTTGATTTAGGAACTGACCTGCTGCCGGCTTTAGGGCTGGGAACCGAAAAAGCAGAGCCGGGCATTATGGACCAGCCACCACGGCCGTTAAACAGTCATCTGCTAAACAGGTCGATTATCTGGAAGGCCTTTGGCTGGTATGGCTTGATTGCGTCTGTTGTGTCGACCGCAGCGTACTTCTACGTCAACCACGTCAATGGTTGGCCAAATGTGCCACTCGCGGGCTCCGGCATGGTCTATGCGGAAGCGACAACGATTACGTTGGGAGCGATTGTCTTCTCACAGATTGCAGCTGCCATGAACTGTCGAACCCAAATCTCGTCCGTCTTTTCAATTGGACTTTTCAGTAATCATCGAATCCTCACGGGGATTGTGGTCGAAGTTGTGTTGATTGCGTTGTTAATGTACGTGCCGTTCCTACAAGGCGTCTTTAACACTGGACCACTAAACTTATCAGAATGGATCTTCCTGTTCTGTATTCCGGTGCCAATCTTCTTGATTGAAGAACTGCGAAAGTATATTGTTCGTCGAATCAAACGGGTGCCAAAAGTTGCTTAAATATGCTCATGAATGGGGTTCAACGTCATTGATCGTTGAACCTTTTTTATTTACGACAAGCCAAATGTATTGTTGCATTTACAACAATAATGTTTTAAAATAATAGTCATTGATAGGAGGCGACGTTTGTGGCCGAAATTTTACGTCCGATCGGGATCATTGCCCGAGCCCTGGATTCAATTGCCAACGTTGAATTTAAGCAATTTGATTTAACCAAGGGCCAGCATCTTTACTTGGTTCGAATCTGTGAGAACCCGGGGATTTTTCAAGACCAGTTGGCTGAATTGATTAAGGTTGATCGAACAACCGCCGCGCGGGCAATTAAGAAGCTTGAAGAAAAGGGCTTTGTAACCAAAAGAGCCGATACGGCTAATAAAAAAATCCGCCGAATTTACCCGACTGAAAAAGCGCGCAGGACGTATCCCAATATTTTGCGGGAGAATGTTTATTCCAATCAGGTCGCTTTAAAGTCGCTTTCAACGGATGAAGCTGATGAACTTGAACGCTTATTGGAAAAAGTCAGCGACAACATCGATGAAGACTGGCACTATGTTAAGAAGGGCAACCGGCGGACTTATTAAGGAGATTACAGTGACAATTACGATTAGAAAATGTACGTTAGCAGATATTCCAGCTTTGCAGGCAATTAGCCGAGAAACTTTTGCGGATACCTTTGGATCAGAAAATTCTCCAGAAGATTTGGCAAATTACTTAGACGAATCATATAGTCAAGCTCAGCTTAAACAAGAGCTGCAGGATCCAAACTCTGAGTTTTACTTCGCTTACGATGACGACCAACTTGCAGCTTATCTCAAGGTGAACGTGGGCGACTCTCAAACCGAAGAAATGGGAAAAAACGCATTTGAAATTCAGCGAATCTATGTCCTGCCTCAGTTCAAGCGTCGCCACATTGGCTCACAACTGATGACCAAGGCACTTGAACTCGCCCGCCAGCATCATAGCAGCACGGTTTGGCTGGGCGTATGGGAATACAATTTACCCGCTCAGGGGATGTATAAACACTTTGGGTTTAAGCAGACCGGAGATCACGTGTTTACCCTTGGAGAAAGCCGCCAACGGGATTTGATCATGACAAAGACATTATAAATATTGGAGGATATTCATGAAAAAATTTATTTTGGATCCAAAAACAATTGAGCTGTTTCCTGAAATTCAGATTAACGTTATGACACTTCATGGCATTGATAACCATGTTAATGAAAAAGACGATCCTTATTTTCAGAAGTTATTGGATGAAGGCACGGCTGCAGCTGAACAATTTATTACCGTAGAACCGTTCCGCGATAACCCGGTTGTCGCTGAATGGCGGGAAGCATTCCGCAAGTTTAAGACCAAAAAGGGAGCCCGCTCGACGATTGAAGCCCTCTTAAAACGGGTCAGCCACGGCAAAATATTTTCGCCAATCGCACCGCTGGTTGATATTTATAATAGTCAATCATTAAAATACGGAGTTTCTGTTGGCGGAGAAAACGTGGACGCCATTGTTGGCGATATGCACTTGGGTGAGGCCAAAGGTGGCGAGTCGTTTCTGCCATACGGTGAAACTGAAGATATGCCAGCATTGCCGGGAGAAATCTGCTACATGGACGATGAAGGCGCAGTCTGCCGTTGCTTTAACTGGCGCGAGAATCAACGGACCGAGTTGACTGAAGACACGACGAATCCAATTATCGATATTGAATCCATTACGAAAGAACAGGCAGAACGTGCGGAGATTGCGATTCGAGAAATTCAACGCCTATGCAAAGACTATTTTGGCGTGGAAGGCGAACTTCAAACGTTAACCGCAGATCATCCCGAAATCGTCATTGCGAAATGATGTCAAAAAATAGGCTGAGGCAAAAGTGTGAACTTTTGACTCAACTTTTTTTAGTCATTCCATATTGACAAGTTAAAACGTATGACGACGGCCGGCTGAAAGCCTGCTTAGCATACTTGGCAGTCGGCTATCTCGGCCATTTAAGCCCAGCAACTAATTATTCCCAAACCAGAAATAAGCGATTGCTGGGCTTGAATTCTGGGGTCACAGTGTCTTTTGCGCCTTTTAACTGCTTTAGTGGTTTTATCTTGTTATAAGTGTGACTTTGGGGGGCTGTTACCTAGTGGAAACGTGCTTCCCAGAGCAGTAACCTGCACCTAAGCCAACTTTCGGCGAAATCAAACTCGATTCCCCCGAAAGTTGGCTTAGGCTCCGGTTACTATTCGCTCTGTCCAGCACTCTAAACGTGCTCTGACGACCCAAGCTCCTACTACACAAGCAAAAGGCTCAGTGACGAACTAACCGTTCATCACCGAGCCTTTTAGCTTGTGCTCCGGAGTTTAACCGGGTCTTGTCGCACCAAACGTGCTTCACGAACCAACTTCCTCCGCTTAATCCGATAACTGGTTTCGACGCGAGTTCAGCGTCAAAACCAGTTATCAAATTAATGCTCCGACGGCCATGAAATGCCTAGTAGTTACCCGGTTCGCTGCGCACTCTCTCACTTTTTATACTTATCTGCAATATTGTACTTAACGGTGCCACTATCTATCTTTAATAAGACTTTTTTCTTGTCATGCTTATCGACAACCTTGAACTTGGCGTACTCCGGGTTGGCGTAGACTTTATGAAACGCTTTGGAGCGATCACGTGAGCGGTTGACCAAATAGTCCCACTTTGCAGGTTTGCCGGCTTTTAGATCCTTGACGGCCTTACTGTCTGAGCTGATCTTAATGGTCACGCCTTTTTTCTTGTCCGCTTTCACGGATGGTTTCTTGCCATAAGGTGTCTTGTCCTGGGCGTTAAACAAGTACTGATTCAATTCCCTGGCAACTGTCTTGTGTCCCGGGCCATCCTGTAAGGTAAACAGACTGCCGACAAAATAAATGACCAAACCAGCAACCACTAACGAGATAAACTTACCAACCGGCTTTTGATACCACTTTAAAATCCGCTTGACGTCTTGATTATTAACCTCATCTTCATCAAGCCATGGTTGCTTTGCGCCACAATAAGGGCAAAAGTTTGAGTAGGCAGGAATGGTTTTGCCACACATCACACACGACTTCGTCTTTTCTTCAGACATTCTTCTTGTTCCTCCAATGCGTATCCATGCTAATATACCAACTAATTATAGCAAAGATTTAGCGGTTGCGGACAAGTAAGTGATAAATTATGCTTCATTGGGGAGGTGCTTATTGATAAATTCCTTAATTGGTAATCTGAAATCAAGATAGTATTTCTCTAAATCTTCTCTCGACCAATTCCACCAGGCGATCTTTTCCAGATCGGCCTTTACTTCGTCAGGGAAGCGATCCTTGATCGGTTTGGCGGGGATCCCCCCAACAATGGTGTACGGTTCCACGTCTTTGGTGACCACTGCACCCGAGCCGATGACGGCGCCGTCACCAACCGTCACGCCAGCTTGAATAATGACGCCGTGGCCAATCCAAACGTCGTTGCCAATGGTTGTCCGCAAGTGTGTCCGCTTTTCCAAAAATTCGGTGTCCGGATGACCAAAGCCATAAGCGCCGCCATTATAAGCAAAAATGTGTTGCGCGGGGCGATCATAAGGGTGATTGGTCGGTCCAATACGAATCATCGCTGCCATACTGATGAATTTCTTGAGGTCACTATTTTGAATGAAACAGTACTGGCCTGTGTAAGTATAATCACCAATTGAACTATTATCGATTAAATTGCTGCTTCCTATTTCCACCCATTCCCCGAATGTAGTATTCTTGGTTTGAGTCATTTTTCCAATCGTTGGTTTATCCTTTGATAGTTTGACGAAATCAATGTGCATACGACCAACCTCTTTCTCAAAAATAATTTTCTAAGAACCATTATAATATTTTTTTGACCATTTTAGTTAAAAGGAGCTTACAAATGTTTGAAGTAAAAACAATTGATCGGTTTGATCTAACCGATTTTGCCGGGGATGTCTTTCGCACCTCCAACACCGATACACCGGACGCAATTCTGGTTCGAAGTTCCAAAGTCGATGACCGCTTGATTTCAAAGCGATTGTTATTGATTGCCCGGTCCGGAACCGGGACCAATACCATTAACGTTGAGGCTGCGACAGCCAATGGAACGGCCGTTTTCAACACGCCCGGCGTCAATGCCAACGCGGTCAAAGAGTTAATTATTCAAAATTTATTCAGATGTTTGCGCCCATTAAACGGGGCCGTCGAAATGATGAAACAATTACGCGTTGGACCGGGCGAAGATCTCCAAGAAGCCGCAGAAGCCAAACGGGTAGATTTTATTGGCGAGGAACTTTATGGCCGGACATTAGGAATCCTTGGCTTGGGAACTATTGGCCAACGGTTGGCGGACGCCTGTTATCACATGGGGATGCAGGTGATTGGCTATAACCGCAGTTTTAAGAACCTCCGCCATGTTCAACAGTTGGACACCATTGACGAAGTTTTGGAACAAGCGGACTTTGTGGTTGTTTTACTGCCATTAACCGATGATACCCGCGGTTTATTGTCAGCGAAACAATTTGAAACGATGAAGGATACTGCTTACTTGCTGAACTTTGGGCGGGGCGACATTGTTGATAATCAGGCGGTTGTCTCAGCGTTGAACCACAACGAGTTTGCCGGGTACGTATCTGATTTTCCCAAGACGATTTTACAGGACCATCCAAAGATTACCCTGCTGCCTCACCTTGGTGGCAATACGATTGAAGCACTGACTCATTCCGCCAATTTGATCCTTCAAAATTTACTGGATTTCTTGGAATATGGAACGGTCCGGAATTCAATCAATTTCCCCAGAGTTGATTTGCCATTCATGAGTAATCAACGGCTGACGTTCTTCTTTCACGCTCGGGACAATATGTGGGTTGACGTCGCCAATATTTTGAACAGCTATGATTTGCCGGTTCAAGAAATGATGGGAAATACCCAGGACGGTTATGGGTATACAATCGTGAATACGGATTTATCCACCGTTTCTAAAGAGCGGAAGCAAAAACTGCTTAGTGAACTCGATCAAATTGAAGGGATGTTGCGAGTTCGCCTGTTGAATAACCCGACACAGGGGGAATGGCAATAATTTTATACGAAACGTTTCACAATCTTGAACTTTTTTGAGATTATGAAAGTGAAAGGCAGAGTATGGGTTTCATCATTTTATGATCGTGTTTCACAAATAAAATCAAAAACAACTATTGTAATTAATTTTCATCTGCCTATAATAAGCATTGTAAGCGGTTGTTAGTTGAAAAAAGCAAATGATTCTTTCACATAGAATTCCCACGGAGTTCGAATTAATCATTTGCTTTTCAATTAATTATGATTGCTCACTGATTAACAAAATAAATAGTTGGAGATGTGATTATGCGAATCAAAGCAGCTGTTGTTAACAAAAAAGGCGGAGATTTTGAAATTAAAGATGACGTCGAATTAGCAGATATGCAACCAGACGACTTACAAGTTCATATGGTTGCGACTGGAATTTGCCATTCTGACGAAGCATTACGTAAAGGAACCGCCGAAATTGGTTATCCAATTGTTCTTGGTCACGAAGGCTCAGGAATCGTTGAAAAAGTTGGATCCGAAGTTAAAGACTTCAAACCAGGTGATCACGTTGTTCTTTCATTCTATGGATGTGGCAACTGTATTAACTGTTTGAAGGGAATTCCAACTCAGTGCTTGAATTACGCAGCCAACAACTTGTCAGGTGTTCGTCCTGACGGCAGTGCTCACTTCACCGAAAACGGCCACCAAGTTGCCGATATGTTTGATCAATCATCATTCACCACGACAACCGTTGTTCGTGAACGAAATGCCGTTAAGGTACCCAAGGATTTGGATTTGCGTCAACTTGGACCTCTCGGCTGTGGTTATGTCACTGGTAGTGGCACTGTCTTTAACACATTGAAGCCGGAACCGGGTTCAACCATTGCTGTCTTTGGGACTGGAGCTGTAGGTCTCGCCGCTATGATGGCTGGTCGAATCTCTGGATGCACCCGCGTTATTGCCGTAGATATCGTCCCTGACCGTTTGAAGTTGGCCAAGGAGTTAGGTGCTACTGATGCGATTAACAGTAAGGATGAAGATCCGGTTAAAGCAATCCAAGATTTGACTGATGGTTATGGAGTGGACTACGCGGTTGATACGACTGGTGTCACATCCGTTATGGAAGCATCAATCAAGGCTTTGGCTCAAGGCGGAACGACCGCAACGATTGCCGTTACTGATCAACACGTCGATTTGGATACATGGAACGATCTTTGTGTCAGCGATCGTAAAGTCGTTGGTGTCAACATGGGCGATTCAATTCCACAAGTTGACATTCCACGTTTGATCAGATTCTACAAATTAGGATTGTTTGACTTCGACAAGACTGAAAAGTTCTACAAGTTTGATGACATTAATCAAGCAAATGCTGATTCAGTTAGCGGAAAGACCATCAAACCCGTCTTAATCATTGACGAAGACTACAAGCCGGGAAAATAACACCTAAAGAATTTCGATGAAACAAATGCATCAAAGTTTCATTTAAAAAATAAAATATTTGTTCCTGCCACATGGCGTTCAATTACACTGTTTCGACAGGTAAAAATGAAGGGGAGCAATTATTATGGCACAAAATGCTGTTGCATTAAAACATTATCAAATGTACATTAACGGAAAGTTTATGGATTCAAAGTCAGGTAACGAAATTACGGTTTTAAACCCATCAACTGGTGAAAAGATTTCAACGGTTCCAGCCGCAACCCGTGAAGAAGCTCAAGAAGCAATCGATGCTGCTTATGAAGCTCAAAAATCATGGAAGAAAGTTCCAGCTGCAACCCGTGGCCAATATTTGCACGACGTCGCAACTGAAGTTCGTAACGAAAAGGATCACTTGGTTGAAATGCTTCAAGAAGAACAGGGCAAGATCAAGTCATTAGCAACCACTGAAATCATGTTTTCAGCTGATTACTTCGACTACATGGCAAGTGCTGCTCGGACATACGAAGGTGAAATTCTTCAATCTGACAACAAGAACGAAAACATCATGATTGCCAAACAACCAATTGGTGTTGCTGCCGGAATCTTACCTTGGAACTTCCCATTCTTCTTAATTGCCCGTAAAATGGGTCCAGCTTTGGTAACTGGTAACACAATCGTCATGAAGCCATCTTCAGACACACCAAACTTGGGTCTTGAATTTGCGAAGATCTGTGAAAAAGTTGGCATTCCAAAGGGTGTTGTGAACATCATCTCTGGTCGTGGATCAGTTGTGGGTGACGAACTCACCAAGAACAAGAAGGTTGGCATTATCAGCTTGACTGGTTCTGTTGATTCAGGTAAGCGTGTGATGGCCGGCGCCGCAACTCATATGGCAAAGGTTTCACTTGAATTGGGTGGTAAAGCTCCAGCCATTGTCTGCAAGGATGCTGACATTGATTTGGCTGTTCAATCAATTATTGACTCACGTGTCGATAACAACGGCCAACTTTGCAACAACTGTGAACGGGTTTACGTTCAAGAAGATGTTGCCGATGAATTCATCAAGAAGTTGTCAGACAAAATGTCCAAGATCACGGTCGGAAACGTTATGAAAGACGACAACATCGGCATGGGTCCACTGATTAACCAAGAAGCTTTGGACAAGGTTGCTGGAATGGTTGACCGGGCTGTCAAAGCAGGCGGCAAGATCACTGCAGGTGGTCACAAGTTGAACATCGAAAACGGCTTCTACTACGAGCCAACTGTGATTACCAACGTCAAGCAAGACTCAGAAATTGTTCAAGACGAAATCTTTGGCCCAGTACTTCCAGTATTGACCTTCAAGACTTTGGATGATGCAATTGAAATGGCAAATGATTCGGACTTCGGTTTGACTTCATCAATCTTCACAGAGAATTTGGACAACGCAATGCGTGCTGCCAATGAACTCGAAGATGGTGAAACCTACATCAACCGATTCAACTTTGAAGCAATGAATGGTTCACACTCAGGTTGGAAAGAATCAGGAATTGGTGGAGACGATGGTCGCCACGGCATCGAAGAATTCTTGAATACCCACGTCATTTACCTTCAGGGACATCCTGAAAAGGCAAGGGGATAAAATCCAGAGTGCGACGAGACCCGTTTAGACTCCGGAGCATAAGTCAAAAATCCCAGTGATGAACGATTTTTGTTCATTGCTGGGATTTTTGACTTGTGCAGTAGGAGTCTGGGTCGTCGGAGCACGTTTTTCAGTTAAAGATAAGGAACGCGGTACGCGTTGAAGTCTGTTGTTGGACTAAGCGGAAAAAGCTGGCTTGGGGAGCACGTTTTCTCTGAATATCAGTACAATACTAACAAAAATACCAGAAAACTCCGGAGCATAAGTTAAAAATCCCAGTGATGAACGAACTTTGTTCATTGCTGGGATTTTTGACTTGTGCAGTAGGAGTCTGGGTCGTCGCCCCCAGGACTAGACGCTACACGTTGTTTGTGGTCGTCGGAGCACGTTTTCTCTAAATATTAGTACAACACTAACACAAACAACAGAAGATTCCGGCGCACGAAAAAAGCTCAGCGATGAAATTCATCGCCGAGCTTTTTGCTTATTCAATAGGGATGTTGTTCCCAGGACTAAACATGTGACAAGTCGGTTTGTCGTTGGTGGTGCAATTTTGGTGTCTGTGAATGTTTGGTATAAAGCTTTCTTGATACAAACAACGCGACAAGTAGGAACAACAGGCACATCGTGAACCCGGCTTGAATCCCAAGTTGGTGATTGTGCGGCTGTCCTGAAAACGCATGGCTGGCAATATTGATGGTTGCCACGATAATTGCCGTTCCAAACGAGGCCGCAATCTGCCGCAGCGTGTTAAAGGCCGCAACGCCATCTGAAATCAGGTGATTTGGCAAGTAGGAGAGTGCTTGGGTCTGGATTGGAATTAAGATGAGGACCAACCCTAATTGACGGATGGTTTGCCCGACTGTCAGCATGGCCACCGACGCATTAACGTCAATAAAGGCCTGCATCATCGTGCCAAAGCAGTCAATCAAAATACCGGTGGTCACAATGATGCGAACAGGATAGCGGTCAAATAAATGCCCGCTTACCGGGGACATAAATCCAGTTAACAGCGCTCCGGGTAGTAACGCCAATCCGGAGATAATCGCACTTTTCCCCATAATCGTCTGAATTAGCAGTGGCAGTAAAATTGTATTACCATACATCGTTGACACAATCAGCGAATTAACCAGCGTCGCAGTTGTAAACTGGGGATTTTTAAACACGGCCAAATTGACAAACGGATGATCGGATTTGCTTTGCGTCATCACAAAGGCGCCGATTAAGACAACGCCGATGATAAACGGCAGCCAGACCGACATTGATTCGATCGAGTATTGACTAACATTTGAGAAGCTCCACAATAAGCCGAGCAAGCCGAAACTGACGGTCATCAACCCCTCAACGTTAAATTTAGGTGCTTGATTGGTTGGGATCTTCGGCAGTGCCGTGACAGCCACAATTAAATCAATGATGATAAACGGCAGCACCAGAATGAAGAGGTAACGCCATGAGAAGTAGTTTAAAATAATTCCGGAAAGCGTCGGGCCAATAATTGGTGAGAAATTAAATGCCAAGCCGACAATGCCCATGACGGCTCCTTTTTTACCAGGTTGCGCATAGCGGATTGCCAAGCTGTTTACCAGGGGCATCATCATGCCGGCGCCAATTGCTTGAATCATCCGGCCGATAATTAAGGTTAAAAAGTTGGGGGCCAGCGCACCAAACACAGTTCCAATTAAAAAGATACTCGCGAAAAAAATAAATAACGATCGGAATGTAAACTTTTTGGTTAGGTACGCGCTGACCGGAATCATGATCGCATTTACCAGCGTGTAGCCGTTGCTGATCCACTGCACGGTTCCGGAAGAAACGCCAAATACCTTCATAAAAGTTGGTAAGGCAACGTTCATTAGGGTTGAACAGAGGATCCCAAAGAAGGCACCAAAGACCATGATGATTAAAGAGTAATGATTTTGTTTTGACATTAGCAGGACTTCCAAATATGTATTTTTAAAAATAGCAACTTTAAATATTGTAAGGATTATCACAAACAAATGCAAGCGGCTGCCTTCTGATAAGAACACGATTTCTCATTCGGGGCCAGTAGTCGTCACAACAAAAAAAGGATGCCAGCAAATCTCAACGCTGGAACATCCTTGTCAATTCAATATGAAGTGTTCTTCGATACCCGATAAAAGTTCGGTGAAAACGGGGTATTCTTGGCAATGTTGACGCCATCATAATAAATGTGCACGTAGCCATGGCCAACTCGTTTGAACGTAAAACGGGCCTGCTGCGACTGATTCAACATATCAGTGCCAATAATCGTGTAGGCATTTGCGCCCACAGACTTCCATTTCGTATTTGTAATGTGCCAGCCTTCTGATTGAGTCAGAGAGGCGTTGATCTGGTTCTTCTTAACCCGAACGGACTCATAGCTGTATAACTTCTTTACCCCAAAATACTTACCAACGTTGATTGTTTTGTTTTTCCAGTGACCGCGCAGGGCGGTTGGCGTTCCCTGATGCCACGTTGCGGCTTGGGTCGTCATTGTGGCTGCACCCATCAATCCGAGTGACGAAACGGCAACTATTGTGACTTGGCTGATTTTATTCACGCCCATCATCTCCAGTTAATTTGCTTGTTTAAATTGATTGACCAACTGAATGACCATACTTGGCTCACTTCCGGGAAGTGCTCGGTAGACCACGTAATCTCCAGGGATCAGGTTGAAGGACTCCAGTTGTGCGGATTTGGCAACGTTAAAGCCGGCAACTTCGTAATAACTGTGGCCGTCGACAGCTTCATCCGTTAGCGTGACATTGACGGATTCAAGTGGGGCGACATCAAGGGATGCCCGGCGCAATGCCAGGTATTGGTAGTTGACCGAATCAACCATGATCGTTATTTCGTTGTTCGTACAAGGGACGTTAATGGTCTGTTTCAAATTGGTTTACTTCCTTCTTTGAGTTTTGCATGGCGAATATCGTTTACATTTATTGTAACCATCTTATCTGTTTGAAGATAGATCAAATTATCATTGGCACCAATGACAATACCACTTATATTATAAACGTTTAAATAGCCATCATCATTTAATTGAAGGGTAATTTGTTTGGCGTTTTGCCAACTGTCCTGCAATACCTTATCAATCACCTCTGGTTCCTGTTCCGGCAGCCGACGAATCGGGGCCTCTTCGCTTTTTTTATCTGTCATATCCTGGGTGTGATCGCTCAAAAAGTAACCCAGCCACTTCATCATGCCACGGTCATTATAGAGCCATTGATCGCGTGGAACGTTTCGAATCATGTTAAACACCCCCTATGGCTATAATATACGAACATATGTTCTAATCGTCAAGGGGAACAGATCAAATAAAAAAATCCCAAGGCTGAACTGATTGCCAGCTTTGGGATTGGGAAATGTTACAGTTTTAAATTCGAATCTGCTTCTCATCAGTTGAAATCGGGAAGCCCTTCTTAAACGCAGTCCGCAAAAAATTCAGGAGTGGCGGGGTAATTTTCAACTCATCCAGATCTCGCAGTGAGAAGGTATAGCGAATCGCTTGTTCATCATCAGCTTCAACTTTTTGGACCCACTTTGGTTCACGAATTAGTTCCCGTCCCATGGCAGCAAATTGGACACCAGCGGCAATCAGCTTTTCAACTTGGGCAGGAGAGGCCAAGTGACCCACCACCATCAGTGGCAAATCATCAGCGAGCACTTCTTGAATTTTTTCGAACAGCGGTTGTTTGTCGTCACGGTCAACAATCGATCCCTGCCAAGCATCTGCCAATGATATGTGGAGGTAATCGATTGGCTTTTTGTTTAATTCTTTGATGAGGGCAAGGGTGTCTGCCATTCGAATGCCAGGCACTTCAATTTCTTCAGGAGAAAGGCGGTAGCCTAAGATAAAGGATGGGGAATCGGATTTCTTAATAACGTCTGCGCAGGCATCAATGACGGCTAATGGGAAATTCATCCGTTTTTCCAGGGAACCGCCCCAGTGGTCTGTTCTGCGGTTGGAATGGGGGCTGAAGAACTGCTGAATCAAATAGGTGTTGGCACCGTGGAGTTCAACGCCATCAAAGCCGGCATCAATAGCAAGCTGGGTGGCATTGGCAAAGTCTTGAATGGTTTGTTCAACTTCTTCATTGGAAAGTGCTCGGGGTGTTTCAGCGCCCAAGCGTTCAGAAGCCACCGCGCTGGCAGAAACCGGTTGCTTGCCGCGAAGGACGCGACTGTTGGTCATACGACCGGCACTGAAAATTTGTAAAATTGCTTTGGTGTGGTTGATTTTAATGGCGTTGGCTAAACGTGTCAGCCCCGGCAACATGGTTTCGTGGGCAACACTTAATTCACCTTCGAAGCCTTTACCGAGATCATTGACGTTGGCACATCCGGTGATGACCATGCCAGGACCGCCGGCGCGCAATCGAAAGTAGTCAATTTCATCATTCGTGATACTACCGTCTTCGAAGCTGGACATTTCAGTCATTGGCGACATGGCAATTCGATTTTTGATTGTGACGCCGTTTCGTAATTTTACTGGTTGTAAAAACTTGTAGTTCGTCATAAATGATCCTCCTAATGTGATAGATAAGTTGAGTTTACCATGTTTTTTAGTTGATGATAAGAAACTTTTCCAGAAACCTTCGTTTTCCATAAAAAACGCTTACAATAGAAGTGTATAGGAAAAGTAAGGAGAGATGTGACGATGGAAACACTAAAAATGATTCAAGCACGTAAGGCGGTTCGAGAATACTCCGGACAGATATCAGATGACCAGCTTCACCAAATTTTGTTAGCAGCTAATGCGGCACCAGTTGGCATGGGGCGCTACGATGATTATCGACTGACGGTGATTCAGGATGCCGACGTCTTATCTAAAATGACGGGGATTTATGACGCACCAACTGTCATTGTGGTTTCAGTGAAAGTCGACAGTGCTTCAGATGAAATTTCTGCCGGCACGATTGTTCATAATATGGAATTGGCCGCAGAAGACCAGGGACTAGGTGCTAATTATAATATGGCCAGTCTGGGTTCGATTCCAAGTGGCGTGATTCCGGATGGCTTCAAACCGGCATTTGCATTAACCTTGGGTCAGACTAGTGATGAATTTACACCGCGAGAGATTCCGTTGGATCGGATTAAGACGAATACGGTTAAGTAATCGCTAAAATAAAATGGATTAGCCGTCTCAACTGGCTTGTTGAGAGGTTAATCCATTTTTTGAACGTATAAGGATTATAAAATTATGAGGCATGGTAACCGTTGATAATTAAAAGTATTCTTCTTTGTAAGCTATGTGTCCACATAGCATCTAACAAAAAAAGGCTTAGTGAAGTATTGCTGTTACTAAGCTTGTTCTAGTTGCTACTTTGTTTGCATAATAGGCTGGCTCATGCTTTGGAATGTCATTTTGTGGGATCGTTATAAACCCAAAACGAATTTTAGAAAAGTTTTTATTTGGTTTGATAAACCACCAATCATGATAATTAGTTTTCTTTGAATCGACTCCTTGAATCACATAGTAGCCAAATAGTCCCATCCACGAAATGACACTTGACCTAAAGCTTCCACGATAAGTATGCTTGGCAACAAATGTGTTGTGGGTTCCATAAAAGTATTGTGTTGCATTAGTGTGCGAAGGTGTGTATTTCCAATATTTATTGACTAAGACGCTAGGAGTTCCGCGATATCTTCGCACGGTGGATTTTGCAGATGCAGGGCTGGGAAGCCCCACAAGAATAAAGTAAATTACAACAATACAAATAAATAATTTTGATTTTTTCAAATTTAACATCCCCCCTAAAATTATTATATCTCAACTTAGAAGGAATGCTCAGTTTTTAAAAAACTTTGCCGAGAAGCCAATAAACTATATTGCTTTTATCTAAAAATATGTATAACTATAAGTGAACAGTTAACGAAAAACAAACACTTTGGATTGTAGTCAATACCTGAGACAGATTTTAAGAGAGATCAAGAACCGCGTTTAGCTTCCACAGCTCAAATAAATCATTAATTTCGATTAATAGCTTATTTGAACTGTGGAAAGCAATAAATTATGTGGCCATCTGGTTCGCAATCGTTGCGATTTCAACTTGTAAGGGGGGTGGTAGCTGAGTGAACTATGAATTCTTATTATGATCTTTTGTATTAACATTTTTTGTGATAAGACGGAATATACGTTGGGTTAAAATAGATTTCGGAGAGAATATAATTGCTACTAAGAATATTATTGCAGTGACCGCATAGTAAGTGTTATCCTCCGCGGGATAGATTGTTGTAAATCCCAAAAAAACAATTATACAAACTGTTCTTGCGACGTTACTTATTAACTTATCTGAAATCTTTAGTTTCATTAGAAATTCTCCTTTGCAATTGTTTTCTCGCTAACACAAGTTCAATTACTTGAAATGAACAAGTTCCGTTCATAATTTTTAGAATCTTCCGAAGACTGATATAATATCCCAACATCTTTATAAAAATGAAATACTGCCTGGCGACAAACTCAAGCTCCCAAAGGCAATTGTAGCAAGACTAGTCAGTTTTATTTTGGCTTAAATTCTATGGGGTACGTTAATGTTGCTACGGTTTTTCGGCTTTCAAAATAAGCTTCCCAAATTAGCTTTCGCTGCTTAGTACTTACCTTACTGCTATCTAGCCAAAAACTTGCTCCTTGGGGCAGAAGCCTGCACCTAAATTAACCGGCAGTGAAATCAAACTCGATTTCACTGCCGGTTAATTTAGGCCTCTAAACGTCCTAGTCCGCACTCTGTGTCTTTAATTTTTTTAGCTGAAAACGTGTTCCGCCTCAACCGTTGCTCGTCACACTCTCTACAATTCCCCGCCCTTTTCAAACGTCGGAACCATCTTTTCAGCTCTCATTAACAGCAGCTGATGGAGCAAGTCTTTGACATTCTCAGTAATCGTGTTGGCCACTTTTTCATTAACCTGATTATGCCAATCGGTCAGTCTGTCCTTTGAAATGTTTTTAAATTCCGCATCTGCGGCGGCTACCGCTGCTCTGCCATTTGCAAAGCCAAATTTGCGGCTTTCGGATACGGCCGTCATGGCTTCCAAATCATGTTCGGCAAAGAACGGATCTGCCAACATGGCCACTAACTTGTTCAACCAATAGAAGCTTTCTGTTGTGGTGCGCAACGGGGTATTCTTGAAGTTTGCAGGCGTATCGGTACAGTTTGCGAAGAACGGTACCGGTGCATTAAATTCGTTGACGCCTTCAGCCAGCCAATGAATTGCCGCTTGCTCGGCAGGGAAGTTCGGCCGGATTTGCAAAATATGCATTTCCTGGTTTCGATTCATGCCGATAGGACGATAGCGATGGCGGCTTTCTTCGGTACCCGTTTGGCCATAGGGATCAAATTCGGTTCCTTGATAATGGCTGCTTAAAAACAGGGCAATATCTTCGACGGAAATCAAATGATCGGCAACCCGTGTAAATGGCATCGTCCGACTTTCCGGATCCTGTTCAATTTCCGGGTTAAACATCTTTTGGCCGTACCAAACACGTGGGGTGTTGTAATAGTGATCGGCCTGGACATCTTCTCCAAAAATATCTCTGAAATTAAATCCCTTACGAGCCTTGTTTAAGTGATGGCTTTCGGCAAATTCTTTTAAATCGTCTGAGTACATGAAATGTTCTGCATCGTTAAAGTCAATTTCCTGGATCCCGGTTTGGTTAGGGGCAACCGCATAGCTGTCATCAGGGATGCGTTCAGCTGCCCAGTGATGGCCGCCAACGGTTTCAAAGTACCAGACTTCTTCAGAATCAGAAAAGGCAATACCGTTGCTTTCACAGGTGCCAAAGTTGGTAACTAATTCCCCTAATCGTTTAACACCTTCCCGGGCACTATGAATGTAAGGGAGCACACACGTCAGCATGGCCTCTTCGCCAATTCCGTCGGCAACCAGTGGATCCAAGCCCAGCATTGTGGTGTTGGTAAACTCGGTTTCAGTAGAACTCATGGCGACATTATCGGTGTTAATGCCAGATTCACCCCAAACACCGTCGGAAATATCTGCGTTGGGAGTTGCGGTATAGCGGAGCGGATGATCCGGTAACTTCACGCGAAATTGGTTAAAAGTGGAAATGTATTCGCTGGGTTGGTCCTGTGGATTGACAACCACAAACCGTTTTGCGTTGACGCCACCGCCGGCATCTTCATTTCGTGCAATCATTGTTGAGCCGTCTACAGTAGCGTTCTTACCAGCCAAAAAAGCGGTACAGCTGGACAAATTCTGAAATTTATTCAATCAAATCATTCCTTCTCAATTATTAACATCGGATCGATTAGGAAGCGGTGCGGAGATTCATTTTACGACTAGTAGCTGAGTGCTAATTGATTACTGGTAGTTGTCGGCAAAACCAATGCCTGACCATAAATCCAGTACTTTTGAACTTTTTTGTTCGTCTTGGCTTTCTTAGTGCTGTATTTTGAAATTCGGTACCAGTTGAACTGAGTGCCTTGAGTGGCGTATAGGTCAATTCGAACTTTGGTACCTTTCTTCAAGCCACTTTTTTTCCAAGAAATGGTTTTGATATTCTTAAAGTTGCTGGTTGGAATGTGGTTCGTCAATTTAAATGATTTGTATTGGCTGCCGATCTTGGCAACCGAACTTGTCTTGTGATAAGTTAACGAACCGGGCATTGATGCAGCCTGAGTCGTTGCGGATTGAGTCAATGAAACAAAGCCACCTAAACCTAATGCGGCAACGGTTAACAAAATTGATTTCTTAAACATAAAATGAACTCCCTTCAAATCTTGTTTGAAACATTTACCTAATCTTAGTATAAAACGCCAGACAAAAAAATCCAGCCGGCTAACTGGATTTTGAGTGATTAACCTAGGAATTTTCGTAAAATAGCTTGACGGCTGATCAATGTCGTCTTGGTTTCCTTGTCAGAAATCTTAACTAAATCAGCTGCCAATTGGGCGTGCTTTTCCTGTTCAGGTGTTTGTGGACCAGCCTTGATATCAAATAAGCGTTCAACGGCTTCGATATCTTCGTCAACTGCTTTCCAAGCGGGGTTCTTTGCTTGAAGGGCAGCCAAAGCGTCCTTACTGAAGTATTTGGCAACGTGGGCGTAATCATGCTTGATATTTGGATAATACTTCATCAAAGTGCTGAGTTCTTTATCATCCAACTTGTTCAAGATACGGCCGGTTCCCAAGAATTCAGGTGGAACACCAACTGAATAAAGGGCGCCGGTAAAGGTGATCGCACGCGGCATCTTGTAGCCGTCAACGTCACGGGAATAACCGATGATCCCGACGTGTTGGTGACGGTCACGACGCTTTGGGAAGGAATCAAAGACAGGTTGTAAGTCATTGATTAACGGATCCAAAGTTTCGTGGTATTCTGCGGCAGCCTTCTTGGCGATATTCAACAGGATATCTTGGTCATCATGGTTGATGATTTCAAACTTACTTTGTTGCAAACCGTCACGTAATTTGATGATGGCCGGTTCAACCACGTCTAACGGGTAGTCGTAACGGAAGGCAGACTGTACGGTTGCGGTCTTTAAGCCAGGGAATTCTTCGAGATAACGGTCGATCATCATTGGAGACAAGCCGCCACGGAAAATCGTGCTTCCCATTCCGGCAATTGGATAAATTGGCAAGCCGCTTTCCTGTTCAAATTCGGCGAGACCAGTCAACGCTAATTTATTTCCAATGATACTGTTCAAGAAACCATTTGACAAAGCGGAGTCTGATCCGGCTAAGAATACCCGCATGTAGCTAAGTTCGCGGCCAAAATGTTCTTTATACATTTCAAGGTATTTCTTCAAAATTTGCGGCGCATTTAATTGTGATTCAAAGCCTTCAAACAGTGGAATCATTTGCAAGGTATCGGAATCTTTGTGGCCGGTATTAAATTCAGTTGATTTGTAGTGAGAAAGGCTGGCAAACTTGTCTTCCATTGAAATCAGCTGGTCGGCTGATTGTGTCATCGGCAAGATTGCTTCGAATAACGGTCGTTCCTTAAAGCCCAAGTCGTAAGAGAAGTCTTCGGCTGACAAGATGGTTGTCATGGCTTGCATTAAGCTGTAGCCTTTTTCTTCCCAGATGTTTGGCAGACGGAAAGTTAAAAACTTATCCTTGCCAAGGGGATGCTTTTGGAAATACTCGTAGTGCTCAGAGTATAAACGGTCGATCACTGACGCATCGGCGTGTTTACCTTCCCAGTCCCACATGTATTCGTCAGCGCCGAGCTTTGAGAAGTTTTGGTAGGCTTCATCAATTTCCCGAAATGCGGAAACAAATGCGCTATCGTTATGCTTGAAGAAGGGAACTCCTGCGTTATCTGGATGTTGAGTACCCATAATGTTAGGGATTTTTCTATCCATAAAAAATGCCTCCTGAGGTTAAATTAAGTTCATTTAGAATGATTATACAGTAAAACAAGTCGAACTAAAAATAATATTAAGCTCCTAATAAAATTCATAAATATAAAAGATAACGAATATTTATAAACAATTTGTGGAGTTAATTTGTTATTTCATCTAAATTTTACAGCTTCTCTGTAATTATTACCAGCTTTTCATTGAAAATAAGAACATTTATTGCAAGAAAAATGGGAGCAAAAATGCTTAGCTTCCAACGCATAAACAAATGACCCAAACAATCCGATCTGGATGGTTGGGTCATTTGCTTATACGGACGACCAAGATCAAAACTTCATTGGTCTTAATCGCTCGTCATTGTTTAGTCAAACTGCTCAACGGTTTCAGCGGTGTAATTGCCACTATTCTTCAATAGTTTTGAAACTGGGCAGCGATTTTCAGCTTCCTTTGCAAACTTGTCGGCTGTTTCAAAGTCAACGCCCTTGACCATGATTTGCGCATGAACCAGAAATTGGTAAACGGCTCTTGAGCCAATAAAGGCAACTTTGACGTGGACCTCTGCGGTGTGGGGAACGCCGTGCTCTTTTTCAATTGCTTCCAGCGTGGCTTCCAGGCAGGTTGCCAAAGACATCCCCAGCAACTGCTCGGGATTGGTGCCGGGATGTGAGTTCATCGGGCTGCTGGTCTCGACCTTGATGCCGCCGGGAACGTAAGCGTGGCCTTCCAAGCCCTCATCATTGACTGCTTCGGTCTGGTATAACGGGTTGTTCCATCTTTCATCTTGCATGTTTGTGACCTCCTCATGTACTTACACTTGATTATAAGCGCTTCCAAAAGTTGGTCAAGAAAGTGTGCGCCAAATGGCCGGTTCCTTCCAGAGGGTCAGCTCACTGCTATTTGTACACGATACGACGCAGTAATAATCAAATTAAAAAAGCTGACGCCATTAAGCGCCAACTCTTGTAAGTTATTCGTTATAATCCATTCTGATAATAACCAGATCTTTACTTAAGAAATCGTTAATGCCAGCCAAGAATTTTTGGAAGTGAGCGGTATTATTATGGGACTCAACTGCATCCGCATCCTTCCAGTGTTCAATAATTTCGTAATCGGAATCGCTGCCAATTTTTTTGAAATGATCGTAAGACACGTTTCCGGCCTCAGCACGAGAGCCTTGAACCAGTTCGTCGATAAACGCCTCATAGTCCTTTTGCATCCCAGGCTTTACTGATAATTCTACGTTAATCACTTTCATCTTTGTAGCCTCCTATATAGTTTGGGCATGTACACTCTTAGTATATCGAAGTTTTAAACTTATTGTTTAATTTATCGTCGGTAAATGTCAGATCATAGGCGGTTCCGTCACTGTCAGTCACGTAAAGCAGGTACTTACTCGATAGTGGACCCTGGCCGGTAAACGATTCGCCGTTAGGGGTCCCTAAGGTGTTGACGGTTTCCTGGTAGGTGGTACCGAGACCTAATTGATCAATTTTTGACTTGGCAATCACGCGTTGTTTTTGTTTGGCAGCGGGGGAATAGGACTTGCCAACTACTTTGTGATTTAAAAATTGAACGGTGACTTTGGCGACGTGGAAGGTAGATGAAACATCCTTCCAAGTGAACTGGGTCACTTTTTGACTAATACCGTTCACTGAAACCGTCCCGATATGCGATGGATTGCCAAATAATTGGCGAACCTGCTGATCAGAAGAGCCGTTTGTGCCGTCAGTAATGTCGCCAACGTTGATTTTATCGAAGTTTTCGAGATTGATTCCTTCAACGATGCGATCATGCTTCAATTCGGCGGCGGTTCGCTGGCGGTCATAGTGGTTGCGGGTAGGCTTTTTGGCAGAGGTTGACGTCGAACACCCTGACAAAATTAACGTACAAATCAATGCAATTGTAACGGTGAGCGGTTTTTTCATCAAATTCCCCCAAACAGTTGTGACTAATTAATCGAATAAATAAAATCATTATATACTACATGAGTTATCAAACAACAGCTAAATCAATTACATTGCAGATTTTTGTTCAAAATATTTTTCTAACAGCCCAACGGCAATTTCGAATATAATAAAGACACAAGTTTCTTAAAAGAAAGACTGGTGAATCAAATGGCGAATCAACCACTGATATTTGATTATCAAGCAGCCAAAGGAAAGCCGGAAAATATCCGCCATCCCGAAGGCTACTGCCCATTTTGCGACGTTGCGCATCTCACTAATATTTTAGCGCAAGAAGACGATCGAATTTGGCTTCAAAATAAATTTCGAACACTGGAAGATACCATGCAAACGGTCCTGATTGAGTCGAGTGACCACAACGGCGGCCCGTCAACTTATTCGGTGGCACAAAACCGAAAAGTCTTCGAGTTTGCCTTTAAATGCTGGCACCAGATGATGGCCTCCAATCAATATCGCAGCGTCATTATGTATAAAAACTTCGGCCCAATGTCTGGAGGTAGTTTACGCCACCCTCATTTTCAAATTGTCGGCTTGAATAACTACGATGTGTATCAGAATATCACGTTGCGTAATTTCACTGGAGTTGCAGTGACGCAAGACGACCAACGTGAAATCACCTTATCGACCAACCCGATTATTGGCTTTGTCGAGATTAACATTGCCATCAAAGGAATTGCCCAAATTGACAGTCTGGCCGACGCAGTCCACGTGATCGTCAGGTACTTGCTGCACGATTATATGGGTGGGCGCTTATCTTCATACAACTTATTTTTCTACCAGTTGGATGGCAAATTTTACTGCAAGATTGTACCAAGGTACGCCACTTCACCATATTTTGTCGGTTACAAGATTGCCCAAGTCCAAAATCGACAGCGGTTAGCTGAGATTGCGCAAGACATTTCAGAGCGGTTGGACAATCAGTGACGATCTTTAATGTTGGAATGAGTGGAAAACGGCTTGATGCGGCCTTCCTCGGCGTGGAAGTGATGAAACCGTTTTTTTATTAAACAGTTTTTGGTTGCGCTTCCCTGGTCGATGGGGTATCATAATTTCGAAAACTGAATAGATTTCTTCGGGGCAGGGTGAAATTCCCGACCGACGGTGACGATGTGATAATCGAAGTCCGTGACCCGCGTTAAGCGGTTGACCCAGTGTGAGTCTGGGACCGACAGTAAAGTCTGGATGGGAGAAGAATCAAATAAGCATTTCATAACATCGGTGTGGACTGTTTGTGGATTAATGTTAAGGGGGACAGCTGTCTTCCGTGACACTTTTTCATGAGCATGGTCCCTCATGACTCGAATGAAATCTTGTTTAGCTTATCTAATAATTGCCTCGCAAATTCTTGCGGGGCTTTTTTCGTGGGGTGAATAAGATTTGAACGATCAAGATTACATGAAGATTGCCGTTAAAATGGCATGGAAAGGACTTGGAAATACTTGGACTAATCCACGGGTTGGTGCGGTGATTGTTAAAGATGGCCGACTCGTCGCGAGCGGGTATCATCATCAATTTGGCGAACACCATGCAGAAATTGACGCGCTTTCCAATGTGCCGGACGCAGAAAGTGTCAAGGGCGCGACGATGTACGTCACGATGGAACCTTGCAGTCACTTTGGTAAAACGCCTCCGTGCAGCGACCGCTTGATTAAAGAGGGCTTCAAACGAGTGGTTGTCGGTCAGGTTGATCCCAATCCAATCGTTGCGGGAAAAGGGATTGAACGGTTGCGGAATAGTGGCGTTGAAGTGGAAATTTTAGGAACGACAACGGCCCTCAACGAGGCGTATAACTTTTATTATGAGCGTCAGCGGCCGATGGTGACGATAAAATATGCTATGTCACTGGATGGAAAAATCAACCAACAGTCTGGTAGACGCACGATAATCTCGGGCGAAGAAGCCCAGGCAGACAGCCAAAAATTACGACGCATGAATCAGGCCATTTTGGTAGGGGAGCGAACCTTTAAAACGGACGACCCGCGATTAACGGTCAGAGGTCTTGAGAAACGATTTCAACCGGTCCGAATTATTTTGGTGAGGGATGCAAATTCAGTTACGCCGGACAAACGTTTATTTGAAAACGAAAGTCCGGTCTGGATTTTGTCCAGTCAATCTGCTCATCGGCAATTCCCAGACTTTGTTCATGTCTTTGTCAAGGACGAATGGCGGCCAAACGATGTCTTGGCACTACTTTCGGAGCACCACTTGCAGTCACTGCTGGTTGAAGGGGGCAGTCAGATTCAGGCTGAATTTGTCAGAGCCAATCTGGTGGATCAATTGGTAACCTATGTTGCCCCGATCGTCATTGGCGGCACTGGGCTGCCTGCAGTTAGTGGCGTGAGCGACGGCCGGTTAACGCACTTTGAGGCACCAGAGGTTACTCAACTGGGGCATGATTTGAAGATTACAGTCAGGAGGGCGCGCTAATGTTTACAGGAATTATTCAAGCACGAGGAAAGGTTGTTCAGGTCACTCAGAGCGGCCAACAGGCCAAGCTAACGATCGAGACATCCCTGGTTTCGGACGGCACATTTAAATTGGGTGACAGCATTGCGGTAAACGGGGTTTGTTTGACCGTTACGGACTTAACTGGGACTGGCTTTTCCGCTGACGTGATGCCGGAAACAATGCTGCGGACTAATTTTAATCAGTTGGCGTCCGACGCATTTGTGAACCTCGAACCGTCCTTATCCGTTGGCCAGAAGCTCGATGGCCACTTTGTACTGGGTCACGTGGATACAACGGCTACACTCGTCTCAACACAAGCGGATGAAGATTCGATACGATTGCGCTTTCAGATTGGAACCGAATATGAGCCCTACATCGTTGAAAAAGGATCGGTTGCCATCAACGGCATCAGCTTGACCGTCGTCTCAACCAGTCAGTCAACTTTTGAAGTGGCATTGATTCCTTATACGTTGACTCACACGAATTTAGGCAGCCTCAAGCAGGGCGATTCGGTCAATATTGAGACAGACATTTTGGGTAAGTACATTGTCAATATGGCCAAGAAAGGACTGACTGAAAAATGGACACAAAGATAATTGAAAAAGTTGATCGGGCACTGACAGAACTTAAAGCCGGAAATCTGATTATTGTCGCGGATTCTTTAGACCGGGAAGCAGAGGGCGACATGGTTGGGTTGGCTGAGAAGGTCTCCCCTGAAACGGTTAATAAAATGGTCACCCGTGCAAGAGGCTTATTATGTGTGCCAATGGCTGTTGAAATTGCCAACCGGCTCGAATTAAAACCGATGCTGGAAAATTCAAGCGATGCCTTTGGAACTGCTTTTACCAGCACATTAGATGCGAAATCCACCACCACTGGCATTTCCGCGTTTGACCGGGCAAAAACGATTAAGCGGTTGGCGGATCCCAACAGTACCTGGGACGACTTTTACCACCCCGGCCATATTTTCCCCCTGATTGCCCGACCGGATGGCGTTTTCGAACGGCAGGGGCATACCGAAGCCGCTGTTGATTTGGCTAAATTAGCAGGTGTTGCGCCAGTTGCTTATATTTGTGAAGTCCTCAAAAAGAATGGCAAGATGGCCCGACGAAAGGACCTCAAGGCAATTGCTGAAGGCAACGGGATGTCGTTGCTGACGATTGACGAAATTATTGCTTATCGAAAGTATCAGCAAAATCAGGCCATTCAAACAATTACCAGCGTTAAGCTGCCAACCAAGTACGGGACTTTTCAACTGGAAGCGTTTGACAATCCTGATGGCGGCGAACCAACCTTGTTGATTTCAAAAGGGGACTTGGCAACGGGTGACCCATTATTGAAGCGGCTGCACAGCGAGTGCCTGACGGGCGACGTGTTTGGGTCGAAGCGCTGTGACTGTGGGCCACAACTTGAAGAAGCATTACGTCGCATCGAAAGAAACGGACGTGGCGCCCTGATTTATCTGCGGCAGGAAGGCAGGGGAATTGGCCTGGCCAATAAACTGCGGGCATACGCCTTGCAGGAGCAGGGATTAGATACGGTTCAAGCCAACCAACATCTGGGATTGCCAATTGATGATCGTAATTATCAAATTGCGGCCACCATTTTGAAAAGTAAGGGTGTGTCTGAGGTCCGATTAATGACAAATAATCCGGATAAAATTCAGCAGTTGGATGGTTACGGCATCAAAACGGTTGAACGAATTCCGTTGGAAGTGGGATTAACTTCTGAAAACCAGCACTATTTACTCACCAAGAAAAACAAGTTAAATCACCTATTGAAAGAGGTTGGAAATGCATGAAAAATTTGTATGGAACACTTGCAAACCATGATTATCGAATTGGAATCGTGGTGTCGCATTTTAATGAAATCGTGACGGAGCGCTTGTTATCAGGTTGCGTCGCACAACTGAAAACGCTGGGTATCGGTGACGAGCAGATCACCGTGGCCCACGTTCCCGGCGCCATGGAGTTGGCAAGAATGACCAAGGAATTGGGCGCTTCCAATCGGGTTGACGGCTTGATTGCCTTAGGGTCGGTCATTCGTGGTGAAACATCACATTATGATTATGTCTGTCAAACAACCGCCAATGGGCTGGCCGACCTGTCGTTAAACGGGCCGCAGCCGGTGATGTTTGGGGTGTTGACAACTGAAAATATGGATCAGGCCTTGGCCCGTGCCGGTGGCAAAGCCGGCAACAAAGGGGCTGAATGCGCCATTGACATTGTTCAAATCTTAAATGTTCAAAGACAGATCAAGGAATTGGCCCAATCGTAGGTGTGCCAAAACGTGACGATGGTCCAACTGAAGACAGAAAAAAGCTTGGTGGGAGAAGAATCCACCAAGCTCTTTTTTCATTTATTGAAAACAAAATTTCTAAAATTATTGAACGGCGCTGACCAACGGCACTGACGGATCGTCGTTTACAACGGTCACACGGGTATCTTGCGCCAATGCCTGTTTGATCATTTGATTAATTTCGCGGTAAACACTTGGATCAGCCGCCTTAATTTCACTTCTTGAACCCACAAATAAGTGACGAATCTCTTTTGAGTTCAACAAGTTTTGAATGTTATTGAAATCAGTGAACAGTTGGTCCTTGAAAGTTTTCGTGATGGCTTCAGCGGTATTTTCCCGATTGTAGCCGGCAATCGTGTCATTGACGAGTTTTTCAATATCAGTCAGTGAATCGTTTTGAACTGATTGGGCAATCTCAAACGGTGCCAAATCCAAGCCATTGTTCAACTTCTTAAATAAGTTAATGTTTTGTGGCAGGCCCATCAACACGAAAGGGTGATTAGCGAGCCTTTGATTATTTTTTAACAGTTCAATCAGAAGTCGATAGTAGCGTTCCTGGTCAATTTTCTTCTCCTGGGTCGTTTCGTTATGCCCATGATACTGGGCGTTGCCTCCGCGGGCACTAAAGTTCAATTGACCACCACGCAATTCGGTTCCCAAGGCGTCTTGAACGGTTGCCGGATAATCGTCAATGACAAGTGAGCTGACGCGTTTGTTGACCAGCTTATAGAGCTGACTGTTATCTCGATTGAGGCTAATCAACGTGTAATCAGCGTTGGGCGCCTCGCTTAAGAGCAGCAGAAAGTCAATGGCATCCTCTATTCGATAATCGGCCTTTTCGACACTTGTTCGAATCAGGTGATAAACAGTTTGACCGTGCTGATCGGCAATGACAGTCATGCCGTCATAGGGTAATTGGTCGTGGATCAGGTGATTGATATCGTCAATCAATGGGTCAATTTCCACGCCGATTTCTTTTTGGATCTGTTTGAGCATATTCTTTACTCGGAGTTGTTCATTTTGATCAAACGACAGCTTCCGTAAGTTGAGATTCAATGTAATCACCGGTGCTTGTAAATCGGGTAATCTTGCTAAATCTGACACATTTATCATCGTTGCCATAAGTCGGACACTCCTTTAGTCATGTTTAGTTATAACTATATTATTATATAACTTACTTATAGTATATCAGATATAGCATATAAAGCCTAATTTTATGCCTGCTATTTGTGTTCATCAAAAAAAGACAATCCCATTCAAACTCAGGGATTGCCGTATTGCAGGTTGGTGATGATTGAAAGGACACCACCGAATAACGTGAATAACAAGCTAAAGATCGCCAGGGCGATGAAGAGATGTTTCCACTTGTAAGGGGCCGGTTCGTGGCGGGCATTTTTATAAATTAAGTAAAATGCGCCTGCCACAATCACGAAAACGCCGGCCGTCAATATGATCCAAACTGCTGCCAGGATGATGTCCATCATGAATCCTCCTCAAAAAAATCTATCTTCTAAGATAGCATTAGCTGTTTTTAATCGCAACTATTGTTAAGAGCTGTTGAGAGAAGATTGTTATGTCTCCCTTAAGCCTGTCGTATCAAGGGAGCTTTTAAGTTTCAGTTAACCGCATCTTCTTATGATAACGATATTAATAAAGTGAGTGACGAATGATTTTGAAAGGAAGGTGGACGTTATGATTAAATGGTTGCCATATTTGTTAAATATTACGGGTGTTCTGGTTTGGCTTAAAATGCAGTCGGGGCATCTCAAACGGTTGTCGATTTTCCAGCTGGTGACGATTATCTCAGCCCTGGTCTACATTTTAGTGGTGAGTTATCTGACACTGGCACCAACATCATATGCCTTTGTGGGACCACAATACGTCTCACCGATGATGATTGGAACAGCTCCGATCAATTTGGTTCCGTTTTGGAGCACAACTGCTGATTTTTATCAAAACGTGGTGATGATGCTGCCGATGGGAATCTATTTGGGGCTGTTGTTACCAAAGCTCAAATTAAAAAATGTTTTGTTAACCGGATTAGCCGTCAGCTGCACCATCGAGGGACTACAGTTTGTTCTTGATTTAACCGTTGGCTTATCGCGTTGGGTTGACATTAATGATGTCTTGACCAATACCTTTGGCGTTTTGGTGGGCTGGTTAATTCTCGCGGTTTTACGGCACACCATTGTCAAGGGACTCATCAAGCCATTTACGATCACTGCTTTTAAGTAACCGAGGGTAAATGATTGCGTTGTCGGTCCGCTGGCACTAAAATGACGTTGCAAAAATTAAATGGGAGATGTTATGATGGCAAAATTAAATCAGGCAATGAAAGATATGATTGCGGGAGAATTAGCTTACATCGCAACGGTTGATGCTGACGGGAACCCGGACATCGGACCCAAAATTTCAATGCGGGTGTTAGACGATGAACATCTGATTTACAACGAAATGACCGGTGGAAAGACCCAGGCAAACATTAATGAGAACGGCAAAGCAATCGTTGCGGTTGCCAACCAAAAGGCATTTAAAGGATTCCGATTCGGAGGAACTGCCAAGCTCTATACGGATGGGCCATACTACGAACAAGCCGAAGAATGGGCAAAAGGCAAGTTCCCAGCTCCAAAGGCTGCCGGCGTGATCACCATCGAGCAGATTTGGACGTTGGATCCGGGTCCAAAGGCTGGAAAATTGGTTGAAGAATAAAGTGGGCTGGATGCTGCGATTTGGCAGATGATTCGGCTGGTAATCATTCAGTGATAGTGGTGCGGGACACGAGCATGGTGCTTGTTTGTCCTAACACCACTTTTTTGTTTTACGCTTGGTAGCTGATATTTTCAAAGAATGAGGAGCCGTCAGTGACGGTATCATAGGTGGTTGCATCCTCAGATTCATCAGTCAATATTTTAATGGAGGTGGGTTTTAACCCGGAGGTTGATTTTCCTAATAGCACTAATGCGAATTCAACTCTTTTGGCATGAGCGGCAATTTCATCTTCAGAACCAGTATCACTGAGTGAATCGTCGGCAAAGTTGGTTTGGTAACCGTTTGAATAAATGATTTGCTTGATCCCGCCGAAATTAATTGCATTGCTAGATGTGTTTTTAACTGTATATTCAATTTTCATTCGCGTATAGTCTTTGGACATGCTGTTCTTATTGTATGAGTCGAGGGCTTGATCGAGTTGATCCTGAGTA
Source organism: Lentilactobacillus parabuchneri DSM 5707 = NBRC 107865 (assembly GCF_001435315.1). Taxonomy (GTDB): domain Bacteria; phylum Bacillota; class Bacilli; order Lactobacillales; family Lactobacillaceae; genus Lentilactobacillus; species Lentilactobacillus parabuchneri. The sequence continues at coordinate 61,488 of NZ_AZGK01000001.1, forward strand.
TTCGCATGGATCTTGTCAATTTCTGCATGTTTAAATTTGACTGTCAACGGACCGTCTTGAATGGTTGCGTTGGGTTTGGTGCCCAGGCCTATCAACGTTGCTGTTCCAATAAGTGGACTGTTTTTCCATTGGCCGATTTTTGTGGGATGTTTTAACGATGTTGAAGGGATTTCTTTAGGATCTTTCGTTTTTGCTTTTGTATGATGCTTTGTAGTTTTAGAACTAGCTGTGGGTTGCATCACCACCGTTGTCCGATTGTTGTTTAGCAGTGCAATACAGGTCACAAATCCAACCCCTAATATGATGATGGCCCAGACCATCCAGTTTTTGTACCAATGTTGTTGAATGGATTGCCGACTCATTACTTTTGAACTGGGGTCAGGATGATCGTTTAATTGATTTGAAACTTCTTTAGTGGCAACAACGGTTTGTGGCTGTCCACAAAAGGGGCAAAATTGTGCTGCTTTTGGGATCTCCTTTCCACAAGATTGACAAAACTTTGTTTCATTAGTCATGATGGAACCTCCAAATATGTATTCAGCTTTTATAGTCTTCGGGATTGGACAGGTGACACTTTTGATTAGGTGAATCGTTTTACGAATACTAACTATACCTAAAATATGGGGCGCACGTCAACTATTATTTTCTCTTAATTGAATACTTCCATTTGCGTGTGGTTATAATTGAGCGACAATACAATTGCTATTCTGACAGCTTGTTAAGCGCTTACAAATAAAAAGTCGTTTTGATTGTATTTTTAATTCACCGCAACTATTATGTGTGTAATTGGTAATCGTTTATTGGTTTATAGGAGGTTTTTGATTATGGCAAATACAATTAATTCAGGAGTTGCAGCATTACGGACCCTCGAAAGTTGGGGCGTTGATCACATTTACGGCATTCCTGGTGGAACCATTAACAATTTAATGTATGCGCTGGATGAGGAAAAGGATAAAATCACCTATGTGCATGTTCGACATGAAGAAGTTGGTGCGTTGGCTGCAGTTGCCGACACGAAATTAACCGGAAAAATCGGGGTTGCATTTGGATCTGCCGGACCTGGTGCAACGCATTTGTTCCAAGGCGCTTATGATGCAATGGCTGATAAAGTGCCGGTGTTACTAATCGTTGGCCAAAATCCACAAGCATTGATGAACCAGGATTTCTTCCAGGAATTTGATGAGGACCCATGGTTTAAAGACGCCGGCGTCTATGCACGAACCGTGACGACTGCAGAAAGCCTGCCACACATTTTGGACGAAGCGATTCGGCGCGCGTTTGCACAACACGGACCGGCAATCGTTACAATCCCAAACGATTTGGCAAATAAAGAAATTCCGGCTGATGGCTACTACAGCTCCGCCACTAATTTTGCAAAACCCGAGCTGAGTGCCGCTTCTGACGAGCAGGTTAATCAGGCACTTGAGTTGATTAAGCAGGCTAAAAAGCCGCTTTTGTACGTCGGCCAAGGAACCATTGGGGCAGCTGACGAGGTAATGGAATTCGCTAAGAAATTCCAGATTCCAGTTATCACAACCGCCCTCGGCAAAGAAATTATTCCTTATGATTTTGAAGCCTTATTAGGTTCCGCTGCCCGGGTTGCTTCCAAGCCGGCAAACGAAGCCCTTCAACAAACCGACCTGATGTTGTTCATCGGCTCGAACTATCCATTTGCGGAAGCAATGTTCAAACCAGATGTTAAATTTATTCAAGTTGATAGCAATCCTCAAATGTTAGGTAAGCGGCATAAGACCGATGTTGCGATGCTGGCCGATGCCAAGAAGACCTTACAGAAATTTATTGAAATCGGCGAAACAGCTGAGCCATCACATTGGTACGCTGCCAACGTGGACAATGTTACCAACTGGCATGAATACAACGACCACATGATGAATCGAACCGAAGGCAAATTGCGATTTGAACCGGCATTTAAAGAAATTAATCGAATTGCTGAAAAGGACGCGATTTTCTCAATTGATGTTGGCGATGTTACTCAAAATGCGGTTCGATTATTGAAAACCAATGGTCATCAGCCTTGGATTACGTCCGGCCTATTTGCCACAATGGGCGTTGGTTTACCAGGATCCATTGCAGCCAAGTTAAGTTATCCTGACCGTCAAGTGTTCAATCTGACAGGTGATGGCGCTGCAGCGATGGTCATGCAGGATTTGAGTACCCAAGTCGGATACAAACTGCCGATCATTAACGTCGTCTTTTCAAACGAAGCCCTTGGATTTATTGAAGACGAGCAGGAAGATGACAACCACGAATGGTTCGGCATTAGCTTACCGGAGACTGACTTTGCCAAGGTTGCTGAAGCACAAGGCATGACCGGAATAACGGTGACTTCGGTTGACCAAATCACCGCGGCCTTTGATAAAGCTGTCGAACTGACCAAGGCAGGCAAACCGGTGTTGATTGACGTCAAGATCACAAACGAACGACCAATTCCAGTTGAAAAATTGGCATTGGATCCCGATCAATTTGACCAAAAGACGATTGACGAATTCAAGAAACGTTACTATGCAGAAGATTTGGCGCCATTAAGTGAATTCTTAAAGAAACACGGCGTTCAATAAAATAAAAAATCCCCAAGGACGATTGAAATGCACAAATCGCGGCTTGGGGATTTTTTGTGGTTATTTTGTAAAATCAAATTCTGTTGGCACTGACTTCTTTGAATGACCGATCGTGGTGCTGTCGGATTTGAAGACTAAATAGGGTGCCGGCGAAGTCGCTTTGATATTTTTACCAATCATGATCAACTGCGATTGGGCAAAGCTTTGGGCGTGGTTGGCAACGCTCGTCTTCGAAGCAGTGTTTAATTGCTGGAAGTTAGTGCCAACTTTAACGATATAGCCATTGTCAATGTCATACGAAATGCTTTGCACATACTTGGACCACTGGTACATTTTTTTGCCTTGTTCAGCTTCTTTTTGATCCTGAGCAAGGGCGTGGCTCATGGTGTCATTGTATGCAGTTTGTTGTTTGGTTGAAAGTTTGGGATTAGTAGATTGAGTGCTTGTTGAGGATGTCGAATTTGATCGCTTTGATGTTGTGCTGGCCGTCACTTTGGACGAAGATTTGTGGCTGGATTTTTCGCTGGTACTTCCGGTTCCACACCCAGATAACAATAGACCAATGGTGAGAACCAGTATTAATCCTTTCGTTTTATGCATGAAATGCCTCCGAGGTTGAAAATTTTGATTACGAAGCAAATTTTAGCACAACTGATTGATTGATTTTAAAGGATGAAACGAACTAAACCGATATTTAACGTTTGTCGAAAAATTTGTAAATAAAAACAGCAAGGCATTAATCCCTTGCTGTTTTAGGTGTGTATTCATTCTTAATAAATTCGCGGGCTTCTTCATTTTCAGGTGCAATCCTTGCCAGTTCAATCATGGAGTCCAGCATGTGGATCCATTCAGGATGGTTTCCCTGGGAATGGTCGGCCTTAAATTTTTCCAACCCGGCAACGTCGTAATTTCGGACCAATTCCAGCATTTCATTGACGAGGCCACTGACTTCATTAAAGACTTTTTCGTTATCCATTTTCTAACCTCCATTAATTCATTCACGATTTTTGTCATTGTGCGGTGATTTTGATATTTGCCTGATTATTGGGTTGAACTGTCCATTTGCCGCAATTCCGATAAGAGCTGGAGTAATTGCGCGTGGTATACGTCCGAGCGTAACTGGGCATTTTGTTGACTGAACCAGTACTGCTTGGCGGGGGCAACGTAACTTTCCGGAACTTGATATTTATCCGCGATCCGCTGGAAGGTTGTTGGGTTGTCGGCGGCTTGCTGGAGGCGATAAAGGGGTTCTTCTTGAATAATTTTAACAACTTGCGGGCGAACGGCTTCCGGCAGTTTTGGCTGAACGATTTTGACGACGGTATTTTTAATTGGTTTATCTAAAATTGTGTTGGTTTGCCGTTGGGCGTCGGTTAATTCGTGAACTTGATGGCCAACGTACAAAAACCCACCAAGAATGATGACTAGAATGCTGAGCCAGACGATTAATTTCGTGTGCTTGGACTTTTTATTTTCCAGCTTGGCTTGTTTTTGCTCAACGCGAGATGGCGTTTGATTTTGCATCAATAATTCCCCCCTCAAACATTTTTGACGACTTGAGTATACCATTTATCTCAAGTCACTTATTCATTAAGGCCCGTCATAGCAGTGAGCTTAAATAATTTTTATATAAAAAATGGCAAGCCGCTTCGACCTTCTGAACGCAAATGCGCCGATCGTTACGAACTCACCTTGGTTTGGCACCGATTGAGAGTATAGCATGGAATAGGTTGGTTTGGCAAATAAAAAATGAATGCACGTGGGATAATCTTGGTCGCGGTTTGACGAAATACAGGCGGGAAATAACCGCAGTTAACTGGTTTTTTCACGGATTTAGGATTGAGCGATGTATTGAAGACAAAAAATCCGGTTACAACCAACGCTTCACGCATTGGTTATAACCGGATTTTTACTATCAATGGAGTCGGCGGGAGTTGAACCCGCGTCCGAGCATATTGCCACCTAGATATCTACGTTCGTAGATTTATTATTTAAAATTCACCTGCTGAAACGCCATAAATCAAGGCACCCACAGTAGGCTAACCTGATTAGTCTCTTCAGTTTGCTTCAGGTGGGAGCAAACTGCGTGAGCCCACTTAATTTAGGACCCAGATCTAACCCATGGGCGAAGTTAGGAGGATCTACGCTAAGCGCTTATTAGGCAGCTAATGCGTAAGAATTGTTATTATTTTTTGCAGTTATAATAAACTGGACGTTTTTACGTGACGCAGCACGAAACGCAATCCAGGCTCAACCTATACCCGTCGAATCCATAACGACCCCGATACATCTTGTATCTTATCATATTCAACGACAAGATAGAAGCAATCTGACTTTAAAGTAAGCCGTAATGTTTCAATCCATTGACGATTCCGTGGTCGGTATTTTTAGTTGTGATAAATTCCGCGTAGGCTTTAACGTGATCGAGGCCGTTTTCCATAACAACGGGGTGGTCAACGAAGTCTAACATGGGGATGTCATTATTGCCGTCGCCAAATGCATAGGTGGGGATGCCATCTAATTTTGCATTGGCAATTAGCTCTTGAATTCCTTTTTTCTTGGAGCTGCCCTTGTGCACAATATCCATGCTAAATGGTGTGTTTCTAAAGAAAGTCAGCGTATCATTAAAGCGATCAATATAACGTTCATCAGGCCCCTTGGTGTTAATTAACATCATCACGACTTCCTGTTTGTTAACAAAATCTTCAACGCCCAGATTTGGCATTCTTGAATTGATAAAGTTGTAGTTACCACGGACAATGTCGTTGATGAAGTTAATCTTGGCACCAACACTGTTCATAACGGTGGTGGCTTCATGATTTTCCTTGGCGAACTGAATAAAGTCCAACGCCACTTGTTTATCAATCAGTGCTTTATAGACGGGTTTTCCCTCAAAGACAACGTAACTGCCGTTTGCAGAAACGACCGTATCAATTCCAGTTTGTTTCATGGTAGTTGGGATTTCAAATAAATTTCGGCCAGTTGAAATGACTGGCAGAACATTATTTTGTTTAAGTTGATGCATAGCATCGGCAACTTCAGGGTCGACGCGGGTATGCTCATTGTAAAGCGTATGGTCTAGGTCAAAGAACGCAATTCCTTTATACATAGGTAAACCTTCCTATCCGGATAAATATTAAAGTATAATCAACATTCCTATCATAACAATATTAAGACTTTCCAAGCAAGTTTCTTATTTTATTGGTAAAATGAAGTATATATGAGGTGAGACGATTGAGAAAAACAACCATTGCCAGCGAAAAGACCAGCCGGTTCTTTGTGCGATTACGCCGCATTCCTGGTGAGCATTGGTACTTGGCAACTGACGCCGAAACAAAAGTGACTTCAAAAGATAAAACCCGGATTCCTGACGATATTAAGGCACAGGATTTTTTGATCGATGAAATTCGCTTTTTTAACAAACTTGTTTGGTATCATTTTACGTTTGGGGATTTATCGGGCTGGCTGCCAAAACGCAATATTCGAAAAACATTCCGCAGGTTGGATGTTGCCCCATTGAAACAGGCAACCCAATCAGACATTGATAACCAATGTACCGCGCTTTTGATGCTGCTGAGAAGTTCGGGCAGTTCAATTTCCGCAGCAGCTTTAAAAAAAGCGGTTGAACAATCTCACGGAAATTCAGGCCATCTCATTGATTTAAGTGAGTTAATCATCTCTGAAACTCATTCGATCCGCGACCTGAACCGGGCTAATTTTCGCCAGCTCAACAAACAGTTGATGCGAAGAAGGCCGGTCGTTATTAAGGTGGCCGGCGTCGACAACTTGAAGTCCAGTTACATACTATTAACCGGATTCAACAGAAAGTTATATTATTATAATGATCCTTGGACAGGAAGATTAGAATCCATTTCGCAAAATTATTTAAGAAAGCATTGGAAACGCGGGGATTTAGAAGCAATTAGTTATTAAAGGTGGGGATTTAAATGAAATTGTTAATGATTGAAGATAACAAATCAGTATCTGAAATGATGCAGATGTTTTTCCAAAAGGAAGGCTGGGATGTCACCTTTGCTTATGATGGCATTGAAGCGATCGACCTATTCAATGAAGATCCGGATAGTTGGGACATGATTACCTTGGATTTGAATTTGCCCAAAAAAGATGGGATGGAGGTTGCCAAAGAAATTCGGGCCAAATCACAAACTGTCCCGATCATTATGTTAACCGCCAGAGATTCCGACAGCGATCAGGTACTTGGATTTGAAATGGGCGCCGACGATTACGTGACTAAACCATTTTCACCAATTACGCTGGTTGCAAGAATTAAGGCGTTACAGCGGCGGGCGCATACGGAGCCGGAAAAAGAAGCGGTTCCTGAGGAGTCGTCAAAGCAGGCAATGGATATTGAGACGGACAATTTTAAGTTGAACATCGACACTCGGGAAGCTTATTTGGATAACAAATTAATTCCGGATCTGACACCCAAGGAGTTTGAATTGCTGAAGACGTTGGCTCAAAAGCCGCGTCAGGTATTTTCGCGCGAGCAGCTGCTGGCAGCCGTTTGGAACTATGAGTATTACGGCGACGAACGAACGGTTGACGCCCACGTCAAAAAATTACGACAGAAGATTGAAAAAGTCGGTCCGCAAATTATTCAAACTGTATGGGGGGTCGGCTATAAATTCGATGATAGTGAAGTGGACAAGAAAAAATGAAAATGATTTATCAGCAATTGCTGGGATTCTTTCTGGTTATCGCCTGTACGATTCTTCTCTTGGGCTTTTCGTTTGGTAGAATGTCAAAAACATTTGTGTACGATACGACTTGGCGCAATTTGGAAAAGTATTCCGACAGCTTGATCCAGCAATCATTGACGATTAATTCAAAGAAAAGTGCCAAAGTCACTTTTGATGAAGAAAAGCTCAAAAATTCCGAAGCATTGTTGGAAAACCAGGCGGTCCACTTTACCGTATTTAGTCCTAAAGACCAGGTAATTTACCCGAATAACGGCGTTGCCCCGAAGATTACCAAGACCGACTGGCAGCACCTTCGTAAAAATCAAATTGTTCGGAAGGTTAACAATAAAAACTTCAAACTCAAGAATGGTAAGACACGTCCAGCGATGATTGAAGTTTTAAAACCATACTATTATAAAAAGAAATTGGTTGCAGCCGTCACGGTTGGGGCGTTTATTTCCGATGTTAACTCAAACGTTGACCGCATTAATCGGGACCTACTGAAGGCTTTGTTTATTGCGTTGATTATTTCAATGTTTGTCAGCTATTTTATTGCCCGCAGGTTGAATCGGCGGATTAGTAAATTGCGTAACGCGGCCAATCAGGTGTCAAACGGCAACTATCAGATTCGGTTGAAGCCTGGTGGCAAAGACGAAATTGGCGAACTGATCGTTGATTTTAACCATATGACCGAATCACTCCAACAGGCGAATAATGAAATTCAGCGGCAAGAGGAGCGCCGTCAAGAGTTCTTGGCGAACGCTGCCCACGAGATGCGAACCCCGCTGACGACGATTTCCGGCATTCTGGAGGGCATTAAGTACGATGTTATTCCACAAGAATCACGTGCCAAGAGTATTGATTTAATGAGTAGTGAGACGCAACGGCTTATTCGACTGGTGAATGAAAATTTGGACTACGAAAAGATCCGTTCGAATTCGATTCAATTGGATAAACGTCATTTTAATGCCACCAAGGTATTGGCAAACGTCATCGATCAGCTGACCAGCAAGGCAGAGGAATCTGGGGACGAGTTGGTCCTCAACGCGCCTAAAGACCTGACGATTTATGCGGACTACGATCGGTTTGTTCAAATTGTCTTTAATATCGTCACCAATGGGATTCAGTTTACCAATAATGGGACGATCACGATTACTGGTGAGCGGGGCTACAACGAAACAATCATTAAGGTTGCCGACACTGGAATCGGCATGTCTTCCGATCAACAGAAAAATATTTTTGAACGGTATTACAAAGCTGACGCATCCAGAAGAACCGGTAAGTATGGGGAATCTGGACTAGGCTTGGCAATCGTTCACCAATTAGTAAAGTCCCATGGCGGCAAAATTTCGGTATCATCTGAGCTAGGTAAGGGAACGACGTTTACCGTCATTATTCCCGATGCGACCGCGGCTGAAAAGGACAAGGAACGTCATTAAAGATGCAGGCCCGAGGTCATTTGGGGCTAGATGGTTCAAATTGTTATCAAAAGAAAACAGAGGCTGGGACACGAGCAAATGCTCCTATCTCAGCCTCTATTTGATTGTTATTTTTGTGCTTCCTTTGCAGCATGTTCCTCATAAGCCTTGGTGCCTTTTTCGGTTAAGCCGTTAATTTCGTTATGTTCGGTTTCGATATAACCAGCTTCAACCAGTGGCTTTGGATCACCGCCAATGACGTTATCACAGTAATCAACAAAATGGTTAACGGGTGTCCCAGAGGAAACGCGTCCAGTATAAATTGCCTTTAAAATTTCATAGTCAGTATCAGTTAATTCCATCATGAACCTCCTCAAAGTTGTTGGTTTTATGATACCACGCAACCAATTTACCGGATGGAAATATGCTTTGGTGAGATTCCTCTAGACAATTATGAAAAAGTGTATAGGAAATTTTTTGAAATGAATGAGCCGACTATGAAACATCAGGACGATTATTTTCTGCATGCTTAATATAAAGGACAAAGGCGGTAAGTCAAAGTCGCATAGTTTGTACCGGCAAAATAGATATCCGAAAAAATTTTGAATTATTTGTATTTGATGTTGAATTCGAGGACAATGCAGACATTCTGCGATCTCAAACAGAATGAATTCTGGACACAACAAAAAAGCTGCTAAACGTTATTCTAGCAACGCTTAGCAGCCTTATCTTGTTCCTTATCACCCGCACGGGGCTCGAACCCGTAACTCCGCCTTGAGAGGGCGACGTCTTAAACCAGTTTGACCAGCGGGCAATGCTTTCAAACTCACTATAATATAATATCGAACTTACCCATGTTTGTCAACAAAGCAATTACAAATCCGGAGTTGACAAAAGGCGGAAAAATCTATAATATATTTAGTTGTGATATTCATTGGGTATTCGCCAAATGGTAAGGCAACGGACTCTGAATCCGTAATTTACTGGTTCGACCCCAGTATACCCAATAATGAACGTTCGCTCGGCTTTACAGGCTATTGATGTCCTGTGAAACCGAGCTTTTTTATTGCTCTAAAAGAAACAAAGCAACTATTTTAATTTCAGCAGCTTTTTCTTTTCCCACCATCAATGTTATTGTAAAGACACTAATGAAATCGGGGAGGGTGCAAAATGCAACGAAAAGAAGTTGAAGCATACGTCAAAGATAAGTATCAAACAACACCGGAATTTATGTGGAAGAAATATCCCAGTTATGCTGTACTGAGGCATCAGGACAACCGCAAATGGTATGGATTATTAATGACGGTTGAGAGAGGTCAACTCGGTCTTGAAGGCGATGGCAGTGAAGAAATTATGGACATCAAGCTTGACCCGAAGGAAGTTGAGCTTCGCCAAGGCACCGCCGGATTCCTGCCCGCGTATCATATGAATAAAAGCAACTGGTTATCCGTCCGATTAAGCCAGGTGCCAGAAAAACAAATTTGTGATCTGATTGATGAAAGTTATCAAATTACTCAAGCATGATACAAAAACGGCGGTGAATAGTCCGGTCACCGTCGTTTTTGATTACTTACTTTCATAATATGTGTCAGCTTTATCCCGCAGTTGATTGGTTTCAAGTGTCTTTAGGTTCAGCTTCTGAAGTGTTGATTTCTTAAAGGTCGACTTCACAATTGTCTTTTTTTGACCATTGCCGACGTTTCGATTAAAAACAATTTCAAACTCATTGAATTGCTGGTACTTGGAATTCTTAATGGCTTTTAAAATTGCGATCGTGGTTAAGCGAAATGATTCTTTTGTATCCCGCTTATCGGTGACTTCAATGGTCGCGACCTGCCCACGTGAGCTGAACTTGGTCTGGTGAACAAACAACAGTGTTCTAGTTGTACTCAGGGTTTGTTTGACGGAAGCCTTTGTTGTTTTCGTGGGGGTTTGCTGCTTTGATTTAGCCTTTTTTTCCGTACGGGCTTCCTGCTCGGCATTCCCCTTTTTAATCACATTTTTGCCCTGTGGGGTGTTGAAAAAAAGCGTCCCAAAGACGGCCATTAACACTAATGAAATTAACGCATATTTGCCGTAAGGATACTTTCCCTTCTTACCGGTCGTTTTGAAGTACACAAACATCGCAAAGAAAATGACCATCGCATAAGACGACAGCTTGGTAATTACATCGAATAACTGACTAATCAAATCAAATTTCCTCCTTGCTTTTGCGCTTATTCAAACGACAGATCGATTAAATACTTGTGCTTATCAACAAGGTGGGAACTTGTGACCCACAGCTCATGATAACTGGCATCTTTCACTTTAGTCTGGTCATGAAAAAAGTCCAGTAAGTCACTGTACATCGACATAAAATCCGGTGACATCAAATTAACCATCAAGCGTTGTTTAGGAAAGTAAATTTCCGGATTGCCCAGTTTAACATCGTCATCCAGATACATTTCGACAACGTTGTCATAAACATCACGCTTGGTTTCGACTTTGTCCGGGTGGGATTTAATATATGAAAGAACGTGATAAATTGTGTCTGAGTTACTTGCCACGTTTATTTCCTCCAATCTGTGAACCGTTTACCCTCTAATTGTACCAAATCTAGCCTGATTAAGGGCATCTTTTCGTAATTGCCTGGATTTGAGGCGACTTTATCCCAAAAGCGTTTAGCGTTAAAATTAAAACCATTAATGCGTCTAAGAAACGAGGGAGATCCTTGATGAAATATTCAAAAACAATTGCCAAAATGCATCAATTTGTCGACGCTGGGATCGTCCCCGGGGTCAGCTTTGGAATCCTTGACAACGATGAAGAGATCACCGATTATTTTGGCCAACAGGAATTAGTCCCTCATCGGATTGCTTTGCATCCTGGAGAACTATACGATTTGGCATCGTTAACCAAGGTCGTTGGCACAACCAATCTAATTTTAAGGTTACTTGTAACCGGCAAGATCTCTTTAGACGAATCGTTAAGCGACTATCTTCCCGAGTGGCAGTCACCCCAAGTAACGATTCGCCACTTATTGACCCATACGTCAGATATCGTTGGGTATATCCCCAATCGAAACCAGCTGCCAAAGGATCAATTAATGTCGGCACTGCTTCAATTGAAGAGTGGGCCGGATATTGGGAAGGTCGTTCACTATCAGGACTACAACTTTATTTTCTTGGGTTGGATCGCAACAAAGGTGTTGGGGAAACCCGTTCAGGAACTGATTAACGATTATGTCTTGGAGCCGTTGGAATTGGGGCAGGCCACTTTTCACCCTCAAGATATCACAAATGTGGTCCCAACTGAAAATATTCCAGGTCAGGGCTTAATTCGCGGGACTGTCCATGATCCAAAAGCGCGGATTTTAGGCGCTGACTGTGGCTCCGCGGGATTATTTGACTCATTATCGGACTTGATGCATTTTTCCCGTTGGCTTTTAGGGGATGTCAAATATCCGGATTTTCTTCCAGACGAATGGTTGGACCAACTGTTTGTCGATCAGACGCCCGGTCATATGAACAATCGCTCGTTTGGCTGGATTCTAAGAAGTTACGCTGGTCATCCATACATTCTTCACACTGGCTACACGGGGACGTTGATGGTGATTGACCGCGTTGCCCACACGGCGTTAATTTTCTTATCTAATCGGGTTCATCCAGATCCTGGCAACAAGATGTTTTTACCGTCTCGAAGCGAGTTGATTCGAACGTTTATTACAGAAGCCAACCAATAATTGCTAAATACAAAAAAGGGAGTTGCCAACGAACCGTATCGTTCGAAGGCAACTCCTTTTCGATTGTGTAAAATTTTCGTAGTGTCAGCTTTCTAAAAAGTGGCGCCAACTTTCAGTGCTTCTTGAGAAGTTAAATCGGCATCCGGATACTTGCGCTTCAATGCATTCATCAACACGTGTTTGGCAATATCGTTATTCCGCGCCAAAATTGGACCGTGGAAATACGTGCAGTATACGTTTTTGTAAATTGCGCCTTCCGTGTGATCCTGGCCGTTATTACCATGGCCCTTCAAAACCTTACCAAGGGGGCGTTCGCCTTTACCTAAGAAGGTAATTCCCTGATGATTTTCGAAACCGTGGTACTTCTCACCAGTTTCTTCATTTTCAATTTCAACGTCGCCAATGAAACGGTGGTCCTTTTGCTTGTCGGTGTAATGATCCAAAGCACCGATTCCCATCAGCTTTTCGCCGTTGGCACCAATGTAGTAGTGTCCAAGCAGTTGATAGCCGCCACAGATTGCGACCACTGACCCGCCGTCTTCAATAAAACCAGTCAGGGCCTGTTTTTTGGTTTGAATATCTTTTGAGATAATTGATTGTTCAAAATCCTGGCCGCCGCCAAAAACCACAATGTCATACTTGTCGGGGTCAAACTCCTGTCCCAAGCTGATGACTTCAGAGGTCAGGTTAACACCCATTTTACCGGCCAAATACTTTAAAACCAGGATATTTCCCAGGTCACCATAAGTGTTCATTAAGTCGCCATAAAGGTGGCAGACATTAAGTGAGTATGCCATTATCCCATTCCTCCTTTGATAAAGCCCTTTGCCGCAAATACTTTTCTTAAGTGTAGCATAGCCGTGTAGGTTGCGAGGATATAAACCTTTTTGGTAGGGGCATTTGGAATCATTTCAACAACTTTATCCAAATCAGGTTCTACCAAGTGTTTTTGCGGGTCGACTCCCGCAACTTGAAGCCGGTAAGTGATGTCTTTATATCGTTCACCGCCGGTAATAAACTGTTCGATATTCATCTTTGGCAGCCGTTCAAATTCACCATCCCAAATCCAACTGGTGTCAATTCCGTCAGCATAGTTGGCGTTCAGCAGGCCAATAAACGTGAACGGATCTTTGTCGGTTGAAATCATATCGATGACCTGATTGAGACCAACGGGGTTCTTAACCAAAATCAGCGTTACCGACTTCCCGTTGACGTTGATTTCTTCTTGACGACCGAAAATTTGTTTTCCGGTTTCGAATGCCTTCTTGGTTTGGGCAGGAGAGACCCCCATGAATCGTCCAACCGAATAAGCAGCGAGTGCATTATAAATGTTGTACACACCACCAATTTCAATTTTAATTGGTTCACCGTCAATTTCAAAACTCGACGACTTGGGTGTCAACTCAGTGATCTTGTTCAAAGCGAAGTTTAACTCAGGCCGTTCAAAGCCACAGTTGGGACAGAAGTACTTGCCGAGATTTGAGTAGCTGATGAAGTGGTAGTGCAGCACATGTTGACATTGGGGACATAAGACACCGTCCGTATTGGGGGTTGCCTTGATGTCGCCATCTTTTTGGTTATCAAACCCATAGTACACGATCGGATTTGGCAGTTGCTTGGAATGAAAAATCGGCGCATCACCATTTGCAATAATCGTCGCGTTGGGGGCAAGGGCAACACCGTTTAAAATTTTATTATAAGTGGTGTAAATTTCACCATAGCGGTCCATTTGGTCACGGAAGATATTGGTGAACACAAAGGCTTTTGGTTTAATGTACTTTGTGACCATGATGACGTTTGCTTCATCGACTTCCAGTACGGCGAGCGGTCGTTTTCCCTTTGCTTTTGGTGCGTGAAGGAATGTGGTAATAATTCCCTGCTCCATGTTTGAGCCGGTCGGGTTGGTTAAAATATTATCGTATTTTTCTTTTAACACTTGAACTGTCAGTGCCGTCGTCAAGGTTTTTCCATTCGTTCCCGTAATGACAATCACGTCATAATGATTGCCAAGGGTTGCTAAAATATCCGGATCCAGTCGCTTGGTAATTTTACCAGGCAGCGAACTGCCACCCTTCAAGAACGTGTGTAAGAACCAGTATGACGACCGACCAGCTGCAGTCGCAATTGCGCTTTTTAATGACATAAGATTTACTCCCTTAGTGAAGGACATATTGATACTAATCAACCATTAAGTTTAGCATATGCCAAAGGGTTTGAACATACATCCGCTCACAGCTTAAAGCTTCACTAAAAATTTCTGGGCCAAAAATGAGGCTCAACGTTAATTTTCTCATTATTATCGATTTTCAACTATTTTTCTGTATAATGGAAGAGAAGCTCTTAAGGAAAAAGGTGGATATTTTGGCTCAACTATTTTATCGTTATGGCGCGATGAACAGCGGCAAAACAATCGAGATCATCAAGGTTGCTCACAACTACGAGGAGCAGCACAAAAGTGTTATCATTATGACCAGTGCGGTGGATACCCGAGAAAAGCACGGGATGATTGAATCAAGGATTGGCTTGGAACGAAAGGCGGAACCCATTCACGAGAACACAAACGTCTTTGACTTGGTTCAAGAGTTGAATCCCCATTCCAGCTGCGTTTTGATCGACGAAGCACAATTTTTACTTAAAAAGCACGTACTGGAACTTGCAAAAATTGTTGATGAGCTCAATATTCCCGTGATGGCGTTCGGACTCAAAAATGATTTTCAAAACAATCTGTTTGAAGGCTCAAAATATCTGTTGTTGTATGCGGATAAGATAGAAGAAATGAAGACCATTTGCTGGTTCTGTGGTAAAAAAGCCATCATGAATCTCCGCTTTCATGATGGCAGCCCGGTATACGAGGGTGAGCAGATTCAAATGGGCGGCAACGAATCATATTATCCGGTCTGCAGGAAGCATTACTATAATCCACCTATCAAGTAACAAAGTGAGGAATATTAAATGGACGAAATTTTCGACAAATTACAATCAGTCGTCGATCGTTACGATGAACTTAACGAATTAATTAGTGATCCGGAAGTGATTGCTGATACTCAGAAGTTTATGAAGCTTTCAAAAGAGGAAGCAGATTTACGTGACACGGTCGCGGCGTATAAAAAGTACCAAAAGGTTACCCAACAATTGGATGACGATAAGGAAATGCTTCGAGACAAAATTGATGATCCCGATCTCGAAACAATGGTTAAAGACGAGATTTCTGACTTTACCGACCAAAAGGAAAAATTGGAAAGCGAACTGAAAGTGATGCTTCTGCCACAGGATCCTAACGATGACAAAAACATCATCATGGAAATTCACGGAGCTGCCGGTGGGGATGAAGGCAGTTTGTTTGCCGGCGATTTGTTCAGTATGTATTCCAAGTACGCTGAGCGTCAGGGCTGGCAAGTTGAGATTATTGATAAAAATGAAACCGAAGTTGGTGGTTTCAAGGAAATCGTCTTGATGATTACCGGTAACAAGGTTTATTCGAAGCTTAAATATGAGAATGGCGCCCACCGGGTTCAACGGGTGCCAGTTACCGAATCGGCCGGCCGGGTCCACACGTCAACTGCGACCGTCGGGGTCATGCCTGAAGAAGAGGACGTTGACATCGATATCGATCCAAAGGACATTCGAGTTGATGTTTACCGCTCTTCCGGTGCCGGTGGCCAGCATATTAACAAAACATCGTCTGCTGTTCGAATGACCCATTTGCCAACCGGAATTGTGGTGGCCATGCAGGATGAACGTTCCCAACAGCAAAACCGTGCCAAAGCGATGAAAATTTTAAAGGCTCGGGTTTATGATTACTATTCTCAACAGGAACAGGATCAATACAATGCCGAGCGGAAGTCAGCCATTGGAACGGGTGACCGTTCTGAACGAATCAGAACTTATAATTATCCGCAAAATCGGGTTACTGACCATCGAATCGGATTGACTTTAAATAAATTGGATCGGATTATGAACGGTGAACTTGATGAAATCATTGACGCGCTGATTGTTTCTGATCAGGCCAAAAAGCTTGAGAACTTGACCAATGAATAATCGAACAGAAATGACCTACTTTGAAGCCCGAAAGTGGGCTTCTTTTCGTATTAAAGATATTTCGGACGTTGATATGTACGACGTCGATTTCCTATTGGAAAAATTATTCGATTTAAGTCCAACGGCCCTCTTAATTCGGTATCGGCAAAAGATGCCCGCCAAACAGTGGCTGGAATTCCAAACGGCAGTCAGCAAGCTTGAAGCCGGAACGCCACCACAGTATATCGTGGGCAAGGCTGATTTTTATGGCAGCACATTGACGGTGACGCCGGATGTGTTGATTCCCCGCGTGGAAACCGAGGAACTGGTTGACTGGGTTTTAAATGAAGCCACGGCTGATCATCTCAGTGTCTTGGATATTGGGACCGGCAGCGGGGCGATTGCGATTGCGTTAAAAAAAGCACGCCCCAACTGGCAGGTAACTGCAAGTGACCTGTCAGAGGCGGCCCTTGAAGTCGCGATGGAAAATGCCCGTCAAAATCAGGCAGATATTCAGTTTATTCTCAGTGATGTTTTTGCCCGGATTTCGTCACAATTTGACATCATTGTGTCAAACCCACCCTATATTGCATACGACGAAAAGCGCTATATGGATGCCAGCGTCATTAAAAGTGAGCCGGACATGGCACTTTATGCCGCTGATGAGGGATTGGCAGTTTACCGGAAAATTGCTGTCGGAGCCGACGCGCACTTAACTGCCCATGGCCGACTATTTTTGGAAATTGGCTTTAAACAAGAAAAAGCCGTTAGTGATATTTTTCAAGCCGCGCTGCCAAAGGCGAAGGTGATTGGCAAACATGACGTTGCAGGACACCAACGGATGATTCAAGTAAAGAAATGAAGGTTATATAATATGGAAACATTAGTCTTAAAAGCAACCCAACTGGACCAAGCTGCTGATTTTCTCAAAAAGGGGGAGTTGGTCGCATTTCCCACCGAAACGGTGTATGGATTGGGTGCGGATGCCACCAACGAGGCGGCCGTTAAAAAAGTCTATGCTGCTAAGGGACGTCCGAGCGACAATCCTTTGATTGTGACGGTCTCAAGCGTTTCAATGGTTGAAAAATTTGTGCAGCCGCTTTCCGATGAGGCACGTCATTTGATCCAACAGTTTTGGCCAGGGTCATTGACGATGATTTTCAAGTTAAAGCCGAATGCGTTGTCAAAAACCGTTACCGGTGGACTTGACACCGCGGCGTTCAGATTTCCAAATAATCAAACGACCCTTGACCTGATCTCCAAGGCTGGGGTACCAATTGTCGGACCATCGGCCAACACCTCTGGCAAGCCAAGTCCCACAACCGCCAAGCATGTTTACCATGACCTTAATGGCAAAATTGCGGCGATCGTTGATGGCGGGCCGACAACGGTTGGCGTTGAGTCGACTATTTTGGATATGTCAGTTGACACACCTTCAATTTTACGACCCGGTGCGGTCACTAAAGAAGACATCGAGTCAGTGATCCACAGACCGGTCATTGACGAGTTGCATCATGTTGGCGCGAAACAAACGCCAAAGGCCCCCGGAATGAAATACAAGCATTATGCACCGGCCGCCCAGGTGTACATTGTCGATCCGGACGATGACTGGCACGACGTGGTGGACTGGATCAAGTCCCATCCGCAACCAGTGGGGGTCATGGCGTTTGATCACGTGATTAAAACCATTAACTGGCCGGATAACGCCGACGTCATTTCACTGGGCAGTGATGCTAAAAGTGCCGCTCACGATTTGTTTGCGGAATTACGGGATTTTGATAATCACCCCGAGTATAAAATTATCTTTACGCAAGGCATTGACCCTGAGGGGATTGGCGAAGCTTATATGAATCGATTGAACAAATCGGCTGGGCAAATGCATTTCAAGCAGTTATAATTTATTTGTACCAAATAAATTAGTGAGGTGTTGCAGTTGAACTACGATTATAAACAGCAGGATCCAGAACTTTGGGATGCAATTGCCAATGAAGAGAACCGTCAGGAACATAATATCGAACTGATCGCGTCTGAGAATATCGTATCAAACGCTGTTCGTGCCGCTCAGGGTTCCGTACTGACCAACAAGTACGCCGAAGGATACCCGGGTCGCAGATATTACGGCGGCTGTGAGTACATTGATGTCGTTGAACAGTTGGCAATTGACCGTGCCAAGGAATTATTTGGCGCAGAATATGCTAACGTGCAGCCTCACTCAGGTTCCCAGGCGAACCAGGAAGTATACGCTGCCTTCTTAAAGCCTGGAGACAGAATTCTTGGGATGGGTTTGGATGCCGGCGGCCATTTGAGCCACGGTGCCAAGGTCAGCTTCTCAGGAAAATTGTATGATTCATTTTCATACGGACTTGATCCAAAGACGCAGCTGATTGACTACGATGAGGTGGCCAAGATTGCCCAAATCGTGCAGCCTAAGCTGATTATTGCCGGTGCTTCTGCGTACAGCCGAATCATCGACTGGCAAAAATTCCGCGAGATTGCCGACTCCGTTGGTGCTTATTTGATGGTTGATATGGCACATATTGCCGGCCTTGTGGCAACTGGTTTGCATCCAAGTCCAGTGCCCGTTGCCGACGTTGTGACCACCACCACTCATAAGACGCTTCGCGGTCCTCGTGGCGGCTTGATTCTTGCAAAAGAAAAGTATGCTAAGAAGCTTAATTCTGCTGTCTTTCCGGGCAGTCAGGGTGGTCCTTTGGAACATGTTATTGCCGGAAAAGCTGCAGCATTTTATGAAGATTTACAACCTGAATTTAAGACGTACGGTGAACAAGTGATCAAAAACGCCCAGGCGATGGCGGAAGTCTTTGAGAATTCCAAGACGGTTTCTGTTTTGACCGGCGGAACGGACAATCATTTGATGACGATCAATCTCACCCAGACATCATTAAACGGAAAAGAGTTACAAAACGTATTGGATTCGGTTCACATTACAACCAACAAAGAATCCATTCCAAACGACCCATTGCCACCTTCGAAGACCAGCGGGTTGCGGTTGGGAACGCCAGCCATCACAACACGCGGCTTTAAAGAAGACGATGCGCGTCAAGTTGCCAACCTCATTTTGCAGGTGATCGACAACCCAACTGATGAAAAGAACTTGCAGGATGTCTCTGCCAAAGTTGAAAAATTAACGGCTGATCATCCGATCAATCAATAAATTTATGAGGCTTGAAACTAATTGGGGTTTCAAGCCTTTTTGTATGCTTTTCCCGACCACATATGTGATACAATTATTTCGGAATACAAAAAGGAGTGGGAATATAATGGGTAAGTTTCAAGTTATGGATCATCCACTGATTCAGCACAAATTATCGCTGATCAGGGACAAAAATTGCGGTACAAAAGAATTTCGGGAAATCGTCAACGAAATTGCGACTTTGATGGCGTTTGAAGTATCTCGTGACATGCCGCTGGCAGATGTTGATATTGAGACACCGGAAGGCATTGCACACGCCAAACAAATTTCTGGAAAGAAAGTGGCCATCGTTCCAATCTTGCGAGCAGGAATTGGAATGGTCGACGGCATGCTGAACTTAATTCCAGCTGCCAAGGTTGGTCACATTGGGATGTATCGTGACGAAAAGACACTTGAACCTCACGAATACTTTGTGAAGCTGCCTTCAGACATTGATCAACGTCAGATTTTTGTTGTCGATCCAATGTTGGCCACCGGTGGTTCTTCCATCATGGCGATTGACGCGCTGAAGAAGCGTGGAGCTTCAAACATCAAGTTTGTTTGCCTGGTTGCCGCTCCAGAAGGTGTTAAGGCACTTGAAAAAGCACATCCGGATGTTGATATTTATACCGCTGCGCTTGATGAAAAATTAAATGATAAAGGTTATATCGTACCTGGTCTCGGTGATGCCGGTGACCGTTTGTTTGGGACGAAATAGCGAAGGGGGCTGAAGCAAATATCAATTTTGTTTTCAGCCTTTTGTCGTCATTAACAAAGAATTTTAATTTTGATGACCAAATCATTAAGCGACTCAACGTGATTCACGTTCAGTAAAGGAACCGGGTGTCGGATATGTGCGTCCAGCCTACTGTTTAAAGGCAACGCCCGTGTCAATATTGTTTTGAATTTTGGAATGATTGGTGGTATGATTTCAGTTGTATTTGAACACGGCTCTGTGTTCATTACCATCGCAATGTTTCACTTTGGTATTATTGTCTTCTGGACCAAAACCAGATTGATTTGCATGCGTGATTATATCGAGGAAAGAGGTGAGATTTTGTGGGAGATTCTGCTGCTTCTACTTTTGAATTCTTAGGACTGACATTTAATGTCGGTAATATGATTTCAATCTTATTAGCCTGCGTTGTCGTTTTAGTCCTTGTGTATGCGTTGTCGAGGCATCTAACTTTGAAGCCGGGCAAAGCACAGAATGTATTAGAATTTGCGGTAGACTTTACTAATGGTATTGTCCGAAGCTCAATTTCCGGAGAAACAAGTAGAACCCTTGGATTATGGGGATTTACATTGTTTATGTTCATCATTGTTGCGAACTTGCAAGGACTCTTTTTGCATATCGATATCTCTGGTGTAACATATGTCAAAAGTCCAACTTCTGACCCGGTGGTTGCAATGACTTTGGCACTTATGACTTTAACGCTTGCCCAATTCTTGGGAATCCGTAAATTAGGTTATAAGGGACATTTTCAAAATTATTTGAAGCCATTCGTATTATTCTTACCAATTAACTTGTTCGAAGAATTTACAAATTTCCTGACGTTAGGATTGCGACTTTACGGTAACATCCTGTCAGGTGAAATGCTTCTTGGGATCATTATTGGTATGTCGCATGGTGGAGCAGTTATGTGGATTGTGTCATTCATCCTTGAGCTGGCTTGGACAGGTTTCTCAGTCTTTATTGGATGTATTCAAGCCTACGTTTTTGTGACGTTATCATCCGTATATATTTCACGAAAGCTCGAGCTGGAAGATTAGTAAAACTATTTTGGAGACTATTAAGGAGGATTTTTAATTATGGGAGCAATTGCTGCAGGTATTGCAATGGCTGGTGCCGCTATTGGTGGAGCTATTGGTGATGGTATCTTAATTTCAAAGATGTTGGAAGGTATGGCACGTCAGCCAGAATTATCCGGACAACTTCGTAGTAACATGTTCATCGGTGTTGGTTTGGTTGAAGCTATGCCTATCATCGCCTTCGTTGTTGCTTTACTAGTTATGAACAAGTAATTACTAGTTTAGTCAAATACACAAAGAAGGAGGTGCCAATTGATGTTTTCATATTCAGTAGTTGGAGCTCAGCTTTATGTTGGTGATATGCTGTTTGTCATGCTCACATTTCTTGTATTAATGTGGTTGATCAAACTTGTTGCATGGAAGCCAGTTACGAAGATGATGCAAGACCGTTCAGATAAAATTGTTAATGATATTGATTCCGCCAAAGAATCACGGACAAAGGCAGCTGAACTTGCTCAAAAACGTCAGGCTGAATTAGATAAGACTCGTGATGACGCGAATGGAATTATTAACAATGCAAAACAGACTGGACAAAGACAACGAGAACAAATCGTTGAAGATGCTCGAAATGAAGCATCTAATCTTAAGAGTTCTGCTGAAAAGGATATTGAACAACAGCGACAAGAAGCTTTGGCTAATTCTCGAAAAGATGTGGCAAGCCTTTCTATTGAAATTGCATCCAAGATTATTTCAAAAGAATTAAACGAAGATGATCAAAAAGGACTTGTAGACTCTTACATTGAAGGGTTGGGTAAGCAGAAATGACATTAGATAATATGAGCGCTTCAAAAAAATATGCAAAAGCCATGTTTGAAGTTCTTAGTGATTCTAATGAACTTGAAACCGGCTATGCTGATTTGATTGAACTACGAAAAATTTTTGCTGCTAATCCAAAGTTGATTGATATTCTCGATGATATTCGAGTTGCAGATGATGAGAAACAATCATTACTGGCTCCTATCACCCAAAATGCATCAGATTTTATTAATAATTTTCTTAAAGTTGTTGGCAGTTATCGTCGATTTCCACAAATTTTGGACATTATTGACCAATTTCAGAAAATCTACGAAGACGACAAGAAGATTGTCAGAGCAGAGGTTGTTTCGGCTTCCCCGCTTGATGACGATCAGCTTGATCGCTTGGCCAAGGCTTTCGAAAAACGAGTTGGCGCTGTAAAGGCGATTTTTGATACTAAAGTTGATCAATCATTAATCGGCGGAATTGTGATCCGTTCGTCCGATGTGATTATCGATGGCAGTGTTAAGACTCGAATTAATAAAGTTAAGGAATTATTGTTGAACTAACGATATCTATTTAAAGAGGTGAAACTTATGAGCATTAAAGCTGAGGAAATCAGTGCTCTTATTAAGCAACAGTTACAAGGCTATAAGAACGAGCTCGACGTTGAAGAAACAGGTATCGTTACATATGTTGGTGATGGTATTGCTCGTGCTCATGGTCTCGAAAACGCGTTGTCTGGGGAGTTGCTCGACTTCGGCCACGGCGTTTATGGAATGGTCCAAAACTTGGAAACCAATGATGTTGGTATCATGATTTTAGGCGATGACACAGATATCCGTGAAGGTGACTCTGTAAAGAGAACCGGCCGAATTATGGAAGTTCCTGTTGGGGACGATATGATTGGACGAGTTGTTAATTCACTCGGTGAACCAATCGATGGAAAGGGCCCTATCAAGGCCGACGATCACAAAGCAATTGAACATAAAGCACCAGGTGTTATGGATCGTCAATCTGTTTTTGAACCACTACAAACCGGTATTAAAGCGATCGATTCTTTGATTCCAATTGGTAGAGGTCAGCGTGAGTTGATCATTGGAGACCGTAAAACTGGTAAGACTTCAATCGCCATTGATACAATCTTGAACCAAAAGGGTCAAAACATGAAATGTATTTACGTTGCGATTGGACAGAAACAATCAACTGTTCGTACTGCCGTAAGTACTTTAGAAAAGTATGGCGCAATGGATTACACGACTGTTATTTCAGCCGGACCATCCGAACCAGCATCACTGCTGTATATTGCACCATATGCCGGCGCTACGATGGGTGAATACTTCATGCATAAGGGTCAACACGTTTTGATTGTCTATGATGACTTATCAAAACAGGCTGATGCTTACCGTGAGTTATCACTTATTCTTCGTCGTCCTCCAGGTCGTGAAGCTTATCCTGGTGATATTTTCTATACCCACTCACGTTTATTGGAACGTGCTGCCAAGTTGAGTGACAAGTTGGGTGGCGGTTCAATGACTGCTCTTCCAATCGTTGAAACTCAAGCAGGGGATGTTTCCGCTTATATCCCAACCAACGTTATTTCCATTACTGATGGACAGATCTTCTTGGACGCCGACAGTTTCTATTCTGGTGTTCGACCAGCCGTTGATGCCGGAACTTCTGTTTCTCGTGTTGGTGGTGATGCGCAGGTTAAGGCAATGAAGAAGGTTTCCGGTACTTTGCGTATCGACCTTGCTTCATACCACGAACTGGAATCATTTGCTCAATTTGGATCTGACCTTGATGAAGCAACTCAATCCAAGTTGAACCGTGGTGCCAGAACTGTTGAAGTTTTGAAGCAGCCGCTTCATTCTCCAATTCCTGTTGAAAAGCAGGTTGTGATTCTTTATTGCTTGACTCATGGCTTCTTGGATAAGATTGCCATTGACGATATTTTGAGATATCAAAACGAAATCTTTGACTACTTTGATCAAAATGATAAAGATTTGTTGGATGATATCGTTAAGACTGGCCAATTACCTGAATCAGGAAAATTGGATGCCGCAATTAAAGAGTTTGAAAAGACGTTCCAACCAAGCAAACAAGATGATCAACAATCAAATGATGATCAATCAGCTGCTTCGAATGACTAGTTTTAAGGAGGGTGAGATTACATGGGTGCTTCGCTGAACGATGTTAAACATCGGATTACTTCTACTAAGAAGACGCGACAAATTACGAATGCCATGGAAATGGTTTCTCAGGCAAAACTGAACCAGATCCAAAAGCATACGGTTAGTTATGCGGAATATGCAAGCCAAATCAAATCTGTTGTATTACATTTAGCCCAATCTCACATTTTGGATGGGTTAAAGAAATCCTCAGGTCACTCAGCTGACAATGATCAGTCTAAGACTAAGAGAAGCGCGTATTTAATTATCACATCCGATCGTGGCATGGTTGGTAGTTATAATAGCAACGTCATTCGCGAAACCAACGAATTTATTGAGAAGCATTCGGGTTCGAATGACTATCAAATTTTGGCTGTTGGTGGAACCGGCTCTGATTTTTACAAAAAGCGTGGAGATAACGTTTCGTACGAATATCGTGGTGTCAGCGATGTTCCAACATTTAATGAGGTTCGCCAAATCGTTAAGATGGTCACATCGATGTACGGTAAGGGTGAATTTGATGAATTATATGTTTGCTACGAACATTTCGTTAACCGATTGATATCAAGATTTCGGGCTGAAAAGATGCTTCCCATTGATGACGAAGCAATTGCATCAGCTGCCAGTCAAGATATCGAAGTTAAACCAATGAGTGCCGAATATGACGTTGAACCATCGGAAAAAGAAGTTTTGAATGTTATTTTGCCTCAATATTCTGAAAGCTTGGTCTATGGTGCAATCCTTGACGCTAAGACTTCAGAACATGCCTCGAGTTCAACTGCAATGAAGTCGGCATCTGATAATGCTGATGACTTGATTTCTTCATTGGAATTGCAGTATAACCGTGCTCGTCAGGCCGCAATTACGACTGAAATTACCGAAATTACTGGTGGTCAAGAGGCTCTTAGTCAATAGAAAAGATTTGAATGGAGGAATTAACTAACATGAGTACTGGTAAAGTTATACAAGTTATTGGACCAGTTGTCGACGTTGAATTCTCCTTGAACGATAAATTACCAGAAATTAACACAGCTTTAGTTATTCACGAAAGCGACGACAAGGATCTTGTTGTCGAAGTTGCCCTTGATTTGGGTGACGGCGTTGTTCGGACTATTGCGATGGATGGAACTGACGGTCTTCGTCGAGGTATGGACGTTGAAAATACCGAATCATCCATTAGTGTGCCTGTTGGTAAAGATACTCTTGGCCGAGTATTCAACGTTCTCGGAGATCCAATTGATGGCGGCCCAGAATTTGGCCCAGACGCAGAGCGTTGGCCAATTCACCGCGAAGCTCCAAAGTATGATGAATTGAATCCATCAACTGAAATCCTGGAAACAGGAATCAAAGTGATTGATTTACTGGAACCATACACTCGTGGTGGTAAAGTTGGATTGTTCGGTGGTGCCGGAGTTGGTAAAACCGTTTTGATTCAGGAGCTAATTCACAACATCGCCCAAGGACACAATGGTATTTCTGTATTTACCGGTGTTGGTGAGCGAACTCGTGAAGGTAACGATATGTACTTCGAAATGAAAGGTTCAGGAGTTCTTGAAAAGACGGCCATGGTTTATGGTCAGATGAACGAGCCTCCTGGTGCACGTATGCGTGTTGCCTTAACTGGTTTAACGATTGCGGAATACTTCCGTGACCGTGAAGGCCAAGATGTTTTGCTGTTTATCGATAACATCTTCCGATTCACTCAGGCTGGTTCAGAAGTTTCTGCTTTGCTTGGCCGAATTCCATCAGCCGTTGGTTATCAGCCAACATTGGCTACTGAAATGGGTCAACTTCAGGAACGAATCACGTCAACCAAGAAGGGTGCCATTACATCGATCCAGGCCGTTTATGTGCCTGCCGATGATTATACCGACCCTGCTCCTGCCACAACATTTGCCCATTTGGATGCCACAACCAACTTGGAACGTTCATTAACGCAACAAGGTATCTATCCAGCCGTTGATCCGTTGGCTTCAACGTCTTCAGCGCTGGATCCTGCCATTGTTGGTGAGGAACATTACGAGGTTGCGACCCAAGTTCAGCATGTGCTGCAACGATATCGTGAACTGCAAGATATTATTTCAATTCTTGGTATGGATGAATTGTCAGACGAGGAAAAGACGATTGTTAACCGTGCTCGTCGAATTCAGTTCTTCTTATCTCAAAGTTTCTCTGTTGCCGAACAGTTTACCGGCTTACCTGGTAAGTATGTGTCCGTTCAAGACACTGTTAAAGGCTTCAAAGAAATTCTTGAAGGTAAGTATGATGACATTCCAGAAGATGCCTTCCGTAACTGCGGACCAATCGAGGATGTTATTGAGAACGCCAAGAAGATGAAGCAGGAAACACAAACTGAAGAGCAGAGTGCCGCAAACTAAGGAGGGATTCTAATTGGCTGATAATTCAGTTATTACCGTTAGTATCGTGACTCCCGATGGAAAAGTTTACGAGCATACTGCTAGTATGATAGTTGTTTCAACACAGTCGGGACAACTAGGAATTATGGCAAACCACGTTCCGATTATTGCGACACTTGACGTTGATGAGACGCGAGTCAAATACGACGACAAGGAAGACGATATTGCTGTCAACGGCGGCTTTCTCGAATTCTCAAACAATGTTGCAACAATCGTTGCTGATAGTGCCGAAACTCAAAATGACATTGACATTGCACGTGCTGAAAAGGCAAAGAAAAATGCGCAACAGCGTATTGAAGAAGCCCGTCAACGACAGGATAAAGCTGCTCTTGACCGTGCTCAAGTTGCCCTTCGTCGTGCGATCAATCGAATTAACGTTGCCGGAAAGTAATCAGATCTTGATTTGAATTTCGGAAACTAAATAGGATAGTTCAAAAGCTGCTGCTTGAATTTAATCAAGCCGCAGCTTTTTTTGCACCCAAGACATAGCTGTAACGTTTCTCAACTTAGTTTGAGTTCTAATTCTTGAATTCATGGCGGATTCAAGGTAAAATTTCGTTATCTTGTTTGTGAACCAAATATTTATGTTTGCGTTTTATTGGTTGTTTTTCGTTTTTTTATTACTGTGGACGAATGATAATCCCCTGTTATATAGCGAGTAAGACTTATATTTCAAAAAAACAAACCGAAAAGTTGGGACAAGTTCGCGTCTTTATGATATAGTTGTCAATGAATTGGGGGAGACTCAAATGAATTCAATTGGCATTCAGGCGCTAATTACATTGATTACATACTTTTTGTTTATCGCTATGGCGTTTTGGAGTGTTCAGGAAATCCACATCGAGCGTTATATCCCATTGCGGGCTATGCCGGGGAAATTGTTAATCGTACTTGTTTCAGTTGCGATTGGGTACGGCTGCAGTTCATTTTTCCTCTCTGTAATATTTAATATTCAAAATTTAATGTATTTAATTAAGTGATGTAGGAGGCGTTCTTGTGGAAAAAATTATTGTACATGGTGGAAATCCACTTCGGGGGACAGTACATATTGACGGGGCTAAGAATGCTGTTTTACCGATTCAAGCAGCTGCAATTCTTGCAGGTGAAGGAAAGACAGTCATCTCAAACGTTCCTTTGTTGTCTGACGTATATACCATGAATAAGGTATTGCGTTTCTTGAACGTGAAAGTTGATTTTAACGAAGATCAAAACGAAATTACGTTTGATGCTTCAACGGATCTGTCCAGTGAAGCGCCATTTGAGTACGTGTCCAAGATGCGTGCTTCAATCGTTGTCATGGGGCCACTATTGGCGCGTTTAGGGCGCGCTAAAGTAGCATTGCCTGGTGGTTGTGCGATTGGTTCTCGACCAATCGACCTTCATTTAAAGGGCTTTGAAGCATTGGGTGCAACGATTGAGCAGCATGATGGCTATGTTGAGGCAAATGCTCCCGAGGGATTGCATGGTGCTGAGATTTATTTGGACTTCCCAAGTGTCGGTGCTACCCAAAATATTATGATGGCAGCAACTTTGGCAAAGGGCCGCACGGTGATTCAAAATGCCGCCCGGGAACCTGAAATCGTTGATTTGGCAAACGTCTTGAACAAGATGGGGGCTAAAGTTGTCGGCGCTGGAACTGAACAAATCCGTGTTCAAGGCGTTCCTGAACTTCACGGGACCGATCATGCAGTTGTTCAAGATCGAATTGAGGCGGGAACGTTCATGATTGCTGCAGCAGTCACTCGAGGTGATGTCTTCATTGAAGGCGCAATTCCAGAGCACAATAAACCATTGATTCTCAAAATGCGTGAGATGGGTGTCACCATTGACGAAAGTGACGAAGGCATTCGTGTCATCGGCCATGACAATCTCAAGCCGGTTGACGTTAAGACAATGCCTCATCCAGGCTTTCCAACCGATATGCAGCCACAGATGACGATTTTGCAGCTAACGGCTGAAGGTAGTAGTTCGATGACTGAGACTGTGTTTGAAAATCGCTTTATGCACATGGAAGAGCTTCGTCGGATGAATGCGAAGTATACGATTTCCGGCCGGACGGTTGTGATGGATGGCCCGACAGATTTTAATGGGGCCGAAGTTGCCGCAACCGATTTACGAGCTGCTGCATCATTGGTCATTGCCGGCTTGGCAGCCAGCGGTTATACCACTGTTACCAACTTACAATATTTGGATCGTGGGTACCACGACTTCCATAAGAAGTTGGCCAGCTTAGGTGCCGAAATTAAACGTGTTAATATTGAAGATGATTCGATCGTTTTGAATCAATCACTTAAAAATCGTTCTTAGAAAAAAGGGGTTGGGATCGTAATTGATCTCAACCTTTTATTGTCTTCAGTCTTATTAGAAACGCAACTTTTATGTGTTATAATTATTTTTTGAGATTAAAGTTTTTCAGGAGGAAGTACACAGATGGCAAAAGACATTGGAATCGATTTAGGAACTGCCAACGTACTCATTTACGTTGCC
Source organism: Lentilactobacillus parabuchneri DSM 5707 = NBRC 107865 (assembly GCF_001435315.1). Lineage (GTDB taxonomy): Bacteria > Bacillota > Bacilli > Lactobacillales > Lactobacillaceae > Lentilactobacillus > Lentilactobacillus parabuchneri. Next base: position 90,738 of record NZ_AZGK01000001.1, read on the forward strand.
GGGAAGGGAATAGTATTAAACGAACCATCAGTTGTTGCAGTCGACACCAGAACTGGCAAGGTTTTGGCTGTTGGCTCCGAAGCATACCGGATGGTCGGAAGAACGCCAAGCAACATTCGCGCCATTCGCCCATTGAAGGATGGGGTTATTTCAGACTTTGATATTACTGAAGAAATGCTGACATACTTCATCAATAAGTTGGATGTTAAAGGATTCATGTCCAAGCCAAAGATCATGATCTGTGCACCGACCAACGTTACTGAGATTGAACGAAATGCCATTATGCAGGCCGCTGAAAAAGCCGGCGGTGGACAGGTTTATCTTGAGGAAGAGCCAAAAGTTGCCGCAGTTGGTGCTGGAATGGATATCTTCCAGCCGCGTGGTAATATGGTCATTGATATGGGTGGTGGGACTAGTGATATCGCCATTATTTCGCTAGGCGATATTGTTGCCAGCAAGTCAATTCGAGTTGCCGGAGACAAGATGAATAGTGAGATTGCCACTTATATCAAGCAAAAGCACAACTTGATTATTGGTGAACATTCTGCCGAAAAGATTAAGATCGAAATTGGAACTGCCAAGAAGGATGATACCGACGTTAAAACGATGGAAGTTCGTGGCCGTGATGCCGTTTCTGGAATGCCAAGAGCCATTACGATTGACAGCAATGAAATTGCCGAGGCGATTAATGACACGATTCAGTTGATTATCAGTGGTGCAAAAGAAGTCTTGGAAGTGATTCCACCTGAGTTAGCATCAGATATTGTTGATCGTGGGATTATGCTCACCGGTGGTGGGGCCCTACTTCGAAATATTGATACTGTGATTGCGGACGCACTAACAGTTCCAGTGATTATTTCCGAAAATCCATTGGATAACGTTGCCAAAGGTGCCGGGATTTTGTTGGAGCACTATATTAAGAACCCTAAATTGAAAGCTAAGGAACAAAAATAACAGGAGTCAAAGTGAAAAAAATTCTGATTGGTCTTGTTCATGGTTATCAGCGGTTTATTTCGCCCTTATTTCCGCCCACGTGCCGTTATTACCCAACTTGCAGTACTTATATGGTAACGGCTTTAAATAAGCATGGCGCGTTTAAGGGAGCCATTATGGGCATCGCTCGGATCCTTCGTTGCCACCCGTTTGTTAAGGGCGGCTATGATCCGGTTCCTGATCACTTCACAATTTTTAGGAATAAGGAAGCACGGGACGATTATCGTCAATCCATGCACCTGAAATGATCTTTGAACAAGGAGAATATGATGAGTAAAGCAAATAAAAGTATTAACGTTGAAATTAAAGATCGAACGGATTCAAATGGAGATGCGATCTCCGAATTGTTTATCAGTAAAAAAATGATCGGTTCAATTAAACAATTGAGCGAGGATAAGTTTGAAGCTGTTAACACCCATGACGAAGCGTTTCATGTCAAAACTTTCGATGAGGGTGTGACACAGTTAATAAAGGATTTTCATCTTCACCATTAATTTGGCGATCTTGAATGAGGAGGGTCTAATTTGGATACCAGTCGAAGAACCTCTAAGGATGACGAATCTCGGATAGACTGGGGAATTATTTTCTGTGTCTTGATGTTGGCACTGATCGGGTTGGCGTCGATTTACGTCGCTGCAACCCATGATTCAAGTGCTACCAGCGTCTTGAAACAGGTTGTTTCTCAATTAGTATGGTACGTGATCGGAATTGTTGCTGTGGTGATTATCATGCAGTTTGATTCCGAACAGCTGTGGAAAGTGGCACCAATTACTTATTGGCTTGGCATTGCCCTTTTGGCCAGCGTTTTGGTTTTGTATAGTCGAGCCTATTACGTTAACACCGGTGCCAAAAGCTGGTTTTCACTTTTCGGTTTAACGTTTCAGCCGTCTGAAGTCATGAAACCTGCCTACATCTTGATGATGGGGCGGGTCATTGTCTCACACAATGATAATTACCCAATTCGAACAGTGAGAAGTGATTTCTTGCTGATTGGGAAAATGTTGTTGTGGACGTTGCCGATTGCGGTGCTGCTGAAGCTTCAAAATGACTTCGGAACAATGTTGGTGTTCTTTGCTATCTTAGGTGGCTTGATTATCGTTTCCGGTGTCACATGGAAAATCATCCTGCCGTCAGCGATTACGATTTTTGGCTTAGCGGGGACGGTCTTAGCCCTGGTTATTCCCGAGTCGGGGCGGCATCTGCTGGAAAAATTTGGGTTCCAAGCCTATCAATTTGCCCGGGTTGATACCTGGCTGCATCCGTCATCAGATACGTCAAACCAGGGATATCAGCTTTGGCAAAGTATGAAAGCCATTGGATCCGGTGGCATTTTTGGGACTGGGTTTAATCAGTCACACGTGTACGTACCAGTTCGGGAATCAGACATGATTTTCTCCGTTATTGGTGAGAATTTTGGCTTCGTAGGTAGTTGTATTTTAATTTTGTTGTATTTTCTGTTGATTTATCAAATGATAAAGGTTACATTCGATACTAGAAATGTCTTTTACGCATATATCTCCACTGGTGTCATCATGATGATTTTATTCCACGTGTTTGAAAATGTTGGGATGAGTATCGGGCTATTACCATTGACCGGTATTCCACTACCATTTGTAAGTGCCGGGGGATCGGCCTTAATTGGAAACATGATTGGGATTGGATTAATTATGTCGATGCAGTATCATAATAAGAGTTATATGTTTGGTGAAGACAAAGAATTTTCATAAAAAGGTGGAATAATGATGGATACAAAATATTATTGGACTGAAGAAGATAATGGTGTTGTGACAATTGGTTTAACTGACGATGGCAAAAAGGAATTAGGAAACATCACATTTGTTTCACTTCCCAAAGTTGGTGCTGAATTAAGCACAAGCGATACGTTATTAAACGTTGAAGCTGACAAAGCCGTTTCAGATATTCCAAGCCCAGTTGCTGGAAAAGTGACTGAAGTTAATACTGCAGCCGTCAATGACCCTTCAATTTTGAATGGCAGTGACAAAGCAACTTCATGGATCGCTAAAATTCAAAAGTAAAAGTTCTTGACGGTTAAGTGAATTTTAGGTAGACTATCTAATAGTTTGATGAAGAAAAAATTACAAGATGAGTAGATAATTAGAAGCTGTCAAGAGAGCCCGGCATGGTGAGAGCGGGTCAGCAACGATTTTCGAAGATGGTCTTGATTAAAAATGTATCGGTGAGCTTTGGCAAGCCGGTAATGGGTAACGACCATTATTTCGTTGAGTATGACAATACTCGATAAGGCCATTGTTGAGAGATGATGGTGAATAAAGGTGGTACCGCGAAGCTTTTCGTCCTTTTGTAAGTCCTAAGCGATTTACAGATAGGCGAAAAGCTTTTTTTATACTTAAGGGGTGAACAATTTGATTCGATTTAAAAACGTGTCCAAGCAATACAGCACCAAAGATGGCGGTCTGACAGCCGTAAACGACGTGAATATTGACATTAACGATGGTGAGATTTTCGGAATTGTCGGATATTCCGGAGCCGGTAAAAGTACGCTGGTGCGGATGTTAGATGGCTTGGAAGCGCCAACCACCGGCGAAATTGATATTAACGGAACAGACGTATCCAAGCTGCATGGTCATCAACTCAGAAAGCAACGGCAAAAAATCGGCATGATCTTCCAACATTTTAACTTGTTATGGTCGAGAACCGTTCTTGACAACATTGCGTTACCCTTGGAAATTGCTAAAGTGCCCAAGGATAAACGCCTCAAACGGGCCGAAGAACTGATCAAGCTGGTTGGACTGGAAGGTCGTGAGCACTCGTACCCATCCGAACTTTCCGGTGGCCAAAAGCAGCGTGTCGGCATCGCCAGAGCCTTGGCAAACGAACCGACCATCCTGATATCTGATGAAGCTACCAGTGCATTGGATCCGGATACGACTAATGAAGTTCTGGACCTCCTCCTAAAAATTAACAAGGAAATGAACCTGACCATTCTCTTAATTACGCATGAAATGCACGCCATTGCTAAGGTTTGTGAGCGGGTTGCCGTCATGGACAGTGGTCGAGTCGTTGAAACCGGATCGGTGTTTGAAGTCTTCCGTCACCCACAACAAGACATTACCAAGAAATTTGTCAGTGAGGAATTCACACCACAACAAAGTGACAACACTATGACCCTTGATGAATTGGTCAAAAAGTATCCGGACGGCCAAATTATCCGACTCGTCTTTCATGGTCCTCAAGCGGAGTTGCCCATTGTCTCAGATGTTGTTAAGAACTTTCCTGATTTGACTGTCAGCATCATTTCCGGTGCGATTCATCAAACACAGGAGGGGGCACTTGGGTCATTGGATCTCCAATTTGTTGGGGCCGAGAGTCAAATTAACGATGCCTTGGCTTATCTTAAAAAATTACGAGTTGAAACGGAGGTGATTCATCATGGGTAGTACAACTGGATTCAAATCTTACTTTCAATTCCACAATGTTGATTGGGGATCGATGATGTCGGCGACTTGGGAAACGGTTTGGATGACGCTGGTTTCAATGATTGTGATCGTGATTCTAGGCATTATTCTTGGCTTAATTTTATATGAGACCCGCAATAAACCGGGAATCGGCTATAAAGTTTTAAATTGGATTGTGGGTTTGTTTGTTAACATTTTCCGATCAATTCCGTTTATCATTTTGATCATTTTGTTATTGCCGATTACCATGAAGCTGGCCGGAACAATCATTGGACCACGGGCCGCTTTGCCATCATTAATTATTTCTGCAGCGCCATTTTACGCACGGATGGTTGAATCTTATTTCCGTGAAGTGGATGCCGGAGTTCTTGAAGCAGCCGAGTCAATGGGGGCAACGACCTGGGGCGTCATTACCAAGGTCTTGATTCCTGAGAGTAAGCCAGCGTTGATTGCCGGCGCAACCGTCACCACCATTTCGTTAATTGGGTATACTGCAATGGCCGGTGCAATTGGGGCCGGCGGACTTGGAAACCTCGCTTATCAAGATGGTTTTCAGGCCAGCAATAACACGGTGACCCTGGTCGCTACCGTGATTATCTGTTTATTTGTTTTCATCGTTCAGTTTGTTGGCGATATTTTCGTTAAGATCACCGATAAACGAACACTATAATACATTATTACTTGGAGGGTTTCACATGAAGAAAAAATTATTGAGTTTATTCGCAGTTGTCTTCACGGCATTTTTATTAGTTGGGTGTTCTTCATCATCAAATTCCAGCAAAAAAATGACGACTTTAAAAATTGGTGCCTCTGCCGTTCCTCACGCACAAATTTTACGTCACGTTGCCCCACAGCTTAAAAAAGAGGGCGTTAACCTTAAAATCACCACGTTCCAAGACTACACGATGCCTAACAAGGCTTTGGCAAACGGTGAATTGGACGCCAACTACTTCCAACACATTCCATTCTTAAAGCTTTGGAACAAGCAAAACCACGGTACTTTAGTAAATGCCGGTGGCGTTCATTTGGAACCAATCGCCGTCTTCTCAAAGAAAGTTAAGAAGCTCCAAGATCTCAAGAAAGGTGCTACGATCATCGTCAGCAGCAATGTTCCTGACTATGGCCGAATTTTGCAAATCTTCAAGGATGCCGGGTTGATCACACTTAAGAAGGGGATTGACATTACGTCTGCCAACTTCAGTGATATTGCCTCAAATCCTCGTCACTTAAAGTTCAAGCATAGTTACGAACCAAAGCTTTTGCCAACCATCTACAAAAACGGTGAGGGTGATGCTGTTGTGATTAACGCCAACTACGCCGTTGGTGCCGGTTTAAACCCAATCAAGCAGTCAATTGCGATTGAGAAACGGGATTCGCCTTACGTTAACATCATTGCCACACGTAAGGGTGATCAGAAGAAGCCGGCCATCAAGAAGTTGGTCAAAGCACTTCAATCAACCAGTACACAAAAATGGATTTTACATCACTACAAGGGTGCTGTTCTTCCAGAAAAGAATGTTAAGTAATATCAATTATGTGCCGTCCGCTATATACTTAAGATAGTTATTAAGTTATAGGGGGCGGTTTTTTTTGAAAGAGAAAAGTGTTTTTCACGTCAATGGCTATCTGGGGTTGATTGCAACCTTGGTCCTTCTGGGACTTGGGGGGTATCTGCTGTGGATTGGCAGTCAAAATGGGTCAATGGGCGCGATCATTATTGGGGCAATTATTATCATTTTGGCCCTGTTGTTTGCCAGTTCGTTGACGATCATTCAACCAAATGAAGCCAAGGTATTGACCTTCTTCGGCCGATACATCGGGACCATTCGCAATTCAGGACTTTACATGACTGTGCCTCTGACGAATAAGCAGACAATTTCATTGCGGGTTCGAAATTTTAACAGCTCGATTATTAAAGTGAATGATTCTAAAGGAAATCCTGTAGAGATTGCTGCGGTTATTGTCTATAAAGTCGTTGACTCGGCCAAAGCTATTTTTAGTGTTGAGGACTATGAACAATTTGTTGAAATTCAAAGTGAATCGGGAATCCGACACATTGCCAGTCAGTATCCATACGATAGTTTTGATGATTCCACCGATAAGTTAACCCTGCGCGGCAACGCAACTGAAGTTTCTCAAGCCTTACAAACCGAGTTGCAGGAACGATTGGATGTTGCCGGCCTGCAAATTATTGAAACTCGGTTGACCCACTTGGCATACGCCACTGAAATTGCCAATGCAATGCTGCAGCGTCAACAAGCAACTGCGATTCTCTCGGCTAGAAAAATCATTGTCCAAGGAGCAGTTGCTATCTCAGAAGATGCTGTTTCTCAGCTCCAAAAGGATCTTGGGGCGACAATTACCGATGAACAACGGATGAAAATGATTAATAACGTTTTGGTTTCAATTATTACTGAACGGGGAACGCAAAACGTCATTAACACAGATAATTTAGATTAATTTGAGCAGAAGTTCATTAAGGTCGCTTCATTTAGATGTTTGTAACTGACGTCTAAATGAAGCGTTTTTTTGTTGACTTTTAGGTCCCTTACATATATAGTTAGTTACATAAGTAATTAACTAACACGGAGGCTTATTATGACAACTAAAATTGTGGAAACTGAAGACTTACACAAAACTTACGATAAAAATAGTGCCAAACCATATGAAGCATTGAAGGGAATTAGCTTATCCGTTAATCAAGGAGAATTCGTTGGAATTATGGGGGCTTCCGGATCCGGGAAGACGACTTTATTGAATATTTTGGCAACGTTGGACCAACCAACAAGCGGCTCAGTTAAAATTGACGGCCAAGATGTGACTAATTTATCTGCGAACCAGATGGCTGATTTTCGTTCTAAAAAATTAGGATTCATTTTTCAGGATTTTAATTTATTGGAAACTTTAACGGCTCAAGAAAATATTGCTTTGCCGTTATCACTTCAAAACGCCAAGCAGTCGGCGATTAACACCGCAGTCAAAACTGCAGCCGGTAAGTTGGGGATCGAAGAATTATTGGGAAAATATCCGACCCAACTATCTGGTGGCCAAAAGCAACGGGTTGCTGCTGCCAGAGCGTTAGTTGCCAATCCATCAATCATATTTGGAGATGAGCCAACCGGTGCTTTGGATTCCACCAACGCCCGCGAATTATTGGACACGCTGACCAATATTAATCAGCAGGGCGTTTCAATCCTGTTGGTGACCCATGATCCATTTTCTGCCAGCTTCTGTAAACGCATCTTGTTCATCAAGGATGGCAGGATTGGTGATGAGATTGATGCTGGTAACAAGCCACGGAATGAATTTTATCAAGAAATTCTCGAAAAATTAGGAACTTTCGAACAGTAATCAATTCAAAGGAGCGCAATTATGTTATTTAAAATTTCATTATCCGGCGTCAAAGCGCGTTGGAAAGATTATCTGGTCCTGTTTTCAGGAATGATGATTACAACGGCGATCTTTTATATGTTTGAAGCCATTTCAACCAACGATAAATTTACCACAAACAGTCCAGTTGGTCAGAATGCAAAAGTCGTCTTCATTTTTGGCTCGATTCTATTGGCGATCATTACACTGGTGTACGTCTTTTATGCCAACAACTTTTTAATGAGCATGCGAAAGCACGATTATGGCCTGTTCATGATGCTGGGGGCCAAATCAGGCGTCATCAGCAAGTTGATTATCCTGGAAACGATTGTCATCGGGTTGGTTTCAACCCTGGTTGGGATCGTGTTTGGAATCGGAGTAACGCAGATTCTCAGCGATTTTCTCGGCAATGCGCTGCATATTTCACTCACCAATTTCTCGGCGTTTTATATGCCGGCTGTTTGGACAACAATTATCATGTTTCTGGTGTTGTTCGTCATTGCCGGGTTCTTGAATGCCAGAACGTTTGTTAAGACGTCCGCACTACAACTGCTGCGTTCGGGCCAACAAAGCGATTGGAAGCAGCCTAAGACGTCTCATTTGATGATTCAAGCCATCTTGGGAATCGTCCTGTTAGCTGGCGGATATTATGCCCTTTACGACATTATGCGACTGAAAATTATGGCGATTGCCATTGGCTTGGTGACCATCGTGCTTGGAACTTACTTTGTTTTTAACTCATTTTTCGTTATGCTGCTGGAGTGGCTTCAGCGATCAAAGATGAGTTCAAAGGGTTTAAATTCATTTACGTTGGCTCAGCTTAAATTCAGAATTCGGGATTATACCAAGATTCTCTCCGTTGTCTCACTTTTGTTTGCATTGGCACTGGGGGCCATTACGGTTGGGGTTGGCTTTCAGAATATGGTTCCCAAATTAGCAGAGGGAAACGGTTATTATTCTGTTGCATTGACTAATCCGACTGCCAAACAGGGCTCACTGATTGGCCAAATTAAAGGTAAATCAACTGTGACCTATCAACAGAAGGTCGACTCTCAAACCAAACACGTTTATTACCGGGCCGATCAATTAAAGCAACAACCGATGAAGTATGCCCATTTTACCAATCAGGCCCAACTGAAATCAAAAGTTTCCAATGCTTCACTTAAGGACTTCAAAGATGTTAATTCGGATCCATACCAGGCACTGTCGAGTTTGCAGGCACCAACCATTCAATCTTACAAGATTCAGGTCGTTTCAGCCCAAACCTTCAGCCAAATTAATGCCAAGACAAACGCCCTTTTCTTAGTCCGGGCACACGATATGGACGCTGCCAGTCCTCAGTTAACAAAAATTACCGAACTTCAACAAAAACAATACCACGTTAAGGACCTGCAGATGGGGTCATTTACGATGTATCAATTACTCAAAGGTGTCTTTGGCAGCCTTGAATTTATGGGTATTTTCCTGGGAATTGCGTTTTTGGCCATGCTTGCCAGTTGCTTGATGTTTAAGATTTTAAGCGGGACTGCCAGTGATAAGATCCGCTTTGATATGCTGAACAAAATTGGCACCCGTCGTTCTGTCTTGAGCCATTCGATTTTGGCACAAATTCTCGGCTTGTTTGCCTTACCAGCCGTTCTCGGTATCATTGACGTTGCCTTTGGTCTGCAAATGTTTGTCCAAGGCCACTTGCTAACCAGTGCCTATCAGACATTTGGAATCACGACGATTGGATTTGTGATTTTATACCTGATCTACTTTGTTGTAACGGTATTGATTTACTCAAAGATCGTGGTTCCAAAGACTAAGGTGGAACGCTAATTGCTTATAAAAGGAAATGGGTTGGTTATGATGAAATTTGAATTTAATAGTTCGGAACCCATTTACCGCCAAGTTGCTGAACAAATTGAAGATGCGGTTGCATCCGGTGGCTTTGAAGAGGGCCAACAAATCCCTTCTACCACCGAGATTTCAAAGGAGTTTCACATCAATCCAGCGACCGTTTTAAAAGGCATGAACATTGTCGTTGCCAAGAATTTAATTGAGAAACGACGGGGCCTTGGGATGTTTGTTCAGCAAGGAGCCAGGCAACGAATCCTCGAAGAAAAACGCAACAGTTTCTTCGAGGAATTTGTTGTGAATTTGGTTCGCGAGGCGCGTAATTTGGATATTTCCGAAGACGAATTACTAGAATTAGTGAAAAGAGGTTACAAGCGATGAGTGTACTTGAAGTCAGCCACATCACCAAAACATTTGGATCCAAACACGTTTTGTCGGATGTCAATCTTACCTTCGAGGAAGGCAAAATCTATGGCCTTCTGGGTCGAAACGGTGCCGGTAAAAGCACGTTACTGAGTATCATGACAAATCGGATCTTCGCTGGGGAAGGGGAAGTTAAGATTGACTCCGAAAATGTTGACGACAATGATGCCAAGTTGGGTTTGATGTACCTGATGAGCGAAGTGAACCTCTATGCTGATGGCTGGAAGCTTAAGCAGATTATCAAAGATTCCGAATCATTTTACGGCAGCTTTAATCACGAGCTGGCAGACCGGTTAATCACGGAATTTGGACTGGATATTAATCAGAAGTTTGGCAAATTATCGACGGGTTATAATTCAATTTTTAAGTTGATTTTGGCACTGTGTCTGCCCGTCAAATTTGTGTTGCTGGATGAGCCGGTGTTAGGCCTTGATGCCAACCACCGAGAACTGTTTTATTCTGAGTTGATCCAGTCATATTCCGATAATCCACGTACCTTTATCATTTCAACACATTTGATTGAAGAAGTGGCCAATATTATTAGCGATGTCATTGTCCTGGATCAAGGGCGGGTGATTTTGAACCAGCCGGTTGAAGACGTTTTGGCTAAAACCCATTCCGTGGTCGGACCAGAAAAAGATGTGGATCAATATACCCAAGGGTTGAATGTGATTGGCCATGACAACATGGGAAGCATCCGGGCCAACTACGTTTATGGCGACTTGGACGACCGGATTTTACCCGATACGGTTCAACTATCGAATTTTGATCTGCAGAAATTATTTATCTATTTGACCAATCAATATGAGGGGAGTGCCCACCATGAAGACAAATAAAGTGACTCAATATTTATTCCGGCGTCAGATAATTGGTCTTTTCGAAATGTACGCCTTTTTGTTTGTGGCCTTCCTGATTTTACCGTTTATCTTTTCGCTCATTTCAGGTTCTCTAAGCGACTATTCCTTAGCCGAACAGATGCGGGGAACTTGGATTACGGCGGCATTTGGTGTCTACATGTTTGCGATTTCGACCTTATCATATGAGAATTTCAAATTCCTCATTCAAAATGGCATTTCGCGGACCACTTTTTTTGAAGCTCAGGTAACCGTCTACGGGTTGTTAATTCTAATCGGAAATACGTTCAATTTGTTCTACCAATATGTAGTCTTGATGCCCCTGGTTCATGCACACAACACCAATATTTTTATGTCGTCTTATGTCAACTACTTCCATAATCCGTTCGTCGGATTCATCTTCAACTTCATTTTTAGCGGCTTGTTATTAGTCGTTGGGACGTTGATCGGAATGGTCATTGGGAATTTCTTGACGTTATTCTCTAAGATCGTCCAGCGAATAATTTTGATCGTAACCCCGATTATTGCTTACATTACCCTGATGTACACGGCATCCAAATTAATCTTGGACGCCAGTTTTCAAATGACATGGGTGGCCAACTTTGCCAAATTCATCCTTGGCTATCGGGCAACTGGGGCGTACGATCCGTTTCCAATGATGATTTCGATGCTGGTAGTGGCGGCTGTTCTGCTGGTCATCGTCAAGTATCTCTTCAGCAAAAAACAACTAAAACGTGAATAATTGTCATTAATGAGCAGTCTTTAAAAAAGTTATGAGAAGTTAATGAAACTGTTTTCAACTTGAATTATCCATGATATACTTAAGTTTCTGGAAAACACACGACTATACGAATAGGATGAGAAATCATGGAAAAAAATAAAAAGCTTCATATTGGGTTAATTTTCGGTGGCAATTCCTCCGAACACGATGTTTCCAAACGTTCTGCTCATAACATTTACGATGCCATGGACAAGGACAGATATGACGTCAGCTTATTTTTGATGACTAAAGACGGATACTTCTTGGATCATGAAGCTTCCTCTCGGGTATTTGACGGCGAACCCGAAGACGAAGTTGCCAGACAGGAACTATCCAAACTGGATACCAGAAATCCGCTGGCACCAATTTTAAATTTAGGAGAAGCGGCCGATATTGACGTTTTCTTCCCAATTATTCACGGTAATTTGGGTGAAGACGGTACCATCCAAGGCCTGCTGCGCCTGTTGCACAAGCCATATGTCGGTACCGGCATTTTGGGTTCGGCAATGTCGTTTGATAAAGACATTACCAAAAAGATCGTCAAGCTGGCTGGTGTTCCAACGACCCGTTACGAAGTGGTCACACCACTGACTGCGGAACAATTCTCCTATCAGTCATTGAGTGATAAACTGGGTCGCACATTATTTATTAAGCCCGCTAACCAAGGCTCTTCAGTCGGGATTCATAAAGTTGAAAATGAGGCCGAATATTCTGAAGGTCTCCGTGACGCCTTCCGTTACGACAATAAGGTCTTAATTGAAGAGGCCATCGAAGGCCCGGAAGAACTCGAAATTTCGATTTTGGGAAATGACCACCCAATTGCTTCAAAGATTGGGGCAATTAAGGTTCCTGCAAGTGATGCCTTTTATACTTATGACAACAAGTTTGTCGATGCCAGCCAGGTACAATTTGACGTTCCGGTTGATATTTCCGACGAACTTGCGCAACAAATTACCGAAATGGGCTTAACCACTTATCGGGCCCTCGGACTTAAGGGAATGGCACGAATTGATTATCTTGTTTCAAAGGACGATCAGCCATACATGAGTGAGGTTAACACCTTACCTGGATTTACCAACATCAGTTTATACCCACAGCTGTTTGCCGCATCCGGCATTTCATACTCGGAACTGATTGACCGTTTGGTTCAGTTAGCCATCGATGAGTTTGAACGCCAGACTAAAATTTTGTACGACTTTAAGCCATTACCACCTAAGGATCAAACGATCGATAATAATTAATCATTACAATTAGACTGGTGAAGAAATTTCTCGCCGGTTTTTTTGCATCTAAGGAAGCTTGTTATGAATGAAAATCAAACCAAAGGCTATTATTATTCGATTGGTGGACTGATAGTTGCCATTCTTGTTTTGCGTCATCTGATGGATCAGTTTCACCAATTTGGAAATGTGCTGCTATGCTCGCTGGTGCTGTTTATATTGTTGATGGGTCTCTTTTATTATGGGATTTGTCAAACGAGCCAGAAACGGCTGTTAGGGCGGCCCAGAACGATGCTGGCTTACTTGATCAGCTCAATTTACGTCTTTATTCTGCTAATTCCCCTGGGACTATTTGGCTTTTCGAACTTCATCAAATTTTCAGTGCCAATTTCTGGCAGCCAATTTACCTGGATTACCGTTAATCGCTATGTGATCGCCATCTCAGCCATTATTATTTATGTGATTTTGGCGTTAGTCGGGATCTTTCTTTCAAAGTATCAACTTGGCCTACTATCAAATCCAAGTGACCGACCAATGGAAGCTTTGAGGAAAACCATTCGACAGATGTCTTGGAAATCATTTTTGATGAAGTTATTGACGGTGCTTGGCATGCTGTTGTCGGTCACCTTATTTACTCTGTTGATGGCAGAAGTCAATCGCTTAGTGATCAATCGTGGCGTGTTTTTGCTATCTCAAGGATTAATTGACGTGGTGTCAATTGGAATCGAACTGGCCGTCATCAGCCGACTGTTAGGCATTCAGTTTACCCGTATCCATCACGGCGCCTTGGTGACCAGCTTTGGTCTGGCGTTAATCATATTTGCCGGTCTAATGACGGGGTTAAATCCGGCATATAACGCGAAGCCGACTGCCAAACCAACGATCATCGTTCACCGGGGTGTCATCAACCACAATGCAAAGGGAAATACTATCGCTTCATTAACGAAAAACAGCCAGTACCATTTTCCGTACGTTGAAATGGATATCCAAGAAACCAGGGATCATCAATTTATTTGCGCGCATGATGATGACATTCGGATTCCCGGACGAGGAATGCAAGAAGTGAATCGTTTGGATTTAGCGACGATTAAACGGTATCACCACGTCGATATGTTTGGCGATTACTTGAAAACGGCGAATCGGTTGGGACAGCCATTAATTATTGAATTAAAAGTCACCAACCAATCCGATCGTTTAATGGGGGTTCGATTTGCTGACCAATTCGGATCACAAATGACAAAATTACCTCACCGGGTTCACTCGATTGGGTACCCATTTTTGCGTCAGATTAAACGTAAGTTGCCGACCGTCAAAGTCGGTTTGGTGACCATGCTGAACTTTGCTGATATTTCACGCTATCAGGTTGACTTTTATACGCTGCAGCACATTACGGCCAACCCATTCTTGATTGCAACGGTTGGGCGAACCGGTCGTCAGGTATACTCATGGACGGATGATAGTCGGTTCTCCATGCTGCGGATGGCCATGTTGGGCGTTACCGGCCAGGTGACCGATCAGGCATTTCGCCTTCAAAATTTACGAATTAATTATCAACAAGACAGATGGCTGCTACTTTTAAATTCTTTGCAGAATTACTTGTGATTTTGCGTAATTTTAAAGTAGGAGGTGGGAAAATGGTTAAACGATGCGAGTGGGCGACCAAAAGTCCCGAATTAATGATTTATCACGACACCATCTGGGGACGCCCGGAAAGGGATCCTCAGAAATTATTTAAGGCCTTGTCATTGGAGATTATGCAGGCTGGGTTGGCATTTCAAACGGTCTTAAGGTTTGAAGGCGGCATGGACGAGGTGTTTCATCACTTTTCGATCAGCTATTTGGCGAGGTGTGGGGATCAGGAAATTGAGACATTTTGCCAAGATAAGCGGATTATTCGCAATCATGCGAAGGTTCGGGCAATTGTGGCCAATGCCAAAGCACTTCAGAACGATCCAAGTCAGTTAGCGCAGGCAACTTGGGCGCCGGTCAATAATGTTCAAATGGATCATCTGTTGTCCGGGCCAGCCCATGCCGAAAGGTACCATGTCTTTACGGAAAAGTTTGTGAAAGCCTTTAAAAATTTGGGCCTTCAGCGGGTCGGACCGATCACGGTATATAGCTACCTGCAAGCGGTTGGCGTGGTTAATGATCACCTTCTCACTTGTGATTTTCGTGAGTAATTATCTTCAAAAATGAGGAATAAATTTCTTGATTATTTTAAAAATCTATAATATGATACCAAGGTTGTATGTTAAGTCCATTAACTATAGGGGAGTCATGATATGGCAATGGTGATTACTGGGTCGTTGATCCGGAAAGCTAGAAGAGATAAAGGGATGTCCCAAGTTCAGCTTGCTGAAGAGATTTGCACTCAAGCAACCATCAGTTCCATTGAAAGTCGAAACACGTGTACCAGTGTTGATATCTTATTCAAGATCTGTAAGCGACTGGATTTAAAGATTACTGATGTTGCGAAGAACTCACGGTATGGCGATAAGGTGTTTTCATATATTGAAGATGATATGCGCAACCATTTGTACGCTGACGCAAATAAGCACATTGGCCAGATTGATAGTAAAAAGTTGGAATCAAGGTATCTAAAGGGGAAGTATCATTGTTACCAAGGATTCATCGAACTTTATATCAATGATGATATTAACGAGGCCATTTATAATTTCAATCTGCAGCTCACCCAATACTCGGCGGATGAATTTACCTTCTACCAGGCTTGGTCGAACTTGGGGATTGGGTTGGCTTACCAAAAGTTAGGCAAGCTCAAACGGGCTGAAAGCTTTATTGATGCCAGCGCGAAGATCCTGTCCAAGGTTAAAAAGGCCGGCAAGCACGATATGATCGTGATCGTTGATTTATACGTTGATATTATTGCCGCTTATTCGGAATTGGAAAAGTATGATCGGGCGCTGGTTTTGATTCACGAAATTTTAAAGCAATTGACTGAAGACGATTTGATTTATAAGGTCGATATTTTAGCCGAACTTGAATCAAAGTGTTTGTATGCCCAAGGTGAGGTGATTGCTGCGACGATGAAACAGTTCGCCGCCATGTTCATCGCCGAACTGCGCGGGAACACGGAACTTTCTGAAAAGATTTTGAAGCGTAATCAATCCCATATTGTGCAGATGGTCAAAAAAGAATTGAAGAAAAACGAAGGCAATCCGACATATGTTCAGTAAGTCGGAACGAATGGGGCTGGGTCAAAAGTGTCAACTTTTGACTCAGCCTTTTCTGATGGTTGATATTGTCCAGTTAAACAATACGACAAACGGCTTAATCATTTTTCTACCAGAAGACAAATAGCCAAAAATAAAGGAACTGACAACAAAACCAAGTTTTGTTGCAGTTCCTTTATAAGTTTTCTATCTAATGATTAATTGGTCAGAAAATTGACGGCTTAAACATGTTTGCTGGGGTTAACAGCAGGCTTGTTGTCCAAGTCTGTTCTGACGACTAAAACATCACATACCGCTGTTCGAGTGACGTACTCAGTAACCGAACCGATTAAGAGTCTTTCAACGGCATTCAAACCAGTTGCACCGATCATGATTAAATCGATGTTGAGATTTTGTGGAATGTCTCTGGCAATGACGGTCTTTGGTGCACCGTACTCAATCGAATAATCAACATCGTTGAGACCAGCTTTTTTTGCATCTTCAATGTATTTATCCAAAGTTTCTTTTGCGGTATCAGTGACTTGTTCAACCATTGACGTATCAAAGCTTGAAATATTTTGAAATGCACGTGTATCAACAACGTGAACTAAGTGAAGTGATGCATTATTACGAATGGCAACGGCAACACCCTTCTTGAATGCCAACTCAGCCTCGTAGGATCCGTCAACTGGGACCAAAATTTGTTTATATTGTTGTTGTAACATGATGCCCACCCTCATTTCTTTCTAATTAACTTAATTGTACTGTACTTTCGGGAAAATACAAAGAAATAAATACCTAGTGTTGCTTATGATTGATCACGTTTAGGATCGCAAATTCAACGATTAACCCGTGAGCCGTCATCCATAGAAGCACAACCAAAATCAAGATATCGTTTTGAATCAATAGTGAAACAATTCCCAATATCGCTAAAAATAAAAACATCCAACCGCCATTTTTGGCAGCACTTTTTAACCTGGGTTCGTCTTGAACCGAGATATTAAACATTGTTTTCTTTAAATGAGAGAGGAGGTAGTAGCCAATATAGGCTGCAATGATGACGGCAATGCCGACTAAAATATTAATGATCATGAGTATTCTCCAAATTATTTTTCAATTGATTGATGGCCTGACGAGTGACGCAATTTTAAGTATTGCTGTTTAAGGGCACTTTCAATACGGCCGTTTTCCTTCGGGTGATAATACTGAGCGTTCTTAATTTTATCCGGCAGGTACTGCTGCTTGACCCAATCATTTGGGAAATCGTGGGGGTACTTGTACGTCACACCACGGCCAAGCTTCTTGGCGCCTTGATAATGAGCATCCTTGAGGTGCAGGGGAACATCACCGTAATTACCGGATCGAATATCGCTTAACGCGTCGTCGATGGCGGTCATGGCTGAATTTGATTTGGGACTCAAACAGAGTTCAATAATCGCATTTGCCAACGGAATCCGGCCCTCCGGCAGGCCCAACTGGCGCGCTGCATCGATTGCGGCCACGGTCCGCTCACAGGCACCGGGATTTGCCAATCCGATATCTTCATAAGCAATGACCATCAGCCGGCGCATCACCGAAATCAGATCTCCAGACTCAATTAGGCGGCCGGCATAGTGCAGGGCGGCGTCAACGTCGGATCCGCGGATTGATTTTTGAAAAGCCGAAATCACGTCGTAATGGGCGTCACCGTCCTTATCGGAATTTAAGGCCTTTCGCTGGAGGCATTCTTCAACGACGGCTTGGGTGACTGGGATGTTTCCTTCAGCATTTTTTTCGGTGGATTTGACCGCCAGTTCCAAAGCGTTCAGCGAGGATCTCAAATCGCCATTGGTTGCTGTCGAAAGAAAGTTGATTGCCGAATCAGTAATGGTGACAGGGTAATTGCCAAGCCCCTTTTCCTTATCAGCCAATGCGCGCTGTAAGGCCTTTTTGATGTCATCTGCTGAAAGGGGATGCACCTCAAAAATTTGGGTTCTGGAACGAATGGCTGGGTTGATATTGATATACGGATTTTCAGTCGTCGCCCCGATCAAAATGATTGAACCGTTTTCCAGTAGTGGCAGCAAGAAATCCTGCTTGGTTTTATCCAAACGGTGAATTTCATCCAGCAGCAAAACGACCGTGCCGCTCATCTTGGCTTCTTCCGCGACAACTTGCAAATCCTTTTTGGTATCCGTGGCGGCGTTCAGCATCCGAAAGGCATACTTGGTTGAGCCGGCAATCGCACTGGCAATACTGGTTTTCCCGGTTCCCGGCGGCCCATAGAGGATCATCGACGAGAGCATCTTTGCGCGGACCATTCGATCAATGATTTTACCTGGACCAACCAAGTCTTGTTGACCAACGATGTCTTCAATCCTGGTGGGTCGCATTCGATAGGCGAGGGGTTGTTGCATATTGATCCTCCTTTCTTAAACGTGTTAAAAATCAAAACCTTATCAAGTATAACATGTTCCTAAAGGTACAAAAAAAGCGCTTTGCCATAAGCAAAACGCCCGCTGAATGATTAACCCAACTTGTTGTAGTATTCAACAATAAGTGATTCGTCAATATCAGCATCAAGTTCTTCACGTTGTGGAAGACGTACCAATGAGCCTTCAAGCTTGTCTGCATCGAAGCTAACGTATTGTGGACGACCCACAACAGCTTCAACAGCATCCTTGATAACTTGGAGATTCTTGGACTTCTCACGAACAGAGATTACTTGACCAGGTTGAACTTCATATGATGGAATATCAACACGTTTGCCATCAACAGTGATGTGACCATGGTTAACCAATTGACGTGCTTGACGACGAGTGGTAGCCAAACCTAAACGGTAAACCATGTTATCCAAACGCTCTTCAAGTAAGATCATGAAGTTAACACCATGCTTACCTTCACGAATCTTACCGGCACGAACGAACAAGTTACTGAATTGACGTTCAGTCAGTCCGTACATGTAACGAAGCTTTTGCTTTTCGTGTAATTGCAAACCATATTCTGAAAGTTTTGAACGACGGCCTTGACCGTGATCACCAGGAGCATAAGGACGACGTGAAAGTTCTTTACCAGTACCTGATAAAGAGATACCTAAACGACGTGAAATTCTCCAACTTGGACCTGTATATCTTGACATAAGTAATCCTCCAATATTTTTTTGGAGTAAAATAAGCCATTGCAGACTTAGTATTCGTGCATGTTGCTTTGCTCTTTCGCTCAAGCAGCCGATTGAGTTACTTGCAGAACCAATTGAATGGCAACAACATGTTGACGAGCTTACCGTCTACTGCTGCGTTATTTTACACAAACACCATTGTATAAAGATTTCTACCCTAAGTCAACATGTTTGACGAAGATGTCACCAAAGGCGTTCAAGTTTTCTTCATCTTCACTTGAAAAACGATCCAGAATTGGTGAATCGATGTCCAAAACGCCAATTGCCTGACCGTCCTTGAACAATGGAATGACCAGTTCTGATTTTGAGTTGGCATCACAAGCAATGTGGCCGGCAAATTGGTGAACATCGGCGACGCGTAATGAATGCTTTTGCTTGAGCGCCGTTCCACAGACACCGTCACCATTTTTGATGTGCATGCAGGCGACATTGCCTTGGAAGGGGCCGAGAATCAATTCATCGTCTGAAGGGACGTAACGGTAAAATCCGACCCAGTTGATATCTTCAAGACTAATGTTTAATAAGGCCGCTGCGTTGGCCATATTTGCAACCAAATCGGTTTCACCTTCTAAAAGGGCGTCAAGCTGTTGGTTCACTAAATTTTTAACGTTTTGCATAATTGTTTTCCTCACTTTAAAAATAATATGGTGAAAGGGCCCTACTATGATATAATTCAACTTAGAGCACATTATTTAACTATTCATACATAATAAATTGTTTTTGACAATTTTACTACAATAACGTTTTTTTATATCTTTATTTCTGAAGGATGGGATCGAATGCTTACTTTGTTGATTGGAATTATCGTGGTAGTGGGGGCTTGTTACCTGGGATTCGTTTTTTATCAAAGACGGACAATTAAGATGGCAACGAGTATTTACGAGAATAAGCGGGATTTGAACAAGATTCCGTTGGATGATGAATTTGCGCTTGCCAAGAAGATGAACTTAACCGGTGAGTCTCACAAAAAGTATGATCAACTGTACAACAAGTATCAGCATTATAAGAACCAAATGCTGCCGAGTATTGATGAAGGCATTGAGGCCGTTAAAGAAGACGGCAAGGGCATTAATTTCTTAAAGACCAAAAGCGATTGGCAAGCTGCCAACAAAGCAATTTCCGACGCTGATTCGACACTCAAAGACATTCAAGCCGGCTTAGCCCAACTTTATGATTTGAATAAGCAGCATAAGTTGGCACTCGATGAACTTGATAAGAAATACAAGCGCTTGCGAGAAGATATTCTCAATAAGAACCAGTCATTTGGCCCCAGCATTGATAATTTAGAGAAGATGCTTTCAGATATTGAGGGGACTTTTGATGAGTTCACCCAGTTGACAAAAAGTGGCGATCCAAACAGCGCGGAAGAAGTCTTGAGCGATTTGAACACCGCCACCGATAAATTGGAATCGTATATGGATCGGATTCCCAAGCTCTATGAGTTGATTTCTAAAGAATTTGTTGAACAAGTTGACGAAATTGAGTCAGGCTACAACGAACTAAAACAAAAGCAGTACAACTTTCCCAATGATCAGTTTGTCAAAACAATCAAGGGAATTCGCGATCAGTTGAAGGTTAACACCAAGAAACTTGAAAACTTGGAAATTGATTCGGTTGAAAAAGCGACTCAGAATATCGCAGATCGAATCGACCAGATGTATGACGCAATCGATAAAGAATTTAAAGCCCGTCCTGACGTTGAAAAGCACACTAAAGTCATTGGTGAGTACATTGACCATGTTCGCAAACAAAATGGTGACTTGCAGTTAAGGCTGGAAACACTTAACAAAAGTTATGTCTTGAATCATCAAGAAATTGAGAATAATCACCAATATGATCAACAGATTTCAACCATTGAAAAGAAGTATCAAAACGAAGTTCAACAAATGAAGGATGGCGAAGCTGTTTTTTCAACCATTCAAACTGATCAAAAACAAATGATGAAGGACTTGAGTCAAATTGAGTCCGAGCAAAAAGCGCTCTTTCAAGCAGCCATCAAATTGCCAAAACAAGAAAATGCTGCCAGAAGTGCGCTGGCCGGTTTTGATTTGGAAATGCGGAATAAAAAGCGTCGAATCGATAATCATAATCTACCCGGATTATCAGATGCCTATCAAGATGCATTTGCCGCCGTTATTCGTGAGATCAATCATTTGGATAATGCAATGAATCAGCCGCAGATTGATATGGATGATATTTCCAAACAGCTGATCATCATTCAATCGGACATGGATACACTTGAAGAAAAGACCAGTCAGCTGATCGATGATGCAGTGCTGGCTGAACAGACCATTCAGTACGCCAACCGGTTTATCAGCACCAACTCCGAAATTGCTGCTGCCAGCAAAACGGCGCAGATGTACTTTGATCAAAAATATGATTATGAACAGAGCTTAAGTATCATCTCTAAGGCGCTGGAAAAACAGTCTTCCGGCGTTTTCACCAAGATTAAAGATGATTATTTCAACTCCAAGAAACGTTCCAAGTCTGATAATGTCGTTGAAGAAGATCAATAATTTGAATGAAAAGACGGGCACAATCAAAAATGTGGCCCGCCTTTTGTTTGTTTTAAAATCGACGCCAACAAGCATCCCGCTTGTGACACGCTGTGTTTGGGTGTATCATACTGGGAGTTATATTTGTTGGAGTCGAACCAATAAATGAGAGAAGAAGGTTTCGAATGATTTATTTTGATAATAGTGCCACCACAAAAGTATTACCTGAAGTTCTTGACACATACAATAAAGTTAGCCAGCAGGTCTGGGGGAATCCTTCCAGCCTGCATAATTTTGGTGAGCAGGCATTCAACTTACTTGAGCAGTCACGTAAGCAGATTGCCGATTTACTGAACGTTCATCCTGATGAAATCTACTTTACAAGTGGCGGAACCGAAGGCGACAACTGGGTTATCAAGGGAACCGCAATTGAAAAGCGGGCGTTTGGTAAGCACTTAATTACCACCTCGGTTGAACACGCCGCCGTCAAGAATTCGTTTGAACAGCTCAGACAGTTGGGCTATGACGTGACCTATTTACCGGTCGATGACGAGGGCCGCATTTCGATTGATGATTTAAAAGCTGCGATTCGTCCGGAGACGACGTTGGTGTCGATTATGGCGGTCAATAATGAAATTGGGACGATTCAGCCAATCAAAGAAGCGGCTGAGCTGTTAAAACAATACCCTAAAATTCACTTCCATGTCGATGCGGTTCAGGGATTAGGAAAGGGAATTCAGGATCAGATTTTTAACGATCGGACTGATTTCGCCGTGTTCTCCGGCCATAAGTTCCACGCACCTCGTGGGACAGGTTTCATCTACGCACGTCGCGGCCGCAGAATCGCGCCATTAATGAATGGTGGCGGACAGGAAAAAAATCAGCGTTCAGGCACCGAAAACCTTCCCGGAATTACCGCGATGTCAAAAGCAATTCGGTTAGTTCTGGGCACAGAACCGGCTGCCATTGATAAGGAACGCCAAATCAAGCAATTGATTATGGACCACATCAGTCAGTTTGATAAAGTGACCATTTTTTCAAAGAATGACGCCACGTTTGCACCACATATCTTATGTTTTGCAATCAAGGGTGTTCGTGGTGAAACGATTGTCCATGCCTTTGAAAAACACGATATCTACATTTCAACCACCAGTGCCTGCTCATCTAAAGATCATGACGAATCAGGAACTTTAAATGCGATGCGGGTCCCGGACGATATTGCCACCAGTGCGGTTCGAATTTCACTTGGCGATCATAATACACTTGATGAAGCCAAACAATTCGTGAAAGTATTTGATCAATTGTATGAAGAATTTGACAAATTAAGTTAGGAGTCAGTATGCACTATACAGAAATTATGGTTCGCTATGGCGAGCTGTCCACTAAGGGCAAAAATAAAAAAGAGTTTATTAAGCAGCTTGGCAGAAATGTCCGAGCTGTTTTGCACCCATTTCCAAAGCTCGAAGTCAAGCCACAGCGGGATCGACTTCACGTTGCCCTTAATGGTGAAGACGATCAGGCGGTTATCGAGAGTTTGAAGGGCGTTTTTGGAATTGAAAATTTTTATCCATCAGTTCAGTTGGATAAAGACATGGAGACGATTAAACAAACTGCGCTGGAAATGGTCAAAGAACAGTACCATGACGGAGCAACGTTTAAAATTAACACCCGTCGTCAGGATAAACATTTTCAATACGACACCAACCAAATCAATAATCTGTTAGGCGACTACATCCTTGAAAATGTTGACGGTATTAGCGTTGACGTCAAGAACCCCGACATTTCAATTCGTGTTGAAATTCGCATGAACGGGGCGTTTTTGTCTTCAGAAAAGATTCATGGGGCGGGCGGCCTTCCCGTGGGAACCGGTGGCCGGGCAACCATGATGCTTTCCGGTGGAATCGATTCGCCGGTTGCAACGTATTTGGCCATGAAACGTGGCGTTAAAATTGACATGATTCATTTTTACAGCCCACCATATACGAGTGACCAAGCCCTGAATAAGGCGAAGCAGTTGACTTCGGTTTTGGCAAAGTATTCCGGCAATATTCAGTTCATTCAGGTGCCGTTTACCGAGATTCAAGAGACGATCAAGGAAAAGGTTCCCGAAGGCTATCTGATGACCATTCAACGGCGGATGATGCTGCGCATTGCCGCCAAAATTACTCAAGAAAGGCATTGCGGCGGCGTCTTTACCGGCGAAGCCCTGGGGCAGGTTGCCTCACAAACCTTGGAAAGCATGATGGCCATCAACGACGTCACAACGATGCCCGTATTACGACCGTTGGTATCAATGGACAAGACTGAAATTATCAAGATTTCTGAAAAGATTAAGACGTATGATCTGTCGATTCTGCCGTTTGAGGATTGTTGTACGATTTTTACGCCACCTGCACCAAAGACGCGTCCGGATTTGGACAAGTCGCGCAAGTTTGAATCATACATTGATGTTGACGGCTTGATGAAAAAAGCGATTGATCATATTCAAATTACCGATATCAAACCTGGCGAAGAGTTCCTTAACCAAAACCAAGATATCTTTGCCGAACTCCTTTAATTCACAAAACACCTTGCCAAATTTCTTGGAGTGGGCTACATTATGTATAACGTTAGTTAATTGACCAAGGGAGTGCTTTTATGGAAATCACGATCAATGGTAAAGAAGAAAGTATGTTTGGCAATCCACCAGAAGTTGGTGAAACCCTGCCAAAGTTTAAGCTTGAGGACGCTGACGGAAACAAAGTTAAGACTGCTGATATTATTGGCAGAATCACGTTGCTTTCAACGGTTCCCGATATTGATACACCGGTCTGCTCTGTGGAAACTCGAAAATTCAATCAGGAAGCTGATAAGTTTCCCGATGTTCAATTTTTGACCGTTTCCAATAACACGGTTGAACAACAAAAAAATTGGTGTGCTGCACAAGGCGTCGCCAATTTAAAAATGTTGTCCGATGAAAACCTTTCATTAGGTTATGCAATGAAGCTTTATTTACCAAACTTCGGTGCTTTGGCGCGGACAATTTACATTGTTGATGCAACCGGCAAGATTATCTATCGTCAGATTGTTCCTGAAATTACCAATGAGCCGGACTATGACGATGTGTTAAATGCGTTGAAAAAAGTTGCCAAGCGTGTTGACGATTAGTCAAAAGTTGGTTAAGATTAAAATTAAATTAAAGTGTTGAGCAAGAGAGTAGCCAACGATCCGGTTTCAGAAAGAAAATCATTGCTGGGAGATTTTTACCGATTGTTGTGTGAAAGTAACTTGTGAGCTGCCCGCTCGAATTTTGAGAGCGGGACGGGATTATCAGCCCGTTACAATGATAGTTAAGTGGGGCTTTACAGCCCAATTTAGGTGGTACCGCGAGCACTTCGTCCTAATGTTTGGATGGAGTGTTTTTTTGTTACATAAAATAAAATTGAGATCGGATTTGAAAGGGGCGACGTCATGTCAGACAAGAAGCAAGAAATGTCAACGAAATATGATCCAACTTCCGTGGAAAAGGGAAGATATAATGAATGGCTTGAAGAAGGGGTATTTGAACCAAGTGGGGATAAGAAAGCAAAACCATTTTCAATCGTTTTACCGCCACCAAATGTTACTGGAAAGCTCCACTTGGGCCACGCCTGGGATACCACACTGCAAGATATGATTATTCGCCGCAAGCGGATGCAGGGTTATGATACCCTTTGGCTGCCAGGAATGGACCATGCGGGGATTGCAACGCAAGCAAAAGTTGAGGCCAAGCTTCGCAAACAAGGCATCTCTCGTTATGACCTGGGCCGTGAAAAGTTTATCGATAAGGTATGGGAATGGAAAGACGATTTTGCCCGGACCATCAAGGAACAGTGGGCCAAATTAGGGCTTTCACTGGACTATGAACGCGAACGCTTTACCCTTGACGAAGGCTTGTCAAAGGCCGTTCGCAAGGTCTTCGTTTCCCTTTATAACAAGGGCCTGATTTATCGGGGCGAATATATTATTAACTGGGACCCACAGGCTCGGACTGCTTTGTCTGATATTGAGGTTATTCATAAGGATGACAAGGGTGCCTTTTACCACGTTAAGTATCCATTTACGGATGGCACGACATTTAACGGCAAGGATTACATTGAAATCGCAACCACCCGTCCTGAAACCATGATGGGTGATACTGCGGTTGCGGTTAACCCTTCTGATGAACGTTATAAAGAACTGGTCGGCAAAAAGGTTTTGGTGCCGTTAATTAACCGTGAAGTGCCAATCATTGCCGATCAATACGTTGACCCTGAGTTTGGAACTGGAATGGTTAAAATTACGCCTGCCCATGACCCTAATGACTTTAAGGTCGGTAATCGTCATAATCTAAAGCGGATTAATACGATGAACGAAGACGCGTCAATGAACGAAAATGCCGGAAAGTATAAAGGCATGGATCGTTTTGAAGCCCGAAAAGCAATGGTTAAGGATCTTGAAGACGAAGGCCTGATGCTTTCAATTGATCCAATCGTCCATTCAGTTGGTCATTCAGAACGAACCGGGGTTCAAGTCGAAGCCCGTTTATCAACTCAGTGGTTTGTTAAAATGAAGCCACTGGCAGAACAAGCCATTCAAAATCAATCAACTGACGATAAGGTCAGCTTCTTTCCTGAACGATTTGAAGGCACTTTCACCCAGTGGATGGAAAACGTGCATGATTGGGTTATTTCTCGTCAGCTTTGGTGGGGACATCAGATTCCAGCCTGGTACAACAAGCAGACTGGTGAAACATACGTTGGCATGGAAGCGCCAAAGGACGCAGAAAACTGGGAACAGGATCCGGATGTTTTGGATACCTGGTTCTCATCTGCACTCTGGCCGTTTTCAACCATGGGTTGGCCAGACGATACTGACGACATGAAGCGTTATTTCCCAACCGACACGTTGGTAACCGGATATGATATCATTTTCTTCTGGGTTTCCCGGATGATTTTCCAAAGCCTTGAATTTACCCACGAACGACCATTTAAGGACGTTTTACTTCACGGCCTGATTCGAGATTCACAGGGCCGTAAGATGTCCAAGTCACTTGGAAATGGGATTGATCCAATGGATGTCATCGATAAGTATGGGGCGGATGCATTGCGTTGGTTCCTGTCAATTGGTGGTACCCCTGGTCAGGATTTGAAATTCAGTTACGACAAGATGGATTCCGCCTGGAACTTCATTAACAAGATTTGGAATGCCAGCCGGTACGTTATCATGAACCTGGATGGTATCGACAAACCGGAGCTTCCGGACAAATCGGAATGGCAACTATCTGATAAATGGATTTTAAGCCGTTTGAACGCAACGGTTAACCATGTTTCTGAGTTGTTTGAGAAATACAACTTCGGTGAAGCTGATCGTTATCTTTACGATTTCATTTGGAACGATTTCTGTGATTGGTACATTGAAATGAGTAAAGAAGCACTTAACAGCGACGATGAAAAGCTCAAGAAAAACACCCAGAATATCTTGGCTTATGTTCTTGACCAGACATTACGGTTGTTGCAGCCAATCATGCCGTTTGTGACGGAGTATATCTGGCAAATGATGCCACACGTTGGCAAATCATTGGTAACCGCTGAGTATCCGGTTGACCATCCTGAATTTAATGACGGCACTGCTGAGCATCAGATGCAGTCACTGATTGATCTGATCACGGCCGTTCGTAATATTCGAAACGAGGCCAACGCACCGTTATCATCACCAATTGACATGTTGATTCAAACGGATAACAGTACCTTAAAAGAAATCTTTGAATCAAACCGTGACTACATTGATCGCTTCTGCCACACCAAGGAACTTCAGATTGGTAGTGACATCCAAGCACCGAAGCTGTCGATGTCAGCCGTGATTACTGATGCAACGGTCTTTGTACCGTTAGCTGAGCTGGTTGATCTCAAAGATGAGCAAGCACGGGTTCAAAAAGATGTTGATAAATTCGAATCCGAGGTTGCCCGTTCTGAAAGGAAGTTGGCCAATAAGCGCTTTGTCGAAAACGCACCGGATGCGGTTGTTGACGAAGAAAAGAAGAAGCAAGCCGATTATCAGTCCAAGTTGGATGCGGCTAAGGAACGTTTGCAACAAATTAGTAGTGAGATGTAAAATAGTTGTTGAGGAAGATCGTTAAATTTTGATAAGACGTGGGGAAAAATACGGTTTACCGGGTCCTCCCGGTAATAGTAACCGTGTTTGACCCACGTTTTTTTAAGGAGAAAACATGATTAACTCGTATCAAGAGGCACTGGCGTTCATTCATGGGCGAACTAAATTCAAGAAGATCCCGACGCTGAAGCGAATGCGCCGATTTTTGGATGAACTGGGAGCGCCCGACAAACGGATCAACGCGATTCACATTGCCGGCACAAATGGCAAGGGATCAACGCTGGCATTTTTACGAAATATTTTTCAAGAAGATGGAAAAACGGTTGGCAGCTTTACCTCACCGTTTCTAATGAAATTCAACGAACGGATCAGCGTTAACGGTGTGCCAATTTCAGACAGTGAAATTCTGCGGTTGGCACAAACGGTCTATCCCATCGTCAAAAAGTTGGATGACGAGTTGCCCGAGGGTGGGCCGACCGAATTTGAGATTGTAACGGCGATGATGTTCACTTATTTTGCCGAGGGCCACGCCGACATTGTTCTGATTGAAGTGGGATTGGGTGGCTTATTTGATTCGACCAACGTGATTGTCCCCAAAGTGTCAGTGATCACTTCAATCGGCTGGGACCACATGCATATTCTAGGTGACACGTTACCGAAAATTGCCGCTCAAAAAGCTGGTATTATCAAATCCGGAGTGCCGGTCGTCGTTGGCGGAGTGGATCAGGAATCCCTAAAAGTTATCCAAAAAACCGCCCAGAAAAAGGGCAGTCCGATTCAGATTTTAGGAAGTGATTTCACGGTCACTGATTTAGGCGAATCAAGTTGGCAACAGTCATTTGATTTCAAATCGGGGGCCCATCACTTCGACCAATTGCACACCGGTTTATTGGGCGATTATCAAACGCACAACGCTGCTTTGGCAATTGAGGCATACTTGGTCTATCAGCAACTTCAAAGCGCTGCAGCAGCCACAGAATCGGTTGAAAAAGGGGTTGCTGCAACCCAATGGGCTGGTCGCTTCGAACGGGTTTCTACCAATCCGACCGTCGTCCTTGACGGGGCCCATAACACGTCGGCGGTTGACCAGATTGTTAAATTGCTGGAAACCGATTTTTCGTCCGGCCACATCACCATTTTGATGGGGATTTTGGCAGATAAACAAGCGGATAAAATGGTCGAAAAGATGGATACGATTCCAAACGCGACGGTTTATTTAACTCAGTTTTCGGGACCCGGCAAGCGCAGTGCCGCCGACCCCAAAAAGCTCGAACACCAGTTGGAAACGGTGGGCGACCAAGCACTGATTATTGACGATTGGCACGAAGCCATTTCAACTTTGGCCGGGCAATTGGCGCCGGAGGATATGTTATTGATTACGGGCTCGTTATACTTTATCTCAGACGTTCGGCAATATTTAAAGGATAACCCGCGAATTTTCAAATAATCTATTAAATCAGTCCACGATTCACTTGATTTTATTTATTTTTGGACGCGTTATGATATACTTGTTTCGTTAAACAATAATAAATTAATCTATAAAAAATCGAACTAAATTAAGTTGATCGACAACGAAGGGATGGATAACGTGTTTGGATTAGGGGAAAAAAACATAGGAATTGATCTTGGAACCGCTAATACGATCGTTTACGTTGAGGGCAAAGGAATTGTCCTTCGTGAACCGTCAGTGGTTGCTAAGAGTACGAAAAGTGGCGAGGTCATTGCTGTTGGGTCTGAGGCCCGCGCAATGATCGGCCGAACTCCCGCAAGTATTCAAGCGGTTAGGCCAATGAAAGACGGCGTGATTGCCGATTATGATACGACTGTTGCCATGATGAAGTATTTCATTCAAAAGGCATTGGGACATTCGTCTGGTAAGCCTTACGTCATGGTTTGTGTACCAACAGGGATTACAGCCGTTGAAAAACGGGCGGTTATCGATGCCACCAGAGTTGCTGGTGCCAGAGATGCGTACGTCATTGAAGAACCATTTGCAGCTGCAATCGGTGCCGGTCTTCCAGTCATGGATCCAACCGGTAGCATGGTGGTTGATATTGGTGGTGGGACCACAGACGTTGCCACCATTTCTTTGGGCGGGATTGTTTCCAGCCGTTCAGTTCGAATGGCTGGCGATAAGCTCAATGAAGCAATTGCACAGTACGTCCGTCAAAAATACAATTTATTAATTGGTGAACGGACTTCCGAGCAGCTCAAAATTGATATTGGTTCTGCGTCTGAAAAAGCAGCTAAAGAAATCAAATCAGTTCCCGTTCGTGGTCGCGACTTAGTTACCGGACTGCCAACAACTGTTGAAATTAGCGGTGTTGACGTCAACAAAGCAATTAACGAGTCTGTTATGGCGATTATTGCCACAATCAAGGAAACGCTTGAAGAAACGTCACCTGAAATTGCAGCTGACGTTATTGACCATGGCATCGTTTTAACTGGTGGTGGTGCGTTGCTCAGAAACATTACCGATGTGATTGCAGATGCGACTCAAGTTCCCGTTTCCATTGCATCCGACCCACTTGATTGTGTTGCGATTGGTACTGGAGAATCATTAAAGAGCATTAATGTAATGAAGAAAAAGCAATAATTAACCAGTTCAGTGTTAATTATTAAATAACGAATGGAGGCAATTATGCAAAAATTTTTCTCCAGTCGAAAGCTTGTAATTGTCGTCGTATGTTTGATCGTTAGTTTTGGTTTGATGTCCCTATCGGTTGCCATCAGAGACAAGCGCAGCACCCCACCGCTTATTCAACAGTTTGGAAATGACATTGTTGGCTTTGGGGATCGAATCATTGCGGCACCAATGAATGGCATTCATCACGGGTTTGTTTCGACTAAGAATCTTTTGAACACCTACCAGGAAAATGAACGACTCAAATCCAAAGTTGACCAACTGACACAAACTCAGGTAAAAGATCAAGTTTTGGAACGAGAGAACAAACAGTTAAAGCGTCAATTAAATGTTGGCAGTACGCTGACCGGGTATGAAAAAATTAATGCTGCTGTTATTACCCGGACACCTTCTTCATGGGCTAGCCAGATCATTGTAAACAAGGGTCAGGCTGCCGGTGTTAAGAAGGATATGCCGGTAATTGCGGGACCCGGCTTGATTGGAACGGTTGCTGAAGTGAACAAGACCAACAGTAAGGTTGTCTTGATTTCAAATACCGCAGAAAACTCCAACCGATTTGCGATTCAAGTTTTGGGAGATAATTCCAAGGTTGTCAACGGGATCATCACATCGTATGATTCGTCTGCCAACCGCATCATTATGGGAAATATTACGTCTAAAGCCAAGCTTTCGGTTGGTAACCGGGTGACGACTAGTGGTCTTGGCGGTGTGATTCCGAAGGGAATTTACGTTGGGACAGTTTCGAAGGTCACTGAAGACGATTACGGTCTTGCTAAAAAAGTTTATATAAAGCCTGCTGCTAATTTGAACGACATTGAAGTCGTCTCAATAGCAGTTCGGAATTGATAGGAGGGACAATTAAGTGAAACGAAAAGTTCCTATTGCAATTTACTTTGTGATTGGTCAATTTATTGCGTTCTTTCTTGATGGTTCCCTCAGTCAGACGATGTCTGGGACACTTTATAAATACCCAAATTCCATGGTGCCGTATTTAACGGTTCTCTGGCTGATTTTGGCAGCCTTCTTCGGTAATTCCAAGAAGCTTCACCTATACGTTTGGGCAGCCGTTGTCGGCTTTATTTTCGATATGTACTATACGGGATTATTAGGTGTTTATGTGTTCATTTTTCCACTGGTTGTTTATTTGTGCCAAACGGTATACCAAATTTTGCCACCAAATTTCATGAGTGGTTTTTTGGTGTATTTTTTAGGAATTACAGTTTTAGTTAGCCTAGGATACGTTGCAAATGCGTTTATTGGGGAGACAAATTCATCAGTTGCCCAATTTCTTGTTAACACATTAGCCCCTACACTGGCACTCAATCTTGTTTTGCTTGCAATTGCTTACTTTCCGGTTGAGACGCTGTATAGGACTCATAGGCAATAAGAAGGGGAGTAGACGATGCAAGACGCAGCCGTTTTAAAAGGAACCAAAGATGGTTATGAAATTATTTTGGATGAAAATGCCAATGTTCAAGATATTTATTCATCACTTCGCAAGCTGTTGGATAATTTAAAAACGCAGACCGCTTCAACCGATCCGCAAACCATTGCGTTTGATATTTATACGGGAATGCGATTATGGCCGGCAGAAGACCGTTCTGAAATCGAAAAAATTTTTTCGGACTACGAGCTTTTTTCTGTTCATAAAATTACTGCCGACGTGATTACAAAGGCTGAATCCAATCGAATCTTGGAACAGTCAAGTGTCCATATTGTGGATCGCGTCATTCGAAATGGACAAGAAGTCCATATTGAAGGCGACGTTCTCTTCTTGGGGACCGTCCACGAAGGCGGGAAATTACTGGTTACTGGCAATATTTTCGTTCTTGGAAATGTTGAAGGGATTATCCAAGCCGGTGCACCTGATTTTGAAGATAAGATGATTATTGGGGATGTACATAGTGCGCAACAAGTTCGAATTGGTGAACAATTTGAAATTTTAGCTGATTCTAAGCATCAAATGGATAGCCGCACCGTTGTTTACGTCAACGACTTGCATGTCTTGGATTACGGTCGAGTTGAGGATTTAAAGCAGATCAACCCCAAGTTTTACAATCAGATAGGAGGAGTCATCAATGGGTAAGTCTTACGTTATAACTTCAGGTAAAGGTGGGGTTGGAAAAACAACTTCATCCGCAAATATTGGGACCGCACTGGCAATGCTTGGTAAGAAAGTTTGTTTGATGGACCTTGATATCGGTTTGCGGAACTTGGACGTTGTCTTAGGACTCGATAACCGGATCATGTATGACATCGTTGACGTTGCCAGTGGTCGGGCAAAATTGAGCCAGGCCCTGGTCAAAGACAAACGGTTTGATGATTTGCTCTATCTACTGCCTGCTGCACAAAATACTGACAAAACAGCTTTGAATCAAAATCAAGTCAAAGAAATTGTTGATGAATTAAAGCCTGATTTTGACTTTGTCTTAATTGACTGTCCAGCTGGTATTGAACAAGGCTTTATGAATGCAATTGCGGGTGCCGATAGTGCCATTATTGTCACCACACCCGAAATTTCAGCCGTGCGTGATGCTGATCGCGTCGTTGGCTTGCTTGAACAGCATCCACTGCAGGAACAACCTCATTTGATTATTAACCGGATTCGTCAGCACATGATGAAGGATGGTTCGGTGATGGACGTTGATGAAATCACACATCATTTGGGTGTTGAATTACTAGGGATCGTTTTTGACGATGATGCTGTTATCACCACTTCAAATAATGGTGAGCCGGTAGTATTGCAAGCTGAAAATCCAGCGGGACAAGGTTATCGTGATATTGCCCGCCGTCTGGTTGGCGAGTCGGTTCCGTTGATGGAAATGAAAGATGAGCAACAACCATCATTCTGGCAAAAAGTATCTCATTGGTTTCATAAGGGATAAAAAGGCTTGACGGATTCTCCGATTACGATTATGATGAATTTAACTTAATTAAAGATATTTTAAAGACGGTGATCAGAACCGGTCTTCAATTTGAATTTCAGAGAGCTCATCACGGTGGAAGTTGGGTATTCAGTTGTTGGTCGTCACATCTGGGAGTCATTTTTCTGAACAGAGTAGGAAAAAGCGGTGAGCACGTTATTGCTGAAGTTTAGTATTAAACTCGTAGAGGCCTTTCACATGAGTGAAGGGCAAATCTGAGGTGGAACCGCGATAAAATCGTCCTCTTAAGTCATTGATGGCTTAAGAGGATTTTTTTGTTTACCGGATTGACTAAACTTCATGAGGCAGCAGGTGTGAACTTGTTGCAAATTGAGGTGGAACCGCGAAAGCCATCGTCCTCTTGAGTCTTGATACTCAGGGGGATTTTTTTATGGAGGGATGTCAAATGATTCAATATATTCAAGAAATTTTACCAGCTTTATTATCTGGAACCAAAATGACGTTATCAATTTTCTTTTGGACGTTAATTTGCTCAATTCCGTTGGGCGCCTTGGTTGGTTTGGGACTGATTCAGCGCTTCAAACCATTAACCTGGCTTTTGAACTTTTACGTCTGGATCATGCGGGGAACGCCACTGTTACTGCAATTAATTTTTGTGTTTTACGGATTACCAATTATTCACATTGTCTTTCAACGATATGACGCTGCGATGTTTGCCTTTATTTTGAACTATACCGCCTACTTCGGTGAAATTTTCCGTGGTGGTTTCCAGTCAGTTCCAAAGGGCCAGTTTGAGAGCGCCAAAGTGTTGCGTTTAAGTTATGGCCAAACTATTCGAAAGATTGTCATTCCACAGGTTTTCAAAATTGTGTTGCCTTCAATTGGAAACGAAGTCATCAACTTGGTCAAGGACTCTTCATTGGTCTATGTCATTGGCTTGGGCGACTTACTGCGAGCCGGAAACGTTGCGACTGCCCGGGATGTCACTTTGCTGCCGCTCATCTTAGTCGGGATTATTTACCTCGCCTTGACCGCGGTTTGCACGATTGTCTTGAAACTCATTGAAAAACGTGAAAATGTTTGGCGATAGGAGGGAATTCATATGTTAGAGATTAAAGATTTAACAAAACGCTTTGGCAGTCGAACAATTATTGATGACCTTTCGATGACCGTCAAAGATAACGAAATCATGGCGATTGTCGGTCCGTCCGGTGCCGGTAAAACAACCTTATTGCGCTGTATTACGGGATTAGAGTCCGTCGACTCCGGAGAATTTTATTGGAATGGGAGTCAATTTGATCCGGCCAATACCACTCAAAAGGATACAATCATCGGCGTTGTCTTTCAGGATTACCAACTATTTCCTAACTTAACGGTCCTTGGCAATATTACATTGGCGCCGACGATGGTTAAAAAAGAACCAATGGATGACGTTAAAAAGTATGCCCGTGAGCTTTTAAGCCGGTTGGGACTTGAAGGAAAAGAAAATCTTTATCCCTATCAGCTGTCAGGAGGGCAAAAGCAACGGGTAGCCATTGTTCGTGCGTTAGCCATGCGGCCCAAGATTCTCTGCTATGATGAACCGACTTCAGCTTTGGATCCTGCGTTAAGAGACGAAGTTGCCCAAATTATTTTGGATCTCAAAAAACAGGAAATGACCCAAATCGTCGTCACTCATGATATGGATTTTGCCAAGAACGTTGCCGACGAGATTCAACAGGTTAAACAAATTCAGTAGGAGGGGTAGGATGTTAAAATCAATGAAACGACTTTTATTACTTACCAGCTTTCTGCTGATTGCGATTGGCCTTTCAGGCTGCGGTGTTCGGTACGTTAACCGGCAGGGATCTCAAGAAGATCCAGACACCTGGGCAACGGTTTCCAAGCAAAAGAAAATTGTTGTCGGCTTGGATGATAGTTTTGTCCCCATGGGATTCCAAACCAAGAGTGGCAAAATTGTCGGCTATGACGTTGATCTTGCCAAGGCCGTGTTCAAACAGTATGGGATCAAGGTCGATTTTCAGCCAATTGATTGGTCAATGAACGTGACTGAATTACGTAACGGGACCATTGATCTTATCTGGAACGGATTTTCGATTAATCCGCAACGGGCAAAGAAGATTACCTTTAGTGAGCCTTACTTGATTAATGATCAGGTCTTAGTTACCAAGAAAAATCAACACATTAAGAATTTTGCCGACATGAAAGGCAAAGTGGCCGGAGTTCAAAGCGGATCGGCCGGGGCGATGGACATCGATAACCAACCCAAATTATTGAAGGATCGGATTAAGGGCCATGAGCCAATTTTATATGACACGTTTACAGACGCGTTTATCGACTTGAATGCCAACCGGATTCAGGGATTGCTGATCGATAGCATTTATGCAGGCTATTATCTGGAACATCAGAAAAACGAATCCAGCTTTACGTCTATCCCAAGTGAATTTCCAAAGGAACAGTATGGCGTTGGGATGAGAAAGGGCGATACGGTTTTGAAGCAAAAAATTGATGCCGGCTTGAACCGATTAGCCAAAAATGGGGAATTGCACAAGATTAACATGAAGTGGTTTGGAACCGATCGTGATAGTCCACTGATGAAGAACGTTCAGAAATAATCAAGCTATGTGAGTGTGGACCGCTAACGGTTAGCTTTCAACTCGACTGCTTCATGAGAGGTCCATATTATCCAGCTAAAATGTAAAGCAGTTGGCTGATTCCAGCCATTTAAGTCCAGTGATCAATCATTCCACAACTTGGAATAATCGACTACTGGGCTTAAATTTTGCGATCAATCCGTTTTTATCGCCGCTCAATTTTGCAATAATTATCTATTTTTGGTAACGTTTGCCGATTTATATTGAGATTTTAATAAATTTATCTTAATATGAAATTTGTGACTAATTGAGGAGGATACTCAGTGGAATTCGAAATTGCAAAGGACGTCCATTTAACGACGATCCCAACAACAAAATTTAAAAATAGCAAAATCGTGATGAATTTTACATTTCCCGCTCATCATGAAAATTATGCCAAGCTGGCCTTATTGGCGGAACTATTGGAAAATTGTTCGGCACAGTATGACAGCGAATTATTGGTGTCTCGCCAATTATCCAAATTGTATGGTGCAAGCTTTGGGGTAACCGTCTTGAGGTACGGTAACCAACACACACTTCAAGTTTCAATCACCTTTCCAAATGATAAGTATCTACCGGAAGGCGAAGTTTTAACGCCACAAATTTTGGCGTTTCTTCGTGAAATGATTGAGAATCCCTTTATTGACGGCGATCACTTCAACGACGCTTATTTTGAAATTCATCAAAAAAACGTGTTAAATTATTTGGATTCAATTGCAGATAACAAGGAATTTTTCTCGACCTTGGAACTTCAACGCTTGTATTATCCAAACGACCCAGATCACGGGCACTTTTTAATGGGCAATAAAGCTGAAATGGCCCAAATTACAGCCAAATCGCTTTATGATTTTTACAAATCGGTGCTGGCGAGCGCTAAGGTCACGATTTTAGTCGCCGGTGATTTGTCTGAGCAAGCGGTCATTGACGGCTTTAAGGACTTTGACTCGTTTAGTGATCGGGCCCAAGCACCTTATGAGTTACGGGTGATTCCTAAACCGATCGATCAGGTTCAAGAAGACACCAAGTTTATTGAAGGCTCACAGTCTGTTTTGAGTATGGCTTATGAATTGCCGATTTATTTCGGGGATGGCTTATATTTTGCGGCGGTGATTTTTAATCAATTGTTTGGTGGGTCCAGTCAGTCGCTGCTATTTGCCAACGTTCGAGAAAAGCGAAGTTTGGCCTACGACATTCACAGCAGTTACAACTCGTTGGTTGGAATGGATTCGGTTCAGGCTGGCATTGATTATCAAAACGAACAGGAAGTCATTTCGATGGTCAATCAACAACTCGAGCAGCTTTCCGCCGGAAACTTTTCAGATGCACTCCTGGATGGGGTGAAGGAGGCCATGATTAACCAACACCGCTCCGAAGCCGACCATTTGGGCGCCTTAATTGAAGCGCGGTACGTGCAGCAGATTATGCAGTCTGACTTATCTGACGAACAATGGGAAGCCCAAATTCAAGGCGTTAACCGTGACCAAATTTCTCAAGTTGCCAAACAATTACGGTTGCGGGCGATTTATCAACTCAACAGTGGAGGGCAGTCTGATGGAAATCATTGATTATCCAAATTATAACGAACGGTTATTTGTATCCAAATTATCAAACGGACTGACTGTTTACATGCAGCCCAAAAAGGGATTTAATAAAACAACCGCTGTATTGGGCGTAAACTATGGATCCATCGACAGTCAGTTTATCTTGAACGGTCAAAAAGTTGTTCAACCAGCAGGAATCGCCCATTTTTTGGAGCACAAGATGTTCGACAAAAAAGATTACGACGTCTTTGAATTGTTTAACAAAACCGGAGCCCGCTCGAATGCCTTTACCAGCTTTACCAAGACCAACTACTTGTTTTCAACGGCAGAATCGGTCAAAGAAAATCTGGACATCTTGTTAAATTTTGTTCAAATTCCTTATTTTACCGCGGCCAAGGTTGAACGGGAAAAGGGGATTATCGACCAGGAAATTAATATGTATCAAAATGATCCGGATAATCAGGCGTATTTCGAAACGATTGCCAGCCTTTATCCAGACTCAGTGTTGGCAAACGACATTGCGGGGACGGTTCAAACAGTCGGCAGCATTACGCTTGCCGATGTTGAACTTGCTTACAAGACCTTCTATCGTCCAGAAAATATGACGTTATTTATCACGGGTAAGCTTGACCCACAAGAAACACTCGGCTGGATTGAGGCCAACCAGGCGGATAAACCCTCGCCGGAGCCAATTTCTCTTCAGCGACTCGAAAATTTTGAGCGTCAGGATCAACCGACAATTCATCATCGACAAATGAATGTTGCAAGACCTAAAGTGACACTCGGACTGCGCGGCACCGATCCGGTTCCAACCGGGCGGGCGGGATTGAAGTACGAAATCGCCTTATCCGTGATGTTTGACCTGTTTTTGAGTGAAAACTCAGTTGAATATGATAAACTGTATCATGATGAAATTATTGATGACTCGTTTTCATGGGAATTTGAAAACGAACGGGGCTTTCATTTTGCGGTCATTAGTTGTGACACCAGCGAACCGACGATCTTGATTGATCGCCTTAAAGCAATCATCAAAAAAATTCCTGAGGCATTGCCATCAAGGACAGCCGAATTTCAATTACAAAAGAACGAATTATTTGGTAATTATGTCGAAATGATGGATTCCGAGGAAGCGATTAGCGGTCAATTTGACGGCTTCATCGGCGAACCTGTTACAATATATGATGAGGTTGAGATTTTAAAATCTTTAACTTTGGCGGATGTCCAGGCAATTAGCAGCGACTTTTTAAAACAGGTCGTGATGCAGGCCGGCATTATCCAGGACCATTAATGACCAACTGGAATTTTTAATGGTTACTTTATCATTTACTTAAAATATTAGTTGATGAGCATATGATATACTTTAAATGGAAATCAAAAAATTCAATGGAGAATGAGTATGAGCGACGAAAAAGATAATTTAACAATTGGACAAAAATTACATGATGCACGTGTTGCCAAGGGCTATACCCTCGATGACCTGCAAAAAAATACCAAGATTCAAAAGCGCTATTTAATCGCAATTGAGGACAATGATTTTGATGCATTACCGGGTGAATTCTACGTTCGGGCTTTTGTGAAGCAGTATGCGGACTCCGTTGGCCTTGATGGGACTGAACTGCTAAGCCAATTTGAAACAAAGCTGCCGGATACCGAAGATCCAGAGTACGTTGATCGGGTCAACAGTGACAATCCGGAAACCCGTTCTGCTCAACGGAAAGTGGAGGAACGTAACGATAAGCTGCGTCGGTATATTCCAATTATCTCAGTTTCAGTCGTGGTCTTGGTCATCTTGATCGTGATTTGGGTGGCAGCAGCTAAGAGCACCCGCAACACGGCTAAAACGCAAATTGAAACCAGCAAGGTATCGGTTTCAAGTGATAAGTCGTCAAGCTCCAAAGCATCCAGTGCCAAGAAAGCCAAGTCTCCTAAAAAGACGAAGACCATTGCTTTTAAGAAACTCACTGCTTCAGGCAGCAACATCACTTATCAGGTTAGCGGGACATCCGGCAAGACACCATTGAAGATTTCAGCTACTGGAACGAGCAGCGCTTGGACCTCGGTTTCAACTGACGGGACTGCGGTATGGCAAGCATCACTAACTGGTGGTAATTCACATACCATTTCATTGCCTAGCACGACAAATACTGTGACGATCAATACCGGCAATGCTGAAGCCACGGAAATTACCGTTGGCGGTAAGAAATTAAAATTAGCAGCCCCACTTAACGGTGGCTCTGCTCAAGTACGGGTTATCACATTGCAGTTTGGTAAATCCGGTTCGTCTGCAACCACGAATTCCAGCTCCACGTCATCGAGTTCAACGACTGGGACTACCACGGGTACGACCGGCACAGGCTCAACGACTGGGACGTCTTCGACAACAGGAACCACTGGGACGACGAGCGGCACCGGAACAACCGGTAGTACCACAGGTTCGACTAATGGCTACTAATCAGTTGGGGGTTAAGCATGAATTTACCAAATAAGCTTACAATGTTTCGAATCATTTTGATTCCGTTCTTCATTTTAATCTTAGCAGCACCGATATTTTCAGGCAGTGTCGTTATTGCGGGAACTTCTATCAGCGTGACGCGACTGGTTGCAACGATTATTTTTATTGTTGCTTCGTTGACTGATTTTTTGGATGGGCAAATCGCCCGCCGCAATCATTTGGTGACCAACTTTGGCAAGTTTGCCGATCCATTGGCTGACAAGATGTTGGTCATGACGGCGTTTCTTTTCCTCGTTGGGTTAGGGGACGTTCCTGCCTGGGTCGCTGCAATTATCGTTTGCCGCGAATTGGCTGTGACTGGTCTTCGGTTAATCATCGTTGAAAACGAAGGTCAGGTAATTGCCGCGGCTTGGCCAGGCAAAATTAAGACCACCACCCAAATGTTGGCGATTATTTTGTTATTCCTGAATAACGTTTTATTCGCCGCGATTAACGTTCCAATGGGACTCATTTTGTTATATATTTGCTTATTCTTCACGATTTATTCGGGTGTTGATTACTTTGTTCAAAACAGATCCGTTTTTTCGGATTCATTTTAAGCGTTTAATAACTGTGGGACGAAAGACATTTTGATCCCAGAATTTAGATGCACGTTTGAACCAAATCATATCGAATCACGGGAAAACGAGGCTGAGACAAGAGTAACAACTTTTGGCTCGGCCTTGTTTGCGCTAAAAATCATCTCAAAAAAAGCAAACTCAGCTTAATTTCGTATCTATTTCTTAGAAGGGGCAATTCAAATGACTTTAGAACAAGAATTAGTTCATGAACTTTTATCTCGTCATATTACGATTACTGCAGCTGAAAGCATTACCGCTGGAGAATTTCAAAGTACACTGGGAAACGTTGCCGGTGTCTCCGAAGTTTTTGAAGGTGGCTTTGTGACCTATTCCAACCGGGTTAAAGAGCAACTTTTACACATTCCAAGCGAAGTCATTGATGAAAATGGCGTTGTCAGTGAGCCGACTGCAATTTGGATGGCCAATCAGGCGCGCAGTATCATGGACAAGGACTTAGCGGTTTCGTTTACGGGGTCAGCTGGACCAGATACGCTTGAAGGCAATCCTGCAGGAACCGTCTGGATTGGCATCGCCTATGGCACCCAACAAACATATGCTAAAAAGTATTTGTTTAAAGGTGATCGAAATGGTATTCGAAAAGCTGCAGTTGACGCGGGATTGAAGATGGCAATTGAGATAATTCATAAATGATCGAACTTTTGTTCGCATTTTGATTGCTTTTTTTGAAAATCATTAGTATAGTTAATTGGTAAACTTTTCCGTTTAGGATAGTGGGAGGAATTTAATGGCTGACCAAAGAAAAGTAGCTTTAGACAAAGCCTTAAAAAATATTGAAAAAGAATTCGGTAAGGGATCGATCATGCGAATGGGGGATAAGGCTGATACCCAAATCTCGACCATTCCATCCGGTTCACTTGCCCTGGATGATGCGTTGGGCGTGGGTGGCTACCCACGGGGACGAATTGTTGAAATTTATGGGCCTGAAAGTTCAGGTAAAACAACCGTTGCTTTACACGCTGTGGCTGAAGTCCAAAAGCGTGGCGGAACAGCAGCCTACATTGATGCTGAAAATGCGTTGGATCCAGTTTATGCGACTCATTTAGGTGTTAACATCGATGATTTGCTCCTGTCACAACCTGATACGGGTGAGCAGGGACTCCAGATTACCGACGCCTTGGTAACCAGTGGTGCGATCGATATCGTCGTCATTGATTCAGTTGCTGCACTGGTTCCCCGTGCCGAAATTGAAGGGGAAATGGGGGATGCTCACGTTGGTTTGCAAGCGCGTTTGATGTCACAAGCTCTTCGGAAACTTTCCGGAACAATTAGTAAGACAAAAACGATTGCGATCTTCATCAACCAAATCCGTGAAAAAGTCGGTGTTATGTTTGGAAACCCAGAGACCACTCCTGGTGGCCGGGCGCTGAAATTTTACGCGACTATTCGGCTTGAAATTCGTCGTGCCGAACAGATCAAGGATGGGACGAACATTATTGGTAACCGGGTTCGGATCAAGGTTGTCAAGAACAAGGTTGCGCCACCATTCAAGCGTGCCGAAGTTGACGTAATGTATGGTAAGGGAATTTCCCAATCCGGTGAGTTGGTTGATATGGCCGTTGAAAAGGATATTATCAACAAGTCCGGTTCATGGTACTCATACGGTGACGAACGAATTGGTCAGGGACGTGAAAACGCCAAGACCTATTTGGAAGAACATCAAGATATGTACGATGAGGTTATGAAAAAAGTTCGTGACGCTTATGATATTCCTGATGATTCCGCACGTTCGACTGATAGTGCCGACGATAAAAAAGCCACTGGCAAAAAAGCTGATAAGAAGTCGGATTCCAAAGACAGTCATGCCGATACGAAGAAGGATGAAGCTAAAGAGCATCCTGATGAAAGTATCGATTTGGATATTGGCAAATAACAAATTTAATAAAATATGTGACTATTTTTCAATAATGGGCCCTCATTTTGAGCGGCCTATTTTTTGTGATTTTCTATGTGACAGTAAGGGTTTGTGAAACATTGTGACACATATAAACCTTTGTTAATTCTATTGCTATATACAAATATCTTCCAAGACGCAACAAAGATGATTGACACTAGTCGTAACAAACATTAAAATAAGAATTGTGTCAATAATCAAATAACATCTATTAATTGGTTTAGAATGAATCATTTTTTGGTGATTTGGAGGTGAAAGGCCATGACAATGGCTGGGATAATCCTCGCAATCATCGCTATAATTGTTGTTGGTTTTGTTGGTATTATTAGTTTTGTAATCGGAAAGTCTGCACAAAAGAAGATCCATCAAAAAGATCTTGACTCCGCTACCGGCTCCGCCAAAGGTATCTTAGCAGACGCTAAGAAGAAGGCTGAGACGGTCGTCAAAGAAGCAACTTTGTCGGCACAGGAGAAGAACCACCGCTACCGTTCATCAGTTGAGAAGGAACTGAAGAATCGGCGATCGGAGATTCAAAAACAAGAGGATCGTTTGTTGCAGCGAGAAGAGGCTCTAGACCGTAAAGACAGTGCTTTCGAACGTCGAGAGAACTCGTTGAATCGCAAAGAGCAGAAGATTAATCGTGAACAACAGAATTTAGTCACACAACAAGAAGAAGCAAACTCACTTATTGAAAAACGTCAGGCGGAAGTTGAGAAGGTTGCGGCCTTAACTCAAGAAGAAGCCCGTGATCTTATTTTGAAAGAAACCAGTGAAACGTTAGCTGAGGAAAAGGCCCGAATGGTAAAAGAAAGTTACTACCAAGCCCAGACTGAAGCTGACGAAAACGCCAAGAATCTGATCATTGAAGCAATTCAGCAAAGTTCAGCGGATGTTGTTTCTGAAACAACTGTTTCCGTTGTCAGTCTTCCAAACGAAGACATGAAAGGTCGGATCATTGGTCGTGAAGGTCGAAATATTCGGACCTTTGAGACACTGACTGGGATTGATTTAATTATTGATGATACGCCACAAGCAGTTGTGCTGAGCGGCTTTGATCCAATCCGGAGAGAAGTTGCGAAAATGACACTTGAAAAGTTAATCAAAGATGGTCGGATTCATCCCGCTCGGATTGAAGAAATGGTTGAAAAGAGCCGTAAAGAACTTGATGAGCGGATTCAAGAAATTGGTGAAGAGACCTTGTTTGACCTTGGAATTCATTCGATGAGTCCCGATATGATCAAACTTGTTGGTCAACTTAACTTTAAGATTGACCACGGTCAGAATTTGCTGAGCCATTCAATTGAGGTTGCCAAATTGGCAGGTGCTTTTGCATCAGAATTAGGTGAGGATGTTACATTAGCTAAACGCGCAGGATTATTACACGATATCGGTAAGGCTGCGAATAATGGTGTTGAGGGATCTCATGTTCAAGTTGGTGTTGATTTCGCCAAAAAGTATCATGAAAGTCCAGTCGTAATCGATGCGATTAAGGGAT
This sequence comes from Lentilactobacillus parabuchneri DSM 5707 = NBRC 107865, assembly GCF_001435315.1. GTDB lineage: Bacteria > Bacillota > Bacilli > Lactobacillales > Lactobacillaceae > Lentilactobacillus > Lentilactobacillus parabuchneri. The sequence continues at coordinate 134,748 of NZ_AZGK01000001.1, forward strand.
ACGAAGAGGGCCATTCTCCAGAGACAATTATTTCTGAATTGGTTGCTGTTGCTGAAAAGATTGCGATTTCGCGTCCAGGCGCACACAGTGAATCTCTTGAAAGCTTCGTCCACAGACTTGATAGTCTCGAAAAGATCACCGACAGCTTTAACGAAGTTCAAAAGAGCTACGCAATTCAAGCCGGTCGAGAGATCAGAGTGATTGCAAAGCCCGAAGATATTACGGACACACAAGCAATTGTGCTCGCCCGCAGAATCAAACAAAAGATTGAAACTGAAATGAAGTACCCAGGCCACATCAAAGTGACTGTCATTCGGGAAGTTCGTTCAGTCGAATACGCAAGATAAAAGATCAGATGTTCTGGTCTTTTTTCTTTTCATAAATAAATGTTAAAATTATTCTATATAATTTAGAAAGTATTGAGGAAATTTTAATGCGAATTCTTTTTATTGGTGACGTGGTTGGTGATAAGGGTGTTTCAATGATCCATCATTATTTACCAAAGTTGAAGCAAACCGTGAGGCCACAAGTGACGATTGTCAATGGTGAAAACGCCACTTCGATGGGTCGTGGTATTACCCAGTCGATTTATAAACAGTTAATGAGTGATGGGGTTGACGTTGTCACTTTGGGAAATCATGCTTGGAGTAATAACGAAATTCTGGACTTTATTGACGATGCCAAACGTTTAATTCGGCCATACAACTATCCAAGGCGTACGACTCCCGGTAAGGGCTATACAATGGTCAACGTCAATGGCGTTCAACTTGCTGTCATGAATTTCCAAGGCCGGGTATTTATGGATCCTTTAGATGATCCCTTTGCTTTGGCTGACGAGTTGGTCGACCAAATCCGTGAAGAAACCAATTGTATTTTTATGGATTTTCATGCCGAAGCCACCAGTGAAAAGCTCGCAATTGCCCGTTATCTGGACGGCCGAGTTTCCGCAGTTGTCGGGACCCACACCCACGTTCAGACCAACGATGCACGATTATTACAAGGAAAGACGGCATTTTTGACTGATGCCGGGATGACCGGTCCGGCAGATGGTATGCTGGGTATGCAACCTGACAGTGTTATTAAACGCTTCTTGGATCAGCGGCCGGCACGTTATAAAGTCCTTGAAACCGGGCAGGGAATTATTTCCGGCTGCTTTATTGATATTGACGACAAATCTGGTCATGCGACACATATCGAGACCGTGTCGATGACCGATGATCAAATTTAAAATGAAACGAAGTTAAACGTGATATGCTGAAACGATATTCAGCTTGAATTTAAGGGGACTTTCAGTTGGCAAAAACAGAATCAACTCCAATGATGGTGCAGTACCAAAAAATTAAGGATCAGTATCCGGATGCGTTTCTTTTTTATCGCCTCGGTGATTTTTACGAAATGTTTAACGAAGATGCGATCAAAGGGTCACAAATATTGGAATTAACGTTAACAAATCGAAGCCGAAATGCGGATAATCCGGTTCCAATGTGCGGTGTGCCCCATAAGGCCGCTCAAAATTATATTGATATCTTAGTCGACCAGGGCTATAAAGTCGCTCTTTGTGAGCAGATGGAAGATCCCAGATTAGCCAAGGGAATGGTCAAACGTGAAGTGATTCAATTGGTGACACCTGGGACTCAGGTCGACGTTGGCTCAGAAAATGCCAAATCAAATAATTACTTAACCTCGGTGGTTTACGATGCCGATAGCAACGAATTTGCGTTTGCTTACGCCGATTTGTCCACTGGTGAACTCAAAGTGGCCAAATTGACGACCCAGGCAGAATTTGTAAACGAACTGGTTTCTCTTCAGACCAAGGAGATTGTGGTTGAAAAAGATCTGCCGGCAACGCTCATTGATACCGTCAAAAAACTGGGTATCCTGATTTCCAACCAGTCTGATCTACCGGTGAATGCCTCAGTCAGTTATCTAAGTCAAGACGTCGATGATGCTTTGATGAAACAAGTTTTAAAGCTGCTGCTTGATTATATTCAGGCAACCCAAAAACGCAGCCTGCAACACTTGAAGCGAGCGGTGGTTTATGAGCCGTCCGACTTTTTGGAGCTCGATCACAACTCTCAATATAATTTGGAGTTGATTCGAAACATTCGGACCGGTAAAAAATCCGGAACCCTGCTTTGGCTGCTGGACCAAACCAAAACTGCCATGGGGGGTCGAAAGCTCAAACAGTGGATTGAACGGCCGTTGGTCAATCGCAATATGATTAATCAGCGTCATGATGCAGTTGGGGTTTTGCTCGATCACTATTTTGAACGTAATCAGCTGCAGGACGAATTAATCAAGGTTTATGATTTGGAACGCCTAGCGGGTCGGATCGCCTTTGGCAGCGTTAACGGGCGGGATTTGATTCAATTGAAGACCTCGCTGGAACAAGTGCCTAAAATCAAGTATATTCTTGAACAAATTGCCGATAAAAGTTTTGACGAGATGCTCAAAAATTTGGTGCCGTTGGATGACATTGTGGAAGAAATCGATTCGGCAATCGTTGAAGAACCGCCCATTTCCGTCACTGATGGCGGCGTCATCAAGGATGGTTATAATCAACAGCTCGATCAGTATCGTGATGCCACAAACAATGGGCAAAAATGGTTGGCTGAACTGGAAGCCAAAGAGCGCCAGGTGACTGGAATTAACAATTTAAAGGTCGGCTTTAATCACGTTTTTGGTTATTACATCGAAGTGACTAAGGTTAATTTGGATAAGATTCCGGCAAACCGCTATCAGCGAAAGCAAACCTTGGCGAACGCAGAACGTTTTTCAACTCCGGAGTTAAAAGAAAAAGAAGCGTTGATCCTAGAAGCCCAGGAGCAAAGCAAGACGCTCGAATACAAACTGTTCGTTAAAATTAGGGATGATATTAAACAGTCGATTAAACGAATTCAGGATTTAGCTGATGCCGTGGCGGCTATCGATGTTTTACAAAGTTTTGCTGCAGTCAGCGAAGAATACCGGTTTGTTCGGCCAACTTTGACCAATAAGCATATCGTCGATATCACAGATGGCCGCCATCCAGTGGTTGAAAAGGTTTTGGGACATCAACAATACGTTCCAAATGACGTCAATTTGGCAGAAGATACCAGTATTTTACTGATTACCGGGCCGAACATGTCTGGGAAAAGTACTTATATGCGTCAAATGGCGTTATGTGTCATCATGAATCAAATGGGCTGTTTTGTACCAGCCAAGAAGGCGAAGCTGCCGGTATTTGATAAGATTTTTACCAGAATTGGTGCAGCCGATGATCTGATTTCCGGCCAAAGTACCTTTATGGTGGAAATGAAAGAAGCCAACGATGCGATTGAAAATGCGACACCCAACAGTTTGATTTTGTTTGATGAAATTGGTCGGGGGACTGCCACATATGATGGAATGGCGCTGGCGCAGGCAATTATTGAGTACGTGCACAATAACATTGGCGCCAAGACACTGTTTTCAACCCACTATCACGAGTTAACCGCACTGGATGAATCGCTCAACCGTCTGCGCAATGTCCACGTCGGCGCAACGGAATCCAATGGTGAATTAGTTTTTCTGCATAAGATTCAACCAGGACCGGCTGACAAATCGTATGGGATTCACGTTGCCAAATTAGCAGGACTGCCAAACGGGCTCCTGCACCGCGCTAATGACATTTTAACCCAGCTGGAGCAACAGGCAGCGGACGACCATCAAACCGCTCAGACGAGCCAAGAAACGCCAGAGAGGCCGGCTGAGCTGCAGACATCACTTTTCCCGCTTGAGCAAATTGATGATAAACAAGCGGAAGTTGTGTCACAATTAAAGAAACTGGATTTGATGTCGAAAACACCAATGCAAATTATGAATCAGGTATATAAATGGCAACAGAAGATAAACGGAGATTAAGGTGATCGATTTGAACAAGATTCATCAACTACCAACAATTCTATCCAACCAAATTGCGGCTGGAGAAGTTGTTGAGCGACCTGCTTCAGTAGTCAAAGAATTAGTCGAAAATTCAATAGATGCCGATAGCACGGAGATCGACGTAACCGTTGAAAATGCCGGACTTAAGTTAATTAAAGTTGTCGATGACGGCAACGGCATTGAAAGTTCACAAGTTCAAACGGCCTTTTTGCGTCATGCAACCAGCAAGATTGCTGAACAAAGAGACCTCTTTCGTGTCCGCACGCTGGGATTTCGGGGCGAAGCACTTCCAAGTATCAGCTCAGTTGCCAACGTTAAAATGAAGACATCGACTGGTGACATTGGTACCCAGGTTGAATATAAAGGCGGCAAATTAGTGGCTCAAGGTGCCTCCGAATCACGAAAAGGAACGACTGTTGAAGTCGCGTCGCTGTTTTATAATACGCCGGCTCGATTGAAGTACTTGAGTTCTCCAAACACCGAATTGGCTAAAATTTCTGATATCATCAATCGGTTGGCGTTGAGCCACCCTGAAATTGCCTTTTCATTTATCAGCAATGGCCGTGAATTGCTTCGAACTTCCGGCAGAGGCGATTTAATGCAGGTACTAGGCGCCATTTATGGGGTCAAAACCATTTCAAAAATGGCCCCAATCAAGGGAAAAGATCTCGATATTCAGGTAAATGGCTATGTCAGCCTGCCTGAACTGACCCGTTCGAGTCGCAATTATATTTCATTGATCCTAAACGGCCGCTTCATCCGCAACTACCCATTGACCAAAGCAGTTATTGCCGGCTACGGCTCCAAATTGATGATCGGCCGTTTTCCAATTGCGGTGATTACGATCAATGCCGATCCGGCACTGATTGATGTGAACGTCCACCCAACCAAACAGGAAGTCCGGATTAGTGACGAACCGATGATCGGCAAGTTGATTTCGGATGCAATTTACGAGATGCTGCGGGACAAGCAGCTGATTCCAGATGCGACCCGTGACTTCAAAAAGCCGTTTAACGCGGAACCACATTCCTTCAACGTTTCAACAGCTGACCAGGTTCAGACCAACCCACCGTTGTTTGATGTTTCGTCAGCGCCGAGTGCTGATTTAAATCAGCCGAAGGTGACACCGGTGGTGGTGAAGACCCGGGCTGACTTAAAAAGTGCGTCAGTGGCTGAATTTGACCAGCTATTACAAAACGAACCCAGCGGTGTTCCAGTGTTTGAAAGTGCCGCTTCGTCGGTTATTGAAGCTGAATCAACGGCGGAACTTCAACCGGCTGATAACCCCAAGCCTCAGCAGTCCGAACTGATCACGCAAACTGGTTTTCCGGATTTAACCTACGTCGGCCAGATTCACGGCACCTACTTGGTCGCCGAAAACGCCGATAATATGTATTTGGTCGATCAACATGCGGCTCAAGAACGAATCAATTACGAGTATTACCGTAAACAGATTGGTGAGGTCTCTGATGACCAGCAGAAGCTTTTGGTCCCAATTGTTTTGGATTACGCTACCTCGGATTTTCTCTTGATTAACGATCATTTGGACTTATTGAACCAATTGGGCATTCATTTGGAGCAATTCGGGCAAAACAGTTTCATTGTCCGCGAGCATCCCATGTGGTTTAAAGCCGGTCAGGAAGCTGACACCATCAAAGAAATGATTGATTGGATTTTATTTGATCACAAAATTTCGGTGGCTGCCTTCCGTGAAAAAACGGCGATTATGATGAGCTGTAAGCGTGCCATCAAGGCAAATCATCATTTGGACAGTCTCCAAGCTAAAGCATTATTAAGACGGCTTCCCGAATGCGAGAATCCCTATAATTGCCCGCACGGCCGTCCAGTCCTGGTTAAATTTTCCAATGCCGATATTGAAAAGATGTTTAAACGAATTCAGGATCCGCACCATACGGATGAAGAAATTGTCTAGATTGTCCTCAGCAATAGGAGAAGGTATGATAAAATTAATTAGCAAACATATGTTTTAGTAAAGAGGAGAAATCATGTTCGAATTTTTTGATGGAACAGTTGTTGACGTCACCCCCAGCCATATTGTGCTGCTGGTGGGCGGCGTTGGCTATTTAATTTACACTTCCGATCCGTATGCTTTTACAATCGATCAGGAAAAAACAATCAGAGTCTACATCTACCAATCAGTCAGTGACTCGGCCATTTTGTTGTATGGTTTTGCGACGATTGAGGATAAACAGATCTTTGAAAAACTCATTTCAGTTTCTGGAATCGGGCCCAAGAGCGCGCTGGCAATCTTGGCAGGAAATGACCGCGACGGGTTGATTTCGGCAATTAATAACGAAGACGTCACGTTTTTGACCAAATTTCCCGGAGTGGGCAAGAAGACTGCCCGACAAATTATTTTGGATATGCAGGGCAAGTTGGGAGACATTGCGACCACGGCACCGAATGTATCGCATCCAGCTGCCACTGCCCAGAGTCCAGAGCTGACGGATGCCTTGTCAGCGTTGGCTGCCCTGGGATATGGTGCCAAGCAAATCGATGGCATCAAACCGGATTTGGAAAAGGCTGCCGACTTGTCTACCGATGAATACCTGAGTATGGGACTTAAATTACTGATGCACTAAGACTAAGGAGATGATGACGTGGCCAACGAAAAAGATGATCGACTGATTTCTCCGGAAAACGTTGATTCTGATGAAAGCAGCATCGAAAAATCATTGCGGCCGCAACTCCTGAGCGAGTACATCGGCCAAGATGATGTTAAAAACGAACTGAAGGTCTATATTCAAGCCGCCAAACAGCGGGAAGAGTCACTCGACCATGTGTTGTTGTATGGCCCTCCTGGACTCGGGAAGACCACGCTGGCAATGGTGATTGCCAACGAAATGGGTGTTAATATTCGAACGACCAGCGGCCCTGCCATTGATAAGCCGGGGGACCTGCTGTCACTGCTTAACGAACTGCAGCCCGGAGATGTCTTATTCATAGACGAAATCCACCGGCTGCCAAAAGTCGTTGAAGAAATGCTGTATTCGGCGATGGAAGACTTCTTCGTCGATATCATTGTCGGCCAAGGGTCTGGCGCCCATCCGATCCACTTCCCACTGCCACCGTTTACGTTAATTGGAGCGACCACCCAAGCGGGGATGCTGTCGGCACCACTGCGGGACCGGTTTGGAATCGTTGAACATATGAACTATTACAAAACGGCCGATTTGGAAGATATTGTCCGGCGAACAGCCGATATTTTTCAAATTGATATTCAGGAATCCGGCGCCCATGAAATTGCTTTGAGGTCGCGGGGAACCCCCCGTGTCGCCAACCGGTTGTTGAAGCGGATTCGCGACTTTGCCCAGGTTTCTGATAAGGATGAAGTCGATCTGGAAATTGTCAGGTATGCCTTAAAACGCCTCAAGGTCGATGAATTAGGGCTTGATGCCACTGATCTCAAGTTATTGAAGACAATGATCAAATACTACGCTGGCGGTCCGGTGGGCTTAAACACATTAGCTGCCAACATCGGCGAGGAAACTGATACGATTGCTGAAATGTACGAACCATATCTACTTCAAATTGGCTTAATCAAGCGAACCGCTCGCGGCAGAATTGTCACGAAAAAAGGCTATGACCACCTCAATTACCCGCTTCCAGGCAAGGATGAAAGGAATTAAGATTTTGAAAACAAACTACACACTTGAAGATTTTGATTATAATCTGCCGCATGAATTGATTGCTCAAACCCCGATTAAGGATCGCGACGAGTCCCGTCTCCTGGTTTTAAACAAAGAGACCGGCGAGATGCAGGATCGTCATTTTTATAATATTATTGACTACTTAAATCCGGGGGATGCCCTGGTAATGAATGATTCAAAGGTGATGCCGGCAAGAATTTACGGTGTCAAAGAAGATACCGGCGGTAACATGGAAGTCTTATTGTTGCATAATATCGAAGGCGACCGCTGGGAAACCCTGATGAAGCCAGCCAAACGGGCGAAAGTCGGGACGGTCATTGACTTCGGCGAGGGCCAGTTAAAAGCCGTCGTGACCAAAGAATTGGAACATGGTGGTCGAGAAATCGAGTTTAAATACGATGGGATCTTTATTGAAATACTCGAACGGCTTGGTGAAACGCCACTGCCACCATACATTAAGGAAAAGTTGGACGACCCTAACCGTTATCAGACGGTTTATGCCAAGGAAATGGGATCAGCAGCTGCCCCCACAGCCGGTTTGCATTGGACCAAGGAACTACTGCAAAAAGTAGCTGACAAAGGCGTTCATTTGGTTTATTTGACCCTTCACGTTGGTTTGGGAACGTTTAGACCCGTTGACGAGGAAAATATTGAGGATCATAAGATGCACAGCGAGTTTTATCGATTAACCGATGAAGCCGCTCAAACGTTGAATGACGTTCGCCAAAATGGCGGCAAAATCGTTGCCACCGGAACGACATCAATTCGGACCCTTGAAACCGTGGGAACTAAATTTAATGGCGAGATTCGGCCGGATTCAGGTTGGACCGATATTTTCATCAAGCCTGGATATGAATGGAAAGTCGTTGATTCATTTATCACCAATTTTCATTTGCCGAAATCAACGCTTGTGATGTTAGTTGCTTCCTTTACCGGTCGCGACAACATTCTCAATGCTTACCAGCACGCTATTGAAGAAAAATACCGTTTCTTCAGTTTTGGCGATGCGATGTACATTCACTAGGAGGATTTTATATGCAACCAGCGATTACGTATCGCTTGATCAAAAAAGAAAAGCATACCGGTGCCCGATTAGGGGAGATTACGACCCCTCACGGCACGTTTCGAACACCGATTTTTATGCCGGTAGGGACTCAGGCGACGGTCAAGACTTTGGCGCCAGAGGAACTGGATGAAATGGGATCGACCATTATTTTGGCCAACACGTATCATCTGTGGCTCAGGCCTGGAGAAGACATTGTCAAAGAAGCGGGTGGCCTTCACAAATTCATGAACTGGGATAAAGGGATCCTTACTGATTCCGGTGGTTTTCAGGTCTTTTCATTGGCGAAGAATCGGGATATCACCGAAGATGGTGTCACGTTCAAAAATGAAATTAACGGTGCAAAAATGTTTTTATCTCCTGAAAAGGCGATTCAAATTGAAAATGATTTGGGCCCGGACATTATGATGAGTCTGGATGAATGTCCACCATTTTTTGAGTCCTACGACTACGTCAAAAAGTCGGTTGAACGTACCAGCCGCTGGGCGGAGCGCGGATTAAAAGCTCATCAAAACCCAGATTGGCAAGGCTTGTTTGGCATTGTCCAAGGAGCCGGCTTTGAGGATTTAAGAAAACAGTCCGCACAGGATTTGGTTAGTCTGGACTTTCCAGGGTACTCAATCGGCGGCCTTTCCGTTGGAGAATCCAAGCAGGAAATGAACCGCATTTTAGAAACGACTGCGCCACTCTTGCCCGAAAACAAGCCGCGGTATCTGATGGGCGTTGGGGCCACTGACTCCTTGATTGATGGCGTTATTCGCGGAATTGATATGTTTGATTGTGTCTTACCAACCCGAATTGCTCGAAATGGGACGGTCATGACGTCGCACGGCCGCTTGGTGGTTAAAAATGCCAAGTATGCCCGTGATTTCACGCCGCTTGACGATCAATGCAACTGTTATACATGTCGCAACTATACCCGAGCTTATATCCGCCATCTTTGTAAGACCGATGAAACCTTTGGCATGCGGTTGTGCAGTTACCATAACTTGTACTACCTCATTCACTTAATGAAGCGGGTTCAACAAGCGATCATGGATGACAATTTATTGGATCTTCGGGCAGAAGTATTTGAGCAGTATGGGTATAATAAACCCAACCCGAAAAATTTTTAGGTATAGACTGTGACCAACTTATTTGTTAAAGTATTCTTATGGAAAGTGTGGGTGAAAAATTTTGAACCAATCTTATTTATCAATTTTATTCATCGTTGTTTTGTTTGCGGTTATGTATTTCTTGATGATTCGTCCTCAAAAAAAGCAACAAGAAAAGCGTCGTGAACAACTTTCAAAGATCAAGCCAGGTGATCAAGTGATTACCATTGGTCGTTTGCACGGGGTTGTTGACGAAATCAACGAAGCCGAAAAGACGGTTACATTGGATTGTGACGGGATTTACTTGGTATTTGACCTCAGTGCGATTGCTTCAGTTAAGCAACCAGCTGTTGTCGCTCCAGCAGCCAATGACGATCAAAAAGCTGACACAACATCGACTGATGCACCAGCAGATTCTCAGACATCTGACAGTGCCCAGGAATCCGATGACAAATCAGCGGATTCAGCTGACGATTCAAAAGCTGAAAACAAATAGTTTATGTTTGCCGGTTGGGATGGTAGCGGAAGCGTTAGCACCCGACCATTTTTTTACACCACATAAGAACGTATGTTTGATTAGGGCTGATAGCAATGAAAAATCCAACCAGAAAGATCATTCATGTTGATATGGATGCCTTTTATGCATCAATTGAAGAACGTGAAGACCCAAGTTTGAAGTCTAAGCCACTAATTGTGGGGAAGGATCCCCGAAAAACCGGTGGGCGGGGTGTGGTTTCGACCGCGAATTATAATGCCCGCAAGTTTGGGGTCCATTCCGCAATGAGCGTGATGAAGGCGTTGGAGTTATGTCCGAATGCCGTGTTTAGGTTTTCCGGGTTTGAACTTTATCGATCCGTGTCGGATCAGATTCATGATATTTTTCATGAATATACTGATATTATTGAGACGGTTGCTTTAGATGAAGCTTATTTGGACGTGACTCAAAATAAAAAACACCTGACAGATCCCATTCAAGTGGCCCGAATGATTCAAAGCGAAATTTGGCAGATCACCCATCTGACTTGCTCGGTGGGGGTCTCTTATAATAAGTTTCTCGCTAAAGAAGCTTCGGATTATGCCAAGCCAACCGGCATTACAATTATTGGGGCCAAGGATGCCATGGAATTTTTGACGCGTCTGCCAATTGAAAAGTTTCGGGGTGTTGGCAAAAAGACGGTTCCGAAAATGCACGAGTTGGGGATTAACAACGGCAGCGATCTTTTGGCCTGGTCTCAAATGGATTTAATTAAGCAGTTTGGTAAGTTTGGTTATGTATTGTATGAACGGGCCCGGGGAATTGACGAGCGCCCCGTTGAATACAAACGTGTCCGAAAATCAATTGGCAAGGAGCGGACGTTTGGTCCGGCCATTGATAACCAAACTGAAGTTGACGATGAATTACAGCGAATTGCCCAAATGTTGGTCACCACCATGGATGGCAAGAAAAAGCACGGCAAGACATTGGTGCTCAAAGTTCGTTATAGTGACTTTTCAACTTTTACCAAGCGGGTGACGTTGGATAACTACATCAAAAATAGTGTTGAGGAGTATTTCGCCCTGGCTTCCGAACTACTGGTTGATATGCCGGACATTTCTGCGGGAGTCCGACTGCTTGGGATTACTATCACCAATTTGGATGACTTGGCATATGAAAACATTGTCCTGCCTTTATTTAAGTAGAAACGATGGTTTATATTCCGAATGAATTAATGTATACTGAAGTGTTCGACAATAAAGTAATGGAGTAATGAATATGGCAATTCAAGAACAAATCCTTAACGAAATTAAGAAATTTAAAATAATTATTATCCATCGTCATAAACGCCCGGATCCTGACGCGATTGGGTCCCAAATGGGATTAGCGCAATTGATTAAGGCGTCATTTCCCGACAAGCAGGTTTTGTGTGCCGGCAAACAGTATGAAAGCTTTGAATGGTTGGGCAAGACCGATGAAATCGCCGACGAGCAATATCAAGACGCCTTGGTGATTGTGGTCGACACGGCCAACCAGCCGCGGGTTGACGACGATCGTTATACCAAAGGCAAAGCACTCATTAAGATTGACCACCATCCAAATGATGATCAATTTGGGGATATCATGTGGGTTGAACCGGACGCATCGAGTACGTCAGAGCTCATTTATGACTTTTATGACAGTAACAAGGATCAACTGACCCTGCCTTCAGAAGGGGCTCGTTTGTTGTATGCCGGAATTGTTGGGGATACTGGCCGGTTTATGTATCCATCAACCTCTTCACATACACTGGAAGTTGCCGCCAAGTTGGCAACCTATGATTTTTCAACCAGTGACGTGAATCAAATTGAAGATGAAATTGACATTCCATTAGCGAGATTATCGGCTTACGTTTACGAGAATTTAACGATTCTAGACAGCGGGGCTGCGTATCTGGTGTTGTCGGATAAAGTGTTGGAACCCTTTAAATTGGGCGATGAGAGTACTTCGGCTGTGGTTCCACTTCCCGGAAAGATTAAGCAGGTCGTCTCTTGGGCAATTTTTGTCGAACAAAAGGACCACTCCTTCCGTATTCGGTTACGGTCAAAGGGACCGGAAATTAATGAACTTGCCAAAACCTATGGCGGTGGTGGACACCCATTAGCCAGTGGTGCGGTTGTTGATTCAGAAGAACATATTCAGGATTTTGTTAAAGATTTAAATGATCTTGTCGCAAAAAACAAGTAGGAGCGTATATGAGTAATTTTTCAGATTTTAATTTAAAACCATTCCTGCTGACAGCCTTAAAGGAGTTAAACTTTACAGAGCCGACACCGGTTCAGGAAAAAGTGATTCCCGTTGTCATGCAGGGACGAGACGTCGTGGGCCAATCTGCCACAGGAAGTGGTAAGACCCACGCCTTTTTACTGCCAATTTTCAATCAATTGGACCCGGATGTTGATCAGGTTCAGGCAGTGATTACCACCCCCAGTCGGGAATTGGCCTACCAGATTATTGATGCGGCCAAGCAGTTGGCAAAGCATAGTGACAAGCCAATTTCGATTGGTGCGTATGTCGGCGGAACGGATAAAGTTCGCCAGGAAAAGAAGATTAAAAAAGATCAGCCTCAACTGGTGATTGGAACTCCGGGTCGAATTTGGGATTTGATTCAAAATGGCGGCCTCGATGTTCATACGGCATCACAATTAGTCATTGATGAAGCGGATATGACTTTGGATATGGGATTCTTGGATGTTGTTGACAATATCGCTGCCAGTTTTGGTAAGCATGTGCAAATGATGGTCTTTTCAGCGACAATTCCTCAAAAGATCAATATTTTCCTCAAAAAATACATGGTTAATCCATTTATTGAAGAGATTCCGGTTTCCACAATTATTAGTCCAACCATTGATAACTGGTTGATTTCCACAAAGGGTCAGGATAAAAATCAGCTTATTTATAAGTTGTTGACCATTGGCGAACCTTACCTGGTACTGATTTTTGCCAACACCCGGGATCGGGTGGAAGCGCTCAGTGAATACCTCAAAGGGCAAGGCTTAAAGGTGGCAATGATTCACGGTGGGATGAAGCCACGTGAACGTAAGCAGGTTATGAAACGGATAAAAAATCTGGATTTCCAATTTGTGGTCGCAACCGATTTAGCCGCCCGGGGGATTGATATCCAAGGTGTGTCCGATGTCATCAATGATGATATTCCGACGGAAGACTTGGAATTCTTTATTCACCGAGTTGGCCGGACTGGCCGAAATGGGATGTCCGGTACCTCAATTACCCTTTATTCACCAGACGAAGAAAAAGCTGTTGAAGAATTAGAAGATATGGGGATTCATTTCAAGCCCAAAGCACTTAAAAATGGTGAAATCGTGGATTCCTACGATCGGAACCGACGAAAGACCCACCGCAAGAAGCATGATAAGCTTGACCCAACCATGATTGGTATGATCAAAAAGAAGAAAAAGAAGATCAAGCCCGGCTACAAACGACGGATCAAGAATACAATTGCTAGAAAAGACGAGATGGACCGTCGGGTTGTCAAACGTGAAGAAGCGCGTGCAAAACGTAAACAACGCAAGAACAGTTCGTCACGTTATCAATAACCGGTTATTGACACCACATTCACAAAAAAGTATACTTTGAAATGTGTTAAGAATATGCTGTTTAACTTCATTTTTCAGAAACGTCTTGGCTGATGTGAAAGGCGACTTGAATTAAACAGTGCTCTCTTAAATCTTGAATTGGTAATACGCAACTCTACGTTATAGAGATCAAGTGGTTAACGATAAACATCGTTGCAATCAGAGTGGTACCGCGTCAATCGGCGTCTCTGTGAGCAACGGTGTTTTAATTTTGTCAAAGGAGAAAATGGTATGAAAGAATTAAGCAGTGGTCAAATTAGACAAATGTTTTTAGACTTTTTCCAAGAAAAGGGGCACACAATCGAACCAAGTGCATCATTGATTCCGGTTGATGATCCGACGTTGCTGTGGATCAACTCGGGTGTTGCGACCATGAAGAAATACTTTGATGGCTCCGTTGTTCCCAAGAATCCCCGAATGACAAGCTCTCAAAAGAGTATTCGGACTAATGATATTGAAAACGTTGGGAAAACCCCTCGCCACCACACATTATTTGAAATGTTGGGGAACTTCTCAGTTGGTGACTACTTCAAAGAAGAAGCGATTGCATGGGCCTTTGAGTTGCTGACTTCGCCAAAGTGGTTCGGCTGGGACAAGGAAAAACTTTATATGACTGTTTACCCCAAGGACACCGATGCGAAGAAGTTTTGGGAAAAAGTCGGGGTTTCTCCTGATCACATCATCGAAATTGAAGACAACTTCTGGGATATTGGCCAAGGCCCATCCGGCCCGGACTCAGAGATCTTTTATGACCGGGGTAAGGACTTTGACAACTTGGCCGACGATGATCCGGAAAACTATCCGGGTGGTGAAAATGACCGCTGGCTGGAAGTTTGGAACATTGTCTTTTCACAGTTTAACCACACGCCACAAGACACTTACGAACCACTTCCCCGAAAAAACATTGATACTGGGATGGGACTTGAACGAGTGGTTTCAATTTTTCAACATGCACGAACCAACTTTGAAACCGACCTATTCTTGCCGATGATTCATAAAACAGAAGAATTAAGTGATCACAAAAAGTACGATACCAATAAAAAAGATGATGTGGCGTTTAGAATTATTGCCGACCACGCCCGGGCAATTACCGTGGCGATTGGTGATGGTGCTTTACCTTCAAACGTTGGGCGGGGCTACGTCATTCGCCGTCTCATTAGACGGGCGATTGTGAATGGCCAGCGCTTGGGCATTAACGAAGCCTTCCTGTACAAATTGGTTCCGGTTGTTGGCGAAACGCTTGAATCCTACTACCCGGACGTTTTGAAGCAAAAAGACTACATCGCAAAGGTTGTCCGTTCCGAAGAGGATCGATTCAACGAAACTTTGGCAGACGGTCTTAAATTATTTAATCAAGTGGTTAAGGATGCCAAAGCCAATCAGCAAACGGTCATTGACGGCCCAACCGCCTTCAAGTTATACGATACTTACGGATTCCCTGTTGAATTGACTCAAGAAGAAGCCAGTGATGCCGGGTTAACGGTTGATAAGCCTGGGTTTGAAGTTGAAATGCAAAAGCAAAAGGATCGGGCACGGAAGGCAAGAAGCGGTGCCAAGTCGATGGGCGTTCAGCGCGACTTATTAATTGAAATTAAGGACCACAGCGAATACGTTGGGTATGACACATTAGACGTTGACAATGCAGAATTATTGGCCATTGTCGAAAATGAAAAGTTGGTTGATACATCCAAAGGCGGCACGGTTGAAGTGATTTTTGACAAAACACCGTTTTATGCAGAAATGGGTGGTCAGGTTGCCGACCGTGGGGTTATTTTAGATGAAGAAGGCGACAAGGTAGCCGACGTGGTTGACGTTCAACACGCCCCCAATGGCCAAAACATTCACACCCTTAAGACGCAGGAGCCGCTTGAGAAGGGCAATCATTATCATTTGATTGTTGACAAGCTGTTCCACAGCCGAGTTGAAAAGAACCATACTGCCACTCATTTACTTGACCAGTCGCTGCGAAATGTTCTGGGCGGCCACACCCAACAGGCCGGTTCTTTGGTAGAGCCTAACTACCTGCGCTTTGACTTTAATCACTTTGGCCAAGTGACCGATGAGGATTTGCAAAAAGTCGAAGACATGGTTAACAGACAGATTTTCAACGAAATTGATGTCACGACCGTCGTGACGGATCCCAAAACCGGTAAGAAGATGGGTGCGATTGCCCTGTTCAGTGAAAAATACGGTGACAAGGTCCGAGTTGTCAGCGTCGGTGACTTCTCAGTTGAATTCTGTGGTGGAACCCACGTTACCAACACTCGTGATATCGGATTATTCAAAATCGTTTCCGAATCAGGTGTTGGGGCTGGGGTTCGCCGGATTGAGGCTGTAACTGCCAAAGATGCGTTCAAGCTGTTAAATGACCGTGATAAAGAATTAAAGCAGATTGCCAGCGATTTAAAGGTCACTCAGATTAAGGACACACCAAAGCGGGTTGGTCAATTACAAGCAGAAATCAAAGAACTGACCCAAAAACAACAAGCACTTGAAGCAAAATTGGCTGGCCAGCAGGCACAAAACGTCTTTAATGATAAAAAGACGGCTGGAAAATACAGCATTATCACTGGGATTATTAAGGATGCCGGCATGGATCAGTTGCGTCAATTGGCTGACACTTGGCGTTCTAAAAAATTATCTGATGTGTTGGTTCTGGGGACTGGTAGCGGTGAAAAGGCCAATTTGATCGTGGCTGTCGCTGACGATCAAGTGAAAGCCGGAATTAAGGCCGGAGATTTGATTAAATCCATTTCCGGTAATATTAAAGGTGGCGGCGGCGGTCGTCCCAACATGGCCCAAGCCGGTGGTAAGGATCCATCGGGTCTTGACAAGGCGATGAGTGCAGCTGTTGCTTGGTTAACAAATAAATAATTATTACACCACGGTTACATGTCGGTTACATTCGCCTACTTGATTGTAGTTTCACTTATAATCAGTTAAAATTAATACAAATGACTGTATGTCATAGAGGTGAATCGTATGAGTTCGTTAGATAAAACCATGTTTTTCAATTTTAATGAAGATCAGCCAAAGGACGTGCGTGAGACCTTACTGACTGTGTATCAAGCGCTCGAAGAAAAAGGGTACAATCCCTATAATCAAATTGTTGGTTATTTAATTTCAGGCGACCCCGCTTATATACCGCGTAATCTCGATGCTCGTAACCTTATCCGCAGACATGAACGTGATGAAATAATCGAAGAATTAGTTCGTTTCTATTTGGATAATCATCCAACTGATACGAAAAAGGGTGAAAAATGAGATTAATGGGTTTAGATGTTGGTTCAAAAACCGTCGGAGTTGCGATCAGCGACCAATTAGGTTGGACCTCACAGGGAGTTGAGATCATTTCGATCGATGAAGACAACAAGGAATTCGGTTTAGACCGGGTTTCGGAGTTAGTCGAGAAGTATCAAGTTGATGGTTTTGTCGTTGGTCTCCCGAAGAATATGAATAATTCTCTCGGGCCCAGGGCAGAAGCATCTGAACAATATGGTAAGCGCCTCGAAGAGATGTTTCATCTTCCGGTTGATTTCGAAGATGAACGATTGACCACTGTTGAGGCTCAGCGGATGCTGACTGAAGAAGCAGACGTTTCTCGAGCCAAACGCAAAAAGGTGATCGATAAATTGGCAGCGGGCTTGATACTTCAGAATTATTTGGACCGCAATGGTAAATTAACAAAAATATAGCGAGGTAAACAATTATGGCAGACCAAGAACCAGTACAACAACAAATCACATTAGTCGATGAAAACGGTGAAGAAACTTTATTCGATGTCTTATTTACATTTAAGTCAGAGGACTTTGATCGTTCTTACATCTTAATCTACCCACACGGTAAGGGTGAAGACGAAGAAGTTGAAATTCAAGCATACGCATTGCCAAAGGGCGACGATCCGAGTGATCCTCAAGGCGGCGAACTGCAAGCAATCGAAACCGATAAAGAATGGGATATGATCGAATCCGTTTTGAACACTTTCTTGGGTAAAGATGGTGACGATGAAACTGACGACGGTGACAACGATCAATAATTAGCATGGTCATCAGCGAAGGGGAAAGAGGTCGGACAAAACTAAAAGTTTTGCTCCAACCTCTTTTTAGCTTAAATGTTACTTAGCTGAATCGTGCGCCAAATAGCAGTTTTCGGCCGTATTTGTGAATTAGCCAATCATCCAAGTCCAGGATGTTTGGCTAATTCACTTATATTCTGGAAGCTGACCACTATTTGTCCCGCATTCAGTTTTTAATTGAGAGAAATTAGGATGTGACGAAATGTCTGAGAATGAAAAGCGACGGTTCAAAGCAACCATCGATGGAAAAGATTATGTACTAGTCGGTAACGGAACTGTGGACCATATGCAGGCAGTGACCGATTTATTGAACGAACAACTGAATCAGCTTAAAGAAGCGATGCCGAGCTCAACAGAAGAACAACGGGCGATTTTAATTGCATTTAACGCAATTTCCAAACAATTTGATGTTCAAAAAGCTGCACACAACAGTAAAGAAGGTCTTTAAAATGGTTTTTACCATTGGAATCATTTTGATTTTGGGATTTGGCTTGCTAAGTGGATTACGACGGGGCTTTGTTGTCGAGATTCTCCATTTGGTTGGGTTTGTCGTTGCGACATTTGTGAGCGTCCTGTATACCACGCCGGTTGCGGATTTTATTAATGGTTTAATCGGTCAAACAAGTTCGGCTCAATCCACATCAGGAATTATTAAGTGGATCGTGTTCGTACTGTTATTTGGCTTGGTCTGGCAGATTGTCAGGCTTTTGCGTGATATCATTACACCGATTACCAAGCTGCCGATTATTCACCAATTAAATTCGCTGCTTGGAGGGGTTGCCAACTTGATCATCAAATATCTGGTGATCTTTATTCTCCTGAATATATTATTGATCTTTCCCAGTCAAACCATTCACGAGCAATACCAAGACTCAAGCATTTCCCAGTGGATTGTGAAAAAAACGCCACTTCTTTCAGATAAGATGATTCAGATTTGGGATGAAAATTCCAGTGAGGTTAATGTATGAACGATAAAGTCTTAGAAACATTAGAATACGGAAAAATTAAAGAGCAGCTTACAAAATTTTTAGCAACTGATCGTGGAAACGAAATTGTTGGGCAATTAACACCCAGTGCATCAGTCGACCAGGTCAATCAGCGATTGGCACAGACTACTGATGGGGCTGATATTGTCCGGCTTAAAGGTGAAATTCCGATCCCCAAGCTGACCGAAATTTCGCCATATATGAAACGGTTAAGAATCGAAAATGCCTCCTTAGGTGGAACGGAATTGGCCCAAATTACCAAGCTTTTACGGGCGGTTCAAGTCGTGTCTGATTTTTTTGCTGATTTACAGGAAGAAGACGTTGCACTCAAGGTATTGCCACAAATTGTCAATCGGTTGACATTGCTGCCGGACGTGACCAGACGGATGCTGTCTTCTATTGACGATGATGGCCGGGTTCTTGACGGCGCTTCATCGGAACTGCGCGCAATCAGAAAATCGATTTCAGCTACCCAAGGTAACATTCGTTCGAGAATGGGAAAGTTTATTAAGGGATCTGACGCCAAATACCTGAGCGAACCGATTATCACGGTCCGTGATGGTCGGTTTGTGCTGCCAATCAAGGCCGAATATAAACAACGCTTCGGTGGGATTATTCATGATCAAAGTGCATCCGGCCAAACGCTTTACGTTGAACCGAATACGGTTGTTGAAATGAATAATCAACTGAGACGCGATCAGTTGGCCGAGCGGGCTGAGGTTCGCCGGATCCTCGGTGAACTCACCAACTTAATTCGACCCCATCGGGATGATTTATTAGCGAATATGGATCTCATTGGCCAATTGGATTTTGTGAATGCCAAGGCCAAGTTGGCCCACCAAACAGGCAGCATCGAACCAAAGGTGTCCGCCGATAATGTGGTGAAGCTGCGTCAGGCACGCCACCCGTTGATTCCACGTGATAAGGTGGTCGCCAATGATATTGAAATCGGTGATCAATATCATGCCATCATTGTGACCGGGCCAAACACCGGTGGTAAAACGATTACCATCAAAACCGTCGGCTTACTGGAATTGATGGCCCAATCGGGTTTGTTTATTACCGCCAATGAAGGGAGTCAGATTGGGGTCTTTGATGATATTTTTGCTGATATCGGAGATGAGCAATCGATTGAAGCCAATTTGAGTACGTTCTCGTCTCATATGGACAATATCATTTCAATTTTGAACCAGGTGAGCCAAAACAGTTTGGTTCTCTTGGATGAATTAGGTGCCGGAACCGATCCCAAGGAAGGCGCGGCGCTTGCAATGGCCATCATTGACGCCTTTCATAAGATCGGCTGCGAATTGATTGCTACGACCCATTATCCAGAGTTAAAAGCCTTTGCTTATAATCGACCTGGAATTATTAATGCATCAATGGAATTTGACGTCGACACATTACAGCCGACGTATCGGTTCTTACTTGGGATCCCCGGCCAAAGTAACGCACTAAACATTGTCAGCAAGCTGGGCATGTCAAAGCAAATTGTTGACCAGGCACGGGCATTTACCGACACCGAGAACCAGGATATCAATAACATGATTGAAGAGCTTACAGCACAAACTAAGCGGGCTCACGACGAAGCTGACGAACTCAACACACAACTTCAGCAGGCTGCTAAATTGCACAGTGAATTGCAGGACAAATTTACCAAGTATGAGAATCAAAAGGACCGGTTAACCGAGCAGGCTAAGGAACGCGCAAATCAAGTCGTGGAAGAAGCCAAAAAACAGGCGGATCAAATTATTGCTGATCTTCATGAAAAACAAGCCAAAGTGGGTCAAGTTGCGGTTAAAGAAAATGAATTGATTGATGCCAAAGGGGCATTGAACAAGTTGGAAACAGCCCCTAACTTAACTCGAAACAAGGTATTGAAAAAAGAAAAGGCGAAACACGATTTTCATCCTGGCGACGACGTTTTGGTGAAGTCCTATGGCCAACAGGGAACATTACTGCGCCGGGACAAAAATCATACTTGGGATGTTCAAATTGGGATTTTGAAAATGCAGATTGAAGAATCCGATTTGGAGAAGGCTGCTAAAAATACCAAAGAAAAGAACCAGTACCAAACCCACGTTTCCAGAACACGTTCGGCAGGAATGTCGCCAACACTGGATTTAAGGGGCCATCGCTATGAAGAAGCGATGACCGAAGTGGACCGGTATATTGATTCGGCGTTATTAGCCGGCTATCCATCGGTTACTATTATTCACGGAAAAGGGACCGGCGCTTTGCGAAAAGGTGTGACTGAATACCTCAAACGTAATCCTCGAGTTAAGAGCTTTGGCTATTCTGCCCCCAACTCGGGTGGAGATGGTTCCACAGTTGTTAAATTAAAATAAGAATGATTGTGTGCAATTTGGTTGCTTTTTGGCCGAAAGTTGTTAGTATGAATATATTAAAGGATTGGAGTGTTTGATATGCTTAAAGAAACAACGGATCAAACTTTTGAACAAGACACTGCTGAGGGCGTTACCTTAACAGACGTTTGGGCAACTTGGTGTGGCCCTTGCCGGATGCAGACTCCGGTCATTGAAGAATTGGCCGAAGAAATGAATGATGTTAAGTTCAGTAAGATGGACGCCGACAAAAACCCAGAGACGTTATCAAAATTTGGCATTATGAGTATCCCAACTTTGTTAGTTAAAAAAGATGGCAAGGTCGTTGACACCATTGTTGGCTATCATCCAAAGGCACAAGTGAAAAAAGTGCTGGATCAATACGTTGACTAATTTGAATTAAAGGGTGAATCAGAGAACGAGACGATAGATGTTCTTGCATTGACTCAGAAAAAATACAAGGGCCCACGACAAAACAGTTGTTTTTGTGAGGGTCCTTGTATTTTTTTGTTTAAATTTAGTTTTTCGGGGTGTCATCATTTGGATCGGTTTGATCCGGTTCGACGATTTCGAAGATTGAAGAAGCCTCCTGGCCATCATTTGGTTTGTCTGGGCTTAAGTAGGTCGTCAACAAAACGAAGCCCTTATTGATGTTTTCTTTTTCAATCTCGGCTTCTGCCTGTTGATTTAAAATATATTGACAGCTTTGGGCAATAAAGCCGGATTCCAAATAAAAATCAGGATCATCAAAAGCAGTCAGCCGTTCGGCAACAATTTTGCCACTTAATTGCCAGTGGATCTGATTGCCGGCTCGCTTCAAAAGTGTCAGTGTCCCAAACTGGAACTGTTGGAAGAAGGTTTCCAAATCTTCGTAGGTTGCCAAGCGATGGTTGCGGGCAAGATGTTTACCCGCCCAATAAGAGATTTCGTGAGCTTCTTTTCCCAGGATTTCCGGAAGCAATGTATCTCGAATCAACTCTTGTCCCAATAAATTTTTCATTGTACTATCATTAACAAAATTCTTGTATACGTCGTTATTCATTTTTTAATCTCCATCAATGTAAAATGTAATATTCTTATTATATACTACAATCACTTGCCATGATTTGTCAGTTGAATATATGTTTCTTATGAAAGATAATAGATATAACAGTACCAAGGGAAGAAGGAATTCAGTTGGATAAGCGGCCAATTGGCGTTATGGACTCGGGGGTCGGCGGGCTTACCGTTTTAAAGGAAATTACTAAAGTCCTCCCTAATGAATCGTACATCTTTGTGGGGGATCAAGCCAACTTACCGTATGGCCAAAAATCATCCGAGGTGGTCAGAGCTTTAACAAAGCGCATTGCAGATTATATGTTGGCCCAAGATGTTAAAATGTTTGTCATTGCTTGTAACACCGCGACTGCAGCGGCGTATGAGTATCTTACCAAAATTTTACCAATCCCCGTGATTGGGGTGATTCAGCCGGGCGCTACCTCAGCGGCTAACGTCTCAAAAACTGGCCAGATTGGCGTGATTGCCACCAACGGGACCGTTCGCTCGGGTGACTATCAGCGCCTTATCAAGCAGGCTAATCCGCATGCCAAGGTTTCATCGCTGGGATGTCCGGAATTTGTCACAATGGTTGAAGAAGGGCTGGCAGGAACTGTTGAAGCGCAAGCTGCCGTCAATAACCGTCTTGCCTGGTTCATGGATAAGCCGATAGATACTCTGGTAATGGGCTGTACCCATTTTCCGGTATTGCGAACGGAAATTCAAAATGTGGTTGGGCCGGACGTTACGTTAGTTGATCCCGGAATCGCGACGGCTCAACAAGTTCTGGATTATCTGCAGCAGCATGATGCGTTGAATGACCGGTCGGCGAGCCGACAAACCCGCGAATATTTCACGACCGGAAAACCAAAAGACTTCGCCAAGATTGCCGATCAGTTACTTGGAGAACCGATTAGCGCTGCTCATTTAGATATTTAAAAGGAGAGATGGACCTTGAAACGACCAGATTCAATTGTGATTGCATCTCAAAACGCACATAAGGTGATTGAATTTGAAGACGCCTTTAAAGATACCGGCGTATCAATCAAATCACTAAAACATTTTGAAAACGTGCCAGAGATTGAGGAAACCGGCACAACTTTTGAAGAGAACGCAACTTTAAAGGCAACTGGGATCATGAAGTTCACCCATCAAGCGGTGATTGCCGATGACTCCGGATTAGTGGTCCAGGCACTTGATGGCCAACCAGGGGTTCATTCAGCGCGCTATGCCGGCGATCATGATGACGACGCCAACAATAACAAACTCTTAAAGGAAATGCAAAATAAGCAAAATCGAAACGCTTATTTTGAATCTGTATTGGTTTATTTAACTCCCGAGGGCGACAAAGTGGTCGCATCAGGACGCATTAACGGCGAAATTTTACGTGCCCGTCGTGGGAACAATGACTTTGGGTACGACCCGTTATTTTATGTGCCGGAAGCACAAAAGACGCTGGCCGAAATGTCGACCCACGACAAGAACTTGATTAGTCACCGGGGAAACGCAATCCGCAATCTGTTGAATAAGTTATTGGAGATGTGGGACCAATGAAAATTGTTGTTGTGAGCGATAACCACGGCGATCGTGAGATTATTCAAAAAATCGTCGATCATTACGAAGGTAAAGTTGATGGCATTTTTCATTGTGGTGATTCGGAGTTTAAACAGGGGGATCCGTTGATCTCAAAGCTCCACCTGGTGGCAGGAAATATGGACTTTGAACCATTTGCCGATCACGATTTGACGACGATTGACGGCCACACCATTTTGACGACCCACGGGCACCACCAAAACGTCAATAGTGGCTTGTTGACACTGAAATTATATGGCCGCAGTCTGGGGGTTGATATTGTCTTGTTCGGACACACCCATCAACTAGGGGCTGAGATGGAAGACGGCATGTTGTTTGTCAATCCCGGCAGTATTTCATATCCCCGTGGTCAATACGCCCCAATTGGCGGTACGTTTGCCGTGATTGATGGGAAGCAGGATACTTACGAGGTTCAATATTATGATCGTCAGCTGTCTTCGATTGATCAGTTGAAGTTTCATTTTTCGTCTTAACAAAGGAGTTTGCGATTACATGATTGATAAGCCGATTGAAACCGTCATGAGAGAAAGCCAGCGGGATATTTTAATTCCTGCTGACCTGGTTGCAACCGTTAATGAAAATAACGACCTTCAGCATGTGTTTATGGTTTTAACCAAGGTCAAGTATGCCAAGATTCCGGTGCTCGATAACAGTAATCACTTTAAGGGTTTGGTTTCATTGCCTATGATTACTGAACTGATGCTTCAAGATACCGGCATCACCAGTCGGCCACTGGAATCGATGAAAGTGAAACAAATTATGCAGACAGATGTCCCCACGATATATGAACGGGATAATCTTGAAGCGATTATGCGGTACTTAGTTGATGAGAACTTCTTGGTCTACGTTGATTCAGACAACCACTTTAAGGGAATTATTACGCGTCGTGAGTTGTTTAAAGAAATTAATTACCTCGCCCATAACTTTTCCAAACGATACGTTGCTCTTCCGGTGTACAACCAAAAAACAGCTGCTCAACGGAAAAAAGCTGGGGTGAAAAGAAAAATTTGAGGTATGGGAGAGACTCATTGACCTTGCTAAAAATGGATCCAAAGAAATAAATTGAGGAAAATTGATTTGCTTTCCCCGGTTTTTTTCTTTGGATCCATTTTGCTTGTTACTTCACATTTGGCTGGCCAACCATTGTTGGGCTTGCCGGCAGCTCAATTCCGGCCTGGTTTAATTCGGTAAGATAAAGTGCTAAGAAACTGTGAGAGATTTCATACTGAGCGCCATTCTTGGTTGTGATGTTGACTTGAACGACCAACTTGCCATCCGGTAAGCTGATCGTGCCAATGATTTTAGGGTCGCCAATAATATCAGGATAATTTGGCACCTCCCGTTGATTGACTTTGCGGATAATTTTAATGACCTGATCGACTGGCGTTTGTGGGAATATCCCAACTTGAATCATTGCTGTCATATTGTTTCGCGACATGTTGGCGATGGTGGTAATCGTGCGGTTGGGAATAAAATTCAACGTGCCATCGTCGCCGACAACTTGGGTGGTCCTTAATCCAACGGCAGTGACCGTTCCTTTAATCGTGCCAATTTGAACGTATTCGCCAACCTCAATTTGTCGTTCCAATAAAATGAAAAAGCCGCTGACGATGTCGGTGACAAATCCTTGGGCACCAAGTCCAATTGCCAGACTGAAGATTCCCGCTGACGCCACCAATGTTCCCACTGGGACGCCAATTGTCGAAAGAATCGAGTAGATCCAGAAAAACCACAAGCAGTAGATCAACACATTCATTGTCAGGGTGTGGAAGGTTTTAATCCGTTTTTCGGTGACGGTGTTTTCATATTTTGCCCGGTAACGTTTGAAAAAATGATTAATGGCGTCTTTACCGATTTTTCTGAGGATCACAAATAGGATCGAGAAGAGAATTAATAAGAGGACTTTTTCCAGAATGGTCATTGCCAATCGATCCCAGTCGACCATGTTTAAATATTTTTGCCAGTTGACGGCTAATACGGTTAAATTTTGTTTCATATTGGTTGCGGCTCCTCACTTTGGATATACCATTATCTTAGCAAAACCCGTGGGGAATTGAAACCGGCATTCGTTCATTTTCATTGTCAAATGGTTATTGGAATGCTATTCTTAAGTAAATGTTGCACAAGGAGGAATTTCGATGACTGCTGGACAAATCGCCGGCTTGATCGCCGCAATTGCGTTTTTACTTTTAGTTATATTTATCGGCCTCTTCTTAATGAAGGTCAGCCGGACAATTTCTGAAGTTAATGCTTCAATCAGGATGATGACGAGTAACGTTGATGTCATTGCCAAACAAACGGATAAGATTATGGCGACGTCTAATGATCTGGTTAAGGACGTTGATGACAAATTAAATATCGTGACGCCAGTGTTTCAAGCGGCAGCTGATCTGGGCCAAAGTGTTTCTGATCTAAACAGTGCGACCCAAAACTTGACTAAGCGGGTTAAAGACACCGGCAAGAAAGGTGTTTCAGCAGGACTTGCCGGAAAGTTTGGCAAGGGTGCCTGGAATATGTACCGCAATCGTAAAAGTACCAAAAACACCACAAAATAATGCATGAAGGGATTGATTATAATGGGTAAAAAATTAGCAGCAGGACTATTTGCCGGAATTCTCGGTGCGGGGCTTTACGCCGCTTATCAAAAATTAGATGAAGATAAAAAAGACCGTCTGAAGCGTGATGCGCGCGATAAAGCCGACGAATTAAGGGATCGGGCAGTCGACTACGCATTTTATGCCAATGATGCTTTGAGTGATCTCAAAGACGTTATTCATGATGAAATGGATAACACCAAGGAAACTGTCAATGATGCCAAGTCACAATTTGCTGACAAGGCAAAGAGCTTTAAAGCTGATCAGACCACGGATGATCAACCAGCAGACGATGATCAAGACGACATTGTGGTTGACGCAAAGGATGCCTTTCAAAATTCCGACATTCCCAGTGCTGCTGACGACTTGACGCCGGATCCTGATAAAGGCGACTCATCAACTGGTGATATTCCGATTAAAGATGATTCAACAGATGATCAAGCATAAAAAAACAACCTCGGTTGAGGTTGTTTTTTTGACTTTATAAATCAACATATCGTAATTCTTTTGTGGTATGGGTAAATGGTTCACTGCCATTTTCTGTGATGTGAACGCAGTCTTCAATTCGAACTCCGGCAACGTTTGGAATATAAATACCGGGTTCAATTGAAAAGCACATGCCGGGCTGCAGTTCCATTTTATTGCCTTCCATAATTGATGGAAATTCGTGCTCACTCATCCCCATCCCGTGACCTAAGCGATGGATGAAGTACTCACCGTAACCGGCTTTGGTAATGACATCTCTGGCAATTTTGTCCAGCTCTTCTGCCGTGATACCGGGTTTGGCAGCAGCTTGGGCGGTTAACTGGGCTTCCAGGCAGACGTTATAGATGTCCATTGATTTTTCATCTGGTTTTCCAACCGCAACTGTCCGCGAAGCATCGCTGATGTAGCCTTGCCAAACAGTTCCCAAATCAAACAAAACCAACTGATTGTTTTGAACTTGATTCTCACTGGTTGCCCCGTGCGGTTCTGCAGCATGGGCGCCGGCTTGAACGAGGGATGGAAAACTCAGTTCCATGATCCCGTTTTGCATTAAGGCGTACTGCAGGTCAGCTGCAATTTGATCCTCGGTTTTTCCCAACGCAACAGCTTCAAATCCTTTTTGTAAGGCAAAATCATCCCATTTTCCGGCGATTTTTAACTTTTCAATTTCATCAGCTGATTTGATTAATCGCATTTTTTCAATAAATGGGGTTAAATTGGCTGAAAAGTCGCCATCAGAAAAAACAGATTCGAGCGATTCCAACCGGTCAACGGCCAGTTGGGACTTTTCGATTGCAAAGTGGGTTTCATCGGTGTTTCTTGCGTGTACTTGATCGGCGATCATTGCCCAGGGATCTTCATGATCCAAATAGCCATAAACCGGATTGGTCCAGCCGGTATCTTTGATTGCTTCGCTTTCCAGCGCTGGTCCGAAGATGAATGGGTCTTTATCTTTGAAGACCACCACCATCAAGACGCGTTCGACGGGATCACTGTAAAAGCCCGTTAGATACTGAATCGTTTTTGGATCGGTGATGAGTGCGATGTCTTGGTTGTTATCAGCCAACCATCGTTGAATTTTTTCAATTTTGTTCACGATAATCACTCCTCAATTAATTTGTTCTTAGTATAGCATATGCTGAATTAGGATTTATCCCGCAAAATTCCGTTTTCACTTGAATTTTCATCAATGATAGTTTATTATTTAGTTGAAAACGTTTTCAATTTGCTGAAAACCTTTTTATTTGGTATATTAGATGATGTTTTGAAAATCGATGAAAACATATTCTAACGAGAAAGAAAGGGCTATCTTTATGGATAAACAAACAATTACAATTTATGATGTTGCCAGAGAAGCAAGTGTTTCAATGGCAACCGTTTCTCGGGTAGTAAATGGAAATGCCAATGTAAAGCCGGCTACCAGAAAGAAAGTACTCGATGTAATCGAGAAATTAGACTACCGTCCCAATGCTGTTGCCAGAGGATTAGCAAGCAAGAAAACCACGACGGTTGGCGTGATTGTCCCTGATGTAACCAATATGTATTTTGCATCGTTGGCGCGTGGGATTGATGACGTTGCAACAATGTACAAATATAACATCATTTTAACCAATTCTGATTCCAACAGTGAAAAAGAAATCAAAGTCTTGAATACGCTGCTGTCCAAACAAGTTGACGGTATCGTTTTCATGGGCAATGAAATTACGGATAAGCTTCGAGAAGAATTTAAACGAACCAAGACGCCGATTGTTCTGGCGGGTTCAGTTGATGAAGAAGATTTGAATCCAAGTGTGAATATTGATTATGTTGCGGCGGTTCAAGAAGAAGTCAAAAACCTGATTGATCGTGGTAACAAGCGGGTTGCGTTTGTTTGTGGTCCTCTGGAACAAGCAATTAATGGTAAATTCCGGCTGAAAGGGTACAAACAGGCCTTAAAGAGTGCTGGAATTCCTTATGACGAAAAGCTGGTCTTCGAAACCGATGATACATACAAGACCGGAACGTTGCTTCAGCCCGCATTAATGGCGGTTAACGCGACTGCAGCAATGGTGACTGACGATGAATTGGCTGCAGGAATTATGAACGGCATGTCTGATGCTGACGTAAAAGTGCCGGATAATTTTGAAATTATTACCAGTAATGATACAAAATTAACAGAAATGGTCCGACCAAAGATGTCATCAATTACCCAACCTTTATATGATATTGGTGCGGTTGCCATGCGATTGTTAACCAAATTGATGCACAACGAGCCGGTTGACGACAAAAATGTCTTGTTACCTTATGGCTTAATGAAGCGTGAATCTACCAAGTAAATTTGATCAATCAGAACAAGATGAGTGATTCTTTTGGACCACTCATTTTGTTCTGATTCAGTCTACTGATATTCCCAGCGTTCTTGAAACGGTGGGGCGTATCTGGTAGAATATTGACGTATGTTTGTAACCAGCTAATAAATTGTAGAAAAGAGGAGTTATTATGTCAGGACATTCAAAATGGCATAACATTCAAGGCCGTAAAAACGCTCAGGATGCTAAACGTGGAAAAATTTTCCAAAAAATATCACGTGACTTGTATCAAGCCGCTAAAGCAGGTGATCCTGATCCAGAAAACAATCCTCAGTTACGTTTAGTGATGGAAAAAGCACGTGCCGCCAACATGCCAAAAGATAATGTTCAACGTGCAATCGACAAGGCTTCAGGTGTTGGTGGAGCCAAATTCGAAGAAATTACTTACGAGGGTTATGGTCCCGGTGGAACAGCTATCATGGTTTCTGCTTTGACGGATAATAAGAACCGGACTGCTGCCGCAATTCGTTCCGCATTTACCCACCATGGTGGCACACTTGGAACAAGTGGATCAGTTTCTTACATGTTCGATCGTAAAGGATACATTGTGATTTTAAGAGATGGTCTTGATACTGACGAAGACACCATGTTAATGGACGCCTTGGATGCAGGTGCTGATGATTTGAAGACCAATGATGATGAATACGAAATCTTCACTGATCCTAAATCATTGGCCGAAGTTCGTGACGCACTTCAAAAGAAGGGTTACGACTTGGATACTGCTGAGGTTCGTTTATTCCCAGAAAATACCACCGAAGTACCAGAAGCAAAAATTTCTCAATATACCGGCTTAATTGACGAACTTGAAGATAATGACGATGTTCAAGATGTTTATGAAGCTGCTACATTGCCAGAAGAAGAATAAACACTTTTCGTTTCAGACGACTAATTTTGTGATTAGTCGTCTTTTTTTGTCCATAAAAAAAGAATTTCACCCATTAACTGCGTATATATTAAATGTGAGGTGAAATTAATGGAAATTAGTCAACAGATAGACGGGTTGATTGCAGAGGCAATTAAGACCCGGGCAAGTGATATCTATTTTTTGCCAAATGGTGAAAATTATCTAATCAAGATTCGCAATCAGCGTGAAGTGATTATTTGGGATGAAATTGGCTATCTTCAGGCAAGACGGTTGATGAATTATTGCAAATACGTTGCCGATATGGCGCTCAGTGAACAACGGCGGCCACAAATCGGCGCAATGGATTGGAACATTGCCGACAACCAGTATTTTCTTCGGTTGTCATCGGTTGGGAATTTTGCCGGCGCTGAATCGCTGGTGATTCGAATTATCTATTCACTGCAAGATGTGAGTACGGCCTTTTTTGACGAAAATCAATTGCGGTTTATTTCAGAAATGAGCAAAAAGCGTGGGCTGATTGCCTTTTCCGGGCCAACCGGTTCCGGGAAAACGACCACGATTTATAATCTCGTCAAGGCAATGGTGACTGATCAATTCGTCATGACAATTGAGGACCCAATTGAGATTAAAGAGCAACGCTTTTTGCAACTACAAGTTAACCACGATGCTGGGATGGATTACGCTGATTTGATCAAAGTTGGATTACGGCATCGTCCAGATGTGTTTATTATCGGCGAAGTCAGAGATCCCTTAACTGCTGAAGCTGCGATTAAAGCGGCGCTGAGTGGACATTTGGTATATACAACTGTTCATGCTCAGGACCCACTTGGGGTCATCGATCGCTTTAAACAACTTGGAATTAGTCAGGAGTTTATTTCTCAGGCATTGACGGGGGTAGCCTATCAACGGTTGGTACCGACCACTGATGGTCAACAAAAGGCAATGCTGATTGGCCATGAGTACTTCGAACTGGCCGATCTAAATTCTTATGATTGGAGTGAATGGCAAGATGGGCTCACGACAGCCGTTAACAGCAAGCTGGTTACACCAGAGACTGCCAAGAAATTCGAACTTGGCTAAGAAATGGCCGGTCGCAGTCCAGGCCGGTTTCTTTGATTCGTTGGCCAATCTATTATCCATCGGCTTTTCTTTGACTGAAGCCTTGAAGTTCATGGAACAGACCGAACGGCAATTGTCAGTCGGGGTCCACCAGATCATCGAATCCCTTAAAGAGGGACTTGAATTTTCCGAAAGTATTCGTCCGTTGATTGAGGCCCAAGCCTACCATCAACTCTTGATTGCCGAAAAGCACGGTCAGCTGAGCGAAGTTTTAGAAGAGTTGGCCAGGTTTGATCGATTAAGAATGAAGCAACTTAAGAAGATCAAGGCAATGTTGGTGTACCCATTATTTCTCTGCTTGATTCTGGGAGTTCTGATTATGATGATCCGGGTGTTTGTGTTTCCTCAGATCCAGCAATTGATGCCGGATGATCCTGTTCAGTCAGCACCAAGTTTGGGGATGCAACTCGTTAAACTCCTGCCGCTTCCAATATTAATCGGGGCATTGATTTTTATTGGGTACTGGAGTCGGTTAGATGCAATTTCACGGGCCCAATTCATTGTCAAAGTCCCACTGATAGGCAAATTATTTCGAAAATACATTGCCTATTATCTGGCGAGCAATTTAGCAACTCTGTTACGAAATGGGCTGAGTGTCAAAGAAATTTATGCGACTCTCTCAGAATTCAAATCCGGTTCGTTAATTCACTTACTGGGTGAAAAGCTGCATGCCGCCTTGATGGAAGGACAATCGGTTAAAAATCTAGTGAATCGGCACAAGTTTATCCCAAATGAAATTGTGAAATTTATGACATCGGGTAACACGATTCCCGAAATGGCCAATTCGATGACCGCATACTCAAAATTGATGTTTGACGAGATGATCTTGGCAACCGATAAGATGATTGCGTTTATTCAGCCGGCGATGTTCGTACTGATTGGCGTCACGATTGTTGGCACTTATTTTCAACTTTTAATTCCAATATACAACTCGGTGAAAGGAATGTACTGAAATGAAAAAGCAAGTTAAGAAGATGCGCTCAGGTTTTACTTTGATTGAAATGACCATCGTGCTCTTTATTATTTCACTTTTGATTTTGATTATTATCCCTAATTTATCCAATCAACGAAAACACGCCCAATCGGTTCACTCTTCGGCAATGTCGGAAGTCGTTCAAGCGCAGGTGGACGCGTATTTCAGCCAGCACCCAATGGCCAAAACGGTCAGCTTTCCAGACTTGGTTAAGGGCGGGTATCTGACTGCCAAACAGGTGAAGCAGGCTAAAGATGAAGGCTTAAAGATTTCACACAATGAAGTTCAAAAATAGACGCGGCTTTACTGTCGTTGAGCTGCTGGTGTATTTAGCCGTCATCATCGGCATTTTGATGATTAATCTGATGCTTATCAAAGTCGTTGAAGCAGGAAATCCCAGTGAACGTATTTTCTGGAATTCCTTTGACAGTGCCTGGAACCGGATGATTATGAACGCCAAAGCAGAAGATATTTACTATCGGGTGTCGATTCGTGATACCGACGTGACCTTTTATCCAATGTATGCTCGTCGCCATGCTGGGCCAATTCGAAGTGAACACATCAAGGTTCCAAGTTCAATGCATGTGCGGTCGATAAAGACGCTCACGGCAACCGATGATGGCTTTACAGCGCCAACGACAGTAATTTGGCTGGATCAGGAAGGTCATGTTAAATACGACCAAAAAATTCAAATGGGATGGAGTGGATATCGTGTTGAAAAGCGGTAGACGAACCGGATTTACAGTCATCGACTCATTAATTGGACTCACCATTATTTGCTCGTTTAGTTTGTTTTATATTCAAACCATTCACCAGATGAATCAAAATATTGAATCCCAAGAGCAGGTGATGGTAGACGAGAGGGAAAAGTATGAATCGGAAATCCTTAATCAGTAGTGGCTTTCGTCGACCGGGATATCTGTTAGTTGAAGGATTGGTCAGTGTCGTTATGACGGTGTTTGCTGTCTGGACGGTGGTGGCGATGATTTCGTACGCCAGCCAGGTTCAAAATCGGCAATTGGTTAATTTTCATTCCTATATTCGAATTTTGGAATCAGAAAAATTCGATTTTCAAATTAAACAGATCAAGGTCGGTGACACTTTGCTATACAGCCCTGTGACCCACAAATATTACCATATGGAAAAATACAAGGGGATGATTCGTTTCACAGGGAGTTTTAAGGGCCACATTCCCGCATTGAATGATGTTCAAAAAGTTCGCTGGTCGAAATTTAGGGGGTGTTTGAGAACAGATGTCACATTTAGCAATGGTCAAAAATGTTCTGCGTATTCAAAATTACCGTTTAAAGATTGAAAAATATGAGCAGGGATCATTAACTGTCGTTGCCGTCATCTTTGTGGGGATCCTCGTATCCTGTTTAATGTTTCAACTGGCTGCGTACAAGCAGGAAATGGGGAGCATCTATCGAATTACTGAATCCGATCGGAAAATGCGGCATCAGTTAAAGAAGCAACATCTAAAAAAAGATGTTCATGATAAACGTACAAACGGTCACGATTCATGACCGTTTTTTCTTGTGAATTTGCATTCTTACTTGAATTGTTTATAGCGAATCTGGTAGTATTTAATAGTATTCAAGTATTGTGAAGGGGAGTTGAGGGTTCTGACTGAAGGACAAATCGAACGACTTTTTGGTATCTTGAACCAATCAAGTGAATTGATACAAAAATCCAGGGACCAATCCTATTTGGATTCATTAATTGAAACTCTTGGTGCCATCCAAAATGGGGACGACAATGACCAAGGCCTGTCTTCAGCCGACGAAAAAAAGCTGATTAATATTTATGCAGCTTTTGATCAGGACGACTATGACCGTGAAACGATCCGCAAGGCGATCCAAATGGCAGTTCTGAAAGCCATTCGGGTTGATCAAATTCAGGCCAATTATCAGATTACCCCTGACACAATTGCCAATGTGATTGGTTATATCATGGCGGGTGTTTTCCATGACAAAAAGCAACTGAGTATTTTAGATCCTGCGATGGGGACGGCCAATTTACTGACGGCAATTGATCATCAACTTCAATCAAGCTTGGGAATTGATATCACGATTTCCGGAATTGAAAATGATGACGCAATGTTTGAATTAGCAGCGGATTCAGTGGAATTACAAAAAATTCACGCAGAATTATTCCACGAAGACGCGGTGCAGAACGTTCTGGCACCTGTGGTTGATGCCGTTGTCAGCGACCTGCCGATTGGATACTATCCAATTGACGCCAATGCAAAAGGCTTTTCAACCCATTCTGAAACCGGCCATTCCTACGTTCACCATTTATTGATTGAATTTGGGATGGACCATGTTAAAAAAGGTGGTTTTGGCTTTTTCCTAGTGCCAAGCCAAATCTTCCAGACTTCAGAGGCCAAGCAGCTTCTGAAATGGATGCAGGGCAGGGTATTTCTTCAAGGACTGTTGAATTTACCAAAGGAGCTGTTCCAAAACAGCGCCGCTCAAAAAGCCATCTTGATTCTTCAAAATTCAGGCAACGGCGCTAAACAAGTGGATCCGGTAATGCTGGGTGAATTTCCATCATTCAAGGATCAACAAGCTTTTGCCAAGTTCCTAACCGAAATCGATGATTGGGAACAAAAGGATTTATTTTAAAATGTTTATTCAATATTAAAAAACAACAGAGGAGCATTACTTATTATGGGAAAATCAATTGCAATCAACGCTGGTAGTTCCACTTTAAAATTCAAGTTATTCCAAATGCCTGAAGAACAGGTGATTTCAAGTGGGGCGATTGATCGAATCGGCCTTGGTTCATCAGCAATCTCAATCAAGTATGATGACGGCAAGAAATTTAAAGATACACAAGACATTGATAACCATGAACAAGCCATTCAACTTGTCTTGGATAAATTATTAAGTCTGGATATCATTAAGGACTACAAAGAAATCACTGGCGTTGGGCATCGGATCGTTGCTGGTGGGGAACTCTTCCCTGATTCAGTGGTTGTTGACGATGACGTGATCAAGAAGATTGAATCTTTAACTGATTTTGCGCCACTTCATGAACCAGCCGCATTGTTAGGCATCAAAGCCTTCAAGAAGATTCTTCCCGATGTGATCAGCGTTGCTGTTTTTGATACCTCATTTCATACAACGCTTCCTGAAGTTAACTATATGTACAGTTTGCCATACGAATATTACCAAAAGTTCCAAGTTCGTAAGTATGGTGCTCACGGAACCAGCTACCGTTACGTATCAGCCCGCGCTGCCGAAATTCTCGGCAAGCCTTTGAAGGATTTGAAGCTGATCGTTTTACATTTGGGCGCAGGTGCTTCAATTGACGCGATTAAAGATGGTAAGTCATTTGATACTTCTATGGGCTTCTCTCCAGTTGCCGGGATTACCATGGCAACCCGATCAGGAGATGTTGATCCTTCTGCACTTCAATATGTCATGGATAAAGCTGGCATCAAGAACATGGACGACATGGTTGATATCTTGAACCACAAGTCTGGCTTGGTGGGAATTTCCGGTGTTTCTGCCGATATGCGCGAAATCGAAGGCGTTATGGGAACCAACCATCGAGCAATGTTAGCTCGTGAAATTTTCAAAAACCGAATTATTCGCTACATCGGGAGTTATGTTGCCGAAATGGGTGGCATCGATGCCTTGGTTTACACAGCCGGAATTGGCGAAAATGACATTATGATTCGTCAAGAAGTTGCCGATAAATTAGGTTACTTTGGCATTAAAGTGGACCCAGAAAAGAATGACATTCGCGGTGAAGAACGTGACT
This sequence comes from Lentilactobacillus parabuchneri DSM 5707 = NBRC 107865, assembly GCF_001435315.1. GTDB lineage: Bacteria > Bacillota > Bacilli > Lactobacillales > Lactobacillaceae > Lentilactobacillus > Lentilactobacillus parabuchneri. The sequence goes on from NZ_AZGK01000001.1 coordinate 170,776, forward strand.
TGTCAGCAGCGGGTTCAACTGTTAAAACCTTGTTAATCCCAACAGACGAAGAATTAATGATTGTTCGAGATATTGAACGACTCCGGAAAACTCAAAAGTAAAATTACGTTAAAAATCTATTACTAAACACTAGCCGTGATAGCAAATCACGGCTATTATTTTAGAAAAAAGTAAACTAACGATATTGAGAAAGGATGGCACACTTGTGGAGAAACAAAAAGACGACAACCAATTATCTCGTGGCTTGAAAAATCGTCACGTGCAGCTGATCGCCTTGGGGGGCACGATTGGGACCGGGCTATTTCTGGGTGCCGGACAATCCATTCACCTGGCCGGACCGTCAATTATTTTAGCTTATGTGATTGCTGGACTTGCCTGTTTTCTTTTGATGCGTGCCTTGGGCGAATTACTGGTTTCAGATGTGAATCAAAATTCATTCGTTTATTTCATCAAAAAATATCTGGGTGAAAAAATGGGCTTTGTAATCGGTTGGACTTACTGGATGTGTTGGATCGCGATTGCGATGGCAGAAGTCACTGCATCGGGGCTGTATGTTCAATTTTGGTTCCCAAACATTCCAATTTGGCTGACAGGCCTCGTCTTATTGGTAATTCTGTTTGTGATTAACATTGTGGCGGTTTCTGCCTTTGGTGAAACCGAATTTTGGTTGGCAATTATCAAAATTGCGGCAATTGTCGCACTAATTATCATCGGGATTGTCTTAGTTGCGATTCATTTCAAAACCCCATACGGCCACGCTTCTTTGAGCAATGTTGTGAAGGGCGGGTTCTTTGCCAACGGCGCCAAAGGGTTCTTATTATCATTTCAAATGGTCTTATTCAGTTTTGCTGGAATTGAAATGATTGGGATGACGGCTTCAGAGACGCAAGATCCACTGGTGACGATTCCAAAGAGTATCAACGAAGTGCCAACCAGAGTGCTTCTGTTTTATATTGGGTCGTTGCTGGCTTTGATGAGTATCTTCCCATGGCAGCACGTGTCACCGACTTCCAGTCCATTCGTGCAAGTGTTTGCCGGCGTTGGGATTCAGTCCGCAGCCATGATTATCAATTTTGTGGTTCTAACAGCTGCAATTTCAGCTTGTAACAGTTCGTTATTTACAACGGGGCGGATGCTGTTTTCGTTAACCTATGACGGCAAGTCCAAATTAAGCCGAAAGGTTGGCACCTTGTCCAAACGGCAGATTCCATTTAACGCGATTTTGTTTTCAACTGGCGTGATCGCCGTGATTGTTCTGTTAAGTATTTTGATGCCTGGGAACGTCTTTTCATTTATATCAAGTGTTGCGACGACCTGTTTCCTCTTTGTTTGGGGGATGATTGTCCTGGCCCACATTAAATACCGAAAGGCGATTAAAAGATCCGGTAACGAAAGAAAGTTAACGTTTAAAATGCCGCTGTACCCAATCTCAGACTATTTTGTGCTCATTTTCATGGCCTTTGTGGCCGTGATTCTAACAATGAAGACGGAAACGCTGATTGCACTGGTGGGCTCAATCGTTTGGCTGATTGCGTTGTTTGTGGCAAAAAGTTTGTCTGATAAGGTTAAAGAGGATTGATTCCCATCTAGATAGATTGGTCTAACGCAAATTTGCGACTGGCTTTGGGGTTACGATCCGATTATACAAATACACTTAAGGAGGCTGGAAAATAGGTGAAACGCTTATATTCCAACCTTTTTGTTTGGTTGTAAGACGTCTTCTTGAAGAGTTTTGCATTACTAAATTTCACTAGGGTGGTATCATTAACTGTATAACTTATCGACGAAAGAAGACGTTTCGATGCAATTTTTTACTGCGGACACTCATTTTTTTCATGAACGGTTACTCGGAATCAGCGAGTTTGCGCCCCGACCATTTCTAACGGTCGAAGATATGAACGAAACGATCATTGACAATTGGAATCGGCGGGTTGGACCGGAAGATGTTGTCTATCATTTGGGCGATATTGCGATCTTGCATACCCGTCCTGAAAAAGATGCCCTTGAACAAATATTTGACGTGTTGGACCAGCTAAACGGCCGAATCGTTTTGATTAAGGGCAATCACGATTCACGGGCCCTGTTTAAATACCTGGATCGCCATAATCACCCGGTTGGAAACGGTCAAAAATTTGAATTTCACGATGTTGGTGCGTTGATTAAGATGAACCACCGTCAGTATTATTTGACCCACTACCCAATGATGATGGGCATTGTCAAACAGATCATTAATCTTCACGGCCATATTCACCATTATGCAGTTCCGATTAAAGAAAATATCAACGTTGGTGTTGATACGCCTGAAACTGATTACTTGAAAACAAAGCCGCCATTTGGAACCCCGTTTTCTCAAGCCGAAATTGAGGAAATGATTGCCGGAAAAGCGGATGATTTTGCAAAACGACATTAATTTGAAAAAGATTGGATGATTTGATGACTGAGAAAATAACGATTTTACACACCAACGATCTGCATTCTCATTTTGAAAATTGGCCCCGAATCAGGACCTTTATTAATAATCGTCGGGATGAATTGAATGCTCAACCGAACTCATCGGTCATTACCGTTGACTTGGGCGATGCAGTGGACCGTGTGCATCCTTTGACCGAAGTGACAAACGGAAAAGCCAACGTTGAATTGCTAAACCAGGTTCACTATGATGCCGTCACCATTGGCAATAACGAAGGATTGACCAACAGCCATGAACAATTAGACGAGTTATATGATGATGCAAATTTTGACGTTATTTTAGGCAATCTTTTGGATAACCACACAAAGCTCGGCCCGTCCTGGGCGAAACCGAGCAAGATTGTGACCACGCCTCAAGGAACGCGGGTGCTTTTGATCGGACTGACCGCACCATACTTGCTCACGTATCCGATATTGGGGTGGCAGCCAATTACGCCGGACGTTATTTTACCAAAGATATTAGCGAAAAATGCCGGCAAGTTTGATATCTGTGTCTTACTGTCGCATTTGGGATTACCGGTCGATCGAATTCTTGCCCGCAAGTTTCCCCAGCTGAACGTGATTATTGGCGCTCATACCCATCATCTTCTGGTACATGGCGAAAAAATTAACCACTCCCTTCTGGCAGCCGCCGAAAAGTGGGGCCATTACATCGGCGAAATTACCTTAACCGTCAATGATCAGCATCAAATTGTCTCAGATTCTGCCGCGGTCATTAAAACGGCGACTTTGCCCGAACAACCTGGAGATGCTGCTGAAATTGCCGAGTACCAAGAACACGGTGAAAAATTATTGGCGCGAAATAAACTTGCCCGGATAAAAGCGCCGATGACCACGAATTTAATTGGCCATTCGCGGTTGGTAAATGAAGGATTGCATGCGATAATGGAAAAAGCAGACACTCAGGCCGGCATCCTAAGCTCAGGACTGTTTTTAACCAATCTGCCAAAGGGAATTGTGGATCGCAACCAACTCCACCAAATGCTGCCACATGCGATGCATGTCATGCGGGTAACGCTTGATGGGTATAACCTATGGCGGCTGATTCAAGAAATGGAAAAAAACCGCAACTTTTTAACCAAGTTTCCGCAAAAAGGGATGGGCTTTCGTGGTAAATATTTTGGTGAATTGCATTATGAAGGCTTGCGCTACGATCATGATGCCGGGCAACTCTTTTTTCATGAAGACCTTGTCTCACCAATCAAAACGTACCAAGTTGCCATGCCGGATCACTACTTATTCATTCCCTTTTTTCCGACGCTTAGTATTATTGGCCAAAACGAAATCTTATATGATGAAAACTTACGGGATGTGTTTGGCGATTATATGGCCAAACACTACCCATTAACACAATGAGAGGAGGATCACTGTGGACCGTAAACAACTAGACGAACTCGTGGCAGCACAAAACGACGCCCGTAAACCGCTGGCCCGAATTCAGCGGGTTTCTGAAACCGAATTTCTGATCAATGACCACAAGTATGAACTGGACACCAATCATACTGACGGTTTTGACTTTGATGAGTTTGTTCGCCGATATAATCCAGCTCTAAGTCAATACGACTACATCGTGGGTGACTGGGGATACGGCAAGCTTCGGTTACGTGGCTTTTTTAATGATGATCGGACTGAAACGCCAGGGCCCTTTATTACCGCCCTTAATGACTACATTTTAGAAGACGTCAATTTCGGTGCGGCTTACTTTGTCGTGCATAACTTGGAAGCCCGACCGATCATTCGAAAGACCCGCAGTAGCCGTGGTAAGCATCGAAATAATCGAAGCCGCAATTCGCGTGGTCGAAATAATAATCATCGCAATCACCGGAACCATGCGTTTGAAGAGAAAAAGGTAGCCGCAACTCGGCCGCCAATTGATAAACGTCAGAACATGGTGGTCAAGACTGAAAAAACTTCTGACAAGCATCACTTTATTATTCGTGAGAGTAAAAACTAATTCAAAGGATGATTCGATGGCAAATTACAAGGGGTATTTTATTGACCTTGACGGGACAGTGTATGCTGGCAAAAAGCGAATTCCCGCCGCAAAACGATTTATTGAACGCCTCCAACACGCCGAAATTCCGTTTTTGTTTGTGACCAATAACTCAACTCAGCTGCCCAGGGATGTCGTCAAAAATTTGGCGGAAAACCATGATATTCACGTAAAGGCCGAAAATGTCTACACGTCCGGGATGGCCACTGTTGACTACATGAATGCGCATAAGTCATCCAAATCTCCAACTGTCTATATTGTGGGTGAAATGGGCCTGAAACAAGTCATTTTAGCAAATCACTATCGACTCGAAGCCGACCATCCGGATTACGTAGTCGTTGGGCTTGATTCTGACTTAACCTATGAGAAGCTCTCAGAGGCTGTCTTAGCCATCCGAAGCGGGTCGACATTCATTGGTACTAATCCGGACACAAACATTCCCAAAGAACGTGGTATGATGCCTGGAGCAGGGTCTGTCGTTAAGTTCGTCGAATATGCGACCCAGACGGCTCCAATTATGATCGGCAAACCCAAAGCCCGGATTATTCAAAGCGCATTAACTAAGATTGGCCTGCGCAAGGACGAGGTTGTAATGGTCGGCGATAATTACAATACGGATATCTTGGCCGGTATCAATGCCGGCGTCGATACACTCTTGGTCTACACAGGGTTGTCAACCAAAGAACAAGTTGATTCAAAACCCGTTGCACCAACATATCAAATCAATAGTTTAGATGATTGGCGGCTTTAATTTTGCGATTAATTGGAAAACAAATTGGTTACGCAATATTGATGGTACTTGGATGCCTGGCACTGGCTATTTTTTTGACCGTCAACAGCATTTGGCTGTTTGATCTTAATAGTCACTTTCTGGATTTGAAGCAAGCAACCGGTCTTAATTCAGCACAGATGCATTCAGATTACGTTCGGATTATTCAGTATCTCCAGCTGCCGTGGATTTCGTCGTTAAAGTTTCACTATTTCTTCAGTTCTGCGAAGGGACTCCAACATTTTCACGACGTCAAAAATTTGATTTTGTTAAACAATGGATTGGGAATTATTTTGGTACCACTCGGCAGCTATCTGTTACATCGGTTAAATAAAAAATCACTAACGTGGATCCTGATGACGCCCATTAAAGTGGTCGTGACAGGTTCGTTAGTGATTATCGCACTGATGTTGGTTAATTTTGAACAAGTATTCATCGCATTTCATGAAGTACTGTTCCGAAACCAGGACTGGATTTTTGATCCGAATACCGATCCGGTGATTAATATGCTGCCGGATACGTTTTTCCTGGAGTGCTTTTTATTGTTCTTTGTTCTGTTCTTTGCCATGCTCGGATTTATTTACTGGCAGGGACGCCGATCAATTCGCCATGCTTAAGCTTGGTTAGGGTTCTTCATTAGAATCCAGAGAATCAGGTAGGCAATAACTCCTGGGAAAAACGGGGTGAACGCCAGCAGGACGAATATGGTGCGGGCAAGCAGCGCGTTCCAACCGTAATGTTCGCTCAAACCACCAATGACGCCCGCAATAATCCGGTCGTTAGCGGAACGATAAATATTAATCTTCAAAAGATCATCTCCCAATTTTTAATTTATGCTTAAACTCACTATAACCAATTCGCATTTGCATTTCAATTATGATATATTATTATGTTGTACAAAGGAAATAACTAGGAGAATTCGATGTTAACTATAAATGTAAATGGAAATTTAGGAAATCAAGAAGTTGTCCTATCTGACAATACTGTTGGTACGTTAACAGGCGCCAGAGTATTTGGATCCGCAATGGGTGGCAATCAAGTTGTTCAGTGGACCTTCATTTCGACTGGCCACCAGCACGAAGGCTTTGTATATGCCGGCAATCTCTTAGAGGGATTAGTCATTCAATCGATGAATGGTAATGACACTTACCAGATTCACTTCACAAAGAAATAAGCACTCACAATAAGCTGTATACATAATGAGACTGGATATTGGACCTTAAATATTCAGTCTCATTCTTTCTAAAGGAGATTATCATGAACGTTGGAATTGATAAAATTGGCTTTTTTACTTCAGACTATTATATTGACATGGTCGACTTGGCACATGCCCGCGGTGATGATCCGAACAAATACCTAAAAGGGATTGGTCAACAACAGCAGGCGGTTATTCCGCCGACTCAAGATGTTGTCACATTAGCGGCCAACGCAGCCGACCAAATCCTGTCCGAGGATGATAAGGACGCCGTTGATATGGTCATATTTGGCACTGAAACCGGTGTCGACAATTCAAAGTCAGCAGCAATATACGTCCAATCGTTACTTGGCATTTCCAATAATGCCCGTTCATTTGAAATTAAGCAGGCTTGCTATGGTGGCACTGCCGGGATTCAGATGGCTCTCGACCACATTGCGCTTTATCCCGACAGTAAAGTTTTAGTCTTAGCCGCTGACGTTGCCCGTTATGGGTTAAAGACGCCGGGTGAAGTCACCCAGGGTGGCGGGGCGGTGGCGATGCTGTTGTCTGCCAACCCACATCTCTTGCGGTTGGATGGTCAAAGTGCCTTTCATTCAGAAAACATCATGGATTTTTGGCGGCCATTTTACAAACGAGAGGCCATTGTTGACGGTCATTATTCCACTGATGTCTACATTAACTTTTTTAAAACCACTTTTGAGGACTATTGTGAGAAATATCAGCGCACACTGACCGATTTTTCAGCGTTGGTCTTTCACATTCCGTTCACGAAGATGGGCCTTAAAGCATTAAGAACGGTCATTTCAGATGACGCGCACGGACAAAAATTGTTGTCGGAATTTGAACTGTCAAAACAATATAATGCCCAAGTCGGAAATTTGTATACGGGATCTCTTTATTTGAGCCTTTTGTCACTCTTGGCAAAGGCGACAGATCTAAAGGCGGGGGACCGAATTGGCCTGTTTAGTTATGGATCCGGTGCGCAAGGGGAATTTTACAGTGCCACAATTGCGGATGAACTGGATAGAGACGCTTTGGCCAATCAAGTTGAGCCACGGCTGGCACAGCGAACGAAGTTAACAATTCCCGAGTATGAAACGCTTTATTCAACTGGCTTGCCAACTGATGGTGGGAATGTTACATTTGACAAGTCTCATGACACTGGTCGGTTTATTTTAGCGGGTCGACAAGATGATAAACTGGTCTATGAGGACACTAAAAAAAGCTAATGCAAGAATCCTTCTCACACTAACTTTTTGAGTAAATCATTATGAAATATCACTTCGATAAAGGCTGACCACTTTTCCCAGAATGCTCACTCGGGTTAAGATGATTGGCGCCATTGTGTCGTTTTCGGGTTGAAGGCGGTAATGATCACTTTCCTTGAAGAATCGTTTACACGTTGCTTCATTTTCATCAGTCATGGCAATGACGATATCACCATTATCAGCAGTTGCCTGTTTGCGGACGACAACGTAATCGCCATCAAGAATCCCTGCATTGATCATACTTTCTCCGCGAATCTGCAGCATAAACAATGGTTGATCGCTATGCGACAAGGCTGGTGGCAACGGGAAATAGTCTGTCGCTTCTTGGACGGCTAAAATGGGTTCACCAGCTGTAACCGTTCCTAGAACCGGAATTTGCTTTTGCTGCGGCTGCATGCCTAATACGTCCAAGCCGCTCTCAGTAAGCTCGAGTGCGCGGGGTTTGGAAGGGTCTTTAACCAAATAGCCCTTCTTTTCCAACCGTGAAATGTGTCCGTGAACGGTAGATGTCGACGACAAGTGAACCGCCTCGCCAATTTCTCGAACCGTTGGTGGATACCCGCGATCATTAACCCGTTCCCAGATGAAGTGGAGTATTTGATGTTGTTTACTTTGGGGATCATTCGTCACTTTTGACATTTTCGACACCTCATAAGTCCTTTGTTAATGCTTTAATCGTATCATAAGACCCGCAACTTTTCAAACACATGTTCGTATATTTTGTAAAAGCTGCGTTATAATTGAAAACATGGAGGGATTTTAATGAATGAACAAGAGAAAAAAGAATTACAATCAAAAATTAGCGATGACGTTTTTAAAGAGTTAATTCCAAGAATTAACGAACTGGCTCATAAGGCCAAAGAAGAGGGTCTCACTGAGCTTGAAAAACTCGAACAAGCCAAGCTACGCAAGAAATACGTTGCGCATTTCCGAGAAAACTTCAAAAAACAGATTGAAATGATGAAAGTTTATGATAAAAACGGGCATGAAGTGACGCCGGATAAGGTCAAAGAAGTTCAGCGTCACAAAGGACTTCGAGACGATTAAGCTGTGTTTTAATGAGGGCCAATCTTCAGAATTTTACGATTGCCCTTTAAATGTTTTCAATAATTGTGTAGAATTACTTAATGATATTATAAAGGAGGCCTTGTCTTGGCAACTTGGATTTGGATATTAATCGTCATTTTAGCCTTGGTCTTGGGCTTGGTTGGTGGATTCTATGGTGCTCGTAAGTATATGGAAAAGTACCTCAAAGAAAATCCGCCATTCAGCGAAGAACAATTGCGTCAATTGATGATACAAATGGGTCAAAAACCTTCCCAGAAGAAATTGAATCAAATGATGCACTCGATGCAAAACACAACTGGTAAAAATTAGTGTGTGAAAAAGACTGACCGCAACGTGCCCCTAACCAATGAAGTACTTAATTGGCGGGGCGCATGTTGGGCCAGTCTTTTTTAATTTTGCTAATTTTTTAAAGTTGGTGAAGCAATTCGCTCATTTACTTGAATCTTCTTTTTCGGAAACGTCAACGTATTTAAAGTCGGGGTTAACGCCGTAATCAAGGGCATCAAAGGCGCTTTGCATTTCTTTTTCAACTTGCTTTTGAAAATCCTCGGTCAGTTTTTGTTTGCGATCAATCGTAATCGGTTCGCCAAAAGCAACCGTAATTCGTTTCCTGGTAAATAACTGTTTGAACGTCAGTGGGCCTTGATAAACCGTTGGTACTAAAGGAACTCCGGATAACTGGGCGATTAAGGCCGCACCACTTTTTAATTGAGTCGAGTGGCGGGTTCCGGACGGAAACAGGATCAAAGACAGGTCGGATTTACGTAGAATTCTAACCGGCTTTTTAATCGCTGAGGGGCCGGGATTGTCACGATCGACAGAAAAGGCATTGGCGTGTAATAAGACCCAACGCAAAATTGGATTTTTGAACAATTCTTTTTTAGCCATAAAGCTGAATTTCTTGGGACTTGCTGCCAACGCAAAGTAAATTGGGTCGAACCATGTTCGATGGGGTCCGACTAAGATATAATTGCCTTTTGGAAGCCGATCTTTGTGTTCGTACCTGGCGTTTCCATTGATAATGAACACTAGGATTCGAACCAGCACTCTCATGAATGAATAAAACAATTCATTTCCTTCTTTCATATCTGATAGAATAATATTAACTTAAAGTTGAAGGATTTGGCAAACTTAATTGTGAAGGAACTCGATGATATGCAAGTAGAATTACATAATGGTGAACGAATTGACCAATTATACAGCAAAGGGATCCAAATTATCCAAAGTAAAGACGTTTTTTCGTTTTCACTGGATGCGGTGTTACTGGCCGATTTTGTTAAAGTTAACGGGCACAAAACCCGTCAGATTGTGGACTTATGTTCCGGCAACGGGGCGGTCGGGCTTTTTTTGAGTGAAAAAACGGCTGCACACATCACGATGGTTGAGATTCAGGAACGATTGGCGGAAATGGCACAGCGAAGCATTCAATTAAATGAGTTGGGTGCTCAAATTGATGTGGTCAATGATGATCTCAAAAACGCCGCTAAATACATTAACAAAGATTCTGTTGATATCGTTGCCTGCAATCCGCCTTATTTCGTGAACTACGAAGACAGCGAAAAAAATCCAAATCAGTATTTGGCAATTGCCAGGCATGAGTTGACCACCAACTTGGACGAGATTGTGAACTGTGCTGCCGGTTTGTTGAAAATGAACGCCAAGCTTTTCATGGTCTACCGTCCGGATCGATTGACCGACCTGTTGGTTGCACTCAGAGCCCATCGACTGGAACCCAAGCGGTTGAAATTTGTTCGCCCACGACAGGGTGAAAATGCCAATATGGTGTTGGTTGAGGCTATAAAAGACGGTAAACCGAACGGGCTTAAGGTGGAACCTGATGTTTTGACCTATGATGGCGATGACTATACTGACGAAGTGAAGATGATGCTTTATGGATCAGGAAAATAAATATTATATGTATGTTTTGTTATGCGAAGATCAGACACTTTACACCGGGTTTTCCACGGATGTTGAAAGAAGATTTCAACAGCATGTGAACGGGACTGGTGCAAAATACACCCGGTCGCACCAGCCATTGAAAATTTTATTCAAAAAACAGTTTGTGAATAAACACGATGCTTTAAGCGCGGAGTATGCATTTAAACAGCTCACAAGGTCGCAGAAACTGAACTATTTGGAAAAGCAGGGCATCAAACTGAAGTGAATTATTACACAAAGTTCAAAAAAGGAATGAAAATTATTATCAAATAGTGTTATAATTTAAGTAATCTATTAGGAGGTAATATTCGTGAAAATTATTGCATATGGCATTCGTGACGATGAGAAACCTTATTTAGACAAGTGGAGTGAAGAAAACCCCGATGTTGAAGTTGCTTCAACCGGTGAATTGCTTGATGAATCAACTGTTGACCAGGCAAAGGGCGCTGATGGTGTTGTTACCTATCAACAAAAGCCTTACACTGCCGCTGTTTTGGATAAGTTAGGCAGCTTTGGTATCAAGTTCCTTTCACTTCGTAACGTGGGTGTTGACAACATTGATGTCGACGCTGCAAAGCGTAACGGAATTCAAGTAACCAACGTTCCCGCATATTCTCCAGAAGCAATTGCCGAGTTCACCGTAACTCAATTAATGAGATTACTTCGTCGGACCAACACATTTGACCGTAAACAGGCCAATGGGGACCTTCGTTGGGCACCAGACATTGCTGACGAATTGAACCAAATGACTGTTGGTGTCTTTGCTACTGGCCGTATTGGTCGCGCTGCAATGCGCATCTACAAGGGCTTTGGTGCCAAGGTCATCGCTTATGATATTTATCATAATCCTGAACTTGAAAAAGAAGGCGTCTACGTTGATACACCTGAAGAGCTTTATGCCCAATCAGATGTCATCTCATTACACGCCCCAGCTACTAAAGAAAACGAACACATGATTAACGATCAGACACTTGCTAAAATGAAAGACGGTGTCTTCATCCTTAACCCAGCTCGTGGTGCCCTGATTGACACCGACGCATTAATCCGTGCCCTTGACTCAGGCAAAGTTGGCGGAGCCGCAATTGATACTTACGAAGACGAAGTTGGTATTTTCAACACTGACTTTGGCAGCTTTGACAAGATTCCAGACGATCGTCTTAAGAACTTGATGAAGCGCGAAAACGTTTTGGTAAGTCCACATATTGCCTTCTACACGAAGCGTGCCGTTCGTAACATGGTATTCTTTGCAATGGATGCAAACAAGTCATTGATCAGCACTGGTAAATCAGACAAATTAGTTCAACTTTAAAGTTGACTTTTTGCTAAAAAATAAAGAGGTTTCAGATGAGCTGAAAAGCTTGTCTGAAACCTCTTATTTTGTTGAAAAACGCCTCAATCTACTTGTGCAGCCAAATCCATTAACAGGTCCCTTAATTCAGCAGGATTTTTCACTGTTTGATCAGGAATGATCTGTGGGTCGGCAATTGGACTTTGGTGATTATTGTACCAAACCGTTTCCCAACCGGCTTTTTTGGCGGGAACAATATCTTCATAGTATGAACTGCCAATGTAGATCATTTCATTTCCACGGAGATTAAATTTTCGATTCATCAACGTGAAAATTAATGGGTCCGGCTTTTTGGCGTTGGCATCCTCAGAGGTGATGATTTGGTCACGACCGAACCAATGGTGAAGTTTCAGTTTCATAATTTTGGCGAGTTGGACTTCGTTGGAGCCATTGGTAATGATTCCAAGTTGGAATTTGCTGGCCAGCTCGTTGAAGAGGGTGGTTAAGCCGTCAAATAGGTGAATGGAATTACTTGCCAATTGGTAAGCCTCAGAAAAAGCAGCCGCCGTTTCTTGAGACAATCCATTTAAATCAAATCGTTTAAATGTGTGGTGCAGTGAGTGGAAGTTGATTTCATCTTCAGATAGTTTTATGTTGGAGTCTGAGTTGGATTCCGCAATTGCAAGTTGTTCTTGCTGGGTATAGTTCGAAAAGACATTATCCATGAGTTCATCAGACAAGTTCAAATTGAATGTTTCATTAAACGCTTGATTGAACGAAGGCTTCGTGTCGTAAAGTGTATCGTCAACATCAAAAACGATGGCTTTAATCATGTCATATATTCCTCCTTGCCACGAAACATCATTCTAACATGTTTCATAGAAATTTAAAAATTTTGTCCGTGAAATTCATGCTTATTCAGGATTTTTGCTTGCGCTTACGGCAGTTTTCCTTTATACTTTTAAAGGTGTTTTAAATACACACCCAGCGTGATGTTATGGGAGTTGCCAGGGATGGTTCCGATGACAGATGATCGTTGGGGAGGATAAAAACAATATGGAGGCTACATTATGGCTGTTATTTCTATGAAACAATTACTGGAAGCCGGAGTACATTTCGGTCACCAAACTCGTCGTTGGAACCCAAAGATGAAAGAATATATCTTTACTGAACGTAACGGTATTTACATCATTGACTTACAAAAGACGGTTAAGCTCATTGACGTTGCTTACAACTTCATGAAGGACGAAGCTGCTAAGGGCGCCGTTGTTCTGTTTGTTGGAACTAAGAAGCAGGCACAGGATTCAATCGCTGAAGAAGCAACTCGTGCCGGCCAATACTACGTTAACAATCGTTGGCTTGGTGGTACCTTAACCAACTGGGAAACCATCCAATCACGTGTTAAGCGTTTGAAGGATCTTAAGAAGATGTCTACTGATGGTACTTTTGACATTCTGCCAAAGAAGGAAGTTTCACTTTTGATCAAGCAGGAACAAAAGTTGGAACGATTCTTGGGTGGTATCGAAGATATGCCTAAGATTCCAGATGTGATGTTTATCGTTGATCCTCGTAAAGAGCAAATTGCCGTTCACGAAGCAATGAAGTTAAACATTCCAATCGTTGCCATGGTTGATACCAACACTGATCCAGATCAAATCGACGTTGTGATCCCATCAAACGACGATGCCATTCGTGCCGTTCGTTTGATCACTTCAAAGATGGCTGACGCAATCATCGAAGGCCGTCAAGGTGAAGATGACGTCAACGAAAAGACCTTTGAAGGTAAAGATGGCGACAAGAAAGACAAAAAAGAAGATTCAATTGAAGACATTGCAGACGCCGTTGAAGGCAGCAATGATTCTGACAAATAAATATTAGCACTTAGGCTGACTCTATCGCTTTGGACCAATTTGGCCTTGGTGTGGAGTCAGTTTTTAGTCATAATCAATAGGAGGCCACGAACATGGCAAAAATTTCAGCATCTCAAGTTATGGACTTACGTAAAAAGACCGGCGTTGGTATGATGGACGCGAAGAAAGCGCTCGTTGCAACTGAAGGCGATTTTGACAAGGCAATCGAAGTACTCCGTGAAAAGGGTGTTGCCAAGGCTGAAAAGAAGAGCGACCGGGTTGCTGCCAACGGTTTGGCAACAATTGCTTATGATGGTAATACTGCTGCAATCGTTGAAATCAACTCAGAAACAGATTTCGTTGCTTCAAGTGATCCATTCAAGGAACTGGTTAAGCGGGTAAGTGCCGCAATCGTTGCGAACAAGCCTGCAGACGTTGATGCTGCGCTTGAATTAAAAACTGACAAAGGCACTGTTAAAGATGACTTGATTGAAACCACTCAAGTTACCGGTGAAAAAGTAACCTTGCGTCGTTTTACATTAGTTGAAAAGAACGATGATGAAGTATTCGGCTCATATCTGCACAACGGTGGCTTAATTGGCGCATTGGTTCTGCTTAAGGGTGCCGATGCCGATACTGCAAAAGACGTTGCAATGCACGTTGCTGCAACAAATCCTGAATATCTTAACAAGGATGAAGTGCCAGCTGACCGCTTAGCTCACGAAAAAGAAATTCTCAAACAGGAAGCTTTGAATGAAGGTAAGCCTGAAAAGATCGTTGAAAAGATGGTTGAAGGTCGTCTTCACAAGTTCTTGGCTGAAATCTGCCTTGAAGATCAAGACTTCGTTAAAGACCCAGATATGACTGTTTCAAAATATGTTGCATCAAAGAATGGTTCAATCGTTCAATTCGTTCGCTATGAAGTTGGTGAAGGAATCGAAAAGAAGCAACAAAGCTTTGAAGATGAAGTACGGGACCAATTAAAGTAATTCAATGAATAATCAAAGTGGGACGAGGGGCAATTGCTGCTTGTCCCACTTTTTTTACGATTTAACCACAATCTTGTATTTGAATTGTTGGTGGCATCAAATTTGAACTGGGCATATTTATCGCGTATTTTTTGAAATGATGGTCATAATATTTAATAAAGAATTATTGAAAATACGTGTTTTCTTGTTGATTGCAAGCTTAATATGCTAGAATTAGTAGTAATGATTAACTATGGGAGGCACTTAGATGTCTAAAGTAAAATACAATCGAATCATTTTAAAATTGAGTGGTGAAGCCTTAGCCGGAGATCGCGGCTTTGGCATTAATCCACCCGTTATTAAGAACGTCGCCCAAGAAATCAAAGATATTTTTGATCTGGGTGTTCAAATCGGCATCGTCGTTGGTGGCGGTAATATGTGGCGCGGTGAATCCGGGGCCGAGATGGGCATGGAACGCGCCCAAGCTGATTATATCGGTATGTTAGGGACCACCATGAACGGACTCGCACTTCAGGACAATCTAGAACATCTGGGTGTTCCGACTCGAGTTCAAACATCGATTGAAATGAGACAGATTGCTGAACCATACATTCGCCGAAAGGCAGTTCGTCACCTTGAAAAAGGTCGGGTTGTGATTTTTGCGGCTGGAACTGGAAATCCATATTTTTCAACAGATACGACAGCCGCTTTACGGGCCGCTGAAATTAACGCCGATGCGATTTTGATGGCGAAAAACGGCGTTGATGGCATTTATTCTGCTGATCCACGGACGGATAAAGATGCCGTTAAGTTTGATACCCTTTCTTACATGGATATCTTAGAAAAAGGCCTCAAAGTAATGGACTCGACTGCCAGTTCACTATCGATGGATAATCATATTCCGTTGGTTGTTTTCAATTTAAACAAGCCCGGAAATATTCGCAAAGTTGTGACTGGCGAAAGCATTGGAACAACAGTTAAGGAGAAATAAATATGGCAGACGCACAATCAGTGTTAAATGAAGCAAAAGAAAAAATGAAGAAAGCCCGCGAAGTCCTCGAACGTGAACTTGGTAGTATTCGTGCCGGTCATGCCAATGCGAGCTTATTGAGCGGTGTAACGGTTGATTATTACGGTGCACCCACACCCTTAAACCAAATTGCTTCCATTTCAATTCCGGAAGCACGGGTTATTTTAATCACGCCGTATGATAAGACGGCCCTTGAAAACATCGAAAAAGGAATTTATGAAGCCGACTTGGGGATTAGCCCTGCCAATGATGGTACGGCCATTCGGTTGGCAGTCCCAGCATTGACTGAGGATCGTCGTAAAGAAATCGCCAAGCAGGTAAAGGCAACTGGTGAGAAGAGTAAAGTGGCCATCAGAAATGTTCGCCGTGAAGCAATGGATACTTTGAAACGCAGCAACAAGAACGAAGATATTACAGATGACGAACTTCATCGCTTTGAAGATCAAGTTCAGAAGTTAACAGATGATTCGATTAAGGGCGTCGATAATATTGTCGCTGATAAAGAAAAAGAAGTAATGAACGGTTAGAAAGAGGGACAATATCATGGCAGATAACAATAATAATCAATCAGATAATGACGAAATTGCAGTTGTACCAGGAACAGACGAATTTGAAAAAATGTTGTTTAAATTAAACACGCCAGTCACGGAAGATAATTTAGGCGTATTAGATTACAATAATGGTCACTTACAGCCTGTTCAAGACGGGTTGTATGCCATGCCTGCCTACGTTACGGATGACTTCAACCTGTTTTTCATCGTTTCTCAACTTGTTGAAGATGACTGGGTCATTGCGTTTTCAACGGCCACAATTGAAAATGACAACGAAATCACCGATTTATCCGAACCGTACACCACCGGTAAGGGGTTAAATCTCCTGGGCCAAAAGAGTCCTGAAGATGCTAATAAATTGTTGAAGTATTTCAATACGCTCGCTGAAGCAAAACGTGGTGAATGGCGCATGGTTGAACGTCCCGATGGTGCAACGGACTAATAATTAAGTGCATTTTAGGATGAGTTTTACTTCTCATCCTTTATTTTTGCCTTAAGGTCATTTAAGGAGCGTGCAATGTTTAACAACACACAAAATAATCAACAGTCAGAAGAACACTTGGATATGAATCGCATTCCTGAACACGTCGCGATTATCATGGACGGGAATGGTCGATGGGCTAAAAAGCGCCACATGCCAAGAATTGCTGGCCATAAACGTGGAATGGAAACCGTTAAGACGATTACAAAGGTTGCCAGCAAGATGGGGGTTAAGGTATTAACCCTATACGCATTTTCGACGGAAAATTGGAAACGACCACATGATGAAGTGAGCTATTTGATGGGATTACCGGTCAAATTTTTCAATGACTTTGTGCCTGAACTGGTTGAAAATAATGTTCAAGTTCAGGTGATGGGGTTGATCGACCAACTGCCGGCTCAGACACAACAGGCAGTTCACGACGCGGTCAAAGATACTGCTCATTGTACTGGTATGATTTTGAACTTTGCCCTCAATTACGGCAGTCGGTTAGATATCACCCTGGCCATGAAGCAAATTGTGGATGGCGTCGTGGATGGTAAGCTTGATCCGGATGAAATCGACGATCAAACGATTTCGGATCATCTCATGACCGGTTTTCTAGGTCAATTAGCTGATCCGGACCTGCTGATTCGAACCAGCGGGGAAGAGCGCATTTCAAATTTCTTGCTTTGGCAGATTGCCTACAGTGAACTGGTCTTTACGGACGTTCTTTGGCCTGACTTTGATAAAGATGTGTTCGATCATATGATTTTAGAATATCAGCATCGGGACCGTCGCTTCGGGGGCCTCGATACGACTAATAGGGGAGATACACAGTGAGACAACGTGTAATAACTGCTGTAGTAGCGTTACTAATATTTATACCGATCATCATTATGGGTGGCATCTGGGTGGATATTGCCGCTCTTGTTTTGGGGATTGTTGCGATCTCTGAAATCCTCGTGATGAAAAAGAAGTTATTGATTTCACCTGAATCCATCATTGCCTATCTTGGGGTCAGTGTTTTGATTCTACCTGATTCCTGGGTCGGCTTTTTACCGGGGCATATCAGCCAGACATTTGTCTTTTTCCTGTTCGTCTTGATGCTTTTATTGATGACCGTATTGAGTCGAAACCTTTTTTCATTTGACGATGCCGGCGTTATTGCACTGGGCATGTTATATATTGGAATGGGCTTTCACTACTTTGTTGCCGCCCGAGAAATCGGCCTGACGGTGTTACTATACGCACTGTTCATTGTCTGGGTTACCGATAGCGGTGCTTACATTTTTGGCCGGATGTTCGGTCAACATAAATTAGCCCCAAGAATTAGTCCAAACAAAACTTGGGAAGGATCAATTGGCGGCTCACTTGCAGCGACGATTCTTTGCACGACGTTCGTCTACTTCTATCCGGTTTCAGGACATTCCTTATTGCAAATGTTCATCATCACGATTATTCTTTCTATAGCTGGTCAATTTGGTGATTTAATTGAATCTGCACTTAAGCGTTACTATGGGGTTAAGGATTCAGGAAAAATTCTACCAGGACATGGCGGAATTTTAGACCGCTTCGATAGTTTACTGTTTGTGTTACCAATGCTTCATTTGGTTGGTATCATTTAGTTTTTAGGAGGAAAGTGTCACTTGATAACTACAATTATTGTTTTCATCATCGTCTTTGGGATTCTGGTGATCTTTCATGAGTTCGGCCATTTCATTACCGCAAAACGATCGGGGATTTTAGTCCGCGAATTTTCCGTTGGAATGGGACCCAAAGTCTTCTACTACCGAAAAAACAGCACAACGTTTACCTTGAGGCTGCTGCCGCTTGGCGGTTACGTGCGGATGGCAGGGGAAGCAGATGATGGTGAAGATGAACTTAAGCCGGGAACGCCGGTCACACTACAATTAAATGATCAAGGCGTTGTAACCTCAATTAATACCAGTAATAAACATTCACTGTTTCAAGGGATTCCTTTGACCGTAACCGATACCAACTTAGACACGGATCTATACGTCAAAGGCTATGAAAATGGTGATGAGACTCAGGTCAAATCATATCCTGTGGATCACGATGCGACAATCATTGAAAAAGACGGGACAGCTCTGCAAATTGCACCGCGTGACGTTCAGTTTCAGTCAGCTTCTTTGCCCAACCGGATGGTGACCAACGTTGCCGGCGTTTTTAACAACTTATTGCTGGCAATTTTGGTTTATACCATTCTTGGGTTTGTTCAAGGTGGCGTCCAGTCCAATACCAACAAGGTGGACGTCATGCCGACTAATTCGGTTGCCCGTTCTGCAGGTATGAAATCAGGCGACAGGATTATTGAAGTCAATGGGCATAAGACGACTGACTGGGAAGATTTAACTGTCCAGATCCGGTCTAAAGCAAATAAAAAAATTACCGTCAAAGTTGACCGAAATGGTCAGGACAAAGTGTTGTCGATGAAGCCAAAAGCGCAATCGTCTGGTGGTCAGACCACTGGATTTATTGGCATCACGCAGACAATGGACAAGAGTTTCAAAGCTAAAATTCTCTCTGGCTTCACCACGACCTGGTCGGTGGCTAAACAGCTGTTTGGCGCACTTTGGAGCATGGTCAGCGGCCACTTTAGTTTAAATGACTTGGGAGGGCCGGTTGCTATTTTCGCCACCACTTCTCAAGCTGCCAAAATGGGACTAAGCGGCGTGTTGAACTTCTTAGCCTTCTTATCACTGAACTTAGCGATCATTAACCTGATTCCAATTCCGGGATTAGACGGTGGTAAGTTAGTGTTGAATATTCTGGAAGCGATCAGAAGAAAGCCGGTTTCCCAGACGACTGAGACCGTTATCACATTAATCGGGTTTGCCTTTTTGATGTTATTGATGATTTTGGTCACTTGGAACGATATTGAGAGATACTTTTTGCATTAATTAAGTAAATAATGAAGGAGAACCTTACACATGAAGCAATCACAGATGCTGATTCCAACGTTAAAAGAAACCCCTAAGGGCGCTGAAGCACTCAGTCACCAAATGCTGGTCCGCGGCGGGTATATTCGCCAGATTTCTGCCGGCATGTACGCTTATTTACCATTGGCGTATCGGGTTTTAAACAAGATTGAAACGATTATCCGAGAAGAAATGGAAGCAACATCCGCTCACGAAATGCTGATGCCGGATATCTTGCCAGCGGATCTTTGGAGAGAATCAGGCCGTTATGATACATACGGTCCAGAATTATTTAAATTTAAGAACCGCCACGAAACTGACTTCATTTTGGGGCCGACCCACGAAGAAACGTTTACAGCGTTAATTCGTGATTCAATCAAGTCCTATAAGCAATTACCACTGGTGTTGTACCAAATTCAAAACAAGTACCGCGATGAGAATCGGCCACGATACGGACTTTTACGCAGTCGGGAATTTATCATGAAGGACGCCTATTCGTTTGCAACTAACGATGAAGACTTGGACAAAACATATAATGCCATGGAGCAAGCCTACCGGAATATCTTTGACCGAATTGGATTGAAATATCGGGTCATTATCGGTGACGGTGGCGCTATGGGTGGCTCCGACTCCAAGGAATTTTCTGCAATGGCTGCCGTAGGTGAGGACACGATTGTTTATTCAGATGGCAGTGATTATTTTGCCAACTTGGAAATGGCGAAATCAAAGGTGACGGATGAAGTTGACGACACCCCAGAAGCTGAAATGAAGAAGATCGAGACGCCAAATGCCAAGACGATTTCTGCAGTTGCCAAACTCTTGGATGTTCCAGAGACTCAAACAATCAAGTCGATGTTGTATGTTGCTGATGAACAGCCCGTTATGGTGCTGGTTCGGGGAGATTACGACGTCAATGATGTTAAATTAAAAAACTACTTAGGAGCAGATTTCCTGGATATGGCCACCGATGATCAAGCTAAGAAATACCTTGGTGCTGATTTTGGTTCACTTGGCCCCGTTGGTGTCAGCGAAGACGTGAAGATTTTAGCCGATCAGCGAGTTGTCAACATCAAAAACGCCGTGGTCGGCGCCGATGAAAACGGCTACCATTATATTAACGTCAATGCTGACCGTGATTATAGAATTGATGCCGTTGGCGACTTTGTGATTGTTAAGGAGGGTGAACTATCACCTGATGGCAAGGGCAAATTGAAGTTCACTCGTGGAATTGAAATTGGTCATATTTTCAAGTTGGGCACCCGTTATTCTAAATCATTAAAAGCAACTGTGTTGGATGAAAATGGTCGTGCTGTTCCGGTTATTATGGGATCTTACGGGATTGGTGTCAGCCGACTGCTCTCAGCTATTTCTGAACAAAACGCCGATGAGAACGGCCTTATTTGGCCACGGGCAGTTGCACCGTTTGATGTACACGTGATTGCAATTAACGCCAAAAAAGACGTTCAAATGGATCTTGCTGCCAAAATTGAAGCTCAATTAACCGATGACGGTCTCCAAGTGTTGGTTGATGACCGTAAAGAACGGGCCGGTGTTAAATTTGCCGACTCTGATTTAATGGGAATTCCATTGCGAATCACAATTGGTAAGAAAGCCGAAGACGGCATTGTTGAATTGAAAGTTCGAAAGACCGGTGAGACTGCTGAAAGTCCAGTCTCCGATTTAAATAGTGCGGTTAAAAAAATGTTGAAGAATCTTGACTAGTGATACCGTAACTAATTAATATAGACGTAAGTTATCGTCAGTAAAAAAGTGGTTGGAACAAAACTGATGTTTTGCGTCCAACCATTTGTGTTCATGGATGTTTCATGTGTTAAATAGGAGGGCAAACCGTGAGTTTGGATCGAAAAGAATTGTTTGAGAAGTTGTTGGAACAACTTCAATGGCCACAGGCAAGTGAGTTGCCATACTTTCAAGGTGCCAAAATCGATCGCTTGGAAGTTCATAAACAAAGTCAACGTTGGCAGTTTGATATTTCTATCCCCAAGATTCTGCCCTTCGAGGTCTTTAACGATTTTAATGCGCGGCTACATTCAGCTTTTCAGGATATTGCCACCGTTTCGTTGGATATTTCTGTAGAAAATGATACCTTCACGGAACAGTTGTTACGACAATACTGGCAGTGGGCGGTTCCTAACAGTGGGGTGACATCGCCGTTATTGAAGGAATTATGCGCTGACAAGTATCCGTCAATTGTGGATTCCAGAGTCGAATTTGTTGCCGAGAACGACATTGTCAAAGATTTTATGACCAATACCGCTTTGGGACCAATCGAAGAAATGTATCAACGCGCCGGATTCCCTGATTTTACTATTCATACGATCGTTGATGAAAGCTCATCTCAGCAGAATATTCAGGCGCTTAAAAAGAAAAATGAAGCTGCGAATGCGGAGCTGGTCAAAAAGGCCAACGAAGCCATTCAGGAAAATGCAAAAGCCCATCCCAAGCGCTCCGGTGGAAATGGTGGTAAGACCACCATTGGCCGAAAAATTAAAGATGATCTGCCCATTACCAAAATGGAAGACATTGTTGAAGAGGAACGCTCAGTGGTCGTTTCCGGGTTTGTATTCAATAAAGAAATTCGTTCTTTGCGTTCGGGACGGCAGTTACTGATGTTAAAAATCACTGACTACACTTCTTCAATCCAGGTCAAGAAGTTTTCCAACAAGGGTGAAGAAGCGTTATTTGAGGATGTTAACGAAGGCAATTGGGTCAAGGTGCGGGGCAGTGTCCAAGAAGACAACTACTCTCATGAGTTGACGTTGAATGCTTACGATATTAATCCCGTTAAGACAGTCAGTCGAAAAGATCAGGCACCTGAGGGCGAAAAACGGGTTGAACTTCATCTGCACACCACGATGAGTCAGATGGATGCCACCAATAACATTGCGGATTTTGCCAAACAAGCTGCCAATTTCGGCCAGAAAGCATTGGCCATCACCGATCATGCGGGCGTCCAAGGATTTCCGGATGCTTTTCACGCTGGTCAAAAGAATAAGATTAAGATGCTTTACGGAGTTGAGGTCAACTTGGTAGATGACGGGGTTCCGATTACCTACAATGACAAACACGTGCCATTAAAGGACGCAACCTACGTCGTCTTTGATACTGAAACAACCGGCCTGTCGGCAATCTACGACCGCGTCATCGAACTTTCTGCGGTCAAAATGCAAAACAGTAACGTTATTGACCAGTTCGAAGAATTTATTGATCCGGGTTTTCACTTATCTGAAAGAACCACTAATTTGACGTCAATCACAGATGAAATGGTCCACGGTTCGAAATCTGAAGAAGAAGTATTTAAATTATTCAGAGAATTTTGCGGAGACGCAATTGTCGTTGGTCATAATGTGACATTTGATATGGGATTCATGAATACGGGGTATGTAAGACACGGAATGCCGGAAATGGCGAACCCGATCATCGATACCCTGACTTTGGCACGATTCTTATATCCAAATCTGCGTGGCTATCGTTTAAATACATTGGCCAAGAAGTTTGATGTCAGTCTGGAGCACCATCACCGAGCCATTTATGATGCGGAAACAACTGGACATTTGAACTATTTGTTCTTAAAGGATGCTGAAGATCGTTACGGCATCGCCTATCATGATCAGCTCAACGATCATATGACTGACAATGACGCCTATCGTCACGCGCGTCCGTCCCATGCAATCTTACTTGCCAAGACTCAGGCGGGACTGAAGAATATGTTTAAGATTGTTTCTTTGTCAAATGTTGAATATTTCTATCGGGTTCCAAGAGTGCCACGAACCCAACTTGAAAAATACCGGGATGGCATTATTGTCGGTTCCGCCTGTTCTTCTGGGGAAGTCTTTACGTCGATGATGCAAAAGGGTATCGACGAAGCACGGCAAAAGGCTGCGTTTTACGATTATTTAGAGGTCCAACCCAAGCGGGCATATGCGCCGTTGATTGAGTCTGGCTTGATTTCTGATGAAAATAACTTGGAGCAGATCTTAACCAACATGGTTAAGTTGGGCGAAGAGCTCAAAAAACCGGTAGTGGCGACTGGGGATGTTCATTATCTGAACCCGCAGGATTATATCTATCGAAAGATCTTGATTAATTCTCAGGGTGGTGCTAATCCTTTGAACCGCCAAGAGTTACCGGATTTACATTTTCTAACCACGGATGAAATGTTGGGCGACTTTGCATTTTTAGGCGCTGAAAAGGCCAAAGAAATTGTCGTCACCAATACCAACAAAATTGCGGATGAAATTGACGACGTCCACCCGCTGAAAGACAAATTGTATACACCAAAAATGGAAGGTGCCGAGGATGAAATTAAATTTCGGACGATGGATACCGCCCACAAATGGTATGGGGACCCACTTCCTAAGATTGTCGCCGATCGACTTGATAAGGAACTCAAAAGTATTATTGGTAATGGGTTCTCGGTTATTTATTTGATCGCCCAACGATTGGTTGCTAAAAGTAATAAGGATGGGTATTTGGTAGGTTCTCGTGGGTCAGTCGGATCCAGCTTGGTTGCGACCCTTACCGGGATTACTGAAGTGAACCCATTGCAGCCGCACTACCGTTGTCCGAATTGCCAGCACACTGAATTCTTTACCAAGGGTGAGTACAGCTCAGGTTATGATCTTCCCCACAAAAACTGTCCAGAGTGCGGAACCAAAATGATTGGTGACGGGCACAACATTCCCTTTGAAACATTCTTAGGATTTACCGGAAATAAAGTTCCTGATATTGATTTGAACTTTTCTGGGGATTACCAGCCAATTGCCCATAACTACACAAAAGTGTTGTTTGGCGAGAAAAATGTTTTTCGTGCCGGAACGATTGGAACGGTGGCCGATAAGACCGCTTATGGTTACGTGAAGGCCTTTGAACGGGATACCGGTCAAGTCTACCGTCAAGCTGAAGAAGATCGATTAGCCAAGGGTGCGACCGGGGTTAAACGGACAACCGGCCAACATCCGGCTGGCATTATCGTTGTTCCCGATTACATGGACATTTATGATTTCACGCCAATCCAATATCCGGCCGATGATCAGGATGCTGCTTGGAAGACAACCCATTTTGATTTCCATTCGATTCATGACAATATTTTAAAAATCGATATTTTAGGACATGATGATCCCACCATGATCCGAATGCTGCAAGATTTATCAGGAATTGATCCAAAGACGATTCCAATGGATGACCCGGGTGTCATGTCGATCTTTTCGAGCCCAGAGATTTTGGGTGTCAAAGAAGACCAGATTCAATCAAAGACCGGGACTTTGGGAGTGCCGGAATTTGGGACGCGGTTTGTTCGGGGAATGTTGGAACAAACACATCCAAGCAATTACTCCGAACTGCTTCAAATCTCTGGACTATCGCACGGAACCGATGTTTGGATTGGCAATGCCGACGAATTGATTAAGAACGGAACAGCAACCATTGCCAATGTGATTGGTTGTCGGGATAACATTATGACTGATTTAATCAATTGGGGGCTTGACTCCGAATTGTCATTCCAGATTATGGAAAGTGTGCGTCATGGTCGGGGAATTCCTGACGACTGGCAGGCTGAGATGAAGAAAGCCAAGATTCCAGACTGGTATATTCAATCCTGCTTGAAAATCAAGTACATGTTCCCACGGGCCCATGCGGCGGCTTACATTTTGATGGCGTTGAGAATTGC
Source organism: Lentilactobacillus parabuchneri DSM 5707 = NBRC 107865 (assembly GCF_001435315.1). GTDB lineage: Bacteria > Bacillota > Bacilli > Lactobacillales > Lactobacillaceae > Lentilactobacillus > Lentilactobacillus parabuchneri. The sequence goes on from NZ_AZGK01000001.1 coordinate 196,257, forward strand.
TTACTTCAAGGTTTATTTCCCATTGGTCTATTACGCTTCTTATTTCTCGGTTCGAGCCGACGATTTTGATATCGTTTCGATGTGCCGTGGTAAAGAAGCGGTTAAAAATGCCATGCGGTTGATTAACGACAAAGGGATGGAAGCATCCACAAAAGAGAAGAATTTGCTGACGGTCCTTGAATTGGCAAATGAAATGCTCGAACGGGGCTTTAAGTTCCAAATGGTTGACCTGAACAAATCCGACGCTAGTCAATGGCTGATTGACGGTGATACCTTGATTGCACCGTTTAATTCGGTCCCAGGACTGGGATTAAACGTTGCCAAGCAAATCGTTGCCGCCCGGGAAGACAAGCCGTTTATTTCCAAAGAGGACTTGGCTAAACGGGGCAAGGTTTCAAAGACTTTGATCGACTTTATGACTGAAAACAATGTTCTGGCAGGTCTCCCTGATGAGAACCAATTAAGCTTATTTGATTTGATGTAATTGAATTTTACTAATGTTGAGGTGCTTAAAATCAGGTACTATAGGCGCTGGACTTGTAATGTGTTCAGGAATATGGTATTCTTAATCTACTAAATAACTTGTAAGGGAGTGAGCAGAGATGCTCGCTCTTTTTAATGGATAATTTTTAGGAGGCCTATCTTTGAGCAATGTTGTTGAAACGGTCAAACAAGTTGTTGAACCAATTTTGGAAGAACATTCATTTTACTTATTCGATGTTGAATTTGTAAAAGAAAATAAAAGCTGGTATTTACGCGTTTATATTGATAAAAAGGGTGGCATAACCATCGATGACTGTGTGTTGGTCAGTGATGAGTTAAGCGAAAAGCTCGATGCAATGGACCCGGATCCAATTCCGCAAGCCTATTTCCTTGAGGTTTCATCACCGGGTGCCGAACGACCACTTCGAAATGATGAAGAGCTTCAACAAGCTGTTGGCGAATACGTCCACGTTTCTTTATATCAAAATTTAAATGGGCAGAAAACCTTTGAAGGAACGTTGCAATCAGTCGATGATGAGTCGCTAACGCTGCAAAATGACCAATGGGGTAAACAGGATACATTGGAAATTCCACGTCAGTTAATTGCCAAGTCGCGACTCGCAATTCAATTTTAGTTAAGGGAGACACAATAATGAGTAAAGAACTTTTAGGAGCGCTGTCTGCTCTGGAAGAAGAAAAGGGCATCAAACAAGAAGTTGTGATTGAAGCCTTGGAAGCCGCTTTGGTTTCTGCATACAAGCGTAACTATGGTCAGGCTCAAAACGTGGAAGTTTCATTCGATGCGAATAAGGGTGAAATGCACGTTTATGCGGTTAAAACAGTTGTTGAAGAAGTGACGGACGATCAGCTTCAAGAGTCACTTGACGACGCACTTGAAATTAACAAGGGTTATGAGCTGGGGGATGAGATCAAGTTTGAGGTGACACCAAAAAACTTCGGTCGAATCGCCGCTCAGACGGCCAAGCAAGTGATTATGCAACGGGTTCGGGAAGCAGAACGAGAAAACGTATTTGATGAATATTCCAAGTACGAAGACGAGTTGGTGACTGGAACGGTTGAACGTCAGGATTCACGATTTGTTTACATCAACTTGGGGAAAGTCGAAGCAGTCATGGGGCCAAAGGATCAACTGCCTAATGAAGTTTACCGCCCACAAGACCGCATTAAGGTTTACGTCACCAAAGTTGAAAATGCCACTAAGGGTCCACAGGTATTTGTCAGCAGAACCGCTCCAGGCATGTTGAAACGTTTATTTGAACAAGAAGTTCCAGAGATTTATGATGGTACTGTGGAAATCGTTTCAATTGCGCGTGAAGCTGGTGATCGTGCCAAAGTTGCTGTTCGCTCGAACAATCCTGATATCGATCCGGTTGGGACTGCAGTTGGCCCTAGAGGACAGCGGGTTCAAACCATTGTTAACGAACTCCATGGTGAAAATATGGATATCGTCGAGTGGGATGAAGATGATGCGGCTTATATCGCCAACTCACTCAATCCGGCTGAGGTCATTGACGTGATTTTCGACGATGACAATGAGCGTGCTTGTACCGTGATTGTTCCTGACTACCAGTTGTCATTGGCAATTGGTAAAAAGGGCCAAAATGCCCGTTTGGCTGCTAAACTAACCAGTTTCAAGATTGACATTAAATCAGAAACTGAGGCCAAAGAGTTCTTTGCCAACAAGGAGGCCGCTGCAGCTGATGATCAATCAGTTGAGGACAGTCAATCGGACACGCCGACTGATCGAGGCGATTCATCAGAGGAAACTGGTGCGGATCAATCCGACGACCAGTCCAATTCCGATGAGTCGGATCAAGGATCTGTTGACTAATTTTTAGGAGGCGATTTTTTTGAAAAAAAGAAAGATTCCAATGCGCAAAGACATTGTGACTGGTGAAATGGCTCCGAAGAAAGAATTAGTTAGAATCGTCCGTGATTCCGATGGCCACGTCGCAATTGACGAAACTGGTAAAAAATCTGGTCGGGGAGCTTATATTTCAATTGACGTGGACATTGCCAGAAAGGCCAAAAATGAACATGTTTTTGAAAAAGTCTTTTCAACCACTCTGGATGACAACTTTTATGATGACTTAATCGCTTATGTCGATCATAAGCAAGCCAGAAAAGAGTTGTTTGAAGATGGAAAATGACCAACAAATCCTCAATTTTTTGGGCCTCGCCCGAAGAGCCAGTAACATTGTTACCGGCCAAGATATGCTGCTGTCACAAATAAGAAGCGGAAAGATTCACTTTTTGTTCATTGCAACGGACACCGGCCAGGCGACTCAAAAAAAGTTTAATGATAAATCAAATTACTATCATATTCCCGTTAACGATCATTACACCAAAGCAGCCCTTAGCGATGCAATTGGTATGAAACGCACGATCATCGGAATTTCCGATCGGGGTATGGCAAAAAAATTGGTTGAACTAACCGATAAAATTAAAGGAGAGTAATTGTATGGGGAAAAAGCGAATTTACGAATTAGCTAAAGAACTAAATGTCTCCAGTAAGCAAATCGTTGACCGTGCTAACAAGCAGGGATTTGACGTTAAGAATCACATGTCGACAGTCGATGATAATCAAGAACGCCAAATTAGGCAGATGTTTAGTAAGGGTGGCAGCAAGCCGGCTCACCAAGGCAATAACCATTCGAATGCACCGCATTCAACCAGCCAACAGAACCACAAGCCAGCAAGTAACGGCCATTCAACTAATTCCAATCATTCATCGAATGCTGCCCACGCTCAAAGTCGGCCGGCTGCGCATTCCAACAACGGCTCAAATGCCGTTAGTCGAAACCAGCAGCAGACAACCCATTCTGATAACCGTACCAATAATCGGAATAACTCGACTCACAGTAACACCGCGAATGATCAAAGAAATCATTCTAACAATAACCATTCCAACAATAACCACACGAACAACAATCACTCGAACAGTTCACATACTGCAACATCGAGTAACAATCACAATAATACCAACAACGACCATCGCAACAACCGTCCATCAAATAATACGACTGCTCGACCTGCTGCGCATTCAACAAGCACCAATACGACATCGAGCAATCATTCCAGTTCAAATTCGTCTAACCACAGCAACGCCAACAGTTTTTCCAATCGAAATACTGGAAGCGGCCGGTTTGGCGGCAGTTTGAACCGTAACAACAATCGCGGCGGCTCACGAAAAGCCAACAAAAAACGTAACAAGAAGCAACGTAAGCAAAAGAATCAGCGTTTACGTGAAGTTGAACACCATGGTGCACCGGAACGAAAGAACCGGCCGTTACCAAGTGTCCTTGAATATCAAGATGGCATGAATGCCCAGGAAATTGGCAAGCTGCTTCATAGAGAACCGGCTGAAATCGTCAAGAAATTATTTATGCTGGGTGTCATGGTTAACCAAAATCAATCATTGGACAAAGATACCATTGAGATTTTGGCTGCTGACTATGGTATTGAAGCCAAAGAAAAGGTTCAAGAAGACCTTTCCAATCTTGACAAGATTTTTGAAAAAGAAATGGATAATACCGAACATTTGGTATCCCGGCCACCAGTTGTGACGATCATGGGACACGTTGATCATGGTAAGACAACCTTGCTGGATCATTTGCGACACTCACATATTACTGCGGGCGAAGCAGGTGGAATCACCCAGGCCATTGGTGCTTATCAGGTTCGTCATGGCGATAACGTCATCACCTTCTTGGATACGCCAGGGCATGCTGCCTTTACCGAAATGCGTGCGCGTGGTGCCAATATTACCGATATCACAATTTTGGTCGTTGCTGCCGATGACGGTGTGATGCCTCAAACCATTGAAGCAATCAACCATGCCAAGGCTGCTAAGACCCCAATTATCGTGGCGATTAATAAGATTGATAAGCCGGATGCCAATCCACAACATGTTACTGATCAATTAATGCAATACGGCTTGGTTCCTGAAGCCCTTGGTGGGGAAACAATCTTTGTTAATATTTCTGCCAAATTTGGGAAGAACATTGACGAGTTGTTGGACATGATTGCCCTTGAAGCCGAAATGCTCGAATTAAAGGCTGATCCGGATCAACCAGCTGTCGGTTCTGTTATCGAAGCTCGTTTGGATCAAGGAAAGGGCCCTGTTGCCACACTGTTGGTTCAACAAGGAACCTTGCATGTTGGGGACCCAATCGTTGCCGGCCATACATTTGGTCGAGTGCGGACGATGACTAACGAACGTGGCCGCGACTTAAAGAAAGCAACACCGTCAATGCCAGTTTCAATTACGGGTCTTAACGAAGTTCCCGAAGCTGGTGATCGATACGTCGTCTTTAACGATGAAAAGACTGCCAGGGCCGTTGGTGAAGAACGTGCCAAAGAAGCTCAGGTTGAAGAACGTCGAAAGACAACGCGTGTAACGTTGGATAGCTTGTTTGATTCACTCAAAGAGGGTGAAATGAAGGAAGTTGACATCGTTATCAAAGCTGATGTTCAAGGATCAGTTGAAGCGTTGGCCAACAGTCTTCAAAAGATTGAGGTTGAAGGCGTTAAGGTTAACATCATTCATTCGGGTGTTGGTGCCATCAATGAAAGTGATGTTGCCCTGGCTGAAGCAAGTAACGCGATCATCATCGGCTTTAATGTCCGTCCAACACCTCAAGCAAAGTCACAGGCTGAAAGCGACCACGTTGACATTCGACTTCATCAAGTGATTTATAACGCCATTGACGAAGTTGAATCAGCAATGAAGGGCATGCTTGCCCCAACCTATAAAGAAGAAATCACTGGCCAAGTTGAAGTCCGGGATATTTTCAAGGCTTCCAAGGTTGGTACAATTGCTGGTGGAATGGTTGTTGACGGTTTCGTTCAAAAAGACAGTAAGATTCGTTTAATTCGTGATGGAGTTGTTGTTTACACCGGTGAATTGAACAGTTTGAAACGATTCAAAGATGACGTTAATGAAGTCAAGCAAGGATTTGAACTTGGCTTAACCATTAAAGACTATAACGATGTTAAAGTTGGCGATGTTGTTGAGGCATACGTCATGAAACAAGTGCCAGTCAAGTAATTTGGAGGTGTTTTCATGGCTCAATATCGTGTTGGCCGATTGGAACAGGAAATTCAAAAAGAAGTCAATGACATTTTGTTAAAGCGTGTCCGTGACCCACGTGTTCAAGGCGTGACTTTAACAGGTGTTGAAGTGACCGGTGATTTACAGCAAGCCACCATTTATTACAGTATCTTATCTGATAAACCTGAGGACGAAGAAACAACTGCCAAGGGATTAGAAAAGGCTGCCGGGTTAATCCGAGGTGAGCTTGGTCATCGACTCAGTATTTATAAGACGCCTGAAATCAAGTTCCAATTGGACTCATCCGTTCAATATGGCGACAAGATCGATCGCTTAATTAATAAATTAAAACAAAATGGTGAATAACATTTTAACTGCCGGGCCAGAAATGGTCGGGCAGTTTTTTTGTGATATACTTTTACTACATGAAAAAATAGGAGAATTCGAATGAACGGAGTAATTGCGTTATACAAAGAGCGTGGCATGACCAGTCACGATTGTATTAGTCAACTGAGAAAAATTTTACATACAAAAAAAGTTGGTCATACCGGGACACTGGATCCCAACGTCGATGGTGTCCTGCCAATCTGCATTGGCCAAGCAACGAAGATTTCTGAGCTGTTAATGCAATCGGGTAAAGTATACCGTGGCGCGATAACGCTTGGTCTCGCATACGACAGCGAGGATCTCGACGGGAATTTAATTGAAAAGGTGCCAATTGAAACGCCGCTTGATTCCAAGACAATCGATCAAACACTCGCCCAGCTGACTGGTGATATTTTACAGACACCTCCGATGTACTCTGCGGTTAAGGTCAACGGCCACAAGCTTTATGAATACGCCCGCAAAGGCATCACGGTCCACCGGGAGCCACGGCCAATTCACATTGACTACTTTAGGCAGTTAAAACCGGCCACTTATGATTCAGACGCACAAACCCAAACGATTTATTTTGAAGTCGGTTGTTCGAAGGGGACGTATGTCCGAACGCTGGCTGTTGATTTTGGTCGACTACTTGATAAACCGTCGGTGATGTCGGATCTAACCCGAATTAAGAGTGGCGGGTTTGACATTTCCCAGTGTTCGACACTTGAAGAGGTCCGAATGGCAATGGATCGCGATCAGCTGGCATCCGTGCTTCACCCGTTAACAGAAGCACTGGCAAATTATCCGGTTTATCAGTTGGATGAGAGCCGCTGGCAGATTGTCTCTCACGGCGGTTTTCTGGATCAGTCTATTTGCCCGCAGAATGCAGCGGTTGTTCGTTTGGATTATCAAAATAACGTCAAAGCACTTTATCAGTTTGACGAAAAAGTCGGTCAGTATCGACCATTTAGGATGTTCATAGCTTAGTTAAAGGGATGGATTAAAATATGCAAATATCAAGACTTCATTATCCGTTGTCGGATGCGTTTAAAGTGAGTCACCCAACCGTCGTTGCCATGGGCTTTTTTGACGGCTTTCACAAGGGACATCAAGCAGTTTTGCAGCGGGCCAAAGACGAAGCACAAAAGCGTGGGGTGCAACTTGCGGTTTTGACCTACGATCATCATCCGGCAATTGTGTACCGGAAAATGTCCAGTCACGAAAAGCGTTATTTAACGTTATTGGACTACAAAATGCAATTGCTGGAAGACTTTGGGGTTGACCAGGTCTTTTTAGTGAATTACTCATACGAGTTTCAAAGTCAAACACCAGCGCAATTTATCGACAATTTCTTAAAGCGCTTTAACGCGGTGGCGGTTGTGGCCGGATTTGACCATACGTATGGCAACAAAAAGACCGCCACAATGAAGAACTTTCCCAACTACGTTAAGGGTGCTTTTGATGTCATTACCGTTCCGTCGGTCAATGCCAAAGATAAGAAAATCAGTTCAACCCGGATTCGGATTGAACTGGATTCCGGTGACGTCTCAGGGGTTAATCAGATGCTTGGACGCCCATTTCAAACTGAGGGGGTCATTGTCCATGGCGAAGAACGTGGTCGGCTTCTGGGGTATCCCACGGCCAACGTGGAGCATTCAGAATATCAGTGGCTGCCAAAGATTGGCATTTACGTGGTCACAGTGGAAATTGGTGGTAAACGCTATTTAGGAATGGCTTCAATTGGCAAGAACGTGACCTTTTCTGACAGTCACCCAATGACCGTCGAAATTAATTTAATGAACTTTGACCGCAATATCTATGGCGAAGTTGTTAAAGTCAACTGGTTGAAATATTTGAGAGATGAGATTAAATTTACAACGCCGGAAGAATTAATTGAGCAGCTGGACAAAGACAAACAGGCGACTGGCGACTATCTCAGCGATCATCCTGAAATAATCGATTAGCACTATTAGCACTCTCCACAAATTAATGCTAAAATAACACTATATTCCCTTGACTTATAACATATGGTTTGTTAAATTATAAATGTGCCTTAGCACTCGGGTATATTGAGTGCTAAAAAGAGGTGATTTGGGTGCTAACAGATAGGCAAAAGAATATTCTTCAAATAATCATTCGTGATTACACAAGAACAGGTATGCCAGTTGGTTCCAAGGCATTGGCCGAAGAGTTTCCGACCCACGTCAGTTCCGCGACGATCAGAAATGACATGGCTGCACTTGAATCAAAGGGTTTAATTGCCAAGACGCATTTTTCATCCGGACGGGTGCCGTCGATCGAGGGCTATCGCTATTACGTCGATAACTTAGTCGAGCCGGATCCACTGGATGAAGGTGCCGAGGATTTAATTAAAAGTTCATTTAACAGCGAGTTTAACCGAATCGACGAAATTATTCAGGAGTCGGCAAAGGTTTTATCTGACTTGACCAATTACATGGCGTTGACGTTTAATCCCGAGTCTGGAGATAACCTCAAGCTTGGCGGATTTCGACTGGTGAAGTTGGATGATCGGCAAGTGATGGCGATTATCGTGACGAATACCGGGCATGTTGTGAACAAGATTTTCCGGTTGGCGAACGTTTCGTCCGAACAGCTGGAAACGATTGTTAACATCATCAACTCGGAATTAGTTGGAAAGCCACTCAAAGAAGTCATGGACAAGCTGAGATTTGATATTCCTATGTTGATGACCAAGTACATTCAAACCCCTGAAGGATTTTTGAAGATCTTCGGTGAAATGCTCACTGAGGCAGGTCGCGACAAGGTTCATGTCGACGGCGAGCTGAATTTATTGAAGTTCGCTGAACGGCAAAATATTGATCGGCTCAAACCGTTGTATCATCTATTGGGCACTGAGGATTCGGTTTCAAAGATTATTGATCCCAATTCCAAAGACGTTCAAGTTCGAATTGGCGGTGAGCTTCGAAACGACTTGTTGAAGGATTACAGTATCATCACTGGAACTTATGATTTGAATGAGTATGGTCATGGTGTGATTGCAGTGATTGGACCTACTAGAATGCCTTATTCAAAGGTCATCGGAATCGTTGGCGCTTTAAGAGAAGAACTAACCAAGAAGCTGCTCGGTTATTACGATGACGATCAAGATTAATTTAAGGAGGCGATTGTTTGGCAGATAGCAAAGATGATTCAGTGAAGAAGAATCAAAACGCGCCAAAACAGGAAAAATCAACGCAACCGAACGCGACAAAGGATGCGAAGAAGAAATCCAGCGCTGACAAACCTCGTGGCAAAAGTTCAACCGATACAGAAAAATTAAAACAAACAATTGTTGAGCTGCAAAAGAAACTTGATAATATGGAAGACAAGTTCCTGCGTGCGGAAGCAGATATGCGAAATATCGAAGCTCATGCCAAGAAGGAACAGGCTGACTTGATTAAGTATGATGGTCAGCAATTGGCCCACGACATTTTACCGATTGTCGATAATTTGCAGCGAGCCTTAAAAGTTGATGTCACTGATGAAAGTGGCAAGCAGCTTAAGAAGGGGGTCTCAATGGTTTACGAGCATTTCAACAAAGCCCTGGCTGATAACGGGGTTGAAGTGATTGATGCGTTGAATAAGCCATTTGATCCAAAGTTTGATCAAGCAGTTCAAACGTCACCGGCTGATGATGATCATCCGGCCGACACAGTTGTACAGGTGCTTCAAGATGGTTACCGTCTGAAGGACCGCGTTCTTCGACCAGCGATGGTTGTTGTCGCAAAATAAAACATTAAAAGAAAAAGAGGACTATCTATGGCAAGTAATAAAATTATTGGTATTGATTTAGGAACCACTAACTCCGCTGTTGCCGTTCTTGAAGGCAGTCAACCTAAGATTATTCCAAATCCTGAAGGAACTCGAACGACGCCATCTGTTGTTGCATTTAAGGATGGCAAGCCTCAGGTTGGGGAAGTTGCCAAGCGTCAGGAAATTACCAATCCAAACACCGTTCGTTCAATCAAGAGTCACATGGGCGAACAAGGTTACACGGTTGATATTGAAGGCAAAAAGTATACGCCTCAACAAATTTCAGCAATGATCTTACAGTACATTAAAGATTTTGCAGAAGATTATCTTGGTGACAAAGTTGAAAATGCTGTTATCACCGTTCCTGCATACTTTAACGATGCACAACGTCAAGCAACTAAAGATGCCGGTAAGATCGCTGGTTTAAACGTTAAGCGAATTATCAACGAACCAACCGCCGCTGCTTTGGCATATGGCTTGGATAAGCAGGATAAAGACGAAAAGATTTTGGTCTACGATTTGGGTGGTGGAACGTTTGATGTTTCCATCCTTGAATTGGGTGACGGTGTTTTCCAAGTTCTGTCAACAAACGGTGATACCCACCTTGGTGGTGATGACTTTGACCAACGTGTCATTGATTGGTTGGTTGAAGGCTTCAAGAAGGAAAACGGCGTTGATTTGTCTAAAGACAAGATGGCGCTTCAACGTTTGAAGGATGCTGCCGAAAAGGCGAAGAAGGATTTGTCCGGTGTGACTGAATCAGAAATCAGTTTGCCATTTATTTCAGCAGGCGATAATGGGCCATTGCATCTGCAAACTACTTTGACCCGTGCCAAATTCAATGAATTGACGGCCGACTTGGTTGCCAAGACCAAGACCCCGTTCGACAACGCATTGAAGGATGCTAAGTTAAGTACATCAGATATTGACCAAGTCATCTTAAATGGTGGTTCAACTCGAATTCCAGCTGTTCAAGAAGCTGTTAAATCATGGACCGGCAAGGAATCCAACCACTCAATCAACCCTGACGAAGCCGTTGCCTTGGGTGCTGCTGTTCAAGGTGGTGTGATTACTGGTGATGTGAAAGACGTTGTTTTACTTGATGTCACACCGCTTTCATTGGGTATCGAAACCATGGGTGGTGTCTTCACCAAGTTGATTGATCGTAACACAACGATTCCTACCAGCAAATCACAAGTCTTCTCAACTGCTGCCGATAATCAACCGGCCGTTGACATTCACGTTCTTCAAGGTGAACGTCCAATGGCTGCCGATGATAAAACGCTTGGTCAGTTCCAGTTGACTGACATTCCAGCAGCTCCTCGTGGGGTTCCTCAAATCGAAGTTAAATTCGATATTGACAAGAACGGGATTGTAAACGTTTCTGCCAAGGATAAAGGGACCGGTAAGGAACAAAAGATCACCATCAAGGATTCATCAGGCCTTTCAGATGATGAAATTCAAAAGATGATGAAGGAAGCTAAAGAAAACGAAGAAGCTGATAAGCAACGTAAGGAATCAGCTGATTTGAACAATGAAGTCGACCAATTGCTTTTCCAAACTGATAAGACGCTCAAAGATGTAAAGGGCAAAGTATCAGATGACGAAATCAAGAAGGCTGAAGACGCTCGTGACGCCCTCAAAAAGACGAAGGAAGATAACAACGTTGACGACATGAAGGCCAAAAAAGACGATTTGAACAAGATCGTTCAAGATTTGGCAGTCAAGTTGTATCAACAACAGGCGCCTAAAGACGGCCAGGCTCAAGGCGACGCTGGAACCCAAGGTGGTTCAACCGATGGTAACAGTGACGGCAAGGGTGACGATGGCACCGTTGATGGTGACTTCCATGAAGTTCACGATGATGATAAAAAATAACGATTGATTAATATTTCTAATGAGAAGTCAAGGCCGACTGGCTTTGGCTTTTTGTTAAAATATGGTATATTATCATGGTTAAAGAATTGTATGAAGATGGGAGTTTCTAATGGCAGAAAAAGATTATTATAGCATTCTCGGAGTATCCAAAGACGCCAGCGATGATGAAATCAAACACGCCTATCGTAAACTTTCTAAGAAGTGGCATCCAGATATTAATAAGGCTCCCGATGCCGAGGCAAAATTTAAGGAAATTAACGAAGCATATGAAACGCTGAGTGATCCGCAAAAGCGGGCCAATTATGACCAGTATGGTTCAGCTGATGGCGCCGGTGCAGGCTTTGGCGGCGCTGGAGGTCAAGGTGGCTTTGGTAACTTTGATGGTGGTAGCGGCTTTGGATTTGATGACATATTTAGTCAATTCTTCGGTGGTGGCCAGCAACGCGCTGATCCATCCGCACCCAGACAAGGACGGGATCTTCAATATCAGATGACCCTTGAATTTGAAGAAGCGATTTTTGGGAAAAAGACTGAAATCAAATACAATCGTGAAGCCCAGTGTAAGACCTGTCACGGAACTGGTGCTAAGCCGGGGACGTCTCCGGTGACTTGTTCAAACTGTGGCGGCCGTGGCTATGTCGTGACTGAGACAAATACGCCACTTGGGCGGATGCAGTCACGTCAGACCTGCCCGGTTTGTCATGGAACTGGTAAAGAAATTAAAGAAAAGTGCCCAACCTGTGGTGGCCGCGGGAAGACTGACGAACGCCATACACTTGAAGTCAAAGTTCCTGCCGGAATTGATGACGGCCAACAAATGCGTCTGCAAGGACAAGGTGAAGCTGGCGATAACGGCGGCCCTTACGGTGATTTGTATATTGTCTTTAGAGTAAAGCCAAGTAAAGACTTCACTCGAGATGGATCGACCATTTACGTCAACCAGGATATTACTTTTGCCCGAGCAGCGCTTGGCGGTAAAATTCATGTGAAGACCGTTCATGGAGACGTTGAATTAAAAGTCCCTGCCGGAACCCAGACTGGAACGACATTCCGTCTGAAAGGAAAGGGCGCACCAAGACTTCGGGGCAATGGAAATGGTGACGAACGTGTGACCGTTAACGTTGTGACACCAAAGGCCCTGAACAAAGAGCAAAAGATTGCCCTTGAAGCATTCGCGAAGGCCAGCGGTGACAATATCGCCGGCAAGGGCGGCAGTAATTTTTTCGATAAAATGAAAGACGCTTTTGATAAGTAAGACACAGTAATCATGAAGCGAAGCAGGAGGCCAACTGGCGAAAATCGTCATGTTTGGCCTTTTTTGATAGCCCTGTGGGTTACGGTTACACTTGCCGGCCAATGAATCTTTAGATAAACTGGAAGGGCTGGTATAATTGAAACAATGAGTTAAACAAATGAAAGTGAGAATACAACATGGATTTAAACAAAATGAAGGACCATCAAAAATATATTCGCAATTTTTCCATCGTTGCTCACATTGACCATGGGAAATCGACCTTAGCCGATCGAATCCTGGAAATGACGGATACCGTTGCCAAACGTGATATGAAGGATCAACTTCTTGATAACATGGACTTGGAACGGGAACGAGGAATTACGATCAAATTAAACGCCGTAGAACTGACGTATCACGCCAAAAACGGCCACGACTATGAATTCCACCTAATTGATACGCCAGGGCACGTGGACTTCTCCTATGAGGTCTCACGGAGTCTGGCGGCCTGTGAGGGGGCGGTGTTGGTTGTTGACGCCGCTCAAGGTGTTGAAGCTCAGACCTTGGCCAATGTTTATTTGGCCATCGACGATAATTTGGAAATCGTTCCGGTGATCAACAAAATTGATTTACCTTCAGCAGAACCCGAAAAGGTCCGTACTGAAATTGAAAATGTGATTGGTTTGGATGCGTCCGATGCCGTCTTGGCCAGTGCTAAAAAAGGCATTGGGATTCCTGAATTGCTTGAGCAGATCGTTCATAAGATTCCAGCTCCGAATGGGGATGTGAATGCACCGTTAAAAGCGCTGGTTTTTGATTCGGTATACGATGATTATCGTGGCGTTGTCCTCAGTGTTCGGCTGTTTGAAGGGACGGTTCAACCCGGCGATAAGATCCGGATGATGAACAGCGGCAGTGAGTACGAAGTCACTGAAGTTGGGGTTAACTCGCCGAAGCCCGTTAAGCGGGACTATTTGATGTCTGGAGATGTTGGTTACATTACTGCCAGCATCAAGGACATCACGCAGACCCGTGTTGGTGATACGGTCACAAATGCCAATCGACCGGCTGACGAGGCACTTCCGGGTTATCGGGTCATGAATCCAATGGTTTATGCGGGGCTGTATCCGACCGATAACGCAAAATTTGACGACTTGAGAGAAGCCCTTGAAAAGTTAAAATTAAATGATGCGGCTTTAGAGTTCGAACCAGAAATTTCTAAAGCACTTGGCTTTGGATTTCGTTGTGGATTTTTGGGCTTGTTACACATGGATGTTGTTCAGGAACGGTTGGAACGCGAATTTAACCTTGAACTGATTACGACGGCTCCCTCCGTTACTTACGAAGTGAAGTTAACAGATGGCGGCACCAAAACGGTTGAAAACCCGTCTGAAATGCCTGACGTATCCGCGATCAAGGAAATTTCAGAGCCTTACGTTAAAGCAACGATCATGGTTCCCAACGATTACGTCGGCCCGGTCATGGAACTTTGCCAACGGCGCCGTGGGGAGTTTGACACAATGGAGTACCTCGACGAGTACCGGGTCAACGTCATTTACCATATGCCGCTTTCCGAAATTATCTTTGACTTCTTCGATAAATTAAAATCAAGCACCAAGGGGTATGCTTCTCTTGACTACGATTTGGAAGATTACCGACCAAGTGATCTGGTCAAGATTGATATCTTGTTAAACGGCGAAAAAGTCGATGCACTGAGCTTTATTTCTCACCGGCAGTTTGCGGCACCGAGAGCCAGAGACATTGTCGGAAAATTAAAAAACATTATTCCCCGGCAAAACTTTGAAATTCCGGTTCAAGCTGCCATTGGTGCGAAGATCATTGCGCGAACCAACATCAAGGCCTACCGGAAGGATGTGACCGCCAAGCTATATGGTGGCGATCGCACCCGTCGAATGAAGCTGCTTGAAAAGCAAAAGGTTGGTAAGAAACGAATGAAGGCCGTTGGGAAGGTCGATATTCCTCAAGAAGCCTTCATGGCAGTTTTGCAGACTGATGAGGAAGAAAAGGGCGACAAATAAGCAATCGTGGTCAAGATGCGCTTACTTGTTAACAGCCAATTCCGACATTTTCCGACATGAGTGATTTAATCGGTTCAGATAAAAATCCCATCATCTTGGAGGTTCTCCAAAATAATGGGATTTTAATTTGAATTTAGGATCAGTTTAACGTCGGTTTTTCGATGTGGCCAATTGCGTTTTGATAAATTCTTTCGAGCTGCTCAAGTTCCAGCTTATCAGTGATGACGTCATTAAATAACTGTTCGATTGCGGCAGTCATCGCCCGTTCATCTGGGCGGGCGTCGTCTGATTCGGCCTTCGCCTGTTGGATTTCGTAAAGTTCTTGGAGTAAATTAATCAAACGGTGCCTGAAGTACGACAATTCGACTGAAGCAGGTGTTTGGGATTGATTGTACTTGACGTGGTAATCAAAATACTTTTCCAGCTTTTCAACCGTATTAAGTGTTAAATGATCGATTGAGCGGGTATGATTTCGCAAGCGAATAATGATTGATGAATTGACGCCCGTCATTTGTTGAATTTGATAGGCACTATCCTGGCTGTTTAAAACCGCTTTGATTTTCTCCCTGGTTGTCATATTCCGGTACCCGGAAATGATGATGTGATACAAATTAGTTTCATATTCAATTCCCCCGTTTACTGATATATGTGCGGTAATGATATTGCAAACATTGAACGATTTGTCACAATCACCATATGACAACTGACACATGAATGTCAACTATTATGTAGTTGGCTGCTGGTTAAAATGATTAACCAATTCTGAGCTCCGTCACTAATTTGGTATCGATGACCGGCTTTCCGTTTTTGTCTTCATGGTGAATGACGCGATCAAGGACGCCATTATCGATGATGTACTGATCGAAAAACTGTTTCGTCGGAACTTCCAGTAACGTTTTGTCATGGGATTGTTCGAATGACACTTGGTCCAAGATGAGATCTTTAGGGGTCGCGGAAAAAATATTGTAAATTGCTTTTAACGCAACCTCACCAGATTTTAAGATGGTGGTGTCCAAATAACTTTTTAGAAATAACTGATGCCCCTCAAAAATGGTGTCGCTGGAATGTGATTCCAACACAGCCCGGTAGCGAATTTCGATGGTATCGGGACGAATCTTGTTTATAAATCGAATACGGAAGAATTCCATATTTCTCAACTCCTTTCTTCCATCATATGATAAACTTGTCAAGTAGCGCAACTGATTAATTATGTGAAAATGTTGCGTTTTCTCACATATTCAATTATTATATATATTAATTCGTTTTTTAATCGATTTGATAATTCAAGTATTAAATGCTGGGAGGTGTTCATTATTCTAAGTCGAACTAAACAATATTTGAGAAAAAATGGTTACTTTTATAAAAAGGAATATATCCGACCGTTGTTGACGCCGGATAATATTTATATTTTTAGGTTTGGCCGCGACCGCTTGGATAATCGTCTCATTATTCGGTACAGTCACAAATGGACTGGTCGGCAGCGAATCAACGAAATCGATTTGCGACTTCATAAACAAAAGCATCCCCGCATTTTTGAAAATGAGTCTGAACTTCTAAATTATTTGGAAGGTCATCTGCTAAAGCATGAGGCTAAAGTGCGCGCTCGCGAAGCCGAGGCTGAAAAAGAAAACAAGGTATCAGACGGTGCATCCAAGTAGGGTGGACCGTTTTTTGAAGTTACTAGTCAGCGTTGTTAAGCATCGCTCACTAAAATGATTCCAAGCACAAGAACGTCAAAAACATCAAACTTTAAAGGAGACTCCCATGGACTGGACCGAAGTATCAGTGATGACAACAAGTGAGGCAGTTGAAGCTGTTTCAAATATTTTAATGGAACATGGTGCGTCCGGCGTATCAATTGAAGACGCCAAGGACTTTGCCAAGCTTAAGCCGGGGCGTTACGGCGATCATGGTGAAATTATTGATCCTGACGACTTGACCCACATTACGCAAGGCGCGATTGTTTCGGCGTACTACCCAAATAACCAACACATTGATCAACAAGCTGCCCGAATCGGCGACGAGGTTCGTGGCCTTTCAAAATTTAATTTAAATCCAGGCCCCGCTGAAATTACGATAACACCAGTTGCTAACAAAGACTGGCAAACAGCTTGGGAAAAGTATTATCATCCCGTTTCAATTTCGCGGTTTATCACGATTGTGCCCAGTTGGGAAGACTATCAACCTAAATCCGACCAGGAAAAAATTGTCCGTTTGGATCCCGGCATGGCCTTTGGCACCGGAACCCATCCGACAACACGACTGTCGCTGCAGGCACTGGAAATCGTCATGCAGGGAAATGAAACGATCCTGGATGTCGGCACGGGATCAGGCGTCCTAAGCATTGCAGCAAAATTAATGGGTGCTGGTCCTATTCAGGCGTTTGACGTTGACGACATTGCGGTTCGCTCTGCGGAAAAAAACATTCAATTGAACCCAGCTGCCAAAGATATTCACGTTTCCGCAAATGATTTGCTCAAGGGCATCCACCAACAGGTCGACATTGTTGTTGCCAATATTTTAGCAGAAATCATCATCCCGTTGGTTCCTCAAGCCTATGAAAATTTAAAACCAGGCGGCTATTTCCTGACTTCGGGAATTATCAAGGATAAGTATGAAGTCGTTAAAAAGCAACTGGTTGCGGGTGGCTTTCAAATCATTGAAACCTTGCGGATGAAAGATTGGTACGGCATCATCGCCCAAAAGCCAAAGGATGGGGATTAGGATGCAACACTATTTTGTAAGCGACGTCTTAAGTGTCGGCAAAGTCGTCTCGCTTCCTGACAACGTTTCTCATCATCTTAGCCGGGTCTTGAGAGCCCAAGTTGGTGACTCATTTGAATTGGTTGATCAAAATCAGCAGGTATTTCAAGCTGCCATTAGCCAAATTAATGGCCGAGTGGTAACGGCTACCATTACCTCTGCCCTTGATCGAAATGTCGAACTGCCCGTTGAGACAACCATCGTGAGCGGGCTTTCCAAGGCTAATAAACCCGAGTTAATTGTCCAGAAGGCCACTGAACTCGGGGTTAATCGCGTGATTTTTCTGCCGATGAACCGGTCGATTGTCAAATGGGACCAAAAGGCAGCCAAGAAGCTGACCCGATTAAATGAGGTGGCGTTAAGTGCCGCTGAACAGTCTCATAGAAATCAGGTCCCAAAGGTGGACTACCTTTCCGGGCTGGCAGCATTGAACCAATTGTCGTTTGACACTAAAATTGTCGCTTACGAGGAATCTGCTAAAATTGGTGAGGAAGCCAATTTAGTCAAGGCTGTTCGAGCAACCAAACCCGGACAGTCCATTGTCGCTGTCTTTGGTCCCGAAGGTGGGATCGATGAAGGCGAAGTCAATTTACTCGTTAACAACGGCTACCGGCTCGCTGGTTTGGGACCACGCATCATGCGGACTGAAACTGCACCGTTATACTTTTTGTCGGCGGTTTCGGTGTTGACCGAACTATTAAGTTAGCTGAATTAGCGTGCAAACAATGATATTATGATAATAATGAATCTCAACAAGAGTAGATTAGAGAAGAGTTGATAAAATGGCTACGAAAATTTGGACATCGGACGACGTCATTGACAAAGTTTCAGAATACATGAACAAAGCCCACGTTGATGAAGTCAAAAAGGCTTATCAATTTGCCAAGATTGCGCATCAATACCAGAAACGCCAATCAGGAGAGCCCTACATTACCCATCCAATCCAAGTTGCCGGAATTCTTGCCGACCTGCATATGGATCCTGAGACGGTTTCTGCCGGGTTTCTTCATGATGTGGTGGAAGATACCGGAGCGACGTTAAGCGACATCCAGGAACTCTTTGGACACGATGTCGCCTTAATTGTTGATGGTGTCACCAAGCTGTCGAAGATCAAGTATAAATCCAGTGAAGAGCGGTTGGCCGAAAACCACCGTAAGCTGCTGCTGGCAATGTGTAAGGATATTCGTGTGATGATTGTGAAGCTGGCCGATCGCCTGCACAACATGCGCACTTTAAAATCACTGCGCCCAGACAAACAACGCCGAATTGCCAGTGAAACTCTGGAAATTTATGCGCCCATCGCTGATCGGTTAGGTATCGGAACTATCAAGTGGGAACTGGAAGACATTTCGCTTCGATATTTGAACCCGCAGCAATACTACCGGATCGTTCATTTGATGAATTCACGGCGGGATCAACGGGTTGATTACATTGAAAAAGCCATTAGCGAAGTTAAAGAGGCCATTTCTGCCTTGGGTGTTAAAGCAGAAATTTATGGCCGTCCGAAGCACATCTACTCGGTTTACCGAAAGATGGTTGAAAAGCACAAGCAATTTAGCCAAATCTATGATTTGCTGGCCATTCGGGTAATTGTCGATTCAATTAAGGATTGTTACGCTGTATTAGGTGCGATTCACTCAGAGTGGAAGCCGATGCCCGGCCGCTTCAAAGATTATATTGCTATGCCAAAGGCCAATATGTACCAGTCGCTTCACACGACCGTCATTGGTCCGGAAGGAAAACCCCTGGAAGTGCAGATTCGAACCGAAGAAATGCACCGAATCGCTGAATTTGGTATTGCTGCCCACTGGGCTTATAAGGAAGGCATCACAAACGGCGTTAAGACTTCTCAGGATAATAACAAGCTTAACTGGTTCAAACAGATTATTGAACTTCAAGAAGACACCGATGACGCTGCCGATTTTATGGATAGTGTGAAAGGTGAATTATTCGGCGACCACGTTTACGTCTTTACTCCTAAAGGTGATGTTTACGAATTGCCGAAAGGCGCCGGGCCGCTTGATATGGCCTACATGATTCATACCGAAGTCGGAAATCATACGACTGGTGCCAGGGTTAACGGCAAAATCGTGCCGTTGGATCATGAAGTCAAAAATGGCGATATTGTCGATATCATCACGGCAACTGGCTCAGCCGGTCCCAGCCGTGATTGGCTTAAATTGGTTCATACCAGAAGAGCACGAAATAAAATCAAACAATATTTCCGACAGGAAGATCGGACCAAAAATATTGAAGACGGCCGTACGCTGCTGTCCAGAAAGCTGCGTGAGGGCGGATTTGAGCCCAACCGCATTATGACGCCAGAAAAATTAGAAACCGCCGCCAGCAGTATGCACTATCAACATGCCGACGATTTGCTTGCTGCAGTTGGGTTTGGCGATGTCCAGCCAACCGGTGTCATTAATCGGTTGACCGAAGATGCCCGGGCCCAGTTGAAAAAGCAGCGTCAAGATCAGGCTGAAAAAGAAGTTCTGGAAGGTCACCAAACAATTTCAGAGGATAGCGAGGCGACCAAGAAACAAAAACGTCGCAAATCTTCCAACGGTATTGTCATTGAAGGCGTCGATAATTTGCTTGTCCGGCTTAGCCATTGTTGTACGCCGGTACCGGGTGACGAAATTGTTGGCTACATTACCAAGGGACGAGGCGTTTCGATTCACCGGGTAGACTGTCCAAATATTAAGGTTGCCGAAGAAAACGGTGAACGTTTAATTCAGGTTGCCTGGGCAGAAACGCCGGAAGAACGGCCGACTTACAACGCCACGTTATCGGTTCAGGGTTATAATCGCTCGGGATTATTGACGAACGTTTTAACCGCCGTCAATAGTGTCAGTAAATCAGTTTCCTCCGTTAACGGCCGGGTGGATAATAACAAAATGGCCACCATTAGCCTTGCGGTCGGCGTGCGGAACTTGGAACAACTTGACCGGGTTATCGGGGCAATTAAAAATGTCCACGACGTTTACCTGGTCGAACGAAAATTCAGATAGGAGCTTAACTGGATGAGAGTCGTATTACAACGAGTTAAACAAGCGTCTGTATCAATTGACGGTCAAATTCATGGCCAAATCAAAAAGGGCTTCGTGTTACTGGTGGGTGTCAGTGATGCCGACGGTGACGCAGAAGTCGACTACCTGACACACAAGATCAGCAAGTTGCGGGTCTTTGAAGATGAACAGGGGAAGCTTAATTTAGATATCCATGCAGTTAACGGTGCAATTCTGTCAATTTCGCAGTTTACGCTGTATGCCGACACCAAAAAGGGAAACCGGCCAAGCTTCACTGGTGCCGGAGAGCCGCAGCATGCCGACAAGGTCTACGAGCAATTAAATGCCCGTTTGCGCCAAGAAGGCCTTGACGTTCAAACCGGCGTCTTTGGTGCTGATATGCTGGTGGACATTTCAAATGATGGACCGGTGACAATTATTTTTGATACCGATCACAAATAAGCTTAAAAATACGGGGTCGAATCTTTGGGTTCGGCTTTTTTAAGGAGTAACAGCATGATTAATCAATTATTTTGGGATTTTGATGGGACCTTGTTTGATACCTATCCAAAGATGGTGGCGGCCTTTATGCAGGCGTTGTCTGATTTGGGAATTGATGATGTGGAAATTGACGAACATCAAATTTATGAAACAATGCGGCAGCATGATGTTGGGACCGCAATTCGAAAGTTTTCGGCATTTTATGGCCTTAAGGAAGCGTCACTGCGAAAGCTCAATTGTCAATACCAGACAAAAATGGTTGCGGACGCCTTGCCGTTTCCCGGGGTGAAGGAAGTTCTGTCACTAATTTCAGGGATGGATGGGCGGAACTTTCTGCTAACCCATCGTGATAATCAGGCTAAGGGGATGCTCGACCAGTTTGGCCTCTTGGACTTTTTCAGCGGCTTTGTGACATCCGATCAAGACTTTCCTCGAAAGCCACAGCCGGATTCAATTAATTGGTTGATTGAAACCTACGAAGTTGACAGAAAAAAAGCGATTATGATTGGCGACCGCAAATTAGATGTTGCTGCGGGGCACAATGCAAATATCGCTTCGTGTCTGTTTGATCCGGATGGGACAATTGTTGATTCTGGAAACCCGGAGATTAGGGTTACTGAAATCAACGAGTTAGTTCCATGGTTGACCAATAAATAAATAAATTAGGAATGATTTTTGAAATAGTTTGCCAATCCACGTACAACGTCTGAGGCAAACTTTTTTTGATAAGTTGGATTTTGAATTTGTTTAAAATCTCTAGCGGTGTTGATATAACCGCCCTCAATCAAAATGGCGGGGACTGAATTATCCCGGATTACCAGGAAGTTGCCAAATTCGACGCCACGGCTCTTTAAAGGGAGGTTTGTCATTTGCTGGTTCACCGAACTGGCAAGTTGTTTTGAATCACCGGGGTGATAGAAATAACACGTGTAGCCGGAAGCCACGTTATTAACATCGGATGAATCAAAGTGAAAACTGACAAATGCGTTGGCTGAATTTGCATTGGCAACTTCTGGTCTTGCCGCCAGGGCAACTGTTTTGTCAGAGTCTCTGGTCATCACGACACGGGCCCCCTTTGCCTGGAGCTTTTTTCGAACGAGTTGTGCGACTTGCAGGGTGTATTTTTTTTCGGGAGAACCAGACATGGATAAGGCACCGGTATCCGAGCCGCCGTGTCCCGGATCAAGAACGATTGTGGCTTCTGACAGCCGGGTCACGTTTTGAACGCTACTGTTTTGAACCAACCAGGCGGCGACCCAGCCGATTGTTTTGTGTTTATAAATGACTTTGATCCAGTTGCTTTTTCGGCTAATGACTTGCAGCCGCTGTCCCTGCTTGACTTTGGCCTTCACGGAATAGGTGACGGACGGTCCGCTTCTGATATTGAGCTGGTTGACTTTAACCGTCACGGAGTTTGACTCCAGGGCCAGGATCAACACAAAAAAAGTCACCGCAATGACTAAAGTTGCAACAATCCAGCTTTTATTTTCCCAAATTTTTTTCAAAGTCAAATCTTTCCTTCACTCAAATAATAATATTATAGTTGAAATCACGGTCTTAAGCTAGTCTGATTAGAAATCCATCTCAATTAGCCTTGACATTTGCCGGCGGTTCCTCTAACCTTAAAGGCAGTTAAATATTCAACCGATAAAAAGAACAGTAGAAATTATCTTCAGCCAGAGAGCGGCCATTTGATGGAAGACCGTGTTGATCATTTCGAAGTGACACTTTTTGCTAATAATGGTTAATAGCGAAATGCTATTCGTGCGAGCGTTATCCTTGAGAACTAATTAAGGTGGTACCGTGCGCATTGCACCCTTGTCTTCGGACAGGGGTCTTTTTTTTCGGAATTTAAATGGGAGGAACCAAACATGAGATATCAACGACCAAAAGGAACGGCTGATATTTTGCCGGACGAAGCTCAGAAGTGGAATTACGTTGAAGAAACGGCTCGAATGTTGTTTAACGACTATCGCTATCAAGAAATTCGGACACCAATGTTTGAAAGTTTCGACGTCTTCTCCAGAACATCTGGAGATACTTCCGACGTTGTGACCAAAGAAATGTATGATTTCACCGATAAAGGTGATCGGCATATGAGCTTGCGCCCGGAAGGCACGGCCGGAGTTGTTCGTGCTTTTGTTGAGAACAAATTATATGGACCGGAACATCCACGTCCCGTCAAAGTCTTTTATATGGGATCAATGTTTCGTTACGAACGGCCACAATCCGGTCGTCAACGGGAATTCCATCAAATTGGGGTGGAAGCCTTTGGCAGTAACGAACCCGAATTAGACGTTGAAGTCATCGCAATGGGCATGGATTTGTTGCAGCACTTTGGATTGTCTGATTTGCGACTGGAAATTAACAGTTTGGGTGACAAAGCATCTCGGGACGCGTACCGACAAGCGTTGATTGATTATTTGGATCCTCATTTTGATGAATTAAGTGATGATTCAAAGGTCCGGCTGCACAAGAACCCGTTGCGGGTATTGGACAGTAAGGACAAGCGCGACCAGGAAATCGTCAAGGGTGCGCCATCCATTTTGGATTACTTGAACGAGGATTCAAAGAAGCACTTTGACCGCGTGAAGGCCTTGTTGGAGTCATTGAATATTCCCTACGTCATTGATCCCGAAATGGTTCGTGGCTTGGATTACTACAACCACACCATCTTTGAAATCATGGCAGATTCCAAAGCACTTGGCGAGGGCTATACGACAATTTGTGCCGGCGGTCGCTATAACGGTTTGGTTGAAGAATTGGGCGGACCGGAAATGCCCGGGATC
The DNA here is from genome assembly GCF_001435315.1 of Lentilactobacillus parabuchneri DSM 5707 = NBRC 107865. GTDB lineage: Bacteria > Bacillota > Bacilli > Lactobacillales > Lactobacillaceae > Lentilactobacillus > Lentilactobacillus parabuchneri. The sequence goes on from NZ_AZGK01000001.1 coordinate 220,163, forward strand.
GGATTTGGTCTGGGAATGGAACGGTTACTGCTATTGATGAATGCTCAAAATGTTAAGTTACCGGTACTTGACCAGTTGGATGTTTACGTGGTCGGCATTGGCGAACAAACCAGTGTTGAGACTTTGCAGATCGTCCAAGCTTTGCGGGCTGACGGCTTTGCTTCGGACCGCGATTATCTCGATCGTAAGCCAAAAGCGCAGTTTAAGACGGCTAATAAGTTAAATGCCCAGTACACGATTACGATTGGCGAGACTGAACTGAAGAACAAAACGGCCAACGTTAAGCAGATGCGGACCGGACATGAGGTGACCGTTGCCGTGAGTGACATTTTGCATGATTTTGACGACATTATTACCAAACATTTTACAGATGATGAGGAGATTGATTAGACATGAAGAGAACCACTTATGCTGGCCTCGTCGATGAACAGCTCATCGGCCAGGAAGTTGTTTTAAAAGGATGGGTCCAAAAACGTCGTGACCTTGGTGGATTGATTTTCATCGAACTACGTGACCGTGAAGGCATCGTCCAATTAGTATTCAGCGAAGAATTCGGTCAGGACGCATTAGCCGTTGCCGACAAGCTGCGAAGCGAATACGTTGTTGAAGCCAGGGGAAAAGTTGTTGCCCGTGCCGACAAGGAAATCAACCCTAAGATGAAGACTGGTAAGATCGAAGTCGATATTTCCGAAGCTAAGATTTTGGCAACTGCAAAAACACCGCCGTTCTACATTCAAGATGGGATTAACGTTTCTGAAGATTTGAAGCTCAAATACCGTTACTTGGACCTTCGACGACCAGAAATGCAGAAAAATATTTTATTGAGAAATCGCATCATTCAGTCAATTCACAGTTACTTTGACCAGAATGGTTTCATTGATATTGAAACGCCAACGTTGACGAAATCAACACCTGAGGGTGCCCGTGATTATTTGGTACCTTCACGTGTTTATCCAGGGTCGTTTTACGCATTGCCACAATCACCTCAACAATTTAAACAGTTGTTAATGGGCGCCGGCTTTGACAAGTATTACCAAATTGCCCGTTGTTATCGGGATGAGGATTTGCGTGGCGACCGGCAACCTGAATTTACTCAAATCGATATGGAAATGTCGTTTGCCGATCAGGAAGAAATTGAAGACGTCACTGAAGGTTTCATTGCCAAGGTCATGAAAGATGCCATGGGAATTGACGTTGAACTGCCATTCAAACGAATGGATTGGGATGAGTCAATGGCCCGTTACGGAACTGATCAACCCGACGTGCGGTTTGGAATGGAACTAAAGGACTTATCCGACATCATGAAAGACGTTGATTTCAAGGTCTTCTCCGGTGCGGTTGAAGATGGCGGTCAAGTTAAAGCAATCGCCGTTCCTGGTGGTGCTGAGAAGTATTCACGTAAGGATCTCGATAAGTTTGCCGAATACGTGGAACGCTTTGGCGCCAAAGGGCTTGCCTGGTTGAAAGTGACTGACGACGGCTTTAATGGCCCAATCGCCAAATTCTTTAAAGATGCTGATTTACGTCAAAAGATTTTGGAAAAGGCTGAAGCAAAGCCTGGTGACCTGTTATTATTCGCTGCCGATAACAGCCGGGTCGTTGCCAACACCTTGGCTTACCTCCGAGTTGAAATCGCCAAAGAACAAAATATGATTGACGAATCTAAATTTGCCTTTCTTTGGATTGTGAACTGGCCACTGTTTGATTGGGACGTTGACTTGAAGCGTTACGTCGCTGCTCACCATCCATTCACGATGCCAAACGAAAATGACGTGCATTATTTGATGAACGAAGGCGAAGATCCTCACAAGGCTTACGCCCAAAGTTACGACATTATCTTAAACGGCTTGGAATTAGGCGGCGGTTCAATCCGTATTCACACGCGTGAACTTCAAGAAAAGATGTTTGAAGCCCTTGGATTTACCAAGGAAAGTGCCGAAGCACAATTTGGTTACTTCCTAAATGCCCTGGACTATGGTTTTCCGCCTCATGGTGGTCTGGCAATTGGACTGGATCGTTTCGTCCGCTTGCTTGCTGACCGCGATAACATTCGGGACGTGATTGCCTTTCCTAAGAATTCAAAGGCCGTTGAACCATTAACCAGTGCGCCACAACCCGTTGCTGACAAACAGCTGCAAGATTTAGGCTTGTTTGTCGCCAATGCGGATGACGATACTAAAAAATAGTCATATCAGTTATGAAAAACTGATTTGAAACAATCAATCAGTTAAGCTGATCGCTTGGGGTTACTGAAGGGCCGGAGAAAGCGCCGACAATCTCATTTGTTGAGTAACTTCGGGCCGTATAAGAGAATGATTTAAACATCCATGTCAGGATAGTTTGATCATTCTCTTTTATTTTGGCAGTTAACCGGATTTGGGCCGACCATATTTTTTAATGGCATTTTTTCAATTAACGTTTATGATTAAACAAGACGTTTAAAAAGTTTTGAAGGGGATTTATTTATGGATGACGTTTCTAAATTGATGCGACGACACACTTATGTAACGAAAATTTCAACTTCGTTTATTTACGCAATTCTGGTTTCAATTGCGGTTAACTTTTTCTGGACCCCCGGTCATATTTATTCGTCCGGGATCACCGGATTTGCCCAGTTACTGACCACGATAAGCAGTCGCTTGATGCCGTTTACGATTTCCACTGGACTCGGTTTGTTTCTACTGAACATTCCGTTGTTTTTGCTGTCATGGCGGGCAATTGGCCATGAGTTTACCATTTTTACCATCATCACCGTCTTCTTATCCAGTTTTATGATTCAGTTGTTAAAGCCAATCCCGTTGACTCATGATCCCATTATCTGCGCCATTTTTGGTGGGGCGGTGAATGGGTTTGGAACCGGCTTGGCACTTAGAAACGGGATTTCCACCGGTGGTCTTGATATTCTTGGGATCGTGATCCGCCAGCGGACGGGTAAATCCATTGGAACAATTAACATTGCCTTTAATTCCTTGATTATTATTTCGGCCGCTATCATGTACGGCTGGCCATACGCCTTTTATTCTGTTTTGAGTTTAATCGTCAACGCCAGGATTATGGACATGACCTACACCCGTCAGCAAAAGATGCAGGTGATGATCATTACAAACCGTCCGAATACGGTGATTGACAGTGTTCAAAATCACCTTCGTCGTGGAATCACGATTGTTCACAACGCCGAAGGGGCTTACCGCCACGATGCCAAAACGATTTTATTTACCGTCATTTCGCGATATGAAATGGGTGAATTGGAGGAAGCCTTGCTGGAATCGGATCCAAATGCATTTGCAAGCATTTCTGATTCGGTCAAAATCCTTGGTCGATTCTATGAACCAAAGCCTTAAGGCAGATTTCTAAAGATTTCCTAAGAAATAAGTTCTGATGCGGGTTTATGTTATAATATTTCAGTGTGTGATTACAATAAACTGAAATACGGTGAAGATTTTGAAAGTCCTTTATTTATGGTTGATCAAGCTTTTTTCAATTTTCAATGTTTGGCGACCGAAGCATAAAGTCATTTACGTGATGAGCTTTGACGACAACGTCCATTTTATTAAGCAGCTGGCACAGCAATTACCACATCGGTATCAGTTAGCCGTTCTTTATCGACCAAATACCGAGGCGGCAGCGACGGACTTGGCAGCTTTTGGGATTACTGTGCGGCCGTTTCACGATGGCCTCAAATTTGTTTTCGATAACGTTTCGCTGTTAATGTCAGCCAAGTTGATCATTTGTGACAACTATTACGCGTTTCTGGGAGGCTTGGTTCAATCAAAACGGACTAAGATCGTCCAGATTTGGCATGCGGATGGTGCAATTAAGAAGTTTGGCTGGGAAGACCCGACGACTGAAAGTCGCAGTCGCTCTGACAAACGACGTTTTCAACAAGTCTATGACCATTTTGATGAATACATCGTCGGTTCAAAGGCAATGGGAAATGTGTTTGTCAACAGCTATCATGAGAATTTTGATCGGATCAAATTATTAGGCTATCCGCGGTCCGACCAATATCTGAGTGCCGAGTGGCAGACAAATGCCCGCGAGCGGATTTTTCGGGCTGCTCCTGAATTAAAGGGGCATCGGGTAATCCTTTACGCACCGACTTATCGGGAACATCAAGATTTTAAGCTTCCTAAAGGGTTGGGAAACGCTTTGGCAGCTGATCCAAACGCTTTGGTGGTTGTCAAATTACATCCGGTTCTACGAGACAAGGAAGTTCCGATGCGAAAAATTGGCAATCCCAAAATTAAGTTCTACCACGAACTGGAGACCAGTGACCTTCTGGCAGTCGCTGATACTTTGGTAACCGATTATTCGTCGGTTGCCTTTGATTTCAGCCTGTTGCCCAATGCCAGGTCGATCATCTTCTTTATGTTTGATTTGGATCACTATCAAAAAGACCCTGGTATTCAAGACGATTTTCTGGACTGGTTACCGTCAAAACCAGTGACTAAAGTCGATCAGCTCAAACAAGAGATCGTAAATCCAGTGCCAATTGACTTTACTAAATTTAATGAACACTGGAATACTTATAACGATGGCAAAGCCACTGGCCGCGTTATCAATCGCTACTTAAAATTCTTAGAATCTAATTAAGGAGTGCCTGAATTTGAAAGAAGTTAGTACGTTAATTAAAGAGCAGTTTCAAAATATTGGGATCATTTTTAGAATCTCAAAGTACGAGGATAAAGCAGAGTATCAAAGCCATTATTTAGGATTGATTTGGGAGTACCTTTATCCGTTGATTCAAATCGGTATTTACTGGTTGGTATTTGGTATCGGATTGAAGCATGGTAATTCAACTCATGGTGTTGACTACCTGGTTTGGATGGTCATCGGAATTACACCATGGTTCTTTATGAACCGGGCCAGCTTGGATGCTTCAAAGAGCATTTACCAACGGGTCGGAATGGTTTCTAAAATGAAGTTTCCGGTCAGTATTTTACCAACCATCAAAATTATCAGCAATTTAAGCGCTTTTTGGACCATGCTGGTTTTCTCAATCATCATTGGGTTCTTGTATGGTGTTTACCCATCTATTTATTGGGTTCAGTGGATTTATTACTTCATTTGTATGATTGCATGGTTAATTGCCTTTGGAATTTTCAACTCCACCATTTCAGTTTTGGTTCGAGACTACCGAATCTTGTTGCAGTCTTTAATGCGGATGCTTTTTTACATGTCCGGTGTGCTGTTTAATTTCCAAACGGATTCGTTCCCAGCAGTGTTCGTTCACATTTTGCAGTTGAACCCCTTCTTCTACATTGTTTCCGGGTTCCGTGACGGCATGCTTGGTTCAGCCTGGTTCTGGCAGAAGCCGACGTTGACAATCGTCTTTTGGGGAATGGTTCTATTCTTCTTACTTGTCGGTTCGCATCTGCACTACAAGTTCCGTTCAAGATTTGTTGATTTAATTTAGTTTTGAGGGTGAGTTTTTGAAACATCAATTAATTAATTTTATCAAACTCATAGCTCGCTATATACTCATCGTGATGAACGATGGGTTTATTTGTATGCGGGTCAAACAAGGGACCGTCCTGTTTGAAAGCTTTAATGGGAAGGATGTTAGTGATAATCCATTTGCGATTTACAAGCAGTTAGTTCATGACGATCCAACTGCCGCTAAACGCTGTTACTTTAGTGTGAAGCCTTCAGAGTACGCTAAGTTGAGTGCCCGCTATCCAAACATCCAGTTTGTCAAACGCTTCACTCCCGGCTGGGTCAAATACATCGCCAGGGCTGAATTTTGGGTAATGAATTCACGGATGCCAAAATGGTGGCGAAAAAATAAGGGGACGACCTTTATCCAGACTTGGCATGGCACCCCTTTGAAAAAATTAGGTGTCGATATTGCCAATGTTGAGATTCCAGGCAGCACGACGGCCCAATACCACCAAGAATTTATCGATGAGGCGGCCAGATGGGACTATCTCATTGCACCGAATCAATATTCGCATGATATTTTCAAGTCGGCGTTTCGATATCACGGCCGATTTTTAGACATTGGGTATCCAAGAAACGATGTTTTATATGAACAGAACACTCCGGAAACAAAAGCAGCGATTAAAAAAAGCCTGTTTGGCTTTGTTCCCAACCAGGTGATGATGTACGCGCCAACTTGGCGTGACGATGATTTTAGTGAGCAGGGAAAGTATAAATTTACACTGCCGTTTAATTTGGATGACTTTTTTGACAGCGTTGATCCCCAAACAATCTTGATCATTAGACCTCATTATTTGGTTAAAGACAGTATTGACATCACTGGCTTTGAGGACCGGGTCAAAATTCTTGCCGATGAAGATATCAATCAGCTTTATTTGATCACGGATCTGTTGATCACGGACTATTCATCAGTTATGTTTGATTTTGCCAACTTAAAGCGGCCAATGCTGTTTTATCCATATGACCTAAAGCATTATCGTGATCAATTACGTGGATTTTACTTTCAATATGACCAGCAAAATCTGCCTGGGCCAATGGCACTTAATCAGCCTGATTTTTATAAGCTGTTGAGTGAATATCGGGAAAATGGGTCATTTGTATCATACAAGGAAAATTTAGATCGTTTCAACCAAAAATTCTGTGCTTGGGAAGACGGAACGGCAGCCGAGAAAGTCAGCCAGTTGATTTTAAGAGGAGGAACTATTGATGAGTAATGAACCGTTTTTAATTGGATCCCATGTCAGCATGAATGGCAAAGAGATGTTTTTAGGGTCGGCCAAAGAAGCGGCATCGTTTGGCGAAACTGTCTTCATGGTTTATACAGGTGCGCCACAAAATACCGTTAGAAAGCCGATTGAGAAGCTGAATGGGGCCTCCGGCAAGCAATACATGCAAGAACACGGACTTAAGGAAGTGGTTGTCCACGCGCCTTATATCGTGAATTTGGGAAACACGTTAAAACCCCAAAACTTTACCTTTGGTGTCGAATTTTTGCGTGAAGAAATTAAGCGAGCCGAAGCGATCGGTGCCAAAGAGATTGTGCTGCATCCCGGTGCCCATGTTGGTGCGGGACCCCAAAAGGCGATTGACCAGATTGCCAAGGGGTTAAATGAAGTGATTTCAGATGATCAAACTGTCCAGATTGCGCTTGAAACAATGGCCGGCAAGGGGACGGAAGTGGGGACCAGTTTTGAACAGCTGGCTGAAATTATTGATAAAGTCACAAATAATGACCTGTTATCCGTCACCTTCGATACCTGTCATACCAGTGATGCGGGTTATGCCATTAAGGACGACTTTGATGGGGTATTGAATGAATTTGACCACGTGATTGGCATTGACCGGTTAAAGGTCATTCATTTAAATGACTCGAAAAATGAACAGGGCAGTCATAAAGATCGACACGAGATGATTGGACTTGGGACAATTGGCTTTGACACCTTGAACTACATTGCCCACCACGACCAATTAAAAGACGTTCCCAAGATTATGGAAACGCCGATTTTAAAGGATCCTGAGGACAAAAAAGCGAAATGGAATCCCCATGGTTATGAAGTTGCAATGCTTAAAAGACAAGTTTTTAATCCCAACATCGTCGAAGATATGAAGGCTGGTAAGCCCTTCTAGGGATTAATCTTCAAATTCCGTTGTATCCAAGTTCAGGCTTTCCAAAATAATGGTTGCCGTTTCTTCAATGGATTTATTGGCGACATTGATGGTCAGACAGCCGATCTTTCGATACAACTTTTTGGCATACTCTAATTCAGTCTTGATATGTTTTGGATCAGAGTAAGGCGTGTCCGCGTTAAGCCCGTATGAAATCATGCGTTGCTTGCGAATCTTACTGAGCTTTTCGGGTGTATTCAAGAGGCCAAACATTTTATCTTTATCGATTTGGTCAACTTCTTCCGGTAACTGGAGGTCAGGCCCGATTGGCAGATTGGCCACACGTTGGTTTTGATTTGCCAAGTACAGCGAGAGTGGGGTCTTAGACGTCCGAGAGACACCAAGTAACACAATGTCGGCTTCCAAAAGGCCCTTCGGATTCTTACCGTCATCGTTTTCGACCGCAAATTCAATTGCAGAGATTCGTTCAAAATAATTTTGGTTCAAATCATGAATCAGACCAGGGACGTGAGCCGGTTGTTGGCCGGTAACTTCTGCCAGCATCCGCATTGGGGTTTGAACGCAGTCAAAGTCGTAAATGCCGTTTTCCTTGCAGAAATCGCGGACCATCTTACTGAGTTCAATACTGACCAGGGTGTGAAAGATCATCGCGTGGTTGGCCAGGGCGATTTTAAGAATTCCCTTGAGAATTGATTCGGTTTGGATAAACGGGAAACGACGAATTTCAGCTTTGACATCCGGAAATTGTGACAGGGCGGTTTGGGCAATAGTTTGAGCGGTTGCGCCACTGGAATCTGAAATAATAAAAATGTTTTGTGTTTTCATAGCATTTGACCTCTAGAATTATATTTACTAATTAAATATTAACATGATGGATCAATTTTTACCTAAATCATTGACGATGTATCGATTAATATGTATAATTTACTTCGAACCGTTTTAGAAAGCACTTTTATGTGCGGATTAAACAGTTACATTTAAGCTCGGAGGGAGGGAATTTCATATGGCAAAGACAGTCGTTCGTAAAAACGAGTCTCTTGATGATGCTCTTCGACGCTTCAAACGTACAGTTTCTAAAAGCGGTACATTACAGGAATATCGTAAACGAGAGTTTTATGAAAAACCAAGTGTTAAGCGTAAATTAAAGTCTGAAGCAGCACGTAAGCGCAACAACAAAAAGAAGCGTCGTTTTTAAAATGATGATTGAAAAGATCGGAGCCTAATGTTTATTAGTCTCTGATCTTTTTTAATGTTAAAATTTAAGTATTAATTGAAAAGGGGTTACTTTGATGAGTGTATATGATAAATTACTTGCGGATATGAAGGATGCCATGAAGGCGAGAGATAAGGTCCGCCTCGGCGTTATCCGTGGAATCAAGTCCCAAATTATGAACGCTAAGGTTGCTGATTCGAACCATGATTTAACCGAAGAGCAGATTACCGACATCATCATGAAAGAAATCAAGCAGCAAAAAGAATCACTTGAAGAATTTAAAAAGGCTGATCGTCAAGATTTAGTGGCTGATCAGGAAGCTAAATTAAAGATTGCAGAAGAATATGCACCCAAACAAATGTCAAACGAAGAAGTTCAAAAAATCGTTAACGAAACCATTTCTCAAGTTGGCGCTGAATCCATGGCCGACTTTGGAAAAGTGATGGGTGCGATTATGCCTAAAGTCAAAGGCCAAGCTGACGGCAGCGTCATCAATCAGATGGTTAAAAAGCAGCTGCAAAGCTAGTCACACTTTAGGAATTGATCGTTTTGTGATAGTATCTGAAGAATGATAACTAATAAAAAAGGAGCTCATGTACTTGGCTGATACTCAACAAGTTACAAGAGAGTTTATTGTATCCGACCCTAACGAGTTATTACAAATCGTGGGTACTCAAGATGAGTACATCACGATTATCGAAGAGGGAATGGATGTTTCAATTAATGTGTTTGGCAATTCGCTTCGGGTCACCGGTCAAGATGAACCCGTCAGCGTAAGCCTGCACATTTTGGAGAATATTCTCTCGTTAATTCAAAAGGGAATTAATATCAACAGCAGTGACTTCATCAGTGCCATGAATATGGCAAAAAACGGCACGTTGGAGTACTTTTCCGATCTTTACAATGAAGTCCTCATAAAAGACGCAAAGGGCAAGGCAGTCCGTGTAAAAACGTTTGGTCAGCGCCAATATATTCAAGCGATTAAGCACCATGACGTCGCTTTTGGAATTGGCCCAGCCGGGACCGGTAAAACCTACCTGGCCGTTGTGATGGCAATTGCTGCGCTCAAAAAGGGAACGGTTGATAAAATTGTGTTGACCAGACCTGCTGTTGAAGCTGGGGAAAGTCTTGGCTTTTTACCCGGCGACTTAAAGGATAAAGTTGACCCTTATCTGCGCCCAATCTATGATGCCTTGCATTCGATTCTGGGTGCTGAACATACTGAGCGGCTGATGGATCGCGGTGTAATTGAGATTGCGCCATTGGCTTATATGCGTGGGCGAACGTTGGACAACGCCTTTGTCATTTTGGACGAGGCCCAAAACACCACCAATATGCAAATGAAGATGTTTTTGACCCGTTTGGGATTTGGCTCCAAGATGATCGTTAACGGAGACATTTCGCAAATCGACTTGCCAAAGCACTCAGCCAGCGGCTTGGTCACAGCACAAAAGATTTTGAAGGACATTGATCAAATCGAGTTTGTCACCTTCACAGCAAAGGACGTTGTGCGTCACCCAGTCGTTGCCAAAATCATCACCGCTTACGAAAAAAGCGGCAATTAATTCTTAGAAAATAGTCGAGGATTTAGATTAATGGATTTAGAAATATACGATAAGACTGAAAAAGGCGTTTCGGAAAAAGACCAAAAACTGATTCGAGACGTTTTGAATTTCGCCGGGTCTTTCATTCACCTGGCAGACAACACAGAGATGTCAGTAACGTTGGTTAACAACGACGAGATTCACAAAATTAATCAACAATACCGTGGCGTTGATCGGGCAACTGATGTGATCAGCTTTGCGATTGAAGACGAAGCCGACGATGACTTTCCGATTGTCATGGACGAGGCACTCAAGGAATCGATCCCGGAAAACATCGGTGATATTTTTGTGTCCGTCGATAAAGTTGCTGAACAAGCAGACTACCTGGGACATTCTTTCGAACGGGAACTCGGGTTTCTCTGCGTTCACGGCTTTTTGCACCTTAACGGTTACGATCACATGAAGAAAGCTGATGCGGATATTATGTTTCCGCTTCAAAAAGAGATTTTAAATGCCTATGGCCTCAAAAGATAAACAAACTCAACAACTGGATAAGAATAAAACATTCATCCAATCGCTTGGTCATGCCTTGGACGGAATTAAGCGGCTATTGTTAGAGGAGCGCAACTTTCGGTTCGACCTGATCATGGCGATTCTCGTCTTGGCCCTGGCCGTGATCATGCGGATCAATATCAACGAATGGCTGTGGTTGTTCGCAGCTTTTTTCTCGGTGATTGGTTCAGAAGTGCTCAATACCATCGTTGAAAACGTGGTTGATTTGATCGTTGGCCACCATTTTGACGACTTAGCCAAACGGGCAAAGGATGTTGCGGCCGGAGGTGTCCTGTTGTCGGCACTCTTTGCCGTGATTATAGGGATGTTAATTTTTGTTCCCAAATTTCTCGCGTTACTAAAATAAAAGGGGTAAAGTTATGGATAATCCAGATTTTCATTCAGGGTTCGTGGCCATTGTCGGCCGACCAAACGTTGGTAAATCAACATTTTTGAACCGGGTCATCGGCCAAAAAATTGCGATCATGAGCGATAAGCCGCAGACCACACGAAATAAAATTCAAGGCGTTTACACCACCAAGGATGCCCAAATTGTGTTCATTGATACGCCGGGGATCCACAAGCCACAAAACAAGCTTGGCGATTTTATGATGGAATCAGCCTTGTCTGCACTAAAAGAAGTCGACGCGGTTTTGTTCATGGTTAATGCTACCGAGCATCGTGGTGCCGGCGATAATTTTATTATCGATCACTTGAAAACCGTTGAGAAACCAATTTATTTACTGATTAACAAAATTGACGAGATATCTCCCGATGACATCATGCCAATTATCGAGCAGTATAAGAATGCACTGCCGTTTAAGGACGTCTATCCGATTTCTGCACTCCAGGGCAACAATGTCCCAGAGCTCATTGAGACGTTGGTTAAAACCCTTCCCAATGGACCTCAATACTATCCTGCAGATGAGGTGACCGATCATCCTGAACGATTTGTCATTTCAGAACTGATCAGAGAAAAAGTTTTGGAACTGACCCGCCAAGAGATTCCTCATTCAACGGCCGTGGTGGTTGAAAGTATCAAGGACGAGCAGAGCTTGTTACGGATTCGGGCAACCATTATTGTTGAACGTGATGGCCAAAAGGGAATCGTTATCGGTAAGGGCGGCGAAATGCTGAAAAAAATTGGCACTCTGGCCCGAAAAGATATCGAAAACATGATGGGCAACAAAGTCTTCTTGGAACTATGGGTGAAGGTTGTCCCACATTGGCGGGATAAAGCAAATTTGCTGAATTCCTACGGTTATCGTAAGGATAATTATTAGAGGTGAGTGATTTTGTCAAAGGGTCTGCGAACCGATTTTAACGGGATTTTGCTTTATACAAAAGCTTATCGGGAAAGAGACTTGTTGGTAAAATTTCTGACCAGGGAATACGGCAAGAAGATGTTTCTTGTCCACGGTGCCAAACGGCCCAAGTTCAAGATGCGAGCCGCTATTTTACCGTTTACCTACGGGCTTTATAATGGCGACATTAAAGAATCCGGTTTGTCGTATATTTCAACTGATAAGCAACTGGCACACTTTCAAGCGATCAGCGAAGATATTACCAAAAACGCATACGCCACTTACATTATGTCCCTGATTGACCTGGCGTTTCCGGATGGCGAGCCGATCCCCGAATGGTACGATAAGCTGTTAACCGGCTTAAACCTCATTAACGAGGGATTTGATGAACAAATCATCACCAATATTTTTGAGGTGCAGCTGCTGAACGCCTATGGTGTCGCACCGGATTGGGTGGATTGTGTCATTTGCCACCGAACCGATTTGCCGTTCGACTATTCGGAAGCATACGGCGGCCTTTTGTGTTCGAATCACTGGAGCCAAGACCCGTACCGGATGCATTTGGACGCCAGGACGATTTATTATCTGCGCTTATTTTCGGTGGTCGATCTGACCAAGCTCAAACATGTTAAAGTTAGTGATCAAACCAAGAAGGCGTTGCGAGAAGTGTTGGATCAAATTTATTCCCGAAGCGTGGGTGTGGTACCAAAAAGTAAGCATTTTATTGACCAATTGGGAAAATTCAAACTTTGATTTTTAAGACGTTGACAATTATTTTAATGTCAACTATGATTATTTTTGAAATAAATAATTCAACGATGACAAAAGAAATTAAATAAGCAATTTTTTAAACGAGATCAGGACAGTGTGAGCTGATTAAAATTGATTATTTAAATGGCGCTTTTCGAGTTGAACAATTAAGTGCTGGTAGCAATACCAGAAGTAGGGTGGAACCGCGATTTCATCGTCCCTATGTTGAGTGGCTTAGTCTAATTAAGTCGTTGAACATAGGGATTTTTTCATGCTTTTTAAAATTAGGAGGAAAATTTATGACTGAAAAATTATCAGTTCAAGAGATTATCTTGCGGCTGCAGCAATACTGGTCAGCACAAGGATGCATGCTGATGCAGGCGTACGATACCGAAAAAGGGGCCGGAACCATGAGCCCTTACACCTTTTTACGTGCAATCGGACCCGAGCCATGGAACGCAGCTTACGTTGAACCTTCCAGACGACCGGCTGATGGCCGTTATGGTGAAAACCCCAATCGTTTGTACCAACATCATCAGTTCCAGGTTATCATGAAGCCTTCTCCTGAAAACATTCAAGAGCTTTACCTCAACAGCCTCAAGGAATTGGGCATCAACCCCTTGGAACATGATATTCGTTTCGTTGAAGATAACTGGGAGAACCCGTCAATGGGCTGTGCCGGTGTTGGTTGGGAAGTTTGGTTGGACGGAATGGAAATTACCCAATTCACCTACTTCCAAATTGTCGGTGGCTTGGAAATGGATCCAGTCGCTTCCGAAATAACTTATGGTTTGGAACGACTTTCCTCCTACGTTCAAGATGTCAACTCTGTCTTTGACCTGAACTGGGCAGATGGCGTTAAGTACGGGGATATTTTCAAAGAGCCTGAATATGAACATTCAAAGTACAGCTTTGAAATTAGTGATCAAGAGATGCTTTTAACGCTGTTTAACGACTACGAACGAGAAGCAAAGCGGTTATTAAAGCTTGATTTGGTCCATCCAGCTTATGATTACATCTTAAAGTGCAGTCATACCTTTAACTTGTTAGATGCAAGAGGGGCTGTTTCTGTGACTGAACGGGCGGGATACCTGTCCAGAATTCGAAATTTGGCGCGGTCGGTTGCCAAAGAATTTGTTGAAGCACGAAAGCGCCTGGGCTTCCCGTTGATTAAGGATGAAAAGAAGCGTCAGGAACTACTTAAAGACGATAAGGAGGAGAAGTAATGGCTAATAATTTCTTATTAGAAATCGGCTTGGAAGAAATCCCGGCTCACGTGGTAACACCAAGTATCATCCAATTAAAGAAGCGGGCTGCTGATTTTTTGAAAGAGCACCGGATTTCATTTGATCAAATTAAAACGTTTAGCACTCCTCGTCGTTTAGCTTTGTACATTACCGGCCTAGCCGATAAGCAACCTGACATCGATGAGTCAGTTAAGGGACCTGCCAAAAAGATCGCTCAAGATAAAGATGGCAACTGGACTAAAGCCGCCATTGGATTTTCTCGTGGTCAAGGCGCGACTCCTGACGACATTACCTTCAAAGACGTCAAAGGAACGGAGTACGTTTTTGTTGAAAAACACATTGCCGGAAAATCCGTCAAGGAAATATTACCTGGGATGAAGGACGTTGTGGTCGCCATGAACTTCCCAACTATGATGAAGTGGGGGAGTTACTCATTTGAGTACGTTCGGCCAATTAAGTGGTTGGTTGCATTACTCGACGATGAAGTGATTCCTTTCAGCATTTTAGACGTCGATACTGACCGGATCACGTCCGGCCACCGTTTCCTTGGAAAGGACGTTTCGTTGGCAAACGCGGACGAATACGAGGAAAAGCTGACCGAACAATTTGTGATTGCGGATGCCGCTAAGCGAAAAGAATTGATCACCAAGCAAATTAAGAAGATTGCCGAGGATAACAACTGGCAAATTAACTTGGATCCCGATCTTTTGGAAGAAGTTAACAACCTGGTTGAATGGCCAACAGCGTTTTATGGTAATTTCGAAGACAAATATTTGGCAATTCCAGACGAAGTCCTGATCACGTCGATGAAGGATCATCAACGGTTCTTCTACGTAACCGATCAAAGCGGACAGTTATTACCACACTTTGTTTCAGTTCGAAACGGAAATGATTACGACATCCAAAATGTGGTTGCCGGAAACCAGAAAGTGCTAACCGCTCGGTTGGATGACGCAATGTTCTTCTATCAAGAAGATCAAAAGAAATCAATTGCCGATTACGTTGAACGCCTCAAAAAGGTTAGCTTCCACGACAAAATTTCAACAATGTACGAAAAGATGCAGCGGGTTCAAGTCATTTCCCAATACCTGGGTCAACTTGCCGGTTTGTCCGATCAAGAATTGAAAGATTTAAAGCGGGCTGCTGAAATTTACAAGTTTGATTTGGTCACCGGAATGGTCGGTGAGTTTGCGGAATTGCAAGGGGTGATGGGCGATAAGTACGCTTTGCTCATGGGTGAGACGCCAGCAGTTGCCACTGCAATTTCCGAGCACTACATGCCGATTTCTGCCAATGGTCAGCTCCCGAAGACTAATGTTGGCGCCATTTTAGCCATTGCTGACAAATTGGACAGCATTTTGACATTTTTCGCAGCCGGGATGATCCCAAGTGGATCAAATGACCCTTATGCCTTGCGTCGTCAGGCAACCGGAATCGTTCGCATCGTTGCCGACAAACAGCTGAACTTTGATTTGGATCAAACACTGGATCAGCTGATTGATTTGGAAGACCAGGCACAAGTTGCACCTAAACTGGATATGAAAGCTCAGGTTCAAGCAGTCAGCGCCTTTGTCAAGGACCGGATTAAGCAATATTTGGATGATCTGGGTGTTCGTTATGATATTGCCGATGCGGTTACATCAGGTGCACACACGAACATTTTATTCAATATTGCCAGTGCCAAGACGCTTCAGGACCACAAAGACGACGCTGATTTCAAGGACATCATCGAATCATTGACCCGAGTGCAACGGATTTCGAAGAAGGGCTCATTCAAATCTGATGACTTGTCGGTTGACCCAACTTTGTTTGAAAATGATTCTGAAAAGGCGTTACATGATGCTGTCAGCTCAGCCGTCGACGGTTATAAGAACCAAACTGCTGAAGAAGACTTCCGTCGGTTGTCGTCACTTAAAGACAAGATTAACGATTACTTTGACGCAACTATGGTGATGGCAAAAGACCCACAGCTTAAAGATAACCATCTTCGTCAGTTGACGGTCATTTCGAAGATGATCCTATTTATCGGTGACCTTGATAAGCTGGTTGTGAAGGGTTAATTCCGAAGTGTCATCGTTTGTACAAAATATTGATTTGTGATATTATCTAAATACGTATCGCTAGTAAAACAAGTCGCACTTATTGTGCGGCTTTTTACAGGCATTGACTCAGTTTTAAAAGATGGGAGGCGAAGTAATGGCAAAGATCCCAGAAGATGTGATTGAAGAAATTAGGTCACAGGTTAACATCGTTGACGTTGTCTCCCAGTTTGTTCAATTGAAACAGTCCGGAAAGAATTTATTTGGCCTTTGTCCGTTTCACGAAGAGCGGACCCCGTCTTTTTCAGTAGCAGAAGATAAACAAATTTTTCACTGTTTCAGCTGTGGTCGTGGTGGGAACGTGTTTAAGTTTTTGATGGAACTTCAAAACATTTCATTTCCTGAGGCCGTTAAAAAAGTCGCTGAAATGGAACACCTTTCCGTTGATGACAGATACTTTAGTGACGTCGGAAACGCCCAAGCCTCTGCAGAAAATACGCAACAAAAGCAGCTGATCGAACTCCACGAACAAACGGTTAAGTTGTACCACCACATCCTGACGAATACCAAGATGGGGCAACCTGCGCTTGACTACTTACATCAGCGTGGGGTCTCGGATGATACCATTGCGATTTATCAGCTCGGGTATGCCCCGAGTCAACGGTTGTTAAAACCATTTTTTGATGAACGGAAGACTGATTTTCAGTTGCTTCGCAAATCAGGCCTTTTTTCTGAGGACCAGGAGGGCAATTTGCGGGATCGCTTTGTCGATCGGGTGATGTATCCGATTCGAAACGGCGGTGGACAAACAATTGCTTTTTCTGGGCGGCTGCTGACAGCCAACTCGGATATGCCCAAATATTTGAACAGTCCGGAAACCGAAATCTTTAACAAGCGAAAAGTATTGTTTAATCTGGATTTAGCTCGGCCAAATATTCGTGGTAAAGATCCAGCAATTCTGTTTGAAGGGTTTATGGAT
This sequence comes from Lentilactobacillus parabuchneri DSM 5707 = NBRC 107865, assembly GCF_001435315.1. Lineage (GTDB taxonomy): Bacteria > Bacillota > Bacilli > Lactobacillales > Lactobacillaceae > Lentilactobacillus > Lentilactobacillus parabuchneri. The sequence continues at coordinate 237,357 of NZ_AZGK01000001.1, forward strand.
GTCATTACTGCCTATCAGGCTGGAATTAAGTCAGGTATTGCCTCCATGGGAACCAGCTTAACCGAACAGCAGATTTACGACATTAAGCGGATTACACACGAGGTCGTCATTTCCTACGATGGCGATACGCCCGGACAAAAGGCGATTAAGCGGGCAATCGATGCGTTTAACCAGCAACAAAGCCATGTTGAGATGAAGATTATTTCTGTGCCTGATGGCATGGACCCTGATGAATTCATTCGCAAAAAGGGCGCCGATGCGTTTAAACAACTGATTACTCACGCTCAAGCTCCGATTGAATTTGAACTGAGTTACTTGAAAAAGCAGTTTAATTTGGATTCGGAAGTTGATCAAAGTCACTATATTGCTGAAGCCTTAAAATTAATCAGCCAAGTGGACTCCGGAATTTCCCGGGATCTCTACTTGAACCGGTTAGCCGATGAGTTTTCAGTGGACAAGAAGCTACTTTCTCAGCAACTGGCGCCGTTGACTCGAAAACCAACTGCACCGGTCCAGACGCCACGGACGTATCAGCAGCCGGTTCAACTCAACCAGACGAAGCATTATTCGCTGGTTGAGAAAGCTGAGATGCAACTGATGAGTCGAATGCTTCATTACCACGATATTTGGCTCAAGGTCAGCAACGTGTCTGGATTCGCATTTGTTGATGAACCGTACCAAATGTTGTACCTTTTAGCTGAGGGTTATTTCACAAAATTTGACACTTATAACGTTGCCACATTCAGTAATTTGATTTCCGAAGCGTCATTGCAGAGCCTACTCGTTGAGATTGACATGCTTGAGCTGCCGGATAATCCAACCAACGCTGAAATTGACAATTATTTAAATATTTTGATGAATCGAGCCCCCGTTGAAGAAAAATTAAAAAAGAAGCGTGCCGAACTCCGGCAGGCAACTAAGATTGGTGATATTGACAAACAAAAAGAACTTACAATTGAGATTGTCAAGCTTGAACAACAGAAGAGAATGAAGCAACAAGTATAACTTCAGGAGGCGTTTTGATGGCTAACAAAAAATCAGATGAACAAGTAAAGGTAACAAAGATGGCAGCCGAAAAGAAAACCACGGTCAAGAAGACAACGGCCGCCAAAGCCAAGTCAACTAAGGCCAAGAAGACGACGGCTGTTAAAGCAACCAAGCCCGCTAAGAAAGCTGACAAGCCTTACAAAAAAGAGTTTGACGCAATTGTTAAGGAAAGCAAACCGATCGGTCATATTACCTATGATGAACTTGAAAAGAAAATCCAAACACCTTATTCCTTAAATGAAAAGGATATGGAAGGCCTTTTGGAAAACATTGAAGACTCCGGAATTAGTGTCGTTGACGAAAATGGTGATCCGGATCCCCGTGCCATTGATGCGGCTAAGAAGGTTACCAAGAAGGAACTTTCAGACGTGTCAGCACCAACCGGTGTGAAGATCAATGATCCTGTTAGAATGTATCTAAAGGAAATTGGTCGGGTTTCACTGCTGAGTGCCGATCAGGAAATTTCACTTGCCAAACGAATTGAATCTGGCGATGAAGAAGCCAAACAGGAACTAGCTGAAGCCAACTTGCGACTGGTTGTTTCGATTGCCAAGCGTTATGTTGGTCGGGGGATGCAGTTCTTGGACCTGATTCAAGAAGGAAATATGGGCTTGATGAAAGCCGTTGAGAAGTTTGACTACCGAAAAGGGTTCAAGTTTTCAACTTACGCAACCTGGTGGATCCGTCAGGCGATTACCCGTGCAATTGCCGATCAGGCGCGAACAATCCGAATCCCTGTCCACATGGTTGAAACGATCAACAAGTTAATCCGAATTCAACGTCAATTACTTCAAGACCTTGGCCGTGAGCCATTACCTGAAGAAATTGGTGCTGAAATGGATATGCCGACTGAAAAGGTTCGAGAAATCTTGAAGATTGCGCAAGAACCCGTTTCACTTGAAACACCAATCGGTGAAGAGGACGATTCACACCTCGGTGATTTCATTGAAGATCAAGACGCCACTTCACCAGCTGATCACGCCGCTTACGAACTGCTCAAAGAGCAACTCGAAAGTGTCTTGGATACGTTGACTGATCGTGAAGAAAACGTTCTTCGTTTGCGTTTCGGATTGGATGACGGGAGAACCCGCACCCTTGAAGAAGTGGGTAAGGTGTTTGGCGTCACCCGCGAGCGGATTCGTCAAATCGAAGCCAAAGCATTGAGAAAGCTGCGTCACCCATCTCGAAGCAAGCAATTAAAAGACTTCTTGGATTAAGATTATTAATGGATTAACTCTTGAATTAAGAACTGGTTGGAAGACTGACAATCGTCAGTTTTTCCAACCAGTTTTTTTGCGTTCTGGATGTTGAATGACTCAAATTTCCCAGTCGTTCTGTTCATTTTGAATTTAATAATTTATAATGAAACTATCCACAAACTTAGGAGTTCACTATGAATAGTACGCATTTATCGAAACGACTACAAACAGTCAGTGATCACGTTGAACCAGGGAGTCGCCTAGCCGACATTGGTTCGGACCACGCATACTTGCCGATTTACTTGGCAAAAAATCACATCATTGACTATGGTGTCGTGGGCGAAGTGGCAAAAGGGCCGCTTTCAAACGCGATTTCAGAAATTACAAAAGAAAATTTATTAGGCGTCTTGCATCCCCGATTAGCTGACGGTTTGGCTGCAATTGAACCTGACGATCAAGTGGACGCAATTACAATTGCCGGAATGGGCGGTAATCTGATTACCCACATTTTAGAGGCCGGTCGCAACAAACTATCCGGCAACGAAAAATTAATTCTTCAACCTAATGTTGGCGAACCAGTCGTCAGAAAGTGGTTGATGAAAAACGGCTACCAAATATTTGCTGAACAGATTCTCAAAGAAGACGGGCATATCTATGAAATCATCACGGCCAAAAAGGCGGCGTCTGCCGTCACCTATTCGCCACTGGAATTGGAATTCGGCCCATTTTTGATTCAGCAACGGTCATCGGTTTTTATTGAAAAATGGCAAAGTGAAATCGGCTTAAGAAAGCGTGTCATTTCTGACATGCAACGGGCAACGCACAAAGATGACGTTAAAATAGCCGCCATCCAAGCAGAAATTAAAACAATTGAAGAGGTAATCACCGGTGAAAGCTAAAGAATTAGTTGAACAATTCGAAAAATTTGCCCCCAAAAAGTTGGCAATGCAGACTGATCCAGTTGGCCTGCAAATTGGGTCGTTGGACAGTGACATCCATAAAGTGATGACGACACTTGATGTGCGACCGGAAGTGGTTGACGAAGCGATTGAAAACAATGTTGATTTTATCTTTGCCCACCACCCGGTGATGTTTCGTCCTGCCAAAAACTTGGATCTCTCAGATCCACAAAACGCGATGTACGCTAAAATTATTGCTCATCACATCACGGTGTATGCCGCCCATACAAATTTGGATTCAGCAGATGACGGTATGAATGATTGGTTAGCGGCAGCCTTAAAGCTAACCAATATTTCCGGCTTTGTTCCCGAATACGACGAGTCGGTGTTTCGACTGACGGTTCAAGTTCCGAAGGTCTACGCCACGGCGGTTCGCATGTCGTTGGTTGATGCCGGAGCACAAGCAAGCGGCACGCAATACAGCGGCTATACGTACGAAATTGATGGGACCGTTTATTACGTGCCCAAAGCGGGTGCTGATCCGACAATGGGCACCGCCGGAGAACCCAACGAAATTGAGGATTCTCGTTTGGAATTTGAAGTCCCTGAAAAAAATCTCCACCAGGTTTTGAGGACTTTAAATGATGTCCATCCACTGGAAAAGCCCTTATATAACTTAATTCAACTGGCCGATAAAAAGCACCATTACACGATGGGGCGACTCGGTGACTTATCCGAGCCCATGGCCGTCAAAGACTTCGCTGAGTATTGTAAGCAGGTGTTTCACGTTTCTGGATTGCGGGTTATTGCCCGTGACTTGGAGCAGCCGGTTCAAAGAGTGGCGGTACTTGGCGGTGACGGCGGTAAGTTCTTCCCGCTGGCCAAGCAGAAGGGGGCCGACGTTTACGTGACTGGCGATGTTTATTACCATACCGGTCATGATATGCTGGCCGCTAATTTACCAGTGATTGACCCCGGCCACCATATTGAAGCCATTTGTATTCCGCGTCTGGCCGAAATGTTTAAACGCTGGTCCGCTGAAAATAACTGGTCAATCGATATTTATCAGTCAACGATTAATACCGATCCATACACATTTATGTAACTGATGATTTAAAGGAGATTATTAAAATGTCAAAATACCCAGAACTGATTCCCAACTTTTTGAAGTTCGCTAAAATCAATACCCGCTCTGATCCTAATTCCACTACGGTTCCTTCATCACCTAGAGAAACGGAATTTTTGAACATGCTTAAACAAACGCTCATCGCTATGGGATTGGAGAATGTTCACACCAACGACCAAAGCGCATATGTTTTTGCGACACTGCCTGCAACTGCTGAGCAAGCTGTCCCAACGGTTGGCTTTATTTCTCACATTGACACGGCTGACTTTAATTCAGAAAATATTCAACCAAAAATTGTTGAAAATTATGATGGTCAATCAGTGATTAAGCTCGATGAAAAGGGTGAATATACTTTGGATCCCAAGGTATTTGCCAGCCTTAAAAAGTACAAGGGCGATACCCTGATTACCACCGATGGATCAACGTTACTCGGATCTGATGATAAGTCCGGTGTTGCCGAAATTTTATCGGCGGTCAAGTATCTGATGGACCATCCTGAAATCAAGCATGGCACGATCAAAATTGGCTTTGGGCCGGATGAAGAAATTGGTACCGGCGCTGACCGTTTTGACGTCAAAGACTTTGGCGCAGACGTTGCCTATACCGTTGACGGCGGGCCGTTGGGAGATATGAACTACGAGACCTTCAACGCGGCTGATGCCAAAGTATCGATTAAAGGAACCGATGTCCATCCCGCAGAAGCCAAAGGCGTTATGGTCAATGCCATCCAAGTCGGGATGGACTTTCATGGCGCTTTACCAGACTTTGACCGTCCTGAAAAGACCGAGGATCGGGAAGGCTTTTTCCACATCTACGACTTTAAGGGCAGCGTTGACCACACTGAAATGGCCTACATTATCCGGGATCATGATCGCGATCGCTTTGAAGCCAGAAAACGATTGTTCCAGGGAATTGCCGATCAAATGAATACTGATTTTGGTGAGGATCGAATCAAAGTCACCATCAAGGACCAGTACTACAATATGGGCGAGATTATTGAAAAAGATCCGACACCGGTAAAAATTGCCGAACAAGCAATGAAGAATGTCGACGTCAAGCCACACATTTTCCCAGTTCGTGGTGGCACGGACGGCTCCAAGATTTCTTACATGGGCCTTCCGACACCCAACATTTTTGCGGGCGGCGAGAATATGCACGGGCGCTTCGAATACGTTTCTGAACAAACCATGGTCAAGGCCGTGGATGTTATTTTGGAAATTGCAAAATTATACGCTGAAAAGTAATTGGTCAAAAAAGGTCAAATTATTGTTCAGGGCATTGAAAATTTGATAGTATGTCTGTAGGTGGTTTGAGATGAAAATGATTATTTTTGTTTCGAACCTTTTTATTAAAAAAGTCAATAAAAATACATTAATAAGGTGATAATTAAATGAATCCTGATAATTTAACCGAAGCAGTTACGCAGGCAATTTCTCAGGCCCAGCAGATTGCTGCGACACGGAAGCAGCAAAATATTACGGTGGCCCATCTGTTCAAGTTTTTGGTTCAACCGGGAGAACTTGCACGGGAAATTTATTCCCAGTTGGGCTTAAAATTGGACGACGTTAACGCGGAATTAGACAAGGAGATTGACCAAATTGCAACCGTCGAGGGCAGCAATGTCAGTTACGGCCAGTCCTTGTCGTCCAACCTCTATGAATTGCTTCAAGATGCCGAACAGATCAAAAATGAATTTGGCGATACCTACATCGCTGTTGATACATTAACCATTGCGGTCATGCAGCTTCATGGCGACAAGTTTGCCGATTACCTTTCTGCCCAAGGCATCACTGAACAGAAGGTCAGAAACGTTGTTGAAAAAATTCGTGGCGGGCAAAAAGTCACCACCAAAAATCAAGAGGATAGTTATCAATCGCTTGAAAAATACGGAACCGATTTAGTTCAAGCCGCCCGTGATCACAAATTAGGTCCGATTATTGGCCGAGACGAAGAGATCTTGGATGTTATCCGAATCTTATCCAGAAAAACCAAGAACAACCCCGTCCTAATCGGCGCTCCCGGTGTCGGGAAAACGGCGGTCGTTGAAGGATTGGCCATGCGAATTGCCTCCAATGATGTGCCGGAGAATTTGAAGAATAAGACGATTTTCCAATTGGATATGGGATCATTAATCGCCGGGGCCAAATACCGTGGCGAATTTGAAGAGCGCTTGCAAGCCGTGTTAAAAGAAGTCAAAAAGGCTGAAGGCCAAATCATCATGTTCATTGATGAAATCCACAACATTGTCGGTGCCGGCAAGGCCGAGGGCAGTATGGACGCCGGCAATATTTTAAAGCCAATGTTGGCCCGTGGTGAGCTGCACTTGATTGGTGCCACGACCATCGATGAATACCGCAAGTACATGGAAAAAGACAAGGCCCTTGAGCGTCGTTTCCAACGGGTGATGGTTCACGAACCATCCGTAGAAGATACGATTACCATTTTGCGGGGCTTATCTGAAAGCTTGGAAATTCACCACGGCGTGCGGATTCACGACAACGCGTTGGTCGCAGCCGCAAAGCTTTCCGATCGCTATATTACCGACCGTTATCTCCCGGATAAGGCGATTGATTTAGTTGATGAAGCATCTGCTGAAATTCGGGTCGAAATGAATTCCAGCCCCACTGAATTGGATCAATCAAAGCGGCAATTGATGCGCTTGGAAGTTGAGGAAGCAGCTTTGAAGCAGGAAAGTGATGAAGCCTCAAAGAAGCGCTTAAAAGAGGTTCAATCAGAGCTTGCCAATATCAAAGAAAAAGTTAATCAGCTTAACGCTCGCTGGTCGCAGGAAAAAGAGGCCATCAAAAAGATTTCTGATAAGAAGAAACAGCTTGATCAGGCCAAAAATGATTTAAAGAGTGCCGAAAACAGCTATGATTTAAACAAGGCGGCGGTCCTGCAACACGGGACAATTCCACAATTGGAAGCCGATCTTAATCAGCTCGAAGAAAATGATCAGCATGCGGATTGGCTGGTTAGTGAATCTGTCACTGCCAACGAAATAGCGGCGGTTGTGAGTCGAGAAACTGGTATTCCAGTCACAAAATTAGTTGAGGGTGAACGAAAAAAGCTGCTGCATTTGGCTGACAACCTTCATAAACGCGTGATTGGCCAAGATGCAGCCGTTACGGCCGTCTCAGATGCCGTTATCCGCTCACGTGCGGGCCTTCAAGACCCAAGCAAGCCTCTGGGTTCATTCCTGTTTCTCGGACCAACAGGCGTCGGGAAAACCGAGCTGGCCAAGGCGTTGGCAGAAGACCTGTTCGACTCGGAAGATCATATGGTTCGAATCGATATGTCCGAATATATGGAAAAAGAATCGGTTTCGCGTTTAGTCGGCGCGGCTCCTGGCTACGTTGGTTACGAAGAGGGCGGTCAGTTAACCGAGGCCGTTCGCAGAAACCCGTACACGATTGTCTTGTTTGATGAAATTGAAAAGGCCCATCCCGATGTCTTCAATATCCTCTTGCAAGTGCTTGACGACGGTCGTTTAACTGATAGTCAAGGGCGCACGATTGATTTCAAGAATACAATATTGATCATGACTTCGAACTTAGGGTCCGATATTTTACTGGACGGAACTGATGAAAACGGGGTTATTTCAGCTGACGCGAAAAAGCAGGTTAACCAACTGTTAAAAGCGTCGTTCAAACCGGAATTTTTGAACCGAATTGATGACGTGATTACCTTTACGCCATTATCAAAAGCAGATATTGAAAAGATCGTTCAAAAGTTGGTTAATCAATTATCCAGTCGGACCAAGGCCCAAGATATCGCACTGTCGATTTCAGCCGAGGCCAAGCAATGGATCGCTAATAACGGTTACGAACCACAATATGGTGCTCGTCCACTTCAACGATACGTGACGAATGTCATTGAAACGCCGTTGGCCCGAATGATTGTGGCTGATCAAATTCAACCGCATAGCATTGTCCACATTAATCTAAAGGATAATCAATTAACCTTTGACCCTGAAAAGCTGTCTGAAGATCAAACCGTTTAAGCGGTTAAGGAGGGATTTTCGTTGCCACTGAACTATCAATTGCCAACGGATAATCAGACGAAGTTGGCCGTCGCCGTTTTTCCAGCTGAAAACCCCAAGGGAATTGTTCAAATGATGCACGGCGCGTTGGAACATAAGGAACGCTACTATGAATTTGCCGACTTTTTGGCCAGTCATGGGTACGTAGTTGTTATCTCCGACAACCGCGGACACGGCGGCTCGGTTTCAAAAGACGACCCGTGGGGATTGATGAGAAGCATTCCCCGATTAGTTGACGACCAGGTTTTGGTGACCAAATTTATTAAACAAAAATATCCAAGTCTGTCCGTCAGCTTATTTGGCCATTCTTTTGGGTCGATTCTGGCCCGGCTTTATCTTCAGCAGCACGATCACGATGTCAATGCGGTCGCTTTGACTGGGACCACCAACTATGTGCCAATTGTTCCCGTGGGACTAATGATTGGTCGGTTGTTTTTAACGATTTTTCCAGAAACAGCCAAGTGGTCCTATTTATCGAAGATTTCAGGATTAGCCCCCGGGGATCACGAGTGGTTAAGTTATAACCCGGAGAATATTCAAAAGGTCACAAACGATCCGTTAATGATGGACGAGTATCCGGTCCGCAGCTTGCAAACATTGTGGCAGGGGGACTTTGCCCTTAAACAAACCCGGCGTTTTGAATGTCACAACCCCAACTTGCCAATTTTAAGTTTGGTTGGGGCAGACGACAAGTTTAGCGGCGGCGAAAAGGGCTTGGCAGATACCCTTTCAACGTTAAAAAAGATTGGCTATCGGCACGTCAAAAGCATTCGAGAACCACATATGAAGCATGAGGTGCTTCAAGAAACCAAGCGCCAGGTTGTCTTTAACCGCTTGTTGACGTTTTTTGAACGGCATCAATGAGTCAAAAGTGAGTTATTCTCAGCGCAAAAAAACGATCTGAATATCCTTGATTTGGATGTTCGGGTCGTTTTTTTGTGTGACTCATCGTTGCTTGTCCCACACGTTTGAGGTGTCCGTTTTGAAAACAGGCGGCAAATAAAAAATCGTCAGCAAACACTGACGATTAATCGTTATCTTTCTTTGGTGTTGACGAATCTTTGGTAATGAGATAGATACCGTTTACGGCAACAAACGCTGTAATCGCGGCAGCAATTCCAATCTGTGAAGGAATCCATGATCGAACTTCCAATGCAGAACCTATGTAACCAATGATTTCGCCAAAGATGTAAGCCCATAAAATTGCGACAATATTTGAACTAATCAGTTTCATGTTTTACGCCACCTCACAATCAATAGCATTTTAGCATATATTTCCCGAAAAATCATTAATTTTTTGATTTCGAATTCTGAATGTCGCATCGATTAATTTGGTATAATTTGAAATAGAAAGAGGGGTCATCACGTGAGTTATGTTCCATTACAGGTTATCAGTTCATATAGTCTGCTTCAAAGCCCAGTCCGGATCACGGATTTGATCACTGAGGCTGCTAAGCGTGGCTACCAGGCGCTGGCCCTTACCGATAAGAACGTCCTCTACGGTGCGGTCGAATTTTATGATGCCTGTCTTAAGGCGAATATTAAGCCGCTCATCGGGCTGACACTTGAAATTCCCGGTTTAATTTTAAACGATGGTCAGTACAACCTTGTATTGATTGCTAAAAATCAACGGGGATACGCAAACCTACTCAAAATTTCGACGCTTAAAATGACTAACGACGGGGTTACTTTTGACCAAATTTCCGGTTATTTAAGTGACTTATTCGTCATTTTACCACCATTAGCTGAAGTCAATGACCTTTTACTGCAGGGACGCTCAGAGGACGTTGTCGGATTGATTGACAAGCTGAAGGACAGTGGCATTGACAATCAATCACTGAAGCTGGGGGTCGACTACCACGCCTCTGACAGTCTGATCGATATGCTTAGCAAGTTAGCTGCCGATACATCGACGTCATTGGTTGCTGATTCACCGATCGATTACATTAACGCGACGGACTATTTTCCAATGCAGGTTTTAAAAAATATCGCTGCTGGTACCAAAATTACCAATGTTTCTCAGTTGAGCAAACAAGTTGGGCCATATTGGCTGCGTCCAGCCGATCAGGTTGCCAGTGAATATCGTAAACTTAATCTAAACGATGCGTTAACCCAAGTTGATCAAATCGTTGATCAGTCTAACGTCGAAATTAAAAAACAACAGCCTAAATTACCCCAGTTCGATACGCCCAACGGCATTGATTCGGGGACGTATTTAAGACAACTTTGTGAACAGGGATTAAAGAAACGACTGGCAAGCAATCATGTGAGTGATCCGACACCTTATCAACATCGGCTTGAGCGTGAACTTTCAGTCATTCACTCAATGGGTTTTGATAACTATTTTCTAATTGTCTGGGATGTTATCAATTTTGCCCATCAGACTAATATTATCACTGGTCCCGGGCGTGGTTCGGCCGCAGGTTCCCTGGTCGCTTATGTGCTGACGATTACCGACGTCGACCCGATCAAGTATGACCTGCTGTTTGAACGTTTTTTAAATCCCGAACGGGTGCAGATGCCCGATATCGATTTGGATATTCCCGACGACAAACGCGACGAAGTGATTCAGTACGTCCATCAAAAATACGGGCACAAGCGGGTCGCCCAAATCATCACTTTTGGGACCCTGGCTGCCAAACAGTCCATTCGAGATGTCGGCCGGGTATTCGGCCTCAATCCAGCGCAACAAGACGTTTGGAGTAAGGCGATCCCAAGTGCATTTCACGTGACGCTGCGAGATGCCTATGATAATTCCCAACGACTAAAGAATCTGATTGCCGACGGTCCGTTAAATCAAGCCTTATACGATACCGCCACGGTGTTGGAGGGATTGCCAAGGCACTATTCAACCCATGCGGCTGGGCTTGTTTTAAGTGACCAGCCATTGGTGGATCTGGTTGCGCTTCAAAATGGCAATGAGGGTTTGTTGATGACACAGTATTCAAAAGACTACGTGGAATCAGTCGGTCTGTTAAAGATGGATTTCTTGGGATTGCGGAACTTAACGATCTTAGCTGACGCGCTGGATCAGGTGAAGCAATCAACTGGTCAAGCCCTCGATATTTCCGCGGTTCCTTTGGACGATTCACAAACAATTGCCTTATTTGCCAAGGGCAACACCACCGGTATTTTTCAATTTGAATCAAACGGTATCCGAAACGTGTTGCGGCGACTTGTTCCAACCCGCTTTGAAGATATTGCGTTGGTTAACGCCTTATATCGGCCAGGTCCGATGCAAAATATTGACGAAGTTGTCAAACGAAAGACGACAAACGAGGCGCTCAGTTATCCAGATGAGTCACTGGAGGAAATTCTTAAGCCAACATACGGGGTGATTGTCTACCAAGAACAAGTGATGTTGGTTGCTTCCAAAATGGCCGGCTTTTCATTAGGGCAAGCCGATATTTTGAGGCGGGCAATGAGTAAAAAAAAGCTGGCCGTGATGGACCAGATGAAAGTTCAATTTATGGCCGGATCAAAAAAACGTGGTTATGCAGAAGCGGTCGCCAACAAGGTTTTTGACTATATCGAACGCTTTGCTAACTATGGGTTTAACAAATCCCATGCGGTTGCCTACAGCAAAATGGCCTACGAACTGGCGTTTTTAAAAGTTCATTATCCTGGCGAGTTCCACGTTGCCTTATTAAATTCGGTTCAAAACAACGCCGTCAAAATTAAGGAATATTTGCTAGATGCAAAATCCATGGGAGTCACTGTTCTGGGTCCAGATATTAATACAAGCCAGGCGGCCTTTTCCTACCAAGACGATAAAATTATCTTTGGCCTGGAATCCATTAAAGGTGTTCGGCATGATATGGTTGAAGACATGTTGGCGGAGCGACGCGAACACGGGCCGTTTAAGAGTTTTCCGGATTTCTTAAGTCGTTTGGATGATAAATATCGTAAGTCGGAACTCATTTCAGCGCTGATTTATTCCGGTGCGCTGGACGGCTTTTCATACAACCGGTCCGAACTGATTGCGGCGACGCCCGAATTTATCAGCTCAGTTGAACTAAGCGGCAAGTCAATGAGCCTGTTTAAAGTGCTGGAGCCCAAGATGCCGCGGATGCCTGAGATGCCGTTAATGGACAAGCTGGAAAAGGAAAATGAATACATTGGGGCTTATTTATCCGGACATCCAACCGAACGATTTGAGACGTTGGCCAACCAGTTAAATGCGCAAACAACCCAAACGATGGCAGTGGGGATGAAAAATGTCTATTTGATTCTTTACGTCACCAAGGTGAAGATTATCCGCACCAAAACCGGCAAGCAGATGGCCTTTTTAGACGGCAACGATCAGGTAGGCGAAACGTCGATTACGGTCTTTCCGAATCTGTTTTCCAAAACGCAATCTTGGCTGCATAAGGATATGGTGGTTTTGGTCAAGGGGAACGTTGAAAAAACCAACGACATTCAGATGGTTGCTAATGACTTGCAGCCAGCGGCAAACGCACTACAAAGTTTAAAACGACAGAAGCCGTCTTCAAAATGGTATTTGCGGATTGACGCTCAGCAGGATAAAAACGTTATCTTTCACAATCTGAATCAATTAAGCCGCCAATATCACGGAAACGTCCCCGTGATTGTCTTCGAGACAGAAACAAAAAAGACGTGGGCATTGGCTGAACAATTTTGGCTGACAGATTCGCCAAAATTAAAAGAACAATTAATCACAATCTTTGGCAATAATAATGTCGTGTATAAGTAATTTTTTTCAGAAAAAAAGTTTAGTTTGGTAAAGGCTTTCATTTGCGGTAGGCCTAACTTTTTGGCTGTCGGCTTAAATCACAGACACTGATTTAGGCCTAAAAGGTGGGCGACAATCCGTGTAAAAAGTGATAAAATAACCGGTGAATCTAAAAGGATACCGATGCATGATTTGAGACGTTTTGTAGACGGTTCGAAAAAGCGTCGAGTGCCCAAAAACCGAAGGAGAGATTTTACTTATGAAGAAAACTAAGATCGTAAGTACATTAGGCCCAGCAAGTACTGATGTAGAAACAATTACTAAGTTGATTGAAGCTGGTGCTAATGTTTTCCGATTTAACTTTTCACATGGTGACCACCCTGAACATCTTGATCGTATGAACAAGGTTCACGAAGCTGAAAAGAAGACTGGTAAGACTGTTGGAATTATGCTCGATACTAAGGGTGCTGAAATTCGGACGACCGTTGAAAAAGACGGCAAGATTGAATTCCACACTGGTGACGTATTCCGTATCTCAATGGACGCAAGTCTTGAGGGTACTAAAGAAAAGATTGCAGTTACTTACCCAGGACTCTTTGATGATGTTCATGAAGGCGGCCACGTTCTTTTTGACGATGGTTTGTTGGACACTGTTGTTACTAAAAAAGACGACGCTAATAAAGAATTAGTTGTGACTGTTCAAAACGACGGCATTCTTGGTTCACGGAAGGGTGTTAACGCACCTGGTGTTTCCATTAACTTGCCTGGTATCACTGAAAAAGATTCAGATGATATTCTTTTTGGCTTGGACAACGACATCGACTTTATTTCAGCTTCATTTGTTCGTAAACCACAAGATGTATTGGACATCCGTGAATTGCTTGAAGAAAAGCACATGGAACACGTTCAAATCTTCCCAAAGATCGAATCACAAGAAGGAATCAACAACTTTGACGATATCATCAAGGTATCTGATGGTTTGATGGTTGCTCGTGGTGACATGGGTGTTGAAATTCCAGCCGAAAACGTTCCGTTGGTACAAAAGACTTTGATCAAGAAGTGTAACCAACTTGGCAAGCCTGTTATCACCGCTACTCAAATGCTTGATTCAATGCAGGAAAACCCACGTCCAACTCGTGCCGAAGCTTCTGATGTTGCCAATGCCGTCTTTGATGGTACTGACGCAACCATGCTTTCAGGTGAAAGTGCCAACGGTGACTACCCTGTTGAATCAGTTCAAACAATGGCTCGTATCGACGTTAAGGCTGAAAATGCATTTAGCGAATTCGGTACTCCACGTCCTGAGTTTGACTCAAGTGACGTTACTGAATCAATTGGTGACTCAGTTGCCCGTGTTGCCGAAGAATTAGGTGTTCACTGCATCGTTGCAGCCACCCGTTCAGGATACACTGCACGTATGATTTCTAAGTATCATCCAGATGCTGACATCCTTGCCATCACATTTGACGAACGTACCCGTCGTGGTTTGATGGTTAACTGGGGTGTTCACCCAATCTTGGTTGACGAAGTTAAGAGCACTGATGAAATCTTTGAATTAGCTTCAAAGAAGGCTCTCGAAACTGGTTTGGCTAAGGAAGGCGATTTAATTATCGTCACTGCCGGTGTTCCAGTTGGCGAAAGTGGCACGACTAACTTGATGAGAGTTCAATTGATCGGCTCAAAGTTGGTTCAAGGCCAAGGTGTTGGTGACAAGACTGTTATTGGTAAAGCTGTTGTTGCTAAGAACGCTGCTGATGCTAAGAGCAAGGTTACTGAAGGAAGCATCCTTGTAACCAAGTCAACTGACAAAGAATATCTGCCAGCTATCGAAAAGGCAAGCGCCGTTGTTGTTGAAACAGGCGGTTTGACTTCACACGCAGCTGTTGTTGGTATTTCAATGGGAATCCCTGTTGTTGTCGGTGCTGCTGACGCAACTACCAAGATTTCTGACGGTGAATTGATTACTGTTGATTCACATCGTGGTGTCATTTATCACGGCGCATCATCATCAATCTAAATTTAACTTGTGAGTAATCACAATTCATAAAGAACAGGTCCGGGCGGTTAATCCGTTCGGACCTGTTTGTGATTTAAAGACTGAAGTCGAAATTTAGATTGAAAACGTGTAAAATGGTGACATGATGGATTAGATCGGAGACGAACATGAATAATATAATTGCGCAAGTTGTGACTGGAAAAGTCATTGATGAAAATGATAAAGACTACTTTATTCAAATTGAGGGCGAAACATTTCTCCTTGATAAAGAGGAAGTCAAGAAGCCATTAAAAATTGGTGCCAGCTTTACTGGCTTTACGTACGAAAATGAACAGCATAAAATGCAAATTACCAGAAACATTCCAGAAATCCGTAGAGACCATTACGGTTTTGCGACCGTTGTGAAGGAAAAGTTTGGCTTGGGTGTTTTTGTCGACATTGGACTGCCCAACAAGGACGTCGTCGTTTCAATTGACGAACTCCCAACTGTCCGTTCATTGTGGCCACAAGACGGCGATCAACTTTTAATCGACTTGACGGTGGATAACAAGAACCGAATTTGGGGTCATTTGGCCGATGAAGAAATCTTCAGTGCCATTGCCAAACCCGCCAAGGATGATTTGCAGAATAAGAATTTAAAAGCACGGGCCTACCGCCTTAAAATGTCTGGCACCCGCCTACTAACCGAAGACTATAACCTGGCATTTTTACATCCAGATGAGCGATTAATGGAACCACGTTTGGGCGAAGAGGTCGAGGGTCGGGTAATCGGCATGTTACGCGATGGCAGCGTCAATATTTCGACCAAGCCCCGTGCTTACCAAGAAATTGGTGAGGACGCCCAGATGATTTTAGCGGCCATTGAACATACGGATGACAAACAGCTGGCTTTTAGCGACAAAAGCACACCGGATGCGATTAAGGACTATTTTGGGATCAGCAAAGGGGCCTTTAAGCGGGCATTGGGTCACTTGCTCAAAGAAAATTTAATTGTTCAAGAGGACGGGCATATTTCGTTAAAAAAGTAGGTTAAAGCGATGCACGAACAAATTGAGGATTATTTACATTATCTGCAGGTTGAACGAGGACTTTCAGCCAACACCATTCAAAGCTATCGCCAGGATTTACAAGAGGCTGATGCTTTTTTCAAAACCCAGACCAAGTCAATTGCCGAAATTGACCAGTTTGTCATTCTCAATTTTTTAGAGCAGCTTCAACAACAACGTAAAGCCAGAAACACCGTAATCCGAGTTGTTTCAACACTGCGCCGCTTTTTTCAGTACCTGGTGCAATTTGGGGTCATCAAAGACGATCCAATGTTGAAGGTTGACTCTCCCAAAAAGGCTCAAACCCTTCCCGATGTTCTGACGGTTGCTCAGGTTAACCAGCTGCTTTCAATGCCGAACACCAATCAGAAATTAGGAATTCGGGATCGGGCAATCCTGGAGACCCTCTATGCCACTGGGCTTCGGGTTAGCGAACTGGTGAACTTAAAGCTGGGCGATCTGCATTTGCCGATGAATTTATTGCAAACAATTGGTAAGGGCGATAAGGAACGGATCATTCCAATCAGTGACGTTGCGGTCGATTGGCTGAATCGATATCTGACCACCACCCGGGTCGCGTTGCTCGACGGAAAGCCAAATACCGAGTTTGTTTTTTTAAATGCTCACGGCAGACAATTGACTCGCCAGGCAATCTGGCTGATGATTAAGAAATACGTCAATCAAGCCGGCATTAAACGCCACGTCACGCCCCATACGCTGCGCCATTCGTTTGCGACGCACCTGCTTGAAAACGGGGCGGATTTGCGAATTGTCCAAGAGCTGCTGGGGCATTCGGATATTTCGACCACCCAAATTTATACGCACGTTTCGCATCAGCACTTAACCGAGGTTTACAACAAATATCATCCACGCGCGTAAGGAGTATAACTAATGTTATATCAGTATCGAAAAGATTATGAAAAAATTGCCATGGGCCTGTTCTCCTTGGTAACGGAACTACAAAATATGGATCTCGTCTCTCAGGAGATGAACTGGTATGCCAATAAGGAGAACCGCATTATCTATTTGTGGCGCGATCCGTCCAATAATTGGTCAGGATTAGTCGGCATCGAATTGCAGGACGATCAATTGCTGGTCCATCAGCTGGTCTTGACGCCGCAAAGTGTCAATCAAGCAAACTACAACCGAATTTTTGATGATTTACAGGATTTGTATCCAAAGTATAAAATCGTTGCCGGATTTGACAATAAATCCGCTTGGGAAAAATGGGAGAATTCACCTGATCATGCCTGAAACTATTCAACCTGAATTACATTTAAATGATTTTGACGGCCCACTGGAAGTGTTGCTGCATCTAATTCAGGAATCCAAAATGGATATCTATGATATTCAGATTTCAACGATTACTGAACAATATATGCAATATATTTACGATGCCCAACAGCTTAACTTGGAAATTGTCGGCGAATATTTTGTGATGGCCGCTAAGTTAATGGTCATTAAGTCGAAGATGCTGCTGCCAAACGAGGTCGATGATGATTCCGATGACGAGCATGAAGATCCCCGAGAGGAATTAGTTTCACAGCTATTAAATTATAAGCGCTACAAAATGGTTGCCCAAGACATGAAGCGCCGAGAAGCCTTTCGCCGCCAGAGTTTCACCAGGTCCGAACTGACGGTGCCGGCAACCAAGGATGAGTTGATTCAACCCTCTCCGTTTAACAGTGGCGACATCATGGCGAGTTACGTTGATGCGTTGAAACATTTTAAGTACAATCAACCAATGTCGACCGTCATTCACGAGTGGGCCTACACCATTGAGGGCCAGAGTCAAAAAGTGCGCGCCTTATTGAAACGGGACCACGCCAGGATTTCTTTTGACACGCTGGTCAACAAAGCCGACCAGCCGGAAGAAATTGTCACCGATTTTTTGGCGATTCTTGAAATGGCCAAATACAATGAAGTTGTTTTAAATCAATCCGATGCTGAGTCGGCAATTGAAATTAGAAGGGGGCCTGGATATATTGATCAGTAATTTAGCCAAAATCGAATCACTGCTTTATGCATCCGGCGACCAGGGAATCACCCTTCGACAAATTGCGCAGCGCACCGCCCTGAGTGTCGCAGCTGTTCGCCAGCTGGTTGAAAAAATCATCGAAAAATACACCACTGATGAGAATTGTGGTTTGAAAGTTTTTGTCAGTGACGACGTTTATCGATTGGGGACCAAAGAAGCGCTATCCGCGTTAGTCGGCGATTACATTAACGACGCCAAACCCCGAGTGCTTTCCGAAGCTGCCTTGGAAACCATCTCAATTATTATGTACAACCAACCGATTACTCGAATCGAAATTGATCAGATTCGTGGTGTGAATAGTTCCGCACTCCTTCATCGATTGGTTAACCAGGATTTAATCGAGGTGACCGGCGTCAAGGAAGAGGTTGGAAATCCCAAGCAGTATGGCATCACCAATTTCGGTCTGGATTATTTTGGCCTCAAGTCGTTGAAGGACTTACCCGAATTGCCGAAAGATGAAGTTTTGGATGATGATACCAGTGATTCACTCTTAACCAGATTTAACAAAGAAATAGACAAAGACCATTAGGAGGTCGATTTATGAACGAAGAACGGTTACAAAAGGTGATTGCCCACGCGGGCGTTGCCTCAAGACGAAAGGCTGAAACATTGATTTCAACCGGCCACGTCAAAGTCAACGGCCAAGTGGTGACGGAACTTGGAACCAAAGTTACCCCAAATGACGAAGTGAAAGTTGATGAGGTGCCAATTTCAAAAGAAGCACCTGTCTATTATTTGCTGTATAAGCCCCGTGGGGTGATTACAGCGGTGAGTGACGATAAGCATCGAAAAACGGTGGTTGATATCCTTGATGAAGTCACTGAGCGTATCTATCCCGTTGGTCGTTTGGATTATGATACTTCGGGGTTATTGCTCCTCACCAACGATGGCGATTTGGACAACAAATTAACCCATCCCAAGTATGAGGTTGAAAAGACTTACGTTGCCAAAGTAAAGGGGATTGTCACCAACGATGATTTGAAACACTTGAGAACGGGTGTCGTGATCGACCATCGAAAGACGGCTAAGGCGAAGACCAAACTCATCCGAACCAATAAGGATTCCTCGATTGTTCAGTTAACGATTCATGAGGGCCGTAACCACCAAGTTAAGAATATGTTCGAAAAGATCGGCCATCCGGTCGAAAAATTAAGTCGCGAAACATATGGCTTCTTAACCTTGAAGGGCTTACAACCTGGTGATTACCGACCACTTAAACCACATGAAGTTGAAGAGTTGAAAGAATTGACCGGAAAAACAAATCGTTGACTTTTAGTGAGTATTTGATATATTTAAGTTAATTAAATTGGTTTATCTTCAGGGCAGGGTGTGATTCCCGACCGGCGGTGATAGTCCGCGACTCATGAGCGATCGTGATGAACTGGTGAAATTCCAGGACCGACAGTAAAGTCTGGTATGCAGAAGATTAAATTCTTACGATGCTTTTTATAATGCCCTGACAAATTCTTTTTGTCAGGGCATTATTTTGAAGATTGACCATTGGAGGAGAGGTTTTTTCAATGGAAAATAGTAATCACAAGCAGGTTTTAACCACTCGTTTGGTGGAGATGTCGATTTTGGCAGGGTGCTCTTATGTTTTGATGTTCCTGTCAGTTCCAATTATTCCGATTGTCCCATACATGAAGCTTGATTTAAGCGACATGCCAATCTTGATTGGAACGGTTATTTTTGGCCCCGTTGGTGGGATGACGATTGCCGGGTTAAAGGCGCTTCTTTATTGGGTCACCACTGGCGCATCGATTTTTGGCTTCATTGGGGTTGGGTCATCATTAATTTCATCACTGGTTCTGATTTGGAGCTATTACCTGGGTGAGCGGGCATTTTCGTTTACCAGCGGCCTGAAAAAGACGACGTTGGTGATCTTGACAATGGCAATCTCGTTGATGATCGTTATGTCGACCATTAACTGGTTGGGCGTCATTCCGCTTTACATGAACTTGATGAATATGAAGCTGGGCTTTCCACTTTCAACAGTCATCTTGTTTGGGGCAGTGCCGTTCAATCTGATTAAAGGCGTTGTCGTGGGCGGCGTTTTCTATGCGATCAAGGGCAGTTTCCTGCCGAGGTTGAAACTTCGATAAGTTAAAGCATTTATAATTAACCAATTTCGTATATAATTGAATAGTGAGTAATGTTAGAAGGCTAGAACGGACTTGCGGTTTGTTGCTAGCCTTTTGTAATGGCGTGAATTGGTTTTGGGGGATCTTATGGATTTAGAAACGCTTTGCCTCATCTTTGGAAGTTCAACGCAATACCGGCGGATTAAGGCCATGAAAAACGCACTGATTGGCAGACGAACGGTTTCTAATCTTTACTGGGCATTGCAGTACGACATGTTGGACTTTGTGGATAGCCTGCATGGCCAGCAATTTGGCGATGATCAACAAGTTGCCCTGAAACTTTCTCAAGCCGGTTTGATTGTGGTTGACGACCGTCTTCAGTTTAAATTAACAAAGAAGGGACAGGCGATCCACGATGACTACACGGCTCAATTATTGCCGCTGAAATACTTGGGAGTATCGTCACGGTTTGATGTCAATCGGTTTGCACAAAGGTTTGTTTTTGCTTCGCAGATCGTTTCGGAATACAGTTACGCCAATCATAAATACTATCCCCAATCCCTTGGCTACTATGATGATCAACTTTTGAAACACTGGTTCATTGCGAATAAACGGCAGAACCTACCGAAGCAATTTCATGATTTGTTGAGGGGCTTTTTAAGCCGTTTAGATAATGACCAGCGCGCTGAAGTCTTTGTTCAGAGTTTAATTGGTCACCACTTTTCTGGTATGACTGAAGACCAGCTGGCTGATTCACTCAAAACCAGGCCAGCCATTATCGAAATCCAGTGGCTGCAGCTTTACGGGATGTTATTATTGTTGATTCAAAAACATCCTCAACCCAACCCCTTCATGCAATTAACGGCTGGATTGGAAAAACCGGTCATCTCGAATAGCGCTAAAAAAACGTTTGAATTATACCGCCGACAAATGGTGCCCAGCATTGACCAAATCGTGGCACAACGGCGGATTAAGCAGACCACGGTTTATGAACACCTCATCGAAGCGGCCATTATGGCGCCGGTTGCCCAATTCCCATATCAATCATTAATTCAGCCGAAAACATTTCAACAGCTCACTTTGACCCAACCCGATGATGTTGCCAACTGGGCGTTTGATCAAGCAGCCGAAGAAGTTCCCGGGTTAAGTTTCTTCGAATTTCGATTGTTTCAAATTTATAGGAGTAAAACAGCACATGATGACTGATCTAAAAGTTGCCTTAAAAAAATATTTTGGTTTTGATCACTTTCGGCCTGGTCAAGAAGCGATCCTTCAGTATCTGTTAAATGGTCAAAATACGTTGGCGGTATTGCCGACAGGTGGTGGAAAGACCTTGCTGTATCAATTGTATGGTGCACTCACCCATCAGCGGGTGGTGATTGTCTCGCCTTTGATTTCGTTGATGCAAGATCAAGTCAGTCGGTTGCAATACCTGGGATCAAAGCGGGTGGTTGCGTTGACTTCGGCACTTGATTTTCACGAAAAGGCGGTCATTATCGACCACTTGAACCAGTATCAATTTATTTATGTTTCGCCGGAAATGCTGGCTCACCCCGACATCTTAAACCGGATGGCCCACCTAAACGTTGGCCTGTTGGTGATTGATGAGGCCCACTGCATCTCAGAGTGGGGCCCGGATTTTCGACCTGACTATTTAAAATTGGGGCAGGTTCGCCAAAAGCTCGGCCAACCGTTGACCTTGATGATGACCGCCACGGCCACGCCATTTGTCCGCCAAGATATTTTGAATCATTTGAATTTTCAAACAGCCAAGCCCAAACAAGTCCTGCTGCCGATTAACCGCAAGAATATTTTTTTGAGTGCTCAAATTTGCCAGGACCAAAAACATAAGGATCAAACGCTGTTGGAGCTTGTCCAAACGTTAAACGGCGCAGGGATCATTTATTTTTCCAGTAAAAAGCAGGCCGAACAAGTTGCCGACATGCTGAATCAAAAAACCGATCGCAAAGTGATGGCTTACCATGGCGGAATGGATCATCAGCGCCGATTTCATATTCAACAACAGTTCATGGATGGCAATTTGGATATTGTCTGTGCGACGAGTGCTTTTGGAATGGGAATCGATAAGGACGACGTGCGGTTTGTTATTCATTATCATTTACCGGCCAATATTCAAAGTTATGTCCAAGAAATTGGTCGCTGTGGGCGGGATCAAAAACCCAGTTTGGCCATTTTGTTGTATGAGCCAAATGACCGGTATTTACAGCTTAACCTGATTGACCATACCATTCCAGATATTGGGGTAGTTGACTACCTTTATCAACACCCCAAAGCGCTAAACGATGATGATCAGTTCAGAGTCATCAAGTATTATTTTGACAAGGGGCTTTCATTTGAGTCGGTCCAGCGGGTATTTGATCAAGCTAAACGTCGCCGAATCGCCGAGCTTTCCGCAATGGTCAATTATGTTTATCATCCTGGTTGTCGGAGAACGCAACTTTTAGATTACTTTGATGAAGACGTATCAGATAATGATCGGACCTTTTGTTGCGATCATGACTCGGATTTTTGGGGGGATTGGCGGAATTTTAATCAAAAATACTTGAAAGTTTCTTCAACAACCGGGCCAATTCAATCAAAAGATTGGCGTCAAGTCATCGATCAGCTGTTTTTATTAAAAAATTAAGATAAAATGATTGCAATTAATGATAAAATAAGTTTGTCTATATTCTGATCAAAGGGGGGTCAATATGAAGTCCAACGATGAACAACATAAAACCGATCAAGATCAACCATGGAACCAAACGTTTTCTGAGGATCGTGATGAAAATGGTCATCTCTCTCGGGTTAAGCTGAGAAAGCAAAGCCAAAACCATCATTTAATTACCGTTGTTTTAGCCGCCCTGATTATTATTGTGGCGGTCGTCGCATTGGTTTACGGCCTGGTTCGCCAAAGTGCGATGGGAAATGATACCAAGAGTGCTGCCTCATCATCCGTGACAGTTGTGCGACAGGATTCTGCAAAAAAAAAATCATCATCACCAAAAACGACAGCCAAGAAGGCTAAGTCTGATGTAAAGCAACCGAAAAAGGCCGCTGTGACTCAGTCGAAGTCTGCTTCAACAAGTCAGCAAACCGCTAAGCCGCGATCATCGTCGACAAGCCAGTCGAAAAGCAGCTTAACCGCTCAAAACCAGAAAACAACTTCAACAGCTAAAAAAGCGACTAGTTCGACCAGCGGCCACAAATACGTAACCGTTAAAGCAGGACAGGGGATGTTTCGGGTTGCTTATAATAACGGCCTTACGACGGCTCAGTTAATGCAAATGAACGGGTTGACGTCAAGCTCTCAGCTTTATCCGGGCCAGCGGCTGCGGGTCAGGTAGTACAAATAAATTGTTAGGTAAGGAATGTTAGAATGCGAAAGAATGGATTACAAGTCGCCATTGATGGACCGGCATCTGCCGGTAAAAGTACAGTCGCCAAACGAGTGGCAAAACAATTTCATTATATTTACTGTGATACCGGCGCCATGTATCGGGCAATCACGCTAAAAGCGATCCGGTCCGGGGTTTCATTTGACGATGTCGATGAAATCGCAAAAATTGTTAAGGCTTCCAAAATTACCTTTGAACCGGCAGACGACGGTCAGAAGGTTTTTATTGACGGCAAAGAAATTACCGAAGCGATCCGCCAAGAAGACGTGACCAACTCGGTATCGGCGGTCGCTGCAATTGCTGCCGTTCGAGAGGAACTGAGCGCACAACAACAAGCAATCGCCAAGGACGGTGGGATTGTAATGGATGGCCGGGATATCGGCACGTCTGTTTTACCAAATGCCGAAGTGAAGATCTTTTTGATTGCCAGTGTTGAAGAGCGCGCTCAACGACGATATAAAGAAAACATTCAAAAAGGGATCAATACACCCCTTAATGAATTACAATTAGAGATAGAAGCAAGAGATTATAAAGATTCTCACAGAAAAATTTCACCATTGACAAAAGCCGATGATGCTGTGGAGATTGATACAACCTCACTTTCTATCAATCAAGTTGTCGAAAAAATCGCTGAAGTTATAAATAAAACATTGAAATAGCAACTAATTGGTCAATTGACTGGTAATATTGGTCGATTTAAGATAAAATTATGATTAGAGTTGTTTCAAGGAGGAATTGTTTGATGAGTGAAAATGCAAATAACGATAAGAACGATCTATTGAACGCTTTAAACAGCGTTAATGAAGTAAAAGTTGGTGACGTTGTAACTGGTGAAGTATTGGCCAAGGACGACAACCAACAATTAATTGTGGGTATTGAAGGTTCAGGCGTTGAAGGCGTTGTGCCACCACGCGAACTGTCATCCTCACAAAATGTTGATGATATTAAGCAGGGCGACAAGTTGAAGCTGGTTGTAACTTCCCGTATCGGAAGCGACAAAGAAGGCGGAAGCTTCCTGCTTTCATCACGTCGTTTGGAAACCCGTAAAGTTTGGGACGAATTGGCTGAAAAGTCAAAGAACGACGAAACCATTACTGCCAAAGTCAGCCAAGCTGTTAAAGGCGGCTTGGTTGTTGACGCCGGCGTTCGTGGCTTCATCCCAGCTTCAATGATTTCCGACCATTATGTTGATGATTTGAATCAATTTAAAGGTCAAGAACTTGAGCTTAAGATTATTGAAATTGATCCAGTTGAAAACCGATTAATTCTTTCTCACAAGTCAATTGTTCAGGCTGAAAAGGCTGAAGAACGTGAGAAATTGATGGAGACGCTTCACGAAGGTGATGTTGTTGAAGGAACTGTTGCCCGTTTGACCAACTTTGGTGCCTTTGTGGACCTTGGTGGCATGGACGGATTGGTTCACGTTTCTCAAATCGCCTACGAACGAGTTGACAAGCCGTCAGATGTCCTTAAAGTTGGTCAACAAGTTAAGGTTAAGGTCTTGTCTGTTGACTTCGACCGTAACCGAATTTCACTTTCAATCAAACAAACTCTTCCAGAACCTTGGGACGGAATCGAAGAAAAAGCTCCTGTTGGCAGCGTTCTTGAGGGAACTGTTAAGCGCCTCGTTGACTTTGGTGCTTTCGTTGAAGTATTCCCTGGTGTTGAAGGTTTAGTTCATATTTCTCAGATTGCTCATGAACACATTGACACACCTGCCGATGTTTTGAAGGTTGGCGAAAAGATTCAAGTTAAGGTTCTTGATGTTGATACCGACAGAAAGCGTTTGGCATTATCAATCAAGGCTTTGACTGATGCACCTGAAGAAGAATCCAAACCAAAGAAGTCTTCTAACAAACGGCCATCACGTAAGTCTAACGACCGTTCAATCAGCAATGCACCTGAAGAAGAAACTGGCTTTACTTTAGGTGATCTCATTGGTGACGAATTGAAAAAATCCGGCAGCAATGATGACGATAACAAATAATTGAGACTTTAAATTTTGAAAAGGGGCTGGAAACAAAACGTAAGTTTTGTCCCAGCTCCTTTCTTTCTGAATTACTTAAGCAAAGGAGGGATTTATATGGCACTGCCTACAGTTGCATTTATTGGGCGCCCAAATGTCGGAAAATCGACCATTTTTAATCGAATTGCCGGCGACCGGATCTCAATTGTTGAAGATACCCCGGGTGTGACGCGTGACCGAATTTATTCACACGGTGAATGGCTCGCAACTAAATTTGCAATGATCGACACAGGGGGAATTCAAATTAGTGATGCCCCATTTAGTACACAAATTAAAAACCAGGCGGAGATTGCAATTGACGAAGCAGACGTCATTGTCTTTATCGTCAGTGGCAAAGAAGGCTTAACAGCCGATGATGAACAGGTTGCCAAGATTTTATATCGGAGCGATAAACCGGTTGTTCTAGCAGTCAATAAAGTCGACAACCCTGAAAGCCGAGAAGATATCTATGAATTTTACTCATTAGGTTTTGGTGATCCAATGCCCATTTCCGGTGTTCATGGTCTGGGATTGGGGGATTTGCTCGATAAAGTTGTTGAGAAGTTTCCTAAAAATGAAGGCACACCAGAAAATGACGATATTCGCTTCAGTATTATCGGTCGGCCAAACGTCGGCAAATCATCGTTGGTGAATGCGATTCTCGGAGAAGACCGGGTAATTGTGTCAAACATTGCCGGAACTACCCGAGATGCGATCGACACGCGTTTTGAAGCAGACGGTATGAAGTTTACCATGGTCGATACTGCCGGAATTCGTAAGCGGGGCAAGGTTTACGAGAACACAGAACGTTATAGTGTCATGCGGGCAATGAAGGCAATTGATCAAAGCGACGTGATTTTATTTGTGATGAATGCTGAAGAAGGTATTCGTGAACAGGACAAAAAAGTTGCCGGGTATGCCCATGAAGCTGGTAAAGCGATTATTACCGTTGTGAACAAATGGGATACCTTGAAAAAGACCAACCATACCCAACAGGATTTTGAGACACTGATTCGAAACGAATTTCAATATATGGCCTATTCGCCAATTATCTTTGTTTCGGCCGTCACCAAACAGCGAATTGAAAAGCTGCCGGCCTTAATCAAACAAGTTTATGATAATCACGAAAAGCGGGTTCAATCTTCTGCGTTGAACGATGTGATCATGGATGCCGTGTCGGTTCATCCAACGCCGACCGTAAATGGAAAACGACTGCGGATTTATTACGCCACTCAGGTGAAATCCGGGCCACCAACCTTTGTGGTGTTTGTCAATAATCCAGACTTGATGCATTTTTCTTATGTTCGGTTCCTGGAGAACCAAATTCGGGATAACTTTGACTTTACTGGAACGCCAATCAAAATCATCAAGCGAAGCCGAAAATAAGCCGATTTTGACCGATTCTTAACAAAATCTTGATTTTTCGGGGTTTATCGGCACTAAATTTGGCAAAAGCATTGCAATGACAACGTTCTTATGCTATCTTTGAAAAAGAAATGATGCTTCAAAAAGGCGTTGTTTTAGCATTTTGAATTTGTGAGAATTTGATTTGCAATGTTTTACATACCTATCTTTGAGGGAGGTGAATACACTCATGGCAAACAAAGCAGAATTAGTAACCGATGTTGCAGCTGCAACTGGTTTAACTAAAAAAGACGCTACATCAGCTGTGGATGCAGTATTTGAATCAATCCAAGCTAGTTTAGCAAAAGGTGACAAGGTTCAATTAATCGGTTTCGGTAACTTCGAAGTACGTCAACGTGCCGCTCGTAAGGGCCGTAACCCACAAACAGGTCAAGAAATTCAAATTCCTGCAAGCAAAGTACCAGCTTTCAAACCTGGTAAGGCGCTCAAGGATGCTGTTAAATAGTATTCATCTGTTAAGCCAGAACGGCATTTGTCGGGCTGGCTTTTTTATTTACTTTGGAGGACAAATATGAGCTATTCAAAAACCGCGTTAGATCAACTTGAGGCTGGCCAAATCGATGATTACAAAGAATCATTGAAAAAAGCTTTGGCAAATGACTCCGATGATATGTTGTACTCGTTAGCTGAAGAAGTGTATTCACTGGGATTTTCAAAAGATGCCAGTACCATCTATGAACACCTGGCTCAAAAATATCCTGAAGACGATGGCTTAAAGATTAACTTGGCTGAATTGGCAATCGATGATGATCACGATGATCAAGCACTCAACTATTTATCTCAAGTAGCCCCGGATTCGGACGAATATGTCCGTTCCTTGATGGTGGCGGCCGATTTGTACCAGACCCAGGGAATGTTTGAGATTAGTGAACAAAAGCTCTTGGCGGCCCAAAAATTGGCGCCTGACGAGGATGTCATTAAATTTGCTCTGGCAGAATTTTATTTCACGACCCGAAACTATCGTAAAGCAATCAATTTGTATCTGGATCTCATCAAATCCGGCACTTTGGAAATGTCTGCCGTGAATTTGATTGAGCGGCTTGGCGTTTCATATGCTGAAATCGGCAAGTTCGAGCAGGCTTTGGGGTACCTTGAACAGATCAAGCCAATTCACATGAATAGCGATGTTAAATTTGAATTAGCATTTACTTATTTCAACCTCAAAGAGTATCAAAAAGCGATCAAGGCCTTCCAAGATCTACGCGACTCAGATCCGCAATACAGTTCACTTTATCCCTACTTGGCGGATGCCTATGTCAACTTAAAACGAGTTGACGAAGCTTTAAAGGCAATTCAAGAAGGCATTTCAATTGATCAGTTCAACGAAAAAATTTGGCAGAAAGCGGGTCAAATTGCACTGATGGACAATGAGGACGAACTGGCTTTGACGTATTTCAAAAAAGGCCATGAAATCGCCCCTGAGGACGTTGAACTGCTGACCTTACTATCTGACTGGTATATCGCTCACGAACGCTACAGCGACAATTTAGCGCTGTTAGAAGCAGTTTCCGATGAACACGTCGTCGACGCCCATCTTGCATACAACCTGGCACAATCATATCAAGATGCCGGAAACATCAAAAAAGCCGACCAAAACTATGAACTAGCGGCTCATGAATTAAGCGACAATCCTGACTTTTTAAAGCACGCCGCGCTGTTTTATCGTGAAGCGGGGCAATTAGAACCCGAACGAAAATACCTGAAGAAGTATTTGGACCTGGTTCCAGGCGATATTGAAATGGCTTCAATGTATGAAGAAGACCAAGACTTGTAAAGATGAAAACAGAACGGGGAAACGACGATTGGACATGGAAGTCATCGTGGCCCACACTCTGACTAACTTAAAAGATAAAACAAAGGATCTGATCCCACGGCAAGCGCGTGAACCAGATCCTTTTTCAACGTCTATAATAATTTAAAGCGTTTCGGTCGTTTATACGTGAATCCTTCACCAATCGCTTCGTTGACCTCGATAATTGAAATAAAGGCTTCTTCATCGATGGACTCGACTAATTTTTTGAGGGTATGCAGTTCGCTTGGGGAAACCACACAGTAAACGACCTGCTTTGATTTGTGTGAATAGCCGCCTTCAGCATTCAGAAACGTCACGCCGCGGCTGAGTTCGTCTTGAATGGCGGTTGAAATTCGCTCCGATTCATTACTGATAATCAAGATTCCGCGGGCTGTGTAGGCACCACGTTGGGTAAAGTTGACAATCATTGAAAAAATCCAAACATAAATCAAGGTGTAGGCCATTTGGCGGACGTTTAGATAAATGAGTGACGACAACAGTACCAAGACATCAATCGTTAACAGGGTCTGTCCCATTTGAACGCCTTTGAAACGTTCAAACAGCCGGGCAACAATGTCAACACCACCAGTGGTACCGCCGAACCGGTAAACAATGCCACAGCCAAAGCCGCCAAACAAGCCGGCACCGATCGCTGAAAGCAACAGATCATGATCAAGATTAATGACGATGGGGACCCGCTGCCAGATCCAAAGAAAAACCGCCAACACAATGGTTCCGTACAAAGTATAAAACATATCTTTTTTTCCTAAAAATCGGTAGCCAATCGCAAACAAGGGAATATTGACCAGGATGGTTGAATAAGCCGGGTCAATGTGAAATAACGCTCGCAGGATCAGCGTAATACCCGTAACGCCACCATCGGCCAAGTGATTATAAATGTTAAAAAAGACGATTCCAAATGAATAAATTGCCGTCCCGGCCGCAATGACCAGCAGATCAACGATTGAAATATCAAGGTTGAAGCGGCTTTGTTTTTTCTCCATCGTGTTACCTCCCGCGTTTATCTGACAACTTATCATATCAATTGTACTTCAGGATTGGCAATGATTGTGGTGATCTTTTTCTTTCACTGCAAATTCTGTTAGAATTGTCAGAGGATAAACTAAAAATGGATGGCGATGATTGTGCGAATAGTAGAAATTCCCACAGAATTCAAGGAAGCATTACCAATTTTACAAAAGATTGAAGCAGCCGGCTACGAAGCTTATTTCGTTGGCGGGTCTGTTCGAGATACCATCTTAAAGCGGCCGATTCATGACGTGGACATTGCGACCAGTGCCTATCCAAGTGAAGTTAAGGAACTGTTCAAGAAGACTGTTGACACTGGAATTGAGCACGGAACCGTGATGATTTTGGACCATGGGACCGGCTATGAAGTGACAACTTTTCGAACCGAATCCGGTTATCAGGATTACCGACGGCCGGACAAAGTTACGTTTGTTCGCTCACTTAAAGAAGATCTTAAACGACGTGATTTTACAATTAATGCGCTGGCCCTTTCTGAAAGCGGCCAGGTTTTTGATCTGTTTGGCGGCTTGGCCGATATGCAACACCACATTATCAAAGCGGTGGGCGATCCCAACGAGCGCTTTAACGAAGATGCGTTGCGAATGATGCGGGCAGTTCGGTTTGCAAGTCAATTAGATTTTCAAATTGAATCTGAGACGCTGCAGGGAATTGCCAGGCACAGTCGGTTACTTGAAAAAATCGCCGTTGAGCGCTGTCATTCAGAATTCGTTAAAATGATGCTGGGTGTTGCTGCCCAAAATGGCTTGAATGTGATGCTGGATACCGGATTGGACCGACACGTCCCGGTCCTTGGTGAACACGAACAAGCGCTTAAACAGTTGGCAAACAGCCCGTTAAGCTTGCAAAATGAGGTTCAGGTATGGTCGCTTCTAGCCTTTACGTTTGGTTTTTCGCGCGGTCAGATTTCGTCATTTTTAAAAAAGTGGAAGACGGCCAATAAAATAATTAATGATGTTATACTTACCACTGAATTACTTTTTGCGATTAAAAAACAGCAGGTCACAAATTGGCTGTTGTATCAAACGGGAGCAGCCAACATCACGAACGCAATTGATGTGTTTGGCCCTCTGCCTGAAACACAGACACTGATGTCCAGATATGCCGAACTTCCAATTAAAACTAAGAAGCAGCTACAAATTACCGGTGGGCAATTGATCCAACAGGGGGTATTACAACCCGGACCCGAACTTGGCAAGATTTTGGATTATCTTGAACGGGCAGTTGTTGACGGCCAAATTCCAAACAATTTTGATGATTTAAAAGCGGCTGCTGTAAATTTTCTAAATGAGGACTGATAACTGAATGGAAACAATGCGAGTTGAAAACTTAGCAAAGACGTACGGTGAAAAGACGCTGTTTGATAAGCTGAATTTTATCATAAATGAACATGATCGAATCGGATTAATTGGCACGAATGGAACCGGAAAGACTTCTCTGCTGAATGCATTGGCAGGAATTGATCAAGACTCTACCGGAGACATTATTACGTCAAAAACATACTCGATCGGCTATTTGAAGCAGGACCCGGAACTTGACGACCAATTATCCATTATGGATGCCGTTTTTTCGGGTTCCCAAGACGTTTATCAAACGATTCGAAATTATGAGGCTGCTTTAAAAGAGTTTTCTGCCCATCCTGAAGACGAGCAGGCCACTAAACGTTACACCAAGGCTGAAGCCAGGATGAACGAAGAAGACGCTTGGAATGCCCAAAACGATGTCAAGACCATCTTAAATCAGTTAAAAATAACTGATTACAACCAAAAAGTCGCTGACCTGTCAGGTGGGCAAAGGCGCCGGGTCGGCTTAGCCCAAGTGTTGATTCAGGCACCAAGTTTACTGCTTTTAGACGAGCCGACCAACCACTTGGATTTTGACTCAATTGACTGGTTGGAAAACTACTTGGCCGCTTATAAGGGGTCCCTAATTGTTGTGACCCATGATCGTTACTTCTTGGATCACGTTGCCAACAAGATTTGGGAGTTGTCGTTTGGAAAGCTGTACCAATACGACGGTAATTACCAGGATTACGTCCAACAAAAGGCGACCCGCGTTGAGGGTGAAATTCAAGCAGAACATAAGACCCAACAGCTGTATAAAAAGGAGTTGGCGTGGATGAAAACCGGAGCCAAGGCGCGATCCACGAAGCAGCAAGCCAGAATCAACCGATTTAATGATTTGAAACAAAACGTTGGGACCCTTCAAGTTGATCAGGACGTCAACATCTCACTGGGTCAAACCCGGTTGGGCAAAGAAGTGCTCAAAATGAAGGATGCTAATTTAACAATTGATGGCAAGACCATTTTGAAGGATTTCAATATCTTAATTCAGCCGAATGAAAGAATTGGCATCAGCGGTGAAAACGGGGCCGGAAAAACCAGCCTCTTAAACGTCATTGCCGGCAGATTGAAACTCGATTCAGGCATCATTAAGATTGGCGAAACGGTTAAATTAGCGTATTATACCCAGTTAACCGAACCGATTCCCGAAGATAAACGGGTGATCAGTTATCTGAGTGAAGTCGGCCAGCAGGTGACCGATAACACCGGAAACAAGATTAGTGTCACTGAATTGCTTGAAGAATTTCTTTTTCCGCGGTTTATGCACGGGACGTTGATTCGCAAACTTTCAGGTGGTGAAAAGCGACGGTTATATTTGCTGAAACTACTCATGCAACAACCAAACGTGTTATTGCTGGATGAGCCGACCAACGATTTGGATATTGCCACGTTAACGGTTCTGGAAGATTACATTTCCAAGTTCCAAGGAACGGTTATAACGGTCTCTCATGACCGGTATTTCCTGGATAAAGTGGCCGATCGCCTCTTGATTTTCCAAGGAAACGGCGTGATTGAAGAACATCGTGGCCGGTTCACGGACTATCTGGCATCATTAAAAGATCAGCCCAAGCAAAGTCAAAATTCGACCAAGCAAGATTCGGCGGATACTGCGGTAGCCGCGGATTCAAGTGATAAGCGTGAAGTCGATAATGACCAGTCACAGGCGAAAAAGAAGCTGACGTATTCTGAAAAGATTGAATACGCCCACATCGAAGACGAAATTGAATCCCTTGAGTCTCAAGTTGAAGAGATTGATCAACAAATGCAGACCAACGGCTCGGACTATGATAAACTGGCCGACCTGCAGGCACAAAAGGACAAGTTGTCAGCCGAAGCCGACAAGAAGATGCAACGCTGGGAATATTTGAGTGAATATGCTGAATAATGCACGATCATTAAAGGAGAAATTGCCATGTTAGAAGACGCTTACTTAAACCTTGAACGATACGTTTTAGAAAATGGCCATAAAAAGACCGACCGCACGCATACCGGTACTTTGAGTACGTTTGGCTATCAGATGCGCTTTGATCTATCAAAGGGATTTCCACTTCTGACCACCAAGAAAGTCCCGTTTGGGCTGATTAAAAGTGAACTTTTGTGGTTCTTAAAGGGTGATACCAATATCCGATTTTTGCTCGAACACAAGAATCATATTTGGGATGAGTGGCCATTTAAACGGTTCACTGAATCCAAAGACTACACTGGTCCTGACATGACAGATTTTGCTCACCGTGCTGAAAGAGACCCCGAGTTCAACAAAATCTACCAGGAACAAAAGAAATTGTTCTGTCAACGAATTTTGGAAGACGATGCGTTTGCGCAACAATATGGCGATCTTGGGTTGGTATATGGCAGTCAATGGCGCGCCTGGAAGACGTCTAATGGCCAAACGATTGACCAAATTCAAAATGTAATCGAAACGATTAAGACGCACCCTGATTCAAGACGGATGATTGTTTCTGCTTGGAATCCGGAAGATGTGCCTTCAATGGCGCTGCCACCATGTCACACAATGTTTCAATTTTATGTGAACGATGGAAAGCTCAGCTGTCAGTTATATCAGCGATCCGGCGACATTTTCTTGGGCGTGCCGTATAATATTGCCAGCTACTCATTGTTAACGTCAATGATTGCCCATGAATGTGGGCTTGAGGTCGGCGATTTTGTACACACGCTTGGCGATGCTCATATTTACTTAAATCATATTGAGCAGGTAAAAGAGCAACTTACCCGAAAGCCACGTCAGGCACCAGAATTGTGGTTAAATCCCGACAAGCAGAATCTGGATGACTTTTCGATGGCGGATATTAAAGTGAAAAACTACGATCCTTATCCCGTTATCAAAGCACCGGTTGCGGTTTAGGAGGGCAGTCATGTTAGCTTTTATTTGGGCTGAAGATTCACACGGCTTAATTGGCCAAAATGGCACGCTTCCCTGGCATCTTCCAGATGACATGCACTATTTTAAGAAAACAACGATGGGCAATACGATTATCTCCGGATCGCGGACTTTTCGAAGTTATAACAAGCCGCTTCCCGGAAGAGAAAACATTGTGATTTCCAGTCAAAGTGACTTCCCGGCCGGCGTTCATGTTGTGCCCTCGATTGACCGACTTTGTGAACTGGTGGCAGAAAATCCCACCAAGGAATATATTGTGACCGGTGGCGCCAACCTGTTCTCACAACTGTTAACCCGGGTTGATCGGCTCTATCGAACTAAAATTGAGGGGACGTTTGTGGGCGATACCTATATGCCGCCAATTGATTATTCTCAGTTTGCTTTGGTTAAATCAATCCCAGGCATTGTCGATGAAAAAAACAAGTATCCCCATACATTTGAAGTTTATGAAAGAAGGCAATTCCATTCATAAATGGTGTCCGTTCATCTAAATTTTGATATAATTATCGATGGACTATCAATTATTTAATAATTTTGTAAAGAAACGAGTGGCGGAAATGGCAAAAGTAAAAATTGTGACGGATTCATCTGCTCAATTAACCGATGAAGAACTTGAACAATATGACATTACAATGGTTCCACTAACGGTGATGATTGATAACACAGTCTATGTTGACCATGATACAATCACCAACGAAACGTTTGTTCCCAAAATGTTGGCAGCTCATGATCTGCCAAAGACGAGTCAACCGCCTGTTGGCAAGTTTGTCGAAGCGTTTGATCAACTGGGTGAGGACGGCAGCGAAATTCTGTGCCTCAATATGCTTGAAGCAATTAGTGGGACTGTTCATGCAGCTGAACAGGCAGCGACGATCAGTAAGAGCAATGTGACCGTTGTGGATAGTCAAAGCACTGACCGGGGTCTGGGCTTCCAAGTTTTGGAGGCTGCCAAGCTCGCGCAACAAGGTGCTGATTTACAAACCATCTTAAAGCGGGTTGATAAAGTCCGCAGCAACACAAAGTTATATCTTTGTGTGATGACACTGGACAATATCGTCAAAGGCGGGCGGCTTCCCGCATTTGCCGGGGCAATTACTAATTTTTTGAATATTAAATTAGGCCTTCAGGTGACGGGTGGTAAACTTAAAATTATTTCTAAAGGTCGCGGCGATAAGTCGCTTCGAAAATTTTTCAATGGTATCATTGACGAAATGAAGCAAACACCTTCAATCAAGTCAATTGGTATTTCATATGTGACCGAGACCGAAATTTTGAAAGAAACGGTCCAAAAGCTCAAAGACGATTTTCCGAACGCATCGCTTCTTGAGCGCGTCACATCACCGACGATTTCTACCCATACCGGAAAGGGTGCTTTCGCGTTAATTTATTTCAGTGATCCTGATTAAATCAACACAGAGATTTGTATGAAGGGGCGAGACAACGTTTGTTTGTCGTAACCCCTTTTAGATTTCAATATTTGAGGAGTTTTTTGTTTGAGCAAAAATAAACATGTCAAAAGTCATCAGCATTCGTTTCGCTGGGGCGGTTGGCTGATTGGGTTGGTCGTTCTTGTTGCCTTGGGATTTGCCGGTTTCCGGTATTTTCACCAGGGATCAACGCAACGGCCACGAGAAATCCGCTTGACCGCTGTTGGCGATTCTTTGACCCAAGGAGTGGGGGATCCCACCAATAAAGGCGGTTACACCAATTTAATTCGTAAAAAGGTGAACGCCAAGAATCCCAATGTCCGAATGTCGACGGCAAATTACGGTATTTCGGGGGAAACCACCGATCAGATTAATCATCGGGTGGTTTCTTCAAAACGCCTTCAAACGAGCTTACGGCATGCGGATGTGATCACCGTGACCACGGGCGGCAATGACCTGCTCAAATTTTTAAAGGCCAACGTGGTGGCGTCCAACCAAAAGATTTTGGATACCAAGTTGAATCAATACTGCCTGATTTATCAGCAGCGAGTGGCTCGGCTATTTCGAAACATTCGCCGGCTTAATTCCCGCGCGCCAATCTTTGTCTTTGGGATCTACAACCCGGTTTACGTCTACTTTCCGCAGGTTTCATACATTAACGACACGGTTGCTCAAACCAACCAGATAACCAAGAAGGTCAGCCAGCAACAACACGGGATTTACTTTGTGTCGATCAACAAGCAATTGACGGACGGACAGTTTAAGACCGCTAAAGAACGAAAGAGCCTTGAAAAGAAGGCTGGCGCCAGCAATTTTAGCGGCAACCAAAGTTCACCGGCTGATATTGAACGGATCCTAAACGGCCAATCCGCCCAGTCCAATCAATATTTATCAAACAATGATCATTTTCACCCTAATTTAACCGGGTACAAGATTATGACCGATCAACTGTATCAGCAGATGGTGAAGCATACAACTTGGGCAAAGGAGTGATTTGAAGATGAGACAAGACAAGCAATCAGTTAAGCGGCGCAATCCCTGGAAGTTGGCCTTTATTTCGTTGATTGGACTTTTGGTCGTGGCAATTTTGGGAATGTGGGCAGCCGTTCAATCGTCATCTTCATTGACCAAATCTGCCGATAAGCAGGTCACGTCTTCCTCGCAGCCGGTTTCAGTTTCAATTAACAAGGCACAACTGAATCAACTATCGAGCTATTACCTGGGGCGCCTGCAAAAAGACAGCCAAAACAAGTATCACTTTGAGGTCGGAGACGAAGGCATTGTCTACGGGACGTTGAAGTTACTGGGGTCAAACGTGGACTATTCACTTACCTTTGACCCAAAGGTGATGGCCAATGGGAACGTGACGCTTCATGCCAACAAGCTTGCATTAGGCAAGTTTCCGGTACCAATTAGTTTTGTTCTACTTTACGTTAAACAAAATTATAAGTTGCCAAAGTGGGTTCAGCTCGATCCCAAGAATAAACTCATCAAACTTGATATTATTCACATGAATGGCAAGCA
Organism: Lentilactobacillus parabuchneri DSM 5707 = NBRC 107865; assembly: GCF_001435315.1. Taxonomy (GTDB): domain Bacteria; phylum Bacillota; class Bacilli; order Lactobacillales; family Lactobacillaceae; genus Lentilactobacillus; species Lentilactobacillus parabuchneri. The sequence goes on from NZ_AZGK01000001.1 coordinate 274,384, forward strand.
TGGGATCAATTATCGTGCCAAAACCATTGATATGAATGGCAAGGGCAGGTTTGCCTTTGAGATCATTTTACCGCCAGCAACCGAGGTGAACTAACCATGCATAAAACGTTCTACCAATTTTTAATGACCAAACGAAACCCCGGCAGCACCGATCCGGTGGCAGAGTTTGCCAACAACGCATTTTACGATCAGTCATTTCCCAAGCAGGAAGATGAGTTTGACGCGCTTTCCAAATACTTGGAAGAAAACGCGACATATCTGCCAACAATGGAAATCTTTGATTCAGTCTGGACCGAATATCAAGAAAGCTTTTAGGAAGTGAAAAAATGGCAGTAACAATTCAGTGGTTCCCAGGACATATGGCCAAGGCCATTCGACAATTCGAGGAAAATTTATCCTTGGTTGACATTGTTTTTGAGGTGATTGATGCAAGAATTCCGTTGACCTCTCAAAATCCGGAAATAAGGCGAATTAGCGCTCAAAAACCGCATTTATATATTATGACCAAACGTGACTTGGCAGATCCCAAGCTCACCAATCAATGGTTAAACTATTTTGCCGAACATCATCAACCGGCAATCGCCATTGATGCAAAGACGAAATTTGGAATCAACAACGTCATTTCCGTTATTTCGCCAATTTTGCGCGAAAAATTGCAACGCGAACAGGATAAGGGGATGAAAAAACGTCCCATTCGCGCGATTAGTGTCGGTGTACCCAACGTTGGTAAGTCGACGGTGCTTAACCGCCTGGTGAACAGACGGGCTGCCCAGGTTGGTAACCGACCAGGGGTAACCAAAGGACAGCAGTGGTTAAAGTCAGACGATAAGCTTGAATTGCTGGACACGCCAGGAATCCTCTGGCCCAAGTTTTCAAGTCAGGAGGTTGCTGATAAGCTGGCATTGACTGGTGCCATTAAGGAAAGCGTCTTCGCCAGCGATGACGTTGCCTTGTTTGGACTCGGGCGATTACGACTGCTTAATCCAAACGGGTTAAAAGAACGCTATCATTTGACGGATGCCGACTTTGATTTATCCGATGTTGATTTACTACTCGAAATTACCAAAAAAGTTGGGATGAGAGACGATTATGAACGGGGGTCCAACCGGATTATTCAGGACTTCCGGTCAGGAAAAATTGGCCGCTTTACGTTAGACAATCCAGAAATGGTGGAAGATGATGCGCAAACAAACAATTAGTGAGATTAAACAATTGTTAAGGGATGTGACAGCCGTCAGCGACCCGCTATTTACCCAGCTTAAAAACGATCCCAGAAAGGGTGTCCAAACAGCCCTTCATGCTGCAGCCGCTCGCATTCATAAACAGCAGGCCGCGGTCGTCGCATTTGAACACCGATTTGAATATGAGCGTCACTTCTGGCAACAGGGGATTGACTATATTGCCGGGGTTGACGAGGTTGGTCGAGGACCATTGGCCGGTCCGGTCGTTTCAGCTGCCGTCATTTTGCCGAAGGACTTTGATTTGGTTCAGGTCAATGACTCTAAACAATTAACACCGGCTGTCCGCGCTGAATTGGCGCCGAAGATTCAACAAGTTGCCATTAGTATCGGTATCGGATTGGTTGATAATCAAGGGATTGACGAACTCAATATTTATCAAGCAACTCGAGTCGCCATGAAACAAGCCGTTGAGAAATTGGATCCGCAACCAGAAGAAATTATTGTCGATGCCATGCAGATTCCCGTGCCAATCAAACAAACGCGGTTGATCAAGGGGGACGCCAAGAGCATCAGTGTTTCTGCTGCAAGCATCATCGCCAAGGTGTATCGTGATCACTTAATGGATGAATATGCCAAGCAATATCCGGCTTACGATTTTCCTCATAACGCCGGGTATGGGACAGCAAAGCATTTGGCTGCCCTAAAGGCGTACGGGCCAACCCCAATTCACCGGATGACTTTTTCGCCGGTTGAAAAATTTCGCAAAAATTAAATTTAATGACGTATATACTCTTAAAAGGATGGATAAAAATGCTTTTAAGAGATTTTTTATTGCGGATTCATTTATGTAACGGAATTGGAATAATTGGCAAGGCGAAGGTATACGCTTGGCTAAAACAATCTGAGTGGTCAAACACCCAATTACCACCGGTTGAACTGTTGGCGAACGTCGCCGGAATCAATCAGCACAACTTTGCCGCCTTTTCTAAAAGCTATCATCAACTGCTTCAAGATACACGGTTAGTTGAAAAATTAGTGGCCGGTGAAAAGTGGCTTTCGATCTGTGATCCGGACTATCCGGTCGCCTTGAGGGAAGCATTCGCACCGCCGTTGATTTTGTTTTATCGGGGCCGGCTGCCACTTTTATCAAGGCCGCTACTTGGCGTCGTCGGTGCCCGTGACTGCACAAATTATTCGTTTGAGGTTATGAAAAAGTTGATTCCTGGCACAGTTTCCAATACAATGGCTATTGTATCCGGACTTGCTAAAGGCGTCGACACTCTTGCTCACCAATGCGCAATTGCCAGCGGTGGCTCGACTATTGCGGTCATTGGGACTGGATTGGACATCGAATATCCAGCGGCCAACAGACCCCTGCAGCAACAAATTGGCCAAACACAACTGTTGATTTCTGAATATCCCAATCATACCAAGGGCTATCGCAGCCATTTTCCGGAACGAAATCGCATTATTGCCGGTCTTGTTCAAAGCATCTTAGTGACTGAGGCGAAGCAGCACTCCGGAAGTTTAATTACTGCAAACTTGGCGCTTCAAAACAATCGGAATGTCTTAGCAGTTCCCGGTCCGATCAACAGCCCGCTATCAGTTGGTACGAATGAATTAATCGCGGCTGGCGCCAAGCCGATTTTGCAAGCCGATGATATCGTCGAAGAGTTCTATCAAATCTGAATTTGAAAGTGCATGAGTTGACACTTCAAAATTCCTGCAATATGATGTGGTAGATTTGTAATAAAAATTCCTACAATAATATGAATACAAAAGTAGCACTTTCGAAGGGAGAAATAATGGCAACTTCTACTAAACCAAAACCAAAAGCCAAATCTAAACCAAAAGCGAAGACAAAACGGAAATCACCTAAAAAGACACTCGTGATTGTAGAGTCTCCAGCTAAGGCCAAAACAATTGAAAAATATCTTGGCCGATCGTACAAGGTTGTCGCCAGTAAAGGTCACGTCCGTGATTTGCCAAAGAGTAAGATGGGCGTTGATATCGACCATGATTACGAACCGCATTACATTTCGATTCGTGGCAAAGGCGATACAATCAAGGAATTACGTTCTGCAGCCAAAAAAGCTAAAAAAGTTTATCTCGCAGCCGATCCGGACCGTGAAGGCGAATCAATTGCTTGGCACCTGCAACACATTTTAGACCTTGATCCAAACGATGATAATCGGGTTGTCTTCAACGAAATTACAAAGGATGCGGTTAAAGAATCTTTTAAGCATCCCCGAAACATTGACATGAACCTGGTAGATGCCCAACAGGCACGGCGAATTCTTGACCGCCTTGTAGGGTATTCGATTTCACCGCTATTATGGCAAAAAGTCAAAAAAGGTCTTAGTGCCGGTCGGGTGCAGTCAATTGCACTTTGGCTGATTATTGAGCGTGAAAAAGCAATTAAGAATTTCACTCCTGAAGAATACTGGTCCATTGATTCTGAATTTAAAAAGGGTCGCAGTAAATTTAAGGCGGCGTTTTATGGCGTGAACGGCAAGAAAAAAGAACTGCCTAACAATGAAGCCGTTCAAGCTATTTTAAAACAGCTTGATCCAAAGGGTGATTTTGACATTACCAAAGTGACCCGACGTGAACGTAAGCGCCAGCCGCAGCCACCATTTACGACCAGTACGATGCAACAGGAAGCTAACCGGAAGTTGAATTTCCGGACTCGAAAAACAATGATGGCCGCTCAACAGCTGTATGAAGGAATCAACATTGGTAAAGAGGGCAGCCAAGGCTTAATCACCTATATGCGGACGGATTCAACCCGAATTTCCGTTATTGCCAAGCATGAAGCTTCCAAGTTCTTACACGAAGAATACGGGGAAGAATATGCGGCCACCAAGCCAATCAAAGGTAAATTGCCTGAAGGCGCCCAGGATGCCCATGAGGCGATTCGGCCAACATCAGTCTTTCGAACACCGGCAAGTCTCAAGAAATATTTGACCCGTGACCAGTTCCGCTTGTACCAAATGGTTTGGTCAAGATTTCTTGCCAGTCAAATGACACCGGCAATTATGGATACCATGGCGGTCACGATTGAACAAAATAACGTGATTTTTAAAGCCAACGGGTCAAAGATGAAATTTGATGGGTTCTTGAAGGTATACGGTGATACCAAAGAAAAGGATAATTTACTTCCTGATCTTGAAACCGGCGACGTGGTTTCACTGGTTAAGAACAACCCTGATCAACATTTCACCCAGCCACCAGCCCGTTACAGTGAAGCAACCTTGATTAAGGCGCTGGAAGAAAAGGGTGTTGGACGTCCTTCCACCTATTCACCAACCATTGACACCATCCAACGGCGTTATTACGTCAAGGAAGTCGGTCGTCGATTTGAACCGACTGAATTAGGCGAAATTGTTAACAAGATTATCGTCGAATACTTCCCGGATGTGGTTAACATTGACTTTACGGCTAATTTAGAAGGCAAGCTTGACCAAGTTGAAGAGGGTAAGGAAAACTGGATCAAGTTGGTTGATACTTTTTACAAGCCGTTCTCAGACGAGGTCGAGTCGGCCACAAAGAACATGGAAAAGGTCCAAATCAAAGACGAACCAGCCGGATTTAACTGTGATATCTGCGGGGCACCGATGGTCATTAAAATGGGACGCTACGGCAAGTTCAACGCTTGTTCGCGGTTCCCTGACTGTCGAAATACCAAACCAATTGTTAAAGAAATTGGCGTTATTTGTCCGAAGTGTCATGAAGGCCAGGTCATTGAACGAAAATCAAGAAAGAACCGAATCTTCTATGGTTGCTCGAGATTTCCCGACTGTGACTTTGTTTCATGGGATAAACCAATCGGCCGTGACTGTCCAAAGGATGGCCACTTCCTGGTTGAAAAACGGGTAAAGGGCGGCACCCAAGTGGTCTGTCCAAATGGTGATTATGAAGAACCGGCACAAAAATAATGATTAACCGGCACAAAAATAATGATTAACCGGCACAAAAATAATGATTTACCCTTAAGTGGCTTTGTCACTGAACGAAAATGACCGATTGGAAAACGCAACTTGTTTTCCAATCGGTTTTTATTTTGTCAAAAGCGTTTGTTTGCAGTGATGCCTTCATATGTGACCGATTTCACGCTCTTTTCTTCCACTCCAGTCAAAAGGGTGTAAAATCAAGGTGATAGGAAGATAAAGGGGAGGCTTTAAAATGTTTTCATCAAAACACAGTAGTTGTACGACGATTTTAGTTGGTAAGAAGGCCAGTTACGACGGGTCAACGCTCATTGCCAGAAACGAAGACGCGGGCGATGCCGTTAACCCTAAGAAGTTTGTGGTCGTCGAACCTGAAGACCAACCAAGGGACTATCACGCACAATTAACGAAATTTGCTGTTAAATTGCCAGACAATCCACTGAGATATACCTCAGTGCCCGATGCTGTCCCTGGAAAGGGCGTTTGGGGAGAAGCTGGTATAAATGCCCATAATGTGGCGATGAGCGCCACAGAGACGATTACGACCAATTCCAGGGTGATGGGTGCTGATCCATTTGAGCCCAATGGACTGGGTGAAGAAGATTTACTGACAATCACGCTGCCATATATTGATTCTGCCAAGCAAGGCGTTCAACGAGTGGGTGAACTGCTTGAGAAGTATGGGACCTACGAATCAAACGGAATTATCTTTTCTGACGTTAACGAAATTTGGTATATGGAGACTGCCGGCGGCCATCACTGGGTTGCCCAACGGATTCCGGATGACGCTTATGTTATCGCGCCAAACCAGACCGGCATTCAAGAAATCGACTTCGATGATCCGGACAGCTTTATGTATTCCAAGGATTTACGTAAATTTGCCCGTGACAACCACTTGAATTTAACCAATCACTTTAATTTTAGAAAGATCTTTGGTTCGGACACCCAGTTGGATCGCCATTACAACACACCACGGGCATGGTATGGCCAACGTTACTTTGATCCTGAATCCGTTAAGGATAAGTCACCGATGAGGAACGACCTGCCGTTTATTTGCCACGCCAATCGAAAAATCACCATTGAGGATATCAAATTTGTCTTGAGCTCTCATTACGAGGACACGCCTTACGATCCGTTTGCGCCAGGAGCAGATTACAAAACAGTGCCTTATCGGCCAATTGGGATTAACCGTAACCAGCAATTATCCATCTTGCAGTTGCGGCCTAACATGCCGTCGGCTTATTCAGCGATTCAGTGGATCACGTTTGCGTCCAACCCGTTTAATGTCTTAACGCCGTTTTACACCAACGTCATCAACACACCGGATTGCTACCGGGATACGACGGAAACTTTGGATAGTCATAACGCCTATTGGGCAAATCGGTTGATTTCACTGATTGCTGCCGACCATTATCAGGCATTAATGGCTGATATTGAAGATTATCAACTAAAAGAAATGGGTTATGCCCATGAACGAATTGCCCAGGTTGATAAGCGGATTTCCGAAAAAGAAGCGGCTGGTTCACACATTGTCCGAGCACTTGGCCAAGCCAATGCCAGAACGGCCGATCACATGATGAAAGCCACTGAAGACCTGTTGACCAAGCTGGTTGTTAAAGCCAGTCAGGATGTTCCAGGTTCGTTTACCAGAGAACATTATTAAAATATGGTAATCAAAAATGAGCAATCTACCAGGACGGCAGGTTGCTCATTTTTTAGTGCTACAGGTTAACGTCTTGTTTAAAATTAATTGGTGAAAAATCAGTTGAATGGGTAATCAGGTCGGAGATAAGCTTGTTGTAAGCGGTCAGCCCGGTTTTAGCATTTTCGAAATTAACTTTGGTGAGAAAATCCGCTAATTCGACATTTGATAAGCCACCGACGGCCGCATCGGCCTTCTTAACAGCTTGTTGAAAGGCAACCCGCAGATCGGCTCTGGTATCGTTTAACTTCGGCCCAAACGAAACGTAGTGCGGATCTACCAGGACGCCGGCTAATTTGTACGTCCAATAAGCTTGATTTGGTGCATAAGTGCCACTGGCATGTTGGTATTCGGTTGGAGTGTCGGTTGCACCGGCGTAAAATGGCACAAAGCTGCTTTGTGCGGCAACCCCCATTGCCAACCACTGGATCCCTGCGGCAGGAGTGGGCATATTTGGCCGTATTTGGAGGATATGGGCCTCTTGTGTCTTGGCGAGACTAATTGGTCGGAAGTGGTGCCTGTCGTGCTCAGAGCCCTCGCCAATGGGGTCATACGCAGTCCCTTGATAATGTGATCCAAGAAAATCCTGGACATCAAAGAGACTCAATTTTCGGTTGGCCTGATTAATAAACGGCATATTTTGGCTAGTTGGGTCAAATTCGAGGTCGGGCGAGAACATCCGCAGGCCATACCAAACCCGCGGCGTATTGTAATAGGTATCCGATAAGTCGGCGGTACCAAAAATCTGCCGGAAGTTAAATGAATGACCGGATGGGTCGGGGTTCAAATGGTTGTCGGCGACAAATTTGCGAATGTTTGTTGACCACATGAAGTGTTTCGGATCATCAAAATCAATTTCTTGAATGGCACTTTGGTTTGCAATCACGGCATAGCTGTCGTCAGGAATTCGTTGCGCCACCCAGTGATGACCGCCACCGGTTTCCATGTACCAAGCTTCATTTTGATCGGCAAACAAAATCCCGTTTGATTCTGACGTGCCGTAGTACTCAACAATTTGTCCCAAACGCTGGACGCCTTCACGGGCGGTTTTGACGTAGGGTAAAACGACGGTAATCATGGCTTCTTCACCAATGCCGTCTTCTACGAGTGGATCGGCACCCAAAGCCAGCTTGTTGGTGTAGGTACTTTCAGTGGCGCTCATGGCAACGCCGTATTCATTAAAGCCGTCTTCTTCAAACAAGCCGAATTTATCCGTCCATTCGGGAGTCGCTGAATACTTGGCGCGAATGGTTGGCAGACTGATCTTAAAGCCATTATCGTTGGAAGAAAATTCCTGGGGCTGGTCAAATTCTTCGTGAGGATGGATTACGTAATTCTTAGGCCAGGATGCCTTACTGTCTTCGTTTCGAGCGATCATGATCGACCCATCGATACTGGCATTCTTTCCCACAATCATACTGGTGCAGGCTGAAAAGTTTTTAGTTGGTATCATGTTTAAAAATCTCCTATCGTAAACGTTGCTTGCAACATTGTATCATTTTTTGCCCCAAAACGGTTGGCGGGCGTTCAAATGTGATTGCAGGCGAAAAACTTTTAGGGTATACTTTTTGCATTCAAAAAAATGGAGGAATTAGTTTATGCCAATCGTAGATATTCATTTAATTGCCGGTCGTTCACAGGATCAATTGAAGGGACTCGTTGAAGACGTCACCGCAGCCGTTGTTAAAAACACTGGCGCACCCGCAGAACACGTTCACGTTATTTTAAGTGAAATGCAAACAAACCGTTACAGCGTTGGCGGCGTTTTAAAGAGTGACGAAAAGTAGACTTTTAGTCATGTTAAGCTCACAATCTCAGGGTTGCGGGCTTTTTCTTTCGATAGCGTCTATTATTTTCTAAAGTTTATGGACAAATTGGTCGTCAACTGGATATTATTGTATACTAAACAAAGAGAAAAGACGCGTTAAACGTATTAACAACAGGAATGGAGACCTTTACATGAATGATCAGCAATACATAATGTCCATTGATGAGGGCACGACCAGTACCCGGGCAATATTGTTTAATAATGATGGCAATATCGTTGGAAAGGCGCAACGGGAGTTCCACCAGTATTTTCCAAAATCCGGTTGGGTTGAGCACGATGCCAACGAGATTTGGAATGCCGTTCAATCTGTTATCTCAGAAGCCTTAATTAATGCTGATGTTCCGCCATACAAAGTCCGGGGGATTGGTGTCACCAATCAACGGGAAACAACCGTGATTTGGGATAAGAACACAGGCGAGCCGATTTACCACGCAATCGTGTGGCAGTCCAAGCAGACTGCCGACTTGGCGGACCAATTGAAGCGTGACGGCTATAACGACATGATTCACGAAAAGACTGGCTTAATTATTGATTCTTACTTCTCGGCGACCAAGATCAAATGGATTTTGGATAATGTGGAAGGTGCTCGTCAAAAGGCGGATAACGGTGACTTGTTATTTGGCACCATTGATACCTGGGTTCTTTGGAAGCTGACAGGCGGCAAGGTCCATGCGACTGATTACACCAACGCCAGTCGAACGATGTTATTTAATATTCATACGCTGAAGTGGGATCAAGATATCTTAAAGGTGCTTAATATTCCAGAAAGCATGTTGCCTGAAGTTCATTCCTCTTCAGAGATTTACGGCTATACCTCAGGTTACTCTTTCTCTGGGGTTCAAGTGCCAATTGCCGGAATTGCCGGTGACCAACAGGCAGCTTTGTTCGGTCAAATGGCGCTTCAACGGGGAATGATTAAAAATACTTACGGAACAGGTGCCTTTATCGTGATGAATACCGGCGAAGAGCCAACGTTGTCCAAACGCGGACTGTTGACCACGATCGCATATGGCATCAATGGCAAAGTCAACTACGCGCTGGAAGGGAGTATCTTCGTGGCGGGTTCGGCCATTCAGTGGCTGCGAGATGGGATGGAAATGGTCAAATCTTCACCCGATTCCGAACAGATGGCCATTGACGCCAAAAGCAGTGACGGCGTTTACGTCGTACCGGCATTTACCGGGCTGGGTGCGCCTTACTGGGATCAGGATGCCAGAGGCGCGGTCTTTGGATTGACTCGTGGAACAACCAAAAATCAATTTGTTCGGGCGACACTTGAATCGCTGGCTTACCAGACAAGAGACGTTGTTGACACAATGGCCGCCGAAACCGGGATCGATCTTAAATCGCTTGCGGTTGATGGTGGGGCTGCCAACAACAACTATCTAATGCAATTTCAAGCGGATATTTTGGGAACCCCAATTCAACGGGCCTCGATTGCTGAAACAACTGCATTGGGAGCTGCATACCTGGCAGGCCTGGCGGTTGGTTTCTGGGATTCGATTGAAGATATTAAAAAGACGGTTAAATCAAGGGATGAGTTCAAGCCTGAGATGGATGCGACTACCAGAACGACGCTGTATGCAGGCTGGCAACGCGCCGTTAAGGCAACCATTCAGTATCATCCAAATGACTAATTGAACGCAACTCTGTTTTTGAACGTACCTGTGGCTGACGATCATTGTTTGCTTTACCAGGTGCGTTTTTGGTTGGGATTCAAGGCGATGAGGGATGCCATTGATTTTCCATCATGAAATGCATGCCAACAAAAAAACCAAACAACACTGAGGTGTCATTTGGCCATTATTATTCTCCAACCGCGATATCCATTCGGTCTTGTAAGTATCGGGCCACGCCATCATCGTCGTTGGAAAAGTCCGTCACGTCATTGGCAAATTCTTTGATTTTGTCAATGGCGTTTTTCATTGCGACGCCGGTACCAGCGTATTGCATCATGGTGACATCATTTCCTTCGTCGCCGAAGGCAATAATGTCTTTTTGAAGAATGCCATAATAGTCCGCCAAGAATTTCAAGCCAGTGGACTTATGGACGCCCTTGGTCGCTATTTCGACAATCGAATGAGGGCCGCCCCAAGGGGACACTTCGACTTGATCGCCAAATTGGTTTTGAAGGAAGTCGATTAAGCCGGCTTTGAGTTCCGGTTCCACCTGTACCGTAATACTGATGGGGTTGTCCCGCAGGCTTTGTTGACTGAGAACTTGGTCGGTTTCTAACGTACTGGGGAAAAAGCCAAAACCGGCGTTATTTTTGACGCCATGGTTGGCGAGAAACATATCCCGGCCTTCAACGGCGATCAGAGATAAGCCCAGTGACTTGCTTTTTGCCAGCAGTTCCGCCACGATTTCCTTATCAATTGTGTACTGGTATTCACGATTCCACGCTTGATGTGGTAAAATGCCAAGGTTGCCATTAAAATTAATCATGGGTGTATTTAAATGTAAATCATCATAAAAGTTTTCAGAAAGTCTGTTCGGACGACCGGTCACAATACTGACCAAGTAGCCTTGTTTCACTGCAGCCCGAATGGTTGCGGCAGTTTGGCTGCTGATTTTGCTATCGTTGTTTAACGTCGTCCCATCCAGGTCGAGTGCGATGAGTTTTCTTGTAATTGTAATCACTCCTTACCAACATATCCATTTATAGTATCTGAAAACGGTCAAAACGTCAATTATTCATCATAACAAGGGAGATTAGAATGAACCTACCAACCGATTTCATCACCAAATATCAAAAATTAATGGGCGAAGAGCAGGCAGCGGCTTTTATTGCCAGTTTTTCCCAACCCAGTACGCCAGGCTTTCGAGTGAACCCGCTGAAGGTCAGTCAGCCTGAGGACCTTGACTTGACGCATCCCACAGCTCACTGTCAGTTTGGCTATCATGGCCAGGTTAGCGGTAAAACCGTCGATCACCAAAGTGGCGCGGTGTACAGTCAAGAACCAAGTGCCATGTACGTTGGGGAAGTTGCTGCACCCAAACGAAACGAGAAAGTCTTGGACTTATGCGCGGCTCCGGGTGGTAAAACCACGCATTTGGGGAGTTATCTGGGTAATACCGGGCTGCTAATCGCAAATGAAATCGACAGTAAACGGGCCAAAGTTTTGGTTGAAAATGTCGAGCGGTTTGGGCTGACCAACACAATTGTCACCAATACCGATCCAGACAGAATGGCCGCTCAACTTCCGGCATTTTTTGATCGGGTGTTGGTGGACGCGCCATGTTCAGGAGAAGGGATGTTTCGAAAGGATCCAGATGCCATGCAGTATTGGAATTTGGCTTACCCGAAAGAATGCAGCACCCGTCAGCGAACCATTCTCACACAAGCGGTCAAAAACCTAAAGCCCGGCGGCGAGTTGATCTATTCAACCTGTACCTTTGCGCCGGAAGAAGATGAGCAGATTATTGCCTGGCTGGTGGAGACGTTTGGATTTGAAATTTTACCGGTCAAAAAGTACCCGGGAATGGATTCGGGCATCCCAGAATGGGCGAACGGCAATCCGGATTTGAAAAACTGTGTGAGAATTTTCCCCCATCATTTTGACGGTGAGGGCCACTTCATTGCCAAACTCAAGAAGCCGGAAACCGGCGAACCTGATCCAAAGCCAAAACGGTTCCGTGGAATCGGGCGCAATATTGAGATGCCCACCAAAGACGAAAATGTGTTATTAAATCAATTTAAAGATGACACCTTAACGGATGTTAATTTCAAAAAACTGGTGGTCTTTAAAGATCACTTGTATTCGGTTCCCGAAGAAACGCCTAATTTATCGGGCATCAAAATTGTTCGCCTGGGGTTGGAAATTGGCACCTTCAAAAAGAACCGCTTTGAGCCCAGCTACGCGTTAGCACTGGCACTTCATGCTGATCAAGTTAAACGCCAAGTCGTCATTGACCAACTTCAGTGGGCCAAGTATGTTCACGGGGATACGTTTACGGTTGAACCGAGTTTGTCAAAGGGCTGGTATTTGTTAGTTTGCGCCAACCAACCCGTCGGCTTTGCCAAAGTGGTTAACGGCACAGCGAAAAACTTCTTTCCAAAAGGGCTGCGATTTATCGTTTAGATTGTGTCCGAAATACGCGGGCGAATTACGTACCAATACACAAATAAGGCTGAGACACGAGTGATCTGCTCGTTTCTCAGCCTTGTTTGGTTCATATCCTAATAGTCAATCTGTCGCTGTTTTAAATAATCTCTAAGTTCGGGTTTCAAAATTAATTTTTGCTTCTGTAAATCCGCAATCGTCTGACAGTTTAACATCACCATGATGGCTTTTAACCCGTATTTCCAGTTGTTAATGTCGGAAATCACGGCCTCATCTTTTTGGTGAATCAAGGCGTGAAGAAAATAGCCGGCAACGCCCACCGCAGAAGCTCCAAGTGCCAAGCTTTTGGCAACGGCCATGGGGGATTGAATCCCACCGGACGCAAAGACGGTCATATGCTTTTGGAATGGGCGGCTTTCCAGCAGCGATTCAACAGTCGTCAATCCCCAATTTTCCAAATAGGTCATCTCTTTATCGGGCCGGCGAAAATTCTCAATTGTTGCAAAATTTGTTCCGCCACGCCCAGAGACGTTGATGTATTGAACGCCCAACTCCTGGAGCTCTTTGATGATGTCTTGACTCATCCCAAATCCGACTTCTTTAACGATCACGGGGACGTTAACGGCCTTAACAATCGATTCAATGTGATTGATGAACGAAAATGTCCGGTCACCTTCCGGCATGACCAGTTCCTGAGCAGCGTTGATATGGAGTTCCAACGCGTTGGCTTTCAATTGGTCAACGGCCCGTTTGGCATCGTCGGCATTGTGATTGGCACCAATGTTGGCAAAAATCAGGCCACTCGGATTAACTTCTCTGACAATCGTAAACGAATCACTCACTGATGGATCACTTAGGCCAACACTCTGCGAGCCAACGGCCATAGCTAAGCCGGTTTCTTTGGCAATTTCAGCCAGTCGCCGATTAATGTCCTTCGTTCGCGGGCTGCCGCCTGACATTGCCTCAATATAAAAAGGGGTCTCAAATTGAAGCCGGCCAGCCGTCGTTGAAATGTCAATTTGATTCAGCGACGTTTTTGGCAGACCGTTTGGTATAAAGCGAACGGCGTCAAAAAATGAGTTGGGTTGATAAAATTTTTCGGCTAGTGAAACGTGCTCGTCTTTTCGGTGTGAATGGTTTGAAATCATAGTTACTCCTTATCAAGGTCAATCACGGGATGGACTTGAAGTGACAATTGCTTGATACCGTTTTGTTTCCAGCCTTGAATCATTGACTCAATATCGGTGTTTTCATCCGCGACAACAATTCCGCAATCGCCGCCGCCAGCGCCTGACGACTTGGCTGCTGCGGAATGTGCCACCGCAATATCACACATTTGTTTTAAAATCGGTGTCTCGATCGGGACTTTGGTAAATTCAGCCAGGTGTTGAAGAATTTCCCGGTTTCGCAAGATGCCGCGCTTGATAACCGAAAGGCTGCCAGTTTTAAAGCCGTCAATTAATTCATCGAGGCAATCTTTACTGTCCTTTAAAAATTGCGTGTAGGTGGCGTGTTGATGGCTTTTTTGGACCGCCACTTTATCAACCAAATGAGAGGTTGAAGCGGGCGATCCGGTCCAGCCAATAATCAATTTCAACTCTTTAGGCGGCGTCAGTTGGGTAATCATAAGATGCGGCCAAGTCTTATTGACGAGCTCGGTCAAATTTTCCTGTCTGCGGGCAGCCATTAACCAGTTTCGGTCAAACGAACGGTAGGCGATCCAGCCGCCGTATACGCTGGCGGCAATATCTCCCAAAGATCCGTTCCCCTGAACATCGAGGTGGGCAATCGCCGAAAGTTTGAAGAGTTTACTCTTGGTTAACGGCAATTTGTAAAACTGGCAGAGTGCCTTAACCGTCGCGACGGTCACTGCCGCAGAGGATCCTAAACCATACTTCTTCCCGTTTGGACTGTCCAGATCACTATTGATCCGCAAATCATAGACTTCCATTTGGCGGCCGAGGGATTGGGCATATTCTTCAGTCAGCTGAATGGCTGAAATTATGTAATTAAAAGTATTATCCCGATTGTCCAGAATCATTTGATCCCCGCGGCGCCGCCAGTACACGGAATCCTCACGGTATTGTTTGGAAACGATACTGCCATAAGATTCGCTCCGGGAAATCTGGACGGTCACAAACTGATTTAATGCAACAATAATAGAGGGGTAGCCGGTCTCGACTACCGCATATTCTCCGGCGATATAAAGTTTTCCTGGCGCTTTAACCGTAATCAACGGATCATTTCCTTTCCTGATTAAAGATACTTAATTCCGGGGCCCGGCTTTGCTACCGTCACTTTTTCCGGACCCAATATTTTTGAAAATGTGTTGGCAATTGTGTCAACGTTCTTGGTTTGGCAGATGACTTTGACATTTGGCCCCGCGTCAACTGTATAGTAACACTCAACCCCAGCATGCCGAAGCCGCTTGACTTCGTTCATGGCATCCAACGTCATTCCGTTAAAATACAGGAAGTCGGGATTGGCGCTAAGCGTTAACGCGTGCATCCGCATGGCGTTAAATTCACTAATTGCACCGAACTTGGCGAAATCATTTTGGCTGATGGCTGATTTGATTTCTTTTAGATCCGACTCAACCACTTTCACCCAAGTTGGGTAATAGGGCGAAGTCGTCACTGAACGTTCCATCCCCTGACGACTGGAAATTGGTTTTTGGTGGGTCTCGATGGTCAAAGCAACAATTCGAATGTCCTTTAAGTTTGGATTTTCAATTGGAACCGCATAGGAATCCGTATCATCGGATCCTCGCTGCCACTCGACAAAGCCACCGTATATTGAACGACAAGCGGATCCCGAACCACGGCGGGCAAGTCGGGATAAGTCCCGCTCATTTAAATCCATTCCGGAAGCTTTGCTGGCCGCAGCGGCCAATGCAGCAAAGGCGGAAGCCGATGAAGCCAGTCCTGCTGCGGTCGGAACGTGATTGTCAGAAATGACCCGAGCGTTTTCGGTGATCCCGGACTGCTGCCGAACCAAATTCAAAAAATCGTGGACCCGCTGCCAGCTCTTATCCGTGACAGCTTGTTCGTTAATTAAGAGGGTATCTTGTTCAAGTTGCCGGTCAAACGACACCTGGGTCTTGGTATAAAATTGATCCAGGGTGAGTGACAGGCTTCCCGTGTAGGGGATAATTAAATCTGCATTTTTCTTTCCCCAGTATTTAATCAGGGCAATATTGGTGTGGGCCAAGGCAGTAGCTGAGTTATTGGACGAGGTTGTCATGTGCTTCTCCTGTCGAAAATTGATAATTCTTGAATGATTGAATCCAAGTTTGAGTGGCGCCTGCTTTTCGAAGTGCCGTTGAAATTTGTTGGGCGTCCGCCTGGTTCTTGGCTAGTGCGATGACACAGCCGCCTAAGCCGCTTCCCGTCAATTTGGCGCCCAAAGCGTGATTTTGGCAGGCGACTTGGCAAAACGTATCGAGGGTGTGATTGCTGACACCTAACTGTGCGAGATTTTGCTGGGATTGGGTCATTAATTTACCTAATGTCTCGTCGTCAGCTTCCGCCAGCGCTTGACGGGCAGTTTCTGCAATTGTGCCCAATTGTTGGATTAGGGGGTCAGCCATTTCCGGTTGGTCGACTAAATTACTATGAACCAACGAAACAGCCTCGGACGTCTTACCCTTAATGCCACTATCGGCAATCACCAGCGATGAAGTTGGCAAATTAAAATCAATCTGTTCGTTGATTTCATTTTTGATAAACCAGATCGGCATACTCGAGCTGGCGGTTGCCGAATCCAAGCCGCTTGGATTGCCGTGGGTAATTTTTTCCTCAATTTCTGCGAGCTTTAGCAGCATGTCGCGCGTTAAACTCACTTCAAAAAAGGCAAAAAAAGCTCTGATGACAGCAATGGCCGTTGCCGCAGACGAGCCCATTCCCCGTTCGGAGGGCAATTTGCTTTCAATCGTCAGGTCAAAGGCAACGTCTTTTGCGCCCAATAAGTTGGTTAAATGATCAATCAGGGTCTTAATTCCCCGCAGGTTTTCGGCCATTTGATCAACCGGGCCGTCAAAGTAGCGACAATGGATATTTTGGCCAGCATTGATGCGTCGGATCGTCGCTGTAACGTCAACCGAGTAGATTGGGATGGCAATGGCCGGCTTGCCGTAAACGACGCTGTGCTCGCCAAACCAAATAATTTTTGCATAACTTTTTCCAGTTGCTTTTTCTTTCAACTTTATCCGCTCACTTTCAAACATTCCAATTTTATCATAGTTCCTTGTATCCAGAACGTTTTAAAGATATTTTTAGAGATTCTTCAAGATTTCGACTTTACTTTCCATGGTAGATTATCATATCTTGCTTGTAGTATGATTAAAGTTAGTGAATTATTAAGAAAAAAGTCAGCTCATAAACAGATTGGTGAATGACAGATGAATTCAAAAACTACCTTCGCAGTGGTTGATATCGAAACCACCGGAACGGATCTTTCCGCAGATAATCGGACCATCCAGTTCAGCTGCTGCCTTGTTTCCAACAATCAAATTATTAAAACATACGTAACGGATATCAATCCGCAGCGTGAAGTTCCCAACCGCATTGTTCAGTTAACCGGGATTTCCAATGAACGGCTTAAAAAAGCGAAAACGTTCGATCAGGTTGCACCGGAACTGTATCAACTGTTAAATAATACTGTATTTGTCGCTCATAATGTTAATTTTGACTTTCCGTTTATCAATGCGGAATTTCAGCGGGTCGGTTATCCTGAACTTCAGATCGAAGCCATTGACACGGTTACTTTGAGCCAGATTTTACTACCGACACTCGCCAGTTATCGGCTTCAGGATTTAAGTGCTTATTTTAACATTGAACACGACCATCCGCACACCGCAGACAGCGACGCCAAGGCGACCGCCAAATTACTGTTGATTTTGCTTCGTCAGATTCAAACGTTGCCAAGAACGACCCTTGAACAAATTATCAGCGTCAATCCATCGCTGCCACAAGATACGATGCAGGTATTTTTGGATGCGGATGAACGCAATCGACACCAAGCCCACACCCCGAAATTAGCTGATCAGCTGCGGGTGTCGTCTGGCTTAGTATTGCGCAAACACGATGATTTGAAGAACCTGCCTCCAGTTGATAAACAGCAGTTTCATTATCCCAAGACAAAAAAAGCCAAACAACGGATTTTACCTGACAATTTGGAATCCAGGCTGGAACAAAACAAGATGATGAATCTCATTTATAACAATTATGCCGACCCCAGCCATCACGAGGCCAAAACGTTGCTGATTGAAGCACCAACCGGAATTGGGAAAAGCCTCGGGTACTGTCTGCCGCTAAGTTATTTGGTTTCATCAAAAAAGCCCACTGTAATCAGTACGTCAACAACTTATCTTCAGTTTCAGCTGCAAAATCAAACGCTGCCAATGCTCAATCAGGGGTTGCCCTTCAAAATTCACAGTGTCATCTTGAAAGGGGCCAGTCATTACATCGATTTGTACAAGTTCCGCAATCTGTTGTTTGTCCCGGACAATTCCAGTCAAACAGCCTTTATCAAGGCCCAGATTCTGGTTTGGCTGACCGTCACGACCACCGGAGATTTGGACGAATTGCATTTAAATGTCGACCAAACCCCGTTTGTTTGGAAAATTCAGCACACCGGCGTTAAATGGCTGGATCCCAATGAGCCATTTTATGACGATGATTTTTTACGATACAATTTGAAGAAGGCGGAAAATGCCGATTTCATCATTGTCAATCACAGTTATCTAATTAAGAACTGGCAATACTTCAAGGCGCTTTCGGTGAAGCCCTACCTTCTGATTGATGAAACCCAGCAGTTTGCAGAGACTGCCATTCGAAATAATCAGGAAAAAATTAATCCCTTGGGATTGATTACCACCATCAACAAGCTTTTGGGCAATATCAATCAAACCCACGAGGCCAACATTCGAGAAATTGTTGGCGATGATGCCATTTTGGCCAATGCGGTTAACGAAATGGACACCCAATTAAAGCAGGTTAAAGACTTGGTTTCAGAACTGATTCAAACCATTTTTGAGCAGGTGGTTAAGGGTAAGAAATTGCACCGCAACAGTGCGTTTTTCGAGCGGTTAATCCCGATCACTGAAATGAAGTCGATGGTGTCCGCTGATCAACCAATCATTCAACAAATCGGTGCCATTCACGACCAGCTGGATTCGCTGTTGGTCACGTTGAATACGCAAATTGATCATAATACCGATGTTTATACGAATCACGACTTCATGAGTATCTATTCGTTTTTCGAAAATTATAACGAATTCAATCACCTCCTGCGCCTATTGCTTTCGATCGTTGACGTGGATGACCAAGCCATCGAACAACACGTGACCTGGGTGACGATTAACCACGTAAAAGACGTTAACAGTTTAAGTTTGAACCGCGGAATTTTGAAGACAGAAGATTATCTGCGCGAGCATCTGTATTCGGTCTTTGAACCCGTTACTTTTACCGGAGCGACGATCTTTTCATCCCGCCGGTCGCAATTTATTTATAACCTGCTGGGGATTGACCGTGACCAGTCCTCAATTAAGCGACTGAAAAGCGACTTTAATCCACAGGACCAGGCGCGCCTTTATTTGGTGACCGATAAGGATGATCAAAAGTTCGCGACCAATTCGGATGCCTACTTAAAACGAGTTGCTGAAGACATTCAGGCCATTTACAAGAATGAGCCAAGACAGACGTTGGTCCTGTTTAACTCCCTGAATGCCATCGAACGGATTTATCAAATGCTTCAGGAAAGTGGATTTACCGCCACTCATTTCGTCTTGGCGCAGGGCGTCCATGGCACGGCTTCAAAAATCAGCAAGCAGTTTATTCACCATGAGCCCGCGATTTTGTTGGGCGCCAATACGTTTTGGCAGGGCGTTGATTTTCCGCACAGCCTCTTGGAAAACCTGATTGTGGCCCAGCTGCCGTTTGACACGCCGTCAGACCCTTATAATCACGCGCTGTACTCCATTGAACGCAGCAAAGGTAAGAATCCCTTTTACAGCATTACACTGCCCAAAGCGACGCTCAGATTGCGTCAGGGGATGGGACGGCTTTTGAGGACCAAAGATGATTATGGCACCATTTTTATTTTGGATCCCCGTTTGCTGACTAAACGCTATGGCAGTACAATTCTGGCAAATCTGCGCAACGAAATTCCAATTATCAAGGGCGATATTAGCGACTGTATCCTTGACATGGTTAAGTTTTTTGAAAGCAGGAATTAATGTGCTTCAGGACAGGCGTTTATTTGCTATAATGAGAAATAACGAAATTTGAGAGGAAAATTACATGCAACGGCAACGAAGAATCAAAAAGCAGTCAAACGTTAAAATCTCATGGATCTTGATTTCGATTATCCTGATTATTGCTTTTACGGCGTTTATCATTTTGCATACTGCGGAACGGCCAATGACAATTGCGCGCGGGCAAACGGAAACAATTGCCAAGAAGTATGCCGGCATAAAGGATGTGAATTCCTTTTACACCTCGAATTTGGGTAAGACCTACTATTCCGTTTCCGGCGTCGATAACAAAAATAAAAGCGTGTACGTCATCGTTGCCAAGAAGGGCGGAACGGTCACTATTATCAACAGTAGTAGTGGGATCAGTGAGCAGCAGGCCAAAAACGTCGTGACGCAAAGAAAAAAGCCGAAAAAAATTAACGGCATTGGTTTGACGCTGATTAAGTCGAAGCCTTATTGGGTTGTGAGCTACATGAACGCCAAGAACAATCTGTGTTTTGCAACCATTAGCTTTAAAAACGGCACCATTTATCAATCGATTGAAAATATATAGACATGAAAGGATAGCTTGATGAAATTTTCTGACAGGGCAATGAATGTTGAACCATCCGCGACCGTCAAAGTCTCTAATACCGCCAAAGCCATGATTCGTAAAGGAATCGATGTGATCAATTTAGGAATTGGCGAACCGGATTTTACGACGCCTCAATTGATTGCTGATGCAGCGATTAAAGCAATTAAAAGTGGTAAAACAAGTTTTTACACACCAGCCAGTGGCTTGCCGCAACTTAAAGAGGCCATTGCTGAGCGGATTAAAAAAGATTACGGGGTCATTTACCCAATCGATCAAATTAGTGTCACGAACGGGGCAAAAATGGCCCTTTATGTGCTGATGCAGGCATTGGTTGATCCAGGGGTCGAAGTGTTGCTGCCACGGCCAAGTTGGGTCAGCTACAAGCAGCAGGTTTTGTTGGCGGGTGGCAAGCCGGTGATTGTCGAAACCGGGGATGATTTTAAGATCACCACCGATGGGCTGGACGATGCTGTCAACCACAACACCAAGGTGCTTGTGATCAACTCACCACAAAATCCAACCGGGACCATCTACTCAAAAGAAGAGCTGGAAGCAATTGGTAATTGGGCGGTTTTGCACAACGTTATCTTAATTGCCGACGATATTTACGGCAAGTTGGTTTACAATCAAAACCAGTTTTATTCACTTGTCCAAATCAATGACAGGATTGCGGCCTCAACGATTTTGGTTAACGGCGTCTCCAAAGCGTACTCAATGACTGGTTGGCGAATCGGTTACGTTGCCGGAGCGCCGGAGCTGATCAGCAAAGTCAATTCGATTTTGTCTCATACGACTGGCAATCCAGCAACCGTCAGTCAGTATGCAGCAATTGCCGCTCTTGAATCGGACCAATCAGAAGTGGAAACGATGCGGCAGGCATTTGAACAACGGTTGAATACGATTTACCCGCTGGTTGAAAAAATTCCCGGCTTCAAGTTGCGTGCCAAGCCTGAGGGAGCCTTTTATTTGTTCCCAGATGTGAGTGCCGCCATTCAACTCGCCGGCGTTCAGTCATCGGGCGAACTCGTTGACCGTCTACTACAGGAGGCCCACGTAGCTGTCGTGGATGGCGCTGCGTTTGGGATGCCCGGTTATTTGCGGATGAGTTATGCAACGAGTTTGGAAGACTTGTCCACTGCTGTTGAACGGATCACCGCTTTTATGAATCAATTTTTAGAAAAACAAGTATCTGGAGGAATTGGAATTGAAACAGATTAACATGGTCGATGCACCCAAATACGTCAATGAAAAAGTTAAAATCGGCGTATGGCTTACCAACAAACGATCCAGTGGTAAAATCGCCTTTTTGCAACTACGTGATGGAACAGCTTTCTTTCAAGGTGTTGTTGTTAAAAATAACGTAACCCCTGAAACGTTTGAGTTAGCAAAAGAGGTTAAGCAGGAAACAAGTATGTGGGTCACTGGGATTATTCATGAGGATGCCCGGTCTAAATTTGGTTATGAAATTGAAGTTGAAACCATTGAGGTCATTTCTGAAACCCATGATTATCCCATTACGCCTAAGGAGCACGGTGTCGATTTCTTGATGGACCACCGTCACTTGTGGTTACGTTCCAGTCGACCACACGCTGTGATGCGCATTCGAAATGAAGTCATCAAAGCAACCTATGATTTCTTTAATGACGAGGGCTTTATCAAAATTGACTCACCAATTCTAACGGGTAGTGCCCCTGAAGGTACCACAACGCTGTTTCATACCGAGTATTTTGACCGGGATGCCTACTTGTCACAAAGTGGGCAACTGTATGAAGAAGCCGGTGCGGAGGCATTTGGCAAGGTCTTTTCATTTGGACCGACCTTTAGAGCTGAAAAATCAAAGACGCGTCGTCATTTGATCGAATTTTGGATGATTGAACCTGAAATGGCCTTCATGCACCAAGAAGAAAGCTTGGAAATTCAGGAACGCTATATCGCCTACTTGGTTCAGCGAGTGTTGGATAATTGTGAAATGGAATTAAAGACCCTTGGACGTGATCCTGAGATTTTAAAGAAGTACACCGTTTTACCTTATCCTCGAATCAGCTATGATGAAGCGATCGAAATGCTCAAAAAGGGTGGCTTTGATCTCGAGTGGGGCGTTGACTTTGGCTCTCCTGAGGAAACCTTCTTAGCTGACCAATTTAATCAACCGGTGTTCGTGATTAACTATCCAAAAGCCATTAAGCCATTTTACATGAAGCCACATCCAACTCGTGATGACGTTGTGATTTGTGCCGACTTATTGGCACCTGAAGGATACGGGGAAATTATTGGTGGCTCTGAGCGGGCAACTGATTATGATTATTTGTATGACCAGATTGTTAAGGCAGGACTGGATCCAAAAGAATATTCCTGGTATTTGGACCTTCGTAAATACGGCAGTGTTCCTCATTCAGGGTTTGGACTTGGACTCGAACGGGCTTTAACTTGGCTCACAGGCGAGGACCATGTTCGTGAGGCGATTCCATTCCCAAGATTGCTTAACCGAATTTACCCATAAATCAATCTGTTTTCGTGTCAATCATTTGTAAGGATCAGAGGTGATTGAATTGGATGATTATGCCCACAAGATCTTGGATCAGGGACAGACGACAATCAGTAACTATTTGCTGAAACATTACCGTGAAATTGGGATCAGTAATCAAGAATTGTTTATTTACCTGCTGATCAAAAAAGATCATGATCTGGTCGTTCCCATGCCTGAAATGGCTGAACTGGCGCACCAGACCGGATACAATGAGCAACAGTTATTCGCGTTATTTCATCAGTTGATTGAAAAAAAGCTCGCGAAAATTACGCGGGTCACCATTGAGGGTCAGCCGGTAGACGCATACGACTTTACGTCGCTGTACGAAAAGCTGTCTCTGGTCAAGGATACCCAAGTAGAGACGCGTCCGGAGCTCTCCAACACCAATCAACCAGTTGACAGCACCCAACGCCAAGCCGTCTTTGAGAGTATCGAAAAAGAGTTTGGCAGGACGCTGTCACCGTTGGAAATGGAAATGATTAGCCAGTGGTTGGATATTGATCACTACTCAGCGGAAATGATTCGATTGGCTTTAAAGGAAACCGTCTTAAATCAAGTATATAGTTTGAAATACATGGACCGAATTTTGATTAACTGGAAGAAGAAAAATCTCCAATCAGCTCATCAAATTGAAGCCTACAACAAGAACCGAAACATTGGGAAAGCGGACGATGGTGCGGGTGAGTACCACGGACCGGATATCCCATTTATCAATCTATCGGGTGAGGATCATTAAATAATTAAAGGGAGTGTGCCAAAAGGCGGGTTTGCTTCCGTAGCATAACCTAGAATGACTTTTTGAGCTGAAAGCTCGGAAAGTTATTCGTAGTTATGCCTAGGAAGCGGCCTTTTGGCACACGTTCCGGCTATATAAAAATTGAAAAAACAAGGGGCTGTCGGCAAAATGTTAGTTTTGCCACAGCCCCTTGTTTCGTATCTATTAATTGACGATGGAAAGGCGGGTCTGGAACCAATTTTGATTTGACTCTAAGGTATAAGTCAATTTTCCAAACATCCCAGCTTGACTGATTTTTATATAACAAAAAGATGCCGGAGCAAAACAGTTAATTTTGCCCCGACATCTCGTTTTCTAGTCAATCATTTATTGAGTTTCATCAGTCGTTCCGCCATTATTGTCGTTACCACCGTTGGTTGTGTTGCCGCCATTATCGGTCGCATTATTATTATCATTGCCACTGTTATCCGTTGAACTGGCGCTTGACGAGTTATCGTCAGATCCGTTATTGCCACCATCACCACTTGGCTTTTGCTCTGAGGGAGTAGATGCTGAAGATTCGCTAGAGCTTTCAGCACTACTTGAACTTTCGCTTCCACGAGGCTGAGTGACAACTGCTGAACTCGAACTGCTATCAGTGGTATAACCGCTGGTTGTTTGGTTGGAGCTATTATCAGTGACAGTTCCCGGATAGCCGGCAACGTAGTATTCCGTTTGGCCGCCGCGCTCCGTTGAAACAACATCACTTGGCTGAACCCAGTCTTGGTTTGGTTTGTCTTGGGAAATGTAACTCATGACGTTTTTATAAATTTGCTGGGCAATCGTTGTTTGAGCAGACGTGACGTAAGAATTTGCCTTAAATTGATGATCGTAGCCGGTCCAAACTGCCAGCGAGTAGTTTCTAGTGTAACCAGAGAACCACGAATCCATGGTCGACATTGCAGGGACTTTATTTAAGTAGTCATCCGGGTACTGGGTCGTACCGGTCTTACCAGCTTCGTAGAGCCCTGAAATTTTTGCGGCAGTTCCTGAACCATTACTGCTGTTCATGACCCCTTTAAGCATATTGGTAATCATAAACGCGGTTGCAGGAGACATTGCCCGTTTGCCTTTGGATTTATAAGTGTGCGTAACGCCGTTGTTTTGAACAATCTTATTAATCAGATACGGCTTATAATAAGTACCGCCATTTGAGAAGGCAGCGTAGGAAGCAGCCAGCTGTTCGGAAGAAATATATAAGCCGATTCCGTTTTGAATCTCCAAGGGTTTACTGAAAGTCATCCCAAGGTTCTTCAGGAAGCTTGTTGCCTTTGGAACACCGACGTTTTCCAACGTTCGAATTGCCGGAATGTTTCGTGACTCAACCAGTGCTTTTCGCATGGTAATGGTCCCTTGGTATTTATTATCAAAATCATAAACGGACTTATCGGTGCCGGGATAAACGTAAGGGGTATCCTTGACGGGTTGATAAGTTGGGTATTTTAAATATTGAATGGCAGGGCCATAATCCATGATTGGCTTAGCCGTTGACCCTGATGACCGCCCGGTTTGTACAGCTCGGTTCAAGCCAAACGCAACCTTGGTCTTTCGACTTCCCTGCATTGCGACAACTTTACCGTTATTCACATTGACGATAGTTGCACCGACTTGGAACCGGTTATTCGGATACGCAATCGTGGGGTCGTTGTTGCTGACGTTGTACAACTTCTTTTGCGCCGACATATCGAGATTGGTGTAGACTTTCAAGCCACTGTTGGCTTTGTAGCCCTTTTCTTCAAGTTCTTCAATCGACTGTTTTAAATATGAGTCAATGTATTTCGATGTTTTTTCAGACGTTCGTGCCTTCGCGTGTGTTTTTGAAAGGTGCGCTTTAACACTGGTATTCTTTGCGGACTGTGCCTGCTGTTCAGTAATGGCCTTATTTTTAACCATTGCATCAAGCACTTCATTGCGGCGCTTGGTTGCGTACTGCGGATATTTATAAGGGTTATAAAGCGTTGGCGACTGCGGCATTCCGGCCAATAATGCAAATTGGGGGAGCGTCAAGTGATTGAGTGTCTTGTTGTAATAAAATTCCGCTGCCGTTTGCATCCCATAGACGCCGTTTCCCATGTAGACCTTGTTAATATAAAATTCCAAGATCTGACTCTTGGAATATCGATTTTCAACTTTAATTGCCAGCCAAGCTTCCTGAGCCTTTCGTTTAAGGGTTCGATCACTGGCTGCCGTTGAGAATACCGACAATTTAACCAGTTGTTGGGTTAACGTACTTCCGCCTTGAAGGCCAAGCGACGATCCGGTGAGGTTAGACACTGCGGCACCCATGATTCGGATCGGATCGACACCATGATGTTTATAAAATCGGCGGTCTTCGATGGAGACGACAGCTCGTTTGAGGGTTCGTGGAATATTCTTTGATTTGACATAATCCCGATTTTGACTGCCCAAACGTGAAATGACTTTGCCATTTGTATCGTAAAACTTAGTCGAATTATCACTGGTTAGCGCGGAACGGGTAATCTGCGGTGCACTGGCCGCGTAATACGTAAATAAACCGGCGCCAAAAATAAACAGGGCACCTAAAAGGATCAGTCCATACTTCAAAATTCTTCGGAATGGGCCTTTTTTCTTGGTATTGCTGAATTGTCGCCCACGCCTAACTTGTGCACGTGAGTTTTGAGGACTGTTCTGTGACATAGAGGTCTCCTTCGTAACTTATTCAATGAATGAATCAACCGCAGTGAGATAGGGGAGCAGTGGGTTGATCCGATACGCAATCAAAAAGCCGTCTTTTTCAATGACTTTTCTTGGGATTGACTTGCGACCGCCAGTTTCCTGTTGATCCCAGTAGTCGATCAGATCGGTGGCTTTTAAAAGGTAAACTGACTGGTCGGAAATGAACTTGATGATCGCAAAGCAGATTCCCTGTTGCTTTAAACATTGTCTCATATGTTCAACCTGATGTTTATGAAAGTTTTTTAAAGGAAAAGAAGTTTTGCTTTTGGTTTCCTTTGCATCAAAGTCGATATATTTTCCCTTATAAACGCCATTGTAATCTGTCGTCGACGCCTTACGAAAATAAGCCTCTTTAATTCTGGCCGCACTTCGTTTGGGATAATCGACCGAGACAATTTGAATTGGCGTTGGCTTTTTATGGATCACCGCAATCCCATTTTTTAAGTAGTACTGATTGCTTTTATTGATCTCGTCTTCCAACGTCATTCCCCGATTGGAGAAGTCAATCGAATCGTTGTGCGTGTTTGAAGAGGCTGGTTGTTCGTAAAACTGATTTCCATTAGGGTATCTAATCGTCATGAACGGAAGCTTCCTTTTTTGTGAATAGTTATATTGTACTTCATTTAAGTAAACAATAACCACAATAATGTTATTATAGCAAGTGGAGTGTCTATTGAAAATAATTAATCGTTAGGGTGATATCATGAGCCGTTTGTGGGTAACCGGCTATCGCAGCTATGAACTCGGCATTTTTAAGGATGATGATCCAAAGCGCAAGGTGCTTGATACTGTTTTAAAGAATGAACTTGTCCAAGCGATCGTCGATGGAACCGACTGGATTATTTCTGGCGGTCAGTTGGGGATCGAACAGTGGTCGCTCGAAGTGGCACTTAGTCTAAAAGATAATTATCCGGGTGAGTTTCAAACAGCAATGATGCTGCCATTTGCGGAGTTCGGCAATAACTGGAACGAGAATAATCAAACGAAGTTGCAAACATTGAAGGCCAAGGTTGACTTTTCTGCGTCAGTGTCCGAGAAGCCGTATCAATCACCGCAACAGTTAAGAAATTACCAAGAATTCATGCTAAACCATACGGATCAGGCATTATTGATATATGATTTAGATAATCCAGGAAAATCGCAATACGATTACGATAAAATAAACAAATTTGCAGAGACCCATCCCTATCCCTATAAGCTCATTACGTTTGATGATTTACAGAGTGCAGCGGATGAATATCAGGAAAACTTGAATAATAGTTTTCAAGATGATTAATATATGATATTATTCTAATTGGTTTGTTGCAAATTAATGATGAGGTGTAACCAATAAATGGAAAACATTAATTATACTCCGAAGGATATTCTTCAAAAAGAGTTCAAACAAAAGATGCGTGGCTATGATCCCAATGATGTTGACAGCTTTTTGGATGACATCATCAAGGATTATGAAACCTTCAATAAGGAACTCCAATCCCTCAGTGATGAAAATGAACGGTTAAAAGTCCAAGTGGATGAATTGAACAAGCAGATTGCTGTATCCGGCTCCCAACCGATGCCATCAGCTGGTGTTACACCAACTCGAACAGCTCCCAGCCAACCAATGTCCAGTGCAACCAACATGGATATCTTAAAGCGTTTGTCAAATCTCGAGCGACGGGTATTCGGATCACAGCTTGATAACAATACCAATGATTCACACAGGCTTTAGGCTTGCGTAACTAATAATGGTGTAAATTCTGAGTAATTGCGGTCGTATTTTTACGGCTGAGGAAAGTCCATTCTCGCACGGGCTGAGATGCCCGTAGTGATCGTGCTCGGTGAAAAAATAAGCCGGGGGACTCTT
Organism: Lentilactobacillus parabuchneri DSM 5707 = NBRC 107865; assembly: GCF_001435315.1. Lineage (GTDB taxonomy): Bacteria > Bacillota > Bacilli > Lactobacillales > Lactobacillaceae > Lentilactobacillus > Lentilactobacillus parabuchneri. Next base: position 302,783 of record NZ_AZGK01000001.1, read on the forward strand.
TGTGAGTTACGGCGGATATTAAGGCTAAGGCTTTGCTATGCTTTAATTCCCTAAGGTGCCACAGTGACGAACAGTGAGGGAAACTTCACTGATGGAACGCGGTAAACCCCTCGAGCGGGAAACCCAAACTTTTGGTAGGGGAGCTTCACACACGGTAAATGAACCAAGTGTGGGGGAGAGATACTTCGGTATTTCTCAGATAGATGATTACTACTTGTTACATCGTCCTGGGATGTAAGAAGCACAAAACATGGCTTACAGGGATTTACACCAAACAGGTTGGGTGGGAGCTTGCTCCCACTTTTTTGTTACCCAGAAATATGAAATGAGATGGAATTTATGAAATATAATTTAATGGCCACTTGTGCCGCCGGAATTGAAGCCCTTGTTGGCAAAGAAATGCGTGATTTAGGTTATGAAGTTGAAGTCGAAAACGGCCGGGTCCGTTTTACCGGTACCGAAGAAGATATTATTAAAACTAATCTATGGCTTAGAACAGCTGACAGAATCAAAATTATCGTCGATGAATTTGATGCCACCACATTTGATGAGTTATTTGAACAGACAACCGCGATTGCTTGGGACAAAATGTTGCCAATGGACGCGGCCTTTCCGGTTGAAGGGCGTTCACGCAACTCTAAACTTCACAGCGTCCCTGATTCACAAGCCATTGTCAAAAAAGCGATTGTGAATGAGTTGAGCACGGCTTATCACCGTCACACACGGTTACCGGAAACTGGCGCTACTTTCCCACTAGAAGTCGCCATTAACAAGGACCACGTGATGCTGACCATGGACACAACCGGGTCGAGTCTATTCAAACGGGGCTACCGAGTCGAAAAAGGAACGGCACCATTAAAGGAAAACATGGCCGCCGCACTTGTTTTATTGACCAGTTGGTATCCTGATATGCCGTTTGTCGATCCATTCTGTGGTTCGGGTACGATTCCAATTGAAGCTGCCATGATTGGTCGTAACATTGCGCCTGGCTTTAACCGCGATTTTATTTGCGAACAATGGCCTTTCATTGACGGGGATATGGTTCAACGTGTCCGCGACGAAGCGGATTCAAAGGCTGATTACGATGTTGAACTTGATATTTCAGCAAGTGATATTGACGGCAACATGATCGAAATTTCCAAGCGCAACGCTGAAGAAGTCGGGCTGGTTGACGATATTCAGTTTAAACAATTGGCCGTAGCTGATTTCAAGACCGACAAGGTAAACGGCGTCATTGTCGGCAACCCACCATATGGACAGCGAATGAGTGATGCCGAACATGCGCACGAGCTTTATCGTCAAATGGGCAAAGTCTTCAACCCACTCACGAGCTGGTCGAAGTACTTCTTAACCTCTGATCTCGATTTTGAAAAATACTATGGTCAAAAGGCCACTAAACGACGAAAACTTTATAACGGTTCGATAAGAACGGACTATTTCCAATTTTGGGGTAAAAAAGTTCGAGATTTACGCAGTTTGAACCAATATAACGATAAATAATTCACGATTCTATGGTAAAATAAGAACGACTTGGTAGAAAGAAGTGAGTGAATGGTTAAACAAGTTGCAATCATAGGTGGCGGCATCATTGGTGCAACTGCAGCTTTTTATTTGAGTTACTTAAAGGGACATGAGTCGGTGGCAGTCACGTTGTTTGACGAAGATACCGGCCAAGCAACCAAAGCAGCCTCAGGTATCATTTCACCGTGGCTCTCAAAGCGACGAAACAAGCGCTGGTACGCTTTGGCAAAGCAGGGTGCGGAATTATACCAACAACTGGTAAACGACGCTCAGCTGTCCGCAAATGCCTATTGTCGAACCGGAACGATTGTCACCCGAAAAGACCACGCTGATTTATTAGACTTGTATCATGAGGCGGAAATTAAAGCAGCCCAGACGCCGGCAATGGGGAACGTTGAATTATTGAGTTCAGCGGAAGTCAAACGACGGATGCCAATTTTGACAAATCCGCCGGAAGGGGTCTTCGTCAGTGGTGGCGCCCGGATTGATGGCCAGCATTTTGTCGCTGAACTATTAGCCAACGCTCAGCAGGAAAATCTGGCAGTTGTTAACCAGCGGGTTTCCCTCGACGGTTCGGGTCGAGTTTTGACCGAACAAGGGCCTCGACAGTTTGATCGCATCATCGTCGCGACCGGTGCCTGGATGCACGAAACGCTGAAACCGTTGGGGCTTTCCTTAAAGGTCCGACCGCAAAAGGGCCAACTAATTGATTTGCTGGTCGATATGCCGGCATCCTGGGACAATATGCCAGTAATGATGCCTGAAAGTATGAGCGATATCATTCCATTTAATCATGGCAAACTAGTCGTTGGGGCAACCCATGAAAATGACGGCGGCTTTGATTTAACGCCTAAAGAAGCGGCCAAAAATCAGTTGTTTGAGAACGCCCAATATTTTATTGAGCAGTTATCAAAAGCCCAAATTACCGATATGCGTGTTGGTACCAGGGCTTACACAGACGACTTTTCGCCCTTCTTTGGTATTTTGCCTACGATGCCATCGATTTTAGTTGGCGGCGGGCTGGGCTCATCGGGGTTAACGACTGGGCCAATGATTGGCTATCATTTAGCGCAATCGATTCTTTCCAGCCATTTGGTTGACTGGAATCACTACACCAAACCGATTGGCACTTATATCAGTTAGCTCCGTGGAGGGCCTGCAATGCTAAAGTGTGAGCGCCCATGTTTTGGGAATCGGGAATCCATGTGTTCACAACGGTGGTGAATTTCGATTGAAGTGCTAAAAGCGTGTCAACATCATCTTCAAAGTGTTTGGCGTATTGCTTGTTTAGACTGTCAACGACAATTTTACTGTCAGTATAAAAAAAGATCAGTTCGGCCGGATTGATCTGCAGTTTGATGAGTTGTTGAAATCCAATAATCGCTGCTTTAAATTCGGCACGATGGTTGTTCATCGGTTCAATGACTTTCTTTAATTGGATTTGTTTTCCGTCATGAACAATTAACAATCCGATTGCTGTGTGGCCGGTATGTTGATTTACTGCTGCGTCACTGTATAATTTAATCAATTCAAACACACTTTCTTTAAGGAGTTTATTATGGTAACTCAAAAACGTCACTTTTTTTATCAGCCAAGTCCGTTAAGTAGCATTATTTGTTGGAGCTGGACGCTGGTCATCTTTTTTGTCGGCGTCATCATTTGGCTTGAGATTACGCATTTTCAGTGGATTACGTTATTTTTCTTCGTGCTGTTTGCGGTCGTCACTTGGGCGGAGATTCATTTTCGAAGCATCATCGTCCATGATCATCAATTAGTCGTCAGCCGGATTACCAATCCTCATTGGTTAACCGTTGATTTAGACCAAATTTCAAACGTGACCACCGCAAAGTACCAACTGGCATTTGTTGCAAACACCAAGATCTATAGTTTCATTTTACCTGCAAATTCCGTAATTGAAATAAAGGAATTGATTACCAACAAATAATTTTGTCCTGTTGTCTGTCGATTGTTATTTTAGGAGGATCATAATCATTATGAAGAGCGATGTTGAAATTTCTCAAGAAACTGTTATGGAACCAATTACCAAAATTGCCGGCAAACTCGGAATTAGCGAAGATCAGATCGAACAATACGGGCATTACAAGGCCAAAGTCAACTTTGATCCAACGACTGAAAAGCCAAACGGAAAGTTGATTTTAGTGACATCAATTAATCCAACGGCTGCCGGTGAAGGGAAGACCACCGTTACTGTTGGATTAGGCGATGCATTAAACGAATTACATAAAAAAGTGGTGTTGGCACTTCGTGAGCCTTCACTCGGACCTGTTATGGGAATGAAGGGTGGCGCGACCGGCGGCGGCTACGCTCAGGTTGTTCCGATGGACGATATCAATCTGCATTTCACCGGTGACTTTGATGCCCTGACGGAGGCCAATAACACATTGGCTGCGTTGATTGACAATCATATTCAACATGGTAACTCACTTAATATCGATCCCCGCCAAATTACTTGGAAACGGGTAATGGATGTTAACGACCGTGAATTACGGCAAGTGGTCGTTGGCTTGGGTGGCCGAACATCAGGCGTTCCCCGTCAGGATGGCTTTGATATTACCGTTGCCAGTGAACTGATGGCCATCTTGTGTCTGGCAACCAGCTTACAGGATCTCAAAAAACGAATTGGTAAAATGCTCATTGGCTATACTTACGATAGAAAGCCGGTTCTGGTTTCCGATCTGCACGTAGAGGGTGCTTTAACACTGCTGCTTAAAGATGCCATTAAGCCGAATCTGGTTCAAACCATCGAACATACGCCAGCCTTTATCCACGGTGGCCCATTTGCCAATATTGCCCATGGCTGTAACAGTATTTTGGCAACCCAAGCAGCGCTTCACTTTGGCGATTATGCGATTACTGAGGCCGGATTTGGTTCCGATCTCGGTGCTGAAAAGTTCATGGACATCGTGACGCCACGCTTGAACCAGTCTCCAGATTGTGTCGTTGTGGTGGCGACAGTGCGGGCACTGAAGTTAAATGGCGGTGCCGACAAAAAAACGCTGAACGAAGAAAACCTGGCTGCACTCAAAGCGGGCGTTGTTAACCTGAAACGACATGTTGAAGGCATGCAACGTTATGGTAAACCAGTGGTTGTTGCAATTAATAAATTTGCAAGTGATACCGACGACGAATTAACTTATTTGCAAAACTACGTTACGAATGATCTTCAAGTAACGGGGACCATTATCAATAGTTGGGCTGAAGGCGGTAAAGGGGCCATCGAACTTGCCAAGGAAGTGGTCTCCGCCTGTGATCACCCTAGCGAATTTCATTCATTATACTCAAATGAAGATTCATTAACGGATAAAATCAAGAAGATTGTCACCCAAATCTACGGTGGCAATGATATTGAACTGTCTAACAAGGCTAAGAATGCTCTGAAGCGGATTGAAAAGATGGGCTATGGTAATTTGCCGGTCTGCATGGCTAAGACTCAATATTCATTCACTGACGATGCCAAGCAACTCGGTGCTCCTGAGGACTTCAATATTCACGTTTCAGATTTACAGTTAAAATTAGGTGCTGGTTTTATCGTCGCGCTTACAGGAAAGATTCTAACCATGCCCGGCCTGCCAACTCATCCGGCTGCATTGGACATGGACATCGACGAACAAGGACGAATTACCGGCTTGTTCTAAAAGGGGATATTTGAATGCCAGTATTGTACGTAATCGGAATCATTTTGCTGATCGGGCTGGATCAGTTGGTTAAACATTGGGTTGTCGCCTCGCTTGCTTTGGGGCAATCCTTTTCAGTCGTTGACGGGATCTTATCAATTACACGAATTAACAATACGGGTGCAGCGTGGAGTATTCTTTCCGGCCATCAATTTGTTTTCGTGATTATTGCAATTCTGGCTGCAATTTTGGTCACGTACTTTATTGTGACGTACTGGTCCAATGTGCCTTACCGAATTGGATTAGGCCTGCTGTTGGCGGGAACATTGGGTAATGTGATTGATCGGATCTTTAACAATCACGTTGTCGATATGTTCCAACTGGATTTTATTAACTTCCCAATCTTTAATTGTGCCGATATGTACCTGACCTTTGGCATTTTAATTTTGGCGATCGCGATCATTCGCGAAAAGTAGGAGGCGACTACTTGTGAAAAAATATACCGTCACCGACCAAACCGGGCGGCTGGATAAAGTGATTTCCGACCTGGATACCGCCATCAGTCGCTCCCGTGCCAAATCTTTAATTGATGACGGCCGGATTCGTGTAAACGACGAGCCTGCCAAGCCAAAGTACCATGTTCAATCGGGAGATAAAATTGTGGTGGACGACGTTTTGCCGCAGCCCATCAGTTTAACTCCTGAGGATATTCCGTTGGATATCGTTTATGAAGACAACGATGTGATCGTTGTCAATAAACCACAGGGAATGGTGGTTCACCCATCACCGGGGCATCCTGACCACACGCTTGTCAACGCCCTGCTATTTCACAGCCCACTTTCGACGATTAATGGCGAATTTCGCCCTGGAATCGTCCATCGGATCGATAAGGATACATCCGGGCTATTGATGGTGGCTAAAAATGATGCGGCCCACCAATTTCTGTCACAGCAACTCAAAGAACAGAAAAGCTTACGAAAGTATGTCGCACTGGTTCATGGTAGAATTGGGGAAGATTCAGGTGTGATTAATGCACCGATTGGCCGTTCGCCAAAAGATCGTAAGAAGCAAGCGATTGTTGCTGATGGGCGTCCGGCGGTCACACATTTTGAAGTTCTCGAACGATTTGCCGATTATACCCTGGTTAGTTGCCGCTTGGAAACGGGCCGGACACACCAAATCCGGGTCCATATGAAATATATTCATCATCCAATTGTAGGCGACCCACTCTATGGTCCCCGCAAGACCATTTCTGGGCACGGACAATTTCTGCATGCCCAAGAACTGGGATTTGAGCACCCCAAAACACATGAATTGATGATTTTTTCGGCACCATTACCAAAGATATTTGAAGATACATTAAATAATTTACGAGTAAACAACGCTTTAGGATCTTGACAATCCGGCGCTGTTTTCATATTCTGAAGTGGTGTAACATTTTTATACGGGTTAAAGTACAAATGTGACTCAATTAAGGAGCTTTTACTAATGGGAAAGATAATACTAGACAAAATGGCGATGCAACGCGCCTTGACACGGATTACGTATGAAATCGTTGAAAAAAATAAGGGTGTTGAAGATTTAGTTTTGATCGGGATTAAAACCCGCGGCATTTTCTTGGCAAATCGAATTGCTGATCGGCTTCAACAGTTGGAAAATGTCTCAATTCCCGTCGGTGAGTTGGATATTACCAACTATCGTGACGATATTGAACACGATGCGATGAGCAGCGACGTTAAAATGTCGAACAACAAAATCAACTTTTCCATTGAAGGAAAGCGGGTTATTTTAGTCGACGATGTTTTATATACCGGAAGAACGGTTCGGGCGGCTTTGTCAGCTGTTATGGATCTTGGCAGACCCAAGAGTATCAATTTAGCTGTGTTGGTTGATCGTGGCCACCGAGAATTACCAATTCGGGCAGACTTTGTTGGTAAAAACATTCCAAGTTCGCAAAAAGAAAAAATTAAAGTGTACGTATCAGAGATTGATGATAAGGATGCTGTTGAACTCATCAAATAGCGCTTATTAACGAGGAGTCAGCATGACGGAAAGATATTTAATTTTAGAAGATGGATCCGCATATGCTGGAAAGGCATTTGGATCGCTTGCCACCACAACGGGTGAAATTGTGGCCAACTCAACGATGAATGGGTATCAAGAAATTATCTCCAATCAAATTTATCATAACCAAATCATTGTTTTCACCCAGTCATCTATAGGAAATACCGGACTCGACCAAAATGCGTACGAGTCCATTTTGCCGACTGCAAAAGGGGTCATTGTCCGGGAATATGAAAATCTTGCGACCGATCATTTTAAACGCATATCGTTAGACCGTTATTTAAAGCAACATAAGATTCCTGGCATCTATGATGTTGATACTCGGGAAATTCGTCATCATCTTCAACGGCGGGGCAATATGAAAGCCAGTATTGTGGATGTTGCCGATGATCATGCTTTTGACCAGCTTCATGCCACGGTGCTGACAAATCAGCAGGTGGCTCAAGTTGCCACGCCCAAGCCATTTCCCAACCCGGATGAGGGTGCAAACGTTGTTGTGGTCGATTTTGGCTTAAAGAGCGGGATTTTACGCGAATTATCCCATCGTAACTGCAACGTGACCGTCGTCCCGTGGAATTTTACCTCCGAGCAGATCCTTGATCTTGATCCGGATGGAATTGTGTTGTCAACCGGTCCTGGTTCACCCGCCAATCTGCCGCAATCTGTATTAACAATGATTACCGAAGTCCAGACTCAAGCGCCGTTATTTGCAATTGGTTTGGGCCATGAATTGTTTGCATTAGCCAATAATGCCAAAGTTTATAAATTAGCTGTTGAGCACCATGGCAGCAACCATCCGATCCGTGAAATCATTACCAACGAAATCTTTTTTTCTGGTCAAGAACAAGGTTACGCGGTTGATCCAAAATCCATCGATCATGCCAGTCTATTTATTACGCATGTCGATTTAGTTAACGGAACGGTTCAAGGTCTTCGTCACCGGGATTACCCTGCTTTTTCAGTGCAGTTTTCTCCAGATGGCGCTCCCGGGCCCAAGGACAGCGTCGGCTTGTTTGATGACTTCATGGAATTCATGTCAAGAAGGAGTGACAACAATGACGATAGATATTAAAAAAGTTCTCCTCCTCGGCGGTGGGCCGACCAATATTGGACACGAAAACGAATTGGATGCTGCTGCATTTGAGCGGTTAATGGCCCTTAAAAAAACAGGTGCCAAAATTATTTATGTTGATAACAATCCATTTTCGGTCACCAGCGAAGAAATTCAGCCAGCGAACGTCTATGTTCAAGAAGTCAATTTTCAAAATGTGATCAACATCATTGATAAAGAAAAGCCTGATGCCATTATGGCAACCCAGGGTGGCCTTAACGCGATGCAAATTGCTTGGCAGCTTGCGGAAAGCGGGATCCTTGCATCCAACAACATTTCCTTATTAGGGATTAAACCAGCTGATTTGAGAAAAGTCATTGATAATCAAAAGCTGCGAGATTTACTCACCGAAATTGATGAGAAAGTGATTGCGTCAAAGATTGTTGCCGATGACGACGAGGCGATGGATTTCGTTAGGGAAGTTGGCTTTCCGGTCATTGTTAAACCAATGTCGGCAAGTCATGATACCAGCCGTTTTATTTGTAATAATACCGATGAATTGGAAGATGCCCTTGATGTCAGCTTTAAGCGGACCTATATCAAACGGTGTTCAATTGAGCAAAGCATTGTCGGCTACAAAGAAATTGAAATGGTGGGGATTCGAGACGCTAATGGCAACAAGATTTTGATTTCCGGAATGGAAGATATGGATCCGATTGGGATTCATTCCGGCGATTCGATTATTTTTGCGCCCACGCAAACTTTAATTAACGAGGAATACCAGGCGCTTCGGACTGCAACCTTTAGAATTATGGATGCACTCAATGTCACTGGGACTTGCCATGTGCAATTTGCCCAGAGTCGAACGGATGCGAATTACTTTGTAACCAAAGTGAGTCCGTTTTTCACGCGGAATACTATTTTAGCTGCCAAGTCGACAGGCTATCCCTTAACGTACGTGTCGAGTTTTTTGGAGTTGGGGTATAATCTTACCGAAATCAAATTACCAAGCAAATACAGCAAGTTTTTAGCCTTTATGGAGCCGACTATGGACCACGTGGTCGTTAAGATCCCACTATGGCCATTTCGAGACATTACCGACGTCGATCAACATTTGAATACTTTGATGAAATCCGTGGGATCAACCATTGGGGTGGGCCGCACGGTTGAAGAAGCGATTATTAAAGCAATGCACAGTTCCCAATTTTCACCACGGGACATTTTGCCAAGTGTTTCTAAAGTCAATGATGATGACGTCATCAATCAACTGATTCATCCGTTGGCGAGTCGGATTCTGATTTTAATGGAAGCACTTCGGCGGGGATTTTCGATTGATGAATTATCTGAATTAACTCAAATTGATCGGTTCTACTTTTACAAATTAAATCAATTGCTGCGCGCTCAAGACTATGTGGTTAACAATCCGTTGTCGCCACAATCAGTTGAAATCGGGCATAAATACGGTTTTGGTGATGGTATGCTGGCCGAACTTTGGCAAGTGAATATTTCAACCATTCAGCGCATGAATCATAATGTCAAAAATCAAGTCACTTACAAAGCCATTGAACCAAGTGCTGGTGAATTCATGGAAGCAACCAATATTTTCTATAGCAGCTACGAACTCGAAAATGAAAGTAAGCCGTTTGCTGAAAAAAGTGCATTGGTGATTGGTCGTGGGGGCAATCAACTGGGCCCCAACTCAGCAGCGGATTATTATACTGCTCAGGTATTGATTTCGCTTCATAAAGCTGGTTACAAAACCATTATTATGAATACCAATCCAAACGCGGTGTCATTGACGCCCCAGTTGAGTGATAAAGAATATATCGAACCGATTCAGCTTGGAAATATTTTAAACATTGTCGATTTAGAGAAGCCGGACATTGTATTTTTGCCTGGCAACCGGCACTATTTATCTGAACAGCTCAAACAATTTGAAGATTTGAATATTGTGGTGTTGCCGCCAGACCAGAAGGTTGCTACATACAACCAAAAAAAGGCGACGACCGCCGTCGATCTCTTTATTGAAGGAGATGAAGTCTTGCCAGTTGCAACCATTTCTTTTGTTGGCAAGGATCAACGCACTGATTTGCGACTCATTAATGACTACAAAGAACCGATGGATCATTGGCAAACCGATGAGGCTGATTTAATCGCTGATGCGGTAAAAAAGGTCGATTCCAGCAAATGGCAGGGACTCGTCCAAATATTGTATAATACAACTGGTGATTCAAACTACGAGATGACCGGTATTCGGCCCGTTAGAATTACAGAAACGGCTTTTTTAACCAAGACGACTGGAATTAATTGGGTCCGTGTGTTGGTGCGAAAGTATTTGGGTATTTTGGATATGAAGTCACTTCGAGAGCAACTGACGCCAACGCAACATCAACGCTCTTCGACGATGATTGCCAAATTTCCGTTTAGAGAACTGCAGTCCCGTCAATCAGAAGGGACGACCAAACAAGAGGTTGGCTCTGCGATTTCATTTAAAAACTTTGAATCGTAACTTAAAAAACAGCGTTTTGGACAGAAGTTTCAATGTCCATAACGCTGTTTTTGTGTCAGTTTATTTCTTTAAGCTTTCAACAAGTTGCTCATCCGGTGTAATAAATAGTGTCGTCTGATTGTCATAAATCACGTAGCCGGGCTTGGTGCCGTTTGGCTTCCGGATATTTTTAACCTTGGTGTAGTCAACTTGGACTTTAGACGAATCGCGTGCCTTTGAGAAGTAAGCTGCTAAATTGGCAGCTTCGGCCAGGGTCTGTTCTGACGGATCGAAGCTGCGGATAATCACATGAGAGCCCGGGATATCTTTAGTATGCAGCCAGGTTTCGCGCTTATCGGCGGTATGCATCGTCAGCTTTTCATTCTGTAAGTTATTTTTCCCAACCAAAATCTCAGTGCCGTCACTTGAAATAAATTCTTCAGGTTTGTTGATCTTTTGGCGTTTAGCCTTTTTCTTTTTGTTTTGTTCGTGGTCTCTAAGGTAATGACCTTGTTCCAATTCATAACGAATATCGACCAAATCTTGTGGGTCAGCCAGCTCAATTTGAGATTGAATATTTTCGAAATAATCAATCTCTTGTTTGGTTAAATTGAGTTGTTCACTGACAAACTTAACTGCATTCTTAAGCTTTTGGTATTTTTTGAAATACCGCTGAGCGTTTTGTGAAGGCGATTGTTGATTGGAAAGTTGGATTTTGATCGGGCGATCTTCATCATAGTAATTGGGCAGTTCAATTGACGTCATTCCACGATCGACTCGATTGAGATAGGTCGTCAAAATTTCACCCTTGATGCGATAATCATCAGCATTTTCAGTTTCCGCCATATCGCGTTGCAACTTTTTGAGTTTTGTTCGATTTTTTTTGAGTTGTTTTTTGACAACTTGAATCAAGACAGAACCTTGTTCCCTGACGCGATCCCGTTGCGCTTTATTGGCATAAAACGCATCCAATAATTCACTTAAACTTGGATAAAATCGATTTTTGGTTGTATCTGGATAGGGAAATGCGGTAAAATTAATCTTGTTACTAGCAATATGGCTAAAGGTTGGCTTTGGATCGTCAAATTGTTTAAAGAAATCCTGGAAATTAACGGCCACTTTTCCGTCTCGATGCAAGAAACTTGCTAGTGCCAAGGATGTGTCATTACCGAGTCCTTGGAGACTTTTCCTTAGATTGCCTGCCAGAACATCAATATTCGGAAAATCTTTGACCAGCTGTTCAATATCTGCAAAGTCCGTTTTGACAAACGGATCTTGTAAATCCTGTTTTGGCGGGTTAATGTAGGTTGCACCGGGTAGCAATAACCGGTATCGGTTCACGTCTGAGCCGACGTGTTTGACGGCATCAATAATCTTTCGATCCGCTTGGTTGACCAAAATAATATTACTATGTCGAGCCATGATTTCGATAATCAGATCCAACTTGGTTTGATCCCCCAGCTCATTTCTGGCAGTAAAGGTAAACGTCATTACCCGATCGTTATTTTGTTGCTTAATATCGGTCAGGATTCCGCCGCTTAAATGCTTTCGCATAATCATGGTGAAGTTTGTCGGCACACTCGGATTTACATATGGTACCTTGGTGATTTGAACCCGGGCATAAGTTGGATTGGCTGATAATAGTAATTGGTGACTTTTCCCATGAGCGCGGATCGTTAGGATCAGCTCATTAGGATAAGGTTGATTAATTTTACTAATTCTGCCAGTTTGCAGAAGATTAGTTAATTCGTTTTTCATAGAATGGGTAAAAGAACCATCAAATGACATCTTATCACTCACTTTCGTATAAGTAGCATGTACTAGTATAGCGCATTTTACCCACTCATGCGAAGGAAGACACATGTTATTTGTAAGTAATTATCAAATAGCGTATACTATTTTTTCGGAGGTCTTTTCATTATGAAGGATATTCTTGTGGCGCTTAACTCCGCCGCCAAAAATCATCGAACGCAGCTTTTTAGTATTACAAAGGCGACGGGGCTGACAATCTCGGAGTGGAAATTGCTCACTCAAGTGATTGCTGGCAATACGACGCAAGAAGTATTATCAGAAACTACCAAATTAGATATTTCCACATTATCACGTCAGTTAAAACGGCTGGTTGAAAAACAAATGATTGAAAAGACCGCAGTTGGCAAGGATAAGCGTCAGTTAATATACAAAGTTACGGACAAGGGTGTTAAAGCCAGTGAATACGTCCAAACTGAAATTGATCAACTAACCGAACGCGTTTTTAATCACTGGACAGATGAAGAAAAGAATTTGCTCAAGATTTTGATTAACCGACTGGAAAAAAGTTTGGGTAGAATTTAATTACAAGCAGGTGAACTGAATGAAAATTGCGATCGTGACTGATAGCACGGCGTATTTAACAAAAGAAGAAACGGACAAGTACAACATTACCGTTGTACCCATTCCGGTGATTATTGACGGTCGTGAATATAATGAGGGCATCGATCTGACCACAACCGAATTTTATGATAAATTAAAAAATTCTCAGGCTTTCCCAAGTACTTCCCAACCGCCAATTGGTGAGATGATTGACCTATACAACTCCTTGGCAGATAAGGGATATGACACGGTTATCAGTATTCATCTGGCAAGTACAATTTCCGGCTTTTATAATTCATTAACACAAATTGCACCTTCCATTGATAAAATTAAGGTGATTCCCTATGATTCAAAAATTACGGTCAAATTAATGGGATACATGGCGATTCAGGCCAGTAAAATGGCGGCGCTCGGTCGGACCCCAGAACAGATTCTTACATATCTGGACGGCTTAAGAGCGACGATTGATGAACTTTTTGTGGTTGATGATTTACAAAATTTGGTAAGAGGCGGCCGGCTTTCCAACGCTTCTGCGTTCATTGGCGGCATCTTAAAAATCAAGCCATTATTGACCTTCGATGATAAGAGCAATGAAATTGTTGCCTTTGAAAAGATCAGGTCTCGCAAGAAGGCTCTCAAACGCGTCGAAGAACTGTTTGCTGCCGCACGGGAAAAAGCCGATTATCCACTTCGAGCACTGGTCATTAATGCCAATGATCCAAAAGCCGGTAACGAGTGGGCAGCCAAAATTCACGAACTGTATCCAGACATGAAAATTGAGCAAAGTTATTTCGGTCCGGTCATTGGAACCCACTTGGGAGACAAGGCTTTAGCACTCGCATGGCTTCGTGATTTTGATCAGGATAATTTATAAAGATGAACAATTTTCTAATGCAATCACTAAACGTTCGGTAAAATCCGAACTAAGCGATTGCTTTTTTTAGTTCGTGTGGTAAACTTTAATAGTTACATAAAATAAATATGGGGTAGGAATCAGCGCGTTAAGTGTCGAAGGAACGGAATGTGAACTTCGAACGAAAGGTGTTCGGCTACGACTTGTCGGATACTTGCGGTGCTGGTTGCGCATTCGCTATATTATTTAGATTTCTAAATAATGGTGAGCTCCTTTTAAGGAGATGCTGCATCATGAAGTCATTATCATTGGGTTTCCGCAAGTTGCGGGTTGTTGACATTGTTGTTTTAGGCATTTTTATGTCTCTACTGCTGGTTCTCAATCGGTTTACGGTTGGGGTTCAAGCGTGGCGGCTGAGCTTTGGGTTCGTCGTTGTTGCTTTTGCAAGTCTGCTTTACGGGCCACTTTGGTCTGCATCCATTGCGGCAGTTGTTGACGTGATTGGTACCATGGTTTCAGGAAGCGTCTATTTCCCGGGATTTACTATTTCGGCGATCTTAGGAGCTGCTATCTATGGCTACTTTTTCTATGGTCACACGGTCACTTGGCGGCGGGTAATTATTGCCCAATTACTAATTGCAGTGGTTGTCAATGCGTTATTGAATACCTATTGGTTGACGATTCTCTATCAGACACCATTTTGGCAGTACTTACCGGTTAGAATTATTAAAGAAATCGTCATGACCCCAATTCAGATGGCCATTATTTACTATAGTTTAAATTCTCAGACGTTAAAAAATATCCAAACGCGTTTATTTAAATAGTCATTATTGCGACACACTGGGCAACTTTGTTGTTCGGCGGGCCGCTTTTTGTCGTCATTTTGAAAGGAGATTTTGCTGATGTATGTCATTCGATTGAATAATATGCGCTTTCATAGTCACATTGGCGTCTTGCAGGAAGAAAAAGTTGTCGGTCAAAATATTGCGATTGATCTCGAAACAACCATCGATGCTGTCCCGCACGATGACCAACTCGACTCAACCGTTTCTTACGCCGATTTTTATCCGGTGATTGCCGAAATCATCCGAAGCAATCGCGTCGATCTCGTTGAAACATTGGCCCAGATGATTATCAAGAAAATTACAGCGGTTGACAACCGAATTTCGGCGGTCAAAGTTCGGATTCAAAAACAGGCAACGCCAATTGACGGTGTCTTTGATAACGTTGAAATCGAAATGGAGGGTTAATATGGACGAAGTTTATTTAAGCTTAGGGAGTAACATCGGTAATCGACAAGCATTTTTGGAACAAGCAATTCACGGGCTTGGAAACGATCCTCAAATTCTAATTGAAAAACAGGCTGATTTTTATGAAACCTCACCGGTTGGTGGCGTCAAACAACGGGCATTTATTAATACCGCCGTTAAGATTGGAACTACTTATTCTCCGGAAGCTTTACTCGAAGTGATCCATCAAATTGAAAGTGGCCTTCATCGTACTCGGAAGATTCATTGGGGACCCCGAACCGTTGATATTGATATTATCTTTTTTGGGAATCAAAAGATTCAGACAGCAAATTTGTCTGTGCCGCATCCCGAAGCTTTTAAGCGGCTATTCGTACTGGTTCCGATTTTGGAACTGGTCGACGAGCACTTTTCTCAATATGAACAAATCAAACAGGCGGTTGAGTCACTCAAGAATCAGGACCAGACAATCCAGAAAGTAAACCCCGCAAATGATTTTGCCACCGAGGTTAAAACCAATGTGACCCACATCTTATCTGCCATAGGTGATGATCCCAACCGCAAGGGTCTGATTGAAACGCCTGATCGAGTTGCCCGAATGTACGCGGACATATTTGATTCTATCGGAATTGAGGATTTTCAAGATTACAAATTATTTGACTCACCTGAATCAAATGACTCAAAAACGATTATGGTTAAAGAAATTCCGTTTTACTCAATGTGCGAGCACCACATGATGCCATTTTGGGGGAAGGTCAGTGTCGCGTATTTACCAGATAACGGCAAAATTATCGGTCTTAGCAAAATCCCAAGGTTAGTGGATTTTGTATCACACAAGTTAAGTTTACAAGAAAAGATAACCGATGATGTTTTAGATCAGATGGAAAAAATCCTTCATCCCAAAGGAGTAGGCGTGGTGGTTGATGCCCGCCACATGTGTATTGAAATGCGTGGTGTCAAAAAGACCGGAACAGTCACTCGGACGACTAAATTTTCCGGTGTTTTCCAGCAAAATGACGAGTTACGAAGCGAATTTTTGAATTCAATTCAGGTAGGCCAAATATGACAAAAGATTTAACAGAAACCTTTACTGGATTTTTGTATGACCAGGGAGATCGAATTGGGTTACTGAAGCAGGTGTTGGCGACTCTAGGCAACCCTGATACTGATTTTTCAATCATTCACGTTTGCGGCACCAACGGTAAGGGCTCCACATCATTGATGATTGCGGCCATTTTGCAACAAATGGGGTATCGAGTTGGGCTGTTCACCAGTCCGTTTATTGGTGACGTCACTAACAGTGTTCAAGTGAATCAAAAGCCAATTTCTCAGCGTCGGTTGACGACTTATTTTGATTCGCTTAAACAAACGATGGCAACGGCAACCTTTAACCAGCAGCAATTATCCGAATTTGAAGCACTCTTTGTGGCAGCGATGATGGCTTTTTCTGATGAGAAGGTTGATTACGTTGTTTTGGAGTGCGGGCTCGGCGGTGAGTTGGATGCGACCAACGCCGTCAAAACGACCATGTATTCCATTTTTACCAAAATTGGCATGGATCATGTCGGCATTTTGGGTGATACGATCGAACAAATTGCCACAACTAAATCAAAAATTATTCGTCCCCATAACACGACAATTTCAGCTCCCAACCAACGGCCCGAAGCCTTACAAATTATTAAAAAGGAAGCGGAACAAAAAGCGGCCAATTTCTTTGATGCAAATGATCTGACCATCACGTTTGAACCAAAAGCATCGACGGTGGCTTATCAGCTTGGTCAAAATCAAGGCCAATTTACGTTCAGGCTTCAGGGGGCCTATCAGCTGGAGAATGTTCGAACAGTCGTGAGGTGGTTACTCAGTTTTGCGGGTGATCGGCCAACGATCGAGCTTGATCGATTGCTGTCTCAGTCGTTAGGCAAGCTGAATATCCCGGGGCGGTTTGAACTCATTTCCGATCAACCGCGACTTATCCTGGACGGTGCCCACAATGTCGATGCCATTACAGCGTTTGTCCAAACCGTGAATCAGCAATTCCAGTCTCAACAGAAGCTGATCATTACCGGATTTCTGGCCGATAAAGATTATGCTGACAACATTAAATTACTGAGTCAAATTCCGAATGCTGCGTTTCGGCTGACAACCCCTGATAATGAGCAGCGACAGCTTGATCCGGTGATTTTACAGAAATTATTAGCGACTCAAACGGGTGTTACTTACCCAGTCATTGCCGATCCAATTCAGGCGTTGAAAGCAGCAGTTAAAGAAGCAGCTTCTCAACCTGATACGGTGATCTTTGTCGTGGGGTCGTTTTATCTTTTGAATCCAATTCGAACATTTATTTTAGAGAATAGGAGTGATTTTCATGTCCCGAACACAACCGCTTCACTTTAAAGGCGCTCATTTTGATTTTGACATTTCCAAAGACCCAATCATCTATTCGATTTTGAATTTAACACCGGATTCATTTTACGATGGTGGTGTGAATACTGGAATTGACCAAGTGCTTCACCGAATCGAAACCGAACTAACATATGGCGCCAAAATTTTTGAACTTGGCGGTAAATCATCCAAGCCACACTTCGATGATATTTCTGCCGATGAGGAATGGAATCGGGTGGCGCCATATCTTAAAGCAATCCAGGAGCGCTTCCCCAAAGCGGTTTTAGCGATTGACTCAAACACCGATGAAGTGATTGAACGGGCACTTCAGTCTGGCATCCAGATTATTAACGATATTGATGGTTTCAATTCTCAAACAAAACTTGATTTGGTTGGAAAGTATAAGCCATCGGTTGTCACCATGTTTAATGGCCGAAACTTTGACGAGCAACCGCAAACACTCGAAGACACAATGACGTCATTTTTTACCGATTCAATTCAACGATTAGAAGAGCAGGGGCTAGACCGAGAAAATATCGTCATTGATCCCGGCGTTGGCTTTTCCAATCAAAACACGCTTGAGTTTGACTTAATCAAAATGCGGGCGACAAAACAGCTTCGACAGTTTAACGCGCCGATTATGATTGCTATTTCTCAAAAAAGCTTTGCAAAACGATTATTCGATGCCGGTCCGGATGAACGACTGATCCCAACTTTATTGTTTGAGGCCTACATGACGCAATTGGGCGGTAGAATTATCCGTGTGCATAACGTTAAGGAAACTCAGGAACTGGTGAAGACTTATCAACTATTTCAAGACATTTTGAACTAAGGATTAAGCAATCATGAAATTAATGACGCAATTAACACAAGAAATCAAACAACTTGAAAAAGCTGACTATTGTTGGCTATCTGCCACAAAGTTAGCGACTATCCAACAACTCATGATTACACATCCTGATGGGCTACGTGATCGCAAATCAGCGCTTCATTTATCAGCCAGTGCGATGGTTTTCGATCGGTTCAAAGGAATTTTTATTCGTCATCCATACTTGCACACGATTTTGTTGCCGGCAGGCCATGTCGAACCTGGCGAGCTGCCAATTGTCTGTGCCGTGCGTGAGTTTCATGAAGAAACTGGACTCATGGTTCAAGCAGGCACCGGGCAGTTAATTGATGTCAATTTGATCCAGATTCCCGCAAATCCGATTAAGCATGAGGGACAGCATCAACATGTTGATTTCCGCTATTATTTTATGTTGGAATCTCAATTACAAAATTCAGCAGAACTGCCAGTATTTCGACTTGAGCAAAAACGAGCTCCGGAGGAATTCCAAGCGTATTTTGATTTGAAATTAAACTCATAATAATTTCGAATTAACAAGATGACGCAACAGGAGATAACAAGAAGCGGGGGGCTCTCAAAAGACGTTAGCTTGTTAATTCATTTTCTACTTTACATAATATATATTATACGAAGTAGTCAAAAAACGAAAAAATCGATTGGAGATAAAGCTGCCACATTCATTTAATGGCAGTTATCGTCCAATCGTTTTTTGTTTGATGACGTGGATAACCAACTTACCCAGCAGCTTGCTCAAAATTATTTTCCGGTTGAGCTTGGGCACTCGCTTGATGATTATCCACTTTGACTTTTAAAACGTGTCTCTGAATGCGTTTCTCAAGCGGTGGTAATTTCATATAATCACCGTACAACCTGGTCAGATACGCATCATAATCTTTTAGAATTGGCACCTGCAAATTTTCAAACGGCACGGTAATTACCTGATTGAGTTCGTGTGGTTTGATGATTTCTTTGCCATATGCATATGGTGATGACATATTGGCTAATGTTAATTCTGGATGACCGTTATATTTGGTCATTAGATTGAATCGACTATTGTACAAATCAGTTAACGTCAAATGCGAATACTTGGAATCAATGACTTGGCCACGATACTGTTCCGGATAAAAGCGTTTTCTGATTTCGTTAAGAATAGCAGTTAACTGCTGTTGCTGAGACTGCTGCAGGTTGCGTTTATTCGGCATCCGGTCAAACGGAAACACGTCAATAAAAATCCCATTGCGCACTTTGGCTTCTTCACGGCCGTGTTCCAAAATTCGCGTTCCGTCGGCCATGACTTTGGCAAAATCATATTCGAATTGCGGATCAAGCCGGTTTTCTTCAACAAAATAGCCCGTTGACTGCAACTCAGCTGGTGCAACCTGCAGGAATTTTTCGAAATCCGTGCGCGACAATCCAATATCAATGTCGTCGTCCCACGGAATAAAACCATGATGACGGATAGCACCGATTGCGGAGCCTCCAGTCAAGAAGAATTGTAGATGATGTTTTGCGGCTACTGAAGCGACATTTGCTAAGATACCTAATTGAACTTTATGAATCAATTTCAGATCAACCATTCTAGAAGCCCCCCCTTAATTTTGTCGGTTGAGATATTGACATCGCCTTATGTTGATTAATACGATTAACTTATTATTCTAAACATTGTACCTGCTAGGTCAAAGATATTGCCTGAATATGCTATAATTAACTTAATAAAATACAGATTTTATTAAGTTACACTTATTTTAAAAACAGCCCCACCAAAATTCAAGTATTTTATCGATTAATTTAATTAAGGAGTTTAACATGAATCACGATCAATATTTACATCATAATCAGGAAATGCTGACCAAGATGCCTGATTATATCAACGAATACTATCTTGATAAGTCAACCGTACCGCTGTCCCCCGCGACTTTGTACCAATACCTAAACGAATTTCATCGCTTTTTTACCTGGATGATTGATGCTAATATCACCTCAGTCAATCAGACTAAAGATGTCCCGCTTTCAACGCTTGAACACTTCAAAAAACAAGACATGGAGCTTTACAAATCGTACTTATTGAATCGCGGTAAGCAAACGGCAGCCAACCCTCAAGGAACCATCTCTCACAGAACCGTTAACCGGTCTCTGAACGCACTTTCAGCGCTCTTTAGGTATCTGACTGAGGAAACTGAAAACGCCGATGGTGAGCCTTATTTCTACCGAAACGTGATGAAGAAAATCGCCTTGGTTCCCGATAACGAAACTTATCAAACTCGGGCAAATAACATTAAAGATCAATTAATGCTGGGAAATGTTGACGTTCAATTTCTCGATTTTATTCAAAATACCTATCCAACAACCATCAAAAATCCGCAAACACTGCACCGATATCAACGGGACCGGGAACGTGATACGGCAATTAATGCATTGATGTTTGGAACCGGCATCCGAGTTTCTGAACTTGCCAACGCGAACGTCTCAGATTTGAACTTGAAAAAAGCGACAATCTCTGTCCGTCGTAAAGGCGGCAAACGTGACTTGGTGCCGATCGCCGGTTGGGTGCTCCCCTATATTCAAGCTTACTTGGAGATCAGAAAAGATCGTTACCTGGCCACAAAAGACACCCCTGCCCTCTTTTTGACGAAAGGGGCAAAGGTGCCAAGGCGGATTTCAACTGCCACCGTTGAGCTATTAGTCGGAAAATATTCGCAGGCGTTTAATCATGTGCGAATTACACCACATAAGTTAAGGCACACACTGGCTTCCAAATTATATTTGGAGACTAATAATGAACATCTGGTCGCAACCCAACTTGGCCAAAGTTCAACGAATGCCACTGGGTTGTATACACACATCATTGACACAAAGCAGCGGCGCGCCCTTGATGGGTTGCATAAAACGAAGTGACGATTAAATTCCGTAATGGGGTTAGTAGAACATCCAGAATGCTTAGTATACTTTATCGTCATCGTATATGGGTTTGAAAGGCTTACCAGTCTTTAACGCTTGTCGCATTTGAATTAATGCGTCCCCAGCCATCCGGATAGGGAACGCTTCATGGAACTTCTCTTGGTAAGCGTCCATTAATTCTAACTTAGTCATCACTTCATAATTAGGTTTCATTGTTCAACATCTCCATTGCCAGTTATCTAAAATTTAGCAACCATCTAAAATCAATTATATTTAAAATATCTTTTTGTGATCCCTGATCTAAGTCAAAATACCCGAGGGTGCATTTTTTTGCTTGAATAATCCAATTTTTCATTACCAAACCAATGTTTTAACCTAACTGTACAAGGAGGTCCGGAACAAGACTAAAAGTGCGCCTACTCGTTTCTATTTTTTAGATAATCGTTGATTCTGATAGGCTTCCCACATTTTTGACTGAACTTTTGAGAAGGCCATTTTTGGAAACTGAGTCGTTTGAATCCACTTTCCTGGAAAATAACTCAAATCGGCTGTTGCTGACAAATCGCCTTCCAATAACGTAATCAGCCACTTTTGATGTGTAAAGGTGTGGCTCACGGTTTTGCCTGCAACCTTGTGGAGTTGAATTGACAGTTGGTAATCCGCTTGTAATTGCTTTTCCAAGCGTTGAATTAATTGTGCTTGAGAATCGGCTTTTTCTTTGATGAGTGCTTGTTGATCATACAACGGAAACATCCAAAAGTTTGGCAAAATGCCACTTGTCGGTCGTTTTTCGAGTAGATACCCCTTAGATGATCGAATGACGAGCCCGAAATAATTGTGAGGCACTGGTCGCTTCTTCTTGGTCTTAACCGGGTACTTGGACTCGATCCCATCCAAATACGATTGGTTAAAGGCTTTAACTGGTGAATTGCTGGAATCAAAATTCGTCGCAGTCATATAGCTGGCCCCCAAGTCCATAATTGCCTGGTTGAAGTCGCCAGGACGCTCTTTTGAAATCAGTCGGTTGATGACCGTTTCAAAGATTTTTCGTGTCTGTGGTTTGGCGATATCATCGTCAATTTCCAACAGCCTGGCAAACACCCGAAATGCGTTGCCGTCTACCGCTGCGACTGGCTGGTTAAAGGCAATGCTGGCAATCGCGCCGGCAGTATATGGGCCAATGCCACTTAAATCCTGCAGTTCGGACGCTGTTTCTGGCCAGTGACCATGGTAGTCATTCACCACTTGTTTGGCGGCTCTTTGTAAATTTCTCGCGCGAGAATAGTAGCCAAGGCCTTCCCAAGCCTTCATCAAATCCGTTTCGTCAGCCTCTGCCAAGGATTGAACCGTGGGAAATTGCTTCATAAACCGTAAATAGTACGGGATGACGGTTTGAACCTGGGTTTGCTGAAGCATGATTTCAGACACCCAAACGTGGTACGGATCGTGATCCTGTCGCCAAGGCAGATCACGTTTATGTTGGTCGTACCAGGTCAATAAAGTTGTTTGAAATGCGTTAATTTGATCTTGAGACCACTCAACCATCAGTTTCTCCTCTCACCAGACAACAAAAAGACAGCTTCCCCTTATGGAGAGTGGCTGTCCTGAAGCCATTATTGATGTTGCCAGTTTTTCTTGATGAATTTTTCTCGGCCGCCCATTTCTTCCATTTGGTAACGCAATGGGTTTTTCTTGTAAAAGTCCTGGTGTTCTTCTTCCGCTGGATAAAATGGCTTGGCATCTTCAATCGAAGTGACGATTGGCGCATCGAACTGTTCGCTATCAGCCAAGGCCTGCTTGGAAGCCTCGGCGATCTTTCGTTGTTCCTCATCCTTGACAAAAATAACCGGTCGATAGTTATCTCCGCGGTCTTGGAATTGCCCCATGGCATCCGTTGGATCGGTTTGATGCCAATAAATCTCAACCAACTGTTTGTAACTGATAACTTCCGGATCAAAAATAATCTTAACGGCTTCTGTATGTCCGGTCGTGTGACTGGCAACCTGCTCATAAGTTGGATTGGCCACGTGGCCGCCGGTATATCCCGAGATTACCTGTTTAATTCCGGGCATTGTGTCAAACGGCTTAACCATGCACCAAAAACAACCGCCTGCAAATATTGCTGTATCTTCCATTAATGGACACCTCAATTCAAATTTAGTTAAATAGTTGCCGATACTTTCCGTAGCCCTTGGCTTCTAGTTGATCAACCGGGATAAATTTAAGGGCTGCAGAATTGATACAAAAACGATGGCCACCAGCTTCTTTGGGGCCGTCGGAAAAGACGTGGCCCAAGTGGGAACCGGCTGTTTTGCTACGAACTTCTTCTCTAATCATGCCGTGGGATAAATCCATATGATTGTCGATGTTATTTTGATCAATTGGCTTGGTAAATGATGGCCAACCACAACCGGCATCGTATTTATCAGTCGACGAAAATAGTGGCTCGCCACTCACGACATCAACATAAATGCCATCTTGGTAAAAGTCGTCATACTCACCACTAAAAGGCGCTTCCGTCGCTTTTTGCTGGGTGACCGCGTATTGTTCCGGTGTTAACTTGTTTTTAAGGTCTTCTTTATCCATTTTAAACCCTCCATCACGAGCTTATTAAATTGCACACAACTTAATCTCTCACTCATTATAAGGATTTTGATAATGAATGTAAACAAAAACGGTCATAACCAATCATTAATTAGTCATAACCGCACAATGTTTCAAATTAGCTTAAGGCGTCAGTCAACGGTGGCACAACTTGTTTCTTACGGGAAACAACGCCTGGAAGCGATACGGTGTTATTGCTGATTTTAGCGTTGAATGCTTTTTCAACAGCTGAAATCGGATCACCCACAACCAGCATCTTAGAATCACTGTTTAAGACGTTGGTAATCAATACTAGGAATAAATCATAGCCCTTGTCAGCAGATTCTGCTTTCATGGCTTTTTCAATATCGTCTTTACGAGCATCAATTTCGCTGAATTCAACGACGTTGATTTGATCGATTCGAACACTCTTACCACCCATGGTGAATGATTTGGCATCCTGATCGATTAATTCCTGGTCGCTTTTTGCAGATACGTTGGTGCCGGCTTTAAGCATCTCAACACCGTATTTTTCGTAGTCGATATCGGCAATTTCAGCTAATGTCTTAACGGCAATCTTGTCTTCTTCAGTTGTCGTTGGTGACTTCAGCAATAAAGTATCTGAAATAATTGCTGAGAGCATCAATCCTGCTAATTGAACCGGAATTTCAATCTTATTTTCATCAAACATCTTAACGATAATTGTACTGCAGCAGCCAACTGGTTCGGCACGGTAGTACAGTGGTTGATCAGTCTGGAAGTTTGAAATTCGGTGGTGATCAACGACGTGAGTGATGGTTAAATCTTTGATGTCGCTGACACTTTGCTGAAATTCGTTATGGTCAACCAGCATGACTGAGTCAACCTCATTTTTAGCGGTTTTGATGATTCGAGGAGTTGGTTCATCAAAATAGTTCAATACAAAGGCGGTTTCTGGACTAGGTTCGCCCAAAGCAACTGCTTCAGTATCATATCCTAATTGGTTTTGAAGGTACGAAAATGCTTTGGCAGCAACAATTGCATCTGTATCTGGACTTTGGTGACCAAAAACTAATTCTTTACTCATTAAAATTATCTCCTTTGAGTTTATGATTTATTTTCCCAAGCGGGTTAAATAATCTTTTTCAGCAAGAAATTCATCGAACTTTTCCAAGAAGCGTTCAATTCTTGGAATTTCGTTTTTCTTGTTACGGTAAACAAAATTCAAATCAAATTTGACCTTTGGCTCCAATTCAGTTACCCAAATATCGTCATCGGTCAACTTCTTCAAATCGATGTTGAGCATAAATGAATTTGGTAAAGCGGTGTTGGTGTGAGAATTAATCGCAAATTTCAAGATTTGTTCGGGCATCGTGTAACGTGCGGCCACCTTTGGCCAATCAACCATTTGATTCTTGAACGCTTCATGAAGCGTTTGGTTCAAATAGTAATCCTGTGGGTACATCACCCAAGGGCGATCGTTGACATCCTTTAGGCGAACACGCTTTTTCTTTGCCAAGCTGGGATTGTGATGAATAAACAACAAATCATCTGAAATGATCTTCTTGGAACTGTATGGTTTCCAATTCTTGATCGATTCATCAGGCAAATACATGATGGCCAAATCGATGCGGTTGTTTTCCAAGCTTTCCCAGATTTCTTTTCTGGTTAACATATGGAAATTAATTTCCAAATCCGGATTGTCTTTGTACAATTCCAGCGCGAAATCTTCGAATACCTTTGTCTCAATTGATGCCAGGATTCCAAGATTAACCTGGCCGGTTGTTGAACTGGTGGTTTGTTGAATTTGGTCGTTGGCATCGTTTAACAAATCATAAATCTCACGGGTTGTCTTTAACATAATCAAACCTGCATCAGTCAGGCGTAATTTCTTGCCGACCGAATAGAACAATGGCGTCCCCATCGTCTTTTCAAGCTTCTTAATCTGTTGGGTCAGTGCCGGTTGGGTAATCCCCAAGATCTGAGCCGCCTGAGTGTAGTTCATGGTTTCAGACAACTGGAGAAAATACGACAATGTCTTCGATGCGAAAATATTTTCCTGAGTGGTTTTCATTCAGTCTCTCCTTATCGGTCACATAGACCATTAAATAATTAACAGGATACTGCTATTATGATAATTCTTATTACAACCACAATCAATTGATATGATAAAAATTTAATCAATTGATAAGTCTGTCAATTTTGGCCGGATGGAAACGGGTGTCCCTTCACTGTCAACATCAATGACAAACGAGCCATTGGAGTATCTGCCGCCAAACGAATAGTCGGCTGGCAAAATATCATGAATACGATGATGGTCGGTCCGCACCTCAAGTGGTTGGTCATCATTTTCGATCGTGCAAAAATCAACAATCCGATGGGAATTGCTCTTTAGCTCGCGTAGAATCATGACACCTTTTCGTGCCCTGGAAGTGGCAGGAATTTCTTTGATGGCCAGCTTCTTGAACGAACCGCGCTGAGTCACAAGGGCAATCACACTGTTTTCGTTGACCAGTTGTAGATTGGTAACCTTATCATCACCACGGAGCCCCATTGATTTTACGCCGGTTGTGCGTCCGCCGTTAACTGGAACTGCGTTAACATCAAAGCGAAGCGCCAAGCCGTTTTTAGAAATCAGGAGTAATTGGCCGGCAGCTTCCGGCGTTGGCAGATACTCGATTGAAACAACTCGAGAATCCGGTGTTTTTAACTTTTCATAGGTATAAGCGTGTTTCTTGTACGTTCGTCCTGGCGTCAAAGATTCAAAACCGGTTTGCTTAATGTGCCCATCATCGGTGGCAATTAGGAAAGTGCCGTTTTCTTTGAGTGAATTAAAGGCATACGTCCCGATAATTTCTTCATCAGGATCCAGACCAATGGTTTGCGAAATATGCTCGCCGGTCTCTTTCCACTTGGCATCAGCGATTTCAAACACTGGCCGATAAATCAGGTTCCCTTTGTTGGTGAACATAAACAAGTGATCGCGGGCATTTAACTGCTCCATAAAAATTGGGTAGTCTTCGTCTTTGAGTCCGTCATCGGAAGTCGAGGCCTTGTATGAACGAATGCTGCTTCGTTTAATGTACCCATCGTGGCTGACCATGACAACGACATCTTCATCGGGAACCAACACGTCTGTATTGATTTTGATATCGGAGACCTCAGCTTGAATTTCGGTCCGTCTTGCATTCCGATAGGTTTTCGCCAGGGCTTTTAATTCGTTGGCCAAGACACGGTTAAGCTCCTTAGGATTGTCGAGAATCTTGTTGAACTTGTTAATTTCATCGGAGAGATGTTTGTGCTCATTTTCAAGTTCAGTGACATCTGTGTTCGTTAAACGATAAAGTTGTAAGGCGACAATCGCATCTGATTGCTTTTCAGAAAAGCCATATTCCTTAACCAAATTATCGCGGGCATCCTTGCGGTTTTTGCTGGCGCGGATGGTTTTGATAACCTTATCTAAAATGGACAACGCATGAATCAGCCCTTCGACAATGTGTTGCCGGTCCTGGGCTTTCTTCAAGTTATACTGGGTTCGTTTTTTGATGACTTCCTGTTGAAATTCCAGGTAAGCCACCAATATCTTTTTAAGCGACAGCCGTTCTGGCCGCATGTGAGAAATTGCGACCATGTTGAAGTTATAGGAGACTTGTAGATCGGTATTCTTGAATAAGTAGTTCAAAATCCCGGTTGAGTCGACGTCGCGTTTTAATTCGATGACGATGCTCAAACCGTTTCGATCACTTTGATCACGGACTTCAGAAATACCGTCAACCTTTTTGTTCAAACGAATTTCGTCAATCCGTTTTACTAATTGGGCCTTATTCACCTCATAAGGGATTTCGGTAATCACAATTTGAGATTTATTGCCCTTCAGCGGTTCGATTGACGTTCTTGACCGAACAACAATTTTGCCATGACCCGTCTCGTAAGCCTTTTTGATTCCGTCAATGCCCTGAACGATCGCGCCGGTTGGAAAATCAGGCCCCTTAACAAACTGCATCAGGTCATCCAAAGTCGCGTTCGGGTTCTTTTGAAGATATAAAATAGCGTCGATGACTTCTCCCAGATTATGCGGCGGAATGTCCGTGGCGTATCCGGCAGAAATTCCGGTTGAGCCGTTGACCAGTAAGTTCGGGAATCGTGCAGGTAAAACGACCGGTTCATACTCAGTATCATCGAAGTTCAATACCCAATCAACGGTATCCTTTTCAATATCCCGCAGCATTTCACTGGCAATTTTACTCAGGCGAGCTTCGGTATACCGCATCGCTGCAGGCGGATCGCCATCCATTGAACCGTTGTTACCATGCATTTCAATTAACGGTTCTCGAACCTTCCAGTCCTGGCTCATTCGAACCAGCGCTTCATAAATTGAACTGTCCCCGTGGGGATGAAAATTACCCATGACGTTTCCGACGGATTTTGCGGATTTACGAAAGGCCTTATCAAAGGTGTTGCCATCCTTATTCATCGCATATAAAATCCGTCGCTGAACAGGCTTTAACCCATCTCGAATATCAGGGAGAGCCCGTTCTTGAATAATGGATTTGGAATATCGGCTGAATCGTTCACCCATCACGTCTTCGAGGGTTAAACTTTCAATTTTACTCATTTTTTAGTCGCGCCCCCTAATCGTTTGTGTTATCTAAAATACTGCCGTCTTCTTCGAGGTTAAATTTGACGTTGTGCTCAATCCATTTTCGCCGTGGTTCAACCTTGTCGCCCATTAACGTGGTTACCCGCTTCTCAGCTAAGGCTGCATCATCAATTCGAACTTGGATGAGCGTTCTGGTATCAGGATTCATGGTGGTTTCCCAAAGTTGATCGGCGTTCATTTCACCCAGTCCCTTAAATCGTTGGAGACTGTATCCCTTACCAAAGGTTTTGGAAACCTGATTGAGCTCTTCGTTGGTCCAAGCATATTGAACCTTCAGCTTCTTACCGGCACCTTTTTGCAGCTTATATAGCGGTGGTAGGGCAATAAACACCCGGCCATTGTCGATCATTGGCCGCATGTATTTGTAGAAGAAAGTTAACAATAAAATCTGGATATGGGCACCATCATCATCGGCATCGGTCATAATGATAATTTTATCGTAATTGGCGTCGTCAATGTTGAAATCAGCACCCACTCCAGCGCCAATTGTATAAATCATCGTGTTAATTTCTTCGTTTTTCATAATTTCGGGAAGCTTGGCCCGTTCGGTGTTCAAGACTTTCCCTCGAAGCGGCAAAATTGCCTGATAACGACGATCTCGGCCCTGTTTGGCGGATCCACCGGCTGAATCTCCTTCGACTAAGAAAAGCTCATTGCGGCTATAATCCTTTGATTGAGCCGGGGTCAATTTTCCTGAAAGCAGTCGTTCTTGTTTCTTATGACGTTTGCCACTCCGGGTTTCATCACGGGCTTTACGGGCAGCCTGTCTGGCTTGGCGGGCTCTTAGCGCTTTGTGGACCAGCGTTTGGGCAAACTCGCCGTTTTCCATCAAATAGTAACCCAGCTTCTCGCTGACAACGTTGTCAACGATGGAACGGGCTTCTGGCGTTCCCAGCTTTTCCTTGGTTTGGCCTTCAAATTGAAGAATTTCTTCTGGAATCCGCAATGAGAGAACGACCGATAAACCTTCCCGGACGTCGCTTCCGTCAAGATTCTTATCTTTTTCCTTGAGCATGTTGACTTTGCGGGCATAATCGTTGAAAGCCTTCGTCCAGGCACTTCTTAATCCGGCTTCATGGGTTCCACCGTCTTTGGTGCGGACGTTATTGACGAAAGACAACATGGTTTCGGAGTAGCCGTCGTTATACTGAGCGGCAACCTCAACTTCCACGCCTTCGCTCTTACCATCAAAGTACATGACATCGCCCAGCGTGTGTTTGTCCTCGTTTAAATACTGGACAAATTCCTTGATGCCTTCCTCATAGTGAAAGACTTCTTCTTGCTCCTGATCGGTTCGTTCATCGGTCAGCGTAATCTTGGTCCCTTTCAAAAGAAAGGCTGACTCCCTGAGCCGTTCGGAAAGAATGGAAAAATTATAAACGGTGCTGGTAAAAATCGTCGGATCCGGCTTGAATGTCAGCGTCGTCCCACTATGGTCGCGGGTCTTGCCCAACTTTTTTAATGTGCCAACCGGATGGCCGCCATTTTTAAAATCTTCTTCGTACTTATAGCCATCACGAACGATGACCACTTTGAGCCAAGTTGACAAGGCATTAACAACACTGGCACCAACCCCATGTAGTCCACCGGAAGTTTTGTAGCCGCCCTGGCCAAATTTTCCACCTGCGTGAAGCATCGTCAAAATCACTTCAGGAGTTGGTTTCCCTGAAGCGTGCATTCCAACTGGCATTCCTCTTCCGTGGTCAACAACGGTAATGCTGTTGTCTTTATGAATTGTAACTTGGATTTCGTCCCCGTAACCGGCCAAGACTTCGTCGACAGCATTATCAACGATTTCATACACAAGATGATGTAATCCGCGTGAGTCTGTGGAACCGATATACATTCCGGGACGCTTTCTAACTGCGTCGAGTCCCTCAAGAATTTGAATCGAGGAATCATCATATTTTTGCTTTTGCTTTACCATTCGTTATGACTCCTTTTTTTGCAATCTACTTCATAATAACCTAATTTTGCGGTTATGGAAACGAAATTTTGTTGGCGCAATGCAATTATCATGCTAGAATTAAAAACGCTATGAAGTTTATTAAGCTTGATTACTGTGAGGTTTAGGATGATTAACAATGTTGAACAAGTTATATTAATGTTAGTGGCGGCTTATTTATTGGGATCAATTCCCAGCGGTGTGTGGATCGGCAAAGCTTTCTTTCACATCGACATTCGACGACACGGTTCCGGAAATATCGGAACGACCAATACCTATCGGGTTTTAGGCCCAATTGCCGGAACCGTTGTCATGGCCCTGGATATTTCAAAAGGTGCCGTGGCAACCCTGCTGCCAACTTTTTTTCACGTTTATACCATCAGTCCACTGGTATTTGGACTGGCCGCAATTTTAGGCCATACCTTCTCAATTTTTGATAAATTCAAGGGTGGCAAGGCGGTCGCTACCAGTGCAGGGATGCTTTTAGCCTACAAACCGGCCTTTTTCTTTTTGGCACTCGCAATTTGGGTTTTGGTAATCCTTTTGACCAGCATGGTGAGCCTTGCCAGTATGGTTGGTTTTACCTTAACGACCATCGCAATTTTTTTCACCCACGATGTTTTTTTAAGCATTCTGGCTGCAATCCTCACCGTCTTTATTTTCTACCGTCACAGGGCCAACATCAGTCGTATTCGAAACGGTACCGAAAGTATGGTGCCGTTTGGGCTCGGTCACCTGTTACGGCAGAAAAAAGAAAATAATTAACTGACGATTAATTTAACTAAAAACGAGTGATTCTTTAATCGGAATCACCCGTTTTTTTGACTCACTATTATTAAATTAACCTGATTTGTCTAAAAGAAACTGATTTGGTACTTCCCCGCAAACGCGTGGCGCCCGGCTAATTTGTTAATGGCAAATTTATCTGCCAGCTTGCCATTGGCGTCCACCGTATCTGCCAGTCCCCACCAAGGTTCGATGCAGGCAAATGGGGCCTTCTTTGGATAAGGTGACCAGATGCCGACGTAAGGTGCGTTTTCCACGGTGAGCGAAACTCCGTGATCGTTGACGCTGGATGCCAGCATGACGGTTGTTTCCTGACGATTAAGGTCAAGGACAATTGCATCGCTATTAAACAGCTCGTGGTTCAAAGATAGCGGCTTGGTTAGGTCAATCTCCCGACGATCGTTAGGATCGCTGTACGGCGGTTTTAACGGTATCTGAGAGTATGCCTTCTTTGGTGCAACCCGCACAAAGTAATCTTCAAAGCTGCCGGCATCTTCGACCAGGGGAATATTAAACCCGGGATGAGCACCAATTGAAAAAAGCAGTGTTTCGGAAGTTGGGTTTATAACGTTTAAGCTAACATTTAAGCTGTGGTCCACCAGTTCGTAAATCACCCGCAATTCAAATTTGAAAGGATAGTTCACCAGGGTTTCTTCATTTGATTTCAAGACCAGAGACACTTTGGTCGGTAATTGAGATTCAACCGCAAATGTGTGATCACGGGCAAATCCGTGTTGTGTCATGTCGTACGTCCTTGAATTAAATTGGTATTGGTTATCTTTAAGTCGACCAACAATTGGAAACAAAATGGGGGCGTGGCGTTTCCAGTACGTCGGATCTGCCTGCCAAATGTACTCGATACCCTCCGAATCCTTGACACTGGTTAATTCGGCGCCCAACTCGTTGATTAAAACGGTTAAATACTGATTCTTTAATGTAATCATCCTGCCATCTGCCTCCAAGTATTAAAGAATGTAACGCGAAAGATCTTTATTTTGAGCGAGCTTGCCGACTTTATCGTCTACATACTTCTCAGTAATCGTGATATCGCCCATCTGCATGTCAGGTCCCTCGTATAAAATATCTTCGAGCAGCTTTTCAAGAATTGTGTGCAGGCGACGGGCACCGATATTATCGGTGTTGTGGTTGACGTCAGTCGCAATTTCAGCAATTCGGTTGATCGCTTCGATGGTAAAGGTCACTTTAATATTATCCGTTCCAATCAAAGCCATGTATTGCTTGGTTAACGAATTGGTTGGTTCAGTCAAAATACGCACAAAGTCGTCTTTGGTCAAATCTTTGAGTTCCACTCGAATTGGGAAACGGCCCTGCAGTTCAGGAATTAAGTCGGATGGTTTATTTTCAGCAAAGGCTCCTGAGCCGATAAACAACATGTGATCGGTATTGACTGCCCCATATTTGGTGTTGACTTGAGACCCTTCAACGATTGGCAGAATGTCTCGTTGAACACCCTCGCGAGAAACTTCACCGCTGTTTTGAGATCTGCCGGCGGCAATCTTATCAATTTCGTCAATGAAAATAATCCCGGTATTTTCAGCGCGAACGATGGCGTTGTGATATAAATCAGCCTTGTTAATCAGTGCTTCAGAAGCCTGACGAGTCAAAATTTCGCGGGCTTCACTGACGGGAACCGTTCGCTTGATCTTCTTCTTGGGCATCAAACCGGATAAGGTATCGTTTAAATCAATGCCCATTTGATTGAGCATCGTATTTTGACCGGACAGTTGTTGGGAAGGATCGTCCATTTCAATTTCGACTTGGTCATTTTCAAGTAAGCCGGCGTGTAGTCTTTCGGCAACTGACATTCGTTTTTCACGGACATCGTCGGTGACTTCTTCTTGGTCGGTATTGTCTTGAGTGGGCGCCTGACCGTTTTGAAGTTGGCTGAACATATTCATCAGATTTTGCATTTCATTTTGGCGATTTTCTTTTTTCTTTGCTGGGACCAAGAGCTTGACTAATTCATTGTTGGCCTTTTTTTCGGCTTCCACGTGAACTTGTTTGTATTGATCAGCCCGCTCAAGTTGAATCGCATTTTCAACCAAGTCGCGAACCATTGATTCAACATCGCCACCAACATAGCCGACTTCGGTAAATTTGGTTGCTTCAACTTTAACAAACGGTGCATTAACGATTTTGGCCAACCGACGGGCAATTTCTGTTTTCCCGACACCGGTGGGTCCAATCATTAACAAGTTTTTAGGTGAAATTTCATCCTGCATCTCTTTGGATAATTGCATTCGGCGGTACCGGTTGCGTAAGGCGACGGCGACCGCTTTTTTAGCGTCGTTTTGGCCGACAATGTACTGGTCCAAAACTTCGACAATTTCTTTAGGTGTTTGAGTAGATTCTGTCAATTTTAAATTCCTCTCTATAATTCTTCAGAAATGACGTTTTGGTTGGTGAAGATGTCAATGTTTCCGGCAATGTGAATGGCAGCTTCGGCAATTTCTCTGGCACTCATATTTTGAGCATGATGTTTCATTGCGGTTGCTGCGGCCAGCGCAAAGTTGCCACCAGATCCAATTGCTAAAATATCATCGTCCGGTTCGATGACTTCACCTTGGCCTGATACTAAGAGCAGGTCCTTGTCGTTCATCACAATCAGCAAAGCTTCGAGTTTTTGAAGTTGTTGATCACCGCGCCACTCTTGAGCAAGTTCAACTGCGGATCGTTTTAAGTCACCGTCAAATTGACTCAGCTTTTTTTCAAACCGTTCTTCCAAGTTGAAGGCATCGGCAACACTGCCGGCAAACCCAACAACGACCTGGTTATTGTAAATCCGGCGAACCTTGTGTGCGGTTCCCTTCATAATGACTTTTTCACCCATAGTGACCTGACCGTCCCCGGCCATTGCGAGATGTCCGTTGTGACGAACGGCGACGATGGTGGTTGCTTCAAATTTGATTGGCATAATATACCCCTTTTTAATTAGATTTTAACGAATCATTATTCCGTGGGAAGTACTTCTTATAATCATTCATTAAATGTGATTTTGTGACGTGTGTGTAAATTTGGGTTGTTGATAGGCTGCTGTGGCCCAAAAGTTCTTGTACCGACCGCATGTCGGCGCCATTATTGAGCATTTCAGTCGCAAACGTGTGGCGCAGCATGTGGGGATGAATTTTAGTGGTGAGACTACTTTTTTGGACGATCTCATCCATGATGTATTCAATTCCCCGAGCGGTCAGTGGCCGACCGTAATGATTGACGAACAGAAACGAATGGACCTGCTTGTATTTGGCCATAATTTGCGTTCTGCCGTCTGTTAACCAGGCTTCAATTGCATTTTGCGCGTATTCACCAAACGGGACATAGCGCTGCTTATTGCCCTTTCCGGTGACCAATATGGTTCGGTTGTCCAAATCAATGTCGTTTAATTGAATCCCAGCGCATTCACTCACCCGAATCCCAGTCGCATACAACGTCTCTAATACCGCCAAGTTACGAAGTCCAAGCCGTTTATCCGAATTTTGCTTGGCGCCGTCAAACAATGCCCGCATTTCATCCTGATATAAAAATCGGGGTAATCTGCGATTGTTGGTCTTTAGATGAACGTATTCGAAAGGATTGTTGCTGATAACGTCGCTTTTGACCAAGAAGGCATAAAAGGACTTTAAGGCTGAAACTTTTTGGGCGATTGAATTTCTGGCGTATTGTTTTTCGTATAAATGCGTCAGAAATGACTCAACATCAAAAGCGTCGACTTCGGTCAATTGCTTTTGATCCTCTGGAACTTCCGCAATAAAATCAACAAAGTCCGAAATGGCTTGCTGATACGCTTGGATGGTATCCGCAGAATAGTTGCGATCACTTTTGAGATACTTCAAATACCAGTTAATATTTTTTTGATCCTTAGTTAACTCAACCATAGCCACCATCCTCAACAATGTAATCGCGTACAAGCACTATTACCATGATAGCAAATAAACGCCGGATGTGCTGATAATTACCTATTTTTTCGTTAATTCATTCATAAAAAATGAATTAGCGTTATTCTAGCGAATATCCGCTGATTGAACCAGAAATCTGGTGAGTCTTTATCAGAAATTAACCTTTTAAAATTTAATAAATCCTATAAGTAAATACAAAAAAAGATCGAATCAGAAAATCTGATCCAACCTTTTTGTTGTGATTACGAACGTGCACGAAGTGAGGCCCGAATACGAGCAGCCTTACCTTGCAAGTCACGTAAGTAGTAAAGCTTGGCACGACGAACGTGACCTTGTCTTACAACTTCAATTTTTTCTACTCGTGGTGAATGAAGTGGGAAAATACGTTCAACACCAACACCGTTACTTACTTTACGAACAGTGTAGGTTGCTTGAATGCCTGAACCCTTACGTTTGATAACAACGCCTTCAAACAACTGGATACGTTCTCTGGTACCTTCGACAACCTTAACGTGAACCTTCACAGTATCTCCAGCACGGAAATCAGGAATGTCATTACGTAGTTGCTTTTCATTGATGCTTTCGATCAATTGATTTTGTCGCATAAACAAATCTTCCTTTCACTAACATTCATTATCTTGTATGACAGCGGAATGTTGTTTTGCGGCTTGCGCCAAAAATTAGTGTACCACAATTATGACTTGTCTGTAAAGGTGTTTTTCTTGTCAGCTGCATTGGCAGCCTGGCGTTCTTCCTCTTCGATTCGAACATCGGCAAGCAGCTTTTTTTGCGTGCTGGTTAATCTTCGATGGTCGATCAAATCCGGTCGGCGCAAGTAAGTCCGCCTTAGGGCTTCTTTTTGATTCCACAGGGCAATCTTTTTGTGATCCCCGTTCATCAACACCTCAGGAACTTTCATTCCTCTAAACTCAGCTGGACGCGTGTATTGGGGTTCTTCCAACAGACCGGTTGAAAATGATTCCTCGACACTGGATTGGTTGTTGCCCAAAACGCCGGGGATGAGACGCGAAATTGCGTCGATCATCACCATTGCGGGTAATTCGCCACCAGTCAAAATGAAATCGCCCAATGAGTATTCGTCGGTCACAATCGATCGAATCCGTTCATCGTAACCTTCGTAGTGACCACAAATAAATGTCAGATGTTCGTCATGTGATAACAGCTCGGCATCTTGTTGCTTAAATGGTTTTCCGGCCGGATCCATTAAGATCACCTTGCCCTTTGGATAACCAGCAGCCTCAGCCACCTGTTTAGTGTGATCATAGGCGTCTAAAATCGGTTGGGCCTGCAGCAGCATACCCGCACCACCGCCAAATGGGTAATCATCCACGTGACGATGCTTATCTTTGGTGAATGCTCGAAAGTTGGTGACGTTCAGATCAACAATGTGATTTTCAACCGCCTTGCCAATAATTGAATCGTGCATTGGGGCAGTAAACATTTCCGGAAATAAGCTTAAAACATCAATTCTCATTCGTCCAAGCCCTCCGGAACGTCAGCTGTAACGGTTCCTGAATCCAGATTGACGTCAATAATGACAGAATCAATCTTTGGTAATAAAAGATCCTTTTGGTTAGCCCGTTCCACGACCCAAACGTCATTGGCCCCAGGAGACAGGATTTCCTTAATCGTCCCGATTGGATGGCCATCAGTGTCAACGACCGTTAAGCCAATAATCTGATGATAGTAATACTCGCCCGGTTTGAGGTCATCATTGGAAAGACTACTGTCGTCAATCTTTAATTCTGATGGTTTTAAGTATTCAACGTCATTAATGGATGGGTGATCTTTAAAATGCAGGAGTATAAAGCCCTTGTGCTTTCGAACGCCATCAATAACCAACGTGACTAAACCGGACTTATTAGGTAGTTTTGCGTAAACTGTATTGCCAATTTTGAACCGTTTATCAGGAAAATCAGTCGTCGAGATCACCCGAACCTCTCCCTTTAAGCCTTGAGTATTGACAATTTTTCCAACGTTATAATAATCCATCAACTATTTCCTCCAGCTTTATTCATCGTAGTTTTAGAACAAGAAAAAAGGGCCTAAACAAAACAAACGTTTCGCTTAAGAACCCTTATTGCTTCTCATCGTCGACGATCAAACGAGCTTTCTTTTGGCCCTCAATCGGAACACTGTAAACAATTGTTCTGATTGTTTGAATCACGTGGCCATGCTTTCCAATAATTCTACCAATGTCATCTGCGTTCAAACGTAAATGATATTCCATAAAACGATCGGATTCGTTATGCGAAATCTCAATATCCTTAGGATAATCAACTAACGGTGAGATAATCTTATTAATTAAACCATCAATACTTGTCATGATGATAATCACTCACTTACTTTTTTGAGTATTTAGCTTCGTGATATTTCTTCATAATGCCGGCATCTGATAAGATGTTACGAACAGTATCAGATGGTTGGGCACCATTGTTTAACCAGTTCATGATTGATTCTTCTTCAAGAGTCACCTTGGCTGGTTGAGTTAATGGGCTGTAAGTACCAACGTTTTCGATGAAACGGCCGTCACGAGGACTACGTGAATCGGCAACAACGATACGGTAATATGGACGCTTCTTTGAACCCATGCGCTTTAAACGAATCTTAACTGACATGCTTTTACCTCCTGTAATGTTTTAACGATTAATAATATACCAGTAATTTGAATGGTTGTAAAGGTTTTTTTCTTTACACCGTCAAAATGGCTTGGCTATTGATAACTTGTGGTTTCTTTTAAGCAAATAATTGGTGTATTAGTGTTAAATCTTGTCAGAAAATTACTTGCGCTTCCGTTTTTTCTTTAACCGGCGCTTTTTATTTTTCTTCATCTTGCGGCTAAACTGTTTCATCGCCAGCTTGGACATTTTACCGCCCATTCCGGTACTGTTCATCATGTTTTCCATTCCGGACATATTGCCTTTCGACACCTTGTTCATCATGGTCTTCATTTGGCTGAACTGTTTAATCATTCGATTGACTTCTTGAACTGGCCGACCAGACCCTCGGGCAATTCGACGTCGTCTAGACGGATTTAAAACATCTGGATCGGTTCGTTCCTGATCGGTCATTGAATAAACAATTGCTTTGAGATGTTCAATATCTTTGGGATCCATGTTGGCATTTTTGAGGGCTGGATTATTAGCCATCCCAGGAATCATTTTCATGATTTCATCCAGTGGGCCCATTTTCTGAATTTGACTTAGCTGATCAAGAAAATCGTTGAAGTCAAAGGTATTCTCCTTGATTTTTTCCGAAAGTTCCTGAGCTTGTTTTTCGTCATATTCTTGCTGCGTCTTTTCGATAAGTGAAAGCATATCACCCATCCCCAAGATTCGAGAAGCCATTCGGTCAGGATAAAAGACGTCCAAATCGGTCATCTTTTCACCTTGACCAACAAACTTGATTGGCTTGTCGGTCACTGCTCGAATTGAAAGCGCGGCACCACCACGGGTATCGCCATCCAACTTGGTTAAAACCACACCGGTAACGTCCAACGTCTTGTTGAAACCTTCGGCGGTTGCAACGGCATTTTGACCCGTCATGGCATCAATTACCAACAGAATTTCGTCAGGACTGACGGCTTTCTTGATGTCGCTTAATTCGCCCATCAATTTCTCGTCGATCTGAAGACGACCGGCGGTATCAATAATCACGTAGTCGTTGTGGTCTTCTTTGGCTTTTTCAACCCCACGTTTGGCAATTTCAACCGGATCAACATCCGTTCCGAGCTGAAAAACGGGTACGTCAATTTGTTGTCCGACCGTCTGTAATTGGTCAATGGCAGCTGGTCGATACACATCATCGGCAATTAACAGTGGCCGCGCATTTTGTTCATTTTTTAATTTTAATGCTAATTTACCGGCAGTTGTCGTCTTACCAGCACCTTGAAGCCCCGACATCATAATGATTGTTGGGATCTTCTCGGATTTGTTGAGGGGAACGGCTTCTTCCCCCATGGTCTTGGTTAATTCTTCATCGACAATCTTAACGATTTGTTGAGATGGATTTAAGCCTTCCAGCACCTTGGCACCGTTGGCACGTTCTTCCACGGTCTTGACAAAGTTTCTGACGACCTGGAAGTTAACATCGGCCTCGAGTAAAGCCAGACGGATTTCTCGCATGGTTGCCCGCAAATCTGCTTGCGAGACCTTGCCCTTGCCACGTAACGTTTTCATGGCATTTTGTAAACGTTCGGTTAATCCTTCAAAAGCCAATTAATTCACCACTTTCATTGTTCTTCAGTTGTTTCGAGATTGCTGATCATTGAATTCAGCTTTTCGTCTTTAGGATAGTTTTGTTCGACGTATGATTGGATCTGGTCCAACTTGTCATTGCGATCGACAAAGCTGTGGTACAAGTTGAGCTTATCTTCGTATGCTTGGAGGATTTTCTCCGAGCGGCGAATGTTATCGTAAACGGCTTGCCGGCTGACGTTATATTCTTCAGCAATTTCTCCAAGTGAGTAATCGTCAGCATAGTACAGTTCGATATAATTCGCCTGCTTCTTGGTTAACAGCGGTTCATAAAATTCGAACAACGAGTTAATGTAATTATTTTTCTCAAGTTCCATGTCGACGCGCTCCTTTGAGACTCGATACGTAATATAGATTACCGATTTATACAACTTCAGTCAATGTTTATTGTGAGAAGGCTATTCTGAAATCAATCCTTTAAACAGCCCATAGACAAAGTCGTTTGGATCAAACGG
Organism: Lentilactobacillus parabuchneri DSM 5707 = NBRC 107865; assembly: GCF_001435315.1. Lineage (GTDB taxonomy): Bacteria > Bacillota > Bacilli > Lactobacillales > Lactobacillaceae > Lentilactobacillus > Lentilactobacillus parabuchneri. The sequence continues at coordinate 342,720 of NZ_AZGK01000001.1, forward strand.
CTTTAGATCAGTGACCTTTTCACCCAGGCCGACGTATTTGACTGGCAGATGGAGCTCACTTCTAATTGCCAAAACAATTCCACCACGAGCAGTTCCGTCCAACTTGGTGAGCACAATTCCAGTAACGTCAGTAGCTTCTTTGAACATTTTGGCTTGGGTCATCGCGTTTTGGCCAGTTGTTGCGTCCAACACCAAAAGGACTTCGTGAGGGGCTTCAGGAATTTCACGGGTCAAAATCTTCTTCATCTTGCTTAATTCGTTCATCAAGTTGACCTTATTTTGAAGTCTTCCGGCCGTGTCGACCATCAAGATATCATAGTTCTCATCCCGGGCCTTTTTAACAGCATCAAATACAACCGATGCCGGATCACTCTTGGCCTTTCCTTTAACGATGTCAACACCGTCTCGTTCTGCCCAAACGTTTAGCTGTTCGATGGCCCCCGCTCTGAAAGTATCGGCGGCAGCCAGGACAACTTTTTTACCCTGCTGTTTGTACATATTGGCCATTTTACCAATGGTTGTCGTTTTACCGACGCCGTTGACACCAACAAATAAAATAACGGTTGGGCCGCTTTTGGCCATGTTAATCTCGGCGTTTTCGCCGTTACCGGCCTTATCGTATAAATCAATCAGCTTTTCAACAATCACGTTTTGAACATCTTTGGGTTTCTTGGCGTTTTGAAGCTTAACCTCATCACGTAATTCATCAGCGATTCTCATAGATGTTTCAAAGCCAACGTCTGATTCAATCAGCATATCTTCCAGATCATCAAAAAATGATTCATCGACATGTCGAAAATTAGCCAACAAGGCATTTAATTTGGCGCCAAATGACGAACGGGACTTTTCCAGACCCTTTTCATACTGCCGCGTAGTTGATTCTGGCTTTTCTTCGACAGCATCCGGGACGGATTTGTCCTCAGGCTCAGCGCCCGTGGATTCTTCCGGGGCTTTCTCTGTTAGCGATTCATCCTCAGACTCATGGTTGGCTATCTTTGGTTCAGCCTTTTCAACAGACTGTGGTGCTTGCTTGGAATCATCAGGCGTTTCTGGCTCACTCGGCTGCTGTTGCACGGGTTCTTCAGCTTGTGATTCTTTAGGCTCAGTCGGTTCGGCTGGTGTTTCGGATTGAGTTTGGTCGACATCAGTGGTCGTTGAACCTTGGTCCGCATCTGCTTGCTTTGATGGCTCATCAGTTGTTGACTGATTTTCTTGAGTCGTTGATGCATTGTCTTGATCCTGCTTTGACTCAGCTGGTTCTGCTGTTTTTTTGATTTCTTCTTCATTTTTCTTGGAACGACGTTTAAATATATCAAAAAGACCCAATTAACTCACCTCTGTTTTTAAATTATCCAAATTAACGGTTACGACTTTTGAAACACCAGACTCCTGCATGGTAACCCCATACAGCTGATCGGCGTAAATCATGGTTTCTTTTCGATGGGTAATCACAACGAACTGGGTTTCATCACCAAACCGCTTGAGGTACTTGGCAAATCGGTCGGCGTTAAACGGATCCAGTGCCGCTTCGGCTTCATCCAAAATACAGAATGGTACCGGCCGCACCTTGATGATCGCAAATAACAGCGTGATGGCTGTCAATGCCTTTTCCCCACCTGACAACAGGTTCAAATTACGATAATTCTTGCCAGGCGGCTTAACCATAATTTCAATTCCTGTATTAAGCAGATCATTAGGATCGGTTAAGACCAACTTGGCCTCGCCGCCGCCAAACATGTCGACAAAAACCTGGCCGAACGCACGACCAACCTTGTCAAAGGCATCCTTAAAGCGGCTGGAAATGGTTGAATCCATGTCCTGCATGGTTGCCATTAAATGATCCTTGGCATCCAGAAGATCCTGCTTTTGTTTCATCAAGAAATCATAGCGTTGTGAAACGGCCTTAAACTCCTGAATGGCGCCAACGTTAACCGGACCGATTTCATTAATTCCCGTCCGCAGCATCTTGATTTGTCCGGCAAGTTGTTGTGGATCCCAATTCCAGTCCGGATTATTCAAATCCTGAACTTGAATTTGGTACTGTTCCTGTAAGCTGGCCAGATTGGCATCTAAATTCTGTTGATTCTTAGCCAATTTTTGTTGAGCAGCTTTGAGTTCGTACTTGGCATTGTTTAAATTGATCTGTTCATCTTGAATCGTCTGGTTTAATTGATCCACGGCAGTTGAACCGGCTTCAACCTTGCTTTTAAGTTGTTGAAGCTGCTGATTTAAAGCAGTTTGTTTTTGGCTTGATTGTTTAATTTCGGCGTTTAAGCTGCCGGAATCGACTTGCTTGCTCAGTTCTTCTTGAAGTTGATGTTGTTGCTTCAACAAGCCGGCTTTATCGGTCTGGTGGTTCGAAACTTGTTTGTTGAGGGCAGCTTGGTCGACTTGCAGTTGACGTAATTTTTGCTGCTCAACCACAATTTCTTCATGAAGCGCCTGCTTTTGGGTGGCAAACGTTTCGGCGGATTGTTTCACGTTCGCCAGCTGAACACGTTTTTCGTCAAGCTGGTTGTTGGTCTGCTGCAGTTTTTGTTCAATGTCTGCCTGTTTTTGACTAAGCTGAGATTCATCACTGGTTGACTGCTGTGAAGCAGCATTTTTCATTGCCAGTTCAAGCGTCTTTAATTCACGTTGTTTTGTCGAGACCGCATTCTGCAAACTGTCACATTGACTCTTCAAGCTTTGAACTCGCTGATGAAATTCGAACCGCTTTTGCTGACCACGCTCATGTGAAGCTGATATTTTGGCTAATTCAGCTTTTGCCTGTTTAAGAGCGGTTTCTTTTTCAGCAAGTTTTTGATCCATCTCAGCAGTGGACTTTTCAAGTGATTCTAATTCGTTTTTTTGAACCAAAACTCCTTGATTGTCATTTCGATTGGCACCACCGGTTAATGAACCACCGGCATTGACCACTTGACCGTCCAAAGTCACGACGCGCGTTTTTTGACTAATCTTGCGGCTGATTTGGATCGCATTGTCCAAATTATCGGCAATGATTGTGGTGCCCAACAAAAATTCCTTAATCCGAGTCAAATTCTCAGGCATTTTCACCAGGTCGCTGGCGACACCGATGTATCCGGCTACTTCTTCCGCCAAGCGGACAATCCCGCTATTTAAATGACGACTGCGGATAGTGGAAACCGGCAAAAGGGTCACTCTTCCCAATCGGTTCTTGGTCAGAAATTTGATTGCCGCTGACGCTGCTCGATTATCAGTTGAAATGACGTGTTGAGCCTGGCCGCCCAAGGCAGTTTCGATCGCCTTGACGTAACGGTCATCAATTTCCAGATAGTCAGATACCGGGCCCATAATGCCGGTTAATTCATTCTTGTGTTTCAGTAAATTAGCGACACCACGATAAAAGCCGCGATATGAATCGTGGAGACTTTTCAGTGAGTTGGCCTTGGCTTTTGCCTGTTCGGCCACCTTGAGTGCTGCCAGCCAATTTGCCTGCGAACTGTCAACTTCTTGTTGACGGGTGGTCAATAAGGTCGTCAAATCTGCCAGCTGGCTGTCGATTTCAGCGAGTTGTGCCTGAGTATCCTTGAGGTCAGCCTGCTTTGCAATTAGCTCGTCTTGGGCTTGTTTTAAGTCATGTTCGGCCTTTGAAATTCGCTCACGCTGCGCATTCAGACGTTCCGTAAACTGCTGATCATCGTGGCTTTTCAACGTAATTTGGTTCTTAATGTCGGTTTTTTGCTGCAACAAATCAACGTATTGATTCCGTAAGTCATCAATTTCAGATTCAATTACAGAAACGCTATTTTGTTTTTCTTGTTCGGAAAGATCGGCGAAATGCTTATTTTTATTGTCAATTTTAATTTTGATGCGTTTGCCGGCATCCACGGATTGAGTTAACTTGACCTGATAATCGGCGATTTGTTTATCAGTGAGTTTAATTTGTTCAGAAATCCGTTTCAAATCAGCATTTTTAAAACTCTTTTCCTGATCTGACAGTTGGTGCTGACTTTTCAATGACTGGATTTTTTCAGTCATTGCCAAAATTTCATCGTTTAAATGATCAACTTGGCTTCGATTGTCGGCCAAAGTCGCTTTTAATTTATCGCGTGAATTTTCGTTGGTCGTCACTTGGGCGTAAAGTTTGTTAACCAAATCAGACTTTTCGGAAACCGCCTGTTTAAAGTGGCCGGCATCAGACATAGCCTGTTGAGTGGATAAAATCAACTGTTGTTTTTCCAATTGATCCAGTCGTTTCTTTTGATCCAAGTAGTCTGTGGCCAGGCTGCTTTGTTCTTCAAGTGGTGCCAAACGACCCTTGAGTTCGTGAATGATGTCTTCTACCCGGTTCAGATTATCCGACGTTTCATCGATTTCTTTTTGGGCGGTGGTTTTATGCTGCTTATATTTATAAACGCCGGCGACATTTTCAATAATTGAACGGCGCTCTTCAGGCTTGCTGTTAAAAATCTCTTCAACATTTCCCTGGGAGATGATTGAAAGCGACCCCTGACCAATTCCAGTATCCATAAATAAATCGGTAATGTCTTTTAAACGACACTGCTTTTCGTTTAGATAATAGCCACTGTCGCCATTTCGAAATAATTTTCTGGATAATTTGAGTTCATCAAACGGCGTTTTAATATAGTGATCCGAATTATCAAGAATCAGGGTCACTGAGGCCATGTTTAAAGACCGTCGATCAGCAGCGCCGGAAAAAATAACGTCCGGCATCCGCGATCCACGGAGATTTTTAGCAGATTGTTCCCCCATTACCCAACGAATCGATTCGGCAATATTACTCTTACCACTCCCGTTAGGGCCGACAATTCCGGTCATTCCACCAGGAAACTTAATGGTGGTCTTATCTGCGAAAGATTTAAAACCTACAATTTCAATGGATTTAAGTTGCACATGAATTCTCCAGTCTAAACTAGATTGTCTCCTTCTGTATTAAAGTGGCTCAAGGCTTGTTGCGCGGCCTTTTGTTCAGCACCTTTTTTGGAGTGGCCAATGCCGACGCCATAAAGCTTCCCATCGATAGCCACGTTGACCTTAAACGAACGGTCGTTATCCGGTCCGTATTCATCGACTAGTTCGTAATCAATATCAACCGGGCCGTCTGCTTGAGCCAATTCTTGTAATTCCGTCTTATGGTCAAAAAATTCCGCAAACATCCCTTCGTCGAGCTTTGGGAAAATCACTTTTTGAACGAACCGGGTTACTTCAGCTTGCCCCTGATCTAAATAAAGAGCGCCAACAAATGATTCGAAAATATCACAGAGAAGCGAATCTCGATCCCTGGCGCCGGCTTTTTCTTCGCCCCTGCCCAAGCGAATATAACGGTTAAAATGACACTCTCGAGCAAATGTACTGAAACTCTGTTCGTTAACCATCGCTGCTCTTAACCGAGTTAATCGCCCCTGCGGCATTTTCGGATAGCGTTTAAAGATATAATCGGAAACAATGAGCTGCAAAACCGCATCTCCCAAAAACTCTAAGCGTTCGTAAAACTTCAATCCTTCGCCGCGGTGTTCATTGACGTATGAAGCCTGTGTAAACGCCTCATCAAGTAGATCTTGATCATTCATATGAATGTCAAAATCTTGTTTTAACATTTCATTTAAACCCTTTATCAACCTTATACCTCCAAAATGATGCTTGAATAACAGTAAAAAATTGAAATTATATCAATACTGAAATAATTTCAATTCATCGTGGTGATTACGATTGGTGGGCCATAACGTAATCGACTGCTTCATTAATTGTGTTTAATTTTTCAGCATCTTCATCTGAAATTTCTGCGTTAAACGTGTCTTCAAGGTCCAGGACAAATTCAACAAAATCAATTGAATCTGCGTCCAAATCGTTCTTGAAATTTAAGTCACCGGTAATTTTACTGCGGTCGACATCAAATTCGTCAGCCACAAGGTCGGCTATCTTGTTAAAAATCGCATCTTTATCCATTTGATAAACACCTATTCCATAAAATTAATTTGCTAGTTACCATTATATCAACTATTTAGTGCTTTTGATACTTTCTTTTATCTGCTTCAACGCTTCGGCGTGGTCGCTCACGTATTGGTCAAGATCGGGAATCATGTTTGATGAAATGATCTGGCGAATTTGCCCAATGGTGTTCTTAACCGTATCGGCTTTACTGCTGCCGTGAGTTTTAACAACCGGCGCTTTAACCCCCAGCAAGACTGCCCCGCCGTATTGTGAGTAGTCCATGGAACCGCCAATTTTGTGGAAGGCATCTTTGAGCATTAACGCCCCGAATTTGGCTTTGGCTCCGTCTGACATAATGGTTGATTTGATTAACTTCAGCATTGACAAAGCGGTTCCTTCAATACTCTTGAGAACAGCATTGCCGGTAAAGCCATCGGTCACAACCACGTCGGCGACACCGTTTAAGAGTTCACGAGATTCAACGTTCCCAACAAAGTTTAAATCCTTGTCCGCTGCCAGCAAATCGTGGACCTTGCGGTGATTCATATCACCTTTATCGGCTTCGGTTCCGTTGTTTAACAAGCCAATCCGGGGATTTTCCACCTGGTTGACGTTTTGGGCGTAATACTTACCCATCAAAGCGTACTGATAAATGTTTAAAACTTTGGTGTCCGCATTGGCACCAACGTCGATCATGACAAATTTATCCTGATCCTTTTCAGCGATTACCGGCAGCGTGGTCGTCAAACCCGGTCGGTCAATTCCTTTAATCCGGCCAACGATAAACAAGCCAGCGGCCAGAATGGCACCCGTGTTACCAGCTGAGAAAAATGCATCGGCAGTGCCCTCTTTAACGGCGGTCGCAGCCAAGACAATGCTGGATTGCTTCTTGGTGCGAACGGCCTTTACCGGTTCGTCACCCATTTCGATGACTTCATCGGCTTGCATAATTTGAATGTGATCATCGTTTTTTAAGTACTTTTTGATCTGGTCGGTTTGACCAAACAACTGAAATTCAACGTCTGGATAAGCATCTCGAGCCAGTTCAATTCCTTCAACAACTTCTTTTGGGGCATAATCGCCGCCCATAGCGTCAACTGCAATTTTCATGTTTAACTCCTATTTTTTAATCAGTCGTGATCGTTTGATTATATTTTAAATACTGTGCTAATTGTACATTTTCTGGCTTTTTTTGCCAATTCTTGTGAATCGTGATGCTCTGGGCTTCCTGGTTGGCGACTTGTAAAATGTTCAGGTCACCGACCGGATCGCCGACTTTAAAATCGGGCATCCCTGATTGTTTATTGCCGGTGATATCGCCTTGGCCGCGCAACTCCAAATCTTTTTGGGATAAGAAAAAGCCGTCGGTACTGCTGGCAACTGCCGTCATTCGCTGTTTGCCAATCTCATTTTTCGGGTCGGCAATCAAAATACAGTAGGCCTGAGTCGACCCGCGGCCAACCCGGCCACGAAGCTGATGCAATTGTGCCAGGCCAAAGTGGTCGGCATCAAAAATCAACATCGTGTTGGCATTGGCGACGTCGACGCCGACTTCGATCACCGTGGTTGCCACCATGACTTGAAACTGATTATTTTTAAAGTCCTGCATAGCCTGGTCTTTTTCCTGATCGCTCATTTGACCATGGAGCAGGCCAACGGCATACTGGGGCTCAAAAATGGCTTTAAATCGTTCAAAGATTGCCGTGGCATTTTTCATATCAACGGCTTCGGACTCTTCAATCAAAGGTGTCACCACATAAATCTGATTGCCTAAATCCAGCTGTTTTTTGACAAACCGTAACGCAGAATCGGTCTTAGCCGAGGGAATCCAAGTTGTTTTAATCGGCTTTCTGCCCTGTGGCATCTGATCGATGACGGATACGTCCATGTCGCCGTACATGGTGATCGCTAACGTCCGCGGAATCGGTGTGGCCGTCATTGCCAGCATATTCGTACTGTGGCCCTTTAACCGCAGTGCCTGACGCTGATTGACGCCAAACCGGTGCTGTTCGTCGATAACGGCCAATCCAAGGTCGTGGTAGTCAACTTGGTCTTGAAATAGCGCGTGAGTCCCCACAATCAGGTTCACTTCGCCATCGGCAATCCTAGGGAGCATCGCTTTTCTTGCCAGTCCGGTAGTCGCTCCAGTCAATAACGCAATATTAACGTTGAGACCGGCAAACAACTTGGCAAATGTGTTGGCATGCTGCTCTGCTAAAATTTCGGTAGGAGCCATAATAGCCGCCTGTTTATGGCCACTAATGGCGGCTAAAATTGCCATTGCGGCAACCACGGTCTTGCCACTTCCGACATCACCTTGAAGAAGCCGGTTCATCTCAATGGGTTGGGCCATGTCCGCCAAAATTTCACCAACTACTTTTTGTTGGGAGTCAGTCAACTTGAATTTGAGCTGTTGTGTAAAAGTGTCAAGAAGCTTTGAATCATAAGTAATCTTAGCCTCAGGGTCGGGCTTTCGGTGGGTTTGTTTTAAGAGCTGAACTTTCATTGAGAATAAGAAAAACTCCATAAACTTAGCGGTTCGAAACGCTTTTTTAGCAGCAATTGGCGAGTCTGGAAAATGAATATTTTTAATCGTATCGTGAAACGATTCCAGTCGGTATTTTTCCCTTAATGACTGTGGAATGATGTCCACCAGCTGATCCTCATACGTGTCAAAACCTAATTTTACCAGCTGCTTAATGGTATTTTGCTTGACCTCTTTATTGCTTGGATAAATGGAGTCGTAGGTGTCATTTCGCTCACCGCTTAAAATCTTCATCCCTTGAATTTGATTCCGGGCGCGACTATAGGTTCCAAAAATAATCACCTGGTCGGCTAGTTCAAGTTGCTTTTTCAGCCACGGTTGATTGAAGAAGGTAACGGTATAAATATCATCATTAATTTTTAAATGCAGACTTAACCGGCTTCGTCGACGTCCGAAGAAGGTCACCGTCGGTTCACTGATAATCGTCCCTTTAACGGTGACTTTCTGCCCATCAACAGCGGTTTTAAGATCCTTGAGCGAGAGGTCATCATAACGTCTGGGATAATAGGTCAAAAGGTCATTGATGGTATTAATTCCCAACTTGTTTAAAGCTGTTAATCGTTTTTCGCCGACCCCTTTAAGAACCGCAACTGAATCACTTAAGCTGGCCATGTTATCCCCCCTTTTTTTACTAGAGATAAATAAAAGTTTGGCCACGTTGACCAAACTTTTACCAAGTTGTTTATTCGACAGAAATTAAGAATGGGTAAACCGGTTGGTCACCTTCATGAATTTCAACTTCCAATTCATCATCCAACTTCAAGATACCGTCTTGAACTTTTTCTGCTAGTGCTTGATCGGCGCCATCGCCATAAATAATGGTAATGGCTTCACTGTCTTCGTCGAGCATCTTTTGAACCATTTGAATGGCTGTTTCAACCAGGTCGTCGCCGACAGTTGAAATATCGCCGTCTACGATTCCCATGAATTGATCCTTCTTGATTTCCAAGTTGTTGATCTTGGTGTCCCGAATCGCAGTCGTCACTTGTCCTGATTTAACAGTTGGCAAGTTGTCTTCCATTGCCTTTTGATTGTCTTCAAGTGAGTTTTCAGGATTAAATCCAAGCATTGCCGTAATTCCCTGTGAAATTGTCTTGGAATGGACAATTACTGTCGGGATATCAACAACTTCTGCGGCTTGTTCGGCTGCCAAAAAGATGTTCTTATTATTCGGCAGAACGATGGCTTGCTTAGCATTGGTATTCTTAATGGCATTAACAATATCCTCTGTGCTGGGATTCATTGTTTGACCACCACTCACGATGTAATTGACACCCAAACTTTGGAACAACTCATTCAACCCTTTACCAGATGAAACGGAAATAATAGCTGTATCTGACACTGGTTGCTGGGTACTGATACTTTCAGCTCTTTGGATTGGTGAATCATCCTGATCAGGGGTTTCATCATCATTTTCGATGATTGTTTCTTGTTGAAGTCGCATGTTATCGACCTTAACGGTTGCCAAATCACCAAACTCCTGCCCCCAAGCGAGGACTTTTCCAGGATGTTCGGTGTGGACGTGAACCTTCACGATATCGTCGTCGTTAATGACCAGAAGTGAATCACCGAGCTTGGCGAGGTAGTCGTAAAAAGTCTGATAATCAAATTGATGATCGACTTCTCTGCCTTTCCCAATTCGAACCATGATTTGGGTACAGTAACCATAAACAATATCTTCAGGATTTAATTTACTTTGTACACTTTGATCGGCCACTTTAATCATCTGATTCATCTCGGCATCATTTGGCTGATAGTCTCCGGATTCGGATTCGTCTCGGCCGTTTAAAACATCATCGAATGCTTCCAGTACAAAAACAAGTCCCTGACCGCCTGAATCGACGACGCCAACTTGTTTTAAAACCGGCAGTAAGTCAGGGGTCTTTTCTAGAGCGCTTTTGGACGCCTCATAAATGGCGTCCATGACGGCGACCACATCATTGGTCGTCGCCGCTGTCTTTTTACCAGCGGAAGCAGCCATTCGAACCACGGTTAAGATGGTTCCTTCAGTTGGCTTCATAACAGATTTATAAGCAATCTCCGTCCCGGCAATAAAGGCATCGGAAATGTCTTGTGCACTCAGGGTTTGTTTGCCTTCTGTAGACTTGGAGAAGCCACGGAAGATTTGTGATAGAATAACACCGGAATTTCCCCGGGCCCCCATCAATAATCCCTTTGCAAGCGCGCCGGAGAGGTCGCCAACCTTCTGGCTGGTATCTTTGTTCACGTACTTGTATCCACTGGCCATAGAGAGGCTCATATTGGTTCCGGTATCACCGTCAGGAACCGGGAACACGTTGAGTGAATTGATAAAATCAGCATTTTTATTTAATTTAGTTGCGGCTGCTTGAACCATTGCCGTAAATTCGGTGTTGGTAATTTCTGTAACTTTCAACTACTTGTCCTCCTTGGTCACTCAGTAATCAGTCGTTCATTACCTGAACGCCTTGAATGATTACATTGACCGAATTTGCAGATACGCCAAGCATACTTTGCAGGTTATACTTAACCTTTGCTTGAACATTTTTTGAAACTTCGGAAATCTTATTCCCGTAGGCAACGATAATATACACATTCACTTCAATTTCATTGTCGTGTTGTTTCACAACGACGCCTTTAAAGTAGTTCTCACGATTTAAAATGGTATTGACGTTGTCTCTAAGTTGGTTGCGACTCGCCATGCCAACTACTCCGTAATTATCGGTCGCAGCACCGCCAACAACATTTGCGATCACGTTGTTGTCGATATCAACTGTTCCAAATCTTGTTTTGATTTTGACGGCCATCTGTAGCAGCCTCCTTAATTTTCTATTTACCTATTAACGATAGTTAATATTACCACAATAACACCAAAAACCAAAGTAATCTCGTCAGTGTTTGAAGAGCTGTCAAGTATAATTACTTGAAAGAAAAGTATTGCAATATCAATGTATCTATGATAAATTATTCTAGTGTAATGAAACAGACATTTAACACTAAAATCGAAGAGAAGGGAGATTTGTTACCCATGGCAAAGGATTTTATTAATGGTAAGCGTACCCACTTTGGTAACAAACGTTCACACGCTTTAAACTCAAGTCGTCGCAGCTGGAAGCCAAATTTGCAAAAAGTTCGGATTCTTGTTGATGGCAAGCCTAAGAAGGTTTGGATTTCTGCTCGGACCCTTAAATCAGGTAAAGTAACCCGTGTATAGCAATAACTTGGATCGATGATGATCGATCTTTTTTATTACAATGAAAAAGGATTGAGTCAACCTCACATTTCCGTGAGAATGACTCAATCCTTTTTTGACTGACCAACAACGAGCTGGTGCAGCCAAATAATGTCACAAATTTGATTTTCAGTATTAATTAAACCGGTTAATATCCTTACTTTGAATCACACACATGACCCCACTGCCAAATTGAAACTTGGCAGTTTCGCCGACAAATTCATTGCTGGCAAGCGACATCGGGTGTTTGACCTGGTAATCATCCAAACGATACTTTTCATCGTATAGCGTTAGGTGATCCATCGGTGTCAATGCCACAAACGCCAAATATTTTTTATCGGCTTCTTTTTGAATCTGGTAGTCTCCGGGTAGAAAAAAGGTCAGGGTATTTTGCTTGTCAATCATGCGAATTTTTGGTGCATAAGGTTTAAACCGTGGCTCCAGGACCATCCACAGATTCGCCAGAAAATGATCCAAGCGGCCACCAGTGGCACCATAAATATCCAAACGATCCGCGTGATATTCCTGCAAGGCAACCTTTAATCCCAATTGCGTGTCAGTGTCATCTTTTTCAGGAATTGACTGGCGGATATCTGAGATGTGGTCGCGAACCAACTGCAATTCTTCAGGTTTCAAAGAATCAAAGTCACCAATCGCTACCAAGGGATCAATCCCCTTTTCAATTAAATGGAGATTTCCTCTATCGATCCCAATCCAGTCGCCGCTAACCTGTCCGTTTTTCAATTCATCAGGCCAGAGGTCAATCGGACCGCCGACCAATAGATTTAATCGTTTCATTTATTTTGTAGCATCCTTTATCGCGTTGATTCGACTAACCGGGTCATCAGCATCAAATACATAGGATCCGGCAACTGCAACCGTTGCACCGGCTTGATAAGCACCAACAACAGTGTGATCGTTGACGCCACCATCAATTTCAATGTCGAAGTTCAAGCCCTCTGATTTTTTAATTTCATTTAATTCGGCAATCTTTTTAACGGTTTCCGGCAGGAACTTTTGACCGCCGAATCCAGGGTTAACCGTCATCACTAAGACTTGATCCACCATATACAAGACCGGCTTAATGGCTGAAACAGGGGTTCCTGGGTTGATGACAACTTCTGCCTTAACGCCCTTGTTCTTAATCATCTGTAAAGCGCGGTGAATATGTGGCGTCGCTTCAGTGTGAACGCCGATAATATCAGCGCCGGCATCAGCGAATTGGTCCACGAAGCGTTCTGGTGATTGAACCATCATGTGAACGTCAAGGACCATATCGGTGATTGGGCGAATGGCTTTGACCCAGCCGGGGCCATAGGAAAGAGCGGGTACAAATTGACCATCCATAATGTCAATATGCAGCACTTCTGCGCCACCCTTATCGACCATTTCAACATCTTTTTGCAAATTGACATAATCAGCACTCAAAATTGAAGGTGCAACTTTAATCATAATTAACTTCCTCACTTTTTATAATTTGGTTTCCGATTTTTAATATCGGTGTACAGTTGCAAATAATTTTCATATCTGCTCGACATGATGTCTCCGGCAGCGACTTGTCGCTTCACCTCACAGTCGGGTTCGTTGACGTGGACGCATCCCCTAAAGCGACATTTAACAGATGCCCGCTTAAATTCAGGGAAATAGTTCGCCAGTTCCCGGTAATCGATTTCCAACGTATCATACGATGAAAATCCCGGTGTGTCCGCAATAAAGCCGTCATTGACACGTAGAAGGGCCACTTTTCGAGTCGTATGTTTGCCCCGATTCAAAGCGGTGGAGATCTCGCCCGTTGCCAAATTTAAATCCGGAGCGAGGTGATTGAGCAACGTCGATTTGCCGGCACCGGTCTGTCCCATTATCACATTTTCTTTTCCTGAAAACAATTGGCGTAAATGATCCAATGAATTTTCATCAAATGCCTGATCCGGCAAAATAACCTGATAAGGAATCTTGGCGTAATCAGCCGCTAACGCTTTAAAGTAGTCCAACTGCTTGTCGTCCAATAAGTCTGTTTTGGTGAAATAAATAATTGGCTTGATCTTGCCAATTTCCAGGGCAATTAACTGCCGATCCAATAGGTTACTGGAAAACTCTGGTTGTGTCGTGGCAGTTGCGACAATCGCCTGATCGATATTGGCAATCGGCGGTCTGACCAACGCGTTTTTTCTGGGAAGCATTTTGAGAATGTATCCCTTGTCGTCATCTTCGACTTGAAATTCAACGTCGTCGCCGACCAGTGGTGTAATCTTGCGTTTGCGAAAATTACCCCGGGCCCGCGTTCGATAAATCTTTCCTTCCGAATGGACATCATAAAAGCCGCTTAATGACTGAAAAATTTTTCCTTGTTTCAACTGATCACCTCGATAAAAAAATCACTTCCCTTTTATTATAAGAGAAGTGACTTTAATTTGCAGTAATTTATTAATGTGAATCGTAAGTGACATTATTATCGCGCATAATCGTTTTTCCGTCACGAACGACCTTATACTTACCGACCTCTTTACTTGTCAGCTTAAATGGCAAGGTGACTGCCGTATCCTTGGTAATCACCATTTGCTTGTAGACGTTCGATAAGCTGTGATCATGGTCCTTAAGATAAATCAGCACCACGTTTTCATTGGAACCGGACTGATCATCTTGTGAGTCGTCACTTGCTTCGCCGCTTGGATCCAATGACGATGCTGAGCTGGCACTAGCGGATTCGGCCTGTAGATAAGGAATCGTAATTCGAACGTTAAAGCTCTTCAGCTGATCTGAATCATCTTTCTTTGGTCCACGAGAGATCCACACGGCCACGTTACCGCCCTGCTGGATAGATTGATTGGCATTTGGTGATTGCCGAACGACGCGCCCTTTTGGCTGATCATCAGAGTAGACGTAGTCAAAAGTTGGATTAATTTCAACTTTATTCGAGTATGAAACGACCTGCGCCTTAGTCATCCCGGTTAAATCCTTGAGGGTAATTTGTTTAATACCAGTAGAGACCACGAAAGTCAACGTTTGCTTAGCTGGATTCAGTCGTGCGCCGGATTGAAAATCCTGTTGGAGAATCTTGCTGGGTTTAAATGAACTTGAAGGCGCGTTTCGTTTCCGCACTTTAAAGCCTTCATCTTCAAGCTTTTGTTTGACCGCATCGTAGTTTTGACCCACATAGTTGTCAACCTTGACTTTTCTTGGCCCAGAGCTGACCACTAAGTTGACTTTGGTGCCCTTTTTGACCTTGGTTTCTTCTTTGGGTGAGGAACTAATGACTCTGTGGCGGTCAATTTTATCACTGCTTTCATATTTGACGCTGCCGACTGTTAGGTCGGCGTCCTGGATTTTAGCCTCGGCCTCAGATTCCAAGGTTCCAGAAATAACCGGAACGGTGGTTTTCCCGGTGGCTGAAGCAACCAGCACAATTGCCAAAATCAGCACCAATAGCCCGGCGATACCGCCAATAATGAACCATTTTCGACGGCGGCGTTTTTTATCAGGTTTTTTGCCTTTTTTAGTCTGACCAGCCGGTGTTTCGCGCTTTTGGGCATCGGCACTGGCTGTTTGACCCTGATCCGTTAAGGGGGTAAATGGCATCACCCGAGTTTTCTCATCCACCCCGGTGTTCTGGGACGGAACAGTGAACTTGGCTTCATTGGCCCGTGATTTATCCAACGACGTATTTAAGTCGGCTGCTAATTCATTGACGGATTGATAACGGTCATTCGGATTCTTGGCAGTTGCTTTTAAGATCACGTTTTCCATGGCTTGAGGAATTCGCGGATCGAAATCTCTAACGGATGGCATCGGAGTTTGGGAATGCTTGATTGCAATCGAAACGGCGGTGTCGCCGTTGAAGGGAACTTTACCGGTCAAAATTTCGTAAAGGATGATTCCTAACGAATAGATATCCGAGCGGGCAGTCGCCATCTCGCCTTTGATTTGTTCGGGAGACAGGTAGTGAATCGAGCCGATAATCGAACGCGTCTGGGTCATCGTGTCCTCGGATCCGGCCCGGGAAATCCCAAAATCGGTAATCTTGATATACCCATTTTTATCAACCAGGATATTTTGTGGCTTCAGATCCCGGTGAATAATATTATGACGGTGCGCTTCACTGACGGCCGAACAAATTTGCTCCATAATATTGACAACTTCTGCATACGGAATGGGAAAGTTGTCCTTGATGTATTTTTTGAGATCCTCGCCATCAACGTATTCCATGACCAGATACTGCATCCCCTCGACCTCATCAACATCATAAATGCCGACGATGTGGGGATTATCCAGCTGTGTTGCCGCCATGGCTTCATGTTGGAAGCGTTTCTTTGCTTTAGGATTATCTCGAAAATCCAACCGCAATAATTTAACGGCAACCTTCCGCTTTAAAATAAGGTCTTCAGCCAAATAGACGTCAGCCATTCCACCTTCGCCCAAGCGGCCGATAATTTCATAACGACCATTTAACACATAGCCTTTATTCATCGGCGACCACCTCCGAATCGTAACGGGCAATTAAAATGGTGATATTGTCCAAGCCACCGTTTTCATTGGCCAAATCAATCAGCATATCACATTTGGACTGCAGTTCTTCATCCATGGCCAACACTTTTTCGATATCGGCATCGTCAACCATATTGGTCAGCCCGTCGGTACACAGCATAATCTGATCACCCGGCTTGGCGGTGTATGGCCTAAAATCGGCTGCTGAATCATTATTGATTCCGAGACTTTTAGTAATAATATTTTTGTAAGGATTGGTTTTGGCTTGATCAGGCGTGATGTCGCCATGTTTGACTAACTCATTGACGTAGGAATGATCTTCGGTAATTTGGATAAACTGCCCATCCGAATACACGTAGCCGCGGCTGTCTCCGATATTGGCAATCAAACTTTGCTTACCGTCGATTAAGGCCGCCACAATTGTCGTGCCCATGCCGTGCAGCCGCGTATCTGTGTTTGATTCGTCAATGATGGCTGAATTTTCCTTGGCAAGTTGATTTTCAAACCAGGTTTCAATTTTATCCAGGCTCGAAATCTCAGTTTGTTCAAAGCTTTCTCCCATATGACTGACAACCATTTGAGAAGCCACTTCACCAGCATTATTGCCGCCAATACCATCAGTAATTAAGGCGAGAATCAAGCCGTTTTTATTTTTAAATGCGCCGACGGCATCTTCGTTTTTGTCACGAACTTTGCCGGTCGAGGACTGATAAGCAATTTGCAAGTTAATCAACTCCGTTAAGATTTCCGAATAAGAGAACAAACAAAGAATCCGTCAGAATCATAATCATCGGGATAAATTTGGACCATGTCACTGTCAGGGTTAAGGTTTCGTTCCGTCTTGGTTTTTGTCACTTCAAAGTTGGGATTAGCCGCAATGAACTTCTCAATAACGTCCTGATTTTCTTGTTTCACAATCGTACAAGTACTATATGTAATAGTACCACCAGTTTTAACTTTTGTAGAAACCGCATTTAAAATTTGCAGCTGAATGTTGCTCAACCGGTCAATATCGGCAACTGTTTTGTCATATCTAATCTCCGGCTTTCGACGCAGGAGACCCAAGCCGGAACACGGTGCATCGACGAGGACTGCGTCAAACATGCCATCTTCGAACTTGCTGTCAACTTTTCTGGCATCCAGCTCAAATGTTTCCACGTTCTTGTACACGCCAAGACGCGTGGCATTTCGCATGACGGTCTTGAGTTTGTTTTTATGAATATCCAGCGCAAATACCTTGCCGTCGTCAAGTCGACTTGCAATCTGGGTGGTTTTGCCGCCAGGTGCGCTACAGGCATCCAAAATCGTATCGGTGGCGTTAATCGTCATTGACTCTACCGGTAGCATGGCACTTTCATCTTGGATGGTTAACAAGCCGTCCTCAAAGAAATCGCTATGGACAATTTGGCCGTCATTAATGATGATCCCTTCACTTGAAACTTCACTGGGCTCCGCATCAAACCCATTTTTAGCCAGGTCTTCCAAAAGATGATCACGTGAGATCTTGGCCGTATTTGTGCGAACGGATTGCTTGGGGGCTTTGTTGAGGGATGCAAGAATCGAGGTGGTCTTTTTGTCGCCCAACTGTTGTTGCAGCATGTCAACCAGCCAGGTTGGAACACTGTATTCAACGGATAAGCGGGTCTTTTCGTCTTGAATATCCGCTAACTTTGGCGTGCCCTTACGATCCATTTGATGCAAAATGCCGGTCACAAACCTTCGCGTGCCGTCATGGCCCATCACTTTGGCAATTTTGATGGTTTCATCAAAGATCGCCCGTTTGGGAACCCGATCGAGATACTCAAGCTGATACATTGCGGTATAAAGCAATTCTTTGACCCAATTTTCAGTCTTTTCGGGGTCGCGCAAAAATGGGTGCAATTGATATTCAAGTGTTAATCGATGTTGAATAACACCGTACACAATGTTGGTAAACAGTGCTTTATCAGCTGCCCCCATTGAAGTTGATTGAATGACTGCATTAATTTGTAAGTTGGAATATGAACCGTTACTGGTTCGAACCAACGTCATGACAGCCAGTTGGCGAGGATTATTTGTTGTATATTTCATTTATTTAATCACCTTTTGGCCAACGGTAAGCGTCTGACCAATCCCATTTAAGTAGTCTGTAATTTGTTGCTTTGGTTTGCCGGCAGGCTGAATCTCCAAAATTGAAAGGACAGTGCCCTTCCCAGCGGCTAGATACAAATGATGCTTATCTTTGGCAACCACAGAACCGGGGCCCAAATCTGTTTGCTGGTCGCTGACCTCAGCCTTCCAAATTTTGGTCCGTTTGCCGTTGATTTCGGTATAAGCAACCGGATCCGGACGCAGTGCCCGGACTTTGGCATTGACCATGAAGGCAGTTTGATTAAAGTCTAATGCCTCTTCTTCCGGCTTGATGTTCGGTGAAAAGACGACTTCATCTTCTATCTGTTTAACCGGCTGAACGTCTCCAGAGAGCACTTTTGGCAAAGTGTCGAGCAACAAATCCCGCCCAACCAAGCTTAATTTTTCAAACATTGATTCAGTATCATCATCGTCAGCGATCTTAACGGCCTTTTGTGCCAAAATATCGCCGGCATCCATTTTTTTGACCATGTAAATCAAGCTGATGCCGGTTTCCTTATCGCCGTTCATAATGGCGTATTGCACAGGAGCGCCACCTCGATACTTGGGTAACAGTGAGCCGTGAACGTTAACGGCGGCCACTTTCACCGCATTCAGCATCTTGGACGGCAAAAATTGACCGTATGCGGCAGTCACAATCAAATCCGGATGAAAATCGATCACCCGTTGCATTTCCGGGCTGCCACTTAATTTGTCCGGTTGAAAAACGGCGATTTGATTCTTAATGGCAGCTTGTTTGACCGGGCTTTGCTGAATTTGGTGCTTTCTGCCGACCGGCCGATCAGGCTGAGTCACGACACACAAAATATCATAGTGATGATCAATTAATCCTTGAAGAATTGGAACTGCAAACTGCGGCGTTCCCATAAATACTACAGTAGTCAAAGTAATCGTTTCCTTTCATCTTTCGTTACATAAAATCAAGCGGTTCATTATCAATCGCAATTTGAATTCCCCGCCGCTGCTTTTTTTGCGATTGGACAAGAATGTCATCCAAAGCGGCTTTAAGGTTGGGTTCCTTCCGATATTTGATAATAATCTGGTAGTAGTACTGGTTATTAATCCGGGTGATCACCTTAGGGGTTGGCCCTAAGATAATCGCGTTGGAAGATAACTGTTTCTTTAAAAAATTCAGAATACCAAACATTTCGGAAACCGTCTGATTTTCACTGGCAGAATTTCCGGTCAGTTTCACGGTAAAGTAATACGGTGGATACTTACCGTCATGGCGGATTCGCATCTCAGTGGCGTAAAACTTCTCGTAATCTTGCGTTTTTGCCAACCGAATGGCGTAATGATCAGGATTAAACGTTTGGATGATCACCTCACCGGATTTATCCGCCCGCCCGGATCGTCCCGATACCTGGGTGAGCAGCTCAAACGTCCGTTCACTGGAGCGAAAATCCGGAAACTGGAGTGCCGAATCAGCATTCAATACACCGACTAACGTCACCTCAGGGAAGTCCAGCCCCTTGGCGATCATCTGCGTTCCCAACAAGATATCAGCTTTGTGGGCGCCAAATTGATCAATAATGGCTTCGTGGGCGCCCTTCTTGCGAGTTGTATCGACATCCATTCGCAGGACCCGCGCGGTCGGAAACAGATTTTTAACCTGTTCTTCGAGCTGCTGGCTGCCCATTCCGTAAAACCCGATCCGCTTACTGTGACATTGTGGACAAACGGTTGGAATCGGCTCTGTGTGACCACAGTAATGACAATTTAACGTGTGGGTATCTTTGTGCATCGTCAGCGAGATATCACAGTTGGGGCATCGCGGCACGTAGCCACAGTCCCGACACATTAAAAATGCTGAATACCCCCGCCGATTGAGCAGCAAAATAATTTGTTCGTGCTTATCCAGTCGGACTTGAATGGCATCCTTTAATTGAGTCGATAACGCTTCATGGTGCTTGGCCATTTCGATTTTCATATCAATAATTGAGACATGAGGAAGTGCCTGCCGGTTAATTCGATGTGGTAAGCTCAACAGCTCATAGACCCCCTTCATTGCCCGCGCACGGGATTCTAATGATGGGGTGGCACTTCCCAGAACAACCGGACAATGATTGTATGCGGCGCGCCATTTGGCCACGTCTCGGGTCTGATACCTTGGGTTATCGGCTTGCTTATAACTACTGTCGTGTTCTTCGTCCATAATAATTAAGCCGATATTTTGAAGCGGCGCAAAAATTGCGGATCGAACACCCACGACCACTTTTGCTTTGCCGGTGTTAATCCGCTGCCATTCATCGTAGCGCTCACCACTTGACATCGCGCTGTGAAGCATTGCAACTTGATCGCCAAACCGGCTGCGAATCCGGCCGACAATCTGAGGGGTCAAGGTAATTTCCGGAACCAGCATTAAGGCCGTTCTTCCCAGACTCAAGGCGTGGGCGATCGATTGCAGATAGACCTCGGTTTTTCCGGATCCGGTAACCCCTTCGAGCAAGAAGACTTGGTCTTTTTGAGCGGCAATCGCTTCATCGATCGAAGAGACAGCCGCCTGCTGGTCGGCATTTAATTGCAACGGCTGACTTTTTTTAGCCGGGCGCATAAATGGATTGCGGATATGTCGCTTTAATTTGGCGACCACCCAACCTTTAGCTTCGGCATTTTTAAGCGTTGACGACGTAATCCCCTTTGAAGCCAAGTCGGAAACTAAAAAAACCGTATCCGGCTGTTGCTTAATAAGCGACAACAATTTGAGTTGGCCCACCGCATTTTTACGGACCGTTTGGCGGACCTCATCAACTTGTTTTGCATTCAGATTACCTTGATAGGCTTTAAGCATGATTGGCCGCGCGTGGTTCGTCAAATCATATTCAACTTGGATATCACCGTTTTTCTGGCCTGCTAAAATCTTGCTCAACGTTGCATTGTCGTATTGCTGCCGGTTATAGTCAATTTCTTGTTGGCCGTGAAATATTTCTGGGAATTGGTCGATCACCTGGCTATTTTGGGCGATTAATTTCTTTTTATTTTTTGTCCGCATCCCACCGGGAAGCATTGTCTGCAGACAGCTGATTTGAAATGAGTACGTTTGGTCAGCCAGCCATGAAGCCAAGTCGATCAACTCAGGATTGATGACCGGTGAAAGGTCCACCAGAGAGGCGATCGGCTTTAATTTGCCGTCATAACTGGATTCATCGGAAATGCCAACTACAAACCCGGTAATTTTCCGGTTACCAAAAGGAACCTGAACCCGCATTCCAGGCTCGATTTGATCAACTAAGTGATCCGGAATCGAATAACTATAGGCATTATTGGTTTGGCGCGTTGGCACGTCAACGATAATTTGTGCAACCTGCAAGGCAGATTCTCCTTTCGCTAGCTTTTGAATTCTTCAGCGACTATTTCAATCAACTGGTCGGCGACTTTTTGTTTGCTTTCAACAGGCGTTTTCACTTGCCTGCCGTCTCCAAACAAAAAAGTGACCTGATTATTGTCAGAATTAAAGCCGATACTGGTTTGTGAAACGTCGTTGGCCACAATCAGATCCAGCTTTTTAGATTGAATCTTTTTTTTAGCGTTTTTGATTAAATCATTTGTTTCAGCCGCAAAGCCAATCATCAATTGGTTCGCCCGCTTAGTGGGTGCAAGGGTTTGAAGGATATCTGGATTACGGACTAATTTCAAAGACATTGTTTGGTTATCAGCAGTTTTTTTAATTTTATGATCAACGACTTCTGCTGGCCGATAATCCGCAACAGCGGCAGCCATCACCAAAACATCGGCATCCGAGAATTCACGTTGGACGGCTTCAAGCAGTTCCGCTGCAGTTTGTACTTTGACTAAGTGAATGCCCTCAGGCGCTTCAAGTGTCGGATTAGCAGCAATTAAGGTCACATCGGCACCGGCACGTTGAGCTGCCTTGGCAACCGCAAAACCCATTTTCCCTGAAGACCGATTGGTTAAATATCGGACCGGATCCAGTGGCTCGCGGGTGCCACCAGCCGTCACGACAACTTTACGACCCTGCAAAGGTCCCGTGGGTGCCTGTGAGTGCTGATTAACATAAGTGAGGATTTCGTCTGGTTCGGGCATTCGGCCGCGGCCGGAATACCCCTCTGCCAGGAAACCGGCTGCCGGGTCCATCACATGAATCCCAGCTTGTTTTAACGTCTCAATATTTCGTTGCGTCGCACTATTTTCGAACATATGGCTGTTCATTGCCGGGATGACAAAGATGGGCGCCGTTATCGTTAACAAGGTTGACGTCACCACATTATCGGCAATTCCGTTGGCCATTTTAGCAATTGTATTAGCAGAAGCGGGTGCCACGATTGCCAAATCGGCGTGATCTGCCGTGTAGACGTGCGGAATGACCGCAGGGTCCGGACTGGCAAAGTCATTGGTTAAGACATGCTGCTTACTGACCGTTTGAAAAGCCAGTGGCGTTACAAATTGTTGAGCGGCATCACTCATCACGACATGAACCTGATTGTGATTCTTAACCAACAATCGAGCGAGCGTCAATGATTTATATGACGCAATACTTCCAGTCACAAACAACGCGACATTTTTATTTTGGAACATCTTTTCACCCCGTTTCAGATTTCATCTTTTATTGTACCAAATCTTGAGTAGATAAAAAGCAGAGACCTTTCAATAATCAATGGACCAAACACAAAGGGACCGGGTACAAAACGGATGTTTTGTCCCAGTCCCGATGGTTGAATTCCTAATCGAAATCTTTTTCTTTGGGGTCAATTTTCAAAACGCCGGCAGAAATTTCTTCCAGTGCTTTTCCAACTGATTTTTGTGACTTGTAGCTATCAAGTAATGGCTTTGCACCGGAATCTAATTCATGCGCGCGTTTACTGGCAAGCGCAATCAAAGAATACCGGGAATCAATTTGATCCAAAAGCTTATCAACAGATGGGTAAAGTAACATATTATTTATCTCCTAACATTGATTCATAGTCGGGCATGACCCGAGCAACTTTTAATCGTTCACTTTTAATAATTGACTTGATTCTGTCAACGGCCAAAGGAACCTTGTCGTTTAAAACAGCGTAATCATAGTTTCGCATCATACTGATTTCACCAACGGCTTTTTTAACCCGCTTGTTGATGACGTCCATTTTGTCGGTTCCACGACCGACCAGACGATGCTTTAGTTCCATTAAATCCGGCGGCGTTAAGAAGACAAACACCGCGTCGGGGACGTTTGCTCGAACCTGCATTGCACCGTTCACTTCGATTTCGAGGAAAACGTCTTTGCCGGATTCCAAAGTCTCATTGACGTATTTTAACGGCGTCCCGTAGTAATTATCAACATATTTGGCATACTCGAGCATTTCGCCGTTTTGGATATTTTCTTCGAATTGCTCTTTTGAGACAAAGTAATAATCGACACCGTTTTTTTCGCCGTCACGCGGTTTTCTGGTTGTCATCGATGTTGAATATTCAAAGTCAACATCCGGCTCTTCAAATAACGCTTTTCGTACCGTTCCTTTGCCAACTCCGGACGGTCCGGATAACACAATCAACATTCCTCTTTTAGCCATCGAAAAAATCCCTTCAATTATTTGTAGTACCCATTATTATCGCCCTTTTTAGCTGATTTGACAAGCCCTTCGAACTGTTTGGTCCAAATTGAGCGGATTTTAAATTAGGGGTTGCACTTTAGAACGAATGTTCGTATAATAAAAGCACAAACAAACGTTCGGGGTGAACAAACATGCAGAATAAACAATCCTACTTTTCAGAAATAACCAAAACATTCAAAGACAACTACGACCGCTTCTTCGAAATCGTTAGAGATACCCATCAAATCAAACAAATGCCAACTTTCCAGTTGAATTATTTTATTGAGCAGACACTTGAAAACCATTTTCCAATTACGATTGAATTTAACGACCAACTCGAAGAACAGTCCGGATATCTCCGAAAACTTTCCGATGACCGTTACTTACTGACTTCCGATGACAATCGGTTGAGTCGAATTGTCACGATTGCTGAAATTAAGGCAATCAAAAAATATTAATCAAGTTAACTGTAAGGGGGCCCGACATTTTTACCGGGTCCCCTTTTTATTGTGGACTTTAAAGAGTGAAGGCTTACTTAAACGTCAGGTGACGTCCCGGTTAGCATCAATTCCTAATTTTGGCCTTTTCTTCGTCCGCGAGCTTTAATAACTCACCGGCGTGTTCCTTGGTTAATTTGGTGATGGCGGTCCCGGAAAGCATCCGTGATATTTCAGCAACACTTTGAGATTTTGACAGTTCAGTAATTGTCGTGGTTGTCCGGTTATCTGAAATTTGTTTTTGGATAAAGTAGTGGTGATCACTCATCGCTGCAACCTGTGGCAAATGTGTAATACATAATACTTGAGATTTTTGCGAAATCGTATAGATTTTATTGCCAATCGCTTGGGCCACTCGTCCAGAAACACCCGTGTCGACCTCATCAAAAATAATCGATGTCACACCGGCCGCTTTGGCAAACATGGTCTTTAAGGCCAGCATAATCCGTGATAATTCACCACCAGAAGCTGATTTGACCAACGGAAGCATCTTTTCACCCGGATTGGTTTGAATATAAAATTCAACCCGTTCTGCTCCCAGCCGGTTCAAAACCCGATTTTGTTGGATGTTGACTTCAAAAACCGCCTTATCCATATATAAATCAGCCAGCTGCTTATGGACCGCTGTTTCCAACTTCTTTGCAAACTGTTGCCGAATCAGGGTAATCTTTTGGGCATCCTTGATCAAATCCTTCTTGATGCCCGCCAACTGTTTATCCAAGTCATCGTTGGCCTCAGCATCCCCCGACATCTGTTTGAGTTCTTGTTTAATCTTGGCCAAATATGCCAAAATCTGTGAAACCGAGTCCCCATATTTGTGCTTTAACTGATAAATCGTACTCAGCCGCTGTTCAACTTGATCGAGTCGATCCTGATCAAACTCCAAGTTACTCAATTGATCAGAAATCTGACTGGCAACATCCTGCAACGCAAAAAAAGCGCCGGACAGATTATCTGAAATTTGCTTGTACTCCGGATCAAGGTCTTCAATGTCTTGCATCGAACTCATGGCGGTTCCGATCGAATCAATCGAACCACTGACATCCTCATCGCCATTGATGCCCTCGTAACTGGCTAAAAGCGCATCGTGGATCTTTTGAAAATTATTTAAACGGTCCCGCTCTGCCGCTAAATCAGTATCCTCGTTTTCATGAAGATCGGCAGCTTCAATTTCTTTGATCTGGAATTTGAGCATGTCGACTCGCTGAGCCCATTCCTTCTCATTTTGGTGCTTTTTTTCGTTCAAATTACGAAGTTTGATAAACTGATCGTACTTTTCTTGGTAAGTGGCTAAAATTGCGGCCAACTGGTCTTCAGCAAAATCATCCAAAAGTTGAATGTGCCGTTCGGGGCGCATCAATTCTTGATGATCGTTTTGACCCTGGATATCGACAATCGTTTCACCAATTCGTTTTAACGTCGCAATATTGACCATGATGCCATTAACCCGACAGCTATTGCGGCCGTTGGCGAAAATCACGCGCTCAATAATGATCGCGCCATCACTATGGTCAATGCCTAAATCATCCAACACGTCATATGTCGGATTGTCATTGTGAAGAATGAAGTTACCCTGGATGACGGCTTTGTTGGCGCCGGTCCGAATCAGATCATGAGAACCCCGACCGCCAACGAGTAGTCCGACAGCATCGATGATAATGGATTTTCCAGCGCCGGTCTCCCCGGTCAAAACGGTCATGCCGGCTTGAAAATCAATATCTAAGTGTTCAATAATTGCAAAATCAGTAATTGATAATTCAAGTAACATAAATAAACCTCTCAGTGATCATGAATTTGTTCCAAGCATGTTATTAATCTGATCACGAATCGTTATCGCATCGGCATCTGTCTTACAAATAATCAAAACCGTATTATCGTCGCCAAGTGTTCCAAAAATACCACTATAATTCATTTGGTAAAGCAAGCTTGAGATGACCGGACCGCTTCCGGGTAATAATTTCATATAAACAAATTTGTCTTGAGAATCAACGGAAACAAATGAATCTCGAACTGTTTGCACCAGCTTTTTTTCCGTGTCGATATTTTTTTGTGTCGGCAAACTGTAGCGATAACCACCGGTTACAGATGGCACCTTTACCAGCTGCATATCCTTAATATCTCTGGAAACAGTCGCCTGGGTGACCTTGATTCCCTGATCTTCCAGAAGTGAAACGAAATCTTCTTGACGCTGAATATTATTACTTGTCAGCAACTGTTTGATCAGTCGCTGCCGCTCTTTTTTACGCATAACGCCACCCCCCAATAATTAATTGAATAAAAATACAAGATTATCCTTTTAATTCAGAATAAGCGTTCTCAATCACTTTTTCAATCGAAACTTTTGCAGACATCACTGGATTTTCAACCGACTGAAGTTCGACCAGAAATTCAATGTTGCCAGCGCCGCCCTTAATTGGTGAATAATCAAGTTTTAAGACGGAATAGCCATTTTCAACCGCAAAGTTCAAAATCTTTTCCAGCACCATCCGATGCACTGCTGAGTCGCGGACAATGCCGTGTTTGCCGACATTTTGCTTTCCCGCTTCAAATTGCGGCTTGATGAGGGCGACGACATGACCATTGTCCTCAATGATTTCTTTAAGCGGCGGTAAAATTAATTCGAGTGAGATAAAGGAAACGTCTATTGACGCGAACTGTGGCCGGCCATGGGTAAAATCGGCCAACTTGCTGTACCGAAAATTCGTATGTTCCATTACAACCACTCTGGGATCTTCTCGGAGTTTCCAAACCAATTGGTTGCTGCCAACGTCCAAGGCGTAGCTTAACTTAGCACCATTTTGCAGCATTACGTCCGTAAAGCCACCGGTAGATGACCCGATGTCGAGCACGGTAAGCCCTTTGACGTCAATGCCAAAAGTCGTGAGTGCCTTCTCCAGCTTCAAACCGCCGCGACTGACGTAAGGCATTGGCTTGCCTTTTAAATGAAGGTCTGTGTCCACCGGAATCTTCATCCCCGGCTTATCCAGCCGTTCTTCATTATCCCCAAGAATTTCGCCGGCCATCACCGCCCGTTTGGCCCGTTCGCGGGTATCAAACAATCCTTGTGTCACTAATAATACATCGACCCGTTGTTTTTCCATTTTACTTTTCGTCCTTATTTTTAAAATAACCGCAAAAATCGTCCAACAGTCCTGTATCAATTCCAAGCTCCGTTTGGGCCTGTTGTAACGCCGCTTCGGCATCTTGGACCGTCTGGGCCAGCATTTCATATGACCCATCCAATCCCAGTAAATTGGGGAAGGTGTTCTTCCCGGCATCTTGGTGGACCGGCTTTCCGATTTGGGCTTCTGTTCCCACAACATCTAAAATATCGTCATAAATTTGGTAAGCTTCCCCAAACTTTTCAGCAAAGGTCAATAATGACTGCTGCTTTTCGGGGATGACTCGACCCATAATCAAACCGGCCTTGACGGCATAAACGATAAGCGCACCGGTTTTGTTCCGGTCTAATTTTCGTAATCCTTCAAGCGGTAATTGGTGGCCAACAAATTCAATATCGTCGGCTTGACCGGACGCCATTCCGTGAGGGCCGGCAGCTTTTGACATGGCTAAGGCTAACGCTGCTTGGGTTTGACTATCCAAGTCGTTGTCGACTAACCATTGAAAGGCAAGGGATTGAAGGGCGTCTCCCGCTAAAGTCGCCATTCCGGCCCCAAATTTGACGTGATTAGTCGCTTTGCCACGACGCAAATCATCGTTATCCATTGCTGGCAGATCATCATGAATTAATGAATAAGAATGCATTAACTCAAGGGCACAACTCGTTTTTAATAACGTGTGGTCAATTTGATCTCCGAGACTTGTGATAACGGCTAAAGTAAGTAATGGTCGCAATCGTTTGCCACCAGCATTCACAGAATAGCTCATCGCCTGGGTTAACGTGGCCTGATCAGAATCGGCCGCGATTTCTGTTTCAAGGACCTGGTTAATTTTGGGTATCCATTGGCGTTCAAAGTCAGTCAGCTTGGTTGGCATTTTGATCATCCTTTTCATCTTGAGGCGTCTCAAAGTCGACTTCATTGCCATCTTTATCCATCATTTTAGCCATCGTATGTTCGGCCTTGGTGAGGGTGTCTTGGAGCTGCTCGCTCAATTGAATACCGACTTTAAATTTATCCATCGATTCTTCCAGGGAGACATTTCCCTGTTCCAGCTGGTTAACAATTGCCTCCAGCTCGTTCATTTTTTCCTCGAATGTTTTGTTATCTGATTGTTTGTCAGCCATGTTAATTCTCCTTTTTTGGATGAATGTCGTTAACGGATGCGTGAACAGTCCCATCGCTAAAATGGACGTCAATTGTCTGACTGTTAAGGTCAGAAACGCGTTTAACAAATCTGCCCTTGTCATCCGTTGTGTACGTATACCCTCTACTGAGGATTTTCAATGGGCTCAAGTGGTCAAGGGACCCCACCAGCATCTGATAGTGCTGGCGGATATTCTTGAGGTTTTGCGTGGTCGATCGACCCAAACGGCCTTGAAGTGTCGTTAAGCGTTGCTGTTGTTCTTTAATCGTATAAGTCGGTGCAACTAATCTCAAGCGCATTTTTAAATCGGCAAATTGCTCTTTGCGTTTCCCCGTAATCTTATCCGCTTGGTTGTATAATCGCTGTGATAACAAATCCAAGCGTTGCGAAAAGGTTTCGTAAATTCGCTGCGGTGACGTAAACACGGTTGATTGTTGAAGCCGTTTTAGCCGTAATTTATCTTCTTGAATCACCTGATAAGCCGCATTGATCACCCGATTTTGGGTGGTTTTGAGATCAACTAACACCTGATCCAACCGCGGTACCGCCAGCTCAGCCGCAGCCGTTGGTGTTGCGGCCCGAACGTCAGCAACCAAGTCAGCAATTGTCGTATCGGTTTCGTGTCCGACAGAAGAAATGACCGGAACTTCGCTGGAAACGATTGCTCGGGCGACAATTTCTTCGTTAAAGGGCCAGAGGTCTTCAATCGAGCCTCCGCCACGTCCAACAATCAGCGTGTCAAAATTGCCGATTTGATTGACCCGTTCGATCTGGCGAACGATATCGGCGCTGGCTTCAGTTCCTTGAACCAAAGCTGGAAACAGCACGATTTGTGCAATCGGATATCGTCTTCGAACCGTTGTGATGATGTCTCGAATGACCGCACCACTGGGTGACGTCACAACCGCAATTCGCTTCGGAAATTTAACCAATGGCTTTTTGGGCAGTGTAAAGAGGCCTTCAGAAGACAGCTTCTTTTTTAACTGTTCGTAAGCCTGATACAGCTGACCGACGCCATCCGGTTCCATTTGTTCAACATATATCTGATAGCTTCCAGTTGGCTCGTAAACAGAAATGTGGCCAACGACCAGGACTTTCATGCCCTCTTCAGGCGTAAATTTTATGCGGTTGAACGCTGATTTGAACATAATTGCGCTGATCTTGGCGTTATCATCCTTCAAGCTAAAGTACTGGTGGGCATTTGGCCTGAGTCGGAAATTAGAAATTTCCCCAGTGAGGTATACCTTAGATAAATACGGATCAACATCGAATTTTCTTTTAATATATTTTGTTAAGGCGCTAACAGTTAGATAATCATTGGTCACGTTCAAGGCTCCATTCTGCTAAATCAACAGTTTGCTGCATCAATGTCGCAATGGTCATTGGGCCGACACCACCTGGAACGGGCGTGATGTAAGACACTTCATCAAATAAATCATCGTAGTCAACATCTCCTACCAGATGACCGGCTTCATTAATATTTTGACCGACGTCGATCACCACAGCTCCGGGCTTAACATCGTTTTTGGTCAGTGTGTGCAGGCTGCCGGTAGCCGAGACAATGATATCAGCCTGCTTCGTATACTGGGTAATATCTTTTGTCAGGAGGTGAAGAATTGATACGCTGGCACCGGCATTTAACATCAAGGCGGCCATTGGTTTGCCGACAATCGCACTTCGACCAATCATCACGGCATTCTTACCCTTTAAATCAATTTGATATTCGTCAAACATCGTCATAACACCCTTAGGCGTGCAGGCAACCGGATATTTCGTGGTATCGTTTAAAAATAACTTACCAACATTAACCGGATGAAAACCATCCACGTCTTTTTCAGGCAGGATGGATCTGGTAACTAATTTTTCATTAATTTGTTTTGGAAGCGGATCTTGGACTAAAATTCCGGTGACTTCCGGATCTTCGTTATACTGACGGACGACGTTCAATAATTCTTCTTGAGAAATACTTTCAGGAAGTTCCTTGACGATCGACCGAATTCCCAATCGTTCAGCTGTGCGGTGCTTATTTCGAACATAACGCTGGCTCGCAGAATCAGTTCCCACAATAATGACAACCAGCTCCGGTGTCATTCCATGTGCTTGCTTTAGCTTTTCAACACGTTGACTCGTTTGCCCGTTTAATTTCTTTGCAAGTGCTCTTCCGTCAATAATCGTTGCCATGTTTGAAACCGCTCCTTTATATTTTCATCTTGAAATCATATGTACAAAAAAATAGATTTACACATGTGTAAATCTATTTTACCAGTTCTTCTAAAGCATGTGACAAAATCCCGTTAACAAATTTTCGTGAACGGTCATCACTAAATTTTTTAGCCAACTCGATTGCTTCGTTGATTGA
Organism: Lentilactobacillus parabuchneri DSM 5707 = NBRC 107865; assembly: GCF_001435315.1. Classification (GTDB taxonomy): domain Bacteria; phylum Bacillota; class Bacilli; order Lactobacillales; family Lactobacillaceae; genus Lentilactobacillus; species Lentilactobacillus parabuchneri. Next base: position 373,657 of record NZ_AZGK01000001.1, read on the forward strand.
AACCTTGGCAGGAAGGTCGTCTACGTAAATCATCTCGTAGAGGGCAATCTCCAAGATAATCAAGTCAGTTCGGGCAATCCGCTCTAAAGACCAATTGGCAGCTAAATACTTTTTAATTGTTTGATCAATCTCAGATTTGTGTTCCAAAACCCCGGCAATTAAGTCATGTAAATAGGCTGGGTACTCGTCACCATACTGACCGCTTGTCAAAACCTGGAAGAAGTCCTTCCAATCGGTTTGATCATTGGTATTTAAGGCAAAAAGTGTTTGGAACGCAATTTCTCTGATTTGGTGTCGTGTTAATTCCACTATTCCTCACCATTTTCTTCTTCGTCGGCAAAAGGATTGTTGGGATCGACCGTACTGGTTGTCTTTTCCGGAACGACTCCTTGCACGTGAACGTTGACTTCAGTTACTTTTAAGCCGGTCATAAACAACAGCTGCTGTTCAACTTGGCTTTGAATTTGAAGTGCAACCTTTGGAACGGAAACGCCATAGTTTAGGTAAACATAGACGTCGACCGTTAATTCTTCGTCATTATAAGTTAAATTAACGCCCTTACCATGTTCTGTCCGACGTCCCAAAAGTTCGTTAACACTGGTTGAAAATGAACCACGCATCCGATTTACGCCGTCAATTTGTGACGTCGCAACACCAGCAATGATTTCCAACACATTTTGAGCAATTTCAATCTTGCCGAGAGCAGAATCATTTGAATGAAGGGTAATATTTGTGTCTTCAGCCATTTTAAAGCCTCCGTTTCAGACCAATCGGGTGCTTATGCACGTGAAATGTAAGTACCGTCAGTTGTGTTGATAACCAGCTTGTCGCCCTGGTTCACAAAGAATGGTACTTGAAGTGTCAAACCGGTCGTCATTGTTGCAGGTTTGGAACCACCAGATGCCGTATCACCTTTGATGCCGGGTTCTGTTGCAGCAACTTCAAGGGTAACGGTGTTTGGAAGTTCAATTCCCAAGGTTTCGTTTCCATATTGGATGACTTGAACAGCCATGTTTTCTTGAAGGTAGTTCAGTTCACTCTTAATTTGTTCAGCTGGAATGGAAATTTGATCATACGTATCCATATCCATGAAAACGTGTTGATCGCCATCAGCGTAAAGGTATTGCATCTTTTTGGTGTCAATTTGAGCCTGTTCCATCTTAGCGCCTGCGCGGAAAGTCTTTTCTTGAACAGCGCCAGTTCGCAGGTTCTTAAGCTTTGAACGGACAAATGCACCACCCTTACCAGGCTTAACGTGTTGGAAACTCAAAATTCTCCAAATTGCGTGATCAACCTCGATGGTTAATCCATTCTTAAAATCAGCAGTTGAAATTGCCATTGTTGTTCCTCCTAAATGTAAAGTAACATACATTGATTATATAATACTTTGAGCCTAAATATCCAATTAAATCGGCTGTGTGATTCCGGACAATCAAAAAGCTGGGATGCAAAACATGTGTTTTGTCCCAGCCTCCTGATTGATTCAAAATATAATGGGTTATTTAGCAGCTTCAGCAACTGGATAAACTGAAACCTGACGCTTGTCGCGTCCTTTTCGTTCGAAACGAACAACTCCATCAACTACTGCAAACAATGTATCATCGTTACCACGCTTAACATTGTTACCTGGGTAGATATGAGTTCCACGTTGACGATAGATGATTGATCCACTGTGAACTGATGAACCGTCAGCAGCCTTCGTACCTAAACGACGACCAGCTGAGTTACGACCGTTGGCAGTTGATCCACCACCTTTATGGTGAGAGAAGAATTGTAAATTCATTGCTAACATTGGTTTACACCTCCAGATTGAATTGATTTATTTTGCTGTATTTAACTTAATATACTGACTATAACTTGTTGCGATGTCCGCCATTCCGTTCTCGAAAGTATTCAAAACTGCATCAGCCTGAATGCTTTTTTTAGAATCCAAAACGATCGGGACATCAACCGATAAGTAACCGCCATTCTTATCATCACTATCAACATCAACGTCCAAGCCAACAACTTCTTGAAGGCCATTGACTGTGGTAATGCTTAATACTGAAACGGCAGAACAGACAATATCTTGTCCATACTCACCGGCATCGGCATGGCCGGTTATCGTAAATCCGCTAACGTGGCCCCGATAGTGCTTAATGGTAGCTTGAATCATTTATCAGTCACCTCAAAGACATTATGCCTTGATTGAATCGATAACAACCTTTGTATATGGTTGACGATGGCCCTTCTTTGAACGTGAGCCCTTCTTTGGCTTGTAACGGAAGATGGTAATCTTCTTTTGACGACCCTGCTTTTCAACAGTTCCAGTTACTGATGCGCCATCAACTAATGGTGTCCCAACTTTAACTGAATCGCCACCGACCATGACAACTTGATCAAAAGTAACCTTTGCGCCTTCGTCTGCATCTAATTTTTCAATGTAGATTGCATCGCCTTCGGAAACCTTGTATTGCTTACCGCCTGTAGTAATAACTGCGTACATATCTTGTGCACCTCCTCATAAATTTGCTTAGACTCGCCGAAACCAAGCGCCCCAAACAGTATTGGGAACTTCATAGCTCGAATCGAGCGGTTGTAGCTGTGGAAGCCACAATTACAACGTTACTAGTATACATAATCGTTGCCAGTCCGTCAATAGGAATGTTGATTGGCATAAAAAAACAACCGCTACCCACGGCTGCTCTTTTATTTTCGTTGAGCTAAATGTTTGCCATTCTCCCTTATGGATGTTGAAGAATCGGTAAAATACTGAATAATTCCACAGACAATGAAAATAAATACAATAAAAATTACAAATCCCACAACTTCCACCTCCTATAGGTGTACAGCTNTCCTATTTTCAACGATTCGGTTCAATTTTTTACATCAAATTTTGGTAAAACTTAATAAAAATGCAATCTTTTTAGCCAATTTATCATGAACTTTGAAACAATTCCTACGAATACAACGATTAAACATTGACTAGGAAGTGAATATTTCATATAATTGTTAGTGTTGATTTGTCGCAATAGCTCAGCTGGATAGAGCAACGGTCTTCTAAACCGTAGGTCGAGAGTTCGAATCTCTCTTGCGACATCAGACCCCAAAAGGCCTCGGAAAAAATTAATTTCCGAAGCTTTTTTTGCGTTAACTGGGATCTTTGTTCTACCCCCTTCACGAGAGCAGAATACCCAACGATCCCTCATATCGTACTAAGAGATAAATATCTTTAAACGTAATTTGGGGGTATTTGATCAATTTTATCCGACCACGGTCAAATAGATGCTAAGTCGCTTAGATGGCCATTTTAAAGTTTCAATATTTTCTCGTTGGAACACATTGTACTTATAATCTTTTTTGCAAAACTTTAATCGCTTTGTTTGTAGTTATTTAGATTGTGTTTCCTTAGATACTTTTTTAGGCTTATGGACATTTTTGTTATTCTTCGGGATAGGCTTCTTTTTAGCAGGCTTCTTTTTGACGGCTTTTCCTACAACAGTAGTTTGTGAAACAACAGTTACGCCATCAGGAACGATATCCTTACCATCAGGTACCTTCATTTTTGTGGCTGACGTAGTAGTGCCTGATAATCCGACTATTAACCCAAATAATAATGCAGCAAGTATTACTTTAGTAGGTTTTCTCATGACTCTTCCCCTCACTTTACTTTATATAACGATGATCAAAAATAAAATTAATAATCCACTATTTGAATTAGCTCTATGATTTGAGAATATTTAAAAGTATTCCTAGAATCGTTATTCTTACAGTCTTAATATGTTCCTCCATAGTAACATTCCCTTTTTATTATAGTCCTTGTGAGACTATACACCAAGATTTTAAAACTATATCTGAAACTTAAAAGCTGATAATTACGCTAAAGGCATGCGATTATTAACTTTCATGTTTCAGTGTAGAAAAAACTGGAGAATTTTAGGCAACTTCAAACCTGCTTGAGATGATACCACCAATCCTTAGTCAAATGAGGTTGGTGGCATTTTTTGTTTGGTCAAAAAAATTTCTAATTCTTCTGTTGCCCACTCTCTTTTTCAAAAATTGGATCAAAAAGTGGTCAACGAGATTAGAAAAATATCTTCATCGCAGGTTACATAAAAAGTTCCGAGACCAATCACGGTCCCGGAACTTTTTTATCAATCTACCTAATAATCGTTTTCTTGCCGATTTTGATTAATGTGATTTTTATCATTGAATGCGGTCTCGATTTCATCTTCGGTGTAGCCAAAATCCACTAAACCAAATTTTAAGAACAGCCGCCATGAGTGGTTGAAGCTGTCGCCGCTGTGATTGAAATAAGCATCAAACAGCATTCGCTTCATCGCAAGATACTGCTTATCCAAGTTGTTTTCCTTTTTGGACTGCTTAATTTTTTCAATATCATCTTGAGAATTAAGGACAAAATGGTTCCAGTTTTTTAAGTTGGAAATCAGGAGATAAAAGTCCATCGCATCCACATATTCATAAAGTAATGTCTGCCTTGGCGTTTTATCGGGATCCTGCTTGCCACGATGAACTTTCCAAACCTTGAACCATTCTGACGTGTTAGCCATCTCGGCCAATTCCACATCCAGGGCAACAAAAGCATTCTTAACCCGTCCGTCATTGGACCAATGAAGCTGCTTTTTAGCTTCAATTTCACGGTTAAGATAGACAGACGATGCGATCAACGCTTGTAAATCCATTAGTTAGCTCCTATCCAAAAATAAACTTGTTTGAGAGAATCTCTAGCTGCTTTTTATTGTCGAGATACCAGTCTTTGATGAACGGATAGTCCAGCAATAAGTACAGCCAGCTTTCCTTTTGATCTTCATCATGAATGGTTGCGCCCCATTTTGGACGATCACTGTCACCAGCGTTATAGACGCTTAATTTAGTCTGATTATCCAGTGTCAAATTGGCGCCACCCCTTTCACCCGACATCAAAATGTAATTATTGTCGGCTGATTTGACAAACAGTTCATCCAAAATGGATTCTGGCACTTCCCCGGCAGCAAATTCATAAAATTCGCCGTTGATTCCATCCAAAACATTGAAATCAATCTTAAAGCCAAAGTTTTCCTTCAAGGCCTCTGCAGCCTGCATCATGACGGATAAAGCGTCTTTGAGCGCTGAGATGTCAAGCCCTTCCAAATCGACAACAAAGTAGTCAATCAATGCAGATCCGTGAAACATGAACTCTTTGGTTTTCAGATTTAAGTAAAACAAGGGCCGATTGTGTGCCGTTGGACCGAAAAAGAACCCTGATTCGTTTTTAGTTGACTTTGTGAACGTAAATGTGTTGTCACCCAACGAAGCAAACTTGCACAAGAGTTTTTGTACGTGTTCAGAATTACTAATGGCCAAGCTATCGTTGTTATCAGACAATTTTAATAATCGCTCGAAAAAGATTAACTGGACATCTTCATCCGAGAACTGGTGTGGAAATTCAACATAGTCGGTATTTAAATGAAAATTAGTCAGCTTAAGGGCTGCGTCTAGTAATTCGTTGGTATCGGTCGTTTTGTTAAGCTGCTTAAATGCTGCCACGTAATGCGTTCCGTTATCCAAACCGGCTTGAATGGCATCCGTGTATGTTGACAGTAATTCAGTTGTTGTTAACACTTTTTTAGGTGCTTCATTTATATCATTACTCACCGTCACTCACCTGCGTTTCTTTGCTCAAGCTCTGCAGATATTTGGCGTATAGATGATTGTTATTATCAATAAACGCTTCAAAACTGCCAAACGAAGCCCGAATATTTTGTTTCTCCAAATTATAAATTGTCTCTTCTTTTGATAAGGCCAAAATTTGATTTTCATTCTTCTTGATTTCTGCGCGGCCATCTGAAGCCTGCTCGTCAATTTGGGTCAATTGCAGCAAAGAATCTTGGAGTTGTTGGTGTTCTTCCTTCACTTTTCCAGCTTCCCAAGGCATTGGAGATTTTTCTTCATTCTCCTTGAGTTGCTTTCTAATTTGTTCTTTTTGCTGATCACGCTTGGCTTGATCCTCAATTAATTGAGTGAGCTTTTGGTTTTGTTCCCCTAATTGACGCATCTGATCATCGTTAACCCGCTTATTTTGAGCTTCCAACTCAAATGATTTTGTCAATGTTTCATATTCATCTTCAGCGAAATTAAAGCGGACGTTAATTGCGTCCAATTCGCCAAACATCCGGTGATCCCACCAATTACCGAAATAAATATTGAATTTGCCAAGATCGTACTCGTGGTAGTAGAAAAATGGATATGTAACCCCTAGGTAGTCAATTAATTGATTGCTCAAGTGATGGCTGAGTTCGGCCTTTAAATCTGAAGCCAGGCCAAAATAATTTGGTGTCGGTTCACCGGGTTCTTCGCCCTTAACCTCAGTCGCAAACCGGTTTGGATCCATTAGCTCATAGATTTTTAAATCGTTGCCACTTTTAATCGATTCGTTCAGCTCATTAAGATAGGTGATTTTCTGGCTAAGTGCAGATGATAACACCGAATCAGTTTGGCTGAATGGATCATTTTCAGTTTTTTTGTCCATAATATTGCCTCGTATTTCCCCTTATTTATACATTTAATGTTATCTGAAAAACGCTCATAAATAAAGGGTTAATCGCATTATTTATCAAACATTTGTCAAAAACATGTCATAAATACGCAAAGTTTTGAAAATTCCAGAAATCGGCCATCAAAATCCCATGGTTTTCCACCCTAACGCCAAAAAAGAAGTCGAACAACGATCGACTTCTTTTAAAGTGGTTTTCTCAGGTAATCAACTTTTATTTGACCACATACGCGTCTTTGTAATTGTAAGTTGCCCCCGCTGTATTGTAGATAATTCCCTTAACTTTGCTGCTCAACAAGTTTTTGCTTGCAGATTGATAAAGTGGCGTAACCCCTTGATTTTCAAGCAAAATATTTTGCGCCTTGGTCATGTCTTCAAACCGTTTGTCGGCATTACCAGCATCGGTTGTTGATGACGCTTTGATCAAGCGGTCATATTGTTTGCTTGACCATTGCGGTACGTTACTTGGGTTATTGGTCGTCAAAATGTTCAAGAATGTGATTGGGTCAGCGAAATCTGCATACCAATCAGCCATGGTAACCTGATAGTTATGTGTTTTTTGCCGTGAAAGCAGCGTTTGGAATGGAATGTTCCGTAAACTAACGGTTAACCCAGGCAGGTTCTGTTGCAATTGTGACTGCAAGTATTCACTGACTTGCTTTTGAGCAAACTCATCTGAACTCAATAAGGTAAAATGCATCTTTGAAATTCCGAGTTCCTTTAATCCCTGTTTCCATAATGCTTTGGCCTTCGTCGGATTATACGTCATCGACGCCGGCTTGGCAGTGGTTGCGGTGAAGTCCTTTCCGGTCTTCGGGTTAATGGAAAGCCCCTTGGAAACAAAGCTTTGGGAATTAAATGAACCGTCACCGAGAATTTTCTTGGTTAGTTGATCGCGATTGACGGCCATTGAAATTGCCTGACGAATTTTCAAGTTCTTGAATAAGCGATTCTTTTGGTTAAATGCCAGGTAATAACAACTGGACGTTTCGCGGGTCACCATATTTTTATCGTTCTTAAGGTTTTTAGCTAACACCCCAGATAAGCCAACGTACTGCAGCTTACCTGTTTTAAACTGGTTATACCCGGTTGACGGGTCTTTGGTGACTTGGTAGTGAAGCTTATCAAGTTTGACGTGTTTTTTATCCCAGTAATCCGAATTTTTGGCAAGTGTCCAGGTCATCCCGGTTCCATTCCAATCACTCAACTTAAACGGGCCGTTATAAACCATGTCTGAACTCTTGGTGCCGTAATCATTGCCATACTTTTCAACAACTTTTTGATTTTGTGGGAAGAATAACGGAAATCCCATCAGTAGTTTAAAGTATGGAATTTTCTTCTCCAAGTTGACAACTAACTTGTAGTCGCCTTCTGCTTTGACACCCAGCGTTTTGTATGACTTCTTGTTGGCTTGAATGGCATCCGCGTTCTTGATGCCGGAGAATAAGTAGCCGTACTGGGATGCCGTTTTTGGATTAACGGTCCGTTGCCAAGAGTAGACAAAATCTTTGGCAGTTACCGGATCACCGTTACTCCACTTGGTTCCCTTACGAAGGGTAAATGTATACGTTAATCCATCGTTTGTGATGGCCGTCTTGGTTGCCAACGCGTTTTCGATCTTACTATTCTTCCCAAGCCGGTAAAGCCCCTCATCGATGTTGTTTAAGACCTCAAACGTTTGAACCGACGTTGTCTTGGATAAATCAACGGTCGACAGCTCTGAATCCACTGCTGTGGTAAAGACCTGTTTATCCGCTAATTTCCCCGACCCACTTTTTTGACTTGAACAACCGGTTAAGATGACGCCCAACCCAACCATACACACGAGTTTGAAACTCATTAAATTGACTTTCATAATTAGTACCACTCCTCAATTTCCAAAGTAATAGGAACCCTCATTTTATATGTTTTTGATTAGATTTTCATGAGATACATTAAGTAAAAGAAGCCCGCAACCGTGCACCAACGTTTGTAAGTGCACGATTGCGAGCTTCTTGATATTTCTTAAATAACACCCATCAAAGTGCGAATCATTTAGTTTAAATGATTAATATTTTTCGAGGTATTGATCACGTTCCCAGCCGGATACTTGGGTCCGGTATGAGTCGTATTCAAGGTTCTTAGCTTCAATAAAGCTGTTATACAGATGTTCACCGAGTGCCTTTTTCATCGTTTCATCAGCTGATAAATCCTTCAATGCATTATGGAGAGTGTCAGGCAGATTCGTGATGTGGCTCTTTTGACGTTCTTCAGCATCCATGCGGTAGATGTTACGGTCGATACTGTGTTCTGGTTCGATCTTGTTACGAAGACCGTCAAGTCCGGCTTCCAAGACGCAGGCGATTGCAAGATATGGGTTAGCCGTTGGATCCACGCTACGAAGTTCCAACCGAGTCGAGTTGCCTCGAGCACTTGGAATTCGGATGAGTGGTGAACGGTTTGAGCCTGACCAAGCAACGTAAACAGGTGCTTCATAGCCTGGAACCAAACGCTTGTATGAGTTAACAATTGGGTTACATACAGCTGTAAATGAACGGGCGTGCTTCAGCAAGCCGCCAAGGAAGTAGTAAGCTTCTTGAGAGATTTCCAATTCACCGTTCTTGTCGTAGAAGGTGTTACCCTTATCGTCAAACAACGACATGTTCAAATGCATTCCGGAACCATTGATGCCGCTTAATGGCTTTGGCATGAAGGTTGCGTATAGACCATACTTACGTGCAACGGTCTTAACAACCAGCTTAAATGTTTGAATGTTATCGGCAGCTGCCAATGCGTCAGCGTACTTAAAGTCAATTTCATGTTGGCCAGGAGCAACTTCATGATGGGCAGCTTCAACATCGAAGCCCATTTCTTCAAGGGTCAAAACAATTTCACGTCGACAATTTTCACCAAGATCCATTGGTGCCATGTCGAAGTAACTTCCCTTATCATTCAGATGTAAAGTTGGCTCACCGTTTTCATTCATCTTGAATAAGAAGAATTCTGGTTCAGGCCCAATATTGAATGATGTGAAGCCGGCCTTCTTCATGTCACCAAGTACTCGGATCAGGTTGTTACGAGGATCGGCTGCGTAAGGTTCGCCATTTGGACGGTAAACTTGGCAGATAACCCGAGCAATCTTGCCACGATCAGTACTCCATGGGAAGATCATCCATGTTGAAAGGTCAGGGTAAAGGTACATATCACTTTCTTCAATTCGAACGAAGCCTTCAATTGAAGAGCCGTCAAACATTAATTTGTTATCAAGCAGTTTGTCCAATTGTGTGATTGGAACTTCAACGTTCTTGATCGTGCCAAACAAATCCGTGAACATCAAACGTAAAAATTTGACGTCCTCATCTTTTACCATGCTACGAATATCATCTTTTGAGTAATCATGTTTTGTGGCCATCTATATAACGCTCCTATCAGTGATTTAATTTGTTCAAACTATTCGGATCATCAAATGACGAAGAAGGCGGCTTCAGTCCACCAATGTTCAAAAACTCATCTTGAAGAATTTTTCTGACATCACTGTCGGTAAGTCCTTTTTCAAGGTTGCGTTTTCGTTCGTCTTCCAACTGGGATTGCTTCTTATAGACTTCCTTGATGCCGGAAATGTTAAGCCCGTCATCCAAGTAATCTTTAATTTCTAAAAGCCGGTCAACGTCATTCAATGAATACATTCGTCGATTCCCTTCATTTCGGAGGGGCTTGATCAATTCCTGCTGTTCATAATACCTGATTTGCCTGGCTGTCAAGTCAGTCAGCTTCATTACAGTTCCAATCGGCAGAACTGACATTGAGCGCCGTAGTTCCTTCTCTCGCATTGTTCACCTCCTAAATCTTGTACCTATAATACCATTACCAAAAGCAAAGTCAAGGCCAAATGTCACATTTTATAACATGAAATTACATTTCTTGATGATTCAACCATTTTCTGACGTCTGCTTCAATCTGTGTGATTGTTTCTGGGTGTTCAACCAGGTTATACCAATTGGGTCGCGTCTTATTTCGAAACCACGTTAACTGCCGTTTGGCATAATGTCTGGAATCTTTTTTCACCAGGTCAACCGCTTCTTCCAAAGTGATATCGCCCTTAAAATACGGGTAAAATTCATGGTAGCCAATTCCCTTGCCTGCCTGATATTCAGTTCCGTGATGGGCATAGAGAAATTTGGCCTCCTCAAGTAAGCCGGCCGCCATCATCATATCCACCCGTTGATTGATTCGTTGATAAAGCAGCGCCCGATCGGTGGTTAATCCAATCAAGAACGCGTCAAAGGACCTGCCATCATTTTTTTGATCAGAAAATCGGCGGCCAGTTTTTATGTAGACTTCCAATGCCCGAATCACACGGCGGACGTTATTGACGGGAATTTCAGCCGCAGCTTGAGGATCTACTTCTGCCAACCGGTCGTGGAGGGCTTGGTTGCCTTTTTCGTCAGCCTGTTCGCGGAGCTGTTTTCTAAGGTCGGCATTTTGATATTGATCACCTCCCAGCTCCAAGCCGTCGAGTAACGCCTGAAGATAAAAGCCGGTGCCACCAACAATGATTGGCAGCTTGCCTGAAGAAGTGATTAAGTCAATGGCTTTAATTGCTTCGGAAACAAAATCAGCCACTGAGAAGCGCTCGTCAATGTCTCGAATGTCGATCAAATGATGGGTGATCCCATCCATTTCTTTTGCGGTCACTTTTGCCGTTCCAATGTCGAGTCCGCGATAAACCTGCATCGAATCACCGGAAATGATTTCACCGTTGAATTGATGAGCAAGTTGAATGGACAATGCCGTTTTGCCGACAGCAGTTGGACCGACAATCGCGAGAACTTTCTTCATTCCAAGCCACCTCTCATTTCAGCCCTCAACTGGACAGCTCTTGCCGGATAGTCGGTAATAATGGCCGCCATGTTCCGCTCAAAGCAATATTGCATGTCCTCGGTAGAATTAACCGTCCATGGGCGTAAAAGCGCTGCAGGGGCGAAAAATGGGTGCCGTTTGAGCCAGCGGATATCGGGATGAAAATCAGAAATCAGATGCCCCTTTTTTAATGTTTTGGCCTCTTTTGCGGCCGTCTTAAACAATTTTGCACCGGACGTTTTCGGATCAAGACTATTTAAGATCTCCAACGAATGGGCATTGAAGCTTGAATAAATTAGCTGGAATGGATAATCAATCGAGGAAAAGTAGTCAAAAACCGCTTTTTCAATGCCGGGATACTGAATCTTGTTGGTTTTTAACTCCAAATTAAAAATTCCGGTAAATTGATCTTTAATCAGAAGCTCAACGACTTCTTGAAGTGTGGGTACGGCAGTCCCTTTGAACTCTTCGCTGAAACGAATTCCGGCATCTAAATGCTTAATCTCCGCTAGATTTTTATCCACAATTCGACCTGAACCATTCGTTGTTCGATCGACGGTTTCATCGTGCATGATAATGAATTGCTGATCCTTGGAAAAATGAACGTCGGTCTCAATACCGTCTGCTCCGTCATCAATAGCGGTTTGAAAAGAAATCAATGTGTTTTCAGGCCGGTTGCCCTTGCTTCCCCGATGAGCAATAATTTTGGTGTCAATTTTCACAATAAAACTCCTTTTGAACGATTATTTAGTCAATTAACTAGATATCTGAATTAAAATAAAGCATAATGAATGTATAAACAAGCATTGGAGGGTTTAGATATGAAACATTTTACTAACGGACTCATTGTCGGTGTTCTCGGAACGGTTGCTGCTGGTGTTGGCGCATTGTTGACTTTCAAGAAGTCAGTCGTTGACCCAATTGAAGACGAAGAACAAAAGTTTGAATCAAACCGTAAAAAGGCAATGCGTAAGAGCCGCGCCGCACACCATGGATAATCGTTTATCCAGTAAAATTTAAAAATTGAATTTTATGAAATAAAAAATGGACTATGAGCAAGATTTGCTCATAGTCCTATTTTATCAATAATTGCTCTTTTTTTCCTTACCATTCCAGCCTTGATAACCACTTTTTAAGATGTACAGGTCTTTATAACCCTTCTTGCTTAAAAATAAGGCAGCTCGTTTGCTGATGGTTTTTCCCTGGTCATACATATAAACAGGTAAATCTGGCCGAAGCTGAGTGTAAAAGTTTCTAATTGTCGAATAAGGAAGACTACGTGCTCCTAAAATATGACCATCTTTGAAACTTTTCTGCTCACGTAAATCAATCACTTGGGCTTTACGCATACCCTTTTGGAATTCGTCATTCTTTAAGTAAGTAGCGGCTTGTTTTACCCGCATATTTTGAATGATGGTATATCCTCCCCAAGCGATTAAAATAACGACCAATATGATGGTCATGACTAAGTTTCCTGTATTTGCTCCAATTATCAACTAAAACATCCTTCTTTCAGATTTTTATTTTGCTGCAAATGGTTGGTTGTTTCTAAATTGTAATGCCAGTGAGGCAGCACCAATGACACCGGCATCGTTTCCTAATTGTGCCAACTTCAATTTGGTTGAATCCCGAACTGAAGGAAACGCATTTTCCTGGAAGTAACGGGTGGTTGGCTGCAGCAGCGTATTGCCGGCATTTGAAACCCCACCACCAATGATAATATTTTCAGGATTAAGGGTGTTTCCAATGTGTGATAACGCCAAACCTAAGTAAGAACAAACCCGATCAACAATTTGGTTGGCCAAAATATCACCGTTATCAGCAAGGAAGAACACCATCTTGGAAGTTAAGTCTTCGTCACCATCAATTAGTTCTTTGATCCGTGACTTACCGGTAAAGGTCTGTGCCATATCCTTTGCGATGTGGACAACCCCGGTTGCTGAAGCGTACTGTTCCAAACAACCGCGTTTGCCACATGTACATTGATAGCCGTTTGGTACAACGGTAATGTGGCCGACTTCTCCGGCGCCACCATTAATGCCGTGGACCAACTTGCCATTCGCAATGACACCACCACCAACACCGGTTCCCAGTGTGATGAAAACAACATCTTGGGCAGTATCGCCGGCACCTTTCCAATACTCACCAAGAGCGGCACTGTTAGCGTCGTTATCGATGATAATTGGTAAGTTCAAGTTCGCCGAAATAGTTGCCCCAACCGGTTGCACGATATCCCAGCCAAGATTGTAGGCGCCGACAACGGTTCCTTTTTCACGATCAACGGCGCCCGGCGTCCCCATTCCAATACCAAAAAAGTCTTCAGTATTGTAGTCTTCCTTGCGCATCTGATCACTAATTGATTTGATCATGTTTGGAACGATGTGGCTTCCATGTTCGCTAATATCAGTTGGGATTCGCCACTTTGCGAGAATATTTCCCTTTGTGTCAATAAACGCAAACTTCGTTGTGGTTCCACCTAAATCAATTCCGATTAATTTCTTTGCCAATGTAACTTCCCCTACCTTCTTGTTTTTCTTCAATCCGATGCTCTCGGGTTAAAACCAATTTTGCATGAATAAACTCGTCATGACTAATCAGCTGGGCTTTGTGAAGGTGATCCAACTCCAACGCCATGACCTCGATGTCCCAAAGCCGTTTGCCGACATATACATAAATATCAAATTTTTTCAGCAGTTGCTGAACATCATACAGCGTTTTCATTATCTCACATCCTCCTTCAAAATTGTTTTAATTCCGAAAATTCTTAAAATTTTGCCTGCATCCCTATTGTATACAAAACGAAAACGATTACAACCAGCATAATTGCCGCAATCACCCGTTTGACCCGGCTGGTCTTTGAAAAACCAACGCCAGTCACGTACGCAATTAAAAAGCCACCCACTAAGCCACCAATGTGTCCCGCAATATCGATGCCGGAAACAAAGATGTCCGTCCCAATATTCAGCACGATAAATAGCAGAAACGTTTTGGCCATTGACACGATTGCCGGATTCTTGGAAAAACTTTCACCCAGCATTAAAAAAGCGCCGAACAAACCAAAGATCGCCGTACTGGCACCGGCAGACAATCCGCTGTTGAACGCAAAACTGCCTAAATTTCCCACGATTCCGGACACAAAGAAAATGATGGTAAACCGCCAGTGGCCAAATAGCTGCTCAACGTACTGACCTATAAAATACAAGGTAATCCCATTCATTAGGATGTGGGTGAATCCAATGTGAATAAAAATGGGTGTCACAAGTCGCCAATATTGCCCGGCTCGAATCAATGGATTATATTTGGCACCAAACTCAACCAAGGTTACCGGATTTTCGGTTCCCCCCATCACCGACATTAGTCCAAACACAACCACCATCGCTGCGAGCAGCAGGTACGTTACGTAAGGTTTGTCTTTAATATTACTCATAACCCCTCCTGATCTTCGCTAAAAATAAGTTGATCGATTGGAACATCGAACGTTTCAACATCCCACACCGGTTGTTCAAAAAGTTGGACCGGGGTTGCAATTGAAATGCTGACCCCTTCAAAGCCCTTCAAGAAGCGATCATAAAAGCCGCCACCATAGCCAACCCGATAATGATTTCTTGAAAATGCCAATCCTGGGACAATTAAGACATCCATTTGATTTTTAGCGATAACCGTTCCATTAACGGGTTCAATCGTCCCAAACTTTGTCTGATTGAGTTGCGTCTTTTCTTCCAACAGGACAAATTCCATTTGCCGATGGGGCAACGTCCTTGGAACCGCCACTTGGATATCATGTGCCAGTGCCTCGTGAATAATTGGTTGGGTATCCAGTTCATCATCCATACTCAACGTCACACCAATCGTGCGACTATTGTTAAACGCTGGACTATCAAACAGCCGTTGGTATAGTGCGGCTAATTTGGGCTTGTTAGTCGAATCCTTCAGAAAATCATGCAATTTGGTTGTTTGCAGTTCTCGAAGTGCCCGCTTTGATTGAACTATTTCTGCCATCATATCACCTGATTGTTTGATCGTCAGTATCAATTAATTCATTTGGATATAAAAAAGGTTTGGGTAATTACCCAAGCCTTATTTGGTTTCCCGATGTAACGTTACTTTACGCTCGCGTGGGCAATACTTGTTAAGCTCCAAACGGTCAGGATTGTTTCGACGGTTCTTGCTAGATAAGTAAGTACGTTCATGGCATTCAGTACATTCCATTGTAATGTGTACTCGCATGGAATACGACCTCCAAACTTTTTTAAAAATAGCTAGTCTAATAGCCTCAACTTAAAATATTTTATCATCAATTAAGATAAATTACTAGGATAAAATAGATAAATGTTAAGTACTTTTACTTAACAGTCGAAGTTGATTGGACCGTGCTCCAGTAGGCCGCATAAATCTTCTTGGCCAGCTGCATATTGTTACTTTCCGCGTTCACTCCCAAGTTTGGCATTGCCAGAGCAACCACCACTTGTGGATGAGTCGATGGTGCATACGAAGCCAGACTTAACGTAACCGTCTCGTTGCCGTTATAGAAGGTCTGAGCAGTACCCGTCTTAGCGGAAATTTCAGGCTTGATCGTATCAAGTGCGCCCCCGGTCTTATACGTGTTGGTTCCGTGGACCACTCGATAAAGACCAGTCGTTACGACATTGCGTTCAGCGGGTGTCATGTTGATGTAGTTGAGAACCTTTGGCATCACAGTTGCCTTGACCGTTCCTAATTTTCCGTTCTGGCTGGTTCCCCGAATTGCTTGAACAACGTGTGGCTCAATTCGGTAACCACCGTTGGCAATTGTCGAAATGTATTGGGCAACCTGCATGGTTGTATAGGCATCATAGTTTCCAAATGATAGATCCAGCGCACTTCCAATATGACTCCGTCCACTTGCACCCTTTAAACCAGTTGATTCACCGGGAATATCGATACCGGTTTTCACGCCGAGGCCAAATTGATTAAAGTAGCCGCGCATCGTATTGAAGATGCTAGGATTCATTGTTAAGGCGCCACCTTCTACGTATTTAAAGTGAGCTTCTTTCATGGCTAACTGCATCATATAAGAGTTTGATGAAACCTGAAGTGCATCACTGGCATCAACAGAAATATTTGCATGGCCATTGTGGTTGAACCACGAAGACTTCTTGACCCCGCCAGTTGTGATCGGCTGGTCGGTTAATGTGCTGTTAGTAGGTGTGATAACGTGGTCCATCAAGGCACCGGAAACCATTGCCCCTTTGACAACAGACCCCATTACAATTGAACTGTTCATTGTTCCCAAAACATTATCAGTAATCTTGGAGGTCTTTGGATTGCGATCGACGCCCCCCATACCGATAATTGCGCCAGTATTAGGATTCATAACCACAGCGTAAGTTCCGGTAGAATTCCCACCGGCACTGGATTCAGCAGAACGAACCAACGCCTGAAGCTTCTTCTGGAATTTTGCATTAATGGTCAGCTGAAGGTTATCACCCTTTTGGCCACCGTACTTTTTAATTTCTTTTTTGATTTGATTATCACTATTCAGGACAATCTGGGTCTGAGATTTGGTTCCGCGAAGAACGGGTTCATACTGGCGTTCCAAATAACTTTGGCCGACGCTATCGTTTCGTGAATAGCCTTGAGCCAATAATTCATTAATCCGATCACTTGGAAGACCACTCTTTTCGTTTGAAACTGTTCCGGTGATTCCTTGAATCGACTGTCCATTTGGATAATTTCGACTCCAACTGGTTCCAACATTGACACCAGGCATATCAGCCAAATGCTCACCAACCAAAGCAACCTCACGTTGGCTCACGTTATCATCCTTAATGTTAACGGTTGATAATTGATAAGCACTACTCATCTTTGCAAAAATCGTTGCAGCATTCTTGGTGGCTTTTGAGAAGGTCGAGCTCGGATAATTTTCAACCTTGGCAACAGCTTTGTCATACTTGGCGTCAGCTGAATACCCCGAAATGCCTGGAATTTGCTTTTCAACCTTTGCTAAAGTCGTTTCGTCAGATAAGTAATAATCGGCTAATTGCCGTTTCGTTAAACTACTGGTTGGAACCGTAATGTATTTTGCAAGCCGATTCGCCACGTTATACATGTCAGACGACAAGACATTAACGCCTTTTGTATAAACAATGGCTTGGTGAGCGGAATTTCCAACCAAAACCTGGCCAGTAGAATCAAAAATCATCCCTCGCTGAACATTCCCACTCACAACAGATGTGTCAGACCGGTTAACTTCAGCCTTGAATTTGGAACCGTACATCACTTGCAAATATGCAAGTTGTGTCAGCAGTGCCACAAATAAAATGCCGACAATGATAAAAATGATGTTAATGCGAAACGGCAGTGACGCCGCTTTGCTTTTAGTAGTTTTTGAATTTCGTTTCTTAAAAATTTTCACAATATTAACTCCTTGCCATGAAACTTATTCTATCAAATTTTTGAAACAAAAACTAGAACCGGTAGTCAATCTTTAACTTATTATGATATTCTATAATGTGTTAATCACTATTAAAAAGGATGTAAATTATGAAATCAAAGAAGATCACAAAAGTATCCATTCTCGTACTCTGCTTTTTGGTACCAGTCTTAATCAGCATGAGTTATTTTATCTTTCGACACTTCGCGCCCTTTGGTAATTCGTCTGTCATGACGGTCGACCTCGGGCAGCAGTACATTGATTTTTTCACTAATTACCATGATACCTTATTACATAGCCCAAGTGGCTTTTTATTCTCATTTTCCAAAGCTTTGGGAGGCGACATGCTGGGAACTTGGGCTTACTACCTAATGAGTCCGCTTAACTTGATCATGTTGCTGTTCCCACTATCCAAACTGCCAAGCGTGCTTGGCATCATTACCATTTTGAAGTATGGATTGGCAGGCCTGAGTTTTGGTTACTTCCTGATGAAGGTTACCAAACACGTTGGCTGGTCAATTGTTGGTTTTGCCGCATCCTATTCGATGATGGGCTGGATTGTTGCCAACCAATTTAACATGCTTTGGACAGATGTCTTGTTTGTCTTGCCAATGATCTTTTTAGGCCTTTCAAAGATTCTGAAAAACGAGTCCAGTGCCATTTACATCATCAGCTTAACTGCGATGCTGGTTATCAACTACTACATGAGTTGGATGATTGCAATTTTCCTCACTGCCTTCATGCTCATCTATTGGGCCGCCAAGGCACTTCCGGTCAAAAACCAAACCCAGGCCAAAGCTGTTTTAAAATGGCTTAAGGCCTCAATTCTAAGTGGTATTTTGGCCGCCTGGCTGTTGGTTCCAACTTTCTTCTCGTTATTGGGGAGCAAGACACAATATTCAAAGGGTCAATATAAGATTAAATTTGAATATAATCCCCTTGATATGATTGGAAAGTTCTTTAACGGATCGGTCAACTTTAACGAATTACCTGCCGGCACTGCCAATATTTTTGTCGCCAGCGTTGTCATTGTTTTGTTTGTTTATTACTTCTTTATCCCGACAATCAAACGTAACGTTAAATTCGCAAATCTGGGACTGACCGTCTTTATGATCCTCTCAATGTGCTTTCAGCCGCTGGATCTGTTCTGGCACGGGATGCAGTTGCCGGTTTGGTACACATTTCGGTTCTCCTACCTATTCTCATTTTGGATGATCTTTACGGCCTTTCAGGCATTCCTCCATATTTTAGATGAGGGAATTAACTGGAAAGGCTACCTCGTGACAGCGGTTGTCATGGTTTTAGGTGTTCTTTACGTCGTCTGGCGCGGCAAACATCTGGAGTATATGCGCCACATGGACTTTGTCTGGGGATGCATTTACCTGGTTGTCTCACTTGGATTAGTGATCTTTATCGGCCTTTATCGACGAAATCTTGTCTTGGGGATCACCCTGGCGATTTTAATGAGTGGCGAAATGGCCCTGAATATGGTAACTTCATTGAATCATCTAGATTATTTAAAAGCAACAGACTACACGGCATTTGAACGTGTGATTCGAAAACATGTCGGCGCCATTCAGAAAAAAGACCGTGGATTCTATCGCTTGGGAACAACATTCTCACGGACAAAAAACGATGCTTTCACCGGGAACTTTAATGGTGGTTCTATCTTCTCCTCAACGCTTGAATCGTCGACTTCACAATTCTTTAAAAACATTGGTCAACCAAATGGTGATTCGTTTGTCCTCTATTCAAACGGAACCATGTTTACGGATTCGCTCCTGAACATGAAGTACTATATGAGTCACCAAATTCCTGAAGCCAACCCAAATAAGAAGCCGAAAAAACAGTTGCTAACAACGATGACCCGAAAGCCTGATTACAACAACTATACGTTATTGGACCAAGATCAACTCATCGGTACCTATCAAAATCCATATGCCGTTCCAATTGGGTTCTTAAGTCCCGAATCGGGAATGAAACAGAATGAAATTGCGAAAAGTCCGATCACGTATCAAAATGAAATTGCCCATCGATTGGATCCCAAAATCAACAATTTATTTGAACCGGCTAAATACACGGACATTCGATATAACAATATTCAGCCAATTTCACAACTTAATAATGCTGTTTTGAAAAAGAAGAATTTACTGGAAATGTCTTACATTATCTTCACGGTTCCAATTGAAAAGAATACGTCATACTACATGACCTTGGGAACTGAAATCAATAAGGGCAATATTTCAATTTCGGTTGATGGCCAAGCCCAAACGCAGTTTACACCATCCGAGAAAACAATCATTGCCAACATCGCAACGGGAACCACGATTAACACAACTGCGAATGTGCAAATCTTTGTCAATAAGAATAACGCCCTCCTTCAAGACGTTAAGCTTTACAAGGTTCATAACTCAAAGATCGCCCAATTCTCTAAGGATTTAAACAGTCATCCATATAAGGTTACCAAGTGGAATGATCATCAATTAACCGGTACGGTTGATGTGAAATCAAATAACCAGTCGTTAACGACCACCATTCCATTTGAAAAAGGTTGGCACGCGACTGTCGATGGTAAGTCGGTTAAGCCTAAGCAATGGGCAAAAATGTTTACCTATATTCCAATTAGCAAAGGCCATCATAAGGTTGTCTTTACTTACTGGCCGCAGGGATTATTTGCGGGAATCTGGATCACTGTCTTCGGTTTTGCGTTCATTGGAACCGAGTACTTCTTGAAGAGACGGCGCAACGCAAAAGCACTCACAAAACAAACACCGTCGGATTCAAAATAAGTTTGTCGTCTTAAAAATATCGAACCAAAATAAAAATGGGAGTGTGCCAAAAGGCGGGTTTGCTTCCGTAGCATAACCTAGAATGACTTTTTGAGCTGAAAGCTCGGAAAGTTATTCGTAGTTATGCCTAGGAAGCGGCCTTTTGGCACACGTTCCAGCTATATAAAATTGAAAAAGCAAGGGGCTGTTGGCAAAACGTTAGTTTTGTCACAGCCCCATTTTTGAGTTGAACCCGTTGATTGCGGTTGCAGAAAACGCATCTAATAAAAAAGATGCCGACAGCCGCTGTCCACACCCTTAGATTAAATCACGCCTTGATCTAATTCATCATTTGGCGTGTAACTATAAACAACGTTGGTTGGGTCTTTCTCAGGATCAAAATCAGCTTTGAAATCAAATCCGATGAAGAACCAACGGTCCCCTTCGTCCACAAAGTAAGTAATGCCATCTTTTTCAGTTTTGGCATAGGTCTCACCCGGATGATCATCACGGGTTAACGCTAATGAAAAGCCTTCATGGACAGGTGTTTTTCCATATACCTTGCCATAGAATCGGACACCATTGCCGGCACCGAGGCCCATTTCCTCTTGAAACCATTTACTTGCAGAATCAGTAATTTCAATTTTCATTATTTTGCACACTCCTAAGGTTTATCTTTGTATTCGCTTACAAATAATTATAACATCGCTGGTAAATTTCACAAACAAAACGAATACATTGGGCGGATTTTCTTTAAATAAAAGGGCTAACCACTTGTCGGCGGCTAGCCCTTTCACATATTCAGATTCATCTATTCAACTTTAATAATTTTAACTTTCATGCTGCCGGCTGGAATTGGAATGTTGACCTCTTCGTTCAACTTATGGCCAATTAAACCTTTAGCAATTGGTGAATCATTGGAAATCTTGCCGGACATTGGATCTGCCTCGGCGGCACCAACAATTTGGTAAGTTTCCGGATCTTCGTCAGGTAATTCTTTGAAGGTGACCTTCTTACCAACGGTGACCTCATCTTTGTCACTGGCGTTGGAATCAATGATTTGGGCATATTGAAGCATATGCTGGATGGTTGTAATTCGACTCTCCAGCATACTTTGTTCATCCTTGGCAGACTCATACTCTGAATTTTCAGATAAGTCACCATAACTTCTTGCAATTTTAATCCGTTCGACCACTTTTGGTCGTTGATTTACTTTAAGATCCTCTAACTCATCCTTGAGTTTGTCACGACCCTCAGCGGTCATTGGATATGTGTCTTCAGCCATTTGGAAAATTCCCCTTTATTAGTTATTTAAATTGTTGAATCAAAATTATTCTTAATTTCTTTGTTGCCGCGCTGCATTAAAATGGATCGCATCTTCGTCGTCAGCAGATCAATCGCAACCTGATTTTCCCCACCTTCGGGAACAATCAAATCAGCGTAACGTTTGGTCGGCTCAACGAACTGATGATACATTGGTTTAACAGTCTTCAAGTACTGATGAATGATGTTATCCAACGATCGGCCCCGATCCTTGGTGTCCCGTTCAATCCGTCGAATCAGTCGAATATCATCATCCGTGTCAACAAAGACCTTAATGTCCATTAAATCACGTAATCGCTCATCGTCAAGTATCAAAATTCCTTCCAGAATGATGACATCACGTGGCTCTTGGCGAATCGTCTGTTTGCTACGCGTAAATTGACTGTAATCATAAACAGGCTTTTCGATTGCTTCATAGTTAAGCAGATGCTTAATTTGATCAATCAATAAATTAAAATCAAACGCCATTGGGTGATCATAGTTGACGCTTTTCCGGTCAGCCATTGACATGTTGGTCTGATCATTATAGTAAGAATCCTGCTGGATAATGGTAATTGAAAAATTCGACAATTGATCAAATATTTTCCGGGCAACCGTGGTTTTACCACTGCCAGAGCCACCAGTAATGCCGATAACAACTGGTCGCTTTTTTTGAATTGACATCTTAAATTGAAACCTCACATTTAGTTATTGTTGTCTGCAGTATGCGCTGCAATTTGTTGCTGATGTTCAGCGTAAGTCTTTGAGTAATAAACTTTTTTGGTCTTCGTATTGGCAACGAAATACAAGTAGTCCTTGGATCGATCCAGTGGGTGGAGTACCGCACTCATCGAACTAATACTTGGACTATCAAACGGACCTGGGCCAAATCCAGTGTACTTGTACAGATTGTAAGGCGAATTACTCTGCAGATCCTTATTGGTCAACGTCTTGTTATTTCGATGAATGGCATATAAGACCGCAACGTCTGATTGGAGCGGCATATTGATGTCAATTCGGTTCAGTAAAACACCTGCCATCTTACGACGATCGGTCTGGTTAACGCCTTCACGTTCAATCAACGACGACAACGTCATGAATTGTTGCACACTCATGCCGGTCTTTTTAATCTTAGCCAAGTGTGGCGTTACCATTTGGTTGGTCTTAGCAACCATCTGATTGACCAATGTCTTCAAAGACATGTTCTTCTCAACCTCATAAGTTGCAGGATACAAATAACCTTCAAGTCGGTAACGAACATTTTTGGCTTTCATCGCAGAATCCAGTAATTTTGGATAGCGGGTAGCAAGCTGCTTGATAAAAGTATCATCTTTCATCAATTTAATAAAGTCCTGCTTGCTGAAGTCAGTC
The DNA here is from genome assembly GCF_001435315.1 of Lentilactobacillus parabuchneri DSM 5707 = NBRC 107865. Classification (GTDB taxonomy): domain Bacteria; phylum Bacillota; class Bacilli; order Lactobacillales; family Lactobacillaceae; genus Lentilactobacillus; species Lentilactobacillus parabuchneri. The sequence goes on from NZ_AZGK01000001.1 coordinate 396,881, forward strand.
GTCATTGCAACTTGGGCTGCGATCTGATCGATATTAGCGCCTTCGCGGACTAAAACTTTTCCCTTGGTGCTTTGAATGGGTTGGTCGGATCCGCCCTGCTGCAGCCGCTGAGCAATCCGCTTTAAGCTCATGGACGGCTTCAGTTGGTAATAACCAGCTCGAAAGTTGGCCATGTTGTTTGACTTAACATAGTAGTCAAACACCATGCCACTTTTGACGATTTTTTTATTTTGTAAAATTGAGCCAATTTGCTTATTGGATGCCCCAAGTGGAATGTGAACCTGAGTCACTTTGGTATCCTGTGGGTCCAACGGATTTAACGCATCCTGAAAGTACCGGTAACCCATCAATCCGATTGTCGCAGCTAAAATAACCAGTAAGGTAATAACGGAAATAATAATTCTTCGCCCGAGACTTTTATTGGGCTTGGGGTTTCGTCGACTTGAGTTATCACTCATGAGAAGCTCCTCCTATCTTTTCAGTTTAATTATAGTTTCCTTATTACCGAATTTCTGCATTTAAATCAGCTGTTAATCGTTTTTTAATCTTTTCAAACGCTGTATTGACGACTTCGTCTTTCAGTGTTTCACGAGGATCAACGTAAGTTAACGAGTAGGCCATTGACTTCTTGCCGTCGGGAACATTTTCACCTTCGTAAACGTCAAACAAGCGAACGTTGTTCAAGTAGGCACCCCCACGCTTGTTCATAACCGCCAAAATCTGATCATTCGTGACGCTTTGGTCAACAACCAGTGAAATGTCTCGTTTAATTGACGGATATTTCGAAATTGGCTGGTACTGGTCTTCACTCTTAGGAAGATCAATCAATTCCTGCATGTCCAATTCAAATCCGTAAGTTTCTTTAATTTTGAATTGTTTTGCGGTTCTTGGGTGAATTTGGCCGACAAAGCCGACGTTGTGTCCGTGAATCAAAATGTTGGCAGTTCTGCCCGGGTGCATTTCCGGATACTCATCGGTTGCAACGTATTCAATGTCACCCTTGATGCCCATGTTAATCAAAAATTGTTGAACGATTCCTTTTAGCATGAAGAAATCGATTGGTTTGACGTGATTGTTCCAAAGTGGGTTAGTCATATTGCCTGTTACAACCCCGGCAATATGCTCCACTTCTTTAGGCCGAACTTGCTCAACTGTGTCCTTGTAAAATACCCGTCCGGATTCATAGAGTGAAACGTCATCGACTTTGTGAGCGTGGTTATAAGCGACATCGTCCAATAAACCGGATAATAAATTCATTCTCAAAACTGAATGATCCTGAGTCATTGGCCAGAGCAGCTTAGTTTCTTCACTTTTTTGCATCAAGAACATTTTTGCTTTTTTGGCTGTTGTTAATGAATAAGAAATTGCCTGGGTTAATCCAAGGCCTTCCAGAATCAACCGGGAAGCTCGTTGCAGCTTTTGGGTTGGGGTTAAGACGCCAATGGTTTGCCGCCCAGTTGGCAATGTTGCCGGCAAATTATCGTAGCCGTAAATTCGGGCGACTTCTTCGTAAAGGTCGGCATCCCTAAAGATATCCCAACGACGCGCTGGAATAATCACATTAATCCCATCTTCATGGGGTTCGCTGGTGAAGCCAAGGCGGTCAAAAATTGCTTTGATTTCATCAAGCTTCAAAGAAGTTCCCAGAACATGATTGGTTCGTTCAGCGGTGATGTAAATGGTTGGTAATTCAGGGTGGTATTCCGATGCAGTCACCGTCCCTTTGGCGATCTTTCCACCAGCAAGAGTCTTAATCATGCTTACAGCCTCGTCTAAGGCATCTTGAACACCATCTGGATTAATTCCCCGTTCAAACCGTTGGGACGCTTCTGTGTGGATAATCTGCCGTTGTGCCGTCTTTCGAATTTTGATTGAATCAAAAATAGCAGATTCCAGAACAACATTAGTGGTATGATCATCGATTTGGGTATTAAAACCACCCATGACACCGGCCAACGCAATTGGTTTGTCGTTGTCGGCAATCACAATGTCGTCCGTTGAAAGCTCATGTTCATTTTCATCAAGTGTCGTCAGCTTTTCGCCTTTATGAGCCGTTCTGACGGTGATGCCACCATTGATCTTATCCTTATCAAAAGAATGCAATGGTTGGCCATACTTCAATAAAATGTAATTGGTCACATCAACCACATTATTGATTGGCCGAATGCCGGCATTCCAAAGAATAATCTGTAACCACGATGGACTTGGGGCAATTTTGACGTCTTCCACAACTCGAAGCTTATACGTCTTGGCTAATGTGTCATCAGCAGTCGCTGAAATTTCCTGGTTTGCATCCAACGAATCATCTTCGTCGACAACTGGTTTCTTAATTTCTGGCTGTTGATCGTAAACTGCGGCCAAATCATGGACCGTTCCCAAAATACTCAGCATATCGCCACGATTAGGGGTGACGTCCAAATCAATAATCGGATCGTCCATACCAAGATATTTGTAAATCGGTTCGCCAACCGGCACATCATCATCGAAAACGTAGATGCCGTCTGCCCATTCCTTTGGCACAACGTCTTTACTGAAGCCGATTTCGTCAAGGGCACAAATCATGCCCTCGGACTCAACCCCACGCATTTTGGATCGCTTGATCTTGACGTTGCCGCCAATTCGCGAATTTGGCAGGGCAACAATGACCTTTTGTCCTTCGTCAACGTTCGGCGCCCCGCAGACAATTTGCAAAGGTTCATCTTCACCAACATCGACTTGACAAATATGCAGATGATCGGACTCAGGATGGGCCTTCATTGACAAAATATGTCCGACAACCAATTTTTTCAAGCCGTCTTGGGCAACGGTCACCGAATCAACTTCTACGGCGGTCCGTTCGATCTTTTCAGCTAAATCCTTGGCGGGCATTTTAAGATCTAAATACTGTTGAAGCCATTTGTATGATACTTTCATTGATTAATTACCCCTCTTACTGAATTGATTTAAGAAGCGGACGTCGTCAAGATAGAAGTCACGAATATCGTCAACGCCGTATTTGAGCATTGCAAACCGGTCTGGGCCAACACCAAAGGCAAAGCCGCCGTAGCGCTTTGAATCCACACCAGCCATCTCGAGGACATTTGGATGAACCATTCCGGCACCCAACACTTCAATCCAGCCGGTATGCTTGCAGACGTCACAACCCTTTCCCATACAGTTAAAGCAGGTAACATCTACTTCAACGGAAGGCTCGGTGAACGGAAAGTAACTTGGCCGCAAACGAATATCAAACTTATCCCCAAAAATATTTTGGGCCATGGTAATCAACGTGCCTTTTAAGTCAGCCATCGTGACGTGTTCATCAATGACTAACCCTTCAACTTGGTGGAATTGATGTGAATGCGTCGGATCATCGGTATCCCGCCGGTAAACAATTCCGGGGGAGATCATCTTTAATGGGCCCTTTGAAAAGTCATGTTTTTCAAGTGCCCGGGCCTGCATGGGCGAGGTCTGCGTTCTCATCAAGATGTCCTTGCTCAAATAAAAGGTATCCTGCATGTCACGCGCGGGATGATCCTTTGGCAGGTTCATCATTTCAAAATTATATTTATCTTCTTCGACTTCCGGACCAGATAAAACTTCGTAACCCATTCCCAAAAACAGGTCAACAATTTGATCAATGATCTGTTGGATCACATGGGGCTGTCCTTGGACAACCGGTTTACCCGGCATGGTCACGTCAATTTTTTCAGCTGCCAACTGTTCATTCAACGCTTGATCTTCCAAGGTTTGACGGTGATCGCTCACAGCCTGGGTGATCGCGTCTCGGATCTTATTGGCATAGCTTCCAACTTCTGGCCGTTCTTCAGGGGTCAGATCCTTAATACCGCGCAAGGCTGCGGTAATCGGCCCCTTTTTACCTAACAAATGGACCCGGATTTCATTTAAAGCTGTTAAATCTTCAGTCTGCTCAATATCCGCAAGACCTTTTTCCTTAATCTCTGTCAGTTGATCTCGTAACGACATAGTATCCCTCCAGTTTGATTTTTAACCACAAAAAAAGCTTCGCCCAATAAGGGACGAAGCGACGCGGTACCACCCTAATTTGTCATCTGAAAACAGATCACACACTTAAGACATCGTTAACGGTGATTACCCGGAAATTTTTTGTCGATTGAACGCCCAATTTCTGCTCGAAAAATGAATTCGTGAAAATTCTCTACTTCGTTCTCACCAACCACGAAGTCTCTGAATAGAAAATTAACCTACTACTTTTTTCTCAAACGCATTACATTAATGAATAATAAGCTAAAATAAAAAAATGGTCAAGCTACTTTTTAACGCTTGGATACCATTTTTCGGACCATGTATGAATTTCGTGCATGATCGGTGCTAATTCCTTACCTTGCTCAGTTAAAGAATACTCAATCAATGACGAGTCATCGTGTTCTTTTCGAACAACAACGCCATCGTCTTCAAGTTCTCTCAATCGTTCCACTAATACCCGGTCACTACACTTAGGAATTTGACGGGCAATTTCGCGAAAACGCAGAACCCCTTCTTGAAGGAGAACGTCGATAATTAAACCATTCCATTTCTTCCCAAGGAATGAAAATGTCTTCTCAAATTTTGGACACAAATAATAGTCAATCGTGTCTTGTAGGCCGATTAATTGGCGCATATAAATCCCCCCTCACAGTTGGAATATCTAAATTTCGGTTATTTACTTACTGAAATTCGCTTTACCTGGTGCTTCAAATTTTCGTACTTTGCCTTCATTGGACTCATGAATTCGTGGACAGCTTCGTAATCATCGACCAAAGATACAATCACACTTTCCTCATATTTGGGTCTTGCTAGTGTTAACCCCCACATATGCTTGAGAATAATATCTTTTTCCATCGGCGACAATTTCGTAATTCGTTCGGCGTTTCTTAAAGCAACTCGTGGGTGGATAAATGCATGGGATCCCAAATCAAACTTGGTTGTTCGCCAATCGTAGAAAAACAAGTCATGCAGCAATCCAGCACGCGCAACGGCACGATAATCTAAGCCCCTTCTCTTGGCAATTTTGTAACTGTCAAAAGAAACAGCAATTGAATGTTCAAGTCGAGTTGAGTGGTGGTGCTGAGTATAGTTGGCCAATTTCTTCACCATGTCAGTGGCTAACAGATCAGAAACTATTTCACGATACTCAGAATCGTTTTTCCATTCATCCTTTTGCATGTAATACCCCTTTGTCTTTATTTATCAACATAATACTAGGTATTGACCGAAATATCAACGAAAACGAACGTTATTTAACAAACTTGAAAAGTAATATCCCGGTTGCTACAGCCACATTTAAGGATTCCGCTTCACCTTTCATTGGGATATAGAGGTTCTGATCGGTCTTTTCAAGAATCTCGGGATCAACCCCGTTGCCCTCATTTCCCATTACCAAGGCAAATTGTGACGTTGGTTTCACCGTATCATATGAGACTGCCTGATCATTCAACTCGGTACCATAAGTCTTGATCCCAGCATTTTGAAAAGCTGCCATCCAATCAAGAATATCTCCGGTGAACAGCTTCATATGAAACTGGCTGCCTTGCATTGAGCGGACAACTTTGGGATTATAGATATCAGCAGACCCCTTGCCAAATACAATTCCGTCAAGGCCGGCCGCATCGGCTGTCCGGACCATGGTGCCGATGTTGCCGGGATCTTGAATATTATCCAGCAATAACCAAGCCCCTTGAAGTTCATCGGGAATCTTTTCGTGGTAGTCTTGAGTATCGAGGACTGCAAACACACCCTGAGGAGTTTCAGTAGAAGAAATATGTTTGGCAATTTCTGGGGTGATGATAAACACTTGCGTCGTATCATCCACCGGCAAGGCGCCTAAATAGCTTTCGTCAACGACCATTAATTCTTTAATCGTTTGTCGGTGACGGATTGCCTCGTCAACGATGTGCCAACCCTCAATAACGTACTGACCGGATTTGACCCGGCCTTTCTTGGTCTGCATTCTTTTCCAATCTTTTACCCGTGAATTTTGATTTGACGTAATTTTTTCCATATAATCTCTCTCCCAATTTATATAATAGGTGGTGCTTTTAATGAGTGAAAATAATCAAACCGTCCGGCTGAATGCGCGCGGACTGGTTCAAGGCGTCGGTTTTCGGTGGTCAACCATTAAGATTGCCAAGTCCCTCGACATTTCAGGCTGGGTCAAAAATGAGCCTGATGGCAGCGTCTCAATTGTTGCAAGCGGCAGCCCGGACAATTTAACCGCATTTATTGCCGCCATTCAAAAATCACCGAATTCATTTGCCAAAGTTGAACATCTTCAAATCAATTATATATCGAAAAGGGTTAATAAAGGGTTTAATGTGAAATATTAAATTGAAAACCCCGCCATAATCTAGTAAGATTGTTTTTGTTTACGTACTAACTTAAGAAAGGTCCTACTAATGAAAAAAATTAAACATATCACCACACTGGGGCTCTTATCCAGTATGGCCCTACTTTTAAGTGGGTGTGTGAGAACCACCAAATCAGGCAAGCCTTATGGTGCAGTCTATGACTACCTCGCCCGTCCTGCCCAGGCAATTATGGAATGGATTGCGCAGTTTGTTGGCAGTTACGGCTGGGCAATTATTGTTTTAACCGTACTTGTTCGAATGATTCTGTTGCCGATTATGGTCCGCCAAATGAAGGCCTCAACCATCCAGCAGGAAAAAATGCAATTAATTCGCCCACAGATGGCGGAGTTGCAAAAACGGCAAAAGGCTGCCAAGACACCTGAGGAACAAGCAGCCACCAGCCAAGCGATGATGGCTTTATACAAGCAAAATGGGATTTCAATGACCGGCGGAATTGGCTGTTTGCCCCTGCTGATTCAAATGCCCATCTTTACCGCTTTGTATGCTGCAATTCGATACTCACCAGAACTTTCCCACACCGTCTTTATGGGGATTCGCCTTGGACAAACAAGTTGGGTGTTAGCCGTCTTGTCCTTTCTCTCCTACCTGCTTCAAGGCTACCTCACCATGCTTGGAACACCACAGGCCCAGAAAAAACAAATGGGCGCAATGATGTTAATGAGCCCAATTATGATTTTGATATTTACTTTGTCCGCACCAGCTGGTCTGGGAATCTACTTCTTCATCGGTGGTTTGTTCGCATGTATCCAGACGTTGATTATCAATATGTACCGTCCGCGAATTCGTAAGAATATTGAAAAGGAGAATGCGGGTAAAAAGCCGGTGACTGTCGAAGATTTGATGCCAAGTCAACCAGCTGCTCCTGCAAACTCGACCAATTCAACTGCCGTATCTCATAACCGCAACCGGCAACGAAACACCGGCAAACAGCAGGTTAAGCACAACAAGCCTAAGGAAAAGCCGACACCATCTTCTTCGAACGCTTCTTCCGTTCAAAAGCCAAAACAATCACGGCCCAGAAATGCCGGTAAGCAGCAACGTCATCACGACTAAATACTCAAAAAATCACATCTTCCGGGATGTGATTTTTTTGTCCCTTTTTAAACAAATCTGACCCACAATCAACCGATCAATGATAGGATGTTACTGTATATTTTTTCAGGAAAAGAGCTGTTCACTTCTATGAATCAACTATCTTTACTCATTATTTTACTGGCCGCTTTAGTCATTCCGCTGGCAATGGCGAGGTTTAAAATCACCTTTCTGCCAACCGCGGTGGTCGAAATTATCGTCGGTGTGTTTCTTGGACCATCCGTCTTTAATTGGATTACATCATCAAGTACCCTGGATATTCTCCAAAATGTCGGCGTGATCTTCCTCTTATTTTTAAGCGGAATGGAAATTGACTTTAGCTTATTCAAACGAAAAAATCGTGAACTAACGCCTTTGGAGGAAAAGGGCAAGCAACATCAGGCCAAATACTCGGTCTTGGCAGTGGCCATTATCGGCTACGCTTCGATTGTTGTCATGTCGATCTTAATGGCTTATATCTTGAACCTGACGGGGTTATTTTCTGACATTTGGCTATCTGCAATCCTGTTTATGACCATTTCACTTGGAATTGTGATTGCCGGGTTAAAGGAAAAAGAGTTACTCAGTAAGCCGTTTGGCCAAACGATCCTGTTAATTGCAGCTTTGGGAGAAGTCGTCCCAATGGTTGGCTTAACCTTCTATGCGTCGGCATACAGCCCGCATTCCAAATCCCTGTGGCTGATTTTATTGATTTTAGTTGCCGCTGCACTTTTATTCTGGCGCTTTAAAGCATTTTTCCGCTTTTTTGACCAGATTAACAAGTCCACCACCCAAGTGGATATTCGGCTCTCCTTTTTCATGATTGTGACGTTGGTAACGGTTGCTGAATCCGTCGGTGCGGAAGGTATTCTTGGGGCGTTTTTAGCCGGAATTGTCATCAAGCTGCTAGAACCTCACGAAGAGACCAAAGTTCGTCTTGATTCAATTGGTTATGGCTTTTTTATTCCGATCTTCTTCATTATGAGTGGGGTTAATTTGAATCTGAGAGAACTTGTCTCAAATCCGCACACCCTGCTTCTAATCCCCGTGATCTTCGTTGGCTATTTAATTGCCAAAGCACTTGTCTTTGCAGCCCTGAAAATGCGTTTCAAAACAGCTAATGCAATCGCTGGAACAGCCATGAGTGCCACAACGATTACAGTTGTTTTGGCGGTTTTGCAGGTCGCCAGCCACCTTCACAAAATCACTGATCAACAATCAGGCGCCTTTTTACTGTCAGCGGTCATCACCTGTGTCGTCGGTCCGTTGGTATTTAATAAATTATATTCGGCTGAAGCAGAAGATCTCAAAAAGACGACCGTCCACTTCATCGGAACGAATTTAACGACCGTCCCCGTTGCCCAACAGCTTGCCAAAGGTTGGTACGACGTGACGATGTATACAAACAATCAGCACAACTACCGAGCGTTTAACAGTGAGATTTCCATCACACTATTAGACAGTTTGGACGCCGAGTTTATGATCGACCACGGTGTATTTGACGCAGATATTGTTGTCTTTGGTCAAATTAATTCCGAAAAAAATTATCAATTGGCAAAAACTGCAAAAAAGTATGGGGTTCGTCGGGTGATTGTCCGTTTTGAAGACCGAAACATTCTAGATGATCGCCGTGATGAACTCGATCAACTGGGCGTCGAGTTATACAATACGCCGGACGTTAATATCAGCATGCTACGATCTTTGATTGAGGCACCATCGACGATGCGTCTAATGACCTCAACGGAATCCAGCGTTTATGAAGTTGCTTTGAGAAACAGCCGATACGCAGACATCCAAGTTCGAAATATCCCGTTTATCGACAAGATTACAATTACCCAGATCTACCGGGATAAGCGATTCATCCGACCATCCGGTGGCACGTCGTTAAAGCTCAATGATCGCATCATCTTTACCAGCAGTAAATCCGAAGCCCCCGAAGTTCGCCGTGAACTTGGGAAGCTCAATTAAAGAAAGCCAAAGACAAAAAGTGTTTTGATCCCAGAATTTAAGCGTCCCAATCTCTCATTTCAAAATAAGAAATAATTGATTGGGACGCTTAGATAATTGGTGTCAGCCGATTGTCACCTGTTTCAGCCAGATCATATAAAATCACGAAAAACGAGGTCGAGTCAAAAGCTTACACTTTTGGCCCAGCCTCGTTTTTGTGATCGGACTGAGAATCGTCCGCAGAATCTTTAAGATCGGCATCTTTTTCATGAGATTTATCAGCTTGAGTAGAAGTATCCAAAATACCTTCGGGCAACCCATGATCACTCGATTGGTCTCCAGAATCAGATTGATCCTCATCTTCTAATTCTTCGTCTGGCATATCCTGCATAATTGGCAGGTTAATTTGAAAGATTGAGCCATAACCCAAAGAACTTTCGATTGAAATGTTACCATGGTAGGCTTCAACCAATCGATGGGCGATTGACAGTCCTAGTCCATTTCCACCCTTATCTCGGCTGCGGGCCTTGTCAACCCGGTAAAAACGGTTAAAGACTTTCTGCTTGTCTTCTTCTGAAATACCTTCACCGAAGTCTTGAATGGCAATATTAACCATCGACATGGTTGTCGAAAGTGACATGTGGACTTCTTTTCGGTTGGTCGAATACTTGATTGCGTTATCCAGTAAAATGACCAAAACCTGTTCCAAATGGTTGCGATAGATTTTAACGTAGACGTTCTTATCTGTATCATCATCAAAAGTAAACGTGAAATCGGGATGAATCATCGTAAAGTCATTATAAACCTGCTCGAACACTTGATTGACATTGGTGATTTCTTCACCGTAATTAATTTCAATCTGCTCGGCACGAGACAAATCCAGCATTTCAGAAACCAAACTTTTCATCCGATTGGTCTCTTGAAGGGATGCTTTCAATGATTCTTCGAGAACTTCAGGATCATCTTTCCCCCAGCGAAGCAACATTTCCATATGGCCTTGAATAACGGCGACAGGTGTCCGAAGTTCGTGGGAAACGTCCTCAACGAATTGTTCCTGTTGATCGATATAACGCTGAGTTTGGTCCAACATCCCGTTTAACAATTCGGCCAAGTCCGTTAACTCATCATTTGACCGAAAGGCAGGAATCCGCGCGTCTGAATCGGGATCACTTTTAACCTCATTAATCGTCTTTTGAATCTGATTAATCGGTCGTAGCAATTCTTGGGCCAAAATGTAAGCAAAAATCATCGTTAATAAGACAGAAATCAGAACCAGGATCGCGAGAATTGCCAGCAATTTCCGCGTCGTGCTTCGATAACTATCTAGTTTGTCAGTAACTTGAGCGTACCCGATCAGTGAGCCGTTTTTCTTGGATAACAATGGCTCGCTACCCACTAACACTTGTCGGCCGTTTTGCTTTCGGGTGATAATTTTTCGTTTACTTGTATTATAAAATTTAACGTCACCCTGGCGAGACTCAAACAACTCTTTACCGTTGACACTATAGACGTTAACCAAAATATTATCGCGAGAAAAGTTGACGATTAACGAATTTGAATAAAGATCGTTGCCATTGGCTTGCGTTATCCGATCCGAATCATTCGAGATTCTTGGCTTCAAATAATAGGCAACGTCTTTCTTGGTTAATGGTGATGAATAGTTGGTTAGGCGTGACGAAACAGTCGACAACGTATTATCGACGTGCGAACGCTCCTGTTGAAGTAACACATTGGTAAAGCGGTTAAAAATCAGCAGGGAAAATATAACAACAATCGCCAAAACACCAATCGACGTAAAAAACGCCCATTTCCATTTCAGCGATGTCTTTCTTCTTTTCGGTTTTGAGTTGGATTGGGTCATGAACGCATCACGTACCCGGTACCTCTAACTGTTTGAATATAACTATTTTCACCTGGACGATCGATCTTATTTCGTAAGTATCGAATATAAACATCGACGACGTTGGTTTCAACTTCAGAATCGTAGCCCCAAACTTTGGTTAAAAGTACGTCTCGAGCCAAAACAACGTCAACATTTTCCATCAAGGTTAATAACAGTTCGTATTCACGCTTTGTGAGGTTAATCACTTCATCGCCACGGCGAACGATGCGACTTTCCTTTTCGATCGTGAGGTCTTTAAAAGTGACTGATTTTTTGTTGGTCTTTTGCTGATCATTTTCAATTTGGATTCGACGAAGAAGTGCCCGAATTCGAGCCAAAAGCTCTTCAATTGCAAATGGTTTAACGATGTAGTCGTCGGCGCCGTGATCAAATCCGGAAACCCGATCAATCACAGAATCACGCGCGGTCATCATGATGATTGGTGTGTTTTTCTTTTCACGTAATCGACGGGCAACTTCCATTCCGTTTAATTCAGGAAGCATTAAATCAAGTAAAATGACATCAAAATTCTCATCCAATGCGGCCTGCAAACCTGTTCGACCGTTGAGTTCAACTTGTGTTTCATAACCCTCATGTTTTAATTCCAGTTCGACGAACCGGGCTAAATTCTTCTCGTCTTCAATAATCAAAATTCGACTCATAAATAATCAGCTCTCCTATAAAGTATCTTAATTTGTTTATTAATTACATAGAAACTTATTAACATAACTCTCATTTTACCATAATTATGAGAACTTTAGTGAGTTACTTTGGAAAAGATCGACAAACACGGCAACGAACGTGATGGTGTGGAAATAATTTTCATTTATGCACAATTTGTGCCACTTTTCACTTGTAAACAACCGGTTGAATGCTTATAATGTACTTGTTTGAAAATATATTACAAAAAGGATGATAAAACACATGAAAGCTGCTGTTGTAAGAGATCCAGTCGATGGATACGTTGATATCAAAGATGTAGATTTACGCCCAATCCACGAGGGTGAAGCTTTAGTTCAAGTTGAATATTGTGGATTATGTCACACAGACCTCCACGTTGCCGAAGGTGATTTTGGCAAAGTTCCTGGCCGAATTATTGGTCATGAAGGTGTTGGTAAAGTCATTCAGGTTGCTGACGATGTCACAAATTTAAAGATTGGCGACCGCGTATCAATCGCTTGGTTCTACAGAGGCTGTGGCCACTGTGAATACTGTATTACAGGCCGTGAGACACTTTGCCGTAACGTTCAAAACTCAGGCTACACTGTTGATGGTGCCATGGCAGAACAAGTCATCGTTCCTGCAGACTACGCCGTTAAGGTCCCTGAAGGACTTGACCCAGTTGAAGCCACTTCATTGACTTGTGCCGGAGTTACGATGTATAAGGCCCTCAAAGTTGGTGATACCCGCCCAGGTCAATGGGTTGAAGTTGTTGGCTGTGGTGGTCTTGGTAACTTGGCCGTTCAATACGCCCACAACGTATTTGGTGCCCATGTTGTTGCCGTTGACGGTAACGAACAAAAGCTTCAAGCAGCTAAGGAAAATGGTGCCGACATTACAATCAACCGTCACGATCCAGACGTTGCTGAACAAATCCAAAAGAAGGTCGGCGGTGTTCACAATGCTCAAATTACTGCCGTCACCACCGAAGCCTTCACAACATCAGTCAACGCATTACGTCCTGATGGTAAATTAGTTGCCGTTGCCCTTCCTAAGGGTGACATGGCCTTGAACATCGACAAAACTGTTCTTGACGGTATTCAAGTTGCCGGCTCATTGGTTGGAACTCGCCAAGACCTTGCTGAAACCTTCCAGTTCGGTGCTGAAGGTAAAGTTAAGCCAATCGTTCAAACTCGTCGCCTAGACGAAGTAAACGATATTATCGACGAAATGAAAGCCAACAAGATTGTTGGTCGGATGGTTGTTGATTTCACTAAGTAATTCATTTGATGAATCTAAAAAGAGCGGCAGGACATTTTCGTCCAGCCACTCTTTTTTAGCTTCTGTGTTCTGTTTGAAATTTTATGTACAAAAAAACAATTTAGAATCCATGGCGTTCTAAATTGTTTTTTTAATTACTTGTTATCTTTGATAACCTTACGGCCTTTGTAGAAGCCGGATGGTGATACGTGATGTGGCATGGTGTATTCACCGGTCTTTGGGTCGAGGCTCAAATTAGGAGTCGTCAACTTGATGTGACCGCGACGCATGCGCTTTTTAGCTTTAGAAGTTCTACGTGCTGGTGTAGCCATTCTTTTTCCCTCCTCGTAAAAATAAAATATCCACTAGTGAAATTTTAAGTCCAGCTACTTTGAATCGCGATTTTTAAAAAAGTTCTTCAATTCTGCTAGACGTGGATCAACTGTCTTTAGTTCTGCCTTTTGCTGGCGATAGTCATCTACCGTCATAACATCCCAATCTTGGCCACTGGGTAATTGCTTGCCGGCCATTTCCTCAGGAGACAGAATGTGCATAGGAATATGCAAAATCACATTATCAACAACTGCCCTTTGCATGTCCACCGTGTCATCTTCGCCTAAAACGAAAACGACGTCATCTTTGCCATATCTTGATTCAGCAGCTTTACTGGGAACGTAAAATTCCTCAACCGTAAAATCAAGTGGCAAATCAACGGGGACCAAGGACCGTGACGATGGAACCACAAGCTTTCCAACAATGTGGGTATCAACAATCACGTCACCTCGATCGGCAAACGCAGTGCCTTCAACATTAAAGTCAGACGCATCGATCACTTCGTCAGCGTATCGATCCAACAATTCAGCTTTAATTTGAAGCTTTTCATTGAATGTGAAAGGATCAGTATCTGAGTACTTTTGCAAGTCTCTAAAGTACCATTTCAATATAATTCCTCCAATGCAACAAAACTTATTATACCGGCAACAAATAGCCTTGTCAAGGCAATTTCCTTGATAGTCGGTTGCTCATTTCTCAATGATTATCGGATGCCGATAAAAATCCTGAGAGACACCGGTAATCATTTGAATTAACATCCCTGAGCGAAAGTCCATCTGGATATCATCAGTCACCGTTTGATCGTTGACTTTTGTAATCAACGGCAGGGTCAGGTCATGCTTCACCTGGCTCAAATATGCCCGCCCTTTGGCATTGAAGCCTAACACGCGAACATCCCCCACCGATTGAAGCATATCATGGCTGCTGGCATGGAGCAACACGTATGTGCATAGCCGTTGGATGCGCGTGTAGGTGTAACGCTTGGTTTTGACCAGATGTAAAAATTCCGTAAAACTTTCGGCTTTGATTGCCGCCCGTTTTAAGCGAAACTCAATTCCCTCACTCATTTGATAAATCGAATGAAGTTGGTTAACAGGATTTTCAACCAATTCAAACCTTAACCAAGGCCAAAAATCATCCCAAGTCAACATCGGTTGTTGCTTAATCATCGCCATGGACGGCTCAGGAACGACTTCTTGAACAGTTTGAAGTGAATGGTTGGCAATTGCCCTTCGAATCGCAGAAGCACTCGCAAAGGCACTATCCGCCTTAATTTCAGGGTCATCGTGTGGGCTACCAACCCGTTTGATGGGCACCAACTTTAAGGGCGAACCTGCTTCATCATTTGCATTGGCATAACCAAATGCCAGAATGTCGTTTGGTTGATTTAATCGGATTCCCGTTTTTTTGAATAAATAATCCTGAAAAATTGACGCGTATGGGCGGTTAAACTGCTTAAAGCTGGGATCTTTTTGTGGTTGATTTGAAATCAGCCGTTGATAATCCATATCGGGCGTTTCGGCACCGAAGGCTAACCATTGACATCCCAACGTTGCCGCTAGATTGACGGCACCAGCTGAGAAAATATGGGAAGGTTGAATCGCTGCAACCACCGGCAGTTCAACCACCAAATCCACCCCACTTAAAAGAGCAGCCCGAGTTCGTTGCCATTTATCAAAGGCAGCCGGTTCGCCGCGCTGCAGCCAGTTTCCGCTCATAATGGCAATCGAAACATCGGCACCAGTCACCTGCTTAGCCTGATTCAATAGATATAAATGCCCATTATGAAACGGATTATATTCTGAAACGATCCCCACTGCCTGCAACATCTTGTGACTTCCTTTTAATCATTTACTGGCTTTGAAGAACCAGCGTTTAGTATGAGTTTCGAATTTTCCGTGTCCAAAATCGGTCCTTGGAATGACCAGCGAAAATTTGGCGTCAATCAATCGGTCATGGATATCCTGCCAATCATAAGCCCGCTCTTGATGAATTTCATTATAAGCGTCATAAGCATCCTTATCGGCGTTGTACTGGAAGAAGTTTAGTTCATGCTCGATTGCCATTGGAGCAAAGTCACCCTCATAGCTGGTCCACATGAATGCCGCATCTTCACTTCGGTAGTTGTACATATAGCCGGGATAAACTTCCATCACTTGATAAGGTGTAATCATGTCAAATAAGAACAGACCTTCTGGATTCAAATGGTCGTTTACGACAGTAAAAGCGGCCGATAAGTCATTTTCATCAATTAAATAATTGAGTGAATCATCAAAACACGTAATCAAATCGTATTGATCCAATCCATCCAAAGTACGCATATCAGTTTGAATAAAGGGCACGTCAACATTTGCCTCACGAGTTCGCTGTTCGGCAATTGTTAACATGTCCTCGGATAGATCCGCTCCCGTAACTTGAAAGCCCAACTTAGCAAGTTTTACAGCCAGTCGGCCGGTGCCACAGGCGAGGTCTAAAATTTTTAAGTCGGATGGTGCTTGGTTCATTTGTTGGGCACTTTCGACAACGTAATCAGCCCAACGATCATAGAGAGTTGCGTCAAATAAATCATCATAAAATTTGGCGAATTCTGTGTATATCATTATGCTTCCACCCATGAATCGATATTAACGAGTGGTGCGTCCGACCACAACTTTTCCAAATTGTAAAAGTCGCGAACATCTTTTTGGAAAATGTGGACGATCACATCACCAAGATCGATTAAAATCCAGCGTGCTGAGTCCTTGCCAGACACGCTATAAACGTTCACATCGCCAGCTTCTACCTGGTCAACAACTTCATCGGCAATGGCTTTAACCTGTCGATTTGAATTGGCGTCTGCAATCACAAAATAGTCAGCCATCAAGCTAACTTCCTGCATGTCAAGGACGACAATATCGTTGGCGTGTTTGCTGTCAGCAGCACGAACAACGAGTTCAGCGATTTCTTTACTGTTCATATTTACTCCTATTCTATTCCTGAGCCGGGCACCCAGCTGTTATAAGTAACAATTGTCTGCGGAAAGACCGGCTTATTATGGGCAACTAGATAACTCAACGTCTGTTTGGTCTGGTACGCGACACCCGCCTGTAAATTATCAAACGTTATTTTCCGGGCTTCATCAACACCGGGAAAATTCCGGCCCGGCTCAATGTAATCTGCCATGTAAACAATCTGCTCCAGCGGCGTCATAAACTGATGTCCTACTGTATGGTACCTGACCGCGTTGAGAATATCAATATCAGTGATTTTCAATTCTGTTTTGACAAATAACCATCCCACAACACCGTGCCAAATTGCATTACCATAGTTGAGCAATTCGGGGTCCAAATGGTAAGTCTTAATTGCTTCAATAAAGTCCTTATCCGGCCGCTGTTTGGCATAATCATGAACCAGGCCGCCAATACTGGCCTTTTCGACGTCAACGCCATTTCGCTCAGCTAAATCCATTGCGGTTTGTTCAACTCGCAACACATGCTGGAAACGGCTGTCAGTCAAGGCGTTTTTGAGCTTGGCGACAAGTTCGTCCCGGCTATACGGAACAATCTGATTATGATACGTGAGTTGATTATTTTTCATACAAATGGTTCTCCTTTATATAACGTTCAACGGAAGCCGGCACCAAATATTTAATTGACTGGTGCTGTCGCAACTTCGATCTAATCAATGAAGAAGAGATGTCGATATAGGGGACGTCGACCCAGATAACCGGATATTTTGACGAAGGTGTATAGCCGTCGCGTTTAACACCGACAAATGACACCAACTTAACCAACTCATCAATCCGATGCCATTTAGGTAGGTAAGCCACCATATCGCCGCCAATAATAAAATAGTATTGGTTTTCCGGATGTTGTTGGGTTAATTGCTTCATTGTGTCATACGAGTAACTGACGCCACCACGCATGATTTCAGTCATCTCAATTGCAAACTTGGGATTGTCGCGAATGGCGCAGTTAATCATGGCAACGCGGTCCTTCGCATCGATCGCAAATTTACGATCCACGTGCGGCGGATTCGCGTCAGGCATGAGGTAAACTTTATCCAATCCCAACTGATCCAAAACTTGGTCGGCAACAATTAAATGCCCGTTATGAACGGGATTAAAAGTGCCACCAAGAATCCCAATCCTTTTTCCCTTTTGTTTCACAACTGTTTTTGTCTGTGTAAGTGTTTCGACATTATTGACCACATTCGCCATTTCAAAATACCCCTAAATTGAAAATACTTCCGTTGATAAATCTTGATGCTTTTCATCTTTTGATGGTTTGAACAAGACTAAAGTCTTACCAATTGTTTGAACAACAGCAATATCACTCTTGGCTTCAATATAATCCTTAATGTCAGCCACAGTTGCCGTCGAGTTCTGCAGAACATTCACTTTAATTAATTCCCGACTATCGAGCGCCTTGGTGATTTCTTCGAGCCAAACCGGTGATAGACCGTTTTTACCAACTTCAAAAATTGGCCGCAACCGGTTGGCATTTGCTCTTAAGAAACGCTTTTGTTTTCCAGTTAATTTCATATATACCTCTTTATTTTAAATCATCGCGGGACGAATCAACACTGAAACGCCCTTTGGTGCCCAACCCGTTACCGATACGCCTTCTGGAATGGTAACCCAACCAAGGCCTTCGATCACCAAGTCGCTTTTTTCAGTTGACTTGAACTCGTGAGGCTCTAATGGTGGGAAATCATCTGTCTGATCTTCCATCGGTGGGGTTAAAAACGACCCAACGTGGCTTGCATAAAACTCATCGGCGTTTTCCAGTTTGGTGCGATGAATAAACAAATTATTCTCCGCGTACACCGTAAACCCATGCTTTTTATCACCCGTGTTATAGTCAAACCGCGCAACGCCACCGAAGAAAAGCGTTTGACCGGGGTTTAATTGATATCCCTTGGGTTTAATCGTCTTTTGCGGGGTGACTAATTTGAGTTCCTTACCTGTTAGATGATGGGCCATCTGTTCGGGCTGAATGATTCCCGGCGTGTCGACCAGATTTTTGCCGTCGTTTAACGGAATATCAATTCGATCAAGGGTCGTTCCTGGGAAACGCGACGTCGTAATTAATTCCTTAATCCCCGTCGACTGACGAACAATCGAATTAATCAGCGTTGACTTTCCAACGTTGGTAACGCCAACTACATAAACATCCTTGCCTTTTCGATACTTTTCAATCTGATCCAGTAGTCGATCAATGTCGTAATTGGTTTTGGCTGAAATCAGCTCAACATCAATCGGTCGAATCCCGGCTGCGTTGGCTTGTTGGCGCAACCAATCCTTGACCTTATTTTTCTTGAGGGCTTTGGGTAAAACGTCCAGTTTGTTTCCAACCAGCAATACCGGATTGTCCCCAACGAATCGGTGAAGGCCGGGAATCATACTGCCGTTAACATCGAAAATATCCACCACATAAACAATCAGTGAATCCGTATCGGAAATACTGGTTAATAGCTTCAAGAAGTCATCGTCTGATAAACTGACGGGCGCGATCTCATTATAATGACGAAGTCTAAAACAACGCTGACAATAAACTTCCCCGTTTTCGAGTCCCTTTTTAAGAGCAGATTCCGGAGTGTACCCCAATGCCTCTTTATCGGTTGTTTGCACTTTGGCACCACAGCCAACACAATGAACGACTTCACCGTCTACAATAACTTCATTATTTGCCATACTTCCTCCTATTTCCAATGCAGATCTGGATATTTCTTCGACAATTTGTTCCAGACAATTTTTTCAAAATAGCGATTGATGGTGGTATTCCACGCATCATCGCGGACCAATGGTTTGACCAAAATGCTGCGAACGCCGCAACTATTGGCGGCAACGACGTCGGTCATCAGTTGATCACCGATCATAACGGTGTTACGTTTTTTGAGATGAAATTGCTTCAATGCTTGACGAATCCCGATTGTCAGTGGTTTCATCGCCCGTGGCACGAATGGTAGTTCATAGTCTTGAACGGCTTTTTGAATGCGCTTATGGCTGTTATTTGAAACGACAATCACTTTAATGCCAAATTTTTTGTTTTCAGCCAGCCAGTCATGTAATGCGCGAGAACCATTTTTTGAGTTCCACGGTACTAAAGTATTATCTAAATCGGTTAGAACACAGTTGATATTATGATCCAACAGGAACTGTGGAGAAATTGAATAGATATCCCCAATCATCCATGTTGGTTTAAATCGAGACAACATATGTCGCTCCTTAAATATAGTAGATTTATTTAAAAAAACTTCCACCAATCTATCGGTGAAAGTCATTTTAGCACATCAAAATTACTTAAGTGCCTTTTTAGCTTCGTCAGTCAATGCTTTGAAAGCATCAGCATCACTAACAGCTAAATCAGCAAGCATTTTACGGTTCATGTCGATGTTGGCAAGCTTCAAACCGTGCATAAATTGGCTGTAGCTGAGGTCGTTAAGACGAGCAGCAGCATTAATACGGGCGATCCAGAGTTTACGGAAGTTACCTTTGTTGGCACGACGGTCACGGAATGCGTATACCTGTGACTTCATAACCTGATCTTTGGCAGTCTTGAATAAACGAGACTTTCCACCGCGGTAACCCTTAGCTAATTTTAAAACACGCTTACGACGTGCATGTGTGACTGTTCCACCTTTTACTCGTGGCATTTTGAATTCCTCCTATATCATAGAAACCTATTTATTAATTGAATGAATCAGTTGAACTGGTTCGGATTAAAGATGTGGTAATAACTTCTTGTATGTCTTTAAGTTCGTATGATCCATCATACTTGTACCACGAAGTTGGCGACGTTGCTTCTTTGTCTTACCGTGAAAACGGTGACTTGTATAAGCGTTGGCGCTCTTAAATCCACCGTTGGCAGTTCTCTTAAAACGTTTTGCTGCGGCACGGTTAGTTTTTTGTTTAGGCATTGGTAAAAATCCTCCTCAAGTATTTAACAACTGTTAGTTTTTATCTGAATCCTTAGGCGAAAGCATTAAGAACATGCTTCTTCCGTCCATTTTTGGTCGTTGAGTAACGGTAGCGACATCATCCGTTTCAGCAGCCATCCGGTCAAGAACTTTTCGGCCAATATCCTTATGAGTGATTGCCCGACCCTTAAATCGAATTGAAACACGAACCTTTTCGCCCTTTGCCAAAAACTTTCTGGCGTTCTTCAACTTGGTGTTAAAATCGTTCACATCAATTGTTGGGCTTAATCGAACTTCCTTGACACTGATGACTTTTTGTTTCTTACGAGATTCTCGTTCCTTCTTTTGAAGTTCAAAACGATATTTCCCATAATCAAGAATCTTTGCAACCGGTGGCTTAGCTTTGGGCGCAACCAGAACAAGATCAAGCTCGGCGTCTTCAGCTAACTGAAGCGCTTCAGCCTTGGTCTTAACACCAAGTTGATCACCATTAGCACCAATCAAACGAACCTCACGGGCACGGATTCCGTCATTAACCATCATATCTTTTGCTATGGTACTTCACCTCCAAAATAATTGAAAAGCAGAAAAAGGCAGGCACAGAATTGTGCCCGCCTCAATTAAAGAACTTGATCACTCAAGCTCTTACTCGATATCATGCCCAGCGAACTTAATTTCACTCAGGCGAGAAGCGGGTAGCTCCTGCTTTTATTACAACTATTAAATAGTATCATCTAATCTAGTATGTGTCAACACTAAACCATTGACCCGCTTGATAACCAATCATTGATTAGTCTTCACGAGAATATGATGCAATATCCTTTGAAACTTCATCAATAAAGTCTGGAACGGATTTGGATTGGGTGTCTTGTTCGCCATACTTACGAACTGAAACGCTGTTGCCACTAACTTCTTCGTCACCAACAACCAAAGTATATGGAATCTTGTGGGTTTGAGCATCACGAATCAAGTAGCCCATCTTTTCGGCTCTCATGTCAACTGAAGAACGAATCTTCAAAGCCCGAAGTTGGTCATTGATCTTCTTAGCGTAGTCAAGATGCTTGTCTTGGCTGACAGGGATGATCTTAACTTGGTGTGGTGCCAGCCAAGTTGGAAATGCACCCTTATAAATTTCAGTCAGGTAAGCGACAAATCGTTCCATCGTTGAAACAAGTCCACGGTGAATCATAACTGGACGATGTTGTTTGCCGTCTTCACCAATGTAGTGCAGGTCGAATCGTTCTGGCAGCATGAAGTCCAATTGGATTGTTGATAAGGTTTCTTCATTACCGAGTGCCGTCTTAGTTTGAACATCCAACTTAGGACCGTAGAATGCGGCTTCACCTTCAGCTTCGGTGTAATCAAGTCCCATTTCATCCATGGCACCCTTCAACATGGATTGGGCTCTGGTCCACATTTCGTTATCGTCAAAGTACTTTTCGGTGTTTTCTGGATCACGGTAACTCAAGCGGAACGTGTAATCATTAATGTCGAAATCATGATAAACATCAACCATCAAATTCAAAATATTCTTGAATTCTTCTTGGATCTGGTCAAGGGCCACAAATGTATGACCATCATTAAGCGTCATTTCACGAACACGTTGCAATCCTGATAAAGCACCAGACTTTTCATAACGGTGCATCATTCCAAGTTCAGCGATCCGTAATGGCAATTCACGGTATGAACGAATGTGATGGTTGTAAATTTGAATATGGCTTGGGCAGTTCATTGGCCGTAATTCAAGCTCTTCGCCGTCACCCATATCCATTGGTGGGAACATATCCTCACGGTAGTGATCCCAGTGACCAGATTGTTTATAGAGATCAAGGTTTGCAAGAACTGGAGTGTAAACGTGTTGGTAACCATTATCAACTTCCTTGTCGACAATGTATCGTTCAATAGTTCTTCTGATCGTGGCACCATTTGGCATCCAGTAAGGAAGACCTGCACCAACCTTAGGATCGACGAAGAATAGATCCAGTTCGTTACCAATGACACGGTGGTCACGTTCGTGGGCTTCTTGACGCTTCTCAAGGTCAGCATCAAGATCTTTTTGCTTGTTAAAGGCAGTTGCATAAATTCGTTGCAACATTGGATTTGATGACTTCCCTTGCCAGTAAGCACCGGCAACCGAAAGCAGTTTGAAGATCTTCACTTTGCCAGTTGATGGTAATACAGCCCCTTCGGCAATCGACTTGAAATCGCCGATTTGGAAGAACTTAACCTTACCATCGACTTCATTTTCCTTCACTAACTCTTGTTGGTATGGATCATCGCCAGCAACTTGAGCCGCTTCATCGGCGCTCAGGAAAACAACCTTGGTTGAAAGATCCTGCTTGATAATTTTGTGCATGGATTGTTCCAATTCAGCCAACTGGTCAACACTGATTTGGGTGTCTGGTTTGTCGGTATCAACAAAGAACCCGTCCTCGTCAGCATCACTTTCGCCAAAGTGAATGTTGTCAAAATTGTTCGCGATTGCCATCTTCAAAATTTGAGCTGCAGTTGCCCGCAAAACACTTAGACCATCGTCACTATCTGAAGTAACAATTTCAATTTTACCGCCCTTATGTAAAGGCTCGTCGTTATTGACCCATTTGCCGTCGACTTTTGCAGCAACGGCTTTTTTACCTAAACTAACCGCAATTGATTTGGCGATATCTCCTGAAGTGACACCGTCATCGAATTGTTTCACACTACCATCTGGAAATTCGAATGAAAGCTCTGACATATCTTTTACTCCCTTTATAGTTTATTGGAACCACAAAAAAATCCCTGACGTACATTAAATGTACATCAGGGACGTATTTAGCGCGGTTCCACCCAAATTGAATTTTGGATACAGTTATCCAAAAAACGCTCAAGTGGCTGCTAACGGTACCGACCGGGATAGCATTGTCCGCAATCCAATTCCAAAGAGTGGTAACAATTAATGTCTAAACAAATGGTCTTCCAGGCTAGAACCATTCTCCCTGTGATGAGTCATAATTGCCATGTCTCTTTGATTCATTGGTTATAAGTATAGAATCACACTTTGAAAATGTCAATTGTATTTGCAAATTAAACTGGCCGGCGATTTTCACCTTTCATTTCCACTTCTCTGGATAAGAATTTGATTCGCTGCATCAATCGCTTGGCCTTCAAAGGTTCATCCTCACCTTTTTGGTTGATCCGCAAATGTTCTTCTTCGAGTCGTTCCATTGAAAAGTTCGACGTAAAAAATGTCGGCAGCTGTTGTTGCATGCGATACTCCAAGATTACGCCCAAGACTTCATCTCGAACCCATGAAGACATCGAGTCGGCCCCGATATCATCAATCATCAACACCTGTGATTTTTTAATGGCGTCAATTTTTTCAGTGACCGAATTATCCGTGATCGCTGATTTCATCTCAACGGCAAAACTCGGGAAATGCACCATCGTTGTTTGAATATTGCTATCCGCCAACTCGTTGGCAATCGCGCCGGTCAAAAATGTTTTGCCAACACCAAACGGGCCGTATATGTATAGGCCGGGGTGAAAGGCTTTCGGGTCAGCCTTCATTTGGTTGATAAATTGGAGTGCCATTGTCAACGCTTCATAGCGATTCATATCCGGATTGTCGGCATCAGCGCCTTCAAAATCAGAAATTCGCGCGTCTTTAATGTCTTTGGGCATTGAAACCGTCCGAATTCGACGCGCAAGCGATTGTGTACGCTGTTTTTCCAAGACTTCCGGCGATGGCTGGTACGAAATATCAATTAAATGATCGTTGACGACCAGCTGAGGTAAATACCCCGGGGCAAACGACCGTTTCTTGTCCTTAATCTGATTTTTGACGTTGACGTATTCATAAAGCTTGGCAGCTGAACGATCGACCGCGTCAGGTGCTAACTCGTCCTTATGATCATTTAAAAACGCCGCGATTTCAGGATCATGACGAATTTGATTAATAATTCGGTTAAAGCCTTGGCTGACGTTACCACCCTTAAACTCACGGTCCTGCATTAATTTCTTGACAAAATCACTCACTTTTTCCACTGCGATTCACCTACTTTCCAGGTTTCTTTAGTTGATCCAGCTGCTCTTTTAACTGCTTTTTCTGCGCTTCGGTTAACTGGCGTTTTGGCTGAGGAGCTGATTTGGCAGTCTCCTTGTGGTCTTCTTTGGCCCAATCCGGCAGCGTTTCTTTAACCGTTACCCGACGTTGATTGGCATATTTAGCCCGCCGCTTGGCAGCCTCTTTTTGCTTTTCCAACGGCCGTTGTTTAATTGCCACCACCGCTTTTTCCGCTGTCACAACACCGTGTTGCGACCAGTCGTCGGCAATCGAGGACATTAAATTTTTGTTGAGCGTTGAATGCTTCTCATCTACCAAAAGATAGTAAATTAAGATATTCATGACATCGTTAGGAAGAACCCGCAACGTCACTAGCTCGGATAGTGTTCGCTGCTCGCCACTGGTCACAATCCCGTTTTTTTGCTTTTTAATCTGTCGCAAAAACGCCACCGGAGAATTGGTCTTACTAATTGAAATCAGTTGTTTGGTTGCGGCATCATAATTTTGGGTTGTCGTTTGCCGGTCAGGCTTCTTGTCAATCACAGGCTGACGGTCTTGCGCCTGCTTAAGCGTAAAGCTGTCGGTAATAATCGCTTTTAATTGATTTTGCTTTAACTGATTATTACTTAAATTGGTCGCGCGTAAAATCAGTTTGGACATCTGAATTTCGTCAATTCCATAAAGCAAGTGTTCGGACAAAATAAGGTCTCGGGCCGCTTTGACACTTGCTTCGTCAACATAGGAATTTTCCAACATTCTCAACAGCAATTTAAAATCAAATTGAGTGCTGTCAGGTTCAAAGGACAGTTGGTCAGCCTGGTTTGAAAACTGACTAATGGTTGCTTTTGCTTCATTAACGACCCCTGGAATGTTTTTAACCAGGTTTTTGGGAACATCATAAGTACTCAATAAAGAAGCGGAAATATCGTTAGTTTCGCCTAAATCAGGTGTTGGGGTAACAAGGCGCTCAACAATTTGTTTATAGGTGCTGTCGCCAACTTTTCCCAAAAGAATGATTGATAAAATATCCGTTCTTAAAAACTGTTCCGGTGACAGCGGTTCATTAAGCGCATAAATCAGCGTATCAGGCCGCTTGGGTGACATAAGGGTTCTAATGAGTTTCACGGCTTCCAAGCGTTTGCGAACGCCCAGCAAATCACTGATGCCGGAATTTAACATACTTTGGATCTCGTAGTGCTTGTGCAAAACCATTTGATTGTGATCATTCAAGCTCAATGACCACAACAAATTGTATAAGGCAATTGCCTGTTCACCAATGATTGGCTGATACAAATTCGTTAAAACACTGTGGTCAAGATCTCGATTGACGTGCGCATTAATTAATACAAATTTTGAATCCGGAGTTAACTTTTCAAATGACTCTGCCATTTACTTTTCCTCCGAGTGCCCCTCATCATGTTTCTTTTTATCCTTTTCCATGATTTCCTTGAGCTCTTTATAAAAGACCGACATATCCTTAAACTGACGGTAAACACTGGCAAAGCGGATATAAGCAATTTCATCCAAGTTTACCAAATCTTCCATTACATATTCACCAATTTGTTGACTAGAGACTTCGTTTTCACCCAAAGAGCGCAATTTATTTTCGACCCGGTCAACCAAATTGGTAATCGCATCCATTGAAACCGGGCGCTTTTCAGCCGACCGCACAATACCTTTAAGCAGCTTTTCGCGGTTAAATTCTTCCCGGTTACCGTTTTTCTTCACAACTAAAAGTGGTGTGACTTCCACACGCTCAAAAGTGGTAAATCGAAACCCACAGTGTTCACATTCTCTTCTTCGTCTGATGACTCGGCCGTCGTCAGTTGGCCTTGAGTCGACAACTTTGGAACCATTATATCCACAATGAGGACATTGCATGGTGTTCACCTCGTCTATTTCGTTTGGCTCGCCAACCACGTCTTAACTTGGGCCAGCGTTTCTGGTATTGAATCTGAGTTATAAATAATTGTATCAGCCAAATCGCATTTTGTCTGCAATGGCCACTGATTTTTAATTCGTTTGGTTGCATCCACAATACTTAGTTTATTGCGTTTCATGAGCCGATGCAACTGCGTAACCGGGTCGCAGTAAACCACGATCACTTGGTCAACTAAGTGGGCATACCCATTTTCGTATAAAGTTGGCGCGTCCAAAACAACTAATGGTGCGTCAAAATAATGATCGATTTGCTTGAAGATTTCAGCGCGAATAAACGGATCGATTACCCGAACCAACCGTTTTAACTTTGATGGATCATTAAACACTATTTTTCCAAGCGCTTGACGATCCAATTCGCCGTTGGTTTGAATCATCTGATCACCAAAAACTTCAGCCAAAGCTCGCAGGCCGGCAGTTCCCTTTGCTTCGACCTGATGGGTAATTAAATCGGCATCAATAATTGGAATGCCCTGCTCATTTAAATAGTCACTGACCAACGACTTGCCCGTTGCAATGCCACCGGTTAACCCAATTAATTTACTCATGTTTTTCACCACGTAACGGTTGGCACTTCGGGCAATAATGGGTTCCCCGTTGAGCCAACTTAATCTTGACAATTTTAGTGCCACAGCGCGGACAGGGTTCTCCCTGCTTGCCATAAACATTTAAATGATTCTGAAAGTTCCCTGCTTCCCCGTAGGCAGTGGAATACGAATGAACCGTCGTTCCATGGCCATCGATTGCCATTTGAATTTCAGTAATAATATTTTTCCGCAACCGTTTGATTTGCGCTGGTTTTAAAGAATTGACCGGCTGCTTAGGATTAATTTTACTTAACCACAAAACCTCGTCGGCATAGATGTTACCTAGCCCGGCAATGTTGCTTTGATCCAGCAAAAAAGGTTTGATGACTTTGCGGCTTTTCTTAAAGATCGCCGTCATATAGTCGAGCGTCAGCGCCTGTTCAGTTGGTTCAGGGCCAATGGTTTTCAAGCCGGCCACCGACATCTCTGTGCCGGTATCCACGAGATTCATCCGACCAAACTTGCGGGTATCGTTGTAACGTAATTCACGCCCATCGGTTAGATGAAACACCACGTGGGTGTGTTTGTCCAACGGTGCGCCGTCTAGTTCAACGTCATATTTTCCTTCCATCCGCAAATGAGAAACAATCGTGAGGTGATCACTCAAACGAATGAGTAAATACTTCCCCCGGCGATCAATTCGATCAATCTTTTTCCCCTTCAACGCGTTCTCGAAGTCCTTCGGAGGCAAATTAACCATCTTTGGATACAAAACATCAACGGATTTAATCGTGCTTCCTTCAACTAATTTCGTGAGACCGCGTCTGACAGTTTCAACTTCTGGTAATTCAGGCATCTTGATCCCCCATTACGTTATTTTGCATCATACCAAGTTTTTCCCCAATGACTTTCTACCTTTAATGGAACATCAAGTTTAATAGCCGAGTCCATGACACTTGGGATCAGCTTTTTGACCGTCTCAAGTTCATCATTTGGAACTTCGAAAATCAGTTCATCGTGAACCTGAAGCAGCATCTTCGTTTTCATATCTTTAATTGCTTCGTTCATATTGATCATGGCAATTTTGATAATATCGGCCGCACTGCCTTGAATCGGTGTATTCATTGCCGTCCGTTCAGCAAATGATCTCAGATTAAAGCTCTTGGAGTTGATATCCGGCAGATAACGGCGCCGATGGGCAATTGTTTCAACATAGCGGTGGTTGCGGGCAAATTTGACAATATCATCCATGTACTTCTTAACGCCCGGATATTCTTCAAAATACCGTTCAATAAATTGGTGGGCTTGTTTACGGGTAATACCAGTATTTTGAGATAAGCCAAAATCACTAATGCCGTAAACAATTCCAAAGTTAACTGCCTTTGCTTGACGTCGTAATTCAGGGGTCACGGCCTCATTTGAAGGCAGACCAAAGATTCGCCGTGCAGTTGTCGCGTGAATATCTTCTCCCTCTTTAAAGGCCTCCTGCATATTTTGATCACCCGTAATTGATGCCAACACCCGAAGTTCAATCTGAGAGTAATCAGATGAAAAAATCTGCCAACCTGGTTGTGTTGGTACGAAAGCTTGACGAATCAAGCGACCTTCCTCAGTTCGAATCGGAATATTTTGCAAATTCGGGTCTACTGATGAGAGCCGACCAGTTTGTGTCAAGGTTTGCAGGTAGCGGGTATGCACCTTGCCGTCATCTTTATGAATCACTTTGAGCAACCCATCGATATAAGTCGATTGTAATTTAGCAATCTGGCGGTAGTCCAACACATTTTGAACGATCGGTGCGTCCGGTGCCAATTTTTCCAAAACATCGACTGAGGTTGAATACCCGGTCTTGGTCTTTTTCAAAATTGGCAACCGCAACTTTTCAAATAAAATCTTGCCAAGCTGCTTTGGAGACCCAATGTTGAACTCCTCCCCAGCTTCCTGGTAAATGGTCTGCTGAATCTCGGCAATCCGTTCCTTGAACTTGCTTCCCATCGCTTCAAGTGTTCCGGCGTCCACCTTAATTCCGTTAATTTCCATTTTCGCCAGCACAAACGCAATTTTGATTTCGATATCACGATAGAGCGTGGTTTGGTTATGTTCATCCAGATCCTTGAACATATCATCATGAAGTTGATCAATCGCTTTGGCTTTGTGAACAATATGCGCTAAAAATTCTGGTGATTGGGCATCAATCTGACGTTTAGCACCCTTGCCATAGACTTCTTCGTCGGTTTTGATATTGTAAAAGCCATGCAGATGCGCAACGGTCCCAACATCATTGCTGTTATTAGTTGTATTAAGCAAATAAGAAACCAGCAGCATATCAAAATCAACGTTTTTTAGAATAATTGACTGTCGATAAAGCCCAACAAAGGTTCTTTTAGCGTCGAATAGATTCTTTTTAACGGTTTCAGAAGTCAATAACCGACTCACGTGAGGATCCTTTAACAGTTCGGGCTGATTTGTCACGTACCAGTGATCTCCCTGGCCCACCGCAAAACCAATTAATGGCGAGATGTGATAATTTTCCTCGGACATTTCCAAATGAAAGGAGACTTCGTCTTTAAACTGATCCAATTCTGACAGATTATCCTTCGTCAAAACGGTGTACTCAATTTTAGACTGATCCTCTGAATGGTCATTATCGTCCACCGAAAGTTTAGCCAAAAATGACTTAAAGCCCATCCGTTCATAGAAATCTGTCAGCTTATCAATATCGTCGCCCTTATAGTTTAAGTCGGCCAATGAAATGGTAATCGGGGCTTCCCGGTTAATCGTTGCTAATTTGTGAGCCCTTCTAGCCTGATCCTCATCTTGAATCAGATGTTCTTTCAACTTTTTACCGGACACATCATCAATATTTTGATAAAGATTATCAATCGTCCCAAATTGCTGGATCAGCTTAAGCGCCGTTTTATCGCCAACTTTTTCAACCCCCGGGTAATTGTCGGAATTATCGCCTTTAAGCCCTTTAATTTCAATAATCTGGCTTGGCTTAACCCCCAGCTTTTCTTCTACGTGCTTTGGCGTATAGGTTTCCAGCTCGGTAACCCCTTTTTTAGACACTTGAACCGTTGTTTTATCAGAAGTGAGTTGTGTTAAATCACGATCCCCCGTCACAATGACAACCTCGTAATCACCGGAATCTTCGGCTTGTTTGGCCAGCGTTCCAATGATGTCGTCAGCTTCGTAATCAGGCAGTTCGTAAGTGGCAATCCCCCGGTCGTTCACCAATTCCTTGATAAACGGGAATTGCTCGGACAGTTCAGTCGGCGTTTTCGCCCGGCCACCTTTGTAGTCAGCAAACATCTTGGTCCTAAAAGTAACTTTGCCGGCATCAAAAGCAACCAAAACATCGGTCGGCTGTTCATCATCCAACACTTTATCCAGCATCCGGTTAAAGCCATAAATGGCACTGGTGTGGAGGCCAGAGGGATTGGTAAATTTGTCCATGGCCGTATACAAGGCATAGAAAGCTTTGAACGCGATACTGTTTCCATCAATCAATAATAATTTCTTAGTCATAAGTTCTCCTCTGATTAAAACTGTTAATCTAATTTTACCACGACAGAAACTAAAAAACGATCAACCAGAAATGGTTAATCGTTCATTGTAACTAACGTTTTATAGATTAACGGTCGCTGCTGTTACCAAAGATTGACAACAACTGCAAGAACAGGTTGACAAAATCCAAGTACAGTTGAAGGGCACCAAAGACGGCTAATCCGTTCATTGAAATTTGACCACTGCCCGAATACTGATTGTACATTTGCTTCATTTTTTGTGTATCATAAGCCGTTAAGACGGTAAAAATCAATACCGCAATAATCGAGAAGACAAATGCAATCGCCGAGCTGCGCAGGAACATGTTAATGATCATCGCGATAATCAGCGCAATTAAGGCAGCTGATGCTTGCGCACCTATTCGATCCAGATTCTTATGAGTCACCAATCCGATCGTTGTCATCGTGATGAAGATGGCCGAAGCAGAGACAAAGGCAGCCGCAATTGAAGCGCCTGTATATGCCCAGGCAATTGTTGCAAACACAAACCCACTTAGGATTGCATACAGCATCAACACGGTGAACGCTAACGTTGGCCGCTTAAGTGCCTGCATGGAAACGACAAATGGCATGACGAACCATAAAATCATCCCGATCCACATGATCCCTTGATGGGTGGCAATATAAGTCGCCATTCCACCAGTAACGGATCCGGTAACGAGAAAAGCTGTGGCGGCAGATACCAAAACGGCCAAGCTCATCCAGCCATACATTCTAGTTAAGAAGGCATTCAGCCCAGCAGCATTATTCACAACTCTGCGAGCTTCCTGTTGTTCATTTGGATAATTGTTCATTCAATCCGCTCCCCTTTAAATTGTAAGTTCAAATATTGCACAACGACAAACATTTGGCAGTATTTATACTTATACTGTTAAGTAATTCTACCAAATAGAAGCCATTAATCAAGTAAATTTACTCGGATAACGGCTTCTAAAAGATATCTTAATTAATTTTCTTGGTTAAATGGCTCAACAAATCTTCGTAAGACTTCTCATATTTCTGAATATCACCGGCACCCATGAAAATGACCACATCATTGTCATAGTCCAATAATGGTGACATATTATCGACAGAAAGGATTCGACCGCCCTTGGTAATCTTTTTTGCCAGATCTTCACTGGAAACCTTCCCGTGACTTTCACGAGGTGAACTGTAAATTGACGTTAAGAAAACTTCATCGGCTAAGTTCAAACTCTTGGCGAAGTCATCCATTAACGCAATTGTTCGACTAAAGGTATGTGGCTGAAAGACGACCGCAATTTTTTTGCTTGGGTATTCCTGTCTGGCAGCATCAATCGTCGCCTTGATTTCGGTTGGATGATGCGCATAATCATCAATAATCGTCATCCCGGCAATTGTACGCTCGGCAAATCGACGCTTAACCCCTTGGAATGTTTGAAGTTCCTTACGAATTTCATCAAGATCAACGTCTTCGAAATAAGCAACCGCAATCACGGCTAACGAGTTAAAGATGTTGTGCTCGCCGAACAGCGGTACCGAGAAGTTACCAAGGTTCTTGCCCTTGTAGGTCACGTCAAAGCTTGACCCGCTGGTCGTTCGTTTGACATCAACCGCTTGAAAATCATCCGTATCATGAAGACCATAATAATAAATCGGAACGTTGGCCTTTAATTCGCGAAGCCGTTTGTCATCACCCCAGGCAAAAATGCCTTTTTTGGTTTGATTAGCAAACGTTTGAAATGCATCTTGCACATCATCAATACTTTTGTAGTAATCAGGATGATCAAAATCAATATTGGTCATGATGGCATAATCAGGCTCTGTGGCTAAGAAATGACGCCGGTATTCGTCAGCTTCGTAAACAAAGAAACGGGCATTGGGAACCCCTTTACCAGACCCATCGCCAATTAAATAATCAGTTGGGGCAATTCCGGAAAGGACATGGGCCAAAAGACCGGTTGTACTTGTTTTACCATGGGCGCCAGAAACGCCGATACTGGTTTTTCCCTTAATAATTTTCCCTAAAAATTGATGATAACGGTACACAGTTAAGCCCATCTCACGAGCTTTTTTGATTTCAGGATGATCATCCGTAAATGAATTTCCCGCAATGACGGTCAATCCCTCATGGATGTTATTGACATCAAATGGCAAAATTTTAATCCCTGCTTGTTCAAGCCCACGCTGTGTGAACGTGTACTGATCAATATCTGATCCCTGAACCTTTTCACCACGGTCATGTAAAATAAGCGCCATCGCAGCCATTCCAGTCCCTTTGATTCCTACAAAATGATATACCGTATCTGAATTCATTAGACATCCTACCTATCCATTACTTTATTTTTGATGATTATCAGGTAGCTCCGGAGCAGGCTTTTCTGCCGCAGGTTTGTAGTAAACCGTTCGCGGCTTTGAACCTTGTTGCTCTGAAACTAAATCTTTATCCTGCAAATGATCAATAATGTTTGCAGCTCTATTATAACCGATTGAAAATACACGTTGAAGCTTTGACGTGGAAATTGTGTCTTCTTTTGCTATATATTTCATAACTTGTGGCATTAATCGGTCCTCGGACTGCGTTTCACTGGTCGTCTTTTTCAAACTTTCCGGGGTGAACAAATAGTGCGGCTCACCCTGCTGGCGGACAAAATCCACGATCCCGTCAAGTTCCTGGTTGGTTACGAACGCACCTTGAAGCCGAACGGGCTGGTTGGCACCGCTACCCAAATAAAGCATGTCCCCTCGTCCAAGCAATCGTTCCGCACCGGCAGAATCAAGAATAGTTCTGGAATCGACTTGGCTGGAAACCATGAAAGCAATTCGACTTGGAATATTATTTTTAATGGTTCCAGTCACAATGTCAACACTTGGCCGTTGAGTCGCAACGATTAAATGAATCCCAGCAGCCCGTGCCTTTTGGGTAATTCTGACAATATAATCTTCAACTTCGCTGGAAGCAACCATCATCAAGTCGGCTAACTCATCAATAATGACCAAAATATAGGGCATTTTCAACCCAAATTCTTTTGCTTCGGTCGCTTGGCGGTTAAACTGCTCAATGTTTTTAGCCCCGGCTGCTGCCAGCTTTTCATAACGTTCATCCATTTCTTGAGTCACCCACTTTAATGCAGCAGCAGCTGTCTTGGGATCGGAGATAACGGGTGAAAGCAAATGGGGAACCCCGTCATATGGTGCCAATTCAACCGCTTTGGGGTCAATTAGCAATAAGCGCAGATCCGCTGGAGTTGCCCTATACAATAATGAAACCAGCAAACTATTGATAAATACACTCTTCCCGGAACCGGTTGCCCCGGCAATCAGACCATGGGGCATCTTGCGGATATCCGCAGTTCTTGGAATACCCGACAAATCAACCCCTAAAGCAGTTGTCAAAGGTGATTGACTGTTTCTAAAGTGATCGGTTGAAATAATTTCAGATAAAACTACCGGTCGGGGTTCAGGATTTGGGATCTCTATCCCGACAGTTGTCTTGCCGGGAATCGGTGCTTCAATTCGAATGTCTTTTGCGGCAAGCGCCAACTTCAAATCATCAGTTAAATTGGTGATGCGACTGACTTTCACGCCCAGTGCCAGCTTGACTTGAAACTGGGTAACGGTTGGCCCATTTGTCCAAGCAACGACCTTGGCATTAACCTTAAAGGCCGCAAATGTTTTATTCAAAATATCCGACTGGTGGGCAATCCACTCGTCAATCGAATCAGATTCCGTTGATTTTGGCTTGGCAAGCAACGATAACGGTGGCAGTTGATACCCCCGCTCTTCGTTAACTTTTGATGTGTTTTCGGTGGTCACAGGTTGCTCTCTTCCGTTTGGTTTGTTGGATTCAAGGTTTGCATGGTCCACCTGGGGGGACGTTTTTTTGGCAAACAAAGAAAGGTCAGGTTTACTGGCCTGTTCATGATTAATAATTGACTTGAACGATTGGCCAAGCCCGTGACGCTTCAAATTCTTTCGTGACTGTTGATTCAAATGTCGACGTTCATAGCGGCTACGGGGTTCCCGTGTCAGTTGTTCAGAACTTTTCGGTTGCTTTTGTTCCGGAACTTTTTTAGTCGTCACTAATGGTTCTTGTGCCGATTGATTAGCGTCAATTTTATCATCAGAATGATCATTTGTTGTATGAACAACATCATCTTCGACTTCGTTTTGATCGGGTGCAATCAAAATTAAATCATCATATGTAAGTCTCAGCTCACGCGTCAACTCATCGTATAACCGATGACGTCGATGCGATTGGCTGAGAAAGTAATTCGTTTTAATTTGCTGCTTACGTTTTTCGGATTTTGAACGTTTTTGTGGTTTAAAGTTTTTGATTTCCTTCAAAAAAGCAGGCGTTTCATCATCTTGGCTATCTTGGTTAACCAAAGTTCGATC
This sequence comes from Lentilactobacillus parabuchneri DSM 5707 = NBRC 107865, assembly GCF_001435315.1. GTDB lineage: Bacteria > Bacillota > Bacilli > Lactobacillales > Lactobacillaceae > Lentilactobacillus > Lentilactobacillus parabuchneri. The sequence goes on from NZ_AZGK01000001.1 coordinate 431,731, forward strand.
AAGAACGTGTCTTGACGGCTTTTCTTGGGTGTCTCTTACTTGTTCAGTTGTCATCTCATTAACTGGCTTTGATACCGGTTTTCTTGAAATCCCCTTACGCCGATAAAAAGCTGGTCCATCATAATGCTTCATACTCATCCACCCAAAATAGTTTAGTCAAATAAATGTTGTGCCTTTTTGAAATCAAATGCCGTTCCCACTTGATAATCATCCGGTAAAATCAATGCCCCGGGAACTTGTGGGGCATTGGGCAAAGCCAACTCACGACCTGAACAGATCATGCCTTCACTTTTAACGCCCCGCAATTCACCAGGCCAAATGATCTGGCCATCTGGCATCATCGCGCCACTCAAAGCAACGACAACCTTAATATGTTCGCGCATATTCGGCGACCCGCTAACAATCTGCAATTTCTTATCACGACCGATGTCAGTTGTGGCAATTTGCAAATGATTTGAATTAGGGTGATCTTCAAGTGATTCGACATAGCCCACCACAAATTTCGGTTGATCATCGAATTCGACATCCCCCGGAAAACCATGGTTGGTTAAATAATCGTTCAGCTTCTGAACCTGTTCGCTGGTCAAGTTGACTTGACCGTTTTCTGTGACAATCTCAGGAAGAATTTCACTCGCCTTTAAAAAGTTGTATCCCAACGTCCGGTTAGTCTTTTCATCGAAAATTCGGGCGACGTCATCATGAATGGACACTTGTTGATCGGTGACATCCGGATTCATAATCAGGACCATTGTGTCACCAGTACTTTGTGGGTTATAACTTGCGATTAACATTTCAAAATTCCTTCCAACGATTAATTATTTTTCAACAGTACTTGCTAATGAGTTAATGAAACTTTCAACTTCTTGCTTCGTTTTACGGTCGCCATTGTTGAATCGACCAATTTCTTGGCCATCTGAATAAGCAACAAAGCTTGGGATGCCCATAATGCCCATTTCGCCGGCTAAATCGATATTTTCGTCACGATCGACCTTTAAAAAGGTATAGTCAGGATATTCGGCTTCAATTGCAGGCATTGCGGGTTTGATAAACCGGCAGTCCGGGCACCAGTCCGCCGTAAAGAACAGCATATACTTGCCGCTTTGCAGTTGTTTGGTGAGGTCAGTTAAATTTGTTTTTGCTAAATCTTTCACAGTGATCATCCTCCACTTACTAATGTAAAGTACATTGTAACGCAAATCGATAGTCTTCAGTTCAAGTTTGCTCATCATCCCTGAATAGATTAAAGTATACCTAATTACATAAAAGAAAAAGGTGTCGAAATGAAAAAACAAACGCTCCTCTACGGAATCTCTTTAGCAGCATTGGCTGCCAGTTACTATGCCCTATCCAAATCAAATAAAAGCCGTGAAAAATATTTTGCGGCTATTGTTAAGAATACCAGAGAATTGGCGACATTGAAAGACCTTCAGTATCTTGGAAGCTGGAGTATTGAACCCTTGCCTGACCAAATGAACGTTCCATTTCACTTTGGCTATAATTTTGTGGATAACAACGGCCAACTTCGGTCAGAAGAATACTGGGTTAACGATGCAACCGGCAAAATTCTTAATCACCAGGTTGTTCAGTTATAAAATGCGCGATCAACTTATAAATTGGTCCCTTGGGACTGAATTTTTGCTCATATTCGGTTTCAACATTTGATTCGTTTTCCGGTGATTGGTGTAAATCCAACGATACGTACTCAAATGTCATCGGAAAATTGTTCATGGTCACCAAAGTATATTCAAACAGGCCCCGATTATCGGTCTTAAATTCAATATTGCCGTCGTCTGCCAATACCGTTTGATAAGTTTTTAAAAACAGTGGTGACGTTAATCGCCGTTTAGCGTGACGTTTCTTTGGCCATGGATCAGAAAAATTCAAAAAGATTTTTTGAACTTCATTTTTGTAAAACAGTTCATCCAAATTGGCCCCGTCCGTCAATACGAATTGAACATTAGGCAATGGATTATCCATGAAGGTTCTAAGGGCGGTTGCAATGACAGATGTCTGCAATTCAATCCCGATATAATTGATCTCGGGATGCAGCTTGGCAGTTTCAATAATAAACCGCCCCTTGCCAATCCCGACTTCAACATTTAGTGGCTGTTGCTTGGCAAATCGTTGCTGCCACTTTCCCAACCACTTTTTAGGGTCGGTCACAATATAATCGCCGTGGTCCTGAATATATTTTTCAGCCCATGGCTTTTTTCTTATCCGCATATCATTCTCCTATTAAATTCAAAATTTTATCGAGTGCGCTCGCTTCGTGCCAAGCGCCGTGGAATGTAAAGGTAAACAAACGCCCAAATTTCAAGTGCCTCAGCGACGATCACACCGACAACCGTCATTAAGCTTGAGAAGTTAACGGCGATGACCGCAATGGCAAAGATCAGCGACACAATGCTCAGCATATACAGGAGAACGCGTTGGAAACTTTTCATCTGGTACTGATCAGTAATCGGATACACGTGGACAAACACATTATCAGAAAAGTGGAAGTAAAACGGAATCAGCTGAAATCCAATCAGGTAGACAAACAATAAGCTTAAAAAGATTGGCAGAATTTCGCCCTTTACAAAGACTAAGAACACCGTTCCGATCACCATCAGCCGAAAATACAAGCCGCTCATTTCGTTATCTCGAATAATCCCATGGGCATACAAATACAGATATGTGTTTTTCGGGATCAACTTGATTCGACCTAAAATGCCATCAAGATAACGACGTCGCCTAATTGATCCTTGCAGCATTGGGACGTCGGTAAACAAGTTAAAGAACTGATAAACGGTGTGCATCCGGCTGTTTTCATCGTCAATCATTACTTTCCAGTCGATAGGATATCTTGACCAGTTTCTGCGACTATAATAACTGATGCCTAAAGCCACTATGGCCAAAGCAAGTCCCAACCAGTAATTAAGATAGATTGATAGACTAATTGACACAACTGGAATTAGGAAGCGAAACAAAAAGTGGTTGGAAAGCAAACGATTATTTAAACGGTATTTTCTGGCAAAGTCTGTATTTAACCAGGTTACTTTAAGGATGATAAGGGTTGCCAGTAAAAGGTACAAATCAGTTGCGGTCGTCTGCATCGTCACCTGAACGAATGGCATCAACAAAACCCAAAAGAGGACTTGAACAGCAATTGCCAAGCCGAGGCTGTAATGAAATGCCCGTTTGAGGTACGCAAAAAACGCGGCTTCCTGTGGGAACAAGAAAACGTAGTCCGGATCTTCAACCAGGGTCGCGAACCGGCCAAGCTGGACACTCACTAAGAGGATCGCAATGGCCACAATTGGTGCCCACCATAATCCCGTGTGAAGTGTCTTTAAAACATTGGAATAGTAATACCCCAGGCCGCCAATCATAAACAGCAGTGCCAAGACAAAGTAGTCATTAAACACCAGCCTAAGGTATTTCATCATTTCTTTGAGATGGATGACCAGACGCTGCTTAAATAACTGTCTCATGAAGCATCGCCTTCCCTTGCCAACGTCAGATAAATATCATTGAGCGATTCACCCGCATTTGGAAATGCCTGGCGAAGCTCTTCAATCGTTCCCTCGGTCCGGACCTGACCATCATGTAACAGCACAAAGCGATCACAATATCGTTGCGCCGTATCAAGAACATGGGTGGACATCAAAATGCTGGCACCCTGCTTTTTGCGTTCAGAGATTAAATTTAATAAGTCATTGACCGCCAAGGGGTCTAATCCCAAAAACGGTTCATCAATGATAAATAGTTTGGCATCCGTCAAAAATGCACAAACGATCATGACTTTTTGACGCATCCCTTTTGAAAAGTTGTCAGGAAACCAATCTAATTTGTTATCCAGTCTAAAAAGCTTTAATAACTGATGAGCACGTTTCCAGGCTGCATCCTGATCGAGATTGTAAGCCAACATGGTCATTTCCAAGTGCTCTTTTAAAGTCAGTTCCTTATAAACGATCGGTTGTTCGGGAATATAAGCAATTTGTTCTTTGTATTTTTTGACGTCATCTGTTAAAGACGTCCCATTAATTTTAATTGTTCCTTTAAATGGCGTTAATAAGCCAATAATGTGATTGATAGTGGTTGACTTGCCGGCGCCATTAAGTCCAATCAGGCCGACTAATTCACCATCCTTGACGTCAAAACTGACGTCTTTTAAAACAGGTACTTGAGAATATCCACCTACAAGGTTGGAAATTTCTAAGGTCATCATTTACCTCCGTGTTCATCATAAATTTACAAACAAGATTATACCATATAAATATTGCCCTTTGAATTCGGCAGAAACCACATTGATGTTATAATACCAGTAGTGTTCACAGAAAGAAGGTAGAGATTTTGAAAGATTGTATTTTTTGTAAGATTGTTAGAAATGAAATCCCGAGTTATACCGTTTATGAGGATGACATTGTTAAAGCGTTTCTCGATATTTCTCAGGGGACGCCGGGACATACGTTGGTTATTCCTAAGAAACATATCGCAAATATCTTCGAGTATGATGAAGAGCTTGCCAGCGAAGTTTTCGCGCGAATTCCAAAGATTGCCCGGGCTGTCAAGGCTTCCAATCCTGACATCAAAGGAATGAACATTTTGAACAACAATGGCCAGGTCGCCTACCAATCCGTTTTCCACTCTCATTTTCACTTGGTGCCAAGATACACCAGCAATGATGACTTCAAGATGATCTTCAAGGATAATTCTAACAAGTATTCTCCGGACCAACTTAAAGAAATTCAAGAATCAATTGAACAGCATATGGGTGATTAATGATGAAAACAGTCTTTAAAATTATGGGCGCCACGGCAGTCGTTGCCGGTGCCTACTTGTACAGCCGAAACGAAACCCCGTCTGAATTCGTCGAGCGGGCCAAATCGACCTATTATGATAAGAAACAAAAGACTGCGGACTGGAAGGATGCCTATGACGGTTTCAAAGACGCGATGGCTCACTTCAAATCCCAGCTGCCCATCCTCGAATCGACGGTCTCTGAAATTCAAAGGGACGTGGACGACGCGATGTTTAAAATCCAACCGCGGCTCGAAGAAATTAATAAATATTCTGAAAAAATGAAGTAAAATTCCAAACAAAATATGAATATTTGTTTAAATTCTTTGCGGCATTATATAAAAAACGGTTATTATGTTATTATTGTCAAGAACGTTTGCTTTGCAGACGAATACTTTTAGGAAATGGATGTGTTTTTGTATGAAAAAATGGCTAATCGTTTTAGCCGGCGTACTGATGAGTTTTACTCTTGCAGCTTGTGGCAGCAAAACTGTTGCAACAACTAACGGCGGTAAAATTACAGAAAGTGCTTATTACAGCAGCTTGAAGAGTACCTCAAGTGGTAAACAAGTATTGCAACAAATGATCTTAAACAAGGTCTTGGAAAAACAATACGGTAAGGATGTTACGAGCAAACAAGTTAACAGTGAATTTGCCAAGTACAAGAAGCAATACGGTTCATCGTTTAACTCAGTTCTTCAACAAAACAGCATGACTGCTTCATCATTGAAGGATTCAATTCGTTCAAACCTCTTATTGAAGGAAGCTGTTAAGCACAACATCACAATTACTGATGCGCAATTAAAGACTCAATTCAAGTCATACCAACCAAAGGTAACTGTTAACCAAATCTTGGTTTCAAAGAAATCAACTGCAGAAACAGTTATCAAACAACTTAAGGCCGGCAAGAGCTTCTCAAGCTTGGCTAAAAAGTATTCAACTGACACCGCAACTAAGAACAAGGGTGGCCGAATTTCACCATTCGACAACACCAACACAACGTTGGACTCTAACTTCAAGACTGCTGCCTTCAAGTTAAAGAACGGCGAATATACTAAGACCCCTGTTAAGACTCAGTATGGTTACCAAGTTATTCAAATGGTTAACCATCCAGCCAAGGGAACTTACAAACAACATGAAGCTGAATTAAAGGATCAAATCGTGACATCAAAGATGTCTGACAGCAACACCTTGCATTCAGTTGTATCAAAGGTTCTTAAGAAAGGTAAAGTTACCATCCAAGATAAAGACCTTCAAAACGTCTTATCAGATTACCTCTCAACTAGTTCAACTAAGAAGTAATTAAAATCGTTCATAGAAAAGGGATTGGACAAATTGTCCAATCCCTTTTTAGTTACTCATCAATTATAAAAGCTCACCTTGCGTCGGTTTGTCAGGCTTTTGTTTTGGTTCAATCACCTTTTTGGGTTTATAAAAGCGCCGATTATCAAGCCCAAATACCCGGTCACTAAATTCACCCGGCTGGACATTCTTCAAAGCGCCCTGGATCATAACAATTGTGGCGTCTAATTCATCCAAATGGTGTAAAATCTCTGCCTCCAACATCTTTGGCCGCTCCGGCGAACCGTATTCAAGCAATCCGTGATGGGATAAAACCATGTGCCGAAGCATAATTAAGTCCTGGGAGCCCTGATCGATTCCTAGTTTGTCGGCAGCTTCCACGATTTCTGCATCCATGATACTTAAATGCCCCAATAAATCGCCCGCTAAGGTGTACTCTGTGGCAATTGGACCGGAAAGCTCGGTCGTTTTACCCAAATCATGGAGAATCGCCCCAGCGTACAATAACGGGGCATTGATACCATCGTATTGACTGACGATGGCATGAGCTTGTTTTAGAATCGAAATCGTATGAAATGCCAAGCCACCTGCAAAATCATGGTGGTTGGACTTTGCTGCCGGAAAATCATAAAAGCGATCAGCATGTTTTGTAATCAGCGCCCTGACAACCCGGTTGTAAGTGGCGTTGGTAATCTCGAAGATTGTCTGGTTAATATATTCTTCCATCTGGTCTCGTGACATGCCAGCCTTTTTGATAAACATCAGCGGATCATGGGGTTCGCTTTGGTTGGCCAGCCGCATAGACAGAATTTTAATCTGTGGGGAATTCATGTACACTTCCCGCTTTCCCTTCAGTAAAACTACCTTGCCGGCCACAAACTCCTTGGCATTTTCGGGGGTTGCATCCCAAAATTTGCCGGAAATATCGCCTGATTTATCTTGAAACACCAGTGACAAAAACATGTTTCCATTCTTGGCAACCCGCTTTTTGGCGTCCTTTAAGAGCACGTACATTTCAAACTGTTCATTCAACTTAACATCCATTAACTGCTTTGCCATGAAACCACCTCCTAAAGCTTACCCAAATCCAAGACCGTGCCGGCATCAAATTCACGCTCAAGATTAGCCGTAAAGTACAAAACTTGCGTCTGTTCACTCACCTGCTTAAGCATCTGGTTTGCGGCGTGTCGTCTTGATTGGTCAAAATTAACAAATCCATCGTCAATCATGATTGGCATCGGGTATTGATCACTGAACCCAACCGCCATCGACATAATCAACGCTAAGTACAACTGTTCCATCGTCCCAGTTGAAAGCTCGTTAACTGGAAAACGGACGTCATCTTCTCTAACCACTGAAATCTCATTTTTGAAAATAATATCTTTATAAGCACCATTTGTCAAAGTTGCAAAGTATCTTTTGGCAAGTGTCAGTGTTTTAGGCAGTCGGCCCTTGCTGGCAATGTTCAACACAGCTTGAATCCATTGAGACCCGAGTTTTAACGCAACGTAACGCTGAACGTTGTCAATAATTTCGGTCTGCTTATTGGCCAAGTCTTGTCGCAATTGATAGTACTGGCCATTTTTAATCAACCCATTGATCTCAGTGTTTAACTGAGTGACTTTCTGGGTCAATCCATCAATCTGTTCACTAAGCGTTTGAACTTGCTGATTTTGGTTGACGACCAAATCATCAAGCGCCTTGGCATCAAGCTGATCGGGAATCTGAACCTTGGTTGCAGCAAGCTGCTGCTCAAAAATATGCTTTTGCTTTAACTGGTCAACCAACCTTTTTTGAGCCTTGTATACCTGTTCAAATTCATCATCTGATTGGACTTTTCGATCATTTAAAAAGGCCGTTTTTTGTTTCGATAACGCGTCCTGTTCGTCCTTGAGATGTTGAATTGTGGTCTGCAAAGTAGCAAGTTGTGCTTGCTTTTGTTGATAGGCTGCCGCTAGTTTTTGCCACCGCTGAACGGTTTGCGTAATTGTCATCAGCGCGTCGCTGGGCTTTGAGCGGTCAAATTTCAACCAATCTCCGGCAAATTGCCATTGATCAATGAATTGATTGTAAGTCGTCTGCTTATCATTGAGTTCTGCTTGTCGTTTTAACAATGTCTGCTGAAAGGTGGCAATCTGGCTGAGGCTCGCCTGCATGCCGATCCAGTTCTCTTCCGGAATACCAGCCAACCCAAACTGTTCGCTGATGGTGGCCAATTGTTGTTGAACCTGGCTTAATTGGCGATTTAACGCGTCAATATCGACGACAGGTGCCTCAGGTGTCACAGATTGACTCTGCTTGGCAACGTACCAACCCGCCCCTGCAGCCACAATTGCAAGCACAAAGCCGATCCACCCAAATGAGGTAAACAGACTAAGGATCACCCCTGCAACCAGTAATGCCCCGGCAATTCCGTAATAAATCAAGCCGGTATGTGACTGTGGTTGCTCCGGTTGATGAGCCCGTCGTTTTTGCGACTGATTAATTTGGTCGGTTAGATTTTGCTGGGTGCGTAACAGGTCGTTAACCTGATTTAATTCATCAGCGGAAAGAGCCTTTGGAATCTCACCTTTAGCATTGTGAGCAACAGCCTCACTTTGATCAGTTAACTGTTTGGCAGCTTCGGCAACCTGTTGCTGGGCAGTTTCAACCTGATAGCCTAAATTTGACTGACTCGCGAGTTGGCCATATAACCGATCGATGCGTTCCTGGTGGCTCTCGTAAAACGCTTGTCCAGGGGTCTTGGAAATGCCAGCCTGGCGCTTCGCATACTCAGCTTGCTTTTCGGACAATTGATTGGCCTGAGCTGCTAATTTAAGCTTTAAATCGTTGAAATCAGTATGATCATCATCTGAAAAGCCTTTTCTTATCTTGGATTCATTGACCCCTTCCAACTGAGCCAGCTGATTAACAACCGGTATCAAAGATTGTAATTGGCGATTTTTTCCAAGTTCATCAGAGGCAGTTTTGCGTTGTTCCTGCAGCCGCGCCAACTGGTCCCGGGATTCTTTTAGTTGCTGTTGCAGGTCTTGGTAATGGGGAAAGTCATCTCGGGCATCTCGTACCTGGCTTTCCAATTTTTTATAATCGGCAATCTGGACGTTAATCTCTTTAGTCCGACCTCGAGGTGCATAAATGCCGGCCGAATCCTTATCTAATTGATCTTGCAGTCCCATCCAATCATTGGCCCCGGCAACACCAATTGACTGAATGCGAGTTGCCAATTCGCTTCTCCCCATCTTGTAGAATTCACTTTGATTTACATCGCCAAAATAAAACAATTGATCATAGGTTGTTCGATCAATCGGCCCAATCAGGTTCTGATAATCAGTTTCAGTTAATTCCGTATCGTTATCTAAATCATAAAACTTAACCGTTCCGCCGTACTTTAAGCCGGTTCGAACAATCTTATAGGTATGCTGATTGGCAGAGAAGGTAATTTCTCCCCCATATGGTGCATTACCCTTTGGCTGGTATTGACCATGAATCGAATGCTTTTTATCAGTAAATCCAAATAAGATTCCTTTGATAAAGGCGATGATCGTGCTTTTTCCGGCTTCGTTAGGACCATACACAACCTGAAGAGGATCTTGAATCGTGATCTGCTGGTCGATCCACTGGCCGAAGCCATAGATATTGAGCGCTTTAATAATCACTTGTCGCCGTCCTCCTTGTCGTATTCGTTAACCACATTTTCGCGCAGAATTGCACTGGCAGTATCAAAAACTGATTGCTTAATGTCGGTCTGATTTAATTCATCTTTGATAAAGGCCGGTTGTTTGTCAAATGCTTTTAAAATTTGATTATAGGCATCGTCTGTGAGGGTTTCATCCCTGGCTTGATTAAAATATGTCTGATCAATCGCACTATAAACAACGTTTTTCTCCACTGGCGCCTTAAGGGATGTCACCCAACAATTGAGCTGACGCCATTTATCACGGTTAATTTGTTGAATGGCGTCAAGCAACTCACCAGAAGCAATTTGACCCAACAGCTCTGAATCAAGTTGCTGATCGCTTTTTAGTTGAAGCCTTAAGAGGTGCAACTGGTCAAAATGTTGATCGGCTAACTGGCTCATAATCAATTCCGCAAGCTGTTTAACTGGTTGCTGAGCGACCGAAACGGCCATAAAATCCCAAATAATTGGCGCAGTTGACTGGAAGTGAGATGTCAGTTGGCCGCCATCACTTTCAACCAACAGAAATCCTTTTTCACCAGTTTCGTTGATGTGACGTCCCTGAGTATTGCCGGAATAGTTAATGGTGCCTTGTTTATTAAGTGCCTGTCGCTTGTGAATGTGTCCAAGGGCCCAGTAGTCGTACCCCTTTTCTTCAAGCTGATTAAGCGTAAACGGTGCATAGTTGGCTTCAGGAGAATTTAAGGTACTGAGACTTCCATGCAGCATGCCGATATTCCAAGTTGCATCAGAAAAGGCTTGCGGATAGTCTTGAATCATCGGATCCGTAATCCACTGCTTATCAAAACTAAATCCACTAATTGCCACGACTTGACCGTTTTCTAGTCGATATTTCTTAGTCTCTACCTGGTTGGAAAAAACGTGGGTGTTATCCGGGTAGCCAAAGGATGATGGATCAGCGGTGGAATAATCGTGATTTCCAAAACTGATAAAGGCATCAATCTCATGGTCCTTTAGTCGGTTTAATTGGGCCATCAAGAATGCATCGGCAGCCACACTGCGTTCCTCGCGATCAAATAAATCCCCGACCAACAAAACAAAATCCACTTGATCATTAATCGCTTCATCAATAATTTTTTGAAACGAATCAAAAGTGGACTGGTGAATTTTCTCCCAAAGGTCATCTGGAAGCGAATGATTCTTAAGCCCTAAAAATGGGCTGTCCAAATGTAAATCTGCTGTATGAATGAATTTCACAATGCCGTCCTCCCTAATATATATGTACGTAAAAACGCCGAATTAGATTTAAAACTAATTCCGGCGTTTGTTTTGATTATGAGCGGTAAAGATCACTGATGGGCTTCGTGACTGTTTCGTTGATATCGGACAATAGTTCGCTAAGTGCTTTTTCTTTGGTCATCAGTGCGGAGATCAGCTGACTTTCGCGCATCTTTCCGGCAATTGCTTGAATATTTGAAATTTCATCTTGGGTTGGCTGAACGCCCTGCATTTGTTTTTGCTGCAAAGCTTGTTGTGCCTGTTGAAAATCATTGAAGACTTTGTAGTCATCAAGATTGCCCTTCAGATTATCATACGCTTGCTGGATTTCAGTGAATTCATCCGAAGCGATCAATTCTGTTTGTAATTGGTTCACGGTGGCAGTCATTTTTTCATTCATTAAATATATTCCCCTAACTATTGATTTATTTAAGTTTAACACATTCCTGGAATCGCTTCTCGGTTATCTGGTTTAATGTTTGAACCAGCTCTTGGCATCATTGATAAGGTCCTTAGCTTTTTGGCTAATTTCATTACCATACTTGTTGGTTTTCTTCTGAATCGTATCCCATAAGTTATCATTGGTGTTCTCACTTTGGACAATTGATTGGGCATCCTTCGTGTTGAAGCTTGAATTCTTGGTGTACGGCAGCATGGTCTGCATTTCGTTCTTAAACAACGGGCCGACACCGGTACCACTTAAATTCTCCAAGTGATGGGCCTGACTCGTGCTATCGAATCCCTCCCAAGTTGCCACAACCAGGTCCGGCGTATACCCAATAATCCATTTATCCTTGGTTGCGTCCGAAGAACCCGTATTGTCTGCTTCCGTGCTACCGGTTTTTCCGGCGACTGAATAGCCATACGGTTTGGCATCAACACCGGTTCCATTGTTAAAGACGCCGAGCATCATACTGGTCATTTGTTTGGCAACTGAAGACGACATAATCTGCCTGCCTTCCTGCTTGGCCGTATTGTCGACGACAACTTTGCCAGTAGAATCAACAATCTTTCGAATGTAAAACGGCTTGACGATCTTTCCGCCGTTGGCAAATGCCGTATAGGCGCCGGCCATTTGTTGTGGCGAGACACCTCCGGAAAGGCCACCCAGTGCCAACGCCAGGTTCTTGTCCTTTTTCGTAACCGGAATGTTAAAGTCCTTAACCGATTCATAACCACGATTGACCCCAATTTGATTCAGCAACCAAACCGCCGGGGCATTCATACTCTGCGCCAGCGCCTCGTACATTGGGACTTTGCCCTGATAGACGTTGTTGTAGTTCTTCGGGGTATAGTGATTAGTCCCGTACGACTTCTTCTTGTCGACCAATTCGGAATCAAATTTATAGCCGGCTTCCAATGCAGGGGTATAAACGGCCAATGGCTTCATAGTGGATCCGGGTTGCCTTCGAATCTGGGTCGCTCGATTATAGCCACGGAATACGTGTTTCCCTCGACCACCAACAACCGCAGTGACGCCCCCAGTTGTCGGTGAGACACCAATCGAAGCGGCTTGAACTTCGGTCCCGTCAGACGCATTGGCTGGGAACAGCGCATTATTATCAAAATTGGTCTGCATTGCCTTTTGTTGTGATTGATTTAAATTCGTGTAAATTCGGTACCCTCGGTTCATGATTTCCGATTCAGTCATTCCATACTTGCTGATGGCCTCATCAATCACAGCGTCAAAGTAATACGGGTAGCGATAACCATCTTTACGAACATACGTATCACGAAGCGTAATCGGCGTCTTTTTGTAATAGTTTGCTTGGGCTTGCGTGAGCTTATGGTTTTCAACCATTAATTGCAATACGACGTTTCGCCGCCATTTAGCAGCCTTTGGGTGGTCAATTGGGTTATATGCACTCGGCGATGTCAACATCCCTGCCAATACTGCAGAATCCGGCACTGAAAGGTCAACGGCATTTTCACCAAAATACTTTTGAGCTGCATCTTGAACACCCCAAACACCATTTCCAAAGTAGGCGTTGTTCAAATACATCGTCAAAATTTCATTCTTGGAATAGACATTTTCGACTTGAATCGAAAGAAACAGCTCCTTGAGTTTTCGAGTCATGGTCTGCTCCTGAGACAGGTAGGCATTCTTGACCAATTGTTGTGTCAGCGTACTTCCCCCACCACTAATGTAATCGCGGTGTAAAAGCTTGTTTTTGACCAACAAGAGCATTGCCCTGGCAATTCCTTTAAATGAAAATCCATATTCATGGTAAAAATTACGATCTTCGGTAGATAAGACGGCCTTTGGCACATTTGCGGAAACCTGATTAAGATGGACATAGGTTCCCTTTTGGGCATATAGTTCGCCAGCCTTTTTATTATTAACGTCAAAAATTTCAGTTGTCTTGGAGAGTGATGATTCAAGGTTTTGAACATGGGCAGTTTTGGCTAGAAATACCATGTAGGTACTGGTTACCAACGAAACACTCAAAAAGACAATAACCAGCCATTTAACCAGATGAAATCTTCGACAAAACCGGTTGAACTTTTTAAAAAAAGAACCGACCGATTTTCTGAACGATTTGGTTGAATTGTTGTTCATACGGATACTCCTTTGATGAATACTTCAATATTGTATCATATCTGGAAAAAGCCGGATTTTTACCTGAATAAATTTAACCAGGACTTAAAGAAACTGCCGTCATTTGGTCATAAACAAGTCATTTTGGACATTAAAAAGCCGAAGCAAGACTGCTTCGGCTTTTTAATTGAACGTCAGTGATTTACATTGCGTCTGGTGCCTTAACTCCTAATAGGTTAAGTGATTCTTTCAAGACAATTGAAACTGCCTTGACGAGTGACAAACGGGCACCCAATTGATCATCTTCAACCAAAATCTTTGAGTGGGCATAATACTTATTGAACGCTTTAGCCAGTCTCAATGCATACTTGGCAACTTCAGAAGGTTCGAAGTCCTTGCATGCACTTTCGATGACTGTTGGGAAGTCCTTTAACGCAGTAACAGTTTCCCACGCTGCAGGGTCATCAAGGCGTTTGTCGGCACCATGAAGGTCAATGTCGCCAGCCTTTCTTAAAATGCTTTCAGCACGCGCGTGTGAGTATTGAACGTATGGTCCGGTCTCACCTTCAAAGCGTAATTGGTCTTCCAACACAAAGTCGATGTTGTTGGTCCGTTCGTTCTTTAAATCGCCAAAGATAATGGCGCCGACACCAACTTCCTTGGCCACTTCGTCTTTGTTTGGCAAATCAGGATTCTTGGCTTCAATTTGCTTCTTAGCCAAGTCAATAGCGTCTTCCAAAACCTGATCAAGTAAGATGATCCGTCCTGAACGAGTTGACAATTTTTTACCATTAACGGTGATCAGACCAAATGGAATATGATGGAGATTTTCAGCTGATGGCAAGCCCATTTCGAGCAAAACAGCCTTTAATTGTTGGAAGTAATAGGTCTGTTCAGAACCAACAACATACAAGTTCATGGCAGGCTTATAAGTTCGGTCACGATAAATTGCTGTCGCAATATCACGGGTGATGTAAAGCGTTGCGCCATCACTCTTTAAAATCAGTGCAGGATTTAAATTATACTTATCCAACTTAACAACTTGCGCACCTTGAGATTCCTGAAGCAATCCCTTGTCCTTGAGGATCTGAATTCCTTCATCCATCTTATCGTTATAGAAGGCTTCACCGTTGTATGTGTCGAAGGTAACGCCCAATTTTTCGTAAATCTTGTTGAATGACTCAAGAGAAACCTTACGGAACCACTTCCAGAGGAAGACTTCTTCTTCGTTGCCCTCTTCAAGCTTCTTGAAGGTTTCACGGGCTTCATCATCCAACTCTGGGTGTTCTTTGTCTTCTTGATGGAATTTAACGTAATATTTAACTAAGTTGTTGATTGGGTCTTTTTTGACATCTTCCTCATTGCCCCACTTTTTGTAGGCAACAATTAATTTACCAAATTGTGTTCCCCAGTCACCCAAGTGATTATCTTTGATTGGATGATAACCGTTCTTAACTAAAATTTTGGCAATTGAATTTCCAATCACCGTTGAGCGCAGGTGGCCCATTGAAATGGGTTTGGCAATGTTAGGTGATGACATATCAATTGGGACGTTACCGCCCTTACCGTTGTCATTTTGACCATATGCGGCCCCTTCTTCAAGCACTTCATTCAAAATTTCATTGCTGAAATTGCCCTTGTCCAAGAAGAAGTTGATGTAAGCACCCTTTGCTTCAACCTTTTCGTATGAAGTCTGGTCGATTTTAGCAACCAATTCTTCAGCAATCTGATTAGGTGCCTTGTGGAAAACTTTTGCTAATGAAAATGCGGGGAATGCCAAATCACCCATTTGAAGCGTCTTTGGCTTTTCAAGCTTTTCATAAACCTCTGCTGATGACATTTCGTCGTTTAAGACACTTAAAATTGAATTTGTAACCTGTGCTTTGTAGTCCATTAATGTTCCCTCCGTCTGTCTATAAATATACAAAAAAACTCTTACAAAATAATTGCAAGAGACGAGTAAACCCGCGGTACCACTCTATTTGATAAAAGTATCCACTCAAAGTATTAAATTATTATTCTAAAAAGCGCGCTTCGCTGACTGAACTTTCCGGCTCACACCCTCCCGGAATCGCTGTCTATTCAGTAACCAGCTACTGTTCTTTTATCATTGAATAAATATAATGTTCATTGTGTATGATAACTTGTTAACACAGTTGATGTCAACAATTATTGTCAGTCCTAGTACCTATCAAACTGGCACTAAGCGGGTAACGGGAATCGGACCCGCGACGCAAGCTTGGGAAGCTTGTGTTTTACCACTAAACTATACCCGCATAACAAAAACAATTATATCATTTTAAATTATCTTTGTCATAAAGATTTGTAATCTCTAAAGAAATTTAGAAAAGATTGCTTTTTTGATCAAAATTCATAATACTTAACAGTAAGAGGTGATTGGGATGTGGATTATTCTAAACTATAGCTGCTGGGCAATTTTGTTCGTTAATTTTATCTGGGGACTCACCCGGTCAATCAAAAAACACGTGATTGACTCGATGATGATCGCCAGATTATTTTACTGGATCATTGTCATCAGCCAAGTGGTTATCTCGCTTCGTTCATTTCACCGTCACCCGTTGCTGGTGGTAATTGGTGCCCTTGTTACCTTGGGTGTCATTGCCCTTTCAGAAACTGCGTATGGCAGAAAACAAGATGTGAATTACAGTCCAAAGCTCATGTGGTGGCTATTGCTGGCGACACTGCTTGCGATTTGGGTTCAAACACTGGTCAACTATTAATAAGTTGGCTATTTATTTTGGCCGCGTTTTTCCTTTGCCAGGGCAATGCAGCGATCGGCCAAAACGGTTTGCGCGTCAATGACCGGATAGTCATGATCACCCGCTCGTTGCTGAGCAACCGATAATTCAGTGCAACCCAAGATGACGATGTCCGCCTTGAGCGTTTCAACCATTTGAGACAGGATTAAATGATACAGACCTTCATCGACATAGTTTTTGGCTTTGATATCATCATAAATCAAACTCATGGTCTGATCGGCAATTTTTTCAGTCGGCTTCACTAATTCATAACCGGCACTAATAATTTCGTTATCATAAATTTGGTCATGCAGCGTCCCTTGGGTGGCAATTAAACCGACCCGTTTGGCATTGGGGGCGTATTCTTTAATCGCACTGACCGTTTCCTTTGGCATGTTCAAAATCGGAATTGGCGTTAACGCCTGAAGTTCCTTCAAAAAATAGTGTGCTGTGTTGCAGGGAATCGCAAAAAAATCCGGATGCAGCTGACTTTGCTCCTTAATATCAGCAGCCAAAGGTTCCAGCGGATTAGGCTTGCTATGATCGAGAATATAGTCCGTTCGGTCAGGAATCGTTGCGTGATTAACCAAAATATAATTCAAATAATCTTGGTCACTTTTCGCTTCCGTTCGTTCGTTTAATATGTGAATAAACGTTTCGGTCGCTTCGGTTCCCATTCCACCAATGATCGTAAAAAAGTCTTTCACTTCAATCAGTCCTTACTTTTCGACAAAATACCGTTTAAAGCTCTTGGCATAATTGTGCATCATCCACTTATATAATGCAAAGCGTTTGATATTCTTGTCTTTTGCGTACCAGAAAGTATCCCCATAACGACCTTCGCTGATCATTTGGATCGCTTGTCTTTTACTGTCATTATCTTTGGCGTATTTTTCAAAGATTTGGGGAGTTACACCCAGCCACAGGAAATATTGGCTTTGATCTTTGTTTGCGTAAAGCGTTGGCTTATCGTTGAGTGAATCAAAGACGTAATCCTGAACAACCCAATCGGCCAAGTGATGGCCGTTAAGTGTGACAAAAAAGCTGCTGCGGCCGGTTCTGAGGTTGATTTCAAACAACTTATAGGAGTTGTCCCGGGTGTCGTATTTAATATCAAAATTGGCGTATCCGTGGAAATTGATTTCCTCAAGAAATGTTTGAACCCGGTTATAGATATCCTGGTCGAATTCCGGAATAATTGCCACGTAGTTACCGATCGCAGCGGGCGCAGGATCTTCCAGTAAGGGATGGCCGAGGCACATCAATTTAACCTTGTGATGACGGTCCACATAGACGTTTAACGTCCGCATATTGCTGTCATCACCGGGGATGAAGTCTTGCAAAATAAAGTCTGAGGTATAACCGTTATCGTAACTTTTGGCAACGACTGACTTGAATTCGGCTTCACTCTTAATGATAAAGGCCTTTTTACGTCCCTCAAAATGAATATCCAACCATTCGACGCTGTTGGCCGGCTTCAATGCCACGGGATAACCAAATGGCTGCTCGATGTCATCACCGGATTCATACATTGCTTTGGAAATAATTTTTGTTTTCGGGTATGGCAGATCGTATTGATCGCACATTTTATAAAAGTTTTCTTTATCATTCAGCTTTTTAAGCAGGTCATAATCAATATATGGACAGACGAACACGTCTTCAAGTTCGGCCTTGTGCTTGGCAATTAACTCGGCATAGCCATCCCCACAACCAATTAAAATAACCGGTTCTTCATGGTCGGCATAACGCTGCTTGAGCTTTTTCATCGTGTTGATCCATACCGGATCCTCACTAAAGCCGGGGATCAGTTCCAAATCAACAATTTTGGTAAATCGAGTAGGTGCCAGTTGGGTTTGGGCGTACGCCTTAACCGGCCGGCGATAAATCTCATAGAGACTTCGGGCCATTCCGTAGGCATTGAAATCACTTCCCAATAAAACTGGGGTAAAATCAACTTTTTGATTTTTCATTTATTAGAGTCCTTTCACAAGATTTTGAACGATGGTGGCATCGCCCTCATACGGCACATTTTGACCGTTAATTTTTTGATAGTTGTCATGCCCTTTGCCGGCAACGACCACCAAATCACCTTTTTTGCTTTCAGTAACCGCCTTTGTAATTGCGGCTTTTCGATCGGCGATATATTCAAGGTTAACCCGCGTTTGATCAATATGATCCGCGATTTCTGCCGCAATTGCTTTGGGATCTTCAGTTGCGGGATCATCGGTCGTCAAATAGGCTTGATCGGCCGATTCACTAATGGCTTTTCCCAATCCTTCGCGGCGATCGATCCCTTTGTCACCGGTACTTCCAGTAATCACAGTGACCTTACCGTTTGGCGCCTGCTTCTTCAAGAAGTCGAGAACCGAATGTAAACTGCCATAATTATGGGCATAATCCACGTAAATCGTTCCGTGAGATTGAGTTTGGTAAATTTCCATTCGACCGGGAACCGTGGTGTGGGCTAATCCGTAAGCGACATCGGCTGGCTTGGCACCCATTAAGGCACTCGTAATAGCCGAGGCAACCGCATTGCCCTCGTTGTAATCGCCGGGAATTCCGATCCGATAAACCCCGTCAATTCCAAGTCGCTTTGCTTTTTCAGTGATTGCAGTTAACACAATTTGGTTTTCGGTCAATGAATCTTCCACTGAACGATAGTCAAAATCAATTGGGTAATCAGTTTCCTGATCGGCCCGCTGACGACCATAAATATAAATATTGTCGGGTTGTGTGGTCGCCTTAGCGGTGTAATAAATATCAGTTAAGTGGGTCCCGTCAGCATTTAGCACGCACGTATCCGAGTTCACCAACAACTGTTCCTTGCAATGAAGATAATCGGCAAAGGTTGGATGTTCATTTCTGCCAATGTGGTCCGGAGAAATGTTCAAGAAGACGCCAACGTCGTAATGAAGCCCATAGACCCGGTTTTTCTTGTACGCCTGCGACGAAACTTCCATCACCAGATGATTCATGCCGTTTTCCACAGCTCGATGCATATTGGTAAACAGATCCAGCGATTCAGGGGTCGTCAAATTTGATTTGACCACGTCTTTTTGTTCCAACCCAACAACTGTGTTAATCGTCGATGATAAGGCGACTTTTCGCTGATATGTTCGGTCCAAAATCGCTTTGGTAAAGTATGCCGACGTCGTTTTGCCCTTCGTACCAGTGTAAGCAATTGTTGGCAGTTGATTTTGAGGAAACCCAAAAAATGCCGCACTTACGAGCGACATTGCTTTTTGGATATTGTTAACAATAATCCCAGGAATTTCAGCGTTGGAATAAGCCGTTTCAGACATATACGCCTTTGCACCACGACGTTGGGCATCATCCAAATAAGCCGCTTTAAAGTTCCCCTTGCAAAAGAACAGACAGTTCTCCGTAACCAACTTCGAGTTATATGCAATCTGATCAAAGGAGTAACTTAAGCTGCTAAATTGACTGTCGAGCAGTAAATGATGCTCATTGAGCAATGTTAAAATCTCATTAACAGTAATTTGTGCCAATTTGTGCACCTTCCATTTCATTGCATATTTCTAAATTTGGGTTCGGTGAACCAGCTTAACAGTCTCTTCGGTGGTGTCCTCTGGGAAGTAAACCTGATACCAAAGAATAAACGTATAAATTGTAAAGATCTTCTGCATGTTGGACTTGCCTTCTGCATGCTCTTTTAACAAACGATCCAACTCATTGATATTAAAGAACTTTTGCGCAGTATCGGAATGAAATGCCCGTACGATCCGTTCGTGATACTTGGGATCGTTAATCCAACTAGCAATTGGAGATGGGAAACCAAGCTTTTCTTTCAAAGCCGTCTTCTTGGGCATTTCGCGTTCTGCAGATGTCCGTAAAGCAATCTTGGTTTCGTCAGGGGTAATTCGGGTATGAACAGGCATTGTTTCAGCAAACTCAGCCACTTTTTTATCAACAAATGGGACACGGACTTCCAACGAATTACACATACTCATCCGGTCTGCTTTGTGAAGAATATCAAATGGCAGCCAAGTGTTGATATCGAAGTACTCCATTTGAGTCATTTCATCTTTGCCCGCAACATCATCAAAGATGTGCTTCGTGTAGGCCCCAGAATCAACGTTGATTGACGGATCCTTCAAGACCTTGTTGCGATCGTCATAGTTAAAGACGTAGTTAACACGATAATATCGTTCGCTCAATGGCTGAGCACCACGGACCAGGAACCGCTTCCCGTGGAATCGAGGCATCCGTTTGGCAACCGCAGCTAGGCCTTTTCGAACAGGCTTTGGAACGTATTTTTGATAACGGTCAAACGGAATAGCTTCCAAATAAGTGTTATAACCACCAAAGAACTCGTCGGCGCCTTCACCTGACAAAGCAACCTTAACGTGTTTGGATGTATCTTTCGACAAATAGTACAACTGAATTGCAGCCGGGTTTGATAACGGCTCATCCATGTAATACATCATTGTTGGCAGGAAGTCGAAGTAGTCATCCCCGTTCATGTAAATTGGGGTGTTTTTTTGATTAATCGTTTTTGCAAACTCAGTCGACCAAGCCAACTCACTGTATTTCGAGTGGTGAAAGCCAATTGAAAACGATTGGATTGGCTTGAGCTTGGCAGCTTCATTCAAAACATAGCTTGAATCAATCCCACTTGATAAGAAACTACCGACTTCAACATCGGCAATCATATGTGCCTTCACGGAATCATCAATCAGCTTGCCGATTTTGTCAGCATCGCCTTCGACAGTTTGATTGTTGTCAATGTTGTCGTAGTTGAATTTGTAATAACGGTGAGTTTCGGTCTTGCCGTCCTTATGCAGGAAGTATTGACCCGGAAGTAATTTGTAAACGTGTTTGAACATGGTTTCCCGAGATGGAATGAACTCAAAACTCAAGTGAATTGGGAGTAGTTGGAGGTTTAATTCCTTTTTGAAATTAGGGTGCTCCAAAAATGCCTTGATTTCTGATCCCCAAAGGAAGGTATCGCCGTCATCATAGTAATAAAGCGGCTTAATGCCAAAGTGATCACGGGCACCAAAAACTTCGTTGTTCTTCTTGTCGTAAATGACAAATGCGAACATGCCACGAAGCTTGTCAAGTAAAGCTGGCCCCCACTCTTCATACCCATAAACCAAGACTTCTGAATCCACGTCCGTCTTAAATACGTAGCCTAAATCGCGTAGTTCTTCGCGAATTTCTTTATAATTGTAAATTTCACCATTAAAAGTCAGTACTTTAGTTTGGTCAGCATTAAACATTGGCTGACGGCCATGTGCTAAATCAATGATTGAAAGTCGGCGAAATCCCATCGAAACATTGTCGTCGGAGAAATAAGCTTCGTCGTCGGGGCCACGATGCTTAATCCGATCCGCCATGCTGTTGATGGTGCCTTCTGAAACATCTTTTTGGTTAACGTAACCAACAAATCCGCACATATTTTATACCCCTTTTTCAAATCTATCTTTGTTAGCCTTGAAATTAATAACGCTTTATATTTTATCAGATTACACACTGCGCTACCAGTAGTATAAACCTTTCTTAAACAAGAGAGGCACAACAGGAAATTAAAACACTTTCGAATTTTATTTTACCATTATTTTAAGTTATACTTTAGTTAGCATTACAAAAGTTTTGAAGGGAGAGATACAAATGGATGAGATCGTATTTTTCAACCCAGGAGATTCAATTGGCAACTTTCATGATCACAATGAGGCAGTTAAAACTGCTCAGATTTACAAAGAAAAAGAACACAATAAGCGCGTATTAGTCGTGCACGGTGTTGATAATCAAAATTTTGATATTTTTATGGCCGATGACATCATCAGTCATGATAATGAGAAAAATGCGGTGCAGAAACCTTATAAGATTTCGGATCGGATTTAATATTATAAAAAAAGAAGAGGCTGAAACAAAAACTCACTTAGGTTTTTGTTTCAGCCTCTTCATGTACATCTATGATTAACCTTTCGTATTCACAACCAATACCTTCGTCGTTGCATTTCGAACAACGAATGCGGTGGTGGACCCAATCAACAGACGGTTGATGGCATCCACACCAGATTTACCAATGACAATTAAATCAACGTCATGCTCATCCGGATAAACGTGAGCAATGATGTTCTTTGGGTTGCCGATGTCGATAGCCGTTTCGTATTTGACACCCTGGCTGTCAACATATTTCTTTGCTTCATCAATGATATTTTCGGCAACTTTGTGCTGGTCATCATACATGCTTGGTGGCATGCCGGCAGCACCAGCGCCGTAATAGAAGTTGGTGTTGTTGATAACTGTCACCAAACTTAATTTGGAATCGAACTGCTTAGCTAATTTACATGCCTCTTCGAGTGCTTGTTGGGCATTTCTACTACCGTCCAGTGGAACTAAAATGTTGTCATACATTATTATCACCCTTTCATGTAAGCGGATCCATTAGTCCATACACCATTATAATGCGACGTTTATATGAAAAATGCAATTAATAAGTCTAAAGATATATTTTTAATCACAAAGATGTATAGATTTCAATCTTCTGCCTAATTTCCATCACTAAAAATGCAACTTTGTTATAATAACAGCATTCATAATAAAGAAAGGTTGATGAACTATCCCACTTTTAACAATTTTGATTGATTTGGCGTGTGTTGGGCTTTATTTTTTCCAAAGCAGCTTCGGCAGCACTGCCATTTACATGATTGGTTTCATTCTCCAGGTTGCGGCAACCCTCTTTTTGGTGGTCGCGTCTTTGACGTACAAGGGCAAAAAGTATACCCGCTGGTCGTTTACCCTGTATAACACGACATTTCGATATGACATCATTGTCATTTCGGCCATCGTGAACGCACTGATCGCCTTTCTTTACGGCTTGAATGTTTTTGGCATTAACAACGTGATTTTTCCCCACTAGGGGCGTGAAATACCTGTTTGTAATAGAGAATGGTATAATTAAAATGTTCACATAATTCATGGAAGAAGTGATTCTTTATGAGGGGAAAACAGTTAGCACTTAGCCTATTGAGTGGTGTTCTCGTATTGAGCGGCAGTCTGGTTGTCAATGCAAAATCAACCAGTTACAAACTGCCAAAAGTGGAATTGTCAAAAACAGTCGTCGCAAATATCGCCTTTAAACCACAAAGTTCATCCGGTTTGACCGACTACGTTTACGACACGGTTGATCCGACGTCCACAAATTTTCATCAGTATCTGACACCTGATCAATTCGCCGAAAAGTTTGGACGAACACCTGAACAAATTAGTGCCTTTCAAACTTATTTGAGCCAATACCATTTAAAATCGTCTGCTTATCCCGGCAACCTGGCGTTGAAGGTCTGGGGAACCCGACAAAACTTGATTAAAGCATTCAATGCCAAACGGGTCAAAGTCGGCAAAAAAGACTACCGAACCAAAATCAAGCTACCCGGGAAACTTGCCAGCCAAACGGTTAGTGTCATCGGCGTCTACGCAACCAAGCCAAAGGCCAATAAGGCAAAGACGTCCGTGACCCCCACCATCCCCAAAGATTCAACGCCGCCAAATACTGATTTGAGTAAAACGACCTTCGCCAAAAAATATGGTGCAATGAAGTTTGCTGATCGTTATCAGTTATCAAATCTTTACAGCAAAGGGCTGACTGGTCAAGGGCAGCGCATCGGCGTCATTACGATGAATGATTTCAAAACCAGTGACGTTGTCAAATACTGGGATCAAAATGGCGTTAATGCCGACTCAAGCCGGGTTAACAAAATCTATCCGGTTGAAAACGCCAAAGCCGGAAAACTGTTGCTCTCGCTTGGAATCAGTGCCCCTCAAATGGAATCAACACTAGATGTCGATCAATCCGGTGCAGTTGCTCCGGGTGCCAACATCGACGCCTACATCGGCATTTCATTAGGGAATGTCACGTCCAGCACCTCGATTTTTTATACTGCATTTATGAATGCCGTCTCGGATGATCGTGATAAGCAATTGACTACCAGCTTTGCACCAAACGTTGAATTAGCAAGCCGCTGGGAACAAAATGCCAGTGCCTCAATGCAGCAATATAGCGATGCATTTAACTTGATGCTTGAGCAAGCAGCTGCAGAAGGCATTACCGTCTTTCGAGCCAGTGGTGATTATGGTCCGCGTGAATTGCCTTCAAAACAGTTCAATCACGTCTTTTCAACCTCCCCATACCAAGTGATTACCGGGGGCACCACATTGCCTTACACGCGCATTATTGACGGTAAAATTGTGACTGTGAATAAAGAGCGGGCTTGGGGTGATGCCTATAGTGATCCGAAAACAAAGCCCAGCACTTATGCCGGCAGCGGTGGTGGCTTTTCAATTTTGAATCCCACCCCTCGCTATCAGCAGGGTATTTCTGGTGTTAATACGTTTAGAGCAATTGATCTTTTGAAATACAAGGATGGTGGCTACCTGGTTCAAAAAGATCCGCAAATTATTTTTGGCACCGGATCCGGTAGAAACTTCCCAGATGTGTCTGCCAACGCAGATAATCACACTGGATATGCCCTTTACGTTTCCGGCGATAACCTGTCTTATAATTCAAAGACGAAGAAAATTTCAAGTCATTACCTGAAACTTTGGAGTGTTAATGGCGGTACCAGTTTTGTTTCACCACAAATGGCTGGCGCAAACGCCGTCATGAATAGTGGCCGAGATACCCCACTCGGGTTCTGGAACCCACAGATTTACAAATTTGCCACAGAATCCGATTCGCCGTTTAACGTTCTGGACGACGCAGATAATAACAACAATTTGTATTACACTGGTCAACCCGGGAAGCTGTACAACCAGGCTACTGGACTAGGAACCATTAATTTCGATAAATTATTCAGTAAGTTTCAATCTGAAAAGTAAGTGAATTTTCAAAAGCCCGCATCTGGACGATGCGGGCTTTTGCTATTGGTTGGACAAGGTGATGGTTTTATATGCCCAATTGAGGTTAAAGGAGATTAGACCGATGTTATTACTAGCGGCTGTTTTGTTCTGTTTATTAAGTTACAAATTCTTCACCAAATGGATTTGGATAATCTTACCATTTGCTATCATCTATGATCTTGGATTGTGGATTGTTTCGCATTGGATGTGGTCTGTTGTGATTGCCCTAATTTTGATAGGACTCTACGATCACTTCATCTATGAACGTCATCACAATGGAAAATCTTTATTTGGCGTTAATAAATAACCCCATTTAAGAAACAGACACCCAGTAGGCGCCTTTTTCATTCTGATTGGCTGTCCTCCATTTGTTTGACCATATCTTTTAAATCTAACAACTTATTTCTCAGCGCGATCTCTGCCCGTTCGTTGGTATCAGGCTGATTATAATATTGATCAAAATTGAGATTTTCTACAAAAATCCCCTTTTCAGCGGCATCACTCATAAATTCTTTAACTTCTTTGACTAAATCATGATTCATATAAGGATGTGCTTGTATAAACTGCATGATCGGATTCCCCTCAACCCTTAGCAGTTCATCAAGTGTTCGACCAGGAGTCATACCAACCCCCATGGCGATTGCTTGAACTACTTTAACGGTCATCTTATTAACTGGGCGCTGGTTAGCATCAGCCAATGTTGTTTCGCTGATACCACTAATTTTAGCAATGTCATAACGGGTGAGATCCGAATACTTTAGAAAGTCATCAATTGTGTGCATTGTTTTTCCTCCATGAATTTACTGTTAAATAATAACGAAGTTAACGGTGTGTCGCAACTTTATGTTTTAAAATACTACTACGTTACAGCGAAGTATGCAATATAAAACATCGGTTTTTTAAAAAACAAAAAATGCCTCCAATCTCTCATCTAAAGAGATTGGAGGCATCACATTAACAAATATGCGGAATCAATGATTTACCGCGATTATGCCCTCGGCAGGATTCGAACCTGTACTTGATTGCTCAAACAGCGACCTGAACGCTGCGCGTCTGCCAGTTCCGCCACGAGGGCAACAACATGTTTTATTTTACACTAAAAATAGTAACTTGAAAAGAAGTTTTGTCGTTTTGATTTAAAAACGAGGTGACGACTGGAACTTGGATCGTTTTTCATCATTAAATAACCGATCAAAGCCATCAAGAATGCACCGGCCAAATCAGCGATCAAATCAGTCATCGTGTCCATTAAGGCTGCTCGGCCAACTAACATTCGGCCCGCTTCTTCATACCGCTGCAAATTTAGTCCACCAAGACCATCGGCGGTAAACTCATACATTTCCCAAAAAACGCCACAAGTGCTGCCAAAGGTAAAGGCAAACAGGCTCATCAAAAACGGCTTGTTACGTGCGTTATCACGTGCACTGAGTAGTCCTTGAAAAATTGAAAAACCCAATCCGGCAAGCATCATTGCTGAAAGAACGTGTTCATACTTATCCCAGAATGGAACACTATAGAACTGAAGTCCAGACCCCAAGAAAATTGACATAAATAAGAAAATATAGAAGAAAATTAATTCGATTTGTGGGAAATAAAAATAACCGATTTTTTCGATCACAAATGGTAAACAAGCAATGATGATGCCAACAAACACTTCTATCAATAATAGTAACTGACTATGAAACTTCGGCTGACCCTTCATATACCAGTAGCCGTAGTAGCCAATGTAGCCAACCATCGCTATCACAGTGATAAAAAATAACCATGTGCTAAATCTAATCTTCCCGATTTTCATATGTAACAATCCCCTTTTTTGACAATCTAATTGCTCACAATTAAATTGTTCCGATATGTTAAGCCTTGCTTTTAAATCTCAATCCATTACAATAATAACATAAACTATAACATGTTAATCGACTAAGCCATCGTCTGCGGATAATTAAATCTTGTCTCGCTTTCAATTCATAGGAGTAAGAATATGCAAAAAATACAACCGATCCATTTAGATGAGCAACTCTGTTTTCAAGTTTACTCAACCAACAAGAAATTCAATCATTTTTATCAAGAAGCCTTGAGACCATTTGACTTAACCTACCCACAGTATATTGCGATGTTAACATTATGGCAATACGCGCCGCTCTCTGTTAAACAATTAGGTGAATATCTCCACTTGGACAGTGGCACATTGACGCCACTTTTAAAGCGACTGGAAAGCCACGGTTGGATCACGAGAAGCAGAAGCGAAGCCGATGAACGCACCGTCATTATTAATTTGACAGATGATGCAACCCACAATAAGCGAGAAGTTTTCAAACGGGTTAACAGCTGCTTTGAAGTCTTAGGGCTGACTGAAGAAGAAAAAGATGCCTGCTCACAAACGATGCAGACAATCGAAGAGAAGTTGGATCAGTACAATCATGAGGTTTAATTAATCAACAAAGGGGTTGGGACAAAGCTAAAGGTCTTGTCCTAAATTCTTTCCGGCAATTCCATATTACCTAGCAAAAATGTGGGACAACGGCCGGCTGAAAGCCTACCTAGCCTACTTGGCAATCGACCGATCCCGAACATTTAAGCCCAGCAATCAATCATTCCAAAACCAGGAATAATCGATTGCTGGGCTTAAATTGTGGGGTCAAAACGCCGGTTGTCCCACTCTTTTATCCTTGATTTTCCAACCAGTCAGCAATTACTTGTCCGACCTGGTTAAATTTATAAAGTGTTTGCATTCGATTCAGTGACCCGGACGTCAAAAGTGCGACGTAAACCGAGTGATTGCTATATACAAATTTAGCAACGTCATGATCGACTAAATTGCCTTCACCAGTCTTATTGTATACTGCAATATATACTCCGGATTCATCGAAATTAGCGGGTAACTTGCCACGGAACTGTTGATTTTTAAACCAGTTGGCAACTGGCTGGCCATGGTCCAAGGCCATTTTCAATAATCGGATACTATCGCTTGCGCTGGTGTAATTATCAAGTCCCATTGCAAGTGCGTGACCATCCATCAAATAACGTTGCAGCAGAGTCTCTTTGAAACCTTGTTTCTTCAGGTACTGTTGGATGTTATCCATACCAACCTGTGAAATGACAAAATTGCTGGCAGCATTATCCGATACACTAATCATCAAGGCCAGCAAATCTTTAAGCCGCCACTTGGTCTGAGACAGTAACTGCAGAACGCCAGCACCACCAACAAACTTATCTGGATCAACGGTCACTTCCTGCTCCAGATCAAGCTGTTGGTCCAGTACGGCATTTAACACGCCGAGCTTAATTAACGAAGCCGATGGAAATTGATCGTCAGCGTTATGGGCCACCAATGTTTGATCCCCGGATTGGACCAAGAGTCCGTAGCTAAAGTCACTGCCCGTCAATATTTGTTCAATTTGATTTTGAAGATTGTCACTCATCGCCAATATCTCCTAAATCCAGCAAACTCGGAAGCAAACTTCATTTCAGTCAATTCAGCGATATCGACTTTGGCCCCTGGCGTTCGAGATTCAATCATTTGACCATTGCCAATGTACATCCCAACGTGGTGGACATACCCGGTACCGTGATCATAAGCAAAGAAGACCAGGTCTCCAGGCAGGATTTCTTCAGGTGCAAGCGGCAAGCCATTTTCCTGCTGATCATCCGCATCCCGTGGAATATCAAATCCAAGTACCCGGTGCAAAGTGTAGGCAAATCCCGAGCAGTCAAATCCATAGGAGCTGGTACCGCCCCACAGATAACGCTCGCCCAAAAATTGACGGGCCATTTCAACCATGGTTTCGCCAGCATTGGTACCCGCAAACGGCAGAATGGCAGCTGATTGATCAATATACCCCTTCCCTAAAGGTGTCACAACTTCAATCATGTCACCCTCAGTTCCGGTTTGTGGCAAAACCGTTCCCAAACTCATCTCAAGAACCGGCTGCTTATTTTCATCATACAAGTTAGCGGTTCGAACGGCAATTCGGACAATTGAAGTGACCGGTGGGTAAGTAATTGCGCTCTCACTTAAGAGTTTAACCGGTACCCAACCAGGATATCCTCTCGAGTCAGAATCGTCGCGTTGACTTGCAACGTAGACTTTTGCCCAGTCGCCTTCGATATGATCAATAATCACTTCATCGTTGAATAAAGCTTGAGTTTCAAGCAAATCATCCTCCGACAAATCAACGGATTGCTGATCGCTCATTTGTTCCACCCAGGTTTTGACATCCCCATTTAAGGCAGGCTCGTCAACCTTTCTGGGTGACTCTTTAGATTTCCAGATAGTTGCGACCGGAACTTTGACACGTCTTGTTTCCATCTGGGCACCTCCATTCGTTTTTTTATCGTAACACTAACTATAAGTATACATATATTATAACCCTTTCGCTAGAGAAGACGTCGTTTCAGACAAAAATAGAAGAGCGTGGGAAAAAGGCGTTTTGAACCTAGAATTTAAGCCCGGCAATCGATTATTCCTTGGCTTGGAATGATTGATTGCCGGGCTTAAACGGCTGGATTCAGCTTTTTTCGCACGCTTCAACTAAGGTACATCGAATCACCAGAAAAGGGCTGAGTCAAAAATTCATACTTTCGACCAGCCCCTATCCGATTATTTTTTAAATCCCAATCCTGGTACATTAGGCAAGGTAATTTCATTTTTTTGATAACTGATCCCACCAGATACCGGATTGCTTGTAAACATCATCGATGCATCAAGGTCGACATATTGAATGTTGCGCTTCGCGGCAGCAAGGTGCGCCGCTGCTGTAACGGAAACCGACGATTCAATCATGCTGCCGACCATGCAGGAAATCCCTGCTGCTTCCGCTAAGGTGTTGATTTTCAGCGCATTATCGATACCGCCGGCCTTCATCAGCTTCAGGTTGATAATATCACAGCCATGCATCGCGATGATTCGAGCAGCGTCTTCAACAGAGAAAATACTTTCGTCTGCCATGATCATCGTCGAAGTATTGGCAGTTACATGCGCCATCCCTTCGAAATCAGCCGCTAAAACCGGCTGTTCAACCAATTGAATATCCAATCCCAAATCTGCCATCCGATTGATGACGGCAACGGCCTGCTTGGGGTGCCATCCCTGGTTAGCATCAAGTCGCAGATGAATTGCTGGGCCAACGGCTTTTCGGATTGCGACAATTTTTTGAAGATCGTTTTCTTCGGAGTCATCCCCCACTTTAATTTTCAAAGTATCGAATCCCTTTGAAATCAAATCATTTGCCTGGTCGATCATATCCGCAATTGTGCCAACACTGACCGTATAGTCGGTCTGGATCCGATCACGGTGACCCCCAAGTAGTTGATATAACGGCACACCATACAATTGCGCCAACAGATCATTGACCGCGATATTCAGGGCAGCTTTGGGGCTCGAATTATGAACCATCGACTGATCAATCGTTGCTTTAATATCGTCTGGATTTGCCAGTGATTTACCGATAATCTTGGGCCCAATCACGTTCTTGACGGCGTCTTGGATGCTGGCGAGTGTATCTCCGGTAATCACAGGTGTCGGCGCCGCCTCACCATACCCAATTCGACCATCATCAGTCGCCACTTTGACAATCAACGTTTGGGCAGTCGTCACGGTTCTTAAAGCGGTCTTAAACGGCCGTTTCAACGGCACGGCTGCCGATTGGATGTCAATTTGTTTAATGATTGGTTGCACGAACAGTCACTCCTACTTTTCAAAATTATTTAACATAAGCGTCTTTAAAGTTGTAGTTGGCGCCGGCAGTGTTATAAATAACACCCTTAACTTTAGAATTAACCATCCATTTTTCACCTGATTGATAAAGTGGAATGATTGCCTGGTCCTTTAATGCCAAGTTCTGCGCTTTGACCATGTCATCCCAACGGGCATTGGCATTGCTGCCATCATCGGCATTACTTGCTTTAATCAGCTTATCGTATTCGCTGTTCTTCCAACCGGAAATGTTGCTTGGGTTGTTTGAAGTCAAGATGTTCAGGAATGTAATTGGATCCGAGAAGTCAGCGAACCAGTTGGCAACCGTTACGGTAAACTGACCACTGGCTTGACGTGACAAGATTGAACGACCCGGAATGTTGTTGAGTGTGACTTTTAATCCAGGCAATTTTTGTAAAGCACTTTGCAGATACTCGCTTAATTGTTTTTGGTCACTACCATCTGAGTTCAACAGGGTAAAGTGAAGTGAGGTCAACCCTTCTTCTTGTAAGCCCTGCTTGAACAATTGTTTAGCTTCAGTTGGATTGTAGTTCATTGATGCAGGTGCCGTCGTATCCTTGGTAAAATCAGTGCCATTCTTAGGAGAAACAGCAAGTCCTTCAGATACAAAGCTTCGGTTATCAATGGCACCGCCACCCATAACCTTGTTGGCTAATGTCTTGCGGTTGATGATCATCGACATTGCCTGACGAATCTTCAAATTCTTGAAAACTTTCTTCTTCTGGTTAAAGGCAATGTAGTAATTCGACGATTGCTTTCGAGAAATCATGTCCTTCTTGTTACCCATTTGCTTTGCTTGTGTAGCAGATAATTGCGACATATCAAGCTTGCCTTGATTGTACAGGTTCAAAGAGGTTGATGTGTCTGGTTGAACACTAAATTTAACGGAGTCTAACTTAACAGCCTTTTTATCCCAGTAATGGGTATTTTTCTTCAATGTCCATTTGTTGTTAGTCCCAGTCCAGCCAGTCAAAGTAAACGGTCCGTTATATACTTGGGTTTTGGCTGAAGTTCCATAGTCATTGCCATACTTGGTGACGGTTTTGGAGTCCTGTGGGAAGAATACCGGGAAGCCCATCAGCAAGTTAAAGTATGGAATCCGCTGTTCAAGATTAACGGTTAATTTATAATTACCGTCAGCTTTAATTCCCAAGGAGTTCACAGTTGCCTTTTTATTTTGAATCTTATCGGCATTCTTAATTCCTGAGAACAGATACCCATATTGTGAGGCAGTCTTCGGATTCAACGTTCTGCGCCAAGAATAAACAAAGTCTTGGGCGGTCACTGGATCACCATTGCTCCATTTAGCGCCCTTACGCAGATTATATGTGTAGGTCTTACCATCTTTAGAAACTGTCCAAGATTTGGCAATTCCCGGGGTCACCTTACTATCCTTACCCAACCGGACTAAGCCTTCGTCAACGTTGTTTAATACGTTGAAAGTGCCAACAGCAGTGGTCTTTGAAGGATCAACAGTTGTCAATTCAGAATCGGTTGACGTGGTGATTGTCTTCTTTGCCTGACCCGATTTGTTTCCACAACCGGCCAAAATCAATGCGATACTGGCCACACCTGCAAGTGCGGCAACACTACGAGATAAATGCATATAAATCACTCCTCAATGATATGTAAGATTAGAAAAAACTCATCTTGGTTCTAATTTAGCATAAATATGTAAAAAAAACAGGCTTTTTCTAATATTGATTCCAGAAAGCCTGTCCTCGTATGCGATTTTAAATGTGATTTTACTGAAAAACGGCAATCGCCATCCGGCGGGCAAGGTAGATGCGTTCAAATTTGTCGGAAGATAACCAGTAGGTTCCGTCAATCGGGTCACTGACGTGAACTTGACCGTCAGCAATGCCATCCAATAAGACTGCATGGTTATTTACCGGAACCCGCCCAAATGGGTAATCTTCCCACTGCGGTTCTTCAAAATGAACGGTCACAAAGGTCACTACCGGATTGCCCCGGCCAACGGCGTCATACAACCAGCTGGGATTTGCGCCAGACAAATTTTGTAAACGTCCGTAACGACTGCCCCACCGCATCAATGGCCGGACAAATATCGCTTCAAAGTCACCCGGCTGATTCTTGAATGGAGAGCCGCCGAAGCCTTCATAGGGATTTGCATTTGAACTAATCGGCATATCCAGTAGGAACTGGCCATAACTCATATTTAATGCATGGTGCTGGTAATGGAGACCTTCTAGTAAGCTGGCTGCCTCACAACCATTATTAGCGCCCCAAGAAAGTTGTTGAATATTTTCGGCACCGAGTAAAATTTTCCGACTCATTTAATCACCCCAAGATCAGTCAGAACCTTTGACACCATTTCTTGATATTGCGGTTGTTGAGCGACTAACTGCTCACAGGCGTCAGTTAAATTCAGGCGCAAACGGCCCTTACGATCCACGACTGATTCAGCATGCACCATCGAGCTTAAAACTGATTCGTCAACGGCTGCAGCGGTGGCGCGGAAAAATAAATCAATCTTGTTATCGTTGAAGCGGGTGACCGTATCAAAATCAGTTGTCGGAAAGTGATCAACTTGATTGGCAGTTGAAAAGGCGAATACAATTTCACCGCTGCCATTGCCAATATAGCCGCCAGTCCGGTTAATTCCGACAGTTGCCCGCTTTGCCATTCGTTTGAGTTGGCGGGCGTTCAGGGGAGCATCTGTGGCCAATACAGTGATGATGGAACCCTTTTCTTCTTTTTTCTTCGTTTCTGCCAATAATTTTGCCAGTGGTTCGCCAATTGGCATACCGTTGACAATCAAATCGGTCAGATAGCCATAATTAGTCATGACTAACGCCCCAACCGTATATTGATGTTTGTCATCAACGGTTACGACCCGAGAAGCGGAGCCAATGCCACCCTTGAGGTCATAACACATCATCCCCCGGCCACTGCCGACAGCGCCCTCTTCAAAGGTTTCACCAGCATCATTCAACGTGCGATTGACATCGTCTTCGGTAATCCGCATTTTTCGAATATTTGAAACATCGCCGTCATTACACTCAGCCACCACTGGATTGACAGTACTGGTGGTATCCCCAATTTCTGGATTGTCTTTCAACATCCACTTGGTGAGTGCGTTCACCGCCGTTCCAACGCCAAACGTGTTGGTCATGACGATCGGCGTTTCGAGCGTTCCCAGTTCATCAATTTGAACCAGGCCGACGCTCTTGCCAAATCCGTTAATGACATAAGCGGCTGCGGGCACCTTGTGGCGAAATAAATTGCCGGTGTGAGGAAAGATTGTGGTCACCCCGCTGTGAACATCGCCCTCATCAACGGTTGTTTGACCAACCTTAACGCCGGAAACGTCGGTAATGAGATTACGTGGCCCTTTTACCCGTTGTGAAACATCATTGTGTAAATCAACTGTTAGTCCCATGAATGATCATCCTTCCAGATTTATTGTATAGAAAAGATCGAAAAAATCATTGCTCCCACAGCGACCAAATTATTCAGGAAATGCAGCCCAATCGAAACTTTCAGATTGCGAGTTGTTACATACAAATATGCAAGCATTCCACCTAAAATGGCATACGTCAAAAAACTGATGACGTTAAAATGGGCCCAGTTTGGATCCATATGCATCATTGAAAAAACGGCGCCACTGACGATGATCGGTGCCCATTTGCTGGTTGAACTGAAAAAGGCATCCACCAAAAAGCCCCGAAAAATGGTTTCCTCTAAAATTGGTGAACAAAAGATGGCCGTAAATCCCATCAAAATGAGACTTAAATGATTACTCGATAAAATCGTTTGAATTTCCTGGTTATTGTCAGTCTGGGTAACGTGGTAGACCACTTTGTTAAGGTTTCCCAAAACCATTTCAAGAATAATAAAGGCTACCCAGAAAATAACGATTTGTTTCACGTTATTGCCAGTCAGCGGCTTTCTTTCAGGCCGACCGTATTTACGGTAAGCGTATTGAGCCAACCAAATCGCAACGACAAACCCTAAAATGTAGCCGATCCCAACCACATAATTTGCTAAATTGGATAATTTTCCTGAAACAATAACCATCAATGGAAGCTGAACGACGCCGACCAAAATGATCAAGGCAAAAAAAATCATTAAACGTTCAAAATAGTCACCAAACGTTAATTTTTCGGTATTTTTCATACAAAATCTCCTCAAGAACGCTTATTCGTTAAACGCTTTATTCAACGCAGTAAAATCAACGGTTCCTAATCCAGTTGCCTGATTATAAAGCTTACCGGGTTGGCCCGTGTAGTACAAATTTGTATTATTTGTTCGGCTGTCCAACGGCTTAAATGGCGAATCAGATCGCTTGGCAAATTTATAAATTTGAGGATTCCAAAAACCTAATCGCCCAGTCGTATTAAAGTCAGACAGCAACACGCTGGCCGCAGCCATTTGCGGCGCAACAATACTGGTTCCGCCGGTAATGAGCCACTGTCCCTTGGAATTGCGATTGTTCTTGGGGGTGATAAACATACTGTACCCGGTATTTGGATCCGCATTGGCGGAAATGTCCGGTAGGTTCCGCCCACTCTTTTTGCCACTCTGCTTAACGGCATGCTTCAACAGAACTGGTTGGCCCAGCTTAAACTGCCATAACTTGATCGCGTTATAAGTGCCGATTCCGCTGACCCCTTTTTGATAACTGGGTACCGGATTATATCGGCTAAAACCGCCACCACTGCCGGCAAAGAAGCTTTGCAGCATATCTAAATTGCCGAAGAAGCGTTGGTGCTTATAGTTAGGGTACAGAAATTCAACGCCCCACGCACGCTCCTTGGTAATCGATACTTTCTTTTTATTCACCGTGTAGGTCTTGGGTAAAGTCGTCCCACCCACAGCCGTCACATAGGGTGAATTGGAAGGCGTATCAACGGAAAGCCCAGTGGTTAAGCCGGTAGTAATCCCATCATAAGCGCCGTTATCACCAGTTGCGGTAAAGACACTGATCCCTTGTGCAGCAGCCTGTTCAAACAGCAGGTTCATAATCTGATTATATTTTTTGGGTGTGATCCCCTGTTTCATTTCGTAAGCCACTTGGGCTTCGCTTTGGCCCCAGCTGAGTGAGAGCGTGTCCGCAACGTTTTGGCCAACTGCCGCGGCAATTGAGTTCACCATCCCGATGATATTTGGCTTGGCAATATATGTCCGAATGTTGCTGTCTGGCGCAATCGCCCCTGCCTGCTCCACGTCGATTGTGGATTCGTCATACCCGTCCCAACTGCCCTTGTAGCCGTTGGTTCGATAAATGCTCAACCGATTTGATTTGACGTTGATTCCTTCATCATCCCAGTAGCGATAAACATCGTTTGGGTGAAAATTAGCGAATGAAATAATCCCAATCGTCTTACTTCGGCCAGTTGCGCCTTTGTCATATAAGGACTGCAGCTTGTAACGATTGACGAACCGGATTGGCGAATACTTCTTTGATGCGCCGGATGTTGCTGAATGCGGCGTGATCGTATGAAGTGAGGAAGGCTGATAGGCAACCTTATTCGAAGAAAATGGTGAATAGTTGGATAATCCAAAAATTGTATAAACAACCTTAGATAATTTTTTGGGCAATTTCGGGTTGGAAGTGGCCTTTTGAAACTTCACTTCGCCATTATTAACGTTGACTAATTTAACCTTAAATGCTTTTTCAATGTTTTTCGTTGACCCTTTTACGACCATAATTAAATTACCCTTGTATGTTTGGGCTTTCAAATGATGCTTGTGTAAGTAATTTTTTAAGGCCTTGATTTTACTTGGGCTTTGACTAAACCGTTTGGAAAAAGTCCCCGGCGTCACAAATTTTCGATAGCTCGAGGAGTTGGGATTAACTGAGTCATAAACGAACTTGTGAAGTGTCTTTTGGCTTTTAGGCCGTAAGACGATATCGACTAGTTGTTGTTTGGAATCAGACACATTCGTTGTTGAACTTGCCTGAACTGATCCAAACGCACCAACAAACAGGGTCAGTGTGATCACGACCCCAACTGTGGCAGATATCAATAGTCTCTTAAGCAAATCCTTTTTCATCCAATTCCCCTTCAGTTCAATAAAATCTTATTTGTTTTCTTGATCCTTTTCCTGTTGGTCTCGCTTCGCTTGAATTTTGGCGTCATGCTGGCGAACTAAAACCACCACCAGCGGCGTCAAAATCAGTCGAATTAAAATAATTGCAATCAACCAAATAATTGCAAATGACCAAACCGATAATGACAATGTTTTTGTTATGTAAAACGCGGCAATCAGCACAAACAGGACTGCGGCAAGTATTAAAAATAATTTGTTCTTTTTCAAGGTGTTTCTCCAGTCAAATTTCTTATTTCATATTATCATACTTCACCAGTTGAATTCACGAATGAATTGTCAAAGTTACAGTTTGTCTTTACCGCGTTGCCACCGATATAATGAATGTAATGACAATAACACACCCATTGAGAGGAGAAAAATGATTATGTTAAAAGAATTTAAAGCCTTTATTGCTCGGGGAAATGTCATCGACCTGGCAGTCGGGGTTATTATTGGTGGCGCATTTACTGCGATTGTCACCTCATTGACCAACAACTTGATTAACCCACTGATCGGCTTGTTTTTAGGAAAAATTGATCTGTCAAATCTGATGGTCAAGGTTGGCGGGGCAACGTTTAAGTATGGTGCGTTTATCAACTCGATTATTAATTTCCTGATTGTCGCCTTTGTCGTCTTCATCTTAATTAAAATGCTCAATAAGTTTCTCAAACGGCAGCCACAAAAACCAGTTGTCGATAACAAAGAAGTTCTACTTTCAGAAATTAGGGACTTGTTAAAAGATAAACAATAGCCTGCTTTTCAGCCGCCTAAATGATTCAAAAGCGCCAATTCATTGCGATTCAAGCGCTTGTAGGATAGAATCAGAAGTGTGAACAGAAATTTTTATTTCCAAAATTTGAGAAGAGGTTTTGTTATGAGAACGTTTGCTATCAGGGCCCGAGACGGGGTTATGGAATTAAACTATTCAGAAGATTCCAACCGACCCCCATTTCGGAAGTTTATGATCACTTATAACCCCAAATTTTCAATTGGCGATAATCTTGAGAACATCAAAGCAGCATTGACAGGATTACCCATTGACGCCGCAATTATTGAAAATTCACTCGACTATGAATTTTCTGACACCGTCATCGGCATCAATCATCAAAAAATTGACATTGGCTTGGCGATTGCCAATATGATGAATATTCCGGTTGTTAATTTGCACCACGTCAAAGAAGTTGGCCTGAAAAAAGCTGTCGCGGAAAAAGAAGCATACTTAAAGTGGCATCTAGACTATTACGGCGAATATGCCGGGAAGCGAAACTATGGTCAAGAAGCCATGCTGACAATCGGAAATGGTTACTTTGGACTGCGGGGTGCCTACGTTGAATCCCACGCCGACAAGGATAATTATCCAGGCATGTACGTTGCCGGTGTCTTCAACCAGTTAACCACTAAAATTAACGATCGCGACGTTGTCAATGAGGACTTGGTCAACTTGCCGAATGCCCAGTACCTGAGCTTTGGTGTTGATCATCAGCAACCATTTACCATTAAGAAAGCCGATATTCAAGATATTTACCGAAGCCTTGATCTTAAGACCGGCACGTTGACGACGACGTTGCACATCCAGCTGGCTACCGGCCACATCATCCAAGTTCGGGCCACAAAGGCAGCCAACATGAACCAGTGGCACCGTTATGCCATCAAATACGAATTAAAGCCGATCAACTTTTCCGGCAGTGTTCAGATCTATTCCGGCATTGACGGCAGTGTCATTAACGGCAATGTGGAGCGATATCAAGACTTTGATCAACACCATATCGACGTGATTGGAATGGCCGCACACGACGATCAGATTTCAATGACCGGCCAAACCAAGACCTCCCACGTCCAGTTTGTCATTAATGCTAAGTTATCCAGCAAGGATTATGATACCAAGAAATTAATCAGTACGACTACTGAGGAAAAGCAAATTGAACAATCCTTGAGTATCAATGTTGAACCTGGACAGGAATACGAGTTCGAAAAAAATGTCACGGTCTTTACCAGTGATGATCCAAATGCCAATCTCGATGTTGACGCCCAAAACGAACTAAACGACGCTTCCTTTGAAGATACGTTATCCGATAGTGAAAAGTTCTGGAAAAACGTTTGGCAGCATTCAGACATTGAGATCGAAAATGATCTAACCTCGCAAAAGCTGACTCGGGTGAATATTTTTCATATGCTGGTCACCAGTGCGGCGTTGGCTTCCGGGAAGCTGGACACGTCGGTTGGTGCCCGTGGACTTCACGGAGAAGCTTATCGGGGGCATATCTTCTGGGATGTCACATTTGACTTGCCTTTTTATGCGATTCACTACCCGGCCATTGCCAAACAATGCCTGATCTATCGTTATCACCGAATTGGTGAAGCAAGAAAATATGCCGCTTCCGAAAATAAACAAGGCGCCATGTATCCTTGGCAGTCCGGCATGTATGGTGATGAACAGTCCCAATTCGTTCATTTGAACCCGGTCAGCGGTCAATGGGATCCTGATAACAGCCGGCTTCAACGACACGTTTCCATTTCCGTTGCCTATGACGTGATTAACTACGTCCACATTACCGGCGATCAAGCCTTTATGAACGACTATGGATTAGAAATGCTGCTTTCTATCTGCAAGTTCTGGGTCAGCATGACGACCTATGACAAGGATGCGGATCGCTATGATATTCACCATGTCATGGGACCGGACGAATTTCACGAGGAATATCCAAACTCAAATGACCACGGTTTAACCAACAATGCCTATACCAACATTATGGTCTCCTGGTTGTTTGACCAAGTGGCGACGTTGGTTGGCAATGCAGACCCGGACGTTTTAAAAGCGGCCAGTGAGAAAGCTGAATTTGACCAACAACTGCTGGATCAGATGAATGATATCGCTCATAAGCTGCGTTTGGATATCAACGAAGAAGGTATTATCGGCCAGTTTACCGGATACTTCAACCTATCGAAGCTGAACTTTGATTCGTACCGTAAGAAGTACGGCGACATTTCCCGAATTGACCGGTTGCTTAAAGGCGAAGGCAAATCACCGGACGCCTACCAAGTTGCCAAGCAGGCTGATACATTGATGGCATACTATGTTTTACCGTTCGATGAAGTCCAGAAAGTCATTAACCGCTTGGGCTACACATTGCCTGCCAACTTCTTTACCAGCAATCTACGTTTCTACCTTGACCGGACAACTCATGGATCAACACTTTCAAGAATTGTATACTCGGTTCTCGACGAGATTGATGGCAACATGGACCAATCCTGGCAGTTATTCTCAACTGCGCTGTTCTCCGATTACTACGATATTCAAGGTGGAACGACCGCAGAAGGTATTCACCTTGGCGTGATGGGTGCGACGCTTCAGATTGAAACCAAATACTATGGCGGTGTGCGTTTCGATACCGACCAAGTCACAATTAACCCTCACCTGCCAAGTACTTGGAGTAAAATTTCCTTCAAGCAAACTTATCAAGGCATCAACTATCAATTTGTAATTGGGCACCACCGGCTTGATGTTACAGCCGATGCCGACACCCACGTCAATATTGCTGGTAAAGCTTATTCATTAACGAAAAATAAAATGACGACAGTCGCATACAAATAATCCGAAGGAGTGAAATAAAATGGCAAAGTTTTCTGATATTAAAGGGTTCGTATTTGATTTAGATGGTGTGATTACCGATACGTCGGTCTTTCACAGTCAAGCATGGCATCAAGTCGCTGACAAGGTGGGTGCCCCGTGGTCCAAAGAATTAGAAGATGGCCTCAAGGGAATCAGTCGAATGGATTCGCTGGAAATGATCCTCAAGGCCGGCAATCTCCAAGATAAATATACCGATGACCAAAAAGTCGACTTAGCCACGGAAAAAAATACCAATTATTTAAAATTGGTTGACCAAATGACGCCGGCTAACATTCTGCCTGGAATCAAAGATTTCCTCGACGAAATCAAAGATGGCGGCTATCTCCTCTCGTTGGCTTCTGCTTCAAAAAACGCACCAAAAGTTTTACAAAAGCTCAACTTAACGGACTACTTCCCCAAAATCGTTGACCCCAAAACCTTGACCCACGGCAAACCGGATCCAGAAATCTATATTAAAGGTGCTGAATTGATCGACTTAGAGCCTGAACAATGCATCGGCGTGGAAGATGCGGCCGCTGGTGTTGAATCAATCAACGCGGCGGGTGAAACGTCAATTGGAATTGGTGACAAAACAATTTTAAAGGATGCTGACGTCAACTTTGCCGATACTGCTGAGATGACTTTGAAAAATATTGAAGCCCAAATGGACGCCTAAAGTTTGAATTGAATTGTACATTAAAAGGCCCGGACAAAGGTTTAAACGCTTTTATCCAGGCCTTTTTGACTGTCACAAATTATTCAAATCTTAATTGTCATTCCAGAAAACATCCACTAGCCCACCAAGTTATTTGATCAGTCCGTAATGGCGCAATCCGTTAACAATGCCACCATTGATATTTGATTTAGTGACGTAAGTGGCTTTTTCTTTGGCTTCAGGGACCCCATTTCCCATCGCAATTGGGAACTTGACTTCCGCAAACATTTGTAAATCGTTCATTTGGTCACCAAATGCATAGGATGGCACATCGCCTAA
This sequence comes from Lentilactobacillus parabuchneri DSM 5707 = NBRC 107865, assembly GCF_001435315.1. Taxonomy (GTDB): domain Bacteria; phylum Bacillota; class Bacilli; order Lactobacillales; family Lactobacillaceae; genus Lentilactobacillus; species Lentilactobacillus parabuchneri. The sequence continues at coordinate 473,267 of NZ_AZGK01000001.1, forward strand.
GTCCAACTTCTTCATCAATGCCTGAATGCCAGTCTGCTTTGAAACGCCCCATTTCATAGTGTCCAAACAGCGGGGGTTGTTTCTGACCAAGGACAACTGACCCTTGAATTTATCTTGATACAACTTATCTTTATCATAGTTGAAGACGTTTAAGAAATTCACTTCATTGTGCTTATAAAATTCGGGGTCAACGTGCGGTGTTAAACGCAATAAACGATAATTGACCTTCGTCATATCATTTTCAGCAGTTAGGGCAAATTCCTTATTATTGTAAAATGAAATCACGTCGCCCTGTTCTTTTGCGAATGCCAAAATATCTTCGATCACCTTGTTATCGATTTGTTCTGCCTTTAACTTCTTGCCTTCGTACTGAACGTAACTTCCATTCGCACTCACCAGTGAGTTGATTCCGGTAGCATCAATGACATATTGAATTTCAAAAATATTTCGCCCAGTGGAGATGACCGGCAAAATGTTATTTTTTCGCAATTCTTTGATAGCTGCGACATTTTCATCGGACACATTTTTTTCGTTATCAAAGAGTGTCCCGTCCAAATCAAAAAACACAACCGCTTTATACATTGAATTCCCTCCATTATTACCTTATTAACTACATTGTACTACTTAATATGTTAACCATTTCGAAATTTAACTCGGGAGAACAGCAAGATTACATATATTGTGTGACAACATTTTGTGGTACACTAGATATTGTAATTTTCTTAAAGAAGGGGCTACTCATGGTGATAATAACTGCAGGAATGATTGGTGTCGGAAAGACCACCTTAACCGGAAAGATTGCTGAACATTTAGGGAGCAAGGCATTTTTTGAACCCGTTGGCGACAATCCGGTGTTACCACTCTACTACTCCAATCCCAAACAATATGGCTTTTTACTTCAAATCTACTTTTTGAATAAACGCTTTTCAATGATCAAACAAGCCCTGAGCGATGATAATAATGTTTTAGACCGGTCAATTTATGAGGATGCCCTCTTTACCCGCGAAAACAATGCTCAGGGAAACATTACCGATACGGAGCTTTCAGTTTATTTAAAACTGCTCGATAATATGATGGCAGAACTCAATGAACTGCCTAAAAAGGCCCCTGATTTGCTTGTATACGCCGATAGCGACTTCGAGACGATCAAACACCGGATCAAGAAGCGCGGCCGTGATTACGAGCAATTTGACGACAATCCCGGCTTGCAGGAATACTACTTCAAGATGTGGGCGGCCTATAAGAAATGGTTTGACGAATATGATGTGTCACCTAAAATCAAAATTAATTTACAAAAATATGATTTGTCTGATCCCAAAAACATCGACATTGTCTTAAAGCAAATCGATGACGCGTTGGCCAAGATTCGCCAACCTCAAAGCGATGCCCTTTAATATCCGAATGGAAAAGGCGTTTTGAACTCAGAATTTAAGCCCGGCGATCGATTATTCCTTGATTTGGAATGGTTGATTGCCGGGCTTAAATTTTTTTCGCACGTTTTTTCAGCTAAGTAATATGAGAACGTTCAGAGATTGCATCAAAAATTAGCACGTTTAGCCAAGTCCCATTTTTCATCGGGTTAATGACGAATCCGAATCTTTCCCACCATCATGTCAGGATCGATCTTATATTCCAAACTGCCCTTCGATACCAAATAGTCGATGCGATGCCGGTACCACCACTCAGGTGCGAATGGATAGTTCCCAATGGTTTCGCCAATGACGCGGATAATTTTTCGAAATCGTTCATAGCTTAAATTTAACAGGATAAAGCGATCGTAAAAGTCGATTGACTGACTGATACACTTCCCGTTAATAACCGCCCTAATTGGATTATTCTCACTTCTGAGATCGCGCCAATAATAACTATAGGCAGTTCGTCGATTCTTCGATACTGACTTTTCTAAATCAAACAAATTGAATTCATCAATGTTTTCGGGGGTGAGGTCGCCTAATCCCGAAATGATTGCTAAGGCGTTATCGGAAGTGACAAAGGTCATTGGCACTTTGATGCTGGACATTTCCACCGTTGAGTTTTTCAAATAGTTACACAACCATAAAAAACCGCAGTAATCATTCACATCGTCCGACCACCAAGCTCGCAGCGGTTCGTTTCTTGCAATCGCTTCATCGAGTAATTTTAGCGCGTTACGGAGATTTTGAACCGCTTGAGCCGTATGGTACTCCGAATTTTCTTGGTGGGCATACTGAATTTTATAAACCGTTTGTCGGTTTTCAATAAAAGTCCCCTGGCTAATATCCCCCAAGCCTAGATACATTGGTAACGCTAAAACCTGCCGATTCACTTGTCGCAACTTGTCATATTCGGTCAAAGTTGACGCGAAACGACCGTTAAACACTATGTCAATCATGGACATTCCTCACCCTTCGAAATCATCACTCTTCAATGATGTGCTTCGAAAAGTATAACTTTTTTGGTGGTCGCTATGCAAATCTTATTTGACGGTTTTAGCATATTTTTGGTACGCTAAAAGGCATCATACGAGGAGATGTTAGGATGCAGAATAAAACCAAGCACAAATTATCTGCCGCACAGATTTGCGGTTGGATTATTTGGTGGTTAGTGACAATTGTGATTATTGGCGTAATCATCATCTTGTTCACCAGGTCCGCAGATGGTGCCGGCGCCAGCACGACTTTTCAGTATAAACTGATCGATATTTTCTTTTCTTTGCTATACGTGACCCAGCAAATTATTGCCTTTTTTGCCATTAAGTTGCTTCATAAAAATGGTGGTTACCTGTGGCCAATCGTCTTAATTGTATTGGCGTTTCTTGGCAGCTTTTTATACATTGTTCCCGGCATCTGGGGATTGATTGTCAATCACCCACAGAAACGCTAAAAAACCTTAGATAAATAGCTGTTGTATCATACAAAAGTTCCCAGCAAACGCAAATTTGCTGGGAACTTTTTGTAATGAAATGATTAATGATCGTCTAAATTGAATCGTTCGCTAATCACGATGTATGACAAACACGTCACAGGGTGCCTGCGCGATGACGAACGCTGCCGTGGACCCCATTGTCATTCGATCAACAAAGTTAGCCCCCGTCGCTCCAACCACAATTGCGTCAATATCTTCATCATCCACCAACGTATGTGCCAAGGTATTTTTGGGGTCTCCGGACGTCACAAACGAATTAACCTCTATGCCGCGATCCGCTGCCATCAGCGCATACTTGTGAATGAGGCGCTGGTACCGTGACTTCACCTCATCAATCGTGGTCTGATTGGCATTGCCAAATCCGATAAGCGCTGCTTTTGAGACTCCTAAAATTTCACGGTCATTAATAATTGCGACAATCGTTAATTTAGCGTGGTTGTGCTCAGCAATCGTAATGGCCTGTCTAACAGCTTTGGCTGCCGTTTTAGAACCGTCAATGCCGACCAAAATATGCGAATAATTAAAATCCATCATCGGTACCACCTCAATGTCTTTACTTCACTGTCAGTTCGTAGATTGATTGACCATAGATTGCCATCGCTTTTAGCAAGTCGTCAATCGGCTGAAATTCGTTTGCCTGATGCATTGTGTCCTTTGTACCTGGGAACAAAGCGCCAAATGCGACTCCTCGCTTCATCAAGCGGGCATATGTCCCGCCGCCGACAACCTCAGGTTTAGATGTTGTGTCGCCAGTTTGTTCGCGATAAACAGTCATCAACGTGCTGACGATCGGGTCACTTGGGTCAACATAGTGGGTGCCCATGTTGCTGATTTCATTAACGCCGGCGTCATGCTTACCAGCCGCTTTTTGCAATTTACCCAAAATTTGTTTATCATCAGTTCCCTTTGGATAACGGAAATTGGTGTTCACCATGCCGCCATTTTGCATATCAAATTTCATGATACCAACGTTCATGGTCACCTCACCCATAATATCATCGACGTGATCGGCAGAAATTTTGGTAGCCCGTGAATCATCGTGAAGGTCCTCAGCTAAAAAGGCAATAAAGTTTTTGGCCGCCCCTTCAAATGGGAATTGATTCAAGAATGTCGCCATGTAAGTCCCAGCGTTAACCCCATTCTTGGGTTCCATGGCATGAGCAGCTTTGCCGGTGATATGAAGCGCAATACCATCTCCAGTCGCCTTGACGTCTCCTGCAACTGGATTTTCATCCAAAAATCGGGTAAAGGCATCGACAAATTTTTCATTGTCGCCTGTTTCCACTAAAGCATCAGCATTGCCAGGAACCATGTTTGGCCGCAAACCGGATTCAAATTGTTTAAGCGTGTAATCCGAACCATTTGTATGACCAAAGGTCGTGACATAAGTGGCATTCCCCTTCTCACCATTAATTAATGGAAATTCAGCATCCGGTGAGAAACCAAAATCAGGTTCCGGTTCTACATCGAAGTAGTGTTTCATACCGGTCCAATCACTTTCCTCATCAGTCCCGATAATCAAACGAATTTTGGTGTGCGGCATAAAGCCATGATCCTTCAGCATCTTCAACCCGTAATAAGCGGCCAAAGCCGGCCCCTTATCATCAGATGTACCACGACCAAAGACCAAACCATCTTTTTCAACCATTTCAAACGGATCGGTTTCCCAGCCATCTCCGGCGGGCATCACGTCTGCATGCGCCTGCAGCGCCATGGTCTTCTCACCTGAACCATATTCAATATAGCCAACGATATTATCCAAGTTTTTGGTAGTAAAGCCATCACGCTCAGCGAAATCTAAAAACTTCAGCATGGCTTTGGCTGGTCCTTCACCCAACGGATAGTCCTTTGTTTGATGGTCATCATCCCGGACACTTTTAATGCTGATTAATTCTTTAAGGTCGTTTAAATAAGCTTGTTTGTAATCTTGAGCCGTCTGTTTCCAATCAATTGTCATTTCATTTTCGCTCCCGTTCATTTCTTATAGTTTAATTTTATCACAATCCGGTACCGACGTTTGAGATAGACCAACTCGCTGAAATGCTATAATGAATTTGAATACAGATTTGATAGGAGATCTGAAATATGGTAAAAGTTAGAAAAATCACCCAAAATATTTTAAATACGGTTATTCAAAAACGTCCTGCCGATAGTTTTAAAGGTACTTACGGCAAAATTGCCTTAATCGGCGGCAGTCAAAACTTTGGCGGGGCAATTATCATGGCTTCGCTTGCAGCCGTTTATTCCGGCGCCGGCTTGGTGACAACGATTACCGACCAGACAAATCAGACCAGCCTCCATGATTGGCTGCCTGAAGCCATGTTTGTTGACTGGAACCAATTTGAACAAGCGGCGCCGATTATCCAAGCCGCAAACGTTGTCGTCATTGGACCGGGACTTGGCACCGATAATCAGGCCTTTGATTTATTGACGAAAACTTTCCAACTAGCCAAGCCGGGGCAAATTTTTGTGATCGACGGCTCCGCTCTGACGTTACTTGCAGCTAACAAATTGGCGCTACCACAAGATTCAATCAATGTTTTGACGCCTCACCAGATGGAATGGCAACGGGTATCCGGAATTCAAATGGCCGACCAAACCCCGCAAGAAAATCAAGCAGCAGCTCAAAAACTGAACGCAATTGTCGTCGTCAAATCTCACCGGACGCAGGTTTATGCCAATGACCAGATATACGAAAATACCGGTGGGACCCCGGCTCAGGCAACTGGTGGCATGGGCGATACGCTTGCCGGGATGGTTGGCGGATTTGCTGCCCAATTCAGAGATACGCCAAAAGCCGTCTTGGCCGCCGTTTACAGTCACAGCGCAATCGCCGATAAATTGGCCGAAAAGCAGTATGTCGTTTTACCCCATCAAATTAGTGAGGCACTGCCAAAATTTATGCATAAAAACCAAGCAAATTAACGACGATAAACCAAAGAGGACGGACAAAACGTTTCGTTTTGTGCCGCCCTCTTTCAGCTCTAATCGTTATTTGCCCACCACTGAATTTTAATCTGATCACGACTAGTCAATTTTCAGCAATCGTCTCAATCCTTCACTTCTGGGTCCCAGTATCATATCGGCAATGCGACTCTTGAGTGCCAAATAAATATAAATCAAACCACCGATAACAACAGCCGCTAACGTGACAATCAAACTGACAACCCGGCCAAATGGATTACTGAACAAATTGAACACGAAATTCAGTCCGTAGACTGTGCCCAGCGCGGCCACGTACATAAATAACGAATACTTGGTAATTTTCCTAAATCCGATATCCAACATATTTTTGTCAAACCCAAAGTGGCGGTTTAAGTACCGCAATATCAGCCAGTTAGCGACCATTAAGCCAATCCCGGTGGACAAAAGCGGCCCAAAGGCGCCCAAATAATAAGTGCACGGCCACTGGAGGACCAGTTTGACAACGGTCCCCATCGCAAAAAACTTCACCGCCCGTTTATTCTGGGAAAGCCCCTGCATAACTGCTGACACCACAACGAAGAGTCCCATCGGAATCGAAATAATTGATGAAAATGTCAATATATTGGCGCCCAATGCCTGCTGATTAGTGCCGTAAAAGACTCGGTTGAGCGGTCCGGCAATGGCTGCCATCCCCAATGCGGCGGGAATCATCACAAACATAAATAATGCCAAGACATTGGAATTTTGGTGTTTAATTTGATCCTGATCCCCATTCGTTAATGCTTCAGATAATAAAGGGACAGCTGTGATTGCTAAAGCGGATGACAACGAAATCGTGATCATAATCAATTTATTCGAATTAACCGCAAACATGGCGTATAAATCTGACAATGTTGTATAGGTATAGTGAGTTGCAATATTCATAATTTTGAAGAAGGTAAACTGATCAATTAACATAAAAATCGTAATGCCAGCTCCCAAAATGACAAACGGAACTGCTTGCGCAATGATTTCTTGGTATAATTGTTTTGCTTCAACATGGATGTCATTGCTGCTGTTTTTAACCAACGACCGAAAGTCTTCCCGCCGCCTGAGGTAATACACGCCAAGGGTGATCAAGCCGGCGACGGCTCCAATGAACGCTGCAAAAGTGGATTGCGATACCGCATGGACCCAACTGCCGTGAAATAACCGCATGATAATAAAGGCGGTAATCAGCATATAGGCCACTCGGGCAAGCTGCTCGACAAATTGTGAGATCGCTGATGGTGCCATTTGTTGATAACCCTGGAAATAACCACGGGTTAAACTCATTGTCGGAATAATCAAAATGGCCCAGGCCAATGAATGAAGGACAGGTATGACATTTGGATTGCCGCCATCAATCAACGGTGCACCGAAATATAGAAATAACGCACAAATTGCTCCAGTCCCAACTGCCAGCACTAACCCACGCTTGTATAATCGTACGCCGACACCATACTCATTAAGGGCATTATAATGCGCAACCTGCTTGGCAATTGCTGAAGGAATCCCAGCAATTGCGGCGATTAGGAAAAAGCTATAAATGTTATAACCCAGTCCATAAAGGGCGTTTGCCCGGAAAAAATAGTTGCCAAACCAAATCCCCCAGGGGATGATATAAACAGCGCCAAGAAACCGGCTTAAAATACTGCCGGCCGTCATCCATGCGGTTCCTGACAGCATGACATCCCGAGATCTTTCCGACTGATTTGGATTGTTATCAATCATCATCGTTCCTACTTTCGTTTGCTTTTAATACTCGCCTTATTTTAATCAAGATATTAATGAATAGCAATAACCGCTGGAGATATTAAAAATTACTTAAGCATCAATTGATTTACAGCGATGTAATGAAAAAGTGTTGTCAGATATGCCCTAAATGCACTAGAATATTTTTATATATGGTCTTAATAATTTTCGAGGTGAAACGCTTGTGAGTAAAAAAAGAATCGAGTGGATTGACGTCGCCAAAGCAGTCGGTATCGTAGCCGTTGTCTTTGGTCACGCTATGACACGGCACGGAACCATGTTCCATTTTCTTTATTGGTGGCATATGCCGATCTTCTTTATCATGGGAGGATTTTTCTTAAAACCAATTGTGAATAATGACTGGATGGGATTTTTCAAAAAACGAATCCTGCCATTGCTCATTTCATATTTGATTTGTGGAAGTTTTTTAATCTTACTTTCACACTTTATCCGCGGTGAGAGCTGGTCTTACACCATCTTCTACTTTGCACGTCTCCTATATGGTGGCCGAACGCTCAATCATTATTTAAGTGTCTTTTGGTACATCAACGTTTACCTGTTAGCCCTGGTCTTTACCTCAATTGTCATTACATACGTTAAAAACCGGGAAGCACAAATAATCGTTGCCTTTTCATCGTTAATTATTTCAACAAGTTACAAACATATTTACTTCTTGTCGTATAAATATGTTCCTTGGGATTTAGACGTTGCCTTTATTGCGATGTTCTTCATGATATTTGGCTATTTATATTTCCACAAGATTCAGCAACTAGTAAAGGATCTCTGGGTGATTATTCCGGCAACCATGCTGACTGTCTGGTTATTTTGGATGCAGCACATGGACCGTTTCAACTTTGCGCTTTTCTTAAAGTCAAAGATCATTCACGCATCCTATCACCACATTGCAATCTCACGGGTTTCTTACGTGACCTTTATTCCAATCATTGTCTGTCTGGTGGTATTTAGTGCCAGCTATTATTTCTGTAAATTTATGCCTCAATTTATCATCAAGCCGGTTCAATTATTGGGTCAGCAAACATTGGGGATCATGTTCCTTCATAAAGCGGTTATTGATATTATTGATGAAGCCGGCTATAACGGTGCGATCATGGAAACAGTTCTAGCGGTCCTAATTTCGTTTGCTTTATCGCTGCTGTACGGCTTCATCAAACAACGATTCAAGAATTCTCAAATAAGGCGGTCAGCTAGTTGATAAATTATCGGCGCTCAAGAAAATGGCAAATACTATACTTTTTAATAGGCGGCATTCTTATCTTGAGCTTCGGTTTCAATATTTGGCAGACTCAACGGGCACAAGATCAACTCAAAACACAGTATGTGACTTCAAATACGCCGACGATTTTTCTTCACGGTTGGAGCAGTTCTCTCCGTTCCGAAAAAGATATGGTTTCGGCTGCTGAAGTCAGTGGCGCTGCGTCACGGCGGATGATTATCCATGTTCGACCTAACGGAAAACTAAAGGTTACCGGCACAATCAAGAAATGGATGGTCAACCCGATTATTTTAGTTCGAATGGACAATAATCGAGCTGGAGAGGTTCAGTATGCCCACTGGCTCACCAAAGTTTGTAAGATGCTTAAGCAGAAATACCACGTGAATGAACTCAATTTTGTCGGCCACTCCATGGGTGCTTACGCGGTCATCTACTATAATTTGATGAATGGAAACAACAAAGATGTGCCTCGGGCGAACAAGTTATGCGTCATTGCCGGGCCGTACGATGGCATTATGGATAATCATAAATCCAACCAACCCACTTCCGGTCCATTAATGCAGTTATGGGATGATGCGCCAAACCAAAATCGGATTTTAGCAACTGGCAAGCCTAAAATTATTCACCCTGAATATCGCCTGCTGTATCGATTGCGAAAGAACTTTCCGCATCAAGCCAGGGTATTAAACATCTATGGTAATTTGGGTGACGGTTCTAATTCAGACGGTGTGGTCACAACCGCATCCGCCCTTTCACTGGGATATATTTTACGCGACCATGTCAGCTTTTACCAAACATTTGAGGCGTTTGGCGACAAAGCCCAACACAGTGCGTTGCACAACAACAATTTGGCGGTCAATAAAATATTAACCGAATTTCTCTGGGATAAAAATTACCGCGATAATTCGGCAAGTGAATTGATGCAATAATCTCAAATGGGCATCCGTACCAACCATCTCAACTAAACGAGCAAGGGGCTGTGACAAAACTAACGTTTTGCCAACAGCCCCTTGCTTTTTCAATTTTATATAGCCAAAACGTGTGCCAAAAGGCCGTTTCCTAATGCACTGATTTGACCAATTTGCGGTTGGCCGTGATGTATTGACCATTTTTTAAGACAAAACGGGTTGTCAAATGATAACGCACAATTTTGACGGGTCTCACCAGCTTTCCATAGCGATAAGTTGTGACGTGACCAGTTAAATTTTGGTGACGGTATCCCTTAACGCCCCTTGGATTGATCACTCTAATTTTTGTGTGTTTGCCTTGATAGTACACTGGGCGGACATACTGTTCATTTGCGGTGATATACCCACGTTTGCCATCGGAGCGACTCAAATGATTAACATCACGGACCCGATATCGAAGCTGGCCATTCTTCGATCTGGCATATCCGGTCACCACAAACATTGGCCGGGCGTGGCGCTTTTGTTTGGCGTAACTAAATAACCGGTTATATTTCGCAAAGTTAACTGACTTGTATAAACCAATTCGTTTTAGCGCATAAACAACCGTCCCTTTTGAAACAAGTTTGCCAGCCTTTTCCGAAACCATGTTCGACCGCGTCAGTGTTGACGACTTTTCATGTGTTTGAGAACCTTTGACCGCAGATTTTTCACCGTTGTGTTCGGCCTTTGCAGTTTTTGCGGTTACCGTTGATTTCATGACGAGATCTGCTGATGATTTTGTTGGCAGTTGAACCCTCTCAGATGGCTTGATTACCGTTTGATTTGGCGTGACAACGGGTGTCGCTGGGCCCTGTGACACCACGTTAGCTGTTTTGTGATCTCTGGGCGCCGGGCGCAACTCCGGAACCGCCGGCTTGTGATTGCCTGGATTGTTGACGCGCTTTTCTTTTTCAGTCTGCTCAGTTTTGTTCCGACGCGGCTGACTATCACCGTTAGTCGCCTCTGTTGCGGGTTTATCCGTTGCTGCCAGGTTTTTGGTAACTGGCTGGGTCGGCTTTCCGTGATCGACCGCCAGCTCCTTAGTTTGGCCATCAGACTTTTCGTTCTTAGAAGGAATCTGACCGGTGGATGCAACTTCAGGTTGCTGCGGGGTGAGTGGTTTAGGTAAGTTTGAAATTGAGACTTCGCTCGTTGTTTCACCCACGACATGCTGGGAGGGTGCCTGTTTTGTTGGTTCTGCAGGTTCTGTGCGCGCTGTTCCCTGTTCGCCCTTTGGCAGATAGAAGAACGTCACTTTATAGGTCGGATCTTTTAATTCCTGGAACGTAAACGTGACTGAATTGTCCGGATTCTTGACAAAATATTGGTTCGGAAGCTCAACGTTATCTAGTATATAACCTTCAATTTGTTTGGGAACAAGCGTGACCTTATCGGCATAATGCAGTGTCTTAATGTCTGTTGACATAACATAGCGTTTTTTACTCTCAACGTAATTAATATTGACAGTTGCGGTATATAGCCCGGTACTTTGTGACCGATAGCGGATCTTGATTGGATCGCCCTGACTTTGATTGGTCTTCGGCACTAGATTGGACTCCGAATTGGCAGGAACATAATTCTTCAATGCTGGTGCTTCAAACTTTTCTCCAACAGTTCCAGTCATTTTAATCGGCCTGGTGCCGGGTACATTTGCCCAGCTGCCATCTCGATCAAGCTGATACTGTGGCTGAACGTAAAATGTGACCTGTTGCGTTTTAATGGCCGTACGCTGTTCTTGGGCATCCGCCTTGACTAAAGTCGGTGATTGCCACAACATCATACCGCCAATGGTTGCCAAAACAACTGGTGCCAAATACTTAACTCTTTGTCGCTTCAAATAATTCATAATCGTTTCCCCTTTATATTTAATTCAAACAGGCCCTCTCGTCCCGTTCATAATTATATATACGCAAGAAACGCTGGATATTTTTTTATTTTTCTGATTATTTTGATTTTTTCTAAACAAAAAGGCTGAGACACGAATTCATGTCCCAGCCCGATTTGTTCAAATATGCCTCAGGTAAACTGTGCGCCAAAAGTTATCTTCCGACCGCATCAGTCACTTATCCAACAACAATATTCACAATTTTATTTGGAATTACAATGACCTTACGAATCGTCTTGCCTTCAAGGTACTTTTCAACATTTTCATCTTGTTTAGCTGCTTTTTCAACTTGATCCTGAGCTGCATCACGGTCGATCTCAATGTGTGAACGGACTTTACCGTTGACTTGAACTACCATTTGAACGGTGTTTTCAACCAGCTTGGAAGCATCGTAAGTTGGCCAAGCTTCATACGTAATTGTCTCATCATGTCCTAAGAGGCTCCACAACTCTTCAGCAATATGCGGGGCAACTGGTGACAATAATTTAACGAAACCTTCCATGTAGTCGATTGGAAGCGAATCAGCCTTATAGGCGTCGTTAACGAAGACCATCATCTGAGAAATGCCGACGTTAAATCGCATGTGACTAAAATCATCAGACACAATTTTGACGGTTTGGTTGTAAATTTTGTCGAGCTTGCCATCATTAATGGTCGTCACACGATCACGCAGATGGTTATTATCATCAATCAACAAGCGCCAAACCCGGTCGAGCCAATGGTAGGCACCATGAATTCCTTCAGTACTCCAAGGCTTGGCAGCGTCAATTGGGCCCATGAACATTTCATAAACCCGTAGCGTATCGGCACCATATTCGTCAACGATGTCATCTGGGTTGATCACATTTCCTTTTGATTTGGACATCTTTTCGTGGTTGGTTCCCAAAATCATCCCTTGGTTAACCAGCTTCTGGAATGGTTCTTTGGTTGGCACAACTCCTAAATCATAAAGGAACTTATGCCAGAATCTTGCGTATAGCAAATGTAGTACCGCATGCTCGGCACCACCGACATAGAGATCAACAGGTGACCAATATTTCAACTTTTCAGGAGACGCAATCGCTTTGTCGTTATGAGGATCCATGTAACGCAACCAGTACCATGAGCTTCCGGCCCATTGCGGCATGGTGTTGGTTTCTCGTTTCCCTTTGCGGCCGTTTTCATCAACGACATTTACCCAGTCATCCAAATTAGCAAGTGGGCTTTCTTTACCGCCGGAAGTTTGAATATCCTTGGCTTTTGGTAGGCGAAGTGGTAATTCATCTTCCGGAACCAGCGTGGTTTCGCCATCTTCCCAGTGAATTACCGGAATTGGTTCACCCCAGTAACGTTGACGGCTGAAAATCCAGTCTCGAAGTCGGTAGTTGACCTTTTCGTGGCCGGCCTTATGTTCGGTTAACCAATCAATCGCTGCTTTGATAGCCTCGTCTTTGCCCATGCCGTCAAGGAACCCTGAATTAAAGTGGGGACCATCGCCGGTAAATGCGGCTTCATCGGTATTACCACCTTCAATAACCGGCACAATTGGCAGACCGAATTTCTTGGCAAAATCATAGTCACGATCATCATGAGCAGGAACGGCCATAATTGCACCGGTTCCATATGATTCAAGGACGTAATCACCAATCCAAATTGGCACTTCCTTGCCGTTCATTGGGTTAATTCCGTAAGCACCGGTAAATACCCCACTCTTATCTTTGTTTAAATCCGTTCGTTCCAAGTCAGATTTACGAGAAACTTCTTCTTGATAAGCCTTTACCTGATCGGCTTGTTCCGGCGTGGTAATCTTTGCCACCAACTCGTGTTCAGGTGCCAAAACCATGTATGTAGCGCCAAACAGGGTGTCTGGACGAGTCGTGAAGACCTCGACTTGATCATCCGGATGGCCTTTAACACCGAAGAAAACACTAGCGCCTCGTGAACGACCAATCCAATTGCGTTGCTGTTCCTTGATGCTTTCCGGCCAATCCAAGTCATCAAGATCGTCAATTAAGCGGTCGGCATATGCGGTAATCTTTAAGACCCACTGACGCATTGGGACACGGTATACTGGGTAACCGCCACGTTCCGTCTTGCCGTCAACAACTTCTTCGTTGGCAACCACGGTACCCCCCATGAAGTCTGGAGCCCAGTTGACTTCAATGTTATCTTCATAAGCTAAACCACGCTTGTAAAGCTGTTCAAAAATCCATTGTGTCCACTTGTAGTAGCTTGGATCCGTGGTATTAATTTCACGATCCCAATCATATGAAAATCCAAGCGACCGAATCTGGCGCTTGAAGGTCTTAATATTTTTCGCCGTGAAATCCCGTGGATTGTGGCCGGTCTTTAACGCATACTGTTCAGCGGGTAATCCAAACGCATCCCATCCCATTGGATGAAGAACATTTTTGCCCTGCATACGTTTCATTCTGGCCATAATATCTGTCGCCGTGTAGCCTTCTGGATGGCCAACGTGAAGTCCCTGACCTGATGGATAAGGAAACATATCCAAGACATAGTATTTCTCTTTGTCGGCATTTTCTGTCGTCTTAAATGTTTTATGTTCTTTCCAATAATGTTGCCATTTTCGCTCAATTACCTCATGATTGTATGCCATTTTGCAATTGCCACCTTTCAATATTTTTCAAGATATGAAAAAAGTCCCATAAGAAACCACACTGGGCTTCTTATAGGACGATTTATCGCGGTACCACCTATATTCTCAATTACTTGAGCACTCGGATCAATAACGGCGATAAACCGGCGTGGCTTACTTTGTTCGGCCAGGCACTCGACGATGAGTTCACCACCACCTGCTCTGAGTTCGCAGCACCCACTCAGTTTCTGGATAACAAGTCGTTAGTTACTAATTCGTCTCTGCATTTTCACAAATTGAAATTATTGCCTATTATCATAACAAAACGTTCAGTAAAAAACAACTGCCCAGCGTGCTATAATTTTAGATATTGGAGTGAAAAACATGAAAAAACAATCTCAATTAGGATTTAATTTAACGGCCGGCGTTTCCCTGGTCATCTTTCTGATGTTGGCTTATGGCGTCTTGTTTCACCAGACCTGGATTCACACGTTTGATCAATACTTTGGTCACGCAGTCCGAAGATTTATCAGTCCAGGGCTATCGACTTTTATGATTCATTTTACTAAATTTGGCAACTTTACTTCGTTACTCGGCTTTACGGTCGGGGCGGGATTGATTTTATTTTTAGTCCGCCGAATTAAAGCGGCGCTGTTCCTCTTAATTAATGGCGTACTCCTAGCTGGACCCGTCAACGTTTTAGTCAAACACTTCATTAATCGCCCGCGGCCAACGTTACCCCACATGGTCACTGTTCATTCAAGCAGTTTTCCCAGCGGCCATTCAATGAGTATCATGCTCGTCGCCGGCAGTCTAATCCTGATTGCCAACCGACTCTTGAAAAACGCGACAACCAAGCTGATTGTGGGGATTTTGCTGGCAATCATTATTTTGGGGATTGGCATCAGCCGGATCTATGTCGGGGTGCACTTTGCCAGTGACGTCTTGGGTGGTTGGAGTTTAGGCTTCGTAACGTTAGCCATCTCACGTTATTGCTTTAATCGATTTGGAGGTGGGATTGCATGAAACAGTTATTATCCGCACTGGACTTCAGCCACGAACTGTTATCGCAAGTGGTCAGTTATGGCGATACGGTCGTTGACTGCACCGTTGGAAATGGTCATGATACCCTATTTTTAGCAAATTTGGTTGGCACGGACGGGACCGTCTATGGATTTGATATTCAGGCCCAGGCAATTGAAAATACCAAGGCGCTGCTTCGCAAAACTCCACCCAGTGCTAAAAACATTTTTTTATATAATATCAGTCATTCAAAAGTGGATGAAATTCTGCCCTACCAAACCATGATTTCAGCAGCCATTTTCAATCTTGGTTATTTACCAGGGGGCGATAAAACGATCGTCACCTATCCGGAAACCACGATTGAGGCAATTAAGGGTTGTTTAAATCACCTGGCTCATAATGGGCTGGTCATTGTGGTTGCCTACTATGGCCATCCAGGCGGTGAACGCGAAAAAAACACCGTCCTCGAATTTGGCAGTCAACTAGACCAAAAACGGTACAGTGTTTTAAAGTATAGCTTTTTAAATCAAACCCATTGGCCACCGATTTTGATGGCCATTCAGCGGATCGATTAATTGATTCGCTGTTTTTTATTGCGCCGGTCAGCTAAATTAACTGCATAAGCGATGACAATTAAAATCAGACCGACGACGAACACATTGTGCAACGAGTTATACAGAATTTCTCGCAAATGAGGCAGCACTTTTTCACCTAATTCGTGGGCAGTCAACGGATTAATCAACTTGTCCATCATCTTAAGCGACGTCCCGTCAGTTTGGCGGACACCTCGTAACATCGTCGTGTTCATGACGATGCCAAATACTGAAATCATCAAGGTTTGTCCAAGGGTTCGGCAAAGCGTATTAAATGAAGTCGCCACCCCAATTTGAGTGGGCTTAACTTCGTTTTGGACGCTGATAATCGACGTGGTGACCGTTAAACCAAATCCGGTACCAACGATCATTGAAATGCCTAAAAAGGCCACAAACGGCGTATAGGCCGGAATCAGGACCATAATAACGGCACCCACCAGGATAAAGAACAAACTGAGGTTAATAATTCGATACGGTGACGTCTTGGCTAATAATTTGCCGGCAAGAAACGACCCGACGATCCACATCAATGAACTTGGGGTAACCGCAAAACCAGCCATGGAGGCCCTCAGTCCGAGTATTCCCTGCGTCCAATCGGGCAAATAAACTTCATAGCCGATCAGAAAGCCACTGACCAGAAAAACCACGATGTTTTGAACAACAAACGTCCGGTTGTCAAACAGCTCCATTGGAATTAACGGGTCTTTGGCCAGGCGTTCCGTTCTGATAAACATCACAAAGGAAATAATAGCGACCAAAAAGCAGACGGCAACAATCTTCCAATTAATCGGATCCTGGCCGACTAATTGAAACGCGTACATGACTGCCAGTAACATGACTGTGAGCCAACTGGTGCCGGCAATATCCATTTTAGTCGAGGCATGCTGTTTTTCTTCGTGGAGGAAAAATTGCACCATTACCATCACAATCAAACCGATTGGCAGGTTAATAAAAAAGATCCAGTGCCAGCTCAAACGATCAACAATAAAGCCACCCAACAGCGGGGCGATAACAGAAGCAATCCCCCATGCTGACGAGTTTAGCCCCAGCACCTGAGCGCGTTTTTCCAATGGATAGATGTCTGCGATAATTGTATTTGAAATTGGCATAATCGATCCGGCACCGATTCCCTGAATGGCCCGCCAAAAAATCAAAACCAGCATCGAATTGGAAAGTCCAGACATGACCGAGCCAAAAATGAAAATCAAAATTCCCACAATAAACATCGGCTTGCGACCAAAACTATCGGCCAATTTACCGTAGATTGGTGTCGCAATTGCGTTGGTAAGTAAAAAGATCGAAAAGACCCAGTTCATGAGGGAAACCCCACGCAAATCACCAACGATAGTCGGCATGGCCGTTGAAACAATGGTCCCTTCGATCGCTGCCATAAAAGTGGCAATGAACAGAGCGATTGTCACTAATGTCACGTTACTTTTTGTCGCTGTTTTCGTCATGAAATGACCCCTTTTTTCTCTAAATTAAACAAAAAAATGCCCTTGAATTTTCAAGGGCGTTTTGCTTGTCAGCTGTTTATAACTTGAAATAATCTTTTAACGCATCAACTTTATCGGTATGTTCCCAAGGAAGATCAATATCGGTTCTTCCAAAGTGGCCGTAAGCAGCCGTTTGTTCATAAATCGGTCGCTTCAAATCAAGCATCTTAATAATTCCTGCAGGTCGTAAATCAAACATGGCCCGGGTAGCATCAATCAACTTTTCTTCCGGAACTTTGCCAGTCCCAAAAGTATTGATGTCGATCGATACCGGCTTGGCAACACCAATTGCATAGGCTAACTGGATTTCTGCTTCATCAGCCAATCCGGCAGCGACAATGTTTTTGGCAATGTAGCGGGCTGCATAACTGGCGGAACGGTCAACCTTGGTTGCGTCCTTGCCGGAAAATGCGCCACCACCATGGTGGGCAAAGCCGCCGTAAGTATCAACGATAATCTTTCGGCCGGTCAAGCCGGCATCCCCTTGAGGGCCACCGATGACAAAACGGCCGGTTGGGTTAACCAAATAACGAGTCTTATCGTCAAGATACTTGGCAGGAATAACCTGCTTAATGATCTGATTGATCACGTCATTTCGAACCTGGTCCAAGCGAACACCATCGTCGTGTTGGGTACTTAAAACGACCGTATCAACCCGTTCCGGCTTTCCGTCATCATTGTATTCAACCGTTACTTCGGCTTTGGCATCCGGGCCAAGGTAGCCGATTTCGCCACTCTTACGCAGGGATGCTTGTTTTCTCATCAGCTGATGAGATAACGAGATTGGGAGCGGCATCAATTCTGGTGTTTCGTTAATGGCATAACCAAACATCAAGCCCTGATCCCCGGCACCAATCTGGTCGAGTGGATCGTTGTTGCCTTCACGTTGTTCCAACGCGTCGTCAACGCCAAGGGCAATATCCGGCGATTGACCATCCAGGGCCACAATGACAGCACATGAATCACCGTCAAAGCCATAACGACCGTGGGTATAGCCAATTCGCTTAATTGTATTTCGAACCACTTTTTGAATATCCACATAGGCAGTGGTCGAAATTTCACCAAACACAAACACCAGTCCTGTGGTGACTGATGTCTCACATGCAACCCGGGCATCCGGGTCCTTTGCTAACAAGGCATCCAAAATTGCATCACTGATTTGATCAGCAATCTTATCCGGATGGCCCTCTGAAACTGATTCCGAAGTAAATAAATGTTTTTCACGCATTTCATTTTCCCCCTCTTTATTTTTAAGGTTACAAGGCTTCTTCACGCAGCGCGCGAATCCTATCGGGAACTCATAACTTTTCAATCTTATCATAAAAAATTTTATTTTGTAAACAATTTTTTAATTGGTCGTTGACCCCCACCCTGAAAAACATTACGATTAATTTTATAACAATCTTTCGAAAACTTAAGAAGGAGAATGCCCTTGTTAACCTTTAATCGATCAAGTTTGGCACAGTCCGTGTTTCGTATCATTTCACTTTTAATCATCTGGATGCTGTTTGCCAACGTTTCATTTAATCAATTTTTTCTCAACCCACAGCTTCGTCAACTCACCTTAATCGGACTGATTTTAGCGGTTTTGTTAAACGAAGTCTCCAGTCCAATCAAGACATTTTCCGTGATTGCGGTTAGTGACGTACTTTTAGTGATTCTTTTGGGATTTCTCTATTTTAAAACTGCTTCGGTCAATATTTGGCTGATCCTGATTGACTTTTTGTTGGCCAACGTCCTGTTGTTAAGCAAATTTATCGACGAACCCCACTGTCGCTGGATTATCTACGGCTTCATCAGCGGCACCGGGCTGGTCTTTTTATTTAATCTTTCATACCACCATTATTTTTCACTGGTCTCGTTGATGTACATCACTTTGATGATTTTTGCCAACATCTTTTTTTCGTACTATGCATTCATGAAAAAAGGCAGCCAGTTTTCAATGATCGTCATCTGCGTGCTCATCCTGCTGTTATGTTTGACGTTGGAAATTTCATTTTTTAAACTGCTGTTAATCACAATTGTGTTGGCATTTTACATTTTCTTCGAATCCAAGGTCAACCAGCGAAATCACGAAAAACGGGCCAATGTGTCGCGAATTTCATTTTTATTATTTTCAATGTTTGTCGTTCTTTAAGGTTCATTTATTATAATTTTGTTAATATGATTAATTTTGCGAAAAGAAATCTCAATAATCCGTCCAGCGCACTGCCAAGCGTGTAAGATAATTGTAAATTGATTAACTTGGTAAGGCGGTGAAAAGCGTGAATATTAAAGTAGTTGGTGACATCCGAATCGGAAAAATTCAACCTTCATTAACCGGTAACCCGATTGTCGACGATGTCTTAATTCAGCACTTCTGTGACCAATTAAAAAAGCAGTTAACTTCCCTGCATTTATACGTTGACATCGTAGCTGACCATTTCTTCGACCCAACCAGTCAAAGTCCCGATATTATCTTGATGGACAAGCGCATTATCGATGATCTTCCAGATGAACTTTTGATGAACTTTAAAATCATTGAGATTGAACACAACGATATTTTAAGAGGCAATGTCACAAACGCCATTGCAGCACTTAAACATTTCAACAGTGGTGGCACCCAGCTTGGGGAACACTTGTCAGCGATTTAAATCAACCACATTTAACAATTGAACAAACTAAAAACTAGGTCTTTGAGTAAAACGCAAGTTTTGCTCAAAGACCTAGTTTGGTGTTTTAACGATTATTTCAGAGATGGTCACTTGCGAAAGCGACCGTCTCTTTTAATGTACCAAATCATGACAACAACCATCAATAACGTGAGAACAACCGTATAAAACCAGGCCTGATCGGCACTTGCCAAAGGCAGCTTAACATTCATCCCATAAAATCCGGATACGATTGGTGGGATCGCCAAGACTAACGACCAGATCGTCAAGAACTGCATGGTCTGATTTAATTTATTGTTCAAAATATTGCCAAAGGCCGATTCGGTCTCGCTGACGACATCGCCCACAACATCAAACATCGTTTGGCACTGCTTATACTCAATTAAGAGGTCCGAAATGGCTGCCATGGACTGCTGCATCAAGCTGGACGACAACGTCACATTGGTCTTAATTGTCGGCTGTAACTCCTGTAAAGCCACCAAATTCCCCGCCGTCGCCGATCTTAAGTAAACCAAGCTGGTTTTTAAAGCTGCCAACTCATCCAAACTATGGTTGCTGATTGAACGATGATGCATCCCCTCAAGTTCTTCAGCTTTATGGCTAATCACATCCAATTGATCAAAATAAGGAGAAATCATATCAAACAAAATTGAAATAATGTGCTCGACTACTGATGGGTATTCAACTTGAGCCCCATCCGACAGCATTTTTCCCTGTTTTTCATCGTGGCAAACCGTCACCAATAATGTGTTACTGAATCCCAGAAAGATTGGCATCGTCAACATCCGCTCCGACGATTGATTTGCGATCGCCCGCACCACCAGCGCACCAAACCCTGACAACTCATCATAGGTTGCCCGGGGCTGCTCATGGCGGTCCATCATGTAACTTTGAAATTTAACGGGTGTTTGGTAATCATTGGTCACCTGGCGTAATTCTTCTTTTGTTGGCGAAATTACCTCAACCCAAGTGTATGAAGCAAGTTTGTGGATTTTGATCATTTTTGTCCCTCATAAATGGCCTAATTGATTGTTTATACTAAATTTTAGAGGGTTGGCTGCCGAATTTCAACCTGAGCTGGTTTAGGAACGTGATTTCTTTGAGATCAGCTGGTAAATCACCAGCATCGATCCAATGGAAACAAGTGAAATGATCATGGCGACCCGAGTGGCCTCATTGAACAATAAGAAGCCCAAAATAAAGACGAAAAATGCCAGCGTGAGGTAATCGGTAATGGGATACCCAGGCATTTTAAAGACCGAACTGCCCTTGGGGTGTTGTCTGCGATATAGGATATGAACAATGATCAAGACCACCCAGACCACCACAAAGTTGATCGTGGAAACGGATGACACCAGGTTAAAGACACCAGCTGGAATAAAGTAGTTTAAAACCACGATAATCAGCAGAAATGCCGTCGAAAAGTTCAACGCAATGTTGGGGACCCCATTTCGACCGAGGCGC
Organism: Lentilactobacillus parabuchneri DSM 5707 = NBRC 107865; assembly: GCF_001435315.1. Taxonomy (GTDB): domain Bacteria; phylum Bacillota; class Bacilli; order Lactobacillales; family Lactobacillaceae; genus Lentilactobacillus; species Lentilactobacillus parabuchneri. The sequence continues at coordinate 494,740 of NZ_AZGK01000001.1, forward strand.
GTGAGAAATGACGACGCATTTCCACCCATACTCAGTGCGTACATGGTCCGACTGGTACTGAACAAACAACTGTTGGTAGCCGATACGGCAGCCGTCAAAACCACAAAGTTCAAGATCCCGGCAGCTCCTACGATTCCAATGCCGGAAAAGACCTGAACAAACGGGCTGGCCGTTGTTGTAATCTTATCCCAAGGGTAAACACTCATCACCGCAATCATCGACCCAACGTAAAACAACCCAATTCGAATCGGCAGACTGTTAATGGCTTTGGGCAGGTTTGATTCCGGATCATCGGTTTCACCGGCGGTCAGCCCCACCATTTCAATGCCGACAAAGGCAAAAACCACCATCTGAAATGACATTAAGAACCCGTGCGCCCCAGTTGGGAAAAAGCCACCGTGGTTAACCAACTGACTGAAAGAAGCGGTCGAGCCGTCAACGTTGGCGTGAAAAAGTGCTAAACCGAAGCCAACGACCACCAAGAGAATGATGGCCACGACTTTAATCATTGAAAACCAGGATTCCATTTCACCAAACAAGCCGACGTTGACCATATTGGCACCAAATAAACACAGCAAAATAATCAGAGGCGGAATCCATTGAGGCACGTTTGGAAACCAGTACTTAATATAGATTCCGGTCGCCGTCAGGTCTGCCATTGCCAAACTGATCCAGCAGAACCAGTAGGTCCAACCCGTCACAAATTCCCAGCGGTCTCCGAGGTAAATTTTAACAAAGTCCAAAAAAGAATGTTTGCTGGTATCCGACAATAGCAGTTCGCCGATTCCCCGCATCAGTAAAAAACAGAAAGCACCGACAATCAGGTACGATAAAATAATCGAGGGGCCAGAAGTATGAATCGCCGAACCGGACCCCAGAAACAGGCCGGTTCCGATGGCACCACCAATAGCGATCATCTGAATGTGACGACTTTTTAGTGAACGTGATAGTGCATTTTTCTGATCATGATTTTCCATAACTTCCTCCTTAGTTGTTTGAACAAAAAAAGCCCCCAGTACCAATTACAGTACCAGGGGCGTTAGTCAACGCGGTTCCACCCAAGTTCTACAATACAATATGTATTGCCTCTTATTGCAGATAAGGCTGCCGCCAGTAAGTATTTGCCATATCGGTGCCAACTTTCAGCAAGTGTTGGCTCTCTGTGAATATTAACAAGTATACGAGCCATATTTAAAATGTCAACCCCAAATTGTAAACACTTGTTCATCATTTGGGTACACCGACATTTTTATCCAGCTAATTAGTTGATTTTTCCCGCATTCCCGTGTATGTTTGACGTAATAAAAGTTGATTGGACTTTTACCCCAATCTGATTTATGGAGGCTATCAAAATGGATTCGCATACTGCTTTATTAATTATTGACTACACAAACGATTTTGTTGCTGATAAAGGTGCCTTAACCTGTGGTGCTCCCGGTCAAAAACTGGAACCGGCAATCATCAATTTAGCCGACCAATTCGTCCAAAATGGCGACTGGGTCATCTTACCAACTGATGTTCATAAACCAAACGACCCCTACCATCCTGAAACCAAGCTGTTTCCCCCTCACAATGTTAGAAATACCTGGGGAAGAGAATTTTACGGCAAGCTGGCTGACTGGTACCGGGATCATCAAAAAGACGATAAAGTTTACATGTACGACAAGACGCGTTATAGTGCGTTTGCCGGAACCGATTTGGATATCCGACTGAGAGAACGTCACGTCGATACGGTCCACCTGGTAGGCGTCTGCAGCGACATCTGTGTCTTGCATACAGCAGTCGATGCGTACAATCTTTCTTACAACATTGTCGTTCATAAGAGTGGCGTCGCAGGGCTGACCCCTGAAGGAAACGATTGGGCCTTAAATCATTTTGAACACGTTTTAGGTGCCAAAGTTGAGGACTAATCAGATTTGATTTTGCAAAAATCCGATTTTTAGTGTTTAATGTTCTTCAGTAGACAAAATATAGTTTCGAGTGAAGATGGTGTAAAGCAATGTTTTACTGCCATCTTCTTGGCGTTCTCTAATTATTTTGTACTAGGGAGGAACAACGATGGCTAATAAAGTATCCAGGTACAATAACGAGCAGTGGGAAACTGCCAAAGAAGCGGTTTTACAAGAATATGAAGATTACAAACAAACGCTTCGGGAGCAAGGAGTTGATTACACCATTAAAAATTCGCGGCAATTACTGATCTATCAAGATTTGGTCGCTGAATGGCAGCACAAATTGGGAACGGTTATTACCGACCTTGAAGACAACGTGTTTGCCCTGACCATTTTTGATGATCTCAAAAAACGAAAGGTCAGCTCGCTTCTTGCCCGCGGTTATGAGCACATTTCCAGCTGGCCTGATTTCAACCCAACCGCGTTGGCACTTTGGCTTGAGTTGGAAGAAGACGAAGCAATGGCATAAGGATATGCGAGGTGAGTTCAATGTCTCATTTTGATCTTTCAATGGTTGTCACGATCGCACTGGGATTGATTTTGATGGTCCTGACCGATAACCGACCATTTGCAATCACCTTGGCCACATTGGTGATACTCGTTACCATCATTTGGACCATCCAAAAAAAGGTAGCCGTTACTCAATCAAAAAATCATGATAAAACAAAGGGTGTTTAATGACGCCTTAATGAGGATTTATGGTGACTTTTCAAACGTCAAAGAGGCCTGTGACAAAACGTGATGCGTTTTGTCACAGGCCTCTTTTTTGCTCATTTGTCCTTCTTTTTATCAGTTTTCTTATTATTTTTGAGATATTCTTCACGGGTCTGAAGTTCCTTGACGTGAATTTTAATCTCGGTTGGCTTTAAATCCGTCATCTCAGTAATCGTCTGAGTTAATTTAGCGGTAATCTTTTTGAAGACGGTCGGAATCGACTTGCCATATTCCAAAACAGCATCCATCGATAATTTGACTTCTTTATCATCGTTATCTAAATCTACTTTAACCCCCATGGAAGGATCCGTTTCATCACTGAATTTATCGGTCACGGTATCGATAATGTTTCCTTCCAATGACAGCACCCCATCAACATCCCGAACTGTGTTTCCGGCAATTTTTGCCAATACATCATCATCATAAGTTAAAACCGTTGCTACGTTGGTGTTATTTTCTTGTGTCATCTCGATTTCCTCCATTTACAGGTTATTCAACCCGGTCATCGTTCACGTCATTGGCAATATCATCTTTTTTGCGGGAGCTTTGCTGTTCCCATTCTTTTTTGGTCAAAACATCATTGATATTTAAATTAATCTCAACCACATCCAACCCGGTGTAATTTTTGATGGCTTTTTGTGTTCGACTACAAATTTCGTCAAAGATTTGCCGGGCATCAGCACCATACTCAATTGTCGCTTCCATATCCAAAGCGACCTGTTTTTCACCAACTTCGGCATCAATCCCCTTGGTTGGATCGGTTGTTTTTGAAAAGCGGTCAGCTAATTCGCTCATCATCCCACCATCAAGCGACAGGACCCCATCGACACTTCGGCAAACTAATCCGGCGATTTTTTCAATCACTGAATTTTCAAACGTTAATTTTTTCGTTAATTCTGGTGCTTTCACAGTTGCGTCCATAATTTCCAACTCACTTTCTATTTAAACGTGTTGTTAATCATCACTTATCAGCTGACTAATGAGATTTTTAATCCCACCGAATTTCCAGATCACGGCACCAATCAACGCGCCAATGACCGTCAGCGCCAAGACAATTAGCATCCCGCTCAGGCCGGAAAAGACCCAAACGATTCCACAAATCATCCCGAAGATTGCACCGTACATGATTGCATTCATTGACTTTCCCTCCTATACGACCCGGGGTCTGCCGGCTTTTTGGCGCTTGGAAGCTGAGTCAAAGGGTTTCACTTTAACTTTGACCTTTTTGACGTCTACGTCCATCAAACGATGAACTTGATCAATCACAATGGTCTGAATATCTTCTCCAAGCTTTACCAGATCGTGGTTCAATTTGTCGACAGCCGTCACGTGGACAGTTGCGACCCGATTTTTCGTTCGTAATTTCAATTTGACAGTGACGTCATTGACGTTTCCCTGCTCCATGATGGCGTTTCGCAAGATCTTTTCAACTGCCGGCTTGGAAATGCTTAATTTACCATTTGGTGAATTAAACCGCAGTCGATCAGCCTTTCTTGGGGCAAATATCGCAATGGCGATGCCAACAATGCCAACCAGGGTGACGATCAGAGAAATCACGATCCCAAGCACCCAAATCCAAGTGGCTTGTGTTTGCACGCTTGGCAGCAGTACCCGGGAAACATGGTCAATCGGGATAACGATCCCCAGCAGCCACCCGGATTGAATCATTCCGACCAAACTAACCAGACATATGAGAAACTTCGTGAATCGATTCAATTTCAGACCTCCTTTCACAAAAGAGGTAATTTACTTGGCCATTCCACGAGTGACCATCGAAACAACCAGTACCAAGAGCACCGCCCCAACAATCGCAGGAAGAATTGCCATTCCCGCCAGTTGTGGCCCCCAGGAGCCAAAGATTGCTTCTCCCAGCCAGGCGCCAATTAAACCACCGACAATGTTTCCGATCCAGCCCATTGGCATGTCACGACTAACGATTGCGCCAGCAAGTGCCCCAATCAGCCCACCAATAATAAGTGTCCAAATTAAACTAAACATGATCATCATCCTTTCTGCACATAAATTTATAGAACTTATAGCTCTCTTGCTATGCTTTCATTCTACAATAACTACAAACTTATTGTGTGAATAAGATGTGAAGAATGTATGAAGATTTTCGCAAGCCCCTGATCATCGGTTTAAAGACAACAAAAAAAGCCATCCCCTAAGAGATTGGCTGTTGATACACTTTCAATTATCGACTTGAAACCCAGGCTAAGATACCCAATGCGATCGAGCTGACCAAAATCAACCCCAACATAACTAAATGAAACTTCTTATGCATCACCGCTAACGCCAAATATTCACGAATGACGGCGTTGGGCAAATAATAAAAGGGCGTTTTGGCTCCAATCCCGAAGGCATCAAGACCAGCCTTTCGGGCAAGTATTCCCGCCCGCAAAGTATGGTAATTGCTGGTCACAAAGACCACTTTTGGCTGGGAGTCATTAGAGACTTTAGAAATAAGCTGTTTTGAAAACTGCATATTTTGAGACGTGTTTACCGACTGATCTTCGACCAACGTATCCGCCTTTCTGGCACCGTGTTCCCAAGCATACTGCTGCATCGCAACGCCTTCGGGTATTTTTTCATCACTGCCCTGCCCACCGGAAAAAATGAGTTTGGCGTGCTTGTTTGCTTTATGAATCTGGTGATTATAAAAGGCGATTCCACGGTTGATCCGACTTCCCAACAGCCTGCCGACCTTATGGCCATCGACCAACCCTGCTCCTAACACAATGATAAAATCCTTATTGTTTCGAGGAAGATACAGCTGATAAATCAACATCGAAGATAAGGTCGTCCAAACAGTCAGCAGCACGTACAAAATGATCATCGTCAAAAAGCTGATAATAAATGTCTGAATCGGCAGCGGTGTTTGAATCGGGTTAAAGAAGATCAAAATATCAACTAAAACCACCCCGATTCCGGCAATCAAAGTCAATGAACTGCTGAGACTGTAACCTTCTCGCCGCCAGACAATAAAGGCGTTGACAAACAAAAAAATAAAACTCAATAGGAGTCCCAAAACGACCCCTAGTCCGGTCACAAATAAGGCAACGGCAATGACCAACGCGTAATATTTCTGATCAAACATGACAAATAATTGGACCAACAATGCTAATAAGGCAATTAAGGCCAAGTTGGCTAACCAGCCAATGACTGATGAATTGCGATTTTTAATTAAGTATGTAACTAATAAGATGGCTAAGGCGAAAAAAACAACCGCCGTCGCCGCTAACATGAGCATATCCAATCCCCCCCCAATCTAAGATCTTGCGAATGACAAAAGAAGGACCGAAAGTCGTCTTGACTGATCCGGTCCCCGAACTATTTCAGTTAGTTGTTACTTTGAAGCATACGTGGTATTTTGCATTTCTTCAGCCGCGAATACGCGAATAAACTGTAAAATTGCCTTGACCTTTTCATCACCGTATCGACTGATCCAACGATCAAATCTGGCAGTGATCAAATCGTTCACTTTTTTCTCGGTTTCTTTTCCGGTTGGTGTCAGGTGAAGATACAATCTTCTGCGATCACTTTCAGCCGGTTTTTGGTAAATATAATCGTGCTGTAATAAGACTTTGATTTGGCGAGAAATCGCGCTTCGCGTCACTCGCCGTTCACTTGCGATGTCCATTAGAGAAACATTATCCTGTTCTGCAATTGTATGAAGAATCAAATATTGCTCAAAGGATAGACCATACTTGGTTGCCGGCTCTGAAACGAAATTATCTAAGTATTTTAAAGATGACAAATAAACGTCAATTGCTTCTTTTAATAAATCTGCATTGGATTTACTCATAGCTTTCACCATTCCCCTTTAATTATTAAAACTTACATCACCTTGATTATATATTGTCGGCACTATTGTCGCAACTAAATGCACTAACCTTTAACATTTTAGTGAATTATGCTTTATACTGATTGTTATAACAACAAAATAATTGGGGGCAAATATGGATAACCAAGTCATTGCTTTAATTCATCAAGTTGAATTAAATATTTTCAAAATGTTTGCGTCGATTGCACGAAAATACCAAATCAATTATATTGCACTGGGAGGTACCATGCTGGGTTCTATTCGCCACCAGGGATTTATCCCTTGGGATGACGATATGGACGTCGGCATGTTACGTTCCGATTATGAACGTTTCTTAAAAATTGCGCCCGAAGCCTTAAAGTCCGAGCACTATTTTCTCCAGACCCCTTGGACGGACGAGAATTACGCTCTAAGCTATTCCAAGCTATTGGATAGGAATACCTTCATTGAAGAAAAGAACAACGTTAACAACGCACGTAAAGGCGTATTTTTGGATATCTTTCCACTGGATAAGATTCCGGACTCTTCTGCTCGTCAGCGCCGGCAAATCCTTGATATTAGAAGGCTTGACAGCCGAATCTATTTAAAGTTGCGTTATAATGTGATTGATAACCCAATGAGAAAATTTCAAAATCCGTTATCAGATGAACAGCTGGTCACTTCCGAGGACTTCAAGAAACAACGTGACGATATCATGACGATGTACAATGACAAGCCGGCCTTGATGAATGTCAAAAATTTGGCATCTCAGTATGGTTACGACAAGGAAATTCTCACCTTAGACCAATTAAGTGACGTGGTCGAGCTGCCCTTTGAAGATACGGTGATCCGAGTTCCCGCCGATTACGATGCCATTTTAACACGCATCTACGGTGATTACATGCAGCTGCCGCCAGAAAATGCCCGGACTGAAAAACACATTGTCAGGTTAATATTAAACAATCAGGAATTCGAACTATAACATGTTGCTTGAAATACAGTCTTATTTTTGTTAGGTTACATACGTTAAACAAAGTTAGGAATGAAGGTGTCTTTATGTTTAATCCAAATGAATCCCGTTTTGCCAGTTACAGTATCGTCTCCACCCTGCCCGATGAAGCTATCGACAACGTTTGGTACATCATCGACAATGATTTGCAGGGCGTCTTTCCGCTGTCGAATTTGATTACCTTTAACTTGGTCAATAACGATGGTCAACTTTCCTATGATTTCATTCAAGGAAATGAACTGGTCGCTACTTTTGACTCACCATACCCATATGACAACGACTATCCAAATTCTTTAGTCGTCTATGACAGTGGGGATCGACAAATTATTGCTACGCCATCAGAAATCAACTTATAATTTAGTTGTCTTTTATAAAAATGGGAGTGAGACAAAAGGCGTTTTGATCCCAGAATTTAAGCCCATCAATCGATTATTCCTGGTTTTGGAATGATTGATTGATGGGCTTAAATGGCCGGGATCAGCCGATTGCCAAGTAGGCTAAGCAGGCTTTCAGCCGGCCGTCGTCTCACGTTTCAGCTAGATAGTATAAAATCACCAAACAAGAGGCTGAGTCAAAAGTTGATACTTTTGTCCCAGCCTCATTGCTATTCCGTTGCTTGTTCACAAACCCAGACGTTTTGATCGTTGAGCTTGAATCGATACCAATGAGTTGTCCCTTTCCCGTGGGTCTTGTTGGCTTTCTTATTAACCTTAAACGTTTGGTTGAGGATACTTTGCGTTGACCCGGTCACCTTCGATAACGTCGACGTGTTATAAACGTGATTGCGCAGCGCATACTTGCCGCTCTTAATCGTGATTGACTCGTTGGAATCACTATATGTGACTGGATTGAAGCTCAAGGTCTTTGAGAAAACCCAATATTTTTGGGCATTGGCGGCCTTATTGAAACGAATCCGGTACCAAGTTGACTTCGACGGCGTCTTGACGCCCCGGGAGTCGACGTAAACCTTCTTGCCGGTATACGCCGGAAGAGACGCCCAACTGTAGCTATAAGTGCTGTATCCGGCACCCTTAACGTGATTGTATAAACGATAGTGGCTGAAGGTGGGAAGAAGCGTTGCGGTTTCGTTGCCTTGACCGCGATAATATTTAACAGCCGCCTGCTGGGAAGCAGAGTTGGCGTTCAGTGCCCCACTGGTGCCGGATGTTTGATTGGTAGTTGACGAGCTGGTCGAAGCTGAACTGTTGTCATAATAATGTTTAACCAGGGTATAAAAATCATTCATGGTATAAGCCTCACCAAAGTAGGTTTGCCCGGCCTTGGCGTAATAGCCGTCCGGATCGACATGGTCTGACCCACCCAGGTATTTGGCAACTGCTTTGTGTGACCAGACTGTCCCCTTGCCATCATTAACCGCGTTATTGAGTGGCAAATTATACTGGTGCAGCAACTCTGCCGTATAATTGGCCGCATTATTGACTTCTTTGGCGAACGCAGCCTTACTGTGAACTTCGACTTGTTCGAACTGTATGAACCGTCCGTTACCTGGAAATCCACAGCCCCACGCCAAATAGTTGGTGTCGGCAATGTTAATCACCCGGGACGCATCCACGTAAGAATGAACAAAGGCATTTTGATAATTGCGTTTCATGTAGGCAATTTCACCGTAAATCGTCGAACTGGGGTTGCCGGTTTCGTGCACAACGACGCCAGTGGGTGCCCCGGCCGTATAAGCGTTTTTCGGAAAGCCGCTCCAGATGGATTTGGTCACATTAGCCGGTGTCAGGTGTTGGTTGAAAATATATGAATTAACAGCCGAGTCGGCAGCCACACGCCCAGACTGGATCAGAAGCCCTGAAACGCTCAGGCCCACAGAGGCAATGACAATAACGGAAAATCTTCGAATGGATTTATGTAAGTTCAAAGCAATCCCCCCAATGCTGTACACTCATTTCGGTAACAGTATCTGTATCGTATCATATTCCACTATGTGTGAAAAGTTCGCAAACTCAATCGGCTCAAAATGAGAAAAATGGCAAAATAAAAAGTAGGCCGCTAAGCCTACTTTTAAGAACTGCTCCGGCTGGGTTCGAACCAGCGA
>NZ_AZGK01000010.1 GCF_001435315.1 Lentilactobacillus parabuchneri DSM 5707 = NBRC 107865
CGTGAGCTGAGACTTTTGTCCCAGCCTCTCGTTTTCCTGTGAGTGGATATCATCTAATCAAAATCCGCGACAATCCGCTGATCCAAAAAGACATTTTATTCCACCACACTCATCCAAATTAAACCAGTCCCTGGGCCATCATTGCTTCTGCAACCTTTTCAAACCCGGCAATATTTGCGCCAGCCTGATAGTCCTTGTCCAACTTATATTTCTTATCGGCAGCCTCTGACTTGGCGAAAATATCTTCCATGATATCCTGCAGGCGATTATCCACCGTTTCAAAGCTCCAAGCCAGCCGCTCACTATTTTGACTCATTTCAAGCGCTGACACAGCCACGCCACCGGCATTGGCAGCTTTTCCAGGGCCGTACAGCAAGCCGCCATCCCGATAAATCGCAATTGCGTCTGGGTAGCTTGGCATATTGGCCCCTTCACACACGCATTTGGCACCATCTTTAACGATCAACTTGGCTTGATCCTTGTTGATCTCATTTTGAGTTGCGCAGGGCAAAGCCACGTCATAGTCAACGTCAAAGTCCCAGACAGATCCGCCATGGTATTCAGCTGAAGCGACCCGATCCGCGTACTCACGAATACGGCCACGTTCAACTTCCTTGATTTGTTTGACAACTTGATAGTCAATTCCCTTGGGATCATAGATATAGCCGTTGGAATCGGAAACCGTGATGACAGTTGCTCCCAACTCGGTTGCCTTTTGAATCGCATAGGTGGCCACATTTCCGGAACCGGAAATCTTGATTTTCTTTCCAGTCAGCGTATCTCCTTGAGCTTTCAGCATCGCGTTCGTGTAGTAAAGCAGACCGAACCCAGTGGCCTCAGTTCTGGCAAGACTACCGCCAAAGGTGAGCCCTTTTCCAGTCAGAACGCCATTTTTAAATCCGTTCAGTCGTTTATAAGCTCCAAACAAGTAGCCGATTTCCCGTCCACCAACCCCAATATCGCCGGCAGGAACATCCAAATCCGGACCAATATGACGTTGTAGTTCGGTCATAAAGCTTTGACAAAAGCGCATGATTTCGGAATCGGATTTGCCCTTTGGATCGAAGTCACAACCACCCTTAGCGCCACCGATTGGCAATCCGGTCAAACTATTTTTGAGAATTTGTTCAAAGCCCAGGAATTTGACCACGCTCAAGTTAACGCTGGGATGTAACCTCAGTCCACCCTTATATGGCCCGATTGCGGAATTAAACTGAACCCGAAATCCACGGTTGACGTTAAATTGACCGTCATCAGACTGCCAAGGAACCCTGAATTGAATGACCCGTTCCGGCTCCACCAATTGTGCTAAAAGGTTTGCTTTAACATATTCAGGATGGGCCTCCAAAGTGGGTGCCAAGCTATCCAAAACGGTAAATACCGCCTCTTGAAACTCCTTTTGGTCAGGGTCACGATGGTCAATTTGATCTTTAATCGATTCAATATATGTCTTTACGTTGGTCAAGGTTATTCCTACTTTCTGTTTTGGCTTTGGGAACAAATAACGGCTCTAAATAATCATTCACTTCTGAAGAACTAATTTATATTGTTATGTCATATATTAGCAGATTTTCGATGATATTTCTTCACATTATATGAATAGTTATTTAAAGGATCACAGATTCTAAGATTGAGGGAATTGGAAAACGGTTGCTAGGACTGGTTTTTCCTTCAGCCTATTGCATTTCTATTTTGTCATCAACAGTTATTGATTTGTGAAATGGCATTAATAATTATTCGTGTTCGACAGGTATATTTTCACTTCTATCTAGCCGAAATGAGCTCCACAAACCAGGATAGGCCAAATAAAGACACAATCCCAGCCATGCGAATAATCGCATAACTGGGATTGTGTCTTTATTTGGCCTATCCTAAACGGTTTGTTGCGCTCTCTGTTTTATTCAAACATCTTCTTCGTCGCCTTGGCTAACGTCTTTATATCCTTATCATAACGCGGATTTTTGACCAACTTGGCCATTGGGACCCCCGCAAAGTGGTACGCTGCGATTTCACCCGAGCGGACCGCACTTTGTTCCGTAAAGACCATTTGGTATGGCTGCTCTACGAATTCGCCCGTAAATGCCAAATTAGTTGAGTGTTCCGGAATAACCTTTGGCCGATCCGTCTTGGCCCGGTTATTGAATAGCGCGGACGCATACGGCATATATGCTGGAATGCAGTTGATGACGCTGTCCATAATTTCTTGCTTCTTATCCATGATGTTACCCGGACCTGGGTCAACCTTTGAGAGCTGTCCGAGCAATTCCTCAAGCATTTCCTTACCCGTCATCTTGATGTACTGCTTATCAACGAACTCACCCTTTCGACGTGGATACAAGAAGTAACCCCAGATAACCGCCTCGTTTGCCTTTTGGGTCGTGAAATGAGGCTGGTGGTGGACCACAATCGACATGTTAACGTCTTTATTGCCCATTGGTGTAATCGGTGTCGTCGAGATAAATGAGTTCAAAGCATTCCCAGGAACTTGAGTCGTAATCCTGGTAATTTCATTGAGTAAAATATGATCCTTGGTCGTCAGCGTGAAACTAATCCACTCACTGGCATTCCGGTCGTTGAAGAACTTATCCGGATTACCCAAGTTGTAAAAGCGGTTGGTTGCTTTCTTCCACAAGCTGGCAGCAGCGCCGTAGTCCATGTTTTCGGCAGCTGGCGTATTGAAATCGCCAAGTGTTGCCGAGTCGGTGATTGAACCGTTGGTGAAAATAACCGCCGTATCATCGTCAACCGCAACGTCTTCTTCCTCGCCGGTTTCGGTATTGGTCATGCGCAAAGCAGTCACAGTAATTTCATCCTGCATCGGTGTGTCCTTGAATTCAAAGTTCGTCACCCGTTGATTGAGAACAATCTTGACGCCCTGCTCCTTCAAATAATTAATCAGCGGCAACATGATACTTTCGTATTGATTGTATCGGGTCCGGTTAACGCCGACCAAGTGCTCAATCTGTGTAAACTCATAAATCATTTGGTGCATGTAACGGCGCAGTTCTTGCGCTGAACTCTGGGTTCTAAACGCAAAGGTTGTCTCCCACATGTACCAGAAGTTGGTGGTAAACATGTGAGGATCATCCTTAAAGTAGTCAGCAATCGTCACATTATCAAGCTTTTCTTCCTTAGAATCCGGCATCAACAAAAGTTCAGTCAACTTCATTCTGTCCTTATTATTAAAACCAAGCTTACCGCCATTAATAATTCCCTTGCCGCCTTCCATTAAACGGGCTTTATCAAAGGTCCGGTGGTTGGCATCAAATTCACGGGTATCCTCTGCGGCAGTCATCCCCGGTTCAGTTGCCGATGGGACACGACTGAGCAGATCCATTAAATCCACGTAGGTTCGGTAGTTGAGCATCCGACCGCCACGAGCAACGAAGCCTTTCGTATTTTCAAGGGGGTGAACCTTGTTCCAATACTCCCCTGCAGCCTCGTTGGCGGGTGAGCCATCATTCGAACCGTGATCATCAATTGAATAAAAGGTGATTTGGTCACCCTGCCAGTGGCCTTCTTGAATTAAATAAACAGCCGCAGCCATATTGGCCAAACCGGCACCAATTAGAATTGCTTTATTTTTTGTCATTAAAAATTCCTCCAAACAAACTCAATTATTTTGCCTCGTACTCATCATACAGGTGTGAATCGTCTTCAAACCAGCCGATTGATTTCAAGAAGCAGGCACCGGCAACAATGACACCCACCCCAGTTAAAATTAATACTGTGTGTTTCATATCCAATCGCTCCCCGTTTCAAATTTCAGCGAAAATGACGTTGTTCTTTGTATCTGCCTCTATTGTAGTAGAAATTCGGCATAAGTGTATGGACAATGTCTACATAACTGTCCATATTTTGGGAAACGTTCTCACAAATCCCCACGGTGCTTGTTTTCAGAAATTTATGAAAGTAATTGAAAATAAAACTTACGAGATATCTTTTTTTATGGTAGTGTAATCAATTGTCGTGAATAATTATTTTTTAGAATTTAGAATTAGGAGAAACATTTTATGGAAAAATCGTTAACCGCAGATCAAACAATTGCACAACCAAAACAAAAGCAGGCTGCTAAGCCCGTTGACCGACCATTTCTTGCCATGCTGGGAATGCTCATCGGCGGCTTCGTCGGAATGTTGAGTGAAACATCACTGAATATCGCCCTGCCAAGCTTAATTACCGAGCTTCACACCAGCATTGGTACCATGCAATGGTTAGTGACCGGCTACATGCTGGTCATCGGAATTGTCCTGCCAATGTCATCACTACTACAAAGAATTTTTACCACCCGTTCACTGGTCTTATTCGCCCTGTGTGACTTTATCGTCGGCGCCGTCATCTCCGCGTTGGCACCAAACTTTGCTATTTTATTAGTCGGTCGAATGATTCAGGGAATTGCGACCGGATTGATTTTACCACTGATGTTTACCGTGGCCACTTTAATCTTTCCACCCTATAAGTTAGGGTCCGCGATGGGGATGATTGGTTTGGTCATCATGTTTGCGCCAGCTGTTGGCCCAACACTTGCCGGAATGATCTTGGGAATTCTTTCATGGCACTGGATTTTCTGGTTATTCGTCCCATTCTTGTTAATCGCGTTCGTTTTAGCTGTTAAATTTTTGCCAAACGTCGGCGACATCACCAAGCCCAAAATCGACTGGTTATCACTGATCCTTTCAACAATTGGTTTTGGTGGTTTAGTGACCGGTGTCAGCTTGGCCAGTGATTCTGGTTGGACCTCACCTGAGGTATTGGGTACTCTGATCGTTTCATTACTGGTTCTTGCATGGTACATCCGACGTCAATTAGTTTCTGAAACGCCCATCTTAAACTTCAGAGTTTTCAAGAAGAGCCAGTTTACAGTTGGCTCCGTTCTGGTAATGCTCGACTTTGCGATCATCCTTTCATCCATGTACCTCTTGCCAATGTTCTGGCAAAATGGGTTGGCAATTCCAGTTGCTTTAACCGGAGTTGTGATGCTGCCCGGTGGACTGGTTAACGCCATTGTATCCGCAGTTGCCGGCCGATTCTCAGACACTGTCAGCACCAAGTTATTAACGACCTTAGGCTTTGGTATCACCATTATCGGAATTGTGATGTTGCTGCTTGCCAGTTCAACGTCACCAATGTGGTATGTCATCTTAGCTCATATTGTCATCATGATGGGTGTGCCAATGGCAATGTCTCCTGCCCAAACATTTGGATTGGGTGCCTTGGATGAACAGACTTCTGGCGACGGAAGTACCATCATGAACACCTTCCAACAAATTGTCGGCGCCATTGCCACGGCGATTGCAACCAGCCTCTTGGCATTCGGCCAAAACGCCGCTGGCCAAGTCAGTCATCAAATCGCATTTACCAATGGTGTTCACGTTGGTTTATGGTTTACATTGATTGTCGCTGCCGTTGCCTTCCTGCTTTCATTTACCATTAAGGATCGCAAGCGGGCTTAACAAAATAGTTCCAATCAAAAAGTCGCCGGACAAAATCCAGCGACTTTTTCATACATAGTATTAATTATTCAGTCGTCTTCTCAGAATGTTCCGCCACCAACTGCTTGACCGCCTTCATTGCAGCTGCCAATGCTTCATCGCTGGCTGCGTAGCTAACTCGGACGTAGCCATTATCACCAAATGGATCTCCTGGCATCAAACCAATGTGATAATCCTTTGCCAAAACGTTAACGAAATCCCAGCTGTTCATATGCAGATTTTCAGGGATTTTCGCAAAGACGTAGAAGGCCCCACCAGGGTGAACAACGTCAAAGCCGGCTTCCGCCATCTCTTTGGCGACAAAATCACGCCGCTTCTCATATTCCACCAACATTGGTTTGGAGTCATCTTGGCCATGAGTTAACGCCTCGATTGCGGCAAACTGCACGATTGAGGCTGCAGCAGTGACCGTGTATTGGTGAACTTTAGCGATTTCATCAATAAATCCGCTGGGACCAAAGACCAATCCCAATCGATATCCAGTCATGGCATGTGACTTGGAAAGGCCATTTACCACCACGGTTTGATCAGGAAGGACATTTGAGATCGAGTAATGTTTCTGCCCGTATGTCAGTTCGCCATAAATTTCATCGCTAATGACCCAAATGCCATTGTCCTTCAAAACCGTCGCAAGTGCAGCGATTTGTTCTTCCGTATAAGCCACACCGGTTGGGTTGTTTGGATCTGTCAGAATCAGGCCTTTGACATCCCAATCAGGATGGTCGTTAATTGCTTGTTGGACTTTTTCTGGAGTTAAGATAAAGCCATCATCACTGGTATCAATTAAAATCGTATTCAGCTCGTTTAAGGTCGTCAACGCATTATACAGCGGATAAGCCGGCGTTGGGATAATCACGGCGTCACCGGGCTTAAACAGGGCCTTAATGGACGATGCAACAGCTTCAGTTGCACCGACGGTTACCAAAATTTGGTCAGCGGTGTAATGATAACCAAATTTTTCCTGATAATACGTGGAAGCTGCCTCTCTCAGCGGCTGATAGCCCCAATAGTATGGATAATGAGATTCGTTATTGTTAATCGCGTCAATTGCTGCTTGCTTAATGTGTTCAGGAACATTGAAGTTGGGCTCTCCCAAAGTCAACTTAATAATCTTTGGGTCGGCGCTGATGTCATGATCGAATTTCCGCATTGCGGAAGGCATGACTTTTAACACATAAGGATTAATCTTATCTAATTCCATGATGGTAGCCTCCAGAAAAATCTATATTTTACAAATCTGTCATCAAACGGCAAAAGTTATTGTTAATAATATAACAATTTCATGAGAAGTCAATGCTAATCCGCAGAATTGTATAATTATTCTTTAATCTATCGAACCATGAGTATTGCTCAAGCAGCATTTAAATATTTTGGGTATTCTTTCATTGGGATGTCAGGTAAGAAAGGCTTATTTTTCCGGGAAGGGCTCTACTTGCAACACATTTTCACGATACGTTGCCCAGTAAACATCCCGGATATTATCGATTCCCTGCTTGGAAAGCTCAGCGTCCAGCCACTCCTGGTCTTTTCCCATCACATCCAAAACATCGGGATCAATTTGGCCATCGACAATCACAGGATAGCGAATGCTGCCTTCTCCCCGATTCAAAACAGTTAGTTGGCCGTTTTGCTCCAAAATAGCCCGCTTAACATCTCTAATATCGTAAACTCCGGCTGTTCTAAGCTTGAAGTCCACGTCTTTGGCGGATAAGTTGGCGCGAATACAATTTTCGACCAGCATCTCACCGTTTCGAACCAGCGTGATCGGTTCGCCTTCAATAAACTTGCCAAACCAATGAATGTGGGTCTTGAGATAACGGGTCACCAGAATTAACAGCGCCCATAACAGAAGAATCACCAAGAATTGAGCCATTGTAATCGCCGGATTATAAATCACCCCACCGATAATGCCACCAAGGACATAGTTTTGTAGTTGATCCATCGCCGATGTGGGTGCTAAATTTCCTTTACCGGTTAGATTGATAAGACCGTAATAAATAAGAAACCAACGATTAGTTTTAATGCAACATCTGAATATGTAAACATGTTAGCGTGCCTCCTCAACTTTAATGCGACTGGATGAATCCAGCTCAACTTTTTCCAACACAAAGGCCGTTCCATCAGCATTGTAATCCACTCGATAGAAGCCATTCGGTGCCTTGACCATCAAATTTGCATTTTGGGTGGTCGAGTTAACGCTGACCTTTTCGGGTGGCAGTTCAAGCCGCTTGGCAACCTGCCTGACGGTTTGGGTAATCTGCCCGGTTTGTTTGGATGAAGATTGAATGGCACTAAAATCGTTATATTGAACTGCCAGCACTAACAGAAGCAGTGTCGCGACAATGATGCTTAAATCCTTGTATTTAATGTCCAACCGGTTGCGCAAATAGTGAATCAAAAACAAGATGAAAATAACTGCCAGCACGCTTAAAGCGATCACTCGCGCGTACTGCCAGTTACTTTGGGAACTTTTGAGATAGTCATACGTATAAAAAGTCATTGCGTTTCCCCCGCTTTATTTAAAGTCTTCTTAATTCTATCTCAAAGTTCATTTTTGGTAAAATGATTGCTAGTTGTTAATCCATTTCTTAATACTATTCCAACTGTAGTTATTGACAATAATCCGTGGCGTCTGCTTGAGATTACTGTGATTGGTCACAATGCCGTCATTCAACGTCAAAATCACCTTTAAGCCGGGTTGGTTGGAAAGAAACTTCTGGATCTGGGAATCACCACTTCCGTATGGATAGGTAAAAATCGGCGACCGGTAGCCCACTTTTTCCTTCAAAACTCTTTGGCTGGTCGCATAATCACGTGTAAACCTCGTGTAGTTGGACGGAATATTAAAAACTGGCGTCCCGTGATCGACCATGTAGTGCATATTGTTGGTGTGGACCCCAAAGGTCACCAGACCGTGAGCACGTTTTTGAAGCCGTTGAATCGCCGGCCAAGTTGCCAGTTTAGTCCCCTGCTTGTACCAGCCAGTATTGCCGGTAATAATCGATTGGGTAAATGGATAATGTAACTTTTGGAGAACCGGGAAGGCATTTTCAATCGATGTCCGGTCGATATCATCAAACGTAATGACGACATACTTGCCATGAATGGGACGCTTGCTGTGGGCCATGGCCATCATTTGCTTAATTGAAATCACCTTGACGTGATGTGAGCGCAAATAATACATCTGCTTTTTAAATGACGGCAGGTTGACGTTAAAATCATGGAACTGGGTGTTAGGCGACACCGCCTCGTCAAATTTGACAAGCCCGGTTGGATTGAGAATGCGATGGTACGAAAAGACCATAATGCCATTTTTGACTCGTTGGTCCCGCTTCGAAATCGCAAAATCCGGCCGGTTTCCCAATTGATACTCAATATTGTGTCGAACGCTCACAGCCAGCAGTGCTAGAAAAATCACAATAAATCCGCTTAAAATCCACTTACGACTTGTCCTGCTCATGGCGTTTTGCCTCCCGTTCCAATTTTTTAATCCGCAGCCAGCCAAAGACTGTCATGAAACCAACCATTACCAACACCAGCATCGCAAATCTTGCGTAGGCATAATACGACAGGTTCAAGAATAAATAGTCCGACACTAACGTATCCGAATAGGCATTGAGTAAAAAACAAATGTTGACGTAGATAATGTAAATTGTCATCGCCCACAACATCACTAAGAAGATGAACCGTTCCAACCGTTTAAAAATCGAAGACCGTTTTCGAATAATCAGATTCGTTTCCTGTTTGTCTTTTTTCATCGTCAAAGCCCCCGATCCGGACTGCTCCAGCTGCCGGAACGCTCAGGGTCAAGAAAGAATGATCCAAGGGCAGTCAAACAGCTGACCAGATTGATAAACCAGTAGAAAACAACGTATAACGGCAGCAGTGACAAGTCCTGCCATTTGATGAAATCAGATTCCTTGGAATCGGCATAGCCAATCCAAAACTGCACCAGACTAATCAGCAACAGCAAGAATAAAATCACGCCATCCATAATGATGTCACCAGTAAATAAAATGGTGATCAGATAAAAAAGCGTTACGAACGAACAACTAATCGCCCACAAATCACTGATAATCATATCAAGTAGCAGCCATTGTTCACTCAAATGGCCGGTAATAAACATTCCCCGGTTGCGGAACAAGACTTCAAAGCCACCCCGAGCCCAACGTCTTCTTTGGTGAATCAGGTCCATAATCTTTTCAGGAACCAGGATCCAGGCCACGGATTGCGGACAGTAACGGACTTGCCAACCGTGTTGGTATAATCGCCAGGTGATGTCAATGTCTTCCGTGATTGCGTCAACGTTCCACCAACCGGCGTCGATGATCGCTGCTCTGCGATAGGCAACCACCACACCTGAAACCGTGGTGATATGGCCGATGACAAACGCCTGACCACGTTTGATGATGTCAATCACGCCCACGTATTCCAATAGCTGAAGTCGGCCCAAAATACTCGTCCGATTTCGAACAATTGGCTTACCGGCAACTGCACCTACTTTAGGATTGTCGTAAAAGCGTGCTAACATCGGCTCTAAGACATTTTTGTCAACGTAGCAGTCGGCATCCAGGCAAAGTAGGAATTCACCAGAAGCGACCTTCGTACCCTCGTTTAACGCGTTGGCTTTTCCCTTGTTGATCCTAATATCGACAATTTTAATTGGAAATTGCTCGTGATACCTTTTTTTAAGCGAATCCATGACCGCCAGCGTATTATCGTGACTGCCGTCATTAATCAAAACCAACTCGATCTTTTGATACGTAATCTTGGCGATCGACTCCACCACTTGCCCAAGCGTTTCTTCTTCATTGTGGGCTGGAACCAAAATCGAAACCAACTCGTCAGGCTGTCCTGCATGAGTATTTCGAAGTGGAATCCGTCGTTCTTGAATCGAAAAAAAGATGGATCCGGTAATCCAAACGGTCGATACAATAACCGGATATAAAATCACAAAGTAACTGATTGTGTTCATAAGTAATCCCCCCAAACAAATATGTTACCGATCCTCTGCTAGCTTTAAGAACGTTTTAATGAACTTATTGCTTGCCTGGTATACCTGCTGGTCCGTAATCGATCCAGCGGCGTCTGCCCAAAGTGAAACACTGCTGCCAACAATTCCCCGTTTCGACTTCAATGTTGTGTCATTATCGTTGTGCCAAAGTGTCGGTTTCCAATACTGCTTCATGTCACTAATCATGTAGTTCACGTTTTTCTTGGAAATATTTGCCTTCGAAAGGTTGAAATACAGGTAATAATCGTTATAGTTCAGCACCTTAAACCCGTGTTTGATCAGCTTCGGCATTGAGGCCCAGTACTTTTGTCGTTGTTTCCCGAGACTTCCGTGTTGATCGGCCGTCCAACTCCAGTAGGTCACTTGAATGTCTTTATTGAGCTTGCTTAAGCTGCTGTTCAAGAAGCCATCGTTCCATGCTTCAGGAATAAAGCCCATTTTCTCCACGTTTTGACTCGTTGCGTTCAAGTATTTAACGTAGGGCGCATTACTTTTCACCTTGTCTGTAAATTCATCCCCGCCTAAATGAAATCGGGCATTACTCTGATTGGCAAAGTCTTCTCCGACTTCATCATTGAGCTTGTTAACAAACTGAATGCCAGCCTGATTAAGATGAATTTCATCACGATAACTCTTGGAATACCAGCTGACCTGCTTAGCCAACTTGGCCTTGCCGTTTGCTTTCATGGTTTCAACCAAGGCCGTGACGTGGGCCGGTGTATCAATTTCTGGAATCAACGTAATCCCCTGCCGCTTAGCGTCTTTAACCAGGCTTTTGATCTCTGCTTGGCTATAGAAAAACTGATTGGTTTTCTTGTTATGCCAAACGCCGTTAATTTTCCTGGCGTTTTTGATCGATTGGCCAACGTAGTTATTTTCAATCGCAAAGTCCTTGTCATCGCTAAAATGAAGCTGGATAAAGCTGCCGTGGTTATCGGCAACCAAGTGAATATACCTTCTCAACGTTGATACCCGGTAGTGTCTCCGCGACACATCCAGCGTCACACCGTTGAATTTCCCGTATTCCGTATTTGAACTTGAATGGGTTGTTGCGGCTTTATGAGCTGTGCATCCCATCAATAAGACCATTAAAGGCATTAATACCAGCCAACTCTTATGTACCATGTAAGGTTCCCCCGATAATTCAAATTTTGAAACATATTTGTAACATTTAATCAGGGTCCATATTAACAAACTTCAAAAAAAATTCTATCAACAAGTCCATTTTCCAACGAAACGTTAGACTCTCTTAACAATTAATAAGATTATTATTAGAATGACTTGTTATTGTGAACAAATTGGGAATAGGGCAATTAAAAGAGGGCCACATCAGCTTTCTCGGCTAATGCGGCCCTCTCATCAAAAGGTCATATTATTATATTTTAATCACTTCGACTTAAACACTTCGACGCTTGAAGATAACGTAGCTGATCGCCATAAAGATCGCGGTGTACACTAAACTTCCAGCGATCATTTCAGGTGTTGAAAGCAGCGTCATTTTATGAAACGAGCTTGAGACCAGTTGATTTGATAGATTCATCATGTTCAGCGGGTTCCACTTGAGCCATTCCCACTTTTGCATCAATACGAACATGATGCTGGAAACGATGTTAAGCGCAAAGTAGCCGATAATTCCAATTGAAATTGCGGCAGCTGTACTTTTGAAAATGTTGGCCAGTAATAAAACCAGACTCAGTACCAACCAAATGGTTAAAAAGGACCCAACAATTCCCAGCCATTGCGTTTCCATCACCGTATGACCACCTGAATATTTATCGGAAAGCTGAAATTTGTCGTTGAACAACACAACCTTCATAAGAAGTGACCAGACGAATGCGACAACGTAAAAATAAATTGAGTAAAGCAGCATGGTGATCCATTTACTGACAAGAATCTCACCACGGTAATACTTTCGATACAGTAGTTCTTTTATCGTGCCATACTGAAACTCCATGGCAATAATCGAACTGCAGGCTGCAATCATGAACAACACAATCCAGTTGATACCGGTGAACAGTTGGACAAACTGATCCTGCGGCTGACCCCAGTACTTCGGATGGCTACGACTCAACACCGCAAACAAAGTCATCAAAATCAAAAGCGTTGCCGAAACCGCATAGGTACTTTTCTTGTGGAGCAACTTAAAAGTTTCTTGTTTTACTAACGTTATCATTCTATGACTCCTTTACTTTGTCGTTTTTAAGCAGGTTCAAAAGGGATGTTTCCAAATCACTGTGGACATGTTGAACGTCTTCAATATCAACGCCATTATCAGACAATAATTTGATCACATCGGCCATCTTGGTCTGCTCAGTTTCGATGATGCTCAGCTTATCGCCGTCATCAAGCTGATAGCCATTTTGGCTCAACACGTCCTTGGCTTTGGCATCGTCAGAAGTCTTCAAAACAAGTAACTTCTTGCTACCACTTTCAAGCTCGGCCATGCTTTGGGTGTATACGATCTGCCCCTTGTCAATGACAACCAGATCATCAACCAACTTTTCCAATTCACTTAGGATATGACTGGAAATTAAGAAAGTTGTGCCTTGCTTAGCCAAGTCCAAGATAATTTTCCGCAAATCCTTGTTAGCTTGTGGATCAAGCCCATTCATCGGTTCGTCCAGGATGACAAACTTAGGCCGATCAACCAGAGCCAATGCGATCCCAAGCTTTTGTTTCATACCTAAAGAGTAGGTCTTGGCCTTGCGGTTTATGTATGAATCCATCTTCATCTTATCGACAATATCCATAATTTGGTCTTTGGAAGTCGATTCCTTTGAAAATAGCTGCAAGTGTTGGTAACCGGTCAAAAATGGGTAAATGCCCGGATACTCAATCAAGGCGCCCACCTTGTCCATTGCTTTATGGCTGGTTGGTGAAACTAATTCGCCGTCAATTGTAATTTTTCCGCTCGAGTAGTTAAATAGTCCTAGTACGGCTTTCATGATTGTTGATTTACCAGCACCGTTTGGGCCAACTAAACCAACAATGTGACCAGTCTGAACTGAAAATGAAACATCTTTAAGAACCTGTTTACGACCAAAGTTCTTGTTAAGGTGTTCCACGTTTAATATTGCGTCTGTCATGTGTTCCTCCTAAATAATGTGTGTGAGCACGGTTCTACAAGTAAAATCCCATTCAATTTTAGCGAATGGTTGGTCCTAAGGATAACATATGTGTTAAAACTTATACAACACCCCACTTCTCATCATTTCGGCAAAATATCTGCTATGATGGGGTTGGGAATGAACGAAATGTATATCAGAATTAAGAAATCGAGGTAATTCTGCTTATGACAAAAGCTTTAATGGTGGTCACAAATAACCCGAAGTTCAAGAAAATTCAGCGGGCAACCGGCATCTGGTTAAAAGAAGCCACCCATTTCAACAAAGTGATGGTGGATAATGGCATTGACGTTGACTATGTCAGTCCGCAGGGTGGCTACGTCCCAATTGACCCACTGAGTATGGGAACTGACGATATGGATATGATTGATTGGGAATACTACTCGGATGATGTTTTTAGAAATCAACACCTGGCAGCCTCCAAAAAGCCAAGCGATATTAATCCAAACGACTATGACGTCATTTATTTTGTGGGTGGTCACGGCACCATGGGCGACTTTCCAGATAACAAGGACCTGGCTCAACTCGCCGAAACGATTTATCAAAACGGCGGCATTGTGTCAGCGAATTGTGTTGGTGTTTGCGGTTTGCTGGCGATGCGCTCAGAAGATGGCCAGCGTTTTATCCACGGACGCAAGCTGACCGGCTTTACAAACGATGAGGAAGCACTCAATGGCCTCACCAACGATGTTGATTTTCTGCTTGAGGATGAGCTGGCAAAAGCCGGGGCTGCCTTTTCAAAAGGAACGCCATTTGAATCGCACGTTGTCGTCGACGATCGACTGATCACCGGGCAAAATCCCAATTCAGCCGCAGGGGTTGGCGAAGCAGTGATTAAAGAATTATTGCAATAAATTAAGCTGTGTGAAGGATAATCCATTAAGGATGATCTCAGAACACAGCTTATTTTTTATAAAAAAGATCCGCCATCAACGGCGGATCTTTGAAGATTAATTCATGTTTAGTAACTGATACTTCTACTGATTAATATTTTCTTCTTCGATATCTTCCAAACTACGGCCCTTGGTTTCTGGAACACATGAGTGAATGAACCAAACACCCAATAGACAGATGACACCAAAAATTGCGAATACGGCGTCTTGTGGCATGCTGGCAGTCATAATAGGGAAAAGAAGTCCAACTGCGAAGGAACCAACCCAGTTAGCCGATGAAGCGGCTCCTGAAGCCCGACCACGAATGGCCAACGGGAAGACTTCACCAATCAAAACCCAAGTTAATGGTGCCCATGTAAATGAGTAAGCCGCAACATAAATACTCAAGAATGCCACAATTAATAACGGGCTTGAGTTCGGCAGCAACATTTTAATCACTGTTGGCAGCAGGAATGATAATCCCATCACTGTCCCGCCAAGAATCAGCAGCGTTCGTCGCTTAAATTTATCGGCAATTACAAGGAACACTAACGAGCCAATCACTAAGATAATGCCTTGAATAATTGGCCACATCAAAGCTGAATTTGCGGCCGTGCCTGTTGCTTTTTCAACAATCAACGGAATGTAGTAGAAAATCGCATTGGCTCCTTGGAATTGTTGGAAGGCCGCAACTCCAATTCCGGCAATTGCCAGATAACGATACTTGGAACTGAAAACCGTTCCCCAAGTCGTTGCTTTTGAAATTTTCTTCTCTTGTGAGGCAGTGTCTTGAATCTGTTCAAGCTCATCGTCAATTTCCTGATCATTTTCGCGAATGTAACTTAAAACGCGTCGGGCATCATCTGAACGACCATTTTTTACTAAAAATCGTGGTGATTCAGGGAGCTTCAAAACGCCAAAGAACAAAATCAGAGCTGGCAATGCCGCTAAGCCCAGCATTGAGCGCCAAGCCATATTTTCTGGAAGATCTTTTAATACGAAATCCATGATATAAGATAGCAGCATCCCTGAAACAATCATCGTTTGGTTAACACCGGTCAATCGGCCACGCATCTTAGCAGGCGCCATTTCTGACATGTATGCTGGAACCAGCGCTGATGAAGCCCCAACTGCCAGTCCCAGGAATACACGAACGGCAATTAAATAAAATTGGCCATCATGTGGCGAAACAGCTGACAGAAGAGAGCCCAGCATAAATACCAGTGCGGAAAGCAAAATCATCTTACGGCGGCCCAATTTGTCAGAAAGCTGTCCGGCAATTGCACCCCCGAATATTGCGCCCAACATAACGGCAGACGTTATCCAGCCGACAATTCCAGCATTGTTCTGCAGACCCCAATCAGTTTGCAAAAATGGCAGTGCGCCAGTCATAACACCAATATCATATCCAAATAGAATCCCACCAAATGAACCAAAGAAATAAATAAATCCACTTGAGATTTTCTTTTCAGTTACTGCAGCTTTTTCCATCATCATTCTCCTTTAGTCGTCTAACTAACATTTTGACTTAATCCCAGACACCAAATTGAAAGGGGTTACAATACAAATCAGATGAATTCCATTTGCTTTATATTAAACTAAGCTCTCTCTAATCCTAGTAATCATAACGCTTACATTCGTCTGAACAACGTTTGTCTGGTCATCATTCATCAATATCCTATTTCTATAATTGGTTATGATACCGGATTCATCCGTACAAATCAAGTAGTAAAACCAGTTATCGTACAAATAACCAGATTACGCTACAAAAAATGCCCTCACCACAGTATTTGTGGCGGGGACACATTTTTTACTAATATCAGTATTACGTTTACTAAAAGGTTATAACCCAGTCAATTTATAATTACTATAGATGATATAGATAGTATCAGAGGTGTTTCATTCTGACTTCTGAATGCTTCCCTGAATGTCGTCATTGGAAAAGTCATGTTGCATATAATCCTTATCGCTGACCGGAAGATGCTGTTCAAACGTATCAAACAATTGATAACTGACATCGCCCTTTACGAGGTGGAAGCCCAAAACATGTCCACCAAATTGATGATCGTCTGAAATGAAGTGGTGATGAAAACCACCAACGGCCGCCCCATTGAACACTTGTGGCGAATAATAGCCAAGTAGCGTCCCAGTTATTTGGTCCCGTGTGAAGACACTCTGATTTTCAGCAGTCTCCGTCAGCGTTTTATATGGCGGTGTCGATTTAGCAGCTGCGCGGGTCTGAATATTAGAGAAAGTCCCCTTAACTTCAATCGAGAAAAACGTATTAGAGGCCCGGCTTAAAGAAACGATTTGTCGGTTCAGCTCTTCTTCATCAACATTTTCAAGTTCTGCCAGCGGAGCATATCTGGCAAAGTGGGCATTGGCAAACGGCATCGTCAATGAATCCGAAGCGAGTGTGATGTCTCCAGTCGCATGGACATGATATGGTTTGCCAGCTAAGATAATCAGCTCACCATCCAAGCCTTCGCCAGTGCCGATTCCAGTATCGCCGTGTTTTAAAAGCTCACCCATACTGATGGTGCCCTTTAACAATCCCGGAACTAATAACGCTAAAGTACCGTGCTGATACAACGTAATGTGATTTGGCATGTCAAGACTCCCTATCATTTCAAAATAAAAGATCGATCAATTTTATGTTAGCACTTCCGCATTATGATATGACAGTATTTGTGAAAAGTTTGTGAATTGTCCCCGACTTACGAGAGATTTGTGATAAAATTTAGCCAAAATGAGGATGAGGTATCGCTTAATGAAATATTCCACTTTACTATTTGACGTTGATGATACGCTGCTGAACTTTCAGGCCGCTGAACACGCCGCAATGAAAAAACTGTTTGAAAGTATCGGGCAACCACTGACCCCTGCTGTCTACCAGGATTACCATCAGCTAAACGAAAGCTTGTGGCAACGATATGAGCTTGGTGAAATTAGCCGCCAAGAACTGTTGGACACACGCTTTACCCTGTTTTTCAGTAAATACGGGCAAGCAGTCGATGGGCAAGCTTACGAGAAACGATATCGTGACTACTTGGCAGAAGGACACAGTCCAATGCCCCAGGCAAAACAATTATTGGCAGACCTTAATGCCAACCATGACATCTTTGTGGTGACAAACGGCATCGCCAAAACTCAGCATCGCCGCTTAAATGAATCCGGATTGGCACCATATTTCACCAACGTTTTTGCCTCGGAGACCGTTGGGGTTCAAAAACCGGATCCAAAGTTTTTCGACTATGTCGCCCAACGGATTAACGGTTTTTCAAAACCCAAGTCGCTGGTTATCGGTGATTCGCTGACTTCAGACATTAAGGGTGCGACCGCTTATGGTTTGGATTCCGTTTGGTTCAATCCGACTCACAAAATTAACAAAACGCCTGCCAAACCGACCTATGAAATTGACCAATTATTACGCTTAGAAGCAATTGTTTAGGTGAACGCTTACAAACCAGCCATGAATAACATTGGCTGGTTTTTTGTTAGCTTCTCATGTCAGATAACATCACAATTGTTCTTGCATCCCCTTAATCATTAACATATACTAAGTAGTTAATTAGAATATATCTAATTATATGTTAATCTTATTCAGAATTAAGGAGGTTCAAACATGCAAGTATTCAGCCAAAAACGGATTACCAGCAACATTATCAAAGGTTCTTTAGGGAATATGATTGAATGGTTCGACTGGTATATTTATGCATCATTTGCAATTTATTTTGCGGGCTCATTTTTCCCCGACGGGAGTCAAACCGTCGAACTTTTGAGTGCTGCTGCTATTTTCGCGGTTGGCTTCCTGATGCGACCATTCGGAAGCTTTATTATGGGTAAATACGCTGATCGAAAAGGCCGGCGAGCTGCGCTGACTCTCTCCGTCAGCATCATGGCCACCGGGTCACTTTTAATCGCGGTTATTCCAACCTACAGTTCTATCGGAATCTTTGCGCCTTTGCTGCTGGTATGTATCCGACTTGTTCAAGGACTCTCCTTGGGTGGCGAATACGGAATTTCTGCCACCTATCTTTCTGAAATGGCTACTCCTGGACGCCGAGGTTATTACGCATCGTTTCAATACGTGACCCTCATCAGCGGCCAACTCATTGCGCTGACCGTTCAAATTATCCTTCAGGCGATCTTATCCGATGCACAGCTGCGGGCATTTGGCTGGCGAATTCCATTTGTCATCGGGGCGATCGGGGCAGTTGTCGTCTTATACCTGCGACTGTCGATGGACGAAACGAACCAATTTAAAAATACTGAGAAAACACAACCGGTCAGAGGGACGTTGCACGAATTAGCCAAGTATCCCAACCAAGTCTTAACGGTTGTTGGCCTCACGTTCGGCGGCACGATCGCCTTTTATACGTATACGACCTATATGCAAAAATATATGATTAATTCACTTGGCTTGCCTCCAAAACTCGTAACCATGATTAACTTTGTGGCCTTATTGATCTTCATGGCCCTTCAACCAGTATTTGGGCATCTCTCAGACAAAATTGGTCGCAAGCCGCTTCTATATTGGTTTGGCATTGGCGGCACATTGCTGACGGTTCCCATCTTTTTGTGTCTCAAAGCATTTGATACGCCAGTGGCCTCATTTTTCCTGATGCTTTCCGGCCTGCTGATTGTCAGTGGTTATACCTCAATTAATGCGATTGTTAAAGCAGAACTGTTTCCAACCGAAATCCGGGCACTGGGTGTTGGTTTCCCGTACGGGCTGACTGTTGCGATCTTTGGTGGGAGTGTCGAGTATATCGCCCTTTGGCTCAAGAATATCGGCCACGAAGATTGGTTCTTCTACTATGTTTCAGCAGCGGCGTTTGTCAGCTTCCTCGTCTACGTTCGCATGTTGGAAACATCCAAGAATTCCAAGCTCGAAGAAGACGTTGTTTCTGTGCCTGATGAACCACAAAAGCCAACGGTCGCCGGCCCACGGGATCATTAAGATTCTCAACCGTCAACTTCCTTGAAACTCTGTCACCCAGCCGGTACACTATGGTTGTATCTGACATCATCGTTATTGGGGAGGCAAAAAAATGGCAGAGAATTACGATTTTCCGAAAACACGTGAACAGTTAAACCAATTGGTCGCTGATCTCAGTCAGCTGCAAACCAACATCCAACAGACACATTGGTACATGCGTGGCGAGAACTTCTTTCGTCTTCATCCATTAATGGACGACTACAACGACGAGCTGGCGGACCAATTGGATAACGTTGCTGAACGATTGATTGCGATCAACGGTTCACCGTTTGCAACCACGCATGAATTCATCGAGAACACTGGCTTACCTGACGAAAAGGTTACCTGGGATCAATTGACCATGCGTGATTTCATTCAACGACTGGTTGATCAATTCAAGTACTTGCGCGATCAATATCAAAAGGGAATCGAAATCACTGACGAGGAAAAAGACTTTCCAACTCAAGATATGTTAAACGGCTTTAAGGAAGCGATCGATAAGAACATTTGGATGCTCAACGCTTACCTTGGCAAGGGTCCATACGACGAATAAGGTCTAATAGGTAAATACGAAAATGGGTTGAAATCAATTTGTTTCAGCCCTATTTTTATTGAAAATAGGTTTTAAGGAGGAATTCATTTTGGTTAACTCAGTAAAAATTGGTAAAAGCGATGTCCTCAGCGGTCCACTTGGACTTGGGACAAACAAGGTCGGTGGCCACAACCTGTTTGATGGCTTGAAAGATGAAGATGGCGCTGAAGTTGTGAAAACCGCCCTCAACGATGGCATCAGCTTGCTTGATACGGCATTTATGTATGGACTAGGCAAATCCGAAGAAATTATTGGAGATGTCACTCAGAATTTTGATCGTTCCAAATTCGTTATTGCCTCTAAGGCTGCCCAGGATCCAAATAACGACTTAAAGCCCAACAACGATCCCAAGTTCCTCACCAAATCAATTGATGAGGCGTTGGAACGCTTAAAAACCGATTATATCGATATCTTCTATATTCACTTTCCAGATGATCACACACCAAAGGCCGAAGCAGTTGATGCACTGGCCCAAGCAAAGAAAGCCGGAAAAATTCGAGCAATCGGAATTTCTAACTTTACGCTCGACCAAATTAAAGAAGCTAATGCGGACGACCAGGTTGATGTTGTCGAAAATCACTATAGTCTATTACACCGGGATGCCGAAAAAGAAGTTTTCCCTTACCTTAAGGCCAATCATATTTCGTTTGTTCCTTATTTTCCACTGGCCTCGGGTTTACTGACTGGTAAGTATCACCAAAACGATGCCGGTAAATTCAGCCAGTTCTCTACAGATGAATTTAGCAACATCATCGCCAGTTTGGCGAGAGTCAAAGCAATTGCCGACAAACATCAAGCGACAATCGCCCAGACCATTTTAGCCTGGTATATTGCTAACCCTAACATTGCTGTGGTAATTCCTGGCGCCAGACTTCCCGAACAGGTTGACAGCAACGCCAAAGCGCTGGACGTCCAGTTGAGCCAGGCAGAATTCAATGAAATTGATCAGTTGTTTT
The DNA here is from genome assembly GCF_001435315.1 of Lentilactobacillus parabuchneri DSM 5707 = NBRC 107865. Classification (GTDB taxonomy): domain Bacteria; phylum Bacillota; class Bacilli; order Lactobacillales; family Lactobacillaceae; genus Lentilactobacillus; species Lentilactobacillus parabuchneri. Next base: position 21,033 of record NZ_AZGK01000010.1, read on the forward strand.
AGTGGATTCAAATAATCGATTACAAATTAATAGTTGAAATAAGGCCGAGTCGGAAGCGAACACTTTTGACTCGGCCTTATTTGTCTGGTAATTCCATATTATCTAATTGAACGCGCTCCAACCTGGCTGATGCTAACAAACGGCATCACATCTCAAAAATATAATCACGTACCTGCTGGGCGGCTCGCAAACCAAAGACAACAGTTTCCGATAGCGAGTTTCCACCGATGCGATTACCCCCATGAAGCCCGCCAACCACTTCGCCGACCGCATATAGACCGGGAATTGGCTGACCATCGTCTCTTAATACTTCGGCCTGATCGTTGGTTTTAACGCCACCCATTGTGTAATGAATCGCAGGAGCAACGTGAATTGCGGCGTATGGTGGCGTTTCAAGCAAGTAACGCCCTGTCTTGCGACCAAATGCAATATCCAGTCGATTAGAAACCGACTCATTCCACTTGTCAACAGTTCGAGAAAGGGTTTCACCATCCACGCCAAGCTCTTGAGCAAGACTGGTTAGATTATCAGCGGACTTAACTAAGCCCACATGATCATAAAAGTCAATGGCTTTGGCACGGCTTCGAACAGCCGCATCAAAAATTAGATATGCACCGGTACCGCCTAATTTTTCGATCGCAGCTGTGACCTTGTCGCGGGTTTCCAGTTCATTCACAAACCGGTTACCGTTTTGATCAACCAGGATTGCACCCTCGCCGCGGACGGTTTCGCCGATCAGATAAACATGATCGGTATCTTGCTGGACGGTTGGGTGAACTTGAATTCGATCCATATCAACCAACCTTGCGCCAATGTCTTTAGCAAGTAAAATGCCGTCCCCGGTGTTGCCCGGTTGATTAGTCGTCTGATACTTGTTTAAATCAGGTCGGTACTCGCTAATCAATTTCTTGCTTGCCCCAAAACCACCCGTAGCGATGATAACGGCCCTCGATTGGATTATTTGTTGACCCACCTCGGTTTGAATTTGAACGCCCGTCACTTTGACTTCGGTCAAAATGCGAGTCACTTTAACATTGCAGAACAAGGGAATTTGCCTAGCCTGGACCTGCTTTAATAAGCCATTGACCAGGTAGGCGCCAATCGCTTCTTTTGAACGTGGCCGATGTGTCCGCGGAACGCTCATCCCGCCACTAATCGTTAGGTCGTCAAGTTGGACCCCTTCTTTGTAGAGCCACTCGCGGCGCGCGCACCATGTTCGGTAAAGTACTTAAGTAAGTCCGGGTCATTTTGCCCATGACCGCCACGCAGGGTTTCATAGTAGAATTGACCAACGCTGTCTTGAATCCCCTGTTCGGTCTGGACAAATGTTTCAGCCGCGTTCATCCCGGAAGACGCCCGCTTGGTATCCCCTCCAACAGTAAGCATTTTTTCCAAAATGACCGGATGAAGCCCCAATTCTGCCGCTTTAATGGCGGTGGTCAATCCGGCGCTTCCTGATCCAATCACGACGAGATCATATTGCTTTTCTAATTTATCTAAAGAAGTCGGTTCAAATCTTTCTGACATGGGTTTCTTCCAATCTTTCAAATTTATTGTGCCCGTCTTGGCGCGAGTCCATTCGGGCCGTGCATTTTAACGCTTGCGGCAAGTGCCCGCCAGGCGCTGGTATAAAGTTGTGGCCGCTGACCGTTCCCAAGTCTTCTGGCTTGTTGTTCACAATACGCAGTCACAAATGTTGGCGAATACTTATCATCCAATCGTTGCCCACCTAAGGTTAACGGCAGCTTGATTGGTTTGTAGTTTCCACTTAAGATTGCGTTTGGCAAATCGGGTTGAAGAACCATTGGTGTGCAAATCCCGATCATATCAGCATCGTGTTTGCCTAATGCTTCTTCCATGGTCGAGATGTTTCGAAAACCACCACTTAGGACAATCGGGACGTTTACAAGTTGATGCATCATATGTGCATATCCGGAAAAGCCCACCGCCGAATTCTCGTAGTCATCACCAGAAATTTCAATCAGATCAATTCCCAGCGCTGCCATTTTTTGAATCACAGCGATCGAATCGTGTTCGGTAAACCCGTCCACGTTAAGGTCCAATGCGCTCATCTTGAGACTAATCGAAAACTGCGCACCACAAGATTCGCGAATCCCTTCATAAATATCAACCAAAAAGCGCATCCGGTTTTCCAGTGAGCCGCCAAACTCGTCGTTTCTGTGATTATCAGTTCGCGATAGAAACTGATTGACCAGGTAGCCGTAAGCTCCGTGAATTTGAACTCCCGTAAAGCCGGCGTTTTGGGCAATTTCAGCCGTTCGCACGTACTTGGCAATTATCTCATGGACTTCGGCGTTTGTGAGCTCACGTGGTGGATTAAAGGCTTTGGCATTCGGCCCATAAATTGGAATCGCGCTTGGTGCCACCGGTTGTGACGACAAATATTTTGGCGACTGTTTTCCTGGATGATTAAGTTGCATCCACAATTGAGTATGGTTTGCGGTACCTGCCTCAGCCCACTGTTTTAAAATTGGTAAGCTTTGTTCATCTTCGACAACCACATTGCCGGGTTCTGCGATAGCGCGATGGTCAACCATGACATTTCCGGTCACCACAATTCCAGCTCCGCCAGCCGCCCAGGTTTGGTAGAGCTTTGCATAGGCTTCAGTCGGTTGATGGGCATCAGTTGCCATCGTCTCACTCATTGCGGATTTAAAAAAGCGATTTTTAATCCGTTGTCCGTTCGGCAACGTCAGCGGTTTGGCAATTTGTAAATAGTTCATTTCAATCGCTCCTTTCAGTCAATCTCTTTTAATTTCGGTTGAGTTTGTTTTAATGGTAACCCGAAACTTTTTCAAGGGCAATTATCATTACCAACATTAAATCAAATTTTCAGTTACAATAAACCTAGAGGTGATTATTCAATGGATGATCAATGGCTATCTCAACTGCCAATCAAGGGGATTACCAAAGCAATCCCGGTTGGCGGCGGTGATGTAAATCAAGCATTTCGCTTAGAAACTAAAGATGACACCTATTTCCTGTTGGTTCAGCCCAATACCAAAGCCGATTTTTATGCCGGTGAAATCGCTGGACTCAAAGCATTCGAAAAAGCCGATGTCTTGGCACCCAGAGTCCTTGGAAACGGCCAAATTAACGGCAACGCTTATTTGGTGCTTAATTACTTGGAACCTGGTTCTGGCGACCAAAGCGACCTTGGCGAACTGGTTGCGAAGCTGCACCAGCATTACAGTCCTAATGGGCAATTTGGCTTTGACCTGCCCTATGTTAGCAACGATGAGAGCTTCGACAACAGTTGGACAGATTCATGGAGCGAGTTATTCGTCGACCACCGTTTGGACCGACTCCGGGACGCATTGATGAAGAAGCACTTGTGGAATGATCGTGATGCCGAAAAATACCAACAGGCGCGAGAAGTGATTTTAGATAAGTTGTCAAAACACGAAAGTGAGCCTTCATTACTTCACGGTGATTTATGGGGCGGAAATTACATGTTCCTGACGGACGGCCGACCGGCGCTTATTGATCCAGCGTCGTTTTACGGTGACCGGGAATTTGACCTGGGGATCACCACTGTGTTTGGCGGCTTTGATGCTGACTTTTATGCCGCTTATAACGCTGTTTATCCACTGGATCCGGGCGCAAACGAACGGCTCAACTTTTACCGTCTGTACTACCTGATGGTCCACACCAACAAATTTGGTACCATGTACAAGAGCAGCGCGGATAGTGCAATGACCCAGATTTTGGAACATAAATAAGATGAATAATTCAACATGCAAAAAACGCTTTGAATCCTGCAAACAGGGTCCAAAGCGTTTTTTACGTCCAAGCTAACTGACGTTACTTTACCACCAGCCAACTATCGGTCCCACCATGTACAAACCAAATGCCATCACAGTCAGGCATAGAGTCGTCACAAGGTATCGGTACCACCCGTGCATCCGGTATTTTGCGGGAAGGGCTTTGGCTTCCAACATCAGCAACAGCCCCAACACAATCGGCAGCATGAGCGCATTAAGGACTTCAACGCCAACCGCCATATCAACGAGTTGAACATTCGCCAATACCAATACGGCACCAATAACGTGTGCCAGGGTATAAATCACATAAAAGCCCATATTTTTCTTATTAAACGGTTCGTTTAAACTGTGTTTCCAGTTAAGAACCTCGGTGACGCCCCACGTCCCGGCCAAGGCGACCACCAATGCGGCAACCAGGGAGCCGCCAAGCAAGCTGACGCCGATCAATAGTTTGGCTGTCTGGCCGCCAATATAAGGGCCGAGGGCAGCAGCCAGATCACCCACGGACCCAAGCGGTTGGTTATGCCCATTTTTGCCAACCGTTGCTGCAAAGACAACCACGAACAGAATCATGATCCCCTGGGTTAAAAACGTCCCAACCAAAGTATCATGCTTGGCCTTTTTAATTGATGACGGTTGAAGCTGCTTATCAACGACGGCGCTTTGCTGGTAAAAAATCATCCAGGGCATAATGACCGCGCCGACGTTGGCTGCAACTAAGTATATGTATGAACGATGTTTCCAAGGAATGGTTGTGAGACCGTTTAAAATGTCTCCGGGTTGCGGCTTGACGAGAAATATCGCCCCAATAAATGCCAGTTCCGCCAAGCCAATGATGACGCCGATTTTTTCGGTCCTCCGATAACTTCCTGTAAATGCCACTGCAATCAATCCCACCGTGGCAATGGGAATCGTGATCCATTTTGAAACACCAAACAGTTCGCCGACGCCGGCGACTCCCACAAATTCTGTCAACAACGCACCAATTGAAGAAATGGCCAGGGTGGCCGCTGACACCCAGGCCCATCCCTTACCGAAATTCTCCCTGATCAATTCGCCGTGGCCCTTTCCAGTGACAATCCCCAACCTGACGGTCATTTCCTGAGCCATATACAAAATCGGAATGAGCAACAATTGGGGAAGAACCATCGCGTAGCCCCATTGAGCACCAGACTGGGCCGCGGTGATGAGACACCCCGCATCCGTGTCGGCAAGCATCACAATGAGTCCGGGTCCAAAGACCTTCAGCCAATGACCCACTCCTTCTCGCTGGCCCAATTCATTAATCGGGCCGGAAATATCAACAACTTCTTTCATAAGCATTTCTCCTTTTTAGTGAATGCCCAGTTCAAGTTTGGCCTCACGTGACATTTTATCAATCGACCACGCCGGTTCCCAAACCAGGTTGATTTTGACCTGCTTGACCTGTTCCAAGGCCATTAACTCCTCTTCGATTGCAGCATTCAGGTATTCGGTTAACGGACACCCCGCAATCGTTAAGGTCATCGTCACGGTACAGAGACCCTGCTCATCTAATTCAACGTTATAAATCAGGCCGAGATTCACGATATCAATGGCAAGTTCTGGATCAACCACGTCTTCGAGAACCGCCATTGCCTGATCTTTAAATGACCGCTCAGTGTTCATAAGCTCATCTCCTATCCAATCGATCCTTCCATTTCAAAGCTGATGAGTCGATTAAGCTCGACAGCATACTCCATCGGCAACTCTTTGGTGAATGGCTCCACGAAGCTCATAATAATCATTTCAGTTGCTTTGGCCTCTGGGATGCCCCGGCTCATCAAATAATACAATTGTTCCTCAGAAATTTTCGAAACTTTTGTCTCATGTTCCATCGATACGTTATTGTTCAAAATTTCGTTATAGGGGATCGTATCACTGGATGATTGGTCATCCATAATAATCGTGTCGCACTCCACGTGGGCAAACGAGCCATCTGAATGACGGCCAAACTTAATTTTGCCACGATAATCAACCGCACCGCCGTCTTTGGCAATTGATTTGGAAACAACCGATGACGAGGTGTTTGGCGCATTATGAATCATCTGAGCACCGGTATCAGAGTCAATGTTTCGACCGGCAACCGCAATTGACAGCATCGTCCCCCGTGCCCCCTCACCGTTTAAATAAACGGAGGGATACTTCATCGTTACCTTTGAGCCCAGGTTGCCATCCACCCACTCCATAATTGCGCCTTCCAGTGCTTGGGCCCGTTTGGTTTCCAAGCTGTAGACGTTGTTGGACCAATTCTGAATGGTCGTGTATCGGCAGTAGGCGTGCGGCAAGACGTTGACTTCAACAACCGCTGCGTGCAGGCTGTCGCTCTTGTATGTCGGTGCCGTACAGCCTTCAACGTATTCGACGTGGGCCCCTTCGTCAACAATAATCAAAGTGCGTTCAAACTGCCCGGATTTTTCGGCGTTAATTCGAAAATACGATTGAATCGGAGTCGTCAACGAAACCCCCTTAGGAACATAGATAAACGTTCCGCCAGACCAGACAGCCGAGTTTAGCGCCGCATACTTATTGTTTGTCGGTTTAACTAGTTTGCCGAACCACTTTTTAAACAACTCCGGATACTTTTGTAGCGCCGTATCGGTATCGGTAAAAATAATCCCCAGCTTTTCAAACTGTTCTTGCATATTGTGATAAACCACTTCCGACTCGTACTGGGCAGATGAACCCGCCAAATACTTTCGCTCGGCTTGAGGAACCCCCAACCGGTCAAAAGTCGTTTTAATTTTGTCTGGAACGTCATCCCAGTCCCGGTACTGCTTATCCGTTGCTTTTTGATAAAACGTCATATTCTCTAAATCAAGTTTGGTCAAGTCCGGCCCGAAATCAGGTTCCGGCATTTTGAGATAAGCTTGATACGCTGCCAGCCGATAATCAAGCATCCATTTGGGTTCATGCTTTTCAGCGGAAATCTCTCTCACAATGGCTTCCGTTAATCCCTTACCCGTTGAATAAACGGGCGTGACATTATCGTGAAATCCGTATTCATAGTCCTTGTCTTTAATAATCTCAGAAACATCAGTCATTGAAATCAGCTCCTTTTTGTCCCAGTATCTCATCGACTGCGTGCCAAGCTAAGGCCGCACACTTAATTCTTGCGGGAAATTCCGCCACCGACCCGACTAACGCCGCATCCCCCAGTGCATCTTCATCCGTCGACGTAATGGACTCGCCAGTAATTAAATGAGAAAACGCCATCACCAACTCACGGGCTCTTGATACCGGCTGGTGAAGCAACGCCATTGTCATCAGACTGGCTGATGCCTGCGAAATCGTGCAACCAGACCCCGAAAATGACAAGTCTTCAATTTGGTCATGGTCAATCAAAACTGAGACGTTGATCACGTCACCGCACGTCGGATTGCGTAACTGCAGCTTCCCAGTTGCTTGCGGTAAGTCACCGTAATGCTTCGGGTGCTGGGCATTTTCCAAAATAACTTCTTTATACAATTCGTTTAATTTAGCTAATCCCATCGGCAAAAAACTCCTTTACTGCGGTGATTGCGTGAATGAAACGGTCGGCATCCTGTTGTGTGTTATAAAAATAAAAGCTGGCTCGAGCAGTTGCCTCAACGTTCAAATATTCCATGAGTGGCTGAGCGCAGTGGTGCCCCGCACGAACCGCGATTCCCTCCATATCAAGACCGGTCGCAAGGTCGTGGGGATGAAGCCCCCAAACATTAAATGAGAGCACCCCCGTGTGTTTATCGGGATCGGGTGGCCCATACACCCGGACGCCGTCGATTGCCAACAGACGAGGCAACGTATACTTCACCAAGTCTTTTTCGTAAGCCAATACATTGTCCATTCCCAACTCATTTAAATAGTCAATTGCCCTGCCCAACGCAATTGCGCCGCTAATGTTGGGTGTTCCTGCTTCAAATTTCCAAGGCAACTCTTTAAACGAAGCATCCTGGTGGTGGACAAAATCGATCATCTCACCGCCAAACTGGGCTGGCGGCATCATATTTAGTAAAGCTTCTTTACCGTATAATACGCCGATACCGGTCGGCGCCAACATTTTATGTCCTGAAAGTGCGTAAAAATCAACATCCAGGTCCGAAACGTCAATCGGCATGTGCGGTGCAGCCTGAGCCCCGTCAGCAATTATGTATGCACCGTGCTGATGGGCCAGCTTGGCGAGTTCTTTAATTGGATTAACAACACCCATCACATTTGACGCGTGGGCAATTGCCACAATTTTTGTCCGGTCAGTAATTAGCTCACGAGCGCTTTGTATGTCCAATTCTCCGTCAGCGGTTAAACCAATGTATTTTAAAGTTGCATGCTGTTTTTGGGCAACTTGTTGCCAAGGAACGATATTGCTGTGATGTTCCAATTCAGAAATCACAATTTCATCGCCCTCGGAAACGACCAGGTTACCAAAGCTGGCCGCAATCCAATTAAGGCTTTCGGTTGTGGAGCGGGTAAAAATGATCGACCGCCTGGATGGCGCATTGATGAATTCGGCAACCTTATCTCGGGAAGCTTCGTAGCTTTCGGTCGCCCGCTCAGCTAATGTATGGACCCCACGGTGGACGTTTGCGTTGTCGTGTTGGTAATAGTCCATAATGGCGTTTAAAACCGCCAGCGGCTTTTGTGTGGTGGCCGCATTGTCCAGATAGACTAATGGTTCACCATTAACTTGTTGGTTAAGTATCGGAAAATCTTGTCTGGAATTATTCAGTCCCTTGTCCATTTGTCAGCTTCCTCTCGATTAGTGCGATCATTTGCTGGCGAACCTCGGCAACTGGAATGTCTGACAGAACGACACCCAGAAAGCCACGAGCAACCAGCCTTTGTGCGACATCTTTTGTCAGTCCTCTGCTCATCAAATAATAAAGTTGATCCTGGTTAATCCGGCCAACGCTGGCTGCGTGACCGGCGATGACATCATTTTCATCAATTAACAAAATCGGATTGGCATCCCCACGTGCCTTTGGTGACAGCATCAAAACCCTGTTTTCCTGTTGGGCCTTTGCGCCGTGAGCGCCTTTGATAATCTTGCCGATCCCATTGAAGACCAAAGCTGAACGCCCCAATAAAATCCCACGCTGCAAAATATTTCCTTCGGAGTGGCGACCGTAGTTGGTCACTTGGGTATCAATCCCTTGGGTTTGACGATCGGTCGAAATCGCCACCGTCTGCATCTCGGTATGCGAGCCACTACCCACTAGATCAGAGTCAAAGTCGGCGATCGTATTCCCGTCATTTAAGATACCGACTGTCCAGTCGATCCTGGCATCCTGCGCCAAAAAGCCGCGACGGTTAATGTAAGAATGCGTCGTTTCTCCCAACGAATCCAGTGCAGAGAATCTAACGTAACTGCCCGCTTGTGCCACAATTTCTACCATGATATGGGCGGGGTTGGCCGTTTCTCCGAGTGTTTCCGAGCGTTGAAGCACTTGAAACCGACTATTTTCTCCGGCGACGATTAAGGTGTGGTTGACAAAGTTTTCGGCCTGACGGCTATCCTGAACTTGAAGGAGATTAATGGGGGCCTTGACCTCAACGTTGTCAGGAACGTATAGAAATGCCCCGCCATTTAGGAGGGCCGCGTTAACTGCCGTGAGCCGATTTTCATCAACATGAACGGCTTTTTGAAATAAAAATTTGCGAACCAGGTCACTGTGTTGATGAATCGCCGTGCCTATGTCACATAAAATAACGCCTTGAGCGGCTAATTCATCGGGCAACGCCGTTTTCACAACCAGTTGTCCAAGGCTGGCAAATTGGTAGCCAGTTGCGTCATTTTGGATACTTTCAGGAACGGTTACATTTAAGACCGGTTGGTTGGTGAACGCCAGCAGTGGCCAACTGTGGTAATTGATTTTAGCAAAGACCGGCATCGCCAACGTGGGAATTTGCTGCCAAGCTTGGTTTCTTAACGTTTGGAGCCACTCGGGTTCATTTGAAAATGCCGCGTTCTGTAACAAAACCGGGTTCATTTCCAACGTTGTGGTTTTCATCATGTTACTTACCCCCGTTTCCTGCCGGGACGTCTTCATCAACTAGATTAACTTCAAGCCCAAGTTCGTCTCTTAAGCCGGCGTAACCGGTTGATTCAAGCTCATTTGCAAGCGTTGCATCGCCAGTCTTAACAATTTTTCCGCCCATCATCACATGGACCTGATCGGGGTGAATGTAATTCAACAAGCGCTGATAATGGGTAATCATCAAAACGCCGAAGTCTGGACTGGCCATTTGATTTACCCCCTTAGCAACGACTTGAAGTGCGTCAATATCAAGTCCCGAATCAATTTCATCCAAGATAGCGAAGGTTGGCTTAATCGTCATTAATTGAAGAATTTCATTGCGCTTTTTTTCACCGCCTGAAAAGCCTTCATTCAAGTAGCGCTCCGTCATGTCGTCGGACATATTTAAAACTTCCAAATTCCGATCTAAATCTTTTAAGAATGTGCGAATTGGAATCGGATCCTCAGCAGGTCGGGTGGCATTCACAGCGGCTCTCATAAACTCGAGGTTCGTAATGCCCTTAATTTCAGCCGGGTACTGCATGGCTAAAAATAGTCCTGCTCTTGCCCGTTCGTCAACCGGCTTACCCAACAGGCTCACACCATCTAATGTAATGTCGCCCTGTGTCACAAGATACTTTGGATTTCCCATGATGGTCTCCGATAAAGTCGACTTACCGGTTCCGTTGGGGCCCATAATGGCATGGGTCTCCCCCGTGTTCATGGTGAGATTGACACCTTTTAGAATTTCCTTGGTTGCTTTTGTCTCTTCATCAGACACGCTGACGTGAAGATCAGTTACTTTCAAAGTTGGCATCAGGTAAGCCCCTTTCATCTATCAGCTTCATTATGAGATTATGGTTAAAATCAAATTAATTCAAATAATAAACGCGTCGGCGTCATAACGCAATAACTGATTTTTTCCTCACTCCCTTAGAGCGGAGCTGATTGCCTTTATATTGGGAATGAGCGTTGCAAGGTAAAGTTGAGAAAAAAATAAAACTGAACAATATTTCCAAAAAAAGATTGTTTTATCATCAGATTATCATATTATTAAAACATAACTGAAAAAATAACACATATCTTAAGTAGGTGACGAAATGAGTAAATTATCACGATCGCAGAAGTTAATGTATTCTCCTGAATTCGAACACGATGCTTGTGGAATGGGATTTATCACCCAAGTCGATGGCCATCCCAGTCATGAACTCGTTGAAAAAGCTTTGACGATGCTTCAGCGGATGAATCACCGTGGTGGAACAGGAGCCGAACCCGATACGGGTGATGGCGCCGGAATCTTAATGTCGATGCCGGATGCCTTTTTTCGGAGTCAAATGGCAGAACATGAACTGACGCTTCCACCGAAGGGCGACTATGCCGTTGCCCAACTATTTCTTCCTCACGATGAAGAAAAACGTGACGCAATGCTCTCTGCAGTCATTTCACGAATCAAAGACGCCGGTTTTCCAGTACTGTGGACCCGCTCCGTTCCCTTCGTTTACGAAAGCTGCGGTCCAGCAGCCCAACAATCGATGCCGGGGTTTGTCCAAGTGATTTTAAAACGGTCGGTTGATATGAAGGCCGGGCGGGATTTTGAAGACCGGTTGTACCGCCTAAGACGACAGTTGGAAAAAACGTTTGATCGCCAGTCAATGTATATTTGTTCATTATCCAGCCAAACGATTGTATATAAGGGCATGCTGCACGCCTACCAAGTCAGCCGCTTTTACTCTGACTTACACGACCCTGAGATGAAGAGCTGCATTTGTTTGATTCACTCCCGCTTCTCAACCAACACTTTTCCAAGCTGGGATCGGGCTCAGCCATTTCGTTTTCTGGCGCATAACGGTGAAATCAACACGTTAAAGGGTGCTGAAAACTGGATGACCAGCCATAACATTGAAATTTATGATGAAGATGATTCAGATTCAGCAAAGCTCGAAAACTGCATGGAACATTTGTACCGCCACGGTCGCTCAATTCCACAGTCGTTAATGATGATGATCCCGGAAGCTTGGGAAAAAGACGCCCAAATGTCGACGAGTCAACGAGCATTTGACGAATATAATGCGTCCTTTACAGCACCGTGGGATGGCCCGGCAGCGCTCTGCTTCACGGACGGCATTCAAGTTGGGGCCTTCCTGGATCGAAACGGCTTACGGCCATCGCGATTTACCCTGACCAAAGATAATCTGTTGGTGGTTGCCTCTGAGTCCGGTGTCGTCGATATCGCTCCTCAAGACATAGCCGATAAAGGGATTCTTTCACCTGCCCAAATGATTCTGGTCGATACACAAAAGGGCAAAATCTATAAGACCGATGATCTCAAACAGCAATATGCAAAGGCCCATCCTTACGCCCAGTGGTTAGCTGCCAATCGACTGACCTTAAACGATCTGCCGGAAGTTAAATCCGAACCAAAAGTTGCCGGCAGTCAGCTGCAAACCCTCTGGCGAAGAAACGGCTACACCCATGAAGTCATCGAAACGGCCTTAATCCCGATGGCCAAAAATGGTGGCGAGCCCGTTGTCGCAATGGGGTTTGACTCCCCTTTGGCTGTCTTGAGTCATAAATCAGAATCACTGTTTACCTACTTTAAACAGTCATTTGCGCAAGTCACGAATCCACCAATTGATCCCTTACGAGAAAAAGTTGTCATCAGTACCACCCTCTTCTTGGGCCGCGATGATGACATTACAAAAGATACCAGCGGAAACTGTCAAAAGCTCAAAATTGACAGCCCGATTTTGACTGACCAAGATTATGCAAAACTGATGGCGCTGGATCTTCCCGCTTTCAAGGTGACGAAGCTTTCACTGGCTTATGACCTAACAGCGACACCCAATCGATTGGCCCACGTCTTGGAACACCTTTTCAAGCAGGCTGAAAATGCGATTGATGCCGGATCCACCATTCTGATTTTATCCGACCGTCCAGTTGCCAAGGGACAGATGACAATCCCCGTATTGCTAGCAGTTGCCGGCTTAAACAATTACCTGGTCCGCCAGGGAAAAGGTACTGCGGCATCAATCGTCGTTGACACTGCCGAAGCATGTGAAATCCACCACTTTGCCTGTTTAATCGGCTATGGTGCCATGGCCATTCATCCCTACGGCGCATTTTCCACCCTTGCGCAACGTGGATACGCCCAACAAATTCCCAATTATGCCAAAGCAGCCACCAAAGGGGTTATCAAGATCATGAGTCGGATGGGTATCTCGACGGTTGCCGGATATAAGGGTGCTCAATTGTTCGAAGCAGTTGGCTTGGCGGACTCCGTCATTGACCAATACTTCACTGGCACCCCAAGCAGAATTGGCGGCATTGACCTCAACCAAATTGAGGCTGAATATCAACAACGCTATGATTTAGCCTTCAGCAGCCATTCGATCGATGATTTGCCTTCGGGCGGCAGTTTCCAATACAAAGCCGATGGTGAATATCATTTATATAATCCAAAATCAATTTATCAGTTTCAAAAGGCCGTTCGAACAGATGATTATCAAGAATATCAAAAATACGCGATCGAAATGAACCAAGACGCGTTGGATAACCCAACGACGTTAAGATCCATGTGGACCATTAAACAGGCCGGCAACACCCCGGTTCCGTTAAGTGAAGTTGAGCCGGTCAGTTCAATTGTCAAGCGTTTTAAAGCCGGTGCCATGAGTTTTGGGGCACTTTCACAAGAAGCTCACGAAACCATTGCAATTGCCATGAATCGTTTAGGTGCCCGCAGCAACACGGGTGAAGGCGGTGAGAACCGCAACCGATTCAAAGTGGGACCAGACGGCATTGACCGCAATAGCAAAATTAAGCAGGTATCCACTGCTCGTTTTGGCGTCAACACAGAATATCTGATGAGTGCCGACGAAATCCAAATCAAAATGGCACAAGGTGCAAAGCCGGGTGAAGGTGGCCAGTTACCCGCCGGAAAAGCTTATCCCTGGGTCGCCAACATCCGTGGGTCAATTGCCGGCGTTCAGCTGATTTCGCCGCCGCCCCACCATGATATTTATTCAATCGAAGACTTGGCCCAATTGATCTATGACTTAAAGCAGGTCAATCCATACGCCATTATCAACGTTAAATTGGTTTCCTCAACGGGCGTTGGAACGATTGCCGCCGGAGTGGTGAAGGCCGGCGCCAATACCGTTGTAATTTCCGGATACGACGGCGGTACCGGAGCAGCGCCCAGAAACTCCACAAGAGACTGTGGCCTGCCCTGGGAAATGGGCTTGGCGGACGCGCACCAAACGCTGGCCTTAAACCATCTGCGACAGCGAACCACACTGGAAGTTGACGGTAAATTACTCACCGGACGAGACATCGCGATTGCGATTATGCTGGGGGCAGAAGAATTTAGCTTTGCGACCCTGACAATGGTGGCAATTGGCTGTGTCATGATGCGCAAATGCAACTTAAATACGTGTCCCGTCGGCATTACCACTCAAAATCCGGATCTCAGAAAGCTGTATGCCGGAAAGCCGGAACACATTATCAGCATGATGCACTTTTTGGCACAGGATTTGCGGGAACAAATGGCCCAACTTGGGTATCGAACGGTTGATCAAATGGTTGGCCACGGAGAGCATTTGGCCCCACGTTATGTTCCTTCAGGAAAAGCAAAAACCCTTGATTATGACCGGATTTTAAACAAGACCATTCCAATTGAACGCAAAGTCAAAAATCCATTTAAGCCCAAATACGACTGGCCAGATCTTGATACATTTGCTAAAGCCAGCTTAAAAAACGGAACTTCAACCAGTGTTGACCTGCCAATTGATAACACGATGCGAGCCGTCGGAACAAGAATGGGCGGCTGGATCGCGGCGCACTTCGGCAACTACGGGTTGGCCCCCGGCGCAATGAAATTCAATTACGTTGGAATTGCCGGTCAAAGTTTTGGCGCCTTCATTACCCAGGGCATGGAAGTAAAATTAACTGGTGAAGCCAACGACTATGTTGGTAAAGGACTTTCGGGTGGCCGGTTGATTGTCGCCTCTCCAAAGCAGGCCCGTGCTATCTATGCCCATTCGCCAATCATCGGAAACGTCGCTTGCTTCGGCGCAACTGGTGGCGAAGCTTACTTTAACGGCCGGGCTGGTGAACGTTTCTGCGTCCGAAATTCCGGTGCAAAGGTTGTCGTTGAAGGAATCGGGAATAATGGCTGTGAATATATGACCGGCGGGGTGGCCGTTATTTTAGGCCGAACCGGTCGCAATTTCGCAGCTGGAATGTCTGGCGGGGTCGCCTATGTCTATGATTGGACACAGACCTTCGAACAAAACTGCAATCAAGAGCTGGTCGACCTGTACCACATTGGTGAAAATGGTGATGACCGCATCCTACTGGACTTGCTAAAAAAACACTACAAGTACACTGGTTCAGAAATAGCCAAACATATTATTGATAACTGGCAAACCGAAAAACAAACGTTTATCAAAGTCTATCCGCGTGATTATCACCGAATGAAAGACCTAATTAATCAATTTACCAAGCCCGGCATTTCTCAAGAACAAATCATTGAAAAGGCCTTTTACACGGCCACCGGTCAAGAATAGGGGGAAACAATATGGCAGATCCAAAAGGCTTTCTCAAATACGGCCGTAAAGACAATCCAATGCGTCCAATCATGCAGCGGATCAAAGATTTTGACGCAATGGAATTAGACTTGGATGATGGCGACCGAAGACAGCAGGCGGCACGGTGTATGAACTGTGGGATTCCTTTTTGTCACCACGGCGTTTTCTACGGTGGCGGCCGGGCAGTAGCCGGTTGTCCAAACGATAATCTAATCCCCGAGTGGAATGACTTGGTGTATCAAAGCCGCGATCAGCAAGCTTTCGAGCGATTAACCAAGACGAACTATCTACCGGACATGACCGGTAGAGTTTGTCCTGCGCCGTGTGAAGCGGCCTGTGTGCAAGCATTGAATGGCCCCGGCATTACCATTCGGAACAACGAGAAATTCATTATCGAACAGGGATTCAAATACGGCTGGGTGGTCGACTCCGGCAAACCACTGCATCGAACCGGCAAAAAGATCGCCGTTATCGGTAGCGGCCCTGCCGGGATTTCAGTTGCCTGGCGACTGAATCAACTTGGCCATTCTGTCACAATTTTTGAACGTGACGATCGTTTTGGCGGCCTCCTCATGTATGGGATTCCAAATATGAAGCTTCCAAAAAACATCGTTGAACGCCGGATTGAAACCCTACGTCAAGTTGGCATCGAGCTGGTCGCAAATACTGAAGTCGGCAAGGATATTTCCGCGGATGAATTGCGCAATCGGTTTGACCGAATTGTCATCTGCACCGGCGCACGTGAAGCCAGAAACCTTGATGTTGAAGGTCGTGACCTCAAAGGGATTTATCAAGCTGTTGATTACCTGCGCCTGTCGACTCAAGCCATCATGAATGATGGTGTCGCCGCAACCACCAGTCTAAAAGGAAAACACGTATTGGTTCTTGGTGGCGGCGATACGGGAAATGATTGTATCGGCACTGTCATTCGCCAGGGCTGCGCCGGAATTACCCAGTTGGAAATTAATCCGTCTCTTCCAAAGGAACGAACCGAAGCCAATCAGTGGCCAGAGTGGCCAATGGTTCAAAAAAATGGTTACGGCCAAAAAGAAGCCAGAGCGCTGTTTGGTGACATTACCAGTTACTCAAAAACAGCAACGGCCTTTTACGGCAAGAATGGCGTTGTCACCGAGGCACGAATTAGTCACGTCAAAAATCACCAACCGATTCCAGGTGATGAAACCACCGTCAAAGCCGACCTCGTCTTATTGGCCATGGGGTTCAAGGGTGCAGAACAGTGGTTATTTGATCAGTTCAATGTCACCAAGCGTAATAAGGATTATACGACCAATGACAGTCAGGTCTTTGTCGCAGGCGATTGCCGTCGCGGCCCCAGCTTAGTTATTTGGGGCATCCACGAAGGGCGAATGTGTGCGGAAAAAGTTGATGCCACGCTTAATGTGTAATGAATCGAACCAATTTTGATAGCAGGAGGGACTGAAAACCATCGAGTTTGTGGTTTTCAGTCCCTCTTTTATTGCAAGTGCTTATTTAATTCTGAGATCTTGGTCGACATCATAAACTTCGACGCAGTATCCACGATACCCGCAGTGTGGACAAGTTAATTTCCGTGTCTTTGGGGTATGTTTTGAAAACGCAAAATCCCGCCAACTCGGCTTAAAGTGCTGATGACAGTTTGGGCAGATGTAGGCGACTTTCTTGTAATAATCCCAGACAATCCAAATGGCCATGATGACCACAAGTGGGAAAATAATTGCAGCTGGAATCCAATTCCCCGACATGATCCAGACAATGACGGCAAAGATCTCCAACCCATCCATCATTAGCCCCCATGTGATCATCCACCAACGGAACCGCGTTAACTTTGGTTTGCTTTCCATAATATTTTCGATGCCGTCTAAATCAGTTTGAGAGATTAGCGAATAATCTGTTAGACTGTCTTGAACTTTGCGAATCATTTCCAATTGAGATCTCGTTGTTTTCATTTCGTGTTTGAGGTTTTTCTCCTGTTCTTGAAGCATCAGTGATAAGACCTGCGTCGAGTTGTCCTCTGATAGCAGGTCTTTAATTGTCGCCAATGACAACCCCATTGATTTAAGCAGGATAATCAGGCGCAAAGTTTTAAGCTCCCGGTCGGTATATAAGCGCCGGCCGCCTTCAGAAATCGTCGTTGGATTTAAAATGCCCTTTTGATCATAATATTGAATCGTTCGCACTGAGACGCCACCCAGTTTTGCAAATTCTCCTGTTGTATAAGTCGACATCGTTCTCACCTCCTGATTCTTTTATATCCTATGACGCCGCGTAATGAGCAAGAAAAAAACTAAAATGGTTAAATTAAGCGTCATCGCAAACCAATCACAAACCAGGTTATCGTTTTTGTTGCTTTTTTTTAAGCATACAGCAAAAGCGTCCCGTCAGCCACAGCCGATAGGACGCTTTAAGAGTTGTTAGAATTATTTGCGAAGTTAAAATTTATTGAGCAGTGTAACCACCATCAACAACGAATTCTGCTCCAGTTGCGAATTTGGCTTCATCTGATGCCAAGTAAACGCAGATCCAAGCAATATCGTTAGGCTCACCAATGTGGCCCATTGGGGTCTTTGTCCGTTGTGACATCATTTCTTCGGCACCTTCAAGATCATCAACCAGTGGTGTCTTGATGTAGCCTGGGTGAACCGTATTAACTCGGACGTCGTAGTCCTTTAAAGCACAGTCCAAAGCGGCTGATTTTGACATAATTCTAACCGCACCCTTTGAAGCATTGTAAGCACCCAAAGTTGGGTCGCCGACAAAGCCTTCAATAGAAGACATGTTGATGATTGAAGCGCCGAGGCCCTTGTTTTTCATCCGTTGGATACCCAAACGTGTTCCAAAGAAGACACCGTCTAAGTTGACAGAGAGTAGCTTACGCCATTCTTCAGTCGTTGTTTCCTCAACACTCTTGCTAACCGCAATTCCGGCATTGTTCACAACAGTGGTAACCGGTCCAAATGCGTTTTCGGTTGTATCAAATAACTCAGTCCAACCTGCTTCATCAGAAGCATCGTGTTGAACGAATCGAATAACGTCTGGTCCACCGATTGATTTTGCGGCTTTTTCACCGATATCAGCATGGCGGCCAGTAATCACAACTTTTGCGCCTTCTTCAACAAACTTGTCGGCAATTGCCAAGCCGATTCCAAGTGTTCCACCAGTTACAATAGCAACCTTGCCTTTTAAACGATCAGTCATTTGAGTTCCTCCATAAGGGTATTTTTATTTGTTAGTGATTTATTTCACTAGTTCAGAATACACTGTGTGCAATCGTTTGTAAACAATTTTTTTATTAAAAGCATCATATTGTGATTAATCAAATTAAAAAGAATCCCGAAAATGAGGATTCTCCTTTAACTAAATCGTTATTTTAAAGCCGTCATGATTCCCATCACAGTCAGCAAAACACCAACAACTGGTTTGACGTACTTGGTAAATTTTTGTGGATCCAACTTCCCCAATAACACCGGAGCCAAAAACGACCCGATGATGGCACCAAACATCAGACCAAGGCCAACCGACCAATCGACATTTCCGGCTGATAAATGAAATACGAGTCCGGTCGCTGTCATAACCACCAACACTAATGAAGAGGTTGCGGCCGCGGTGACCATATCGACTCCCATAACCAGTAAGCCGGCGACAACCGGGCCACCGCCACTTAATCCACCAATCCCAACCATCAACCCACTCAATATGCCATAAAATGGAACAAGCCACTTATTCGACTTTTTATGGTCATTCTGCTTGCTGAATAAGGTCTGAATACCCAAAATTGCAAGTACCGCCCCAATAATATAAGAATAGATTTTAACTGGAATATGTGGTGACAAAAGAGATCCCACAATTACTGCCGGAACAGCAAATATGATCATTTGCCAAGCCACCTCGACCTTAATTTTATGTTGACGAAAGTATGAGTACGAGCCAATCAACAATGACGGAAACGACGTCACCAGCGAAGTGGCAGCCGCACTTGCAGGACCCAGGCCAAAGACGGTCGTCAAAATCCCCAAATAAAATGCCGCACCGCCACCACCCAGGGTAATCACGATCGTTCCAATAATAAAGCCAACCACAATTAGCAACAAGATATTCATGATATTGATCCTTTCAAAAAAACATAATGGAATTATTGTACACCTTGATCAACATTGATTATCGCCACAATTTTGGCCGTTAATCTTTTTTCTCCAAAATAGTCAGAGATTGTGATACATTTAATGTGTATCCTATTTCCGAATTAAACGGATTTCTAACGGGGTGATATAAATGAACGAGAAAGAAAAAGCACAAAATGCGAAGCGGGCCAACATTATGTGGATCATGCTTTCGCTTATGGTGCTGGTGGTGCTTGCCGGAATTGTCGGCATTATCATGAAGAGCCATCAAACCAGCCAGTATAAAGATATGATTCGACAAAGTGTGGTTGCCTATAATAAAACAGATCCGGCAACCAAGCTGTCGCCAACCAGCAAAACAAAAGTGTATCGTGTTCGCAAATCGGGTGACGGGCAATTCTTTGTTCAGCTAAACGGAACCACGCCGAAGTTTGTGTATCAAAAAACAAAGGGGCAATGGACATCCGTTGGCACTCAGAAAAAAGTCAACATGGTTCTAAAATACCGTCCCGTCTACACTTCGACCCAACCTTAATTAACCAGATAATAAACAACAAATAAGAAGAAAGGCAGCCAGAAATCGGCTGCCTTTTAATCTCCATAAATCACTTATTGAACTGGGCTTTGAGCCGCCAAAATATCATCAATTCTCTGTAATTCTTCCCTTGAGAAGGACAAATTATCCAACGCTTTAACGTTATCCAGAAGTTGTTCGGGACGACTGGCACCAATCAAAACACTGGCAATTTCCGGTTCGCGCAAGTTCCAAGCCAGTGCCATTTCGGCAAGTGTCTGGCCACGGTCGGCTGCGACTTGGTTTAATTGTTTAACTGTCTTAATCGTTTCTTCAACCTGTTCTTCATGCAGGAAGGGACTCGTTGACTTGTGTGCCCGTGAATCAGCTGGAATGCCATTCAAATACTTATCAGTTAGCAATCCCTGCGCCAATGAGCTAAAGCTGACGGCAGCCTTATGTTCCTTCTTCAAAACCGGCAGGAGATCACTTTCAATATGACGGTCAAACATATTGTACCGAGGTTGGTGAATCACAAACGGGGTTTTTAAATCATTGAAAATTTTAGTGATTTCGGCTGTCTGTTGACCATTATAATTAGAAATTCCCACGTAAAGGGCCTTTCCTTCGTGAACCAATTCATCCAATGCCAAAGCCGTTTCTTCCAACGGTGTTTCCGGATCAAACCGGTGAGAATAAAAAATATCGACGTAATCAAGATCCATTCGTTTGAGGCTCTGATTGGCGCTGGCAATAATATTTTTGCGAGATCCCCATTCACCGTATGGGCCCGGCCACATGTAGTAACCGGCCTTGCTGGCAATAATCATTTCATCTCGATAGGCCTTCATGTCACCCGCCATAATCCGGCCAAAGTTTTCTTCGGCACTGCCCGGTTCTGGACCATAGTTGTTTGCCAAGTCAAAGTAAGTGATCCCCAAATCAAAAGCCTGGTGAATAATGGCTTTTTGATTTTCGAAGGAATCAACACTCCCAAAATTGTGCCAGAGACCAAGACTTAAAGCGGGTAATTTTAAGCCACTTTGGCCAACGCGTTTATAAACCATTTTATCGTAACGATCTTTGGATGCTGAGTACATTTTGCCATCTCCTAAATTGTTTAGCTAAAATATACCACTTCAAGTATACTTGAAGTAAAATCATTTCGACTTAGGGGGCAGCCAACTTGAAAACAATCGCTAAAACCTATTCAATCACTGAGGTTTCTAAAATGTACCACCTACCTACAACCACACTTCGCTATTATGAAGACTTGGGATTGCTCTATGATATTCCCCGAGTAAAGGGCCGCCGGGTATACACCCAAGAACACCTCAACCGTCTGGGGGCAATCTGCTGCTTCAAAGACACCGGAATGACGTTAAAGGAACTGCAGGAATTGTTCCAAGCACAGGCCGATGATTCCGGCTTGGACAAAACCTGTGAGATTCTTGACATCCACTACCAGCGGGTGTTGGACCAACTTACCCTTTTGAAGAAAAACGAACGTCATATCAAGCGTAAGGTTAGATTTTATCACGACATTAGAACTGCCAAGGAGAATCATTCGAAGATGCCGGATTGGAATGATTATCGAGATCGGGAATTTTAATTTGGAACGATCAAAAAAGAACTTTGAGAAAACGCAAACTCAAAGTTCTTTTTTAAACTCATTTCAGATCCCTAGAAGTTAATTCCAATTGATCCCAGAAAGTCGGGAACAGATAATTATTATAAGCAGCCTGCTTGAAGTTCTTCACCCGATGATTGACGGGTGTGAAGCTCAACAGCGTACTCTGTGGTGCATAAGCTGCTTCTTTATTCATATAAACCTGCCACTTCTTAAACTGCTTGATCCGATACTTTTGATTCCAAGCTTTATTGTTATTAAGACTATTGAGTAATTTGGTATTTTTCTTGGTGACAAAATGCCCCATGTTATAAGTAGCATCTTCGCCGTAGAACTGAGTTGGGGTTGGTTCGTAAGTCAATTGCCAGCCACCGACGAAAACGTCAATTTTATTTTGCTTCGGTTCACCCAGAATTGAGTAGAAACTATTAATTTCAAGTGGTCGGCCATTTGTCATTTGAACATTTAAACCCAATTTACGCCACTGCTGAACCTCGTAGCGAGAAATTTCGTTGCTGGCTGCAGATCCCTGCATGGCACCGAAGTGAATTGTCAACTTCTTGCCATTGGGTTGAACGTACCATTTTCCCTTCTTCTTGTACCCAGCCTCTTGAAGCAGCTTCTTGGCCTTGGCCATATCATACGGGAAGCCGGCTGCCTTTGAATCATGGTATTTTTTAAAAATCGGTGGAATTAGGGTATTGGGTCGCCATTGAACACCACTTAATAGCTTCTTATTGACCTTGTCCAAATCAACCGAGTACAGCATCGCTTTTCTCAGGTTCTTATTGCCCATCTTACTGTGTTTATCCATCACATTCTTGTTTTTCTTGGTATCAAAGTGACCGACATTAAACCCAAAATAGCCATAACTGAGTCCGGGGGCTCCGGCTAAGGTATAACCCTTGATGTCCTTAACTGATTTATATTGACTAGCGGGCAAACCGCCAAGCGCAAAATCATACTTTTTCGCTTTAAAGGCGGCAGCGGCGTTGCTTGAAGAAACGACTTGGATATTGATGTGTTTGATCTTTGGTTGCTGACCCCAATAATATTTATTGGGAACCCAAGCAGTTGATTCACCTTGAACCTGATTATGCAGCTTGTAAGGTCCGACAAAGATTGGGTGTTTTCGAACTGCTGGCGCTGACGAGAGTTTTGAAATTTTCACATTCTTTATGTGATTGTATGGAACCACCGTCCCCCATAAGAAAGAGTTTCCGGCGTACTGCATGGCTGGTGAAAGATGGGTGTAGGAAATCACGACCTGCTTACCATTTTGACCATGAGGATAGGTAATTCCGGAAATACTTTTGGCTTTTCCCTTGTGGTAAGCGGCCATTCCCTTAATCGTCGCCATGTCGGCCGAATACTGTTGGGCAGTCGTATTCTGATTGCCGATAATTTCATATGCATATTCAACGTCCTTGGCAATAACCGGGCTGCCATTCGACCAGCGGGCATTCTTTCGAATCGTAATGGTTGCCGTGTTGTTTTTTCGGTCTAACTTTAGATTGGCTAATCCACCCTTAACGATCTTGAAGTCTTTGTTGCTCTTAAAAAGCTGATCACCGCCACCCGGAGAATAAACATCAGAATCTTCGACATTATCCTGTAAAACTGCCAGCGTGATTCCTGTGAAGGGTGCATCAACGACCTCTGCAGCATTCAATGTGCTGTCATTCCCCGCCTTGGTCGCCTTTTCGGGAGCACTGTAGGTTGTCGGCATGGAAATTGGTTTGGATTGAGACTCAGAACTTTTATTCGAACAGGCCGCAACGGCCAGAGCTGAAAAGCTAACGGCTCCTAACACCAACCACTTCTTATTCATCTTCATAGCAATATCCCCTCGAAATATTATATTTAAATGAGAACCCTCTAATATTAATTTAATTATATATCCTCAGGGTTGGCTTATCAATACGGAAACCGCAAACCAAACAAAAAAGGTCGAAGATTTCTCCCCGGCCAGATCCTAGTGATTGCAAAATATTTCTTTTTAATTTGGGATTTAGCTCCCGTAACAATCATACCACATTCTGGTGCCTTTTAGACACCCAGTCAGGTAAGCATTCGCATATTCTCTGTTAAAAGGTAATTCGCAAACTCATCATGAGCCAGCCTCGCCTTGATTTGTGCCTCTTTCAAATCATAGGCATCCTGTTATGAATCATTGAAATCATTGAAGAAGACACCTCAGAAAAATTGTAATTTTTCCAGTTATTTCAAGCTCTGAAAGCGCTGGCAGACAACTTAAGAATATGATAATATCGACTTGACTATTCCGATAGTGTAAGAGGAGGGTGTACCTAAGATGAATTCAGAAGAAAAACAGTCACTTATCAAGTCTGTCAACGAAGCCTCACCAGATCGCCTACGTCAGTTTATCATTAACCAGGCACAATACGACCCCTCATTTTTCCAAGACGTTACCGCGCAATTTGGTGAGTTGGATACAGATGCTGAATTTGCTAAAACAAAAAAGCTCATCCAAAGTACGATTCGCCATAATAAGACCTACGGATTCATTGATTATCAGGGATGTATTGACGTCTGCAATACCCTGGATGACATTATTAACAAGTACATGCTTCGATTCCGTCAGGGACATTACCAACACGCGTTATCCGGATTATTACTGGTGGTTACCACATGTGGCCGGATGCTCTCAACGGCGGATAGTAGTTCCGGTGCCCTCACCGATACCTTTGACCGCGTCTTTTCCGCGATGAAAAATTTAAGCACCAACATTGCGCCAACCCTCTTGGACACTCAAAAAGATGCACTCGTCAAAGAAGCCATTCGCACATTCAAACGGAAACTATTTGCCGATTGGGCTGAGCAACGTTATAAGATTCTGTATAATGTGTTACCGCTCATCACCGAAAAATCCGCAAAATTAATACAAACTGCTTCCAAAAATGTTATCAAGTCAGTTGAAGCCGGCTATGACCAGGTCCAATCGCAAATTCAAGATAAAATCTTAAATGCCCGGATTTTAATTCAACTAGGCCAAACTGATGCGGCCTATGAATTTATGAACGAAAATAAAGATATTCCAGAAATCCGTGAAGTTGCCATTCAAAATGCAATTCAAAATAAGGATTATCCATTAGCCGAACGACTGTCCTTGCAGGCATCTGAAAAAGATCCGGGCTGGCGACGAATTTGGGAGCGGTATCTGATCAAGATTTATGACGCCACCGACCAACAGCAAAAGCAGCAGGAGGTTCTCGAAAAACGCTTATTCGCAAACTATCCGGATGCGTTTGAACCACTCAAAAAATTATTGAAGCAGACCGGCCAGTGGAACAATGAGCGCCCACGCATCATGCAACTGGCCGCCAAGCATCTGACACCCGAGAACAACGCCTATGTTTTAGACAAAGAGGGCCAATGGGACCAGTTGATCCAACTTGTGATGCAGAATCCTTCACTAACGGAAACCTACAGCGAACACCTTTACAACAGCTATCCCGATATGGTGAGTCGCATCTACTACCAAAACGTGATCTTAAATGACAAGAACCCCAGCAGACAAGCCTATCGTCGAATGGGTCGCAGAATTAAGAATTACGCGGAATTTGGAAATCCCAAGACCGCAATTAAGTGGATTGATGGCTTGATCGAAAAATACCCAACTCGTCCAGCAATGGCTGAAGAATTGGGTAAGGTAAAAGATAAACTGATTAAAAAGGGCGAGTTGCATTAACGACGACGATGTTTAACGACCGTGAAGAAATGAAGAATACATCCTAACAACACGTAGAAGATAACCACAAACGATGCGTAACGCCACCAAAAATCGGCAGTGGAAACCAACCGCAAACCAACTTGAATACCCATTGTTAACAGGGCCATTACAGCAACCATGAAGAACAATTCAATATATCGTTTCAATGTACTATCATCTCTCTTTTTGACTGAATTCAGGCGATGTCCCCATTTGAGGCAGGCCTGTTTTTTATTTTCCGGTAATTCTTTCATGCCCCAGGTGTTGGTCAAAACCAATTCATGGATTTTGATGACCCCGGCAGCTGACATCACCTTATCGATCGTTCGAAAACTTTGATCGGTCACACCGGTAACCCAGTTTTCGAATGCACCGGTATAACAATCCGTAATGCTTAAGTAGTGCTTATCTTTAAACCGATCCGGATGCGTGCCGCCATCATGATCAAAACGCACCAAGCGCTGGCGCATGCAGTCAAAGAAGTCCTTCATTTTTCCTGCTAATCCGCCCCAATAAGTTGGTGCTGCAATAATCCAAACGTCACTTTCCAGCATCTTTTGTTCAAGTTGATCCAATACCGGATCCTTTTGATCCCCCTGGTCCGGCTTAAATGGAAAGTCTTCCAGATAAACAGTTTCAGTGGTATTGGGTGCTTGGACCCCTGATAAGACCGTATCCATCATCATTTTCGTCACGCCGTCACTTCTATGTGACCCTAAAATACCAAGTATTTTCAAGATCAATCCCCCTTTAACATTTTTTGATCATAACCTAAAATGCTGCGAACACAAACTGAAGATTTAAGACTGTAATGATCGCCGTCAGTAGATAACCGATAATGGTGACGTATTTTTGATTGGTATGAACACCCATTAAATCCCGGTTGCTGGTCAATGCCACCATCGGAAATAAGGTAAATGGCAGTGCAATTGATAAGGCAATCTGGGCGTAAACAATAATTTGTTCAAAGTCATGATCGTTAAATCCAACCAAAAACCCAATTGCCAAAATCGGAATCAAAGTCACAAACCGGGTGAGCAATCGACGTTCCCAAAGCGGCAATCGAATATGGAGGTAACCCTCCATTACAATCTGCCCAGACAAGGTGCTGGTAATTGAGGATATCATCCCCGTAATCAGTAACGCGAACGCAAACAATGTACTCATCAACGGACTTGCCAAGCTGCCAACCACTGCCGAATTTTTCAATCCATTATAGACATCTTGAAATGCAGACAGCTGACCGCCAGTGTGAAAGAACAGCGTTCCACCCAATATCAGGAGTAAGGCGTTAATTAGGAACGCCGCCACCAAATGCACATTCGAATCCCATTTCGCAAACCGCAAAGCCTCTTTGACCTGCTTGGGATCGTGATAATCGTAACGGCGACTTTGCGCCAACGATGAATGCAAGTAAACGTTGTGCGGCATAATCGTTGCCCCAACAATCCCTAAACTCATAATCAGCATTTCATGATTGGTGAGAATTTTCGAAGTTGGCACCATACCGCTAATAATCTGCACCATATTCGGGTTGGATCGGCCAACTTCAATGCCAAAAATAATCCCAACCGTCAATATTGATGCCAAAACAATTAATTCAATTCTTCTAATTCCAAATCTTAAAAATAATAGCACTAACAAAACATCTAAAATCGTTAATAAAATACCGTACAACAGTGGCAGGCCAAATAAGAGTTTCAATGCAATCGCTGTTCCAACAACGCCTGTCATATCCGTCGCCATCATCGCTAATTCATTAATAATCCATAATGTATACCGGCCGGACTTGGGGACCTTCTGGGCAATCGCCTGGGCCAAATCCAAGCGTGCCACAACCCCCAATTTGATTGATAGCGTCTGCATAAACATTGCGACGAGAATGGACATCAGCAGAACCGATAATAATGAATATCGAAATTGACTACCACCCGACAAGGACGTGAGCCAGTTTCCGGGATCCATATAGCCAACGGCAACCAATGCGCCCGGTCCACTATAGGCTAAAAATTTTTGGACAAATGACGTTTCATAAACACTTGGAACCTCGACGCTTTGATTAATTTCGTCAAGGCTTCTATGCGTTTCATTTTGACTCATCAGTCAGCCCCCTCAGATAATTGTTTCACACTGAGATCGGCCAAGAACTGGCAAAAGTCATCACTTCCATTCATCGGCTTTACGGCATCAAAGGTATTGCCACCGCTAGCCTTGAAAGTTTGGTAATTTTGAACATTATTTTCTTCAAGTGTCTCCAGACAATCCTCAACAAAAGATGGTGTCACTAATAACACGCTTCGTTTGCCCATTGCCGCCAGTTCCATCAACGTATTCTTTAAATATGGCTTTAGCCATGGCATCGGTCCAAACTTTGACTGATAGACGGTCTGCACCTTTTCTGCAGGAACCTTGCGGAGATATTTCTGAACCCCTTGGGTGGTTGCCACACATTCCTGAGGATAGGGGTCACCCTTCTTAACCATCGACATCGGAATGCCGTGGTAACTGAAGATAACCGCATCATAATCCTTCTTCGCGTATGCATCATCGACTTGCCGAGCTAAAATTTGTCGATAGGTTGGCTGATCATCAAAATTTTTAACCAGGTGTGTTTTAACCCCGGACGCCTGGACCTTTTCGATAATCGTATCGTGCGTACTCTGGGTATAATTAGGAAACAATGGAATAACAACAATATCGCTATCCCCATTTTGATGCATTTGCCGCAACACGTCTACAATCCGTGGCTGCCCATAGTTCATCGCATACTGGACGTCCCAATCCGCCAAAATCTGTTGAACTTTTTGCTGCATGATCTCTGTGTAAGCTGTTAATGGCGATCCCGCCTTAGTCCACATATGCTGGTAAAAAGTCGCTGAGCGCCAAGTCCGCATGGGCAATACCATTCCACGCAAAATTGGCTGCCAAAACCATTTCGGCAGCGTCACAACATTTTGATCGCTTAAAAATTCTGTCAGATATGCTTTTACGTCGGTGTTGCTTGGTGAAACTGGTGACCCTAGATTCACCAGTAACAAGCCCTTTTTTCCCATGACGATCCCCTCCTCGCCGTATATCCTATATTTTAGAGGTTTCCTATGTGAAAAACAATTCAATACCTGTAAATAATTAAGGTAGGTACTGAAAAATTCTTTTTATCACTTAATTCTGCGTCAACCATGAAATTATGCGCCATGTTGGTTACAATGGAAAGTGGGAAGGACGTGATACCTTGAACGACTCCAAAGACTATCTGGATTTTTTTAACCAGACGTATAACGATCCCAGCAAGCATAGTGGGTACAGCACCAATAGTAATCTCCGGTTCGAAAGTCGAGCCGATGCCTTGGCGGTCAAAAATCTTTTGATCGAAAAAAGTCCAAGCGCAAAACAATATGAGTTTAGTGTTGAATATATTAACCCGAATAAATCGATGCAGGTCGGCTGGTACATCACCGTCAAAAAAATTGAGCAGGAGCCGGTCAAGGATCCCGCTTCTAAACCAATAAAAAATAAAAAGAATCCATAGCCTTTTAACGTAATTAATATATAGACGGCTATGAGTTAAGTGTGTGGAGGTAAAGCAATGGCAAATGATTCAATTCCAGAAATGACAATGAACGATGGCTACACCATCCCTGAAGTCCAGTTTGGCACCTACCAAATTCGCGGTGGCGCTGGACTTCAACAGGTCATGGAAGCTATCAAGCAAGGTTATCGAGGCCTTGATACGGCAACCAACTACGATAATGAGGGAATGGTTGGCGAAGCGATTCGTCGATCAGGCATGCCGCGGGCACATTTCTTTGTGACGTCTAAGTTACCAGGAAAGTATCATCAATACGATGAAGCTACAATGGCTATTCAAGAAACGCTGTATCGACTTGGTTTGGACTATTTGGATCTTTATCTCATCCACTGGCCGTTGCCAAAGCGCAATCACTACGTTGAGGCCTTTCAGGCAATGATTGATGCCCAGAAGCGCGGCTTAATTCGCTCAATTGGCGTTTCTAATTTTGAACCGGAACATCTGGACCGGCTCATTAATGAAACCGGCGTTACACCGGCCGTTAACCAAATTGAAGTTCATCCTTACTGGAATAACGAGCGCATGGTTAACGAAGACCAAAAGCGCGGAATTGTCACCGAAGCGTGGAGTCCGCTTGGTCGAGGAAGTGCCGCATTAAAGGAACCCGTGATCCAAGATTTGGCCAAAAAATATGACAAAAATGCTGCCCAAATCATTCTAAGGTGGCATTCTCAAAGAGGCGTTATTCCTGTTCCTCGTTCAAGTAATTTAGTTCACCAAAAATCAAATAAGGACATTTTTGACTTTAAGCTTACTGATCAAGAAATTCAGGCAATTAACCAATTATCAAAGCCTGATGGTCGAGTTGATGGCCAAGACCCTAATGAGTATGAAGAATTTGAATAAAATGGACCTTATTTTATGATTTAAAATGCAACTTTGACTTAGTCCCTTTGATCGGGCTTGGCCAAAGCTGTTTTAGTCACTGCTCTTAGCCGGTTCCCTGATTCCCACAACGCCAATCATGCTATTTAATGAACCATATTTGCCACGTGCGCCATTCCATGATAGGATAGTAGCCTTGGTACTAACAAATTCAAAGTAACTCAACAAATTAATAAAAAACTGACCAGCAGGTTTTTGATGCTGGCAGTTTTTATGTCGAAAAAGAGGTTTAAATCGTGAAATTCAATAAACACTTACTAATGATCACTGGCGTTCTCGCTGTTATGCTGGTACTTGCCGGCTGCGGTAACAACAGCTCTTCCACTAAATCCAGTAAACAGATGGCAAAGGACCAAACGATCAATCTCAGTACCAGTTCAGAGATTTCTACTTTGGACATCGCTAAAGCCTCTGATAGCGGCAGCTTGACGCCCCTCTACCAAATTAGTGAAGGAATTTATCGCTTGGGGCCAAAATCAAAAATTGAAAACGCCCTCGCTACCAGCACCAAAGTTTCCAACGATGGCTTAACTTATACGTTCAAATTGCGGACAAACGACAAATGGAATAACGGCCAACCTGTGACCGCCAAAGACTTTGTCTACGGCTGGCGGCGAGTTGTCAATCCAAAAACGGCTGCTGGGTATTCCTATTTATTTGAAGGTGTCAAGAACTACAGTGCCATCCAAAAGGGCCATCTGTCTGCCAATAAATTAGGTGTTTATGCGCCAAACAGCCACACATTGGTGGTCAAACTTAGCCACCCGGTTCCTTACTTCAAACTATTACTGGCATTTCCAACCTTTTTCCCACAACAGGAATCCGCAGTTAAGAAGTATGGCAGTCGATATGGAACCAGTAGTGCAACCACCGCGTACAATGGTCCGTTTGTCCTCTCCAAATGGAACGGGACCAGCGATACTTGGACTATGACAAAGAACCCCAATTATTGGGACAAGAAACACGTTAAGGCGCACCAACTCGACTTCCAAGTGATCAAAACACCAAGTACGGGATTGTCACTCTACCAACAAAATAAACTCGATGTGATTAGTCTATCGGGAGAAGAAGTCCCAACCTACAAGAATCGACCCGAGTTTAAAAAGTTTGTCGGCGGCTCGACCATGTACCTGGAGATGAACCAAAAACGGGTGAAGGCATTGAAGAATACCAAAGTTCGTCAAGCACTTTCTCGTATCATTAACAAACAAACTTTGGCCAGCCAAGTTCTTCGTGACGGCTCAACGGCACCCAAGGGATTTGTTTCAACCAACTTCTTCCGTAATCCAAAGACCGGTGCTGATTTTGCCAAGGATGCCTATGAAAAAGATGGGGTCGCCTATAATCAGTCCCAGGCGAAGAAACTTTGGCAGCAAGGCATGAAACAAGTTGGTCAAAAGAAGCTCCACTTATCGCTTCTAAGTGACGATACAGATCAGTCAAAAAAGACGACTCAATACCTGCAGAGTCAATTCAACAAGCTACCTGGATTGAGCATCACGATTCATAACGTACCCACCAAGAGCAAATTGTCCCGCTCAACC
Source organism: Lentilactobacillus parabuchneri DSM 5707 = NBRC 107865 (assembly GCF_001435315.1). Taxonomy (GTDB): domain Bacteria; phylum Bacillota; class Bacilli; order Lactobacillales; family Lactobacillaceae; genus Lentilactobacillus; species Lentilactobacillus parabuchneri. The sequence continues at coordinate 52,427 of NZ_AZGK01000010.1, forward strand.
AGCGGTGATTTTGACTTAGTCGTTTCCTCGTGGGGCGCTGACTTCGCGGACCCAATCAATTTCTTGGACCTGCTGACAAAGAGCAATCCAACTAACAACGGTCATTGGGTGAACGCGACTTACGATAAGTATATTGAAGCATCTAAGACAACCGATGCCAACAATCCTGACAAGCGTTATGACGATTTGGTGAATGCTGAAAAAGTCCTAATGAAAGATCAAGGAATTGTCCCACTGTACCAGCCAGCAACGACGCAACTCTGGCGGACGAATATCCATGGATTTGTGTGGAATCCGGCCGGCATGAGCAACGGCTATAAAGGCTTGTACGTTACGAAATAATGAAGCAAAAATCTAGGATCAGATTCCGTCAAAGCCACTTTTCGGCTGCTGACGAAACCCGATCCTAGATTTTTTTGTTTTCTATCACAAATTCCCGTTATTCCTGTGGTATGAACCACGAGGACGTCCCAGGTTAAGCAACGAACCAATCTGCCCGTAGTCGAAACTTTGGCAACATCGATCGAAACAACTTGCTTGTCCGTGTAACTTTGAATGATTCTGTGTGGCTGAAAAGATTGGGTTTGCCAGCCTTGGTTGAATGATTAGTTTAAATACTAAAAGAAAAGATTGTGACAGAAGGCGCCATAACAAAAGTGATTCACCGAACAAACTAAGTTGTCGATGAATCACTTTTGTTACAGTCTAAATCTAGTTGCTTTTAGAGATTGGTGTCGCAAAACTGCCTTTTATTCGTTATTTTTGTAGATTTTTCAAGCAAATTCCAAGCAAGGTCCTGAACGTTTCAACATCATTTTCAGTCATCCCCTTGGTCATCTGACCTTCAATCCGAACAAATATATTTTCAAAATCCTTTTGGTGTGCCTCCATTTGTTCTCGTGTCGTTTTTGTTAACTGAACCTGTTTGAATCTTTTGTCTTCAGATGATGGAAAAACGGTGATAAAATTATTTTCCCTCAATCGTTTGACTAGTCCGTTAATAGTTGGCCGGCTTAAATGAAATATATTTTCCAGATCACGCTGATAAACAATCGTTTCGGCGTGGGTTAACAGGTATCCCAACAGTCTAGCTTGTGCTCCGGTCAAACTTGGAACATCGGTTCTTGCAGAAAGTTGGTTATCCAGTTCCCGTTCAAACAGCGTATTAACAGCTTTGATTAATGGCCCTAATTGAAAATTATTCATTTGTGCTCCTCTCTTATGCAGTTAGACTTTCAAATTGACTGTTGTACAGACTAGCATAGAAGCCATTTTCATTCATCAATTCTTGATGATTTCCTGTCTCTAAGATTTTACCATCTTTAAGCACAATAATTTTGTCGGCATTTTTGATTGTTGACAATCGATGGGCAATTACCAGCGATGTGCGTCCTTTGGTCAAAATGTCCATGGCTTTTTGAAGCTGTTCTTCAGTTCGAGTATCAACTGAACTAGTAGCTTCATCCAAAATCAACATTGGCCGATTTCGAACAAGCGCTCTTGCAATTGTCATTAACTGTTTTTGGCCAACAGATAGCGTTACTGAATCATTAAGAACGGTATCGTACCCTTTTGGCAACGTTCGGATAAAATGATCAATACCAACCGCTTTGGCCGCTTCAATTACTTGATCATCATCAATGTTTGGATCATTATATTTCAAATTGTTCATGATGGTATCTTCAAAGAGCCAAGCATCCTGGAGAACCATATCAAACTGATCACGGATGCTTTGCTTCGTGATGGTGTTAATGTTTTTATTATCAATCTTAATCGAGCCTTCGTCAATTTGATAAAAGCCCATTAATAAACTAATTAACGTCGTCTTTCCTGAACCTGTTGGGCCAACAATGGCTACTTTTTCGCCAGGTTCGATATGGGCATTAAAGTCCTTAATAATTGTTTCATTGTGATTATAACCAAAAGAAACGTGTTCGAAATCAATCCGGCCTTTGACATCCTTTAATTCAGTGTCTGCATCCTGGTCAGCTTGATCATCTGGTTCTTCGAGAAACTCAAAGACTCGGTGCAATGCAGCTTTAGCTGACTGGAGGCTGGAAAATGCTTGAGTGACTTGAGAAAGTGGTTGTGTGAAAATTCTAACATATACCATGAAGGCGACAACTACGCCGATTGAAATTGTATTGTTTAACACCAGCAAAGCGCCAATTACACTCACGGAAACGTAACTTAAGTTCCCGATAAATGTCATCAATGGCTGCATAATTCCGGAAATGAATTGAGATTTCCAAACACTGCTTGCCAATTTCTGGTTGCGGTCTGTAAATTCTTTCTTCGCATTTTTAGTGCCATTATAAGTTTTGACCACCTGATGGCCGGAATAAACTTCTTCAACATAGCCCGATACGTCAGCGAGATTGTTCTGTTGCTGGTTAAAATACTTTTGAGAGTGCTGAAGAAGAACAACGGTTAGAACAATTCCGATAAAGGCGGACACAATTGCCGTGAGACTCAGAATCCAGTTAGTGACCGTCATCATGAGAATGGTTCCAACAATCAACACAATAGATGATATGAGTGTTCCTAAGCTTTGGTTGAGGGCCTGACCAAAAGTATCCAAGTCATTGGTAACCCGACTTAAGGTGTCACCCTCATCGTGCTTGTCATAATAGGAAATCGGTAAACGATTAATCTTCTGACTAATCTTAGTTCTCAAATCTCGGGTAAAATTCTGCGAAACATTTGCCATCAAAAACCCTTGTCCGTAAGACATCAGTGCGCCGACGCCATAGATGATCCCTAAGATTACCACAATTCTCATAACCTGGCTGACATCAATGCTCCCCCGAAGCCCCTTGGAAATTAAGTTCGTAATTTTACTTAGTTGATTAGGACCCACAATTGTCGCAATATTGCCAAATGCCGCAAGGAAAACAGCAATAATTACTTGAGGAATATAAGGTCTACCATATTTTTTGATACCGGGAATTAAATTCGTTTGTTTTGTCATTACGCCAATTCCTCCTTTGACAGCTGTGAGTATGCGATTTCTTGATACACGTCATTATTTTTCAATAATTGTTGATGGGTTCCTTGACCCACAACTTTACCTTTATCTAGTACCACAATCTCATCTGCATCCATAATTGTACTAATCCGCTGTGCCACAATGAGTTTCGTTGTGCGACGGCGATTTTGTTTCAAGGCATCCCGAAGTCTCCGGTCAGTTGCATAATCCAAAGCCGAAAAGGAATCATCAAACATCAATACTTCAGGGTTTCGCGCAATTGCCCGTGCAATCGCCAATCGTTGTTTTTGGCCGCCAGAGAAGTTATCCCCGTGCTGCGCAACCGGTGCATCCAGCTTCTTTTCGTTCGAACTAACAAATTCCCATGCTTGAGCTGTCTTAAGAGCATCGATAATCTGTTGATCACTCATTGGACTTGTTTGATTGGTTTTACCAAAATTAATATTTGAACGAATCGTTCCACTAAATAGAACAGCTTTCTGTGGAATATAGCCTAAACGATTATTCAAATCCGATTCAGAGTAGTCACGAATGTCCACGCCATCGACTAATATTTGTCCGCTGGTAATGTCATATTGATGTGAAAGCAAGTTCAAAACGGTACTTTTCCCACTACCGGTCGATCCGATGAAAGCGACTGTTTGTCCTGGTTCAGCCTTGAATGACAAATGTGCAATGGCACTTGCTTCGGCATCCTTAAATTTAAAGGAAACATCCCTAAATTCAACTGTTCCCATGGATGTGGGCGTCTGCTGGGTTTTGTCCGGATAATTAATGTTTGGTTTAACACTCAAAACCTGATTGATTCGGCCAGCTGAAACTGTCACCCGGGGCAGAATGACAAAAATAATTGATAGCAGCAGGAACGCTAAAATAACCTGCATCGCATACGATGAGAAAACGATCATATTGCTAAACAGTGTTAGCCGTCCAGCACCCATTGCTGCATTTTCAATTAATACCGCACCAATTGCGTAGACTGCCAAGGTAAGACCATTAGAGATTAACGTCATTACTGGGTTCATCAAAGCGAGAACCCGGTTGGCAAATAAGTTAGCTCCGGTCAGTTCATGATTAGCTTTATCAAATTTTTGATTTTGGAATTGTTCAGCATTGAAAGCATGCACAACCCGCAGTCCACTTAAGTTTTCACGAGTTGTTTGATTTAATTTATCGGTTAACTTCTGAACCATCTTAAATTTTGGCTGTACCAAAGATAGGATAATCGTCAACGCAATTACTAAAAGTGCTACAGCGATTCCTGTGGCTAAAGTCCATTGCCATCCTTTATTTGCAATCTTCGTGATGGCCCATACTGCCGTGATAGGTGCTTTAATGATAACTTGCATCCCCATTGCAATGAATGTTTGAATCTGAGTAATATCATTTGTTGACCGGGTCAACAAGCTTGGAATTGAGAACTGATTAATATCTTCAGTTGAGTAATCCATCACTTGGTTAAAGACTTTGCCCCGAATTCTGGCACTAAATCCAGCAGCAACGTGTGCGGCAAAGTAACCGACAATAATTGCCGAACACATACTCAGAATAGAAAGAGCCAACATTTTTAATCCAGGATCCAAAATATCCGTTGTCGTACTTCCTGAAGTTCCCAAAGCAGTGGTAATTTGGGTCATATAATCAGGAATTTTCAATTCAAGCCATACTTGAATGGCGATGAATATCGTACTGATTGCGATCATGGCATATTCTCGCTTATTAAGTCGTTTTAGTAGTTTAAACATTTCTTCATCTCCATTAAGCTTTTATTAGCATGCTAACTATATGTGGAGTTTGTGCATGAAAAAGTCACATAGCACCCCAATTAATTAGCATGCTAACTATTATATCCGCTTAATTTTAATTGTCAACACTTTTAATACCAAATCCCAAACCAACAAAAAAAGGAACCAAAATACAGTTCCTTAATTTAAAACGTCCAAAGTTACATTGCAACTGGACGATTCTTCAACCGAATCGCCTGCTCAAAATTATCTGTGATAATCCCGGCAACGTGATCCGCCAGCAGCTTCTCTTGCGTCTTTGGATCATCCACCGTCCAAATTCGCTCATCAACGTTTGCTAACGGCTGATAGTGACTCAAGTGAAGTCCGGCGAGGTGCTCCTTGATGATCAGGGCTTTAGCATCCTTAATCACGTGATCAGACAACAGGCAATATTGTTGGCTTGGATCAATCTGGTAAGCCTTCTTTAATGAGTCCAGGTTAAACGAGGAGTAGATCACCGGATACGTCAAGTCATACTGCTTAACCAAGTCAAGAACGATTTGCTCAATGTTGGGATAATGAATCTTGTTGGTCTTGAACTCAAGATTCAAATGAACTGGACGGTGAACGGCCAATGACAACAGGTCTTTTAGCATCGGAATGGTCTCGCCATCCCGCATATGAAACTGTTGAAGTTCCTTCAAAGTATACGAACGAATCAGTCCGCTACCGTCTGTCGTTCGGTTAATCTTTTCATCGTGCATGATGACGGGAACATTGTCTTTAGTCAGGTGAACATCAAATTCTAAGCCATCAATACCATGATCAATGGCATATTTGAATCCTTTTAAAGAATTTTCGGGGAATTTAAATGGGTACCCGCGGTGTCCAAAAATCAGTGTTCTATTAGTCAATATTATGACTTCCTTTCAGTCCTTCAACTCTCTTAATATGCTTCCCTTCAAGACGTCTTCATGCCTTAATGGAAGCTATCTGCCATTTGCTTTGTTGGTCGTCTTCAGGTTCGCATTCATCGCCTTATTAGCGGTGTTTAATGCGCTGTTGATATTGCCGCCGTCATAAACGGTTTCCATCGCCGTTTCTTCCAGTTCACGAGTCAACTGCATCCCCTCCATCAAAATTCCGGAGTTGGTGTTATTTGGCTTGGCACTGGCCAACTGCTCGCCAGGAACTTTGGCCGCAGGAATCTTTTTGTACAAGTCTTGCAAGACTTTTTCCTTCTGTGAGTTCTTGTTCAAAGCCAAGTAGCCGGTGGCCTTTTGCCATTCAGCTTGATTCTTGGATTTTTCGGCGAATTTGATGAATTCCCATGCACCTCTTTGCGTCTTTTTAGGCTTGTCATTTGAAATCCACAGAGCCGCACCACCGATCCCGACACCATTGGCTTTAACACCATCTGGATGTGGGAAGTATGAAATACCCAGCTTGTTCTTGGTCCCGGTCGTTAACTGACCGATGTAGGCTGATGATTGAACAAAGATACCCAACTTATTTGCCAGGAATGCGGCAATTTCGTTGTTTTCGGCACTCGAACCAGAGCCATAGTTGACGAAGTCGCCGGATTTAATATTCGTTCGAATCCAGCTCAAAAACTTTTTAGTCGTTGGATTATTCAAATTAATCTTAGTTGGCGTTCCCGTATGACCATCACCGTTATTGATGAGTGACGTATGTGCGTTGGCAAGAGCTTCTTCCATCAGCCAGCCATAAATCTCCATCGTCATCCCCTTAACCTTGTGATGAGACTTTTCGTAAAGCTCTTTAGCTGCTCGGGTAACCTCACTATAACTTGGTGATTTGGAAGGTGGCGTTACACCATACTTTTTGAACAATGATGCGTTGTAGTATAACACCGGTTGTGACGTATTAAACGGCATGGCCAGCTGCTTACCCTTGTTTGAGTAAAACGATCGGGCAACAGGTGAAATGTCACTGACGTCATAGTTGTCTTCATCAATAAACTTCTGAACAGGGGTGGTGTACTTACTGTGCATCATTTGCGCGGTTGAAATATCAAACGACTGGAATAATGCAGGCGACGCACTCGTTCCGTGACTTTGGATAATCTTTTGAACCGCTTCATCATAAGCCCCTTGGTATTGAGGAATTACCTCGTACTTGTTTTGTGACTTGTTAAAATCATCCACTAGTTTATCAAGTGCAACTTCAGCTGGGCCACCCATTTCATTCCAGAAAACAACTGGTGTGCGACCGGCCTTGGCAGAGGTCGCATTTTTGGAGCCATTTACAAAAACGATACCCAAGACAATGGCAAAAACCGCAAAAATCGGTAACGCATATGCTTTGAGGAATGCTGTCAATTTTTTCATCATTTACCAGCACCTTCATTCACACCTGACTTGAAGTAATGTTGTCCGATAAAAAGGACAATTAAGGTTGGAATGACCACGATCGCTGCAGTAGCTTGAATCATGCCCCAATCGTTAAATGTCTCTTCAGATTGAAGTTGACGCAATCCATTTTGAACCGGGCGAAAATCATTACTGAAGGTGGTCAGCATTGGCCACAAGTACTGATTCCAAGCGCCCAAGAAGCTGTAGGCACCCAAAGTCATCAGCGGAATGCGGTTATAGGGTAGCACCATTTTCCAATAAAATTGAAAGTGACCGAGCCCTTCAATATCAGCAGCTTCCTTTAACTCAATTGGCATTTGCATAAATGACTGACGGAGCATAAAGACACCAAAAGCTGATGTTAGAAATGGAATCACCATTACTGAGTAGCTGTTTAACAGGCCCATTGCTTTAACTGTTTGAAAGTTGGGAATGATTTCAGCTTCAAACGGCAGCATCATCGTTGCCAAAAATAAACCAAATAAGAATTTACGACCCCTGAACTTCAAGAAGACAAATGCATAGGCACTCATCGAACAAAAGATCAGTTGGGCAATCATGGTAGCCGTTGAAATCACCAGACTATTTCCCAGATACCTGAGAATTGGCGTTTGCGTAAAGGCATCAATATAGTTCTGGAAGGAAACTTTGGTGCTCAAGAAATTTCCCTGAGCAATTTGCATTGTTGGTAAAAAGCTGGTCCACAGACCGATCAGAAACGGTGCTAAAACAACAATTGCGAGAATTGTCAGTAGTGCATAGTCCCAAATTCGCCGGGACAACTTCGGCTTTGTGACGATATCCATTAGTAATTCACCCGCTTTTCTAAGACTTTGAATTGAAGGTATGTGAAGGCAGCGATAATAATTGTGAGAATAATGGATTCGGCACTTGCCTGAGCATAATTACCGCTGTAAAAGGCATCCTTGTAAATACGGTAGACCAGCATATTTGTTGCGTTCGTTGGGCCACCTTTTGTCATCAAATCAATCAGGCCAAAGCTCTTAAATGATTCAATCAAGGTAATGATGGATACGAAGAACAAGGTTGGCGAGATTGATGGCACCGTGATGTGAAAGAATTGGAACCGAGAAGAAGCCCCCTCAATGTTGGCTGCTTCATACAACGTGGTTGGAACTGAGGACATTGCGCCAAGTAAAATCAAGAACGTAAAGCCCAGGTTCATCCAAACGGTGGTAATAATGACTGCCCACATCGCTGCAGTCGGATTCGTTAACCAGGGGATTTGCGGCAAATGCATCCAGGTACTGATCAAGGACAAGAACCCAGTTGACGGGTTAAAAATGAATAGCCAGAAGATAGCGGCAACGGAGACTGAAACCCCCATAGTTGCCGAAAATAATGTCCTAAAAATCCCAATTCCAGGAAGGCGTTTGCTTGCCAGGTTGGCCAACAATAGCCCTAACGCAATCGTGATGATGGTCACTGCAAATACATAGAAGAGCGTAACTCCAACACTGGAGATATAATCAGCTGAGGTTAGCAAATTAATATAATTGGAGAGACCAACAAACACCGTGGCCTTGCCGACAGTATTGGTTAAAAATAAACTCAGGTAAAGGGTCCGAAACATTGGGTAAAAAATGAAAACGCCTAAGATCAATAGTGAAGGTCCCAAGAATATCCAAGCAAAATACTTATCCTTGGCATTTAAGGAAAAATGAGCTTCCTGGGCTTTCAGCTTATTCTTCGTCTTTTCAACCGAAAGTGGTGTGGTCGGCGTACTCTGTGCTGGTGATTTAAGCATGTACATAAGCCTCCTTAGAAATGTTTAATCGATCGCCTTTTGCATCAAAAAACATCAAGTTGGAATCTGCACTGACTTTGATTGGTTGGTAGATTCGGTAGTTAACTTGGCCGGGAACAACAACGTGAATGTTCTCTCCACTATTAAGCGTGGCGTAGACGATTGTTTCGTCTCCCAGAAATTCAGTGTTTTTAACGACTGCGTTGGATTCGATGCTGTCCGCGGCTTCAGCTTTCATATCATCTGGGCGAATCCCAATTTTGACATCTTCTGCCGGTACTTCTTGATCAAGGGCAATTTCCAAGTCTGATGAAACGTTCAATACGTGATGATCAGTCTTGGAACGTTTGGCTGATAAAATATTAATTTGTGGTGTCCCAAAGAATTTTGCCACGAAGTCATTGGCTGGGTTTTGGTAAATTTCGCTTGGCGTGCCAATTTGCTGCACGTGTTTGTCGTTGAGCACCATAATGTGGTCGGCCATGGTCATTGCTTCCACTTGATCATGGGTTACATAAATTAACGTCAGCCCAAGTTTTCTTTGCAGTGCGTAAATTTCTTGACGCATTTTAATTCGGAGTTGGGCATCCAAGTTGGACAATGGTTCGTCCATCAAACAAATTTTGGCATCACTGGCAACCGCACGGGCAAGTGCCACCCGTTGTCGTTGACCGCCGGATAGTTCACGGGGCTTGCGTTTACCCAGTTCTGTCAAATTAACCATTTTAAGTGCTTTATCAACGCGTTGTTTAATATCTGATTGATCCATTTTGCGCGCCTTTAAGCCAAACGCAACGTTGTCCCAAACACTCATGAATGGGAACAAGGCATAGTTTTGAAAGACCATCGTTAATTTTCGAGCCTTAGGTGGTAAGTCATTGACGACCTTATCATCGATACTGACCTCGCCTGCTGTAATTGGCGTCAAGCCGGCAATCATTCTGAGCAGCGTACTTTTCCCACATCCGGAGGGGCCGACGATGACGAAGAACTCGCCAGTCTCAACCTTTACCGAAATATCCTCCAGGACATCTGTTTGGGCGTCGTAATCTTTACGGACGTTTCTTAAAGTAATTGACAAATATCTCACCTCAAAATCATTTATTTCGTTACAAACATTATTGTGGGGGTTCAATGTAAATTGCCCGTTTCATTAATGTAAATTGAAAGTAAAAAAATGATATTGTTTGTAAATATTTGATTAGGTTTCATATAAAGTGGGATTGATTATGCTATAACTTGAGAAAATAGTAATTGCATAGTATAGGAGAAACTTAAATGCGCCATTAGTTCCATTTGTTATTTATAATCGGTGGCCTTATTTCTTTTGCCGGTGTTTATTTTTCTGAAAAAGGGCTCTTGTCGTACTTCGGGGGAATCTTCATGATATCTGCTGAGATGGTATTATAACCGCAATAAAATAAGGAGATATCGAAGTTGTAGTTGCTTTCGATATCTCCTTATTATTAATTTGAAACATGATCCTATCTTCTAGAGAAAACGTCACATTATTCAGCCATTCCTTGAATAAATCCCTGAACAAAGCTATATATATTGGGTACAATCAGCGAAGTCAAGAAAATAATTCCCAAGATTATGGCAGGCTTAGATAAAGAACGATTCAGTTGCCGCCAGTTAACTGTAAAAACCAGCCCGGCGAAACTCACAATTAGTGGTAATTGAATCCACTCATTTAGGCTTTTTTCTCCAACCCCAGCTACCATCAAAATCACGTACATCATAATTGCAATTCCAAAGGCCCACCATATCATTTTTGCCACTGGACTCATTTTTTTGTTAGTCATCAACTTGCTCATCAGCTCGTCATCTCCTCTAATAAGATCATCCAGTGATATTTTGAATAGATCACTGATCGCAACAACGTTAGCAAAACTTGGAAGGCTCACATCCTGTTCCCACTTAGAAATTGACTGGCGAGAAATATTTAACTTATCAGCTAATTCAGCTTGTGACCAGTGATGCTGAATCCTTTGTTGCTGAAGTACTTTTCCAATTTGCACTAAATTCAACTTCTTTCTAAAATAATTGATTGGTTGTCCCTAATATACAAATAACTTTTCGGAAAGTCTACCCATCAGCTAGCACCAAGTGGTTGCACAAAAAAATAACGCAAACTTTACATTTTTAAGTTTGCGTCGGTTTCCGTTTGTTTAACTCTTGAATCCTTAATTTGTCGACACTTATAGACAACGTCAACTTCGGAAGATCAACTGCTCCGAGCCCGCTTGACTGGTTACAAAACCGTATTCGGTGAACTGGTTTAATAAAAATATGAGCTGTTTTCAGTATCATTCGGTGTTTGCAATTGGACTTGATTGTGTCATGCACAAAAAATGCTTGAGAAGTTAGCTCGGGACTAATAAATACTGGTTCCAGTCTCTTTCTCATAAATTTCAGTCAGGTAGTTTAAATCCAAATACATTGGATAAGATTGTTCAATCTGGCCGAATTGATCAAAATCTTTGTGTAAGTATCTAAATCCAAACTGCTCATAAAATTCTACTGCACCCGGAAGCGCGCTCACAATGACATCACTAAATCCATATTATAAATATACCTAGAACGGATGATATCTTCAAATAATGTAACCATCATGCTTGTTCCAATGGTCCTTCTTTGCATTTCTATGCTGACACCAAACCAGCCAATTTCGATTGCAGGAAACGACGCTCCTAAGGGATTTTCTTCTGGCATACTTACCTTTTCGTTAAAGTTTTTTACGTCATAATAAGACTTAACTTCAACAATGCTGGAAGAAATAGAATAAAAGCCAACCACCATTTTCTTGTCTGTATCATAAAAAATTGTGGTGGACATTAAGTTTTGATCTTCATAGATACATGCACGGTTTCTAATGAAGTCATTAACTATCTGCTCGCCACAATCAAATTTATTCAAAATATTTAAGTCAATTAACTGAGATATATTATATTTTTTAATCATTAGAAATGATATCTCGCTTTTCGTAATGATTTTACGGCGTTATCAATCAAATCCTGTCGTTTCTGTTTTTGATCCGTAGTTAGATTTTTGTGAACTCCGCTAAGACGATCTACAACTTGTTTAAACTCAGTCTTATTGTTTGTTTGAATAACATATTTAAACTTTTCATTTATTGTCGACGCCAACAGTAAGACCCCCTTCAAGGATTAAATTAGTTACTCATAATTATAATTGAAGTCAGAATAAATGTGTCAAGGGCAGTTTAAAAATGTAGGT
>NZ_AZGK01000011.1 GCF_001435315.1 Lentilactobacillus parabuchneri DSM 5707 = NBRC 107865
AGCAAACCCGCCTTTTGGCACACTCCCTTGTTTTGTTATATTACTGACGAACCTGACCATCGCCTCGAATAACATATTTCGTGGTAGTCAGTTCATTTAATCCCATTGGTCCGCGGGCATGGAGCTTTTGAGTGCTGATGCCAATTTCGGCACCGAATCCAAACTCGAAACCGTCTGTGAAACGCGTTGATGCGTTGACATAGACGCAGGCGGAATCGATCTTGTTCAAGAAATCTTGGCCACTTTGATAATTATCAGAGATGATGACTTCTGAATGACCGGTCGAATAATGGTTAATATGGTCGATTGCTTGTTGTTCATCGTCAACGACTTTGATGGCCATGATCAGGTCATTGTATTCGGTTGACCAATCTTCTTCAGTTGCCGGCTTGATGCTTGAAACGATTCGTTGGCTGGCAGCGTCACCACGAAGTTCAACACCATGGTCAAAAAGGGCTTTGGCAATTGACGGCAGCATTTTCTCAGCGACGTCTTGGTGAATTAAGACCTTTTCGGCGGCGTTACAGACAGATGGTCGTTGGACCTTGGCATTAACAATGATGTCAATTGCCATCTGGAGTTCGGCATCCTTGTCGACATAAATGTGACAGTTACCGGCACCCGTCTCGATGACCGGAACAGTCGCGTTTTTAATCACGGCGTTGATGAGCCCGGCACCACCACGCGGAATGAGGACATCCACGTACTTGTTTAAATGCATCAACTCATTGGCCGTTTCATGGCTGGTGTCGTGGAGAATTTGAATGCTGTTTTCGTCCAAGTCATGTTGTTTCAAAACGTCTCGCAGGACTTGAGCCAACGCTAAATTACTATGCAGGGCTTCCTTGCCGCCCCGAAGAATAACGGCGTTACCACTTTTAAATGTCAAAGCGGATGCATCCACCGTTACGTTTGGGCGGGCTTCAAAGATCATTGCAATCACGCCCAGCGGAACCCGCTTTTTCTCAATATTTAAGCCGGCGTCATTTTGCCAGCCCTTATCGATATTTCCAATCGGGTCGGGCAGGGCGGCCACTTGTTTCAATCCGGTCGCCATGTCGCTGATTCGTTGCCCGGTTAACTTGAGTCGGTCAGTGAATTTTGCCGGCATGTCTGTGGCGTTGGCAATGTCTTTTTGGTTTTCAGCCAGAATTTGGTCGGTATTCTTGATTAAAGCCTCCGCAAAATCATTGAGGACTTGGTTCTTAGTGACCGTATCCAGTAAGTTTAATTTGTATGCGGCAGCTTTGGCGTTTTGGCCTATTTTGAGTAATTCATCATTCATGAGTGACACCCTCTCTTTCAAAGATCGTTCCCACGGTTTGTCCAGCTAATATCTTAAAGATAATTCTTGGGTCGGCACCATTTGCCAACACCATCATCCGGTCCTCATCCAACATCCGTTTGGCGGCCAGTAACTTGGTTTGCATGCCGCCGGTACCGAATCGACTTCCGGTGCCGCCAGCAACGCCAAATTCGTTTTCGTCGATTGAATTAACCGTCTCGATCAGGTTGGCATCGGCACATTTGTTGGGATTTTGGTCATAGAAGCCGTCGACATCTGATAGCACAATCAGCAAATCAGCGTTGACGTGACTGGCCACAATGGCTGACAGCTGATCGTTATCGCCAAAGGTGGTCTTATGATCCAATTCATCAGTGGCAACCGTATCATTTTCGTTGACGATTGGAATCACGTTGTCTCTCAACAGACAGTCAAAGGTATTCATAACGAATTGTTTACTCTTGGGATAGTCGAAAATATCGTGGGTCAGCAATACTTGGGCAATATCGGTCAGGTAGTGGTCAAAGCGTTGGGTAAACAATGTCATCAACTCAGATTGTCCAATGGCGGCGAGCGCTTGTTGGGCCCCAATTTCAGTTGGTCGCTGCTTAAGGTGCATTTTATTTAACCCGACGCCGATTGCACCGGAAGATACCAGAATTAATTCTTTCCCCTGATTATTTAAGGCACTGAGCGTATATGCCAACTCGTCAAAAGTTTTGAGGTTAATCGATCCGTTTGGGTAGATCAAGCTGCTGGTACCCACCTTAACCACGATTCGTTTTGCATTAATGACCCGCTTATCCATATTCTCCACCCCTATTTTTGTATAAAAAAAGCCTACTTTGAATTGAGACACCCATGACGGGCGGTACCATTCTCATTCAAAGCCAGGCTTCACACTTTTTCTTTATAACGGAAAGTTCCGTGTCTGATTAAGACAATCGTATTGAAGATAGGATTCGTGTCCTTAAACGTCTTTCAGCGAGCGGCGCTTTCTCTGTGATCACACTACTTGGTCTTCTAAATTATCGTTATCATATATTAGTCGATAGATGTTTGTCAACTAATAAGATTCAAGGCTTTTTCGTAAACCCAGTATTTCTTGGCGCCGCTATCCGTTGAGAAGGTAATTCGGTACCAATCGTGGCCGTTTGACTTGGTCCCGATATCATCGATATAAACCTCTTTGCCGACGGATGCGCCAACCGAATCCCATGAGTAGGATTTCACTCCGGCACGGGAATTCTTAACATGATTGTATAACCGGTACGACTTGTAGTTGTCTCCTAATGACGCCTGTGAATTTGCTTTCACATATGTGACCTTGTCATATGCTTTTTTCGCTGTTGATGCCGTCAGTGAACCGTGTGCCGACCCGCCTTCTGCTTGAAGGTTGTTGTAAGTCGTCTTCACTAATTGATAAAATTGGGCAAACGTATAGCTTGCGCCAAAGTATTTTTTCCCGGCTGAAGCATAGTAACCAGCTGGATCGGTGTGATTAGTACCGCCCAGATATTTGGAAACACCCCCGTGTGACCAAACGGTTCCTTTACCATCGTACGCCGCATCATTTGGCGTTAACCCATATTTATCGAGGATATACGCAGTGTAATAGGCGGCGTTGGCTATTTCGTGTGCAAATGCCGACTTACTGTGGACCTCAACTTGCTCGAATTGAACAAAGCGCGCGTTGGCTGGGTAACCAGCTCCCCAAGCTAAATAATCCGTGTTGGCAATATTAATGATCCGACTGGCATCGACAAACGTATGAACAAACGCATTGTTATAGTTCTTTTTCATGTAGGCAATTTCGTTATAGATTGTGGAATTTGGGTTTGCGGTTTCGTGAACCACGACACCCTCGGGCTTGCCAGTGCCTTTACGGTAAGAATTTTTTGGAAAGCCGCTCCAAACCGAAGAGGTTACTTCGGCGTGATTGATGTTGTTATTTGCAATGTAATTATTGACACTGCTTGCCCCCGCAGTGTGACTGAGTCCAAACAACCCGATTGCCGCAAATGATAGTGAGCAAAGGGCCGTTAAAATCGCTCTTTTCTTCAATTTAATTATTCCCTTCAGATCTTTTTAATTGTTTCGGTTTTAAGTTTCTTTAATGTTTATTATATTTTTACATAGCCGGATTTCACTACAAACATTAATATAAACGATTTGTATGTGAGAATTCAACTAGTAAAAAAGCCCACAGACCGCGATATAACGCGACCCTGTGGGCTTTGGTGGACAAATTGTCAATCATATTAAGAGTTCTTGACAAAATCCTTAAATTCAGGCACAAACGACTGATATATCAACCGTTTGCCCCTGTAATAATTACTTATTGGAGAGCTTAGCGATGTGTAGCTTTCTCTGGCACTCTGGGCAAATCCCGGTGACTTCCATTTGAGTTCCAGTGACTAAAAAGTCGGTTTTATCACGGGTTGTTTGTTGGACATGCTTGACCAACTCTGGATAATCATCATCAAAAATGTCGATAATTTTACCACAGTTTTCACAGATGGCATGGTAGTGGGGGACACCAAAGTAATCATAGCGGATACCGCCATCATTATTTGGCAGCTCAATGACCAAGCCATTGTCGACCAGCATCTTAAGGGTATTGTAAATTGTTGCCACACTTAAATTGGGCAGTTTAGCCTCAATCCCATCGCGAATGGTTTCAACGTCAGGATGATTATGGTGGGTAATTAAATAATCCAGAATAATCTCGCGTTGAGGTGTGATTCGGATGCCTTGTTTTTTAAGTTGGCCGAGTGAATGTTTAAGGGTTGCGTTAGTCATTTTGAAGCACCTCCATGAGGAGCGGTTGGCTCATTTATCTTTTCAAGTTTATTATAATTCATCCTGTACTTTAGAACAATTCTAATATGCTATTGAAAAATATTCAACCATGTCGACTCAATATTTACACTTATTTAGATTCAGTCCAATGTTTAGTTAAGTTGAATGATCAAAGCAGATTCGGTCGTTTTCTTGAACCCAATCGATTGCAACTGCTCGGTTAGCTGAGATGTTGGTTGACTGACGGTCACGGATAGTTGCTGGAAAGTAAAATGATCCTTTGAAAATTGAATCGTTCGTTCCACAACTTCAGGTATGTAACGTTCATGAGCTTGATCAACGATGAATTCAATAGAGCCAGTGTCAACTGGGGGTTCAAATCCCACCAAGCTGATGATGCCGACAAATTGATTAGAGTTGGAATCCGTCATCCCCCAAGTCAATTCCTGGCCGTTCATGACCCGCTGCATGATGTGATTAATATTTTTGACGGTATCTAAAATTTCATTTGGCATTTTTTCAGCCTTAATGGTTGTAATGGTTTTCTTTGAATAAAGGTCATCCACTAATTTGACGGGCGTTTGCGTCAACCAATCCAAGGTGAGATGGCTGGTTAAAACAGGGTGGAATTTTTCAAATGACTTCATAAATTCAATTCCTTTCGTGAAAAAGCTTTCAAACATTTGTTGGTTTGGATTTAGATGTGGCATAATGAGTATATAAACTTTTGTTGGAGGGACAATCTTGATAGAAAAATATTTGCTTGGAACCTACACTCGAAGAATCAGTAAGGGTGTTTACCAGTTAGAATTAGACACTGAAAGTAAAAAATTACAAAACTTACAATTTGTCGGCAGCGCCATTGACCCAACCTACGTGGCTGAATCATCTAAGAAACGGATTTACGCGATTACCAAGGTCAAAGATGACCAGGATAATGTAACTGGTGGCTTTGTCGAATGGGATGGGACTAAAGATGACTTCCCATTAAAGCCAATTGCCTCAATTCACGACCAGGAAACATCACCCGCTTATATCTCGGTTGATGAAGACAAACAACTTGTTTTCACCGCTAATTATCATGCCGGAACGATTAATTCCTATAAAATTGGCGATGATGGTGCCATTTCAAAGGCCGATCGGATTATGGACAAGGGCACCCTTGGATTCCGCAAGGAGCAACAAGACGGACCACATCCTCATTATATCAATTTAACTCCTGAGGGCCGAATTGTGGCCGTTGACCTGGGTGTCGACAAAGTGTTTATTTATGATTTGGAAGACAGCGGTAAATTAGTACCCGTCAGCGAATTACAAATGCAGGACGGTTATGGTCCCCGTCATATTTACTTCGATGCCAAGAAGAAAGTTGCCTATCTGGTTGGTGAGTTGAGCAGCAACGTTGCCGTACTGGATTACGATGCCGACAAGGGCGTTTTGTCCTTGAGAGACATCCACTCAACGATTCCTGATGATTGGACTGAACATAACGGTGCTGCTGCAATCCGTGTATCAAAAGACGGCCGCTTCGTGTATGTTTCCAACCGGGGCAATAACACAATTGCTGTCTTCAGTTCAGATGAAAAAGGTAATTTGTCATTGATCCAGCGAATTTCAACGGAAGGCGACTTCCCTCGTGATTTCAATATGAGTGACGATGAATCCTTTGTCATCGCCTTGAATCAAAATTCGGACAACGCTGTATTATACACTCGTAACAGTGAATCTGGAAAATTAACGATGATTCAAAAGGACTTTATGGTTCCGGAAGGCGTCAGCATTCTTCGGAAACACTAAATATTAACAGACATCATGTGAAGAGACTGGGGCAAATATAAAAAATTGCCTCAGTTTTTTTGTTTGCCGATTACTTAGCTGAATTCTTGAAACAATGCGCTTTTTTGCCACTCTTTCATGTGTATTCGCTTCCATAATCGAACATTATTTGAGTCTTGTTTCATTTCGCAACAAAGGCCTTGGTTTACTTCTTTGTTTTTGGACTTCATCTCTTAAAATGAAAATCAGACACAAAAAAAGGAGATGTAGACATTGAAACGATTGTTCGACGGACTCAGTAACAATATACAGCGTCACAGCAAAATCTGGATTACCGTCATTGTCATCCTAACGATTGGGTTTGGGTTTGGATTGCCTAAGCTCCAAATGAAGATGGGAAACGATGTTTTTGTCAGTTCAAGTTCAAAAGCATATAAGTATTCGCAAACTTATCAGAAAAAGTTTGGCGGTGAATCGCTCTATTTGTTAATGAACGGACGACAAGATACTTTGTTGTCACATGAAACGATGCAAAAAGTAGCCAAATTTGATCATAAGATCAATCAGGTAGATAACGTTCGCAATACAACGGACGTTGTGAGCACCCTCAACGACATGTTGGACAAGGCGGGCAGCGGCGGATCTGTGCAGTTAAACTTCAAGGATCCAAAACTGCAAAAGGATTTAATGGCAGAGCTGACCCCCAAGCAAACTGCCCAGCTCCAACGTGACCTTCAACAGTCACTGACTCCTGCTCAACAGCAGCAGATCCAGCAATATGTAATGAGCGAATTAACGCCTGCTCAAAAACAGAAAATGGCTGCAGCACAAGCTCAACAGTCAGTGCCGGCAAAACAGCAACAGGCAATGTTACAAAAAGCTTTAACTACCGAGCAAAAAGCTAAACTTCAGTCATATACCATGACACTGTTGAATCGAAAACAGCAAGCCGGCTTGGCGAAGACGATTGTCCCAATGCTTCCTAAGGTTGAAGACATGTCAACGAATTTGTTAAGAGATATTTTCTTAAGTGACAATGGCCACATACCAAGTACATTCAAGGAATTGTTGCCTAAGGATGCAACGCGGATGGTCATTGTGATCAACACCAACAAAAAGTCTTCAGATATGAACTCCGCAGTTCAAATTCACAATGATGCAAATAAGGTCATCCGAGACACTCATTTCGGCTCCAATATTAAGACCCGCCTTGGTGGGATGCCTGCAATCATCGGGCAGGCTCGTGGAGAAGTTATCAAGAGTATGGCAATTATGCTGGTACTGGCCATCGTTTTGATGGTAATTATCCTAGGAGTCATCTTCCCGGTTCGAAGACGACTGCTGCCACTGGTCTTTGTTTTAGCCTGTCTAGTATGGACATTCGGGCTAATGGGGTGGCTAAATATCCCCATCACTTTGGCAACCATGGCAACTTTGCCAATTATTATTGGCTTGGGAACTGATTTTGGCGTTCAATTTCAAAACCGTTACGAAGAAGAAATTAAGAAGACGCATAATCCCCAAAAATCGATTTCAGAAGCGATTGCAAATATGGGGCCAGCGGTTGGAGTTGCCCTAATTGTCATGATCTTCAGTTTCTTGTCCATGTATTTGTCCAAGGCACCAATGATGCAACAGTTTGGCTTAACTTTGGCAATCGGAGTTGCATGTAGTTATGTTGTCGAGTTTGGACTGATGTTTAGCACATTGTCTTTCTTAGATAAAAATTACCAAGCAGACCAGTTCAGCCCCAAAAAGATTGCTCAACCTTCCAGACTTTCGCTATTCTTAAGTCATTATGCAGAATGGGTTACCAGACATTCCGGTGTTCTATTGGCCATTGGTATTGTTTTGGCAGGAATCGGCTTTTCAGTAGAAAAATCAATTAATATTGAAACCGATATTACTAAAATGATCCCACAACAGATGACTTCGTTGAAGAACACCAAGTATCTTCAGAAACAAATTGGCTCAACGACGTATCTGACCTATCTGGTTAGAGGCGGCGATAATGATTTGCGGGATAGTGGACAACTGGAAAAAATTAATGACATTGGCAAACGGGTTGAAGACAAATATTCTGACGTAACCGCGGTTACCAGCTTACCAGTCGCATATCAGCAGTCATCAGGTAAATTGTCGGATAATCAAGACAAAATTAATTCCGGCATTGACAATATGCCGACATCTATCAAGCAGTCATTAATCAGTAAGGATCATCACTCCGCCACGATTCAATTCAAGATCAAAAAGGACATGTCATCTAAAGAGCAGCTTCAACTGATGAATCGGATTGATCATGATATCCAAGGAACAGATCACGGGCTGAAGATTTCGCCAGCAGGGGCTCAAGTCATGATGCTGCTGGGAATTGATAACGTCTCAGCAAATCATGATCTGATCATTATTGCAGGTCTTTCGATTATTTTCATCGTCCTATTCCTGATTTATCGAGATTGGCGACTGGCAATTTATCCGGTGGTCCCAATTTTGCTGGTGTTGGGATTCTCACCGCTAACATTAAAGCTTATGGGGACACCATATAATCCGGTTACAATTGCTTTAAGTTCCTTAGTTCTGGGAATTGGCACCGAATTCACCATTTTAATTCTGGAGCGCTATCGAGAAGAAATGAAACGTGGCATTTCCGTGAGAGATGCGATTGTTTCATCAGTCGCATCCGTTGGGCAAGCCATCACAGTTTCCGGATTAACCGTGATTGGCGGGTTTTCAGCGATTATGTTCTCCAACTTTCCGGTGCTTAAATCATTTGGGCTAATCACTGTTCTGGATACCGCTTATTCGTTGATTAGTGCGTTAACTATCTTACCCGCAGTGATTTATCTGTTACGGAAAAGAAAATCAGATAATGAGAAACCCGACAAAGTTTAGTTGATTTGACGTTGTTTTACTGAATGATGGCTAAATATCATAAAGTCGCTGAGGCAAAAGTTCACACCGTATCCGTTCCTTAATATTCATAGAACAACTTAAGGGCATTTAATCAAATTCCATTTAATTTGTTGATGATGTCGACCAGGAATTCTTCAACTTCGTCTAAAGAGTGGCTCGGCGAATATTCCAACTGTTCGGCGAAGAAGCCCATGATGATATTTGCCAAAAAGCTCATCATAAGAGTGGGAGACGTTGAATTTTTGATTAAAGTGACAATGGGGTCATTTTGGTAATCTGAGTTGTTAACGCGCTCCTGAAACAGCCCTTCAAGGATGTGGCGAAACTCATCATAAAATTTACTTTCGTTTTCAGGGACCAAATGACGGATTAGGCCAACATTTTGAGTCATAAATTGAGTGATCTGTTTTAAAACAGCCGTTTTATCAGTAGGAGAGCCACTCAGTTCGCTTGTTAAATCGTGCAAAATATCGTCTGCCAAATCAATCTTGTCCTGATAGTAACGATAAAATGTGCTGCGATGAATAAGCGCACTATCACAAATATCCTTGACGGTAATGTCATCGAATCGCTTGGACTGCAAAAGGTTAATCATAGCTTGTTTGATGATTCGTCTGGTTCGTTTTTGGGTAAGTGTTTCTGCTTCTGTCATTAAATTTCCTTTCACTAAAATGATTTACATGATGTGTTATGATCGTTAACTGGAATAAACCTTATTAACCAGAATACAGTGGATTGAAACTATTTTAAAGAAATAAGAATGATTATCAGCGAATACAAATAATGGATCCGTCACGAATTATCACCTAAGAAGGGGAGGTTCGGGCGGGTCCATTATTTGTATTGTGTGTATTCCCAGGATCACATTTTTTGCTAATGCATTGTTTGATTAAAGTGGGGATTTGTTAATTAACTTTGGTTTCGATTGTCCCCAAGCCGTCAATTTCGCTGGTAAAGACGTCACCAGACTTCAAAAAGACTTGTGGATCACGTCCGACACCGGTCCCACTGGGGGTTCCGGTAAAGATTAAATCGCCTGGATACAGTTCAATGACGCTGGAAATATACGAAATCAGCGTTTGGATATCAAAAATCATCTTATCAACGGTTGCTTGCTGCATAATTTCCCCGTTGACTTTAGTAGTGACATTTTTTGAAACAATATCATCAGTGTCGGCAATTGTTGTTATGTAAGGGCCGATTGGTGAGTAATTCTTGAAGGATTTTCCGAGGTCAAACTGGGTACTTGGACCATCGATTGATTGAACGGTTCGATCGGAAATGTCTTGGCCGACAGTGTAGCCGGCAATTGCGTCTTCGGCATCTTCGCGGCTGATGTTGCGACCACCACGGCCGATGACAATCACGAGTTCAGATTCCCAATCAACGGTGTTGCCGCTGAGATGAATTGAATTGTGGGGGCCGGCTAAGGAGCTGACAAATTTATTGAACACGTTTGGCCGCTTGGGCTTCACAATGTCCATTTCTTTCATGTGATCAAGGTAATTAAACCCAATTGCTGGTAATTGACGTGGGTGTTGAACCGGCTGCTCAAATTTTTGGGCATCGAGTTGTTCGGCATCGTCGTTATCAATGATTTTGGTGTCGTTGAAATTGATTAGGACTTTAGAAACAAAGTTCTGCCAATCGTTTAAGATCTCGTCGATTGAGTCATAACCAGTAATTGGAATACCCCAGAATTGACCGTTTTGGAGCGCGACAAATGTTGGCTTGTTATCATACATTGCTAATTTCAATTTAACCCCTCCTGGCTTTAATTCAATTAACGAACAGCGTTATTAGTATACACCCAATCGTAAAAATTGTAACCAGAACACTTACGTATTGCCGTTTTGCCAGAAATGATGCAGAACATTTTTTAGTTGATCCGAATTTTGAGTGACTTTGATGTTGGACCAGTTCTTGGGGAAAATGCTCCGGTAGCGCGTCTGATTAAATCGCTGGTCCATCAAGACGATCACACCTTTATCCTCGTCAGTTCGAATCACCCGCCCGGCAGCTTGGCTGACATTGTTGAAGCCGGGAAGTTGGTAGGCAAACGAAAAGCCCTGGCCATTGAGTGAATCAAAGTAATCACGGATTAAATCGGATTCTTTATTCATTCCGGGAAGCCCGACACTGACGATGCCCACGCCAATCAGTTGGTCATTTTTCAAATCGATGCCTTCAGAAAAGATGCCACCTAAAAGGGCGAAGCCAACTTTGGTCTTGTGATCATCAGAACGGAAGTTGTCTAAGAATTCGGTTCGTGACGCGTTGTCCATGTCGGGCTTTTGATTAATGACCGTTACGTCTGGGTAAAGTTCGACAAATTTGCTTAAGGTCGCGTTTAGATAGGCCATCGACGGGAAGAACATCATGTAATGCCCGGTTTTCTGGGAAATCAACGTCTTAATTGTGTCACAAATTGGTTTTAGACTGTTCTCCCGGTTGGCATACAGGGTATTAATGTTATTAGCGATAACTACCTGACAGTTTTCCTGGGGAAACGATGAATGAGAGATCATGCACAAACTGTCTTCTTCGTTTCCCAAAACTTGCTGGTAATAGGAAATGGGACTGAGTGTAGCCGAAAACAAAATTGCGGCACGTCCCAGATTCAAGCTGGCCTTAATTTGCTTGCTGGGATCCATACAAAACTGCCTAAAAATGATGGTGTGATCGCCGATAATCATCCTCGTTCGATACGTTTCATCGTAAAACGTACTGATCAAAAAGTAGCGCCGACATTCCAAATAGTAGTCCACAACGGCATCGACCGTGTCGCTGGGGGTCTGAGTTGCCAACCATTGGTGGATCGTTTCAATTAAGGTTTCTAACGTATTATTGAAATTATCCAACGGTGCCAGTTGGGCAACCTGCTTATCGACGGTTTCTGATGCGGGTTTGCTATAACGTTTAAATGATCGCTTGAGCGACTGGAGGCGTTTAATCACCTTTTCATTGCTGGCTTTTTTCCTTGAAAGCTGGCGGATTAAAGGGTCAATTGGGGATGATTCCAAGGTGGCTGAATACATTTCCCGGGACCGTTGGACGAGGTTGTGAACTTCGTCGACCAGAAAACAGTTTGATTTATCCGGGACTGAAAAGAATCGCTGCAAATGCACCTGGGGATCGAAGAGGTAGTTATAGTCGCAGATGATGATGTCACAAAATAAGCTGACGTCGAGTGAAAATTCGAAAGGGTCCACCTTGTGCTTTTGCGCGTATGCTTGAATGGTATCTTTAGTGATTTGATCAACGTGTTGAATGAGATCCTTGATAGCTGGTCTGACACGATCGTAGTAGCCCACCATGTATGGATTTTTTTCCGGCGGAACGTCTTTTTCCTCCGGGAAGGTAATCTTATCCTTGGCGGTTAAAGTGATGCTTTTGAGGGTGAGCCCCTTTTCTGCCATCAACGAAATCGTGTTTTCCGCGACGTGTCTGGTACTTTGTTTGGCCGTGAAATAAAAAACGCGGCTGATCAATTCTTCGCCCATGGATTTAATGGCCGGAAAGAGGGTTGAAATGGTCTTGCCGGTTCCGGTTGGGGCCTCCACAAATAAATGCTTTTCCAGCAAAATTGTCTTATAAACGTTCGTAGCCAGCTTGTGTTGGCCGGGACGGTAATCCGCGAAGGGAAACTTGAGTTGCTTGGCGGAGGTGATTCGCCGCTCGTCAAGTTCATGCCGCAACTGAATCCACTGCTCAAATTCGGTTACGAGAGCCGTAAAAAAGAGTTCCGATTCGGTCTTACTGATTGTCAGGGTCTTGGTCGTGATTTTTTCGTCGGGGGTCTGGACATAGGTGAGCTGAAGGTCGACTGACTTAATGTCTGCCTGGTGCATGACGATGTAGGCGTACACCTTGACTTGGGCCCAATACAGCTGAAGCGTTGAGTCGGGAACTGACTGAAATTCCAGGTCAGAGGTCTTGATTTCTTCGATCAAAGGCTTGCCGTCCCGCTCATCAATGCCGTCAGCGCGGCCACTAATGACGTATTCGTCGTCCAGGTATTGAATCGACGTTTTCAGGGCAACCTCGGATTGGTATGAGGACGGGCGGCTGTGTTGAATCTTGCGGTGAATGCGGCTGCCTTCCTGAGCCGTATTTTCACTGCTGATGACGGGACTCAAGTCACCGGTCCGAAGTAGAAATTCAACTAACTCTCTGATACCAACTTGATGCACGGCCATCAAAAGCCCTCCCTTCAAATGCAATTTGTCTAAAATCTATTATACAAAATATTTGAACGTATGTTTGGAAAAACACGACTTTGAAAAAAGTGGCCAATCAAGTAAACTAGTTGATGTGAGAAATAACGTTGGGAAGTGATTTGATGCAGCCAAAATTTGGCCAGGTCTATCAGACAAAGCACGATACATATTTTGCGGTGGGCGAAGTGGTGACCCACAATCCGCAACTGATTTTAGATAATGTGAACTACATTGGCAAAAAGAATTTTGTGATTCATATCAAATTTGGCCAGGGGATCGCCAGAAAGGCGCTCTTGATGGTGAGAATGGTCGATGGCCAACTACCGGACTATTTGAAGCAAACGGATCTCGGTGGCTTTCAAGAAGCAGTCAAGAACGATGACTTACAACTGTTAAATATCGACGCTGATGAATTGCAGGGGTATCACTGTTCAGAGGCGCTGGAGATTGAAGATCCGGATGACGAAAAGATTGCCCAAATTGCCAGTATTCGCGAAAACACCTTGCAGTTGGTGGAAGATTACTTGAAACAGTTACAGGTAAAAATTGATAAGTTATCCCAGCGAAAAGCCAATCACTATTTTTCAAGCAAAGCCCACTATGAACAGGTGAAGGATTTTCTGTTATCAATCGCGCCGTACATGGATTTGAGACTAAAAGAAAGCCAGGTCAGACAAGACGAGTGGCGGCTTAAATTACGACTGGGAGGCCAATGAAATGCTCAACGAACAGAAGTTACAGGCAATTGTGGCCACGTTTGCGAAATACCAAGTGGAAATTAAAACCGACGGGATGCGGATTGTGGCCATCAATGGTCAACGGGCATCCTTTGACGCAACCACATTTATGCAGGATCAGCTGATTGAAATGATTTGCAGGGTGTTAGCCAACCAGTTGATTCATGAGGTGTGGGTTTCGGAGCGTGATTCTAATGGGGATGCAAACTAGAAATCACCCGCTACGGATTCGACCCTAGGTGGTTTAGCGAATGACATCTAAAGCAGTACGAAAAAGGATTCAGCGTTTTTTCGCTGAATCCTTCTTTGTTGTTGTGATTAAACTCGTTGACGCTTAAGTCCCTCAACAAATCGCAGGTAGGCCGGCTGTTCACCAGTTTCTGAAATTTGTGCGTGGTCTAAAACGTTTGCGTGAAGATCTTCTTCTGGAATTTCAACCTTGTGGGTAAACGTGGCGTTACCAATCAGGTCAATGGTGAAGTTGCTGTCATTATCATGGACGCGTGTCTTAACCATTCCGCCCGGATTATAAACAGAGATGGTCTGATTAAAGTCAGCCATTTCCGGGTGATTTAAGCAAAATGCCAAGCTGGTTGCCGACATCCCGGTTCCACAAGCGTTTGTAAAGCCGACGCCGCGTTCATAGGTTCTGACGAACAACGTGTTTCGATCAAGAATTTGGGCGAAGCTGACGTTGACGCCGTCTGGGAAGTATTCGTTTGGTTCGTTGAGCATTTTACCCAGTTGACCCAGAAGCTTGGAGTGCATGGTTTCTTCGTCCACAAAACTAATTAAATGCGGGTTGGGAACCGCGATGGCCGTGAACTTCAGACCGGGTGCAAATTCTGGTACCGCCTTATTGATTAAGTTGTCAGTTCCTAAATGATCGAATGGTAATGTTTCCTTGGCAAATGTCACCGGCGAAATTTCGACGCTAAACGTCGGTACGTCATTGGCCAAATCCGCTTCTCGATGAACAGCCAAATCACTATCCATTGTTTCGACTTTGAATGCATCTTGATTGAACTTATCTGAGAGGTAGCGGGATACAGTTCGTAATCCATTACCACACATCGATGCAATACTGCCATCGGTGTTGATAACTTGCATGCTGCCTAATACACCGTCATGGTCCGATTCGTCAATCACAAGTAGGCCATCGGCACCATCCAAGAGGCCTTGTTCCGGTTCGGTAATGTGTTTAGCCAACGCAACCAATTCGGGCTGTGGGAGCTTGTTTTGCAATGCAGTTTGATCCAGGATGAAGAACTTGTTCTGTGATCCATGAACCTTTAATAATTCCACCATGAAGCTGCCTCCTTTTACACTTCCGCCTGATATTCAATTCGGTTAACGGAAGGGTTCTCTCTAAAAAAATGTTCGTAAATGTATTTGACTGCCGCATCGGCATCTGATTGGCGGGTACCCAGCATAATTGAAATACGGGATGCACCTTGATTGATCATGTGAACGGGAATGTTGTGTTCAGCCAGTGGTCGGATGATATTTTCAATCGTTCCAACCCGGGCCCGCATTCCTTCACCGACCACCATAATAATGGCGTAGTCGTCAATCCAATCCAATGTGTCCGGGTGTAGCTCAGATTGAATGTCACGACACATTTTTTTAATTGTATCACGGTCGAGCTGAGTGCGGTCAAATATGATCGTCAAGTCATCAATTCCTGATGGCATATGTTCGTAGGAAACGCCGTACTTATACAGAATTTGTAAAATCTTCAGTGTGAAGCCGACTTCTTTGTTCAGCAGGTATCTGTGAAGATAAAGTGCTGCAAACCGATTTGAGCCGGCAATGCCTGTGACCGGTCGTTTGGAAGTGAAATCTTCTTCGGGAACAATCAATGTTCCGGGCAGGTCGGGATTGTTGGTGTTCTTAACGTTAATTGGGACTTGTCCTTGAATTGCGGGGATGATGGCTTCGTCATTGAAAACAGAGAAGCCGGCGTAAGAAAGCTCACGCATTTCTCTAAAAGTCATTTTGTGAATGGGAAGGGGGTCGTTAACGACCTTGGGATTGGCGGCAAAAATAGCGTCCACGTCGGTGAAGTTTTCGTAAAGCGACGCGTGAAGGCCGGCAGCGAGAATGGAGCCGGTAATGTCGGAGCCGCCACGGGCAAACGTTACGATGTTGCCGTCCTCAGAAAAGCCAAAGAATCCTGGGAAGACGAGCTTTTCATCGCCGTATGTTAAATGTGCGAGGTTATCATATGTCTTTTCGAGGACGGTCGCGCCGTTTGGATCATCGCTTAGTAAAATACCAGCTTCACTGGGATCCACAAAACGGGCATTTTCGCCAGATTCATTGAGGCAGGCGGCGAAAAGCTCGGCATTCAGCCGTTCACCGTGGGCTTTGAAAGCGGCCATCAGGTAGTCGTCGTTGGGATAGGATTTTGTTGGCAGGGCGATTAACTTCTGTTTGATGTCATCCAAGATAGTCGCTGGAACCCCAAAGCCATTGCCGATTTCTTGGTAGCGGGCAAAGATCGTCTCACAAATCTGTGTCGCATCAGTCCCGGCAATAATGGCGTTGGCATATTGGATCAGCAAGTCAGTTACCTTGACGTCCCCAGAAAATCGCTTGCCAGGCGCGGATGTGACGACAACTTTTCGATCCGGATCACTTTGAACGATGTTGATTACTTTTTGAACGTGGGCGGCATCGGCTAATGAACTGCCCCCAAACTTAACGACTTTCATAACTTTCATTCACTCCCTGGATATTCCCATTAATTAACAATTCGGTTAGAGATTGTTAAATCGAATTTTAGCAGTTTTCAGTGAATTTGCAAGAGTCATTAGTTTGAATGATGGAATTTGCATAAATTTGCATTCGATTGGTAAAAGCGGTTGACACTTTATGAGAAACATTATAGAATTATGTCAATTAAATCATTAGAGGTTGCAACCAACATCAGTAATTAGTGGAGTTCCTACCTGAACTTTGAAGCTAATGAAAGGGGCGGTTGCCGAAGCACCATGTGAGGTAGCACTTGGCGCGCTGGGACTTGGCTTAATAGGCTTTGGACTGTCGCGGCGGACAAGTCGGCTGCGGGGCGCTAACGACAAATGATACGGAATGATATGGATATTAATTCTGAATCTCTTTGTTCGGCGTTCGCCGGATAAGGGGATTTTTTTATACCGTCATGGCTAGACCGCATCTGATTGAGCAGCGGACAGTAAATATTTGGAGGAAAAAACATGAGTAATCAAATCGACCAGTTATCTACGAATCAAGAAGGACATCTACAAATCGGCGGGGTAGATTCACTGGAGTTGGTCAAAAAATACCAAACACCATTAGTGGTTTACGATGTCAAAGCCATTCGCGACCAAATTCACCATTTCCAAAAGGTCTTCCAAGATAACGGTGTCGATTTTGCCGTCAGCTATGCCAGTAAAGCATTTGCCTGCATTGCAATGTTTCAACTGATTAACCAGGAAAAAGGTCATATTGATGTCGTGTCCGGCGGTGAATTGTACACGGCAATTAAAGCCGGCTTTCCGATGGAACGGGTCAGCTTCCACGGAAACGACAAATCAAGAGCCGAACTTGAAATGGCGGTTGAACACCAAATTGGCGTGATTATCCTGGATAACTTCCATGAAATTGACTTATTAAAAGACGTTTTAGAAGAGAAGCAATCCCACATTAACGTGATGCTGCGGGTAACGCCGGGAATTTCAGCCCACACCCATGAATATGACCAGACCGGACAAGTTGATAGCAAGTTTGGCTTTGACATTCAAAGCGGTCAGGCCAAAAAGGCGCTGGGGTTGGTTCTTGAAGATGACCGGATGAACATGTTGGGGATTCACTGCCACATTGGATCACAAATCTTTGAGGTCAACGGATTTGAAATGGCAGCTGTCAAACTAATTGATACGTTGGCACAGTGGAATAAAGAAGTAGGCTACGTTGCCAAAGTCGTCAACGTTGGTGGTGGATTTGGAATTAAGTACACCGAAGAAGACGATCCGATCGCACCGGAAATGTTTGTTGACGCGATTGTGAAAGCCATCAAGAAGCGGACTGCCGAAACTAAGTTGCCAATGCCTGCCATTTGGATTGAACCGGGGCGTTCGATCGCAGGGCCTGCCGGATACAACTTGTACACGGTTGGCAGTAGAAAAGATGTTCCGGGAATCCGTTCGTACGTCACTGTTGACGGCGGCATGGGCGATAACATTCGTCCCGCTTTATACCAGGCCAAATACGAAGCCGTGTTAGCAAAGAATCCCAAGGCACCAATTAAAGAAACCGTTCGGATTGCCGGCAAGTATTGCGAGTCCGGCGACATTCTGATTCAAAAGCAGGATTTACCGGCAACTCAACCAGGAGATGTGTTGGCGATGTTAGACACAGGTGCGTATGGATACGCGATGGCGTCTAATTATAACCGCAATCCGCGGCCGGCCGTTGTGTTTGTCGAAAATGGCAAGTCACAAGTTGCAATTAAACGAGAGACGTTTGAAGATTTAGTTTCTTTAGATGAAGAATTCGAATAAGAGGGAGAGTCATAATGGAACAACTAAGTGCACGAGAAATCATCGATTTTATTGGAAATGCCAAGAAGAAGACCCCGGTTAAGGTTTACCTGAAGGGATCCATCAAGGACATCAAGTTCCCCAAATCAATTAAAGCCTTTGCTGAAAAGCACACCGCAACTTTGTTTGGGGATTGGGAAGACGTTAAACACTTCTTGAAGAAGAACAAAGCCAATATTGATGATTACGAAATTGAAGCTGATTCCAGAAATTCCGCTGTTCCGCTATTGGATATTAAAGATATCAATGCTCGAATTGAGCCCGGCGCAATTATCAGAGACCACGTGACCATCGGTAATAATGCCGTCATCATGATGGGCGCGATTATCAACATCGGTGCAGAAATTGGCGACGATACCATGATTGACATGGGGGTTGTGCTGGGTGGCCGTGCAATTGTCGGTAAGCATTCCCACATTGGCGCCGGTGCTGTTTTAGCAGGGGTGGTTGAACCCGCATCCGCCAAGCCGGTTCAAATTGACGACAACGTGCTGGTCGGAGCGAACGCAGTCGTGATTGAAGGCGTCCACGTCGGTGAAGGCGCCGTTGTTGCCGCCGGATCGATTGTCACCAAGGATGTTGCCCCACACACGGTGGTTGCCGGAGTGCCTGCCCGTAAAGTAAAGGATGTTGACGAAAAAACAACTTCTGAAACTGGACTTGAAGATGACTTAAGAAAGTTGTGATGAAATGACTCTGCTTAATAAGGAAGATTTAATTCATATCCGCCGACATTTGCATGAATATCCTGAGTTGGCGATGCATGAGTTTAAGACCCACGACTACCTGCTTGAAACGATTCAATCAATGAATCAGGACCACCTTGAAGTCAGGGAGATTCCAGAGTTACCAACCGCCTTATTGGTGTACGTAGCCGGGGCCAATCCACAGCGAACGATCGGTTATCGAACCGATATTGACGCATTGCCGGTAACCGAACAGACTGGGTTGCCATTTTCCTCCAAGATTTCCGGAATCATGCACGCTTGTGGTCATGATATTCATATGACCGTTGCGTTGGGGGTTCTCAGCTGGTTTAGCGAGCATCAGCCCAGCGATAATTTAATTTTCTTCTTCCAACCTGCTGAAGAGAGCGAAAACGGCGGCAAGGTTGCTTACGAACTGGGGGTCTTTGAGGGGAAATGGCGACCTGATGAGTTTTACGGTCTCCACGATAACCCTGGTTTACCAGCTGGCGCGATTGGGTGTCGAATGGGAACCCTGTTTGCCGGAACGACAGAAGTCAACGTTGATCTCATCGGCAAAAGTGGCCACGCGGCTTATCCGCAGAATGCCAACGATATGGTGGTTGCCGCCGCTGAGTTCATTGACCAAGTGCAAACCATCGTCTCTCGAAGCGTCAATCCAATCGAGGGTGGTGTGATCACCTTTGGTAAGTTGGAAGCTGGGACAATCAGAAACGTGATTGCCGGAAACGCCCGCATCGAAGGCACCATTCGCGGGTTGACGCAAAAGATGATCGAACACATCGTCGGCCGGCTGAAGATGGTTGCGAATGGCGTTGCCACCAGCTATGGTGCCGAGGTCAACATTGACTTTAACCAGGGTGGTTACCTGCCGGTTGAAAATAACGATGACTTAACCAAACGATTCATCGATTTTGCCAAGCAGGATCCAGATACGCAGTTTGTTGAAACGGAACCGGCAATGACCGGCGAAGATTTTGGTTACCTATTATCAAAGATTCCCGGCACCATGTTTTGGTTGGGAGTTGATGATGATTCACAGCTTCACTCGGCGACCTTCAATCCTAAGGAATCTTCAATTGAAAAGGGCGTTGAATCGATTACCAAGTTTCTTGAATACCGGATGAAAAATGAAACCAATTAAAAGAAAGTAGGGATTCTTATGATTAACGCAGATATTATGACAGCAATTGTGACCCCATTTAGTGAAGACGGCAGCATCAACTTCGACGGTTTGGAAAAACTAACCAACCATTTGATTGACACCGGCAGCCGCGGATTTGTCATCGGTGGGACCACGGGTGAAACACCGACGTTGAGCCACGACGAAAAAATTGAATTGTACACCCGATTTGCCCAAATCGTAAACGGAAGAGGCACGATTATTGCCGGAACCGGTAGCAACAATACCGCTGAAACCGCTCAGTTAACTGCTGAAGTTGGCCACATTCCCGGCATTGATTATGCGCTGGTCGTTGTGCCATACTATAACAAACCAAATCAACGCGGAATGGTTGCGCACTTCACCGCCGTTGCCGAACAGTCACCAATTCCGTTGATTATGTACAACATTCCTGGGCGAACTGGCGTCACGATGGCTAATGAAACGGTTGTTGAATTATCACACAACTCAAACATTGCTGGTGTAAAGCAGTGTACCTCGCTCGATGACTTGGAATATTTGGTTCAAAACACACCAGATGATTTCAACGTCTATACCGGAGAAGATGCCCAGGCACTTTCTGCCAAAACAGTTGGGGCCAATGGTGTCATCTCAGTTGCCGCTCACATCTATGGTCGCGAAATGCGCCGGATGTACGATGCCATTGAATCAGGTGACGTGACAACCGCAGGTAATTTGATGCGATTCCTGTCACCAAAAATTCAAGCACTGTTCATGTACCCATCTCCATCATGTGTAAAGGCCATTTTAAATGTTCAGGGCTTTGGCGCCGGCGATTGCCGTTTACCAATTTTGTCACTCAATGACGATGAAAAAGCAATTTTGGCACAACGCTTGGGCGTTAGCGATTTGGCTGACATCCCCGTTGATGGCACTGAGATGGCTAGAAGCTAATTTCGAGTTGATTTGGATAAGCCACATTATTTTGGATAAACAAGGGAGTTTTCTTCATGATTAAAGTTTTAGTTGCCGGATTTATGGGGTCAATGGGTCAAAAGACCGTTTCGATGGTCAAAAAAAATGATGACTTTGAATTGGTTGGCGCCTATAATCCTGGAATCGATACCGTGCATCTCCAGGGAATGGGGATGGGCGATCAGGTTAAATTATTTGCCAGCCTGGATGAAATTAAGACTGATGCCGATGTCTGGATTGATTTTACGGTTCCCAGTGCTGCGTTTGAGAACGCCAAATTCGCCATCGAACACGGCATTCATCCTGTCATTGGCACTTCAGGGATGACCGATGAACAAGTCGAGCAGCTGAAGCAGTTGGCTGACGATAAGCAAGTTGGCGGGATTTTAGCTCCTAACTTTGGGATTTCAGCAGTTCTATTGATGAAATTCGCCAAGGAGGCTGCCAAATATATGCCAGGGGTTGAAATCATCGAGATGCACCATGACGACAAACTAGACGCCCCATCGGGAACCGCACTGGCGACCGCTAAAATGATTAATGAAGCTCGTGGTGAGCAACAGGCACCCGCAACCGAAGAAACGCTCAAGGGTGTCCGAGGCGGCGATTATCACGGTATTAAGATCCACTCGGTTCGATTGCCGGGCTATGTTGCCCACGAGCAAGTGCTCTTTGGCAGTCAGGGTGAGGCGTTGACAATTCGTCAGGACTCGTTTGACCGCGGCTCATTTATGAGCGGCGTTGAGCTGGCAGTTCCAGCCGCAGCCAAGGCCACCAAATTAATTGTCGGATTAGAAAATATTATGTAATTCATTCATCAGGAGGAAAATATGCCACAGTTAGACAGTAAGTTGACAGAAGTTGTCAATAAAAACGTGAAAGCAGTTGGGCCCTCAGGAATTCGGGAGTTCGACCAAGAAATTTCGTCAATTCCAGGAATCGTCAAATTAACGATTGGCGAGCCCGACTTTGATGTCCCGGAACACGCCAAACAGGCCGCAATTAAAAGCATTCAGGAAAACAAGTCCCATTATTCGGCACAAAAGGGAATTTCTGAACTGCGGACGGGTATCAGTCATTACCTCAAGCAACGAATCGGTGTCGATTACGATCCCGACTCAGAGATTGTGGTCACGGTTGGTGCAACTGAGGCGATTTTCTCAGCTTTAACCTCAATTTTAAATCCCGGAGATAAAGTAATTGTGCCAACACCGGCATTTGCCCTTTATTTTCCAATCATCAAGGTTGCCGGGGCCGAACTGATCACAATTGACACGTCTAACGATGGCTTTGTCTTGACACCTGAAAAGCTCCAAAAAGCCTTGGATGAAAATGGGGACAGTGTTAAAGCGATTATTTTGAACTACCCATCAAATCCGACCGGAGTTGAATATTCCGAAGCTCAATTGAAGGCCTTGGCTGACATTATTTCCCAACATAAGATGTATGTGCTGGCAGATGAAATTTATAGTGAACTAACCTATGGCGTTTCACATCACTCAATTGCCGCCATGCTGCCCGGTCAGACGATCTTGATTAACGGGTTATCAAAATCTCACGCGATGACCGGTTATCGTATTGGTTACATTGCCGCACCAAAGGACTTTGTCACTAATGCTTCAAAGATGCATGCATTTGTGGTCACCGCTCCTTCCAACCCGGCTCAATACGCGGCAGCAGAAGCGTTGAATAATGGCTTGGACGACCCAATCCCAATGCGGGCCGCTTACCATAAACGCCGTGATTACATTGCCGATCGACTCGAGAAAATGGGGATGCAGATTGTCCTTCCCGAGGGTGCATTTTACATTTTTGCTAAGATTCCTGATACAATAGACGAAACATCAGTCGAATTTGCGACCGACTTGGCGAAAAATGCTAAAGTGGGGGTTACCCCAGGTTCAGCATTTGGCCCCGGTGGTGAAGGCTGGATTCGGATGTCTTACGCGGCGTCTGATGAGGATATCAAGTTGGCAATGGATCGAATGAACGCGTATTTACTTGAATTAGCGAAATAACGAAAGGGAGACTAAAGAGGATGAAAGAGTTTAACGTTGCAATTTTAGGTGCTACTGGTGCTGTCGGAACCCGCATGATTCAACAATTGGAGCAGTCAACTATTCCAGTGAAGAGTGTTAAATTGTTGGCATCGGCCCGTTCTGCCGGCAAAGTCCTTCAATTCCGTGGCCAAGATGTCACGGTTGAAGAAACCACGCCGGATTCATTTAACGGAATTGACCTGGTATTGTCTTCGGCCGGTGGGTCGACCTCGAAGAAATTTTTGCCGGAAGCCGTTAAACGAGGCGCAGTCTGTGTCGACAACACCAGTGCTTACCGGATGGAAAAAGAAGTTCCGTTGGTCATTCCTGAAGTGAACGAAAAAGCTCTTTACAACCATCGTGGCATTATTGCCAACCCTAATTGTTCAACGATTCAAATGGTGGTCTGTCTGGAACCAATCTATAAGCAATTTGGCTTGAAGCAAGTGATTGTTTCAACTTATCAAGCGGTTTCCGGTGCGGGTCAATCTGCGCTCAATGAATTGATGGAAGAATCCCAACAAGTCTTGAACGGAGAACCCACTGATCCAAAGATTCTGCCAACCAAGGGTGATAAGAAGCACTACCAAATGGCCTTCAACCTACTACCACAAATTGACGTGTTTGAGTCGGACGGCTATTACACCCATGAAGAGTGGAAGATGATCCATGAAACCAAGAAGATTATGCTTGATGACATGGATGCCAAGGACATTAAGGTGACGGCAACCTGTGTCCGGGTCCCTATTCGAATCGCGCATGGCGAATCCGTTTACTTTGAAGTTGCTGACAAGACTGCCACAACTGATCAAATCAAGACTGCAATGGCCGATGCTGATGGGGTTGTTCTCCAAGATGACACGGCTCATC
Source organism: Lentilactobacillus parabuchneri DSM 5707 = NBRC 107865 (assembly GCF_001435315.1). Classification (GTDB taxonomy): domain Bacteria; phylum Bacillota; class Bacilli; order Lactobacillales; family Lactobacillaceae; genus Lentilactobacillus; species Lentilactobacillus parabuchneri. The sequence continues at coordinate 24,016 of NZ_AZGK01000011.1, forward strand.
AAATCTATCCGCAGTCGATTGAAGCAGAAGGCAAGCGCGAAACGTTTGTTGGCCGAGTTCGTCCGGACTACGAAAACGAAGGTGCATTCAACATGTGGGTTGTTTCAGATAACCTCTTGAAGGGTGCTGCATGGAACGCTGTCCAAATTGCTGAGCGGCTGGTCGCTGATGATTTGGTTCGGGTACCGGAAAATCCATATGTAGGATAATATAAATAATGTTCGAGCCTGTCGGCCTGGTCGATAGGCTTTTTTGATATTAAAATAAAACGAAACCGGAAAGCCTCGATGACCTTTGGCTTTCCGGTTTTAAATTTGAATGATCATAATGGTTATAAAATATTGAGCTTGTGCTTTAAGGCATCCGTGAGTGTGGCAGAGAAATTGATGCTTTTTTGCTTGCCTAAATCATTTAAATATTTTGGAATTGTTAACGTCTTTTTGATACTTACATTGTCTTCACGTTCCCGTGCCAACGTTGTGTCGACCTCGATAGGAATGATCAGCTGGCTTGTATCATGTGTTAATGATTCTGGACTTGAAGCCTTAGGCAGCTTCTCGTGTAAATCCTCAACAACTAATAAGTAGCCTTCCAAGGCATCATGAGCCATATGAAGGGCATCTGACATCGTTGTTCCATATGTTGCTGCGTGGGGGGCTAAGTCAGGGAATGTAACTTCAATTTTGTCATCTGATTGCTTTTTGAATAAAGCATAATACAAATATTTCATTGGTGATAACCTCCATTGATTTGTTAAACGCACGGTTATTTGAGCCCCGCTTGTTTTAGAATGCTATTGTACGTTCCTTTTGGAATATCTTTACGAGGATGTGGCACAGTTACAATCCCCAGCTTTTGAGGGTGTTTAAAATGCCAATGGTCCCCATGGATTCTAACTTTGTACCACCCATCATGTTTTAACATCTGGATGATGGTTCTGGAGTCCATCCACCATACCTCCTTGGTGTGTTTTAAATATAGCACGTATAAAAATACGTATCAATCAAGTTGATTTTTGCACGCTATATATTAATTACGACTTTTCAAAGATCTTTATTTTTTGAAACAACTGATTTCAAAGCGCGTTAAGATATAGAAAAGTGACCACCAGGAGGTAATCATGCGGATTGGATTTGTGTCAGACTTACATATCGATTTTAACCGTCAGTATGACTTTACGGCGGTTCTTGAGCAGTTGGTTTATGACAAGCACTTGGATGAACTTGTTTTAATGGGCGATTCCGCCAACGGGCTCCAGCGAAACTTGGCATTTTATGACTGGCTCGCTGCGGCTTTGTCAGTCCCTTTTCGGACGCTGATTGGTAATCACGACCTTTACGTGGATCATCCCCGCGAAAAATCAGTCGCTGAAATTCAACAAACTTCTCGCGCAACTTATGCGAAGCTGGATCAGTTGCCGACATCCCTGACCCGGCATCCGATTGAAACGGCTCACTGGTTCATTACGGGCATTAACGGCTGGTATGATTACACCTTTGCCAATCATTTCTCTGAAGACAAGGGGCCACGGTATGCCGACAATGTGATTGCCAAACACGTTTGGCCCGATCAGATGTATATCAACGGCAATCAAATCAGTTATCGCCGTGATCGCAACTGGGTGACCAGGCAAATTTTTTCCTGGCAGCATCAGATTAACCAGTTGGACCTGACGAACAAGCAGCTGCTCGTTGTCAGTCACATGCTACCAACCAAGAAGCTGACCCGACAGATGCCGATTCCACTGTACGATCGCTTTTTGTATCAGCTGGGAAGTGACCGGTATCGACGGGTGTTTGAGCAAAATCACGTTAAATTGTCATTAAGCGGGCATTCCCATATGCCAAATAACGTGGTCGAAAACGGCATCCGTTACCGAAACCTGTCACTGGGATATGACTTTCAGTGGCAAAATCCGGGTGATGCCTTGGGCGAACTCGAGCGGGTGATGTATGTCTTGGAGGATGAATCATGAAACGATTGGAAACGTGGCTGTGCGATTTGGCGTATTTTTTAGCCAGGTACCTGCATTTTCGGAGGTATAAGCATTATTAGTGTGACTTATACGGCCGGAAGCTGCTTGATAGTCTACAATTTGGCTAGGTAATTTAAAAGCATAAGGAAAAACGAGGGGCTGTCGCAAAAGTAATATTTTGCCAACAGCCCCTTTGAATTTTGAATGTTATGTAGCGGACAAATGTGCGCCAAAAGTTAGGAATAACAAGATAATGTCTATAAAAATACTTATTAATATAAATTTTATCTATATTAAAATAAATTTTCTGAATGCTTAAATCATTGAAATACCAACTAGTTAGGCATACAATATGGTTGTAATTTAAATTTGGACCGGTCCAATAATTAAATTGGTGTTTGCTTACTGAAAACTCAGGAGGTTATGAATATGACGAACTTCGATTCCGATGAATATCTGCAAAAGGTCAACTTGTACTGGAACACCGCCAACTACTTATCCGTGGGACAATTATTCCTGCGGGACAACCCGTTACTCAAACGTGATTTGGTTGCCGACGACGTGAAGGTTAAGCCAATCGGCCACTGGGGTACGATTGCTTCACAAAACTTTATGTACGCCCATTTAAACCGGGTCATCAAGAAGTACAACCTGAACATGTTCTACATTGAAGGTTCCGGCCACGGTGGTCAAGTCATGGTATCCAACTCATACATTGACGGCAGCTACAGTGAAATCTATCCAAAGATTGCCCAAAATGAGACTGGACTTCAACGCCTTTTCAAACAATTTTCATTCCCAGGCGGCGTTGCTTCCCATGCCGCTCCAGAGACTCCTGGTTCAATGCATGAAGGTGGCGAGTTGGGGTACTCAATCGCGCATGGAACCGGCGCTATTTTAGACAACCCCGATGTGATTGCCGCAATTGAAATTGGGGATGGTGAAGCCGAAACAGGTCCCTTGGCTGCGTCATGGTTCTCAAATAAATTCATCAATCCAATTCACGATGGGGCCATTTTGCCAATGCTGAATTTGAACGGTTTTAAGATCTCAAATCCAACTATCCTATCTCGGATGAGCGATGCGGACTTGACGAACTACTTTGAAGGGATGGGCTGGAAGCCTTACTTTGTCGAAACCAACGGCGAACCTGACGACTATTCCCGAGTTCACCATGAAATGGCCAAAACGATGGACGCGATCGTAACCGAAATCAAGCAGATTCAAAAACATGCCCGTGATAATAACGATGACACCCTGCCGCAATGGCCAATGCTGGTACTGCGTTCGCCAAAAGGCTGGACAGGTCCGAAGTTTGATTTGGATGGCAACCCAATTGCCGGTTCATTCCGTGCTCACCAGGTACCAATTCCTGTCAGTGCCGGCCAAATGGACCACAAAGACTTATTGATTAATTGGTTGAAGTCATATCAACCAGAAAAACTGTTTAATCCTAATGGATCAATTAAAGCCGAAATCAAATCAATGGCACCAAAGGGCAATCAACGAATGGCGATGAACCCAATCGTAAATGGTGGGATTAACCCGAAGAAATTGGATATGCCGGATCCAAAGGACTTTGCCTTAAAGATTGATAAGCCTGGTGATACAGAAGCTCAAGATACCGAAATTTTGTCGAACTTCTATACTGAAATCATGAAGCGCAATGCCAACTCATTTAGAGCTTTTGGCCCCGATGAAACCAAATCCAACAAGTTTTTCTCAATGTTGGATTACGGCAAACGCCAATGGGAAGAACCCATTAAAAGTCCAAATGATGAAAATATGGCTCCAGTTGGCCGTGTGATTGACTCACAGCTTTCTGAACACCAGGCAGAAGGCTGGCTTGAAGGATACATCTTAAGTGGCCGTCACGGGTTCTTTGCCTCATATGAAGCATTTACCCGGGTGATTGACTCAATGCTCACACAGCATTATAAATGGCTGAGAAAGGCATCTGAACAGTCATGGCGTCATGACTACCCGTCATTGAACATTATGAACGTTTCCCACGCTTTCCAACAGGATCATAACGGCTATACGCATCAAGATCCAGGGATGCTTGGACATCTGGCAGAAAAGGGTCACGAACTTGTGAATGAATACGTCCCAGCAGACGCCAATTCATTGTTGGCAGTGATGAATACCGCGCTTCAAACACGCGAGAAAATCAACTTGATTGTCGCTTCCAAACACCCACGGCCACAATGGTTCTCAATGGATGAAGCCACTTCTTTGGTGAACAAGGGCTTAGGCATTATTCCTTGGGCGTCAAATGACGAGGGTGACCCGGACGTGATCTTTGCGACTGCCGGTACCGAAGCGACCATGGAAAGCTTGGCCGCAATCGACCTGCTTCACGAGGCCTTTCCCAAGCTGAAGGTACGATTTATCAACGTCATTGATATTCTGCGCTTGCGCCCAAGTAATGAAGACCAAGACAGCCGCGGGTTGACCCAAGCGGAATTCGACCGTTATTTCACGACCGACAAGCCGGTAATCTTTGCCTTCCATGGCTTTGAAAACACCTTCCGTGGGTTGGTTTATAACCGTCATAATCACAACATCAGCTTCCACGGTTACCGCGAAAATGGGGATATCACAACACCATTTGATATGCGGGTTCTAAACGAACTGGACCGTTATCACTTAGCAAAAGACGCGATTTCCAGAACCTCATTTGCGGATCAAGCCGATGACTTTGAAGCCAAAATGGACGCGATGCTCCAAAAGCACCACGATTACATTCGTCAATACGGCACTGATATTCCAGAAGTTCAAAATTGGAAGTGGTCAGGCAATTTAACCAACAAGCTTACAACTGAATAAGCACCATTCTTCTTCGATTGAAAATAAGTTCATGACGCCTTAAAAATGAGGAGTGATGGGCTTTTTTTCGTGGATTAATGATATGATGGGTTAAATAATAATATCTGAAGGGGTAAACAACATGAAGTTTGACGTTGAAATCAATCAGGAAACGACGACCATTCACCTGCCGAATCAGCAAGGGGTGATCGTGATTGGAAATGAGCCTGATAAATCAGGACGTGGCGTCCAATTGTTTTTAAAAGCCGGTCAATTAGCTGCGGTGTCTACAGAAACCAGTCAAATTGACCATGACCAGGTCATCACAATCAAGCCTGACTGGGACTTGGAGGCTGATTACTTGGATAAAAGCTTAACCGAGTATGCGGTGGCAAACGGCTTACTGAAGGGCGAAGCGCCCACAATTAAAATTCCGACCAACCAGCGGGCGACTGTTGAGGATTTCCGGGATCTGGTGCTAAAAATCTTAACTGGATTGGGATTTCGATTGGCGTTTTTACAAGCCCCCAAACACAGTGGCAAACCCCGTCACCGCTTTTCCAAACAAGTGAGTCAAATCGCGTTTAGCGTTGATCACGATGGCGCCACGGCAACTGTTTATTGGCAAAAGCGAAATGAAATGCTGGTCAAGGCGGGTGCAAGGTTGAAACCCAAGCCCGAGTTGAACAAAGACGGCTCATTAGGCTTTTCGGCAAAATTTGCTGAAAGGTTGCGTTCTGAACATGCGGATGATATTCAGGACTTCGTGACAACCCGAGACATTGTGTTAAAGAGCGTCAACGAGGTTGGCCTCTTCTTGTACTTTGGTGGCATCAACGGCTGGCTGGTATTAAAGGATGAGGCTGGAAAATCAATTAACGACTGGACAATCGTAAAATAATGAAGACGATTGGTCATTTTTTTGGTGGTCCATTTTTGTGACAAATATTAAATTCGTCATCCAAGGTTTTTTGTTTACCAAAAAGTAAGCGAATTATATTATAATATTCTTAACAACAATCTTATTTTCATAAAAGGAAAGGTGATACATTTAATGGCAGACAATATGAACGAGGTTCCTCCCGATCAAAAGTTGTGGCAAAGCAGTACTGATGAGTTGGTGAAGAAGTACCACACCGACGCGGAAGATGGGATAAGTGAACAAGAGGCAGCGAAACGATTGGCTCAAGATGGCTACAATGAATTAACGGCCAAAAAGAAGAGCAAGCTGCTGCAGTTTTTACTTCAGTTTAACAACAGCATCATTTACATCTTGATTGCTGCTGCCGTCATTACGCTGTTTATGCACCATTATTCAGACTCAGCGGTTATTGGGATCGTTATTATTGCCAACGCATTTATTGGATTTTTCCAAGAAATGCAGGCTGACAATGCATTAAGCAAAATCAAGGAGTTATTGGTTAGTCAAAACTACGTTATCCGTGATGGGCACAAGATTGAAGTGCCCGCCCGCGAATTAGTCGTTGGTGACTTGGTTAATTTGGAAGCGGGAGATGCCGTACCAGCCGATTTAAGACTCATTTCTGCGGATAATATGAGGGCCCAAGAGTCGACGCTGACCGGTGAAAGTAATTCGGTCGAGAAGACGGAAGATCCGATCGACAAGGATTCAGTTCCGCTTGCTGAACGTTCCAACATGGCGTTTGCCTCAACTGCCATTACCCAAGGTTCTGGTGTTGGAATCGTTATTGCAACTGGTGAAGAGACGCAAATTGGTCAAATTCAACAGAGTGTGGCCGAGGTTAAATCTCAAGTCACGCCGTTGATGAAGAACCTCAATAAATTGGGGGTTAACTTATCACTGTTTATCGTGGCGATTGCGATTTTACTGTTTGTCCTGGGCTTGTATACCAAGATCTACAGCCTACCAACCTTAACGATTGCGATTATCACAATGGTGGTGGGGTCTATTCCTGAAGGACTGCCGGCTTCAACATCGGTGGTTCTGGCGCGTGGTGTTCAAGTCATGACCAAGAAGGGCGCGATCGTCAAGACTCTGCCAGCGGTTGAAACACTGGGAGCCGTGGACATTGTTGATACCGACAAGACAGGAACCTTAACCAAAAATGAAATGACCGTCACAGACGTCATCACTGACGAACATCATTACCAAGTTACTGGAATTGGTTTTGTGGACGGCGATAAAGGTGTTGATGGGGATGTGTTGCTGGATGGCCAGAAGTATGATTGGCAAAACGACCAACATTTCCGTGACCTGGTGGATATTGCCGGGACCACCACTGATGCTGAGCTCGTCCAAACCGACGGTGAATGGCAGTTAAACGGTGAGCCAACTGATGGCGCGCTCACCACTTTGTTTCATAAGCTGATTGGGCGCGAACCTGAAGTCGATGAGGTCGATACCTTACCATTTGATTCGGCCTATCGGTATAGTGCCCGGTTGATTAAAGAAGCCGGCCATAATGAGTTGATGGTTAAGGGTGCGCCAGGAACCATCTTTGATATGGCCAAACAAACCAATCCGGCGTTTGACGACAAGACTTGGTATGCCCGAGTCGCAGAATTAACCGAACAAGGTTTGCGGGTTGTGGCTTTGGGCTACAAAGAAGTCCCGGCTGACGTGTCCGAAATTAATCAGGACCAAATTGCTGACGGCATCAAATTAAGTGGGGTTGTTGGAATCATTGATCCACCACGTGAAGAAGTGATTCCATCGATTCAAAGTCTGCGTCGAGCAGGTGTGAAGGTTAACATGATTACCGGAGATCACCCCGACACGGCTACCGCAATCGCTCGTAAGTTGGATCTGGATGAAAGCATTCATGCGATTACCGGCCCCGAAGTTGATGAAATGTCTGATGAAGAGTTGGTTAAAAACATTGGTCGTTATAACGTGTTTGCAAGAACGACGCCAGCCAACAAGCTGCGAATTGTGAAGGCCCAACAGGCGAACCATAAGATCGTTGCGATGACTGGTGACGGGGTTAACGATGCCGCGGCCTTAAAGCAGGCCAACATCGGAATTGCGATGGGAATCAAAGGAACCGCGGTTGCCAAGGAAGCAGCTGATATGGTACTGGTGAATGACAGCTTTACAACCATCGTTGACGCGGTAGCTGAAGGTCGACACGTTTTTGATAATATTCAAAAGACGATTCGGTTCCTCTTGCCAACTAGTTTCGCTGAAGGGCTGGTTGTCTTGCTGAGTATGATTATGGGCCAGGAATTACCACTCTTCCCAACCCAGTTGCTGTGGATTAACACGGTTTCAGCGTTAACCATTCAGTTTGCGTTTATCTTTGAACCGGCCGAAGAATCAATTATGATTCGTGGTCCACGGGACGTTAGAAAAGGGATCTTAGGTAAGATGGATGTCTTTGAAATCACGTACGTATCCATCCTGATCGCTGCGCTTGGAATCTTCACCTTTGACCGGTTTGTTGATTCGGGTGTCTTGACCGCAGTTCTTGGAAGTACTATGGCGGTTAATATCATTATCTTCGGAAAGATTTTCTACTTGTTCAACATTCGAAATTCCTACCCAATTATTTCCAAACACTTTTTTGAAAATAAGATGGCGTTTATCATCATTGGGATTTTGCTTGTCTTGCAGGCAGCAATGTTCTACATTCCGTTTATGCAGGATGTCTTCCACACTGGCAGCATCAACTTCTTCTATGGCTGGGTTGTGCCAACCATTGCAGGGTTTATTGTGCTGGTGGTTACCGAGATTATCAAGTTGGGAAGAATTGAGTACCGACGGAAAAAAGGAAAAGCAACGACAATTAAATAATTGTAAAAATGAGAGTGAGACAAGAGGCGTTTTGATCCCAGAATTTAAGCCCATCAAGCGATTATTCCTGGTTTTGGAATGATTGATTGATGGGCTTAAATGGCCGGGATCAGCCGATTGCCGCACGTTTCAGCTAGATAGTATAAAATCGCTAAACAAGAGGCTGGGTCAAAAGTTGATACTTTTGTTCCAGCCTCATATTTTTAACAAAAATTACTTCAAATCACCCGGCTTAACTGCCCGGCCCTGCATGATCGACAGTATCCAAGCACCGATGATAATGATCAGCGATACCGCAAAAGCGACGTGCATCCCAAAGATGAAGACTTCTGGTTGGGCGGGCAAATAATTGGTCACGTGAAAGCCTGCTTTAACACTCATCGCGATGAACAGGGCGCTGGTGGAAAGGGCAGTTCCTGAAATCATGCCGACGTTTCGAGCCAGCGCATTTAAGCTGCCGGCACTTCCGAGAGAGTCCTTAGGCACGACTGACATGACAATATCGCTATTTGGCGACTGAAACAGGCCGGTACCAACCGCCATAATGATGGTGATGATCACGTACACCCAGATTGGGCTGGGTAGCGTTAAGAAGATATAGAGCGTTTGGGCGATCGCCACGATTAACAGGCCAACGGTGGCGACACGGGCTGGTGAAAAATGATCGGCCAACCAACCACCAAACGGGCCGGCAAAAACCATGATGACTGGGAAAATAATTAAAAGTGCCCCAGCTTGTCCAGCACTCAGTTTCAATGCATCTTCGAGGTAGAAGGGGATGATGACCACCGTAAAAAAGTTTGATAAAAAGATTAATACGGCGGCACCAAGGCCAAAGGTAAAGGGTTTGATTTTAAACAGGGAAAGCGGCATCAACGGGTTTTGAGCTCGTTTTTCAATGCGGAAGAACTCCCATAGCGCCACAAGCCCAATGGCAAATAAAATCAGTGGCACTGGTTTGCCATACCCAATTTCTTGGCCGATGAAAACGCCCAAGAAGATCCCGACAATTGTCAACGCAAAGCTGGCAAATCCTTGCCAGTCGATGGTTCCAGGGACAGTTTGATAAGCTTTTGGCATGACAATTGCGCCCAGGATGACGGCAATAATGCCAATTGGCAGGTTGACCCAGAAGATATATCCCCAGGATAAACGTGATAAAATCAACCCACCAAGTCCGGGACCGGCGATCGCCCCCAGCGCGACAAATGTACCGACAAATCCCATGGCCCGGCCACGCTCTTTAATGCCAAAGGTTGAAGTGGTGATCCCGTAGGTGTTGGAAAGTGTCATCGCAGCGCCAGTCCCTTGGATAAAGCGGCCAACCAAAAGAAACGGGAAATTAATCTGCAGTCCAGACAAAAATGAGCCAAGTAAAAAGACGATGGTGCCAATCCGAAAGACCTTGATCTTACCGTAGATATCACCTAATTTACCAAATAATAGCAATAACGATGTGAGCACAATCAGGTATGAAGACACGACCCATTCGATTTGGTTCATTGGCACGTTCAGTTGTTTGGCCATAATTGGCATGGCAATGTTGACAATGCTGGAATCCAGATTTGACATGAAGGCAAACATGCCAATGGATACGAGAATCCACCAGCCGTTTTTTTGAGTGGTAGATTGGGAAGACGGATTGTTCATTTTTGTCCCTTCTTTCTGAAATAGACATAGGTTTCAATAATTCTATTATCACGCAAACTTACAAAAAGTAGGTAAGATGTGCTCGCAAGAAGTGCAAAAATAAGCCATTATCCAGGGAATGCTTTCTCTGGATAATGGCTTGTTTTTTGTTCCGGGCTCACCCGGGTCTTGTCGTGTTCAAGGTCCTTTTTACCTAGAAAACATGCTCCGACGACCGCAAACGAAGTGCAGCGTCTGGCCTACTTGGCGACGACACAGACGCTAATTTCTAAGTGTACTTTAACCAAATCCCGAAAACAGGGATTTGGTCAAAGTACACTTAGAAACCGCGTCTCCCGGGTCTCGTCGCACTCTAATCCGTTCTCCATCTTTCAAAGAAGTCCGTGTGCTTTCCCAAGTACTCGATTGCTTCTTGAGCCAACTGGTCGCCTTGCTTTTCCGCTTCTTCCGCGTCCAAGTTTAAGGCATCTCTTAGATAGCCTCTGCCAATGTTAACAAATTTATTTTTTCGACCAAATCCTTGATCGTGGAACAAGTCGTCCCACTTTGTGATATCTTCTTTTGCTGTGTTATAAACCAACTCGGAGAGATTCTGATTCGGATCCAAGAGGGTTGCTGCGTATGTGACGATAAATTCGTCCATATCGATGATGATTTCTTGTCGCATGTTTTTCTTTGCCATTGTTATATTCACCTCATTATCAGTTTAATGCATTTTAGGGATAAAGACCAATTAAGAATGCGTAACGCCTAATGATGCATTTTGAATTCCAAATACAAATCATTATACTCCTGAACCTTTTCCGGACTTAAATTACTGTACACCTGCAGCCGGTCAATGACTTGTTGAGTCGGGTAGAACTGTCGGTCATTTCGGATTGACTTCGGTAAAAGTCGCAACGCGTGTGTATTCGGGGTCGAATAACCAATGTATTCCGCATTTTGGGCAGCGTTTTCCGGCTTATTCATAAAATTCAAGAACGCGTAGATTGCTTTGAAATGTTTGGCCGTCTTTGGGATGACCAAATTATCGAACCACATGTTACTGCCTTCAGTCGGGACGACGTAGTGCAAATGAGAATTTTGAGACATCATTTCCGATGCTTCACCCGACCAATCAACGGCGATGGGGGCTTCTCCTTCTGCCATATACATCTTGATTTCGTCGGCAACCACGGCCTTAACGTTTGGCGACAGGCGATTGAGCTTATTCTTAGCCTTAATGAGTTCAGCTGAGTTGGTGGTGTTCACGGATTGACCGATTGAAATCAGTGAGAATCCCAAAATATCTCGAGCCGAATCAATCAGCATAATATCGTTGCGGTATTTCTTGTCCCACAGTTGATTCCAGTGCGCCAAGGATCCCGGCTTAACAAATTGGTCATTATAAATAATGCCTAAAGTTCCCCAAAAATAAGGAATTGAGTATTTATTATGCGGATCAAAACTTTTGTTTAGAAATGATTGACCATAATTGTTCATGCCGGTTAACCGTGATTTATCCAGTGGAATCAACATGTGATCGGCCTTCATTTTTTCAACCATGTAGTCACTGGGAACCGTCAAATCATAGCTGGTGCCGCCCTGCTTGATCTTGGTATACATTGCCTCGTTGCTGTCGAAGGTTTCGACGTTAACGTGATAACCAGTTTCTTTTTGGAACTTCGTCAAAAGGGATGGGTCGATGTAATCCCCCCAATTGTAGAGGTTGAGGACCTTGTTGCCGGTATCCCCGGTAGATTTGGTGAGTTGATTGCTTCCATAAGCCAGACCGGCACACAAGGCCAAAATAGCGACTAAAGCTGCGATAAATTTTTTCATCGGTCAGTCACCTCCACAATGTTCTTCTTGCCGCCAGTCCCCGTGTTGTGGGTTTCAATCAGGTAATATACCCCGACCAAAATCAGCGAGAAGATGAACATGATGCCGGCTAACGCGTTGATTTCCAAACTAATTCCCTGGCGGGCGCGTGAGTAAATTTCAACTGACAGCGTCGTAAAGCCATTGCCGGTCACAAAGAAGGTGACGGCGAAATCGTCCAACGAGTAGGTGATTGCCATGAAAAAGCCGGCAATAATGCCCGGTTGGATGTAAGGCAGGATAATTTTACTGAGAATCTGCGACGGACTGGCGCCGAGGTCCATTGCCGCGTTGGTCATTGAAGGACTCATGTCATCCAATCTGGGTAAGACCAGCAATAACACAATCGGAATTTCAAAGGCGATGTGACTCAACAAAACCGACCAGAATCCCAGTGGTAATTTGAGTGCGGTAAAGAAAATCAGAAAGCTGGCACCGATGATAACATCGGGGGAAACCAATAGAATGCTGTTAAGGGAGAGTAACGTCTCTCGTTCATGGCGGCGTTTTGCGTTGTGGACCGCTAAGGCACCCATAGTTCCGACGATGGTCGAGCAAACCGATGAGAGAAGGGCAATCAAGATGGTATTCAAGAAGATCGCCAGCATCCGTTTGTCGTTAAACAATTCGCCGTAATGCTTCAGTGAAAAGCCTTGAAAATTGGTCATGGTGGTTCCCTTACTGAATGAATAAAGGATCAAATAAACGATTGGAATATACAATAGCAAAAACACAATCGTGATATAAATTTTACCGGTTCGGGAGGCCTTTTCTTCCATTATGCACGCCTCCTTTTTCGCTTGGTGTTAGTCAAAAGCATGACAATGACCATCGAAATAATTAAGACCACGCCAATTGTGGACCCCATGCCCCAGTTCATCGTGGTTAAGAAATGCTCTTCAACGGCAGTTCCGAGGGTGATAACCTTGTTACCACCGATCAAACGCGACAACATGAAGAGCGACAGTGAAGGGATGAAGACGATTTGGATGCCTGATTTGATTCCCGGCATCGTCATGGGGATAATGACCTTGGTCAACGTTTGCCATTTAGTAGCGCCCAAATCTCGACTGGCACGGATGTACGAATCGCTGATATCCGTCAATGAATTATAGATGGGAAGAATCATAAACGGAATTTGGATATAAGCGGCAACCAAAATGAAGCTGGCGTCGGTGAACAGCATGTGCTGGGCGGGGATGCCGACCAATTGAAATAAATAATTGACCAGCCCGTCACGACTCAACAGCCCAATAAAGGCATAGGCTTTCAGCAGTAAATTGATCCAAGTGGGCAAAATCACCAGAAGGATCCATAAATCGCGGTGTTTGAGTTTGCTAATCACCAATGCCATCGGGTAGCTGATCAAAATGGCGAACAGGGTGATCAAAAACGCGTAAAGCACTGAATTGGCGGTCATCGTCAGGTAAGTCCCAGAGGTGAAAAATTCTTGATAGTTCCCTAGCGTAAACTCGTGATGAATGTTAAAGAATGAATAATAGAAGATCAGGGCAACCGGCGCGATGACAAACATGGCCAGCCATAAAATGTAGGGCGTGAAAAACAACGCGCGAAAATTCTTCTTCATCGTCGTTCCCCCTATTCTTCGTAACTTTCAAGCCGGTGATTAAACTTGGCTTCAGTCTCGTTGTAACGCATGATATGCATGTCGTTAGGGCCAAATGCCAAGCCGACAATCGCGTCATCGGTGCTGGCGTTGGTGGAGTGAATCAGCCATTCGTTGCCAGCCTGATCGTAAGCCAAAATTTCGTAGTAGTCGCCACGGAACAACTGAGTATCAACTTTAACTTGAAGTTTGCCCTTTTCCGGAGTGGTGATCACCAAATCTTCGGGGCGGATAACGACTTCAACGGGTTCGTTGGGCTTCATACCGGCATCGGCACATTCAAATTGGTGCCCCAAAAAGGCGACTTGGTAATCGGCGACCATTTTGCCGGGGATGATGTTACTTTCACCAATGAAGTCAGCAACGAAGTGGTTAATTGGCTCATCGTAAATATCGACGGGCGACCCCTTTTGGAGGATTTCACCCTTGTTCATGACGAAGATCTCGTCACTCATGGCCAGGGCTTCTTCTTGATCATGAGTCACAAATAAAAAGGTGATCCCGAGGTTTTGCTGGAGCTCACGTAATTCGTATTGCATGTCCTTACGTAACTTGGCGTCTAAGGCCGATAAAGGCTCGTCTAAGAGCAAAACCTTTGGCTGGTTAACAATTGCCCTGGCAATCGCAATTCGCTGCTGCTGGCCACCAGAAAGCTCGCTAATTTCCCGGTTAACGTATTGTTCGAGCTGAACCATTTGAAGCGCAGCGTGAACCCGTGTCTCAATCTCGTCTTTGCTGACATTTTGAACAACCAAGCCAAAGGCGACGTTATCGAAGACGTTCATGTTTGGAAAGAGGGCGTAGTCTTGAAACACCGTGTTCAGCGGTCGTTTGTTGGCTGGAATGTCGTTAATTTTCTTGCCGTCAAACAAGACTTGGCCGGACGTGACTTCCGTGAAGCCGGCGATAGATTGGAGGATGGTTGTTTTCCCGCAGCCGGAAGGGCCAAGCAGGGTGTAAAATTCGCCTTCCTGTAATGTGAAGCTGATGTTTTTAAGAGCGGTAAAGCCGTCGTCATATTTTTTATAGACGTTTTTTAATTCAACAATGGTTTTGCTCAACGGACTTCCTCCTAATATGATTGAATATTTTAATTATACAGATTGATTGCACGCGGCCACAAGGAAATTGACTAGACAGTCGGCGATTAATGTCTGGATGACCGGTGGCCGGAACTGCCGTTCATTTTATGGACGTGGCGCTTAAATTTCGGGAGTGCGTCATCACCAACAAATTGGAAGTTTTTCATCTTGCCGTTAAATGGGTTACCGGCCAATCGAACTTTGAGCCAGCGTTCCATGACGGCAATCATTGAATTGATCGATTCAATTCGGGCAGGGACATTTTCACTTTGAGCGGCCTGCATGATGTCGGTTTTTAAACGGTTCACCAAATTCTGATGGTAGTCCACGAGTTCTTGGGTGATTGGTGCGTCTTTGTATTTATTAAACAGTTTTTCGATTTGTCGCATGGCGTCTTTTGAATCCCGCGGCGTGTAGTATCTGTCGGAATTTGGCATATCTGTGACTTCTTTCTTGATTGATAGTTATTCATGTTCCATTTTACGGTACAATGGTATAGATTAACAGGTTGATGGAGGATGAAATTAATGAAAACAATTCTAGCAATTCACACGGGCGGGACAATTTCGATGTCTCAAAATGAAAAGGGCGAAGTGGTTCCGAATGATGAAAACCCAATCGCCGAAGAACAGGTCATTTTAAAGGGCCAAATTAACTTGATTACCGATGAAATGTTTAACCTGCCATCCCCTCATGTCACGCCGGAAGTGATGTTAAAAATTAAGCAGCGGATTATGAAAGCCATTGATGATGGTGTTGACGGCGTCGTGATTACCCATGGAACCGATACACTGGAAGAAACGGCGTACTTTTTGGATTTAACGTTGCCGAACACGATTCCGGTGGTGGTGACCGGGGCGATGCGGTCGTCAAATGAAATCGGCTCGGATGGGTTGTACAATTTCAGAAACGCGATTCTGGTGGCTGCCACCGATGAATCCTACGGTAAGGGCGCGTTGGTCGTCATGAATGATGAGATCCATACAGCCAGGTTTGTGACCAAAACCCATACCACTAACGTCGCAACCTTTAGAACGCCGACTTTTGGACCAATTGGCATTGTAACGCAAAACAAGGCAAAATACTTCCAGGAATTAATCCAGACGGAAGTTTGTGATATTAATAAGGTTGTGGAAGGCGTTTATCTCATCAAGGCCTATGCAGGAATGGATGGTGCACTGTTTGATGCAGTTAACAATCCAAGCACCAAGGGATTAGTGATTGAAGGACTGGGAGCGGGAAATGTGCCGCCGCAGACACTGCCGGCAATTCAAAGACTGATTGACAATGATATTCCGATCGTGTTGGTCTCGAGATGTTATAACGGTGTCGCCCAGGATATTTATGATTATGAGGGCGGCGGAATCCAACTCAAAAAGATGGGCACAATTCTGTGTCAGGGCTTGAATGGCCAAAAGGCGCGGATTAAGCTTTTAGTCGGATTGAGTGATAATATGGTCGGAGATGAGTTAAGGGAATTTATGAGTAATGCAATATCGTAGAGTGCGACGAGCAACGGGTGAGACGGTTTCTAAGATAACTTTGATTGAAGCCCTGCTTTTGGGGCTTCGATTAAAGTTATCTTAGAAGTTAGTCTCAGTTGCGTCGGAGCGCGTTTCCACTAGGTAATAGGGGAACAGCTAGTTATCGGATTAAGCGGAGGAAGTTGGTTCGCGGAGCACATTTTTTCGTAGAGTGCGACGAGCAACGTTTTGACACGCCAAGTAGGCTAGGCGGTTTCACAGCCGTCGGAGAGCTAAGGTCCCTCTAATTGAAATCCTGGTTTTGGATTTTAATTAGAGGGTCTTAGATCGCAGTGTCAGTTGCGTCGTCCACAGGACTAGACGCTGCACTTCGTTTGCGGTCGTCGGAGCACGTTTAGACTACCTTGCCCCCTAAAAGAATCCCACCCAAGAAAGAAGTGACACCTTGAAAACTCTATACGACAAGCTGCGTACCGCCCAAATCGACGAGCAGCTGATTAATGCATTTCAAAACGACAGTGACATCGTTTATACCGGTGTCATCCAATTTTTAAGCAGTCAAGATTTTATCATGTTGACGTATAACGACTATGGCATTCAAGACGGCGAAGTCTATCTCAAGATTTCTTCGGTTAAATCGGTTGAAACTGACAGTTATGATTTAGCCAATATGCAGCAGCGAATCGAGTTTGACGAAAAACATCATCTGAATTCCCAGCCGGCTTTTGACCTTCCGATTAAGATGAGTGATTCGCTGTTTGACCGCGTCATTCAGACGTTACTGACAAACAAGCGGGTTTCGTTGATTATCACCGAGCAGGCTGGCAAGTTGAAGTACAATGAGGGCTTGATTAGCGATGTCCAAGAAGATGGGTTGACGTTTACCAACATTAACAAATTTGATTTTTCCAAGCGGCCAATTTTTAATATTAAATTTGACGATATTCGCGGAATTGAATTTGGCGGAACGGAACTCCAGCTTCTTCAAAACGTGCTCGACATGGTCAAGCCGGAAAATCACGTTGAAAATGAAATTATTTCAGATCCCGACCAGTTTCGCAGTGAGGTGGACCACTTACGCCGAAGTGGCGACTGGGTGGTGATCGATACCAACGATGACCGTAAATACTTCTATGTTGGCCAAATCATTTCCAGTAATCCAAAGGAACTGGTGATGATGGTGGTTGACATGAATGGCCGATTTGGCGGATACGTCTGGATTCGGTATGATGATATTGCCAGGATCATTACGGATTCTGATTACCTGCGTGTGATTGCCAAATTTGTTAAAGCAAATAAGGACAGCAAGCACTTCTCGTTACCGGTGCTGAACGCCGATCGGGCATTTGATAATGCTGATAATATTTTGATTTACATCGTGACTCAATCGATCCAATATCAAAAGCTGATCCGGTTTGAAACCGCCGACGAGGACAATTTTGTCGGTTATCCAACCTCAATTAATTTAAAAACCGGGGTCTTAAACGTAGAATTGTTGGATGTCGATGATGATGGGGAGCTTCCGATTAAGCAGGTTGGAATTGAAAATATCCGTGAGATGGCTTTTGACTATTTCAAAGCATTTCTGACGGAAAATGAAATTGATTAGGGGTGAATGTTGTGGCAAAAAAGAAGGGCTTTAGATTACCAAAATGGTTGGTTAATACCCTCCAGATGACAATTCTGGTGGCAATTTTGATGGCTGTTTATAATTTTCTTGGTCCCATGGTCTTTAAAAACGGCAGTTATTTCCCGTGGTGGACGTTTCCGTACTCGGTCGTCGGTGCATTATTCTTAATCGGGGGCTGGAATTTCTTGTCCCACCGGATGAATATCATGCATAACCAAATTGTGGCGGAAGATGAAGCCAAAAAGAAGCGGGCTGAACAGATTCGTCAAGCTAATGCCGTAAAGGAACAAGCTGAAGCAGAAAAACGACGTGAACGAAATGCCAATCGTAACAAAGGCAAGCAACAATCGAGGTAAGCAAAATGGCAGAGCAGGAATTTTCATTTTGTCCGTATTGTGGTGCGAAGTTAAATCCCGAGGACGTCGTTTGTCCAAATTGTGGCAAGAAACTGCCAAAGAAGGATGAGGACGTCAAACCCAATAAGACGTGGGCGGCATTAAGCCATCTGTTCGGTAATCCCTATAAAGAGGGGATGAGCAGGTATCGGGCGGAAAAAGCGGCAGAAAAGCACAAAAAGAAGGACTGAAGCGATTTTTTCGTTTCGGTCCTTCTTTTGGGTTTGTGTCATGATTGAGTTGAATGTCGCGGTGCCTTGTGTTGTGGGCGACGCCCCTTGGTGATAGTTTTGTGGTTCATTTTACTTGGTTGCAACGTGCTCCGACGACCGTAAACGAAGTGCAGCGTCTAGTCCTGTGGACGACGCAACTGAGACTAACTTCTAAGATAACTTTAATCGAAGCCCCAAAAGCAGGGCTTCAATCAAAGTTATCTTAGAAACCGTCTCACCCGTTGCTCGTCGCACTCTTTATCTTACAAACTGCTCTATCGTTCTTTTCTCATCCGGTGTTGGATCCGATTCCATTGATTTTATATTGTGGAGGCGTTCGACTGAGATATGCAAATTAAAAGCGAGTGCAGTATCCGGCATGTCGTTCTTCTTTTGATAATTAATAATTTCTTCAGCTAAAGTACTAAATTGTTCTGCCATCATAATCTCCTCCATCAAAATTCGTGTTTCTGACGTCTACATAACTTTATTATACCAATAATTGACAGATTGACACATGTTAACGATGCTTTAGCCCATATTCCATTAACGCCATGGCGATTAACGCGATGATGACGGCCACCCAGATCTTATTTGTTTGGATGTAAAAATAATATAATAAGCCTAATCCAACGACGAGTTGACCGCAGTACCGCTCCAAACGGTTGGGCAGCGACAAAAATGCCAATCCAATCGCTAAAATGATGCTGCCAATCAGGACAACCTGGGAACTATCCATTGAGCCGAACTGCGTCACCAGACCATATATGTCAACAATCACCCCGACCACCAGTGCAAAAATACCAAATGCAAACGCAAATTGATTTACCCGCATAAAAAAACGCCTTCTTCCAACTTTAACTTTCTCTAATTTGATTATAAAGCAAAAAAGAAAATGTTGGAATATCAGCGCTTAGTATCTGAGAAAGTATAAGAGGGCTTGCACAATCACCAGCAGGCCGACAAACAAAATCCAATCCATTGCCGTGATGCGAATAACCTTGTAGTGGGTACGAGCCTGATCCTCGACAAATCCGTGTGAGGTCATAGCTTCCGCCAAGTTCTGCGACCACTGAATTGAGGATAAAATCGACTTGAAGTACAGCTTTGGTGACCAGAAGTGCAGGGCTTGGCCACGCATCAAGGCCGACGTTTTGATAATCCGAATCTCTTCGGTGATCTTTGGCATCAGATTAAAGGCTGCCAACACACCGTAGGCAAATTTTGCCGGCAAGCGGAAGTCCTGCTCCAACGTTAATGATAGGTCGGTAATACTACTGGTTAACGTGAACGTTGCTCCCAAAAAGACGTAGGCATAGATCCGGGTAAACAGGATCCAGGCAAAGTGGATACCGGCGCTCCCATACAGCCATTGGGAAACAAACAGGCCCAGTGCTGGGAAGAGTGGCCAAAACAGCAAGCCAAACAGGGCTTTCATGTGCACCCGTTGCAATAAGATATAAATCAAACTGACGCCGATTAGAATAATGTTGACGGTCAGGCTCTGGGTAAACGAAATTTCCAGCGCAATGATCATTACAAGTAATAATTTCATTCCAGGATTCATTTGATAACCTCCTGGTAAGCCAGATTTTGGTCCTTAAAGGTTGCGTGATAGTCCACAAGCTCATCCAACCCGGATAACTGGTGAGAAATCACGATTTGAGTTTGGTAGAATTGACTTTTAGCCCGGTTCAAGAAGCCGACCACCGTCTCAAGTGAGCGGTAATCCAGACCCTTAAACGGCTCATCCATCAACAAAACCGGTGGGTTCATGATCAACATTTCGATAATCTGCAGCTTCTTTTTCTGACCTTCACTCAAAGAATAAACGATGCGATCGTCTTTGCCGTCCATGTCCAGTTGTTTGAGCATGTCGTCCACATCTTCTTGGGTATAATCGGTGTTTGTGCGGTTGGTCAGCGACAAGTCAATTTCTTCTTTGACGGTGATGTTGAGAAATTGATTTTCTGCATCTTGAAACAGTAAGGTGACGTTCTTGGCGTACGGCAGCGGCCGAATTTTCTTAATATCCTTGCCATCAAACGTGATCGTACCATCGTAAGGCAGCAGCTTGGTTAACGCGTTAAACAACGTCGACTTGCCGATCCCATTGGCACCGGTAATCAAAGTTGTCTTCTGTTTGTAGAAGTGGAAGTTTCCCAGTGTTAACAAATCCGTTCCGTGAGGCGCTAATTTGAAATCACTCAGATGAATGATGGCGTTGGCGTCGCCACTTGGAATTGGAACTTGCTTGTTGATGGTTTGGGTAGATTCGAAATTCTTGAAGAAGTGTTCTGCCTGCTCATCGTCCAATAAACTGATGTGGTGGGAATCCGGGTCCAAGTAATAGAATTCATCGATCAAATCACGGTAGCTGGTTAAATCATGGTCGGCCAAAATGATGGTTTTGCCATGTTTTTCCTGCAAAATCTTGAGTTTGTCGATCAGGTCTGCTCTTGAGTCGGGATCAATGCTGGCAAATGGTTCGTCCAGCACAATGACTTGCGGATCCATGGCCACGATACAGGCCAATGCGACCCGTTGTTTTTCACCACCGGATAACGTGTTAATCACTCGGCCGCGAAGCTGTTTGATGCCACAAAAATCCAACGCCCGGGTAATAATATCGTCCATTGTGGCTGGTTCAAGCCGTAAGTTTTCCAAGACAAAGGTCATTTCGTGAATCACCGTGTCCATGGCAAATTGTTGGTTGGGGTTTTGAAACATCATTGCAACCGACTGACTGACCTTTGACCTGGGAATGTCTTTGATGTCGGTATCCCCAAATTTGATACTGCCAGTGGCGTCGATACCGATAAACCTTGGATAAAGGCCAGCGATGAAGTACAGCAAAGTCGATTTCCCGCTGCCGGACGGGCCGGACAGCAGGGAGAAATGGTGGCTCTTGAATGTTAAATTAATGTCGTTTAAGACTTTCACGTCGCTTTCTGGATAATGAAAAGTGAAGTGGTTAATCGAAACGTCAGTCATGATTAAAACCTCGATAGCTTATAAGTTGATTGCTTTACTACGATCCAAGAGCTTGACGATCATCTTGGTTAAGACACCGCCGAAGATGAAGGTTGAAATGTAACGGGTGATGAATAAGGCTAAGAGCAATGGCAAGCCGAATTTGTTATAGCCGTTCTTGATCATATCCCAGGCAAACGTAATGACAACGGTTGTAAAGATTGAGGCGTTTAGGCCAAGCCAGTCGTAACGTTTGTAGCCGGTGAGCGCGAAACCAAGTTCGGAACCAATTCCTTGAACCAAGCCGGAAATAAAGGCGCCTGCACCCCATTGACCACCGAGAAATACTTCAACGGCAGCCCCTAAGAATTCACCAAGAAATGCCGAACCAAACGTTCTGATGATAAATCCAGTTAATGGACCAGCCATGCACCAAAGGCCCATCAGCAAATCATTTGCGAATGGCGCCATTCCAATTGGGGTCAGGGCAACGGTCAGGGCAGTGTAAAGAAATCCTGCTCCCCAAAAAATAATACCGGTAAAAATAGCAATTAAAGCGATTAAAATAATGTTTCGAAGCGTCCATTGGCTTTGCTTTTTGCCGCCGGAAACTTGACTCTTGTTATCCATAACAAGACCTCCAAATAAGATTTGACCAATCGATTCTTGACCAGGAAGTCCTTAGCTGAGCATACAAAAAGGCCAGGCACAAAACTATGATGTTTTGCCCTGGCCTCAAAAAGTCATCTAATTGCAATTTATCCATCTAAATACAACGGAACATGCTCCCTTCGCTGGTATTGTCCAGATCAGGTTCGATGGGTTTTTCTCAGCCAAGTAGGCACCCCAGATAGTTGTATGATCAAATTTAGTATACAAGATATAAAATTAATTTACAAACGAAACGAGACCTTTACAATAATAGTGTAACGATTATCGACATAAAAATTGAGGAGGAACAACTGTGGTAAAAGTGATTGCAAGTGACATGGATGGGACATTTTTGGATGATAACGGTGCCTTTGATGCCGATCAATTTCAAACACAACTGGATCGACTGGGGGAAAAGGGGATGCACTTCATTTCCGCCAGCAGTAATCAGTATCAGCACCTATTAGGCTTATTTAAGGACGTTTCCGGCCCAATTTCGTACGTTTGTAACAACGGTGCATTAGTTATCGATGAGCGTGGCGTGATTATTCACGAAGAAATCATCGACCATTTGGTATTGAAAAAAGCCTTGGATTGGATTTTGACCGAGCCCAGTTTTGCCGGCGCCGAGGTGATTTTGGTCGGCAGAAACGGCACTTACTGTAACCTGCCCAGTGAGTCCGACCGCTTTGTTGCGTCTAAATATTTCTATGAGAATATGCAATCAATGGCCGATTTACGGCTCGTATTTGATTCGATTTATAAGATTGACATCACTTGGGAAGAGGGCGGTGTCATCAAACTCCAAGATGAATTTAACCATCAATTTAGTGGCAGATTGAACGCCATTTCTTCCGGGATGAACGGGTTGGATATCATGGTTGACGGGACCGATAAATTGACTGGCGTTGAGATGTTACTTGACAGCTGGAATTTGAGCTGGGCCGATGTCGCCGCATTTGGTGACAACGACAACGATTTTGAAATGATTAATGCCGCTGGAGACGGTTATGCCATGAAAAATTCGGCGCCGGAGTTACTGCAAAAAGTTGAAAACACGACTGAATATTCCAATAATGACCAAGGGGTCCAGCAAAAGATTAATGACTATTTAAATTAAAAATCGGTTGGCGCTTGGGTAACGGGAGAGGAGATCCGGCAGCGAAAAGCTGAAGACCTGATCAGAGTCGTGGTATCTGAAGTAATACGTCTGGTCGCTTGAATCGAGGACCGAGATGTAGTGGGTGTAGTTAAAGTTCGGGTGGTCGTCCATGGACGGCTTGTAAGGAATTGACACGTCATCGAGGACATTAAATAATCGGTTGCGCGCTTCGAATTGGGTCCGGCTTTCCTGAGCGCCAAGCTTGTTGACCGCAGCCACCAGGAATCGGGTAGTTGGCGTGTTGGTGGCTTTAGGCAGGTCTTGGCTCATGATAATTTCCTGGGATTTGGTCGCTAAGGCATTTTCGTTAGTGACACCAAGCGTTTTTTCCAGGCGAGCCATGTGTTCCGGATAGGTTGGCGAATTGGTCATCACACCAATTGAATCAGAAATGACTTCCAAGCCGTCAACAGTCGGCTCGATGATCAGTGTTTGGCCGGATTTGTCGGTCAAAATCCAATGAAACGCAAAGACCTCCTCGCCGGCCATCCAGTATTTCCCGATGATGACAATGTTGTCGAGGTCTTCTTTGACTTCATCAAGGGAGGCGTGTTCGCCCAGCACCCATGGTAGGAAGTCTTGGGGCGTTAGATTTAATTTGTCGTTAACTGGATCATCCAGGTAATGGGCCTTGAGTGGAAACATCAATTCGGCACAGCTAAGTCCCTGGGTGTTGACGCCGTCTGCGACCAAGATGTTGTCAGTCCCCTCAGTGCGGCCGCCACCAATATAAGGATATTTGATGGGACGGGTCCCAGATAAAGCGGTTACATAAGATGGCTGGTTAATTAAAACCGGCTTCCATGCCGCTTTGACTGGAAAGTCCATGGTCCGTGCTAAAAGAACGTGTTCGTTTAAAGTTTGCAGCGTTAAGCTGGTGCACATTGTGGTCACCTCGTGATTGATTGTCTGGTTATCAAGATACGACTCAAATATAACACGAATTTGCGGGTGTATGAGGAGAAATGCTGTGCAGGTGAGTTACGAACCGGCTTGACTCGCACTAAACGTGCTACTCAAGCCAGCTTCCTCCGCTTTATCCAATTAGGGGTTCCAGTGCAAAATTCGCACTAAAACCCCTAATTAAATAAATGCTCGGAAGCTCCCGGCTTGACTCGCACTAAACGTGTTCGTAGGAGCAACAACCTGCACCTAAGTCGGCTCCACCAGAAATCAAACTCGATTTCCGGCGAACCCAACTTAGGCTCCGGTTATTCCCGCTCCTACTCGCACTCTGCTTCATAATAGTGTAAACTAAAACCAATAATAGTAAAAAGGGGAATGATTATGAAATCCGCCTGGAATTTAGTTGGGATGGGGCTTTGGCTTCTTCTCATTGTTTATTTTGCATACATTATTCACGATATGCGGGCCCGTCGGCTTCGGCTTATCGTGACTGAAAAAAAGAGCTTCACTTGGCACAATTTTTGGATTTCGTTTGGTGAATTAGCCATTTTCCTGTTATTTCTCTGGGGGATGTCTTACGCGACATTTTTCCAAGACGTCAAGAAGATGGATCAAAACCGGATTACTACCAGTTACTCATACAAGCCGTTGATTATTCGCTACCGGGCCGATCAATCCGATTATGTGACGGTTTCAAATGGTAACGGACGCAAACCGATTCAAAATTACACCTACTATGTCGATGGCGGCAAGTACATGGTTGACAGCACAAATGCGACTGTGGTGTATGGAAAGAGTAATTTGAATATCCAAGCTGAAGCCTATAAGTGGAACAAAGAGTGGTTGGATCATCTGGATACCAGGTACCAAGATGCCTGGGTCGCAACGGTTACCACCACGTATAAAAAAGACTTCTTTAACGGAATCGGCCTACATGCAGGACGACAAGCTGATCGATTCAGCTTAATTCGAATTCCGGATAAGTCGTTTATGAATGTCAAAAATTAGTGAGCAATGAGACCTGATTAGGCTCCGGCGCCCACGATAAAAGGGATAAAGATGAGTGATGCTGCTCATCTTTATCCCTTTTATTTATATTGCCTAATCCATTTCAACATTATCCGCAACTGGCAAACCCAGTACCTGCGCTGCCAATTTGTCAGCGGTCTGCAGGTTGGTGTCGTTCACACCTGGGCGAGGTGCGGCATTGGTTACGTAGCGCAACCCGTCCAGTGGCACGCCCCAAATGTAAACGTCTGGTTGAACGTTGCCATTTGCGTCCAGAAACTGATCGGTTTGTTGATCAACGTCGACCGCATTAATTGCGACAGCTTTATCGCCAATGTGGAGTTGGTGTGTTCGAGCCAATTTGGCATCAACTAAGCTTTCTAGAATCGGGTTGGCAGAGATGTCGAGGTTGGCCTTTGGTACCCGGGCCTCAATTAAAGTTGCCGACCGGAATTTATCCGTATTACGTTTAGGAGCGGCGGTCACAAACCAACCATCTTGTCCCTTGACTTCCATTCCCGGTGCCAAAATTGTGACAACCCCGCTGCGAATCAAGGCTGATAACTCCTTGGTACGAACAACCGGCGGTCCCATGATTAAGAAGTTAATCGTCGAATCCAGCACGCCCCAGAATTTTTCGGCATCATCTTGATCGGTGAAATAATCGTTAGCCAAGATTTCCCTAAATGCTGGGCGAAAATCTCTGAGAAGATCTCGTGCAGCGGCTAGCGGGCCGGTCTTAGACCCCTTGAGTGAATCGTCGACTTCCTGATTCAGCCAATTGATGATAATTGACTGGTAGTCTTCAGTTCCAACGGCCTGGACATCCTTAAATGGGTTCACGATAAAGTCCCAGTTGAAGACATCTTCTTCTTCGAAACCAAACTTTTTGAGAACGGCTGCCCTATCGTCGTTCGCTAAGAATTCCTGTTCAAATTCAGTGGCGCTCTTATAAGGATATTTATCGTTAATGGTCAACTTATAGAAGACGAGTTTTAAGTCTAAAAGCAAAAGGTCCATGAATTTGTCAAAGGGTAGCTTGCCGTCGACTAAGTTCTTTTGAATGTTTTCCTGCGTCAAAAACTTTGGAACCGCACATTCGCCGTAGCCCTTTTCGTTGATTGGTTTTGGATAGTACGGCATGCCCCGACGAGAACCGGCGATGATTCGCGGTTCGCGACCAGATGGCTGGTAGAATAAACTGCCATCCTCATTTTGCATGTAATGGCCACCACGACCGAGGGTGAGTTCAGAAATATAGTCGATGAAGCTGAGGCCTAAACCGCGGATGATTGCGGGCTCGCCAGCCGGAATGCCGCTTAAATCAGCATCACCGGGATGAGTTGGGGCAATATACGTCAAGGCATTATCCTGCGCATAGGAGGCGAGCTTTTGTTCGTCGTCGTTGAGGTAATTTTCCTGTTGGCCCAGACTCATGACCACTTTGTCAAATGTATAAGTGCCCTCATTAGTCTTAATGACTGGCTTTTTTGAATCGTTATAAGTCAGACTGACAACTTGTGATTTCATCACAGAAGTTGAAATTTCAGTTGGCTGCTGTTTAATCAGATCCTCGTAGAACCACTTGATGTAGGCGCCAAATAAAACGCGTGGCGCATAGCCGTTAATCTGTACCTGAGCGGCCGCGGCGATGATATCAGACGAGTAGCCGTTTTTGGCCAAATACTGATTGGCATCATCACTTCTGGCCCACTCGAATAAAGAAGGGCCGTCATAGACCTTGCTGGACATGTTGACGGACGAATCGGTGAACAGGGTGATTTGATCAGCGGCACTATTCATAATCAGTTCGTCTGATTGATCCGTTCGCCAGACGCGGCCACCAATGCCATACGGGTCAAACAGGGTAATCGACAGTTTTTCCGTTTGGTCACTGTGATATTTATATTGATTAAACAACTGGGAGGTCAATAAAATCCCCCTTGGACCAGCACCAATAATTCCAACTTTCATATCATATACTCCTAATATCTGATTTAGTAATCTTTTGGATCGACTTCTAGAGGTCCAAACGCGTCTGCGTCCGAGTCGCGGAAGTCCCACCATTCGTTTTCATATCCGACAAAACCTGCTTGTCGCATGGCTTCATTAAGAATATCGTAGTTCTTTTGGGCTGCCGGTGTCCATGATGATTTTTCGTTGCGCTTGGCAGCACCGGTGAAGTCGTCAAAGGCAGTTGGCATTTCAATGTCGTTGCCATCCTTGTCAGTTAGTGTCAAATCAAAGGTTACGCCCTTTTGGTGGCTAAAATTTGGATCCGGTTCGGCTACCCAAATCGGGTCGGGATAGACGTCAAACAGCCGTTTTTGGGCGTAAGTCGGACGATAGGCATCCCAAATTTTGATGCGATAACCCTTGTCTTTTAGCGCCTTGCTTGCCTGGGCAAGCTTTTTGACGGTATCAATTCGAGAAATCGCTTGGTCAAAATCATAAACGACTTGGTGGGTAAAATTATCGCTGGTTGCGTACTTCAGGTCAACAATGATGTCCGGGTCGGCGTCGTGAACGTTCATATAGCCTTGGGTTTTCTTATCAGCCATTTTGGCACCTCCATAGTATGAGAAAATTCTCGTTAGGTTAATGTTATATTAATAATTATTCATTTTCAAACGTATTCCCGCGGTAAATACCGATATCATCGACGTAAATCGTGCCGGTGTATGGTTTGGCCTGTTCTTTGAGCATACCCACCTTGGGATAAGCGATGGTCGACGTTGAGGTCGCCTTGATGGCGGTCCCCATTTCTTCACCGGTATCGCCATTTAAGCCGGAGGGGATGTCGACAGCGTGAATCTTGGCTGCCGAGGCGTTGGCTTTGTCGATCACGGTAGCGTAATCCCCGCCAACATTGCGTGACAAGCCACTGCCAAATAAGGAATCCACCAGCGTCGTAAATTTGTCAAAATTGGCATCCATGAAGACCTTGGGGATTTGGTAATAGTCACAAATGCGGGCCTGGGCTTTGTGGTCAGCACTTGCATGATCCGGATTGCCAACGGTTAAGATTGATACTTTGTAGCCGTGAGTGGCCAATAGGCGGGCAACAACCAGACCGTCGCCGCCGTTATTGCCGGTTCCAGCCAGAATGAGGACGTTGCTTAAGTCCAGATCCGGGTTCGCCAACATATTTTCATAAATCTTTAACCCGGCCCGTTCCATTAGAACTAAGGAAGGGATGCCGATTTTATTGATTGTTTTATCATCTAATTCACGTGATTCTTCAACCGTGATTGCTTGTGTCATGATATTACCTCCCAACATGATGATGAAAGCACTTCACACCCTATATGTTCAACTATTCAGAGGGGAAATGCAAGGACAATGTGTGGAATTTGGTCGTCTATAAATAATATACGTGCTTTTTGTGAAATTCCTGCATTATAATGGTGGCAGTAATGAAATTATTGGAGGTACAAATATGTCCCTAGATTACCCAGAAAATATCCGTGAATTTGAAGATAAATTTGCCATCGAAAAAGCCCGCCACCCGGAAACAACCAGGGACGGACTCATGAAGCAGGTGATTGAAGATGCCTTTCAAGGCTATTTGGATGAAGCAGAAGAGGGACACTACGACACCGGCAAATTAGTTGGCAAGGAGATTCAAGTTTTTGGCCTCAATAACCAGCTGCTCAAATCGATTCCACCAATTGGTGATTCATTTGAATCCGACTTCGAAAAAGACGGCGACAAGCTGATGTGGTACTTGGAAGATCAAGCCGATCGGGTCGCCCGTGAATTTTCATAGGCGAAGCGGTTGTATTATTATGCAGTAACCGCTATAATTAGATGATGTAAGGCGTCCTTAGTGTAATGGATAGCACATGAGATTTCGGTCCTCATGATCCGAGTTCGACTCTCGGGGGACGCATAAACTGCGTAAGAATCCTTGGTAGATCAGGGATTCTTATTTTTTTCACCGAAAATTCACCGAAAAATGGTTAAAGTGCTAAGAAACTGCTGAATTTTTGAAGGTCCACAGAATGGGAGGTCAATGGAAATGACGCGCCAACCAGATATCCAGAACAATGTTGGTTTCGTTAAAGCTAACTTGGCTGACTTGATCTATTCAGAAGCACAATTTGAAGATATTCAAGCCTCATACGGCGAAGTGGAGGAGTTGATAAAGGGAAACACGCTTCACGTCGTTTCAGATGATGACCAACTCGTTGTGTCCAACCTGAGGGATGCTTGGAACTATGTTATTAGTGAAGTACCTGATTTTAATCTTTCAACCATCAAAAAGATCAATGGCTTGGTTGCGAAGGATGAATCGCTCGAGTGGGGCCAACTCCGAACAGGTTCGATTCAAATTGGTGGCGTGAGCTATGTTCCGCCTGTCCCTGATGAAGAATCGGTCCAGCATACGCTAGCTAACATGGTTGGCAAAGGCAGTTCGATAATCGATACTGCATTAGAGGTAATGCTTTATTTGATGCGTTCGCAACTTTTCTGGGATGGTAATAAACGGACGGCAATCCCTATACGATGACCGACTGGCTGAAAAGGGTTTGTATCGTGTCGACTGATAAGTAATCAGAGCACGTAGTCTAGCCTTTTCGGAACCCACATCATTTCTCCAGTTGGTTTCTGAAGTGTTCACGCTGCCATATTTATTTTCTTGTTCATCAGCCGTTCTCAAAAAAGTTGCTAGCTTGTGGGGAAGCTTTGCTTACAGTAAGTTGATTATTTGATTCAACGACTCATTCGATTTCATCGGACGGCTTTACATCTATGATTAATCTTTGATTGTTCACAATTACATATTATCAGTTGAATCTTGCAGCCGTTGAGTATGAATCCCCAAGAGACTCTCTACCGTAACCACCATCCCACGATGTATCAACATTGGTGTATTTTGCTGGTATTTCCTTCTTCTTATAATTGACAGGAATTGCGTCGTATTGATAGTGATAGGTATCGCCATCGTAATCAGTAATACGTTCTAACAAGTAGAAATATTTTCCATCGTGCTTAAAAGTATAACCGTTTTTCTTTGTGTTTTTTAAAATATAGACAGAATTACCATCCGTTGGTCCCATGTCATCAGTATCATCAATTGTCCCCACCGCAATGTCTACAGCATCATGCTTTTCAGCAAACGTCAGGGCCTTTCTCGGACTTTTATATCCCGGATATGAAAATCCTATTCTACTAAGAAATGATTCATGACTTGAATCACTACCTGATGAGGAATTTACCATTCCAACCCCAGCTAAAGCAATAAAAATACTACCCCATGCAGCAAATTTCTTTCCTTTTGAAAAATAAAAAATGGCACATATACCAAATACAACGATGACAAGTATTCCCATTTCAAACCCCTCACTTACTATTAGTTAACGCTGTCAACAAATTAGTAATTTAATTATACCACTATCATTTTTGTTGAAACTAAGAATCTTTGAATTTATTTAATTGAGCTAAAGCCAATATATAATTCTAGCCGATTGATTTAAAATTTTAATTTTATGTATGAAAAAAGGCCTTGAATGAAACTAATAGTATATCAGACTTTACGGGGGGATGAAATTCAAAAGGGAATTTCAATAGTATGTTCATAAATTGATACAAGTACCTATTGTCAGGGGTGATTGCTAGGATTAAAATGAAGTTATGTAATTATAAACAATTTTCGGGGTGGTACATAATGAATGGTTGGGTGAAGTTTGGAATAGTTTGGCTTATTTTTATGATGATGCCATATTATGGTTTTATTACGAAAACTTTTATTGGAATGGTTATTTTTTTAATTTTAGATGTGCTGTTTCCTGATAAGTCTAAGAACAGCGAGCAATCTTCCAATCAGATTATGCCGCCTTCTTCAACTAGTAAGCCTAAGTCAGTCTCAGTTATTGAGAATGGGCAAGAAAAGAAGGTTTGTCCGGAATGTAATGCCAAGGTGAGTCCTGATGCTAATTGGTGTCCCCAGTGTGGTCATCAATTCAAGAAATGAGGGAGAAGTAATGTTAACAAATTAAGCACGGGCCGGAAAGTAATTACTGTTATGGTTGTGATTGGGGCTTTCTTTATTACCAAGGAACGTCCGTGGCAACCACGGGGGTATCAGAATGCTGATTCAGTGATGGGGTATGCGTTGGCAAATGATGATAGTATTCCAGCTGATATGGAGCTTGCTTCCGTCCGTGAAGATAATAATGGTGACTACACGGACACTAATGTTGAACGAGTATTCGTCATGAAAAATAAACGTCATGGTAATTATGTCTTTAAGTACAAAAATCATTACGTGTACATAATTAAAACTGATGATTTTTCCAACAACTCATATTGGCTAGAGGCAATCGGAGTACATGAGGATGACAACCAGTAAGTATCGACTACATTTTAAAGAACGGTTATCTTTTGAAAAGTATTATAAAAAATGACTGTTTTGGTTAGGGAGGTTAAAGGCAATTGAAAAAAATAATATCGTTCATGGTGCTCTCTGCTAGCTGTATAGGGAGCATGCTCTTCACTAAATCAAATGATGTTCATGCCAGGATCTACACCAATCCCAAGGTGTTACGGGCTCATAATTGGTATTCAACTCATACCGATGCATTTGGTGGCGAGTACTATTACAAGCTCCATTTTTCGAAACACGCCGTTTATGAATATAACCGAAAAGTCGGCAGTCGCCACTGGTACTATCAGAGATTTGTAAACGAGACTTATTTTATTCGTCGTGCCAACTTGAAAGGTGCATACACGTTTGGCCCTCAGGGGGTGGACAGTCTATTTGATGTCGAAACTGTAAGGCCAAGATATTTCACACTAGCAAATCATAAAAGGTACTGGGGATTAGAATATTTTGACCACACTAATCACCATGGCGGGTTAGACAGGAAACCGCCTTATCGTACTTGGTGCTACTTTACAAAAATGAAGTATGTAACGGGTGACTGGGGGGCATGGACAAACAAATTAGTGTACTGACGTATCAGTTGTTTCAAGTCAAGGTGATATTGAGTGTATAGGTCCGGCATTCTATCTAAGGAGGAAGTTAGTGTTGAATAATTCAGAACAACCAAACTCAGTTAAGTTTTGCTCTAAATGTGGTCAAAAAATTTCAGCCGCGGCACGGTTTTGTCCAAAGTGTGGGGCCCAGCTAGAGGTTAGTGATCCTGGAAGGCCTCAATCCACAGTGAATAATCAATCAAGTTCAGAAACACATGCAAGTACACAGACCAGCAATTCTACAGTTAAAGCACCATTAGATCATTTTGCACTACTTGGTGTGGTTTTTGGTGGAATTTCTTGGCTCCTGAATTTTTGGGGAGTTGTTGGTATCATTGCAGTAGTATTTTCAATTCTGGCTCTTAATCGACACTTAAGTGGCACAAACAAAACGATTGCCATTATTGGACTAGTTTCTGGAGTAGTTAACATTATTTATGCTCTATCAGTCTTGGAAAGCTATTAAGCCGAATAATAATTTGAACCATAGCTAGGAAAAGTTACTTAGTTGTAGCGTTCGCCTGATAGCAATGGATATTGCCAGAATCAATGATTATGAAATAAGGTGCAATCTATGTTGTAGGAGCAGAGGGGAACTCAATCTGGAGTTCCTTTTTTTGTTGTACTGTCATTTTGTTCTGTAGCTTCCTGCTTTCTCATCTGCCTGAAAAGGTAGGTGGCTCTTGATCTCTCTTAAAACCTGTCTCACTTATTGACTTCAATCCAACATTTGATATCCCAAAGTCCAGTATCCCTTGAACGCTCCAAGAGGCCCACTATTACTATTATTTCCAAAATTTTTATTTAATACAACCCCCTCAAGTTGAAACCTTGTATTGGTGGGACTAAGAATTCTGTGCCAATATTGGTTATAAGGAGTCCTCTGGTTTTTAGGAGTTCTGTATAATGGTGAAACCCAGTTGTGATGGAGTACAGCTGGAACATGGTTATAATGAACTTTAGCAGCTTTAGCTGGCTGGTTAAAGGAGAAAAGTAGCCCAGTTGTCAGAGCAAAGCCCAATCAAGCTTGCTTAAACTTAATCAATTTTATCCTCCATTTATGAATTCATAACCTATTAACAGCATAAAATTCAAATTCTATTTATAAAACTTACTCATATGACCGCTGCTAGCTGGTCCATGAAGTTTACCAATATAAAGATTATTGCCAATCCCTTCAACAGCAAATCCTTTATTATAACCATGAGATGTATAAATATAGCATACATCATGCGTTCCCAAAAATTGCTGAATCCGATACTTTTTATACGCACCTGTATATCTATTTTTGGTTTTTACAGTTCTTTTAGTAATCTTGAAAATGTAATGTTTATTGTGCCATGTTCCTCGAACCCATGAATAAACAGCCTCAGCACGGGCGGGGTTAGCAGGTGCACATGCAGCACCAATTCCTAATCCTGCGGTTAGTAGTGCAGTTGCGATCATTGTTTTAGTTTTCATTTGACTACCTCTTACTTTTTATCTGTATGTTTTTAAGACGGTGAATGCACCATGTGAAGCCCAGTTTACGCTGAATCCATAGCGCTGATTAGTTAATGTTAATGGCCCAAAACTCCCACCGCCAATGTGCCAGTAAAAGCCATTCATTCCGCCATACACAGTATTGACAACTTGTCCTTTTTGCAAAGTCGAATAATATTCACTACGGTTCAAATAATCATATTTCCCAAAAATGATTTTATAAACTTTTACAGGTTGATTAACTTTCACTTTGTATGTGTATGGATAACGTTTGTATAAAGGTTTAGCCTTTGGCTTGCTGAGTTTGAACTTATAATAGTGGTGCCTGTAAACGTAATTAGGTATTGTGCTGTATATGATATTTCCATGTCGGCTAGCTCGAATAGTTTCTTTGCCGCCATTGTACAATCCATTTTTATGACCATGTCCAACTAATTCATACTTAAAATTCCCAAGTACGCGATACTTTATTCCAGTAACTTTCTCTGCGGACATTCCCATCCAACCAAATACATAAGAACTTTTATAAACTTGGTAAATCATCCACTTATTGTTGCCGTTGTCACTTCCGCGTTTCCATGTTCCCCGCAATGCTTTCGGAGTTCCTTTGTGCCAAGTTGCTGCACTTACATTATTCGAACTACCGATCGCAAATATTAATCCCAGCGATAGAGCTACAGTTCTCAACAATACTTTCCATTTCTTCATATACGTAACCTCCAACAATTATTCATTAACCCCTCATGTTGATTAATAATCTAATTATACTGCTATCAGAACTTGATAAAATGAATATCTTATAACCAGTGAAAGTTTTTTGATAATTGTTAGATTTACATCCACTTATAAATGGGAATCCTTGATTGGGCTCCCATTTATAATTAATGGCTCATGCCACGACGATAATATCCCTCATAATGACGGTTGGTAAAATCTACGTATCCATGTTTCATTTTCGCTTTAAAACTGTACAGCTTGAGATGCTTGTGGCTATGTGAAAGGACAATGCCGAAACCGGCCTGTGCTTTTGAACTGCCATAATTAAGCATGGATCCCCAAACGTAATACCGTCGAGAACTCACTTTTTCAAAAGCCAATGAATACACATGACTGTATGCACCATGGGGCCCGCTTTCATAGTCATGTACCTTATGCTTATTTAACATAAAGGTATTTAATTGAAATATTTTATTAGTCACTTCCAGATTTTTCCAATAATATCTATTCTCTGAGTTACTATATTTTTTGGGTGTCTTATGAGTTGCGGTTTGCCACTCGCCCTTTAATGCTTTAGGCGCACGATCCCAATGTGTCGTTGATGCATATGTGGTCTGTCCACTGAAAAGAAACAACCCACCAATGACTGCAATAGTTCCCAACAATAGCTTGATCTTTTTCATTATGTAGCCCTCTTATACCCAAATTAACTGTTGACATGTGTTCAGAACAGTTAATTTAAGTATAAGATTCTGTAATAATAAAATCCATCTTTTATTCAAGCATAATAAAATCATCATTTTATGAACTCAAAAAAAATCTCCGGCATTTTTGTGTCGGGGATCTTTTTACGTTTTGCATCTATTTATTTTAGTATTTACCTTGAATAACCAACTTCTTGTTGGCTGTGATGTAATGCCCATTTGTCAAAACGTAGCGAGTGGTCAAGTTCCACTTAACAATCTTCTTAACGCGTAAGTGTGAACCCTTCTTGTAATGCTTAACTCGATTAGTTAAATTCCTGTTCTTGTAGGCATGAACACCTTTAGGATTAATAACAGTGATCAGTTTATTCTTGGGTACTGATTGATAATAAACTCTCACAACATACTTGCGGTTAGCTGTGATATAACCACGCTTCCCAGCAGTCTTGCTGTGATGGTTGACGTCACGAACTTTGTATCGTAATGCGCCGCCATTTGAACGAGTGTATCCAGTTACAACGAACATCGGCCGATTAATTCGCTTTTGCTTTGGATAAGTGGCAACGCGTTGTGACTTCTTGAAGTTGCCGTGTTTGTACATGTAGATCTTCTTCGTTGCATATACTGCTGAACCTTTAACGGCAGCATAGTTTGGTAAGCCGGTTCCGTTGGGATTGTTTGGGTTTGATGGATTCCAAGCGTTGTTGCCGGAGTTACCACCAGTGTTATTATTTGCGTTGTTGTTATTTGAAGAATTCCCACCGTTGTTACTTGGAGTGTAACCACGTTGACCAACAGTTACTTTAACGGTCTTGGAATCACCATTAATGTTCTTGTAGGTAACTGCATAGACTGCGCCTGCATTAGTCGTATCAATACTATTTACAGTATTGCCCTGAGAGTCTTTAATTGTGATTGTGACATTACTATCTGATGGAGTTTCCGAGCTGCCATTGGTATCAGTTAATTTTGTAACACCATTGAACTTCTGCGAGTTCCAATTGCTGCCATAACCAACGGTGAAATCCTTTGCATCTATATAAGATTTTAATGTGGCAGTGACCTTCTTAGTAACTCCATTGTAGGTGTATGTTACCGTGTACTGGCCGGGTGTAGTAGTTGGAACAATTGAATCAACAGTGGCCTTAGAATGGTCTGTTTCCTCAATTGGATTCGTATCTTGATCTGCATAGATTCCGCTAGTATCATAGAACATCTTGGTAATTCCATTATATTTGTCTGCACCTATCAAATTGTTGTAATCTGCAGAATTAAAATCTGAAACTAGCAGGCCTTTATATGGTCTCACAGTCAAGCTTCTGTACTGATACGTCCAATCCCAAGTTGGCGCATGAAAAGCAAGACCCTGAGTGATGGCAAATGGAATACTACTTGGATCGTTATAGTTATAATCATCATTAGCTACTTTTAACGGAATTGAAATTTCCAAGCTGGCCTTATCAGCCAAGTTGGTGTAATGTCCAAGCCCCTCAGCCTGTAGCACTCCACCTAATGGTTTGGTAATGTCAAGAGTTGTGGCGTAGTCATTAAACGATTCGACGTACATTGTATTAAATGTGCCTCCTCCATCGTTTCCAATGACTTGAGTACTCAATTCATTTGCTCGTGAAGTATCAAATGTTAATGAAGTAGAAGTATAAGGATAGGCGGAAACAAAGTCATGCGTATAGTATATTGGTGTATATAAAAATGATTCTACAGGCTGAATTGTTCCCGTATTGTTAGTTACCTTAAAATGAATCATCAGATCATGATATTGATCAACGTTAAGAGAATGTGAATAAAAAGGTTGCGTGGCGGTTGGTTTTCCTTCAAAAAGTGGCGTATCGCTTTCATTAGCGGTGTACCAAATATCACTATCTAATCCAGCCATCTCCCCAATAGTATTTGCTGAAGCTTTATTCGGCAAGGTGAGTGACATAAATGTTCCAAAAACAGCAATAAACACGGTAAAAAGTAAAGTTTGTTGTATTACCTTCCAAAACTTCACACGATTTTTAATATCCATAGAAAACACCCCTCAATTATTTTGTGTAAGAATAGATATTCATGGGCTTTGTAAGCCCATTCACAAGTTCATTTTAACATAACATGATTGTTCTTATATCAATTAATAAATATATAATGTGAGCTCATTGCAACTTCAATTGATAAAACTTTGCTTTTATCAAGTACGCAATCCCTGTTATGACTAGTTGCCACTCTCTATGGTAACGCCATCAATAATACGATAAACTAGAGATACAAATTATCTTGAGGGAGATACCGACATGCAAGTTGCAGAGCAAAAGAAAGCAGCCAAAAAGTTTAGTGAGGATTGGAAAGGACAAGGTTATGAAAAAGGCCAAAGTCAGGCATTTTGGATAGCCTTGCTTTCGGATGTCCTGGGGGTCAAGGATCCAGCACAATACATAGAGTTTGAAGATGAGGTCCATCTCGACAAGACCAGTTTCATTGATGGATATATTCCTAAAACCCACGTTTTGATTGAACAAAAAGGCATCAATAAAGATCTAAATAAAGGTATCCGCCAATCGGACGGTTCTTTTCTTACACCTTTTCAACAAGCTAAACGTTACTCAGCTAACTTACCATACTCAAAACGGCCTCG
>NZ_AZGK01000012.1 GCF_001435315.1 Lentilactobacillus parabuchneri DSM 5707 = NBRC 107865
TCCTACATTTTACGGGTGCCTTTTACATAAATGTAAAAAGAAATCCACTTTATTCATTTAACTATAGCGTGATAGAATGTAATAAACAATTTATGGTTATTTAACGAGATTACGGAGATTATTAATGAATAATTATTCTCAAATATTCAAAATTGACGGAGATAGTTTTGTTCTCCTTGGCCTTGCAAAAGGAATCGGCGAAAAGATAACCGGTAAGGTCGCTATCATTCGTAACACCACATCCAAAGAACTTCGAGCGATTCCCATCAATGAACTGATGCGTTACTCAATTAATAAAGATAACCATGAAGCATTATTATCTAATCGCTTGGCTTTGTACAAGAAGCGTTTTGTTGGTCGAGAAGATGTATATGCTCATAGATATTTTAATAAGCGCCTAGGGAAATATATGTACAGTCCGGTTGTGCCGTTCAAGGATCGGAAACCTATACTAAATCAATGGATAAGCCTAAGTGATCGTGAATTAGAAAATCATTTAATTGGAACTGAGTTTTTGGGGTTCTATCCAATGTTTCCAGACAATACAACAAAGTACCTGGTCTTAGATATTGACGGTCACCACCAGGGCGATGAATGGCGTCAAATTACCAGTTCACTTCAAGCTATTTGCAATCAATATAGTATCCCCCACTTAACCGAGTTATCACAATCTGGGCACGGTTGTCATATTTGGATATTTTTCGACGCACCTCTTTCTGCAAGTTCTGCTCGCCGATTAGGTGACGCCATTTTAAAAGCAACAATGGCGATTAATCCCAACCTTTCATTTACGGCATTTGATCGGATGTTTCCTAGCCAAGATTTTATTAGCAAGGATAAAATTGGAAATCTAATAGCAGGACCACTTCAGGGGGACCGTCGTAGAGAAAACAAAAGTGTGTTCGTTGACGATTCATATCGTCCTCTGCCAGATCAGTGGAAAGCGTTAGCTGAAGTGCAATTAATCAGCAGCAAAAAACTGAATATCATTGTTAATACAATAAATGAAAATAGTCAGTTTCAATTCTTTAATGAACAAGATAAGCAATCAGACTTATTGAAGGAACCCTCAATAATCAACAAGCCGTTAACAATTATTCGCAATAGCGCTATTCTCATTCCGAAGGCCGGATTATCTGTAAAGCAGGTCAATCAATTAAAGTGGTTATGTTCATTTAAGAACCCGATATTTTATGAAAAGCAGAACAAACGAATGTCGCTTTATAACACACCCAGGATTATCAGCCTTTTTCAGGAAACACCGAAACACATTGTTATCCCCCGAGGACTGGAACAAGAAATTCTGAATTTGTTTCCTCACTCCAAGTGGATAGATAAAACGGTCCATGGAAATCCGATCCATGTAGAATTTAAAGGTGAACTTCATCCTGAACAGTTAAGGGCTCTTGAGTCCTTAGTAAGTCATTCCGATGGCATCCTTTCAGCACGAACCGGTTTTGGCAAGACCGTTGTGGCGGCGCAATTAATTGCCAAATTAAATATCAGTACATTGATATTAGTCCATGATAAAGAAATTGCGAAGCAGTGGATCACCCAACTCAATAAATTTTTGATAATTGCTGATGAACCATTTGTGCATGAGCTGACACCAACTGGACGAGTAAAACGCAAAGCTGCAATTGGCAGTTATTTTGGCACTAAACACAATCGGAGTGGAATTGTTGATGTTGCGACAATTCAGTCTTTTAAAAACGACAAAGCTAGTACAGAAATTTTGGACCAATATGGGTTAGTGATAAGTGACGAAGTTCACCACGATGCAGCCTTTACATTTGAACAAGTCATCAAAGCAATTAAATCTAAATACTTGTTTGGGCTTTCTGCGACACCTTTTCGTAGGGATGGTCAGGATCCAATAATCTTAATGCGTTTTGGACCTGTTCGCTATCAGACTTCTATGGTTGACGAAAAAACTGTAACGGATATTAAAAGAATTATCATTCCAAGGTTTACCACATTGGGGATAACGAATCTTGCGGCGACGAATTATACAATCAACGAAAATTATGAGTCCATGCTTAAAGATGGAGAACGAAATCAGTCAATTGTTCAAGACATCAAATCGTGCTTTGATATGAATCGTCACATTCTTGTTCTCACAAAAAGAATCGCCCATGTTGAAATCTTAGCAGGACTTTTAGGCAATTCGAACCACCTATTTCTTTTATATGGCAACCAGACTGACAAGGAAAATATTGATACAATCAAGACAGTTAACGAATCCTCTGATCCTTATATTTTATTGGCAACGAACAAATACGCCGGTGAGGGATTGGATATTCCATCAATTGATACACTGGTTTTGGCAATGCCACATTCGTGGAAAGGAAATAGTATTCAGTACATCGGACGCACCCAACGTAATCTGGCACAAAAATCAGAAATCCGCATTTATGATTATGTTGACATGTTCATCCCAATGCTGGCACGGATGTACAGAAAAAGGCTAAAAACATATCATGATCTACACTATAAAGTACTAAACGACAAATATAGTCAGCAAAAAGGCATCAACTTTTATGACGGTGCCTATCATGAAGATATGGTTACAGAGGCCCGCAAAGCATCAGACATCTTCATTTGTGAAAATAGGTTGAACTCGTTTATCCGGGATGACATAATCCCGAAGACAGGCTCGAAGAAAATCACAATGTTGCTCAATTCCATCAGTGCAAGCGACAAGACACTATTGAGGAAGACAGGTGTCAAATACACCCTTTACGATCAAA
Organism: Lentilactobacillus parabuchneri DSM 5707 = NBRC 107865; assembly: GCF_001435315.1. Lineage (GTDB taxonomy): Bacteria > Bacillota > Bacilli > Lactobacillales > Lactobacillaceae > Lentilactobacillus > Lentilactobacillus parabuchneri. The sequence continues at coordinate 2,751 of NZ_AZGK01000012.1, forward strand.
ATCTTCCAAATGTTTTGGTTATAAACAAAGCACAAATGTGGTTAAGCTCAGATCTTGGATTTAGTAAAAATACAGGGATTACTGTTTGCATTAATCAGCCACAATTAGTTGAGCAGTTTATAAAGTTGTTACTACAAACGGTTGATAACCTCGTTTAAGTCTCCCAAAACGTATTCAATCCACAAAAAAAGCATCCCCACCACGCACAACGCGCACTGGGGATGCTTCTTAAATGACGACAGATTATTAAGCTAACACATTTGCTTTGATTTTCTCAGCACCTTCGAAGTTGTTGGTGAAAATGCCTGCAACATTCAAACTGAACAGGTGCTTTTGGGCTTGTGGGTCATCCACAGTCCAAATTCGCTCCTTGACGTTTCTCATCGGCACATAGTGGCTTAAATGCAAGCCCACCAAATGTTCCTTGGCCATTAACTCACGGGGATTCTTGATATCATGTTCCGACAGGTAGCAATACTGCTGCGTCGGATCCAGCTGGTACGCAATTTTGAGTGAATCCAAGTTAAATGACGAGTAAATGACTGGATATACCCAGTCATACTGTTTAACCATATTCAGAACAATTTGTTCGATATGATCGTAGTGAATCTCGTTGGTCTTAAACTCCAAGTTCATATGAACCGGCTTCTTATCGGCGAGCGCCAGCAATTCGGCTAGCATCGGAATTGTTTCGCCGTCACTTAAGTGAAATTGGCGTAGTTGTTTCAGCGTATACGATCGAATTTCACCAGTTCCATCGGTTGTTCGGTCAATTTTTTCGTCGTGCATAATGACCGGGACGTTATCCTTGGTCAAATGAACATCAAATTCCAAGCCGTCAATGCCATGGTCAATTGCGTATGCAAAACCCTTCAAAGAATTCTCTGGGAACATATGGGGATAGCCTCGATGGCCGAAGATCAATGTTTTACTTACCATTAGTTTTAAAGCTGCTTCCTTTCAACTCAATCCAACACGTGCGAGCAACAAATCGACACTCGCACTGATACGCAATTATAATAACACGCCTGAAAATAGTTTCAAGCTACTTTGAAAAAAGAATCAAGTTTCATTGTCAGCCAATCGATGATGGCAGCCCATCACTCACAAATTTCTGATCAAGATCAAATAAAACCGGCTGATCCAACTCCAATGTTTTCGGTGTCACTCGGCAATCATAGGCAATAACGTGAACGCCCTTGTCTTGTGCCCGGCCAATTTCTACTGCCAACTCATTAAAGATGTCGCGATCGATGGTCATGGCTTGAATATTATTCATCTGGATCACAAATAATAAGTAAGCGGAATAACCATCGTCAATTGCCCTGTCAAGGGTCTGGACGTGCTTAAGGCCCCTTGTCGTGGGCGCATCAGGGAAGGCCGCAATTCCCTGATTGGCTAACGTCACGCCTTTAACCTCCAAGAAAAACGGCCGACCATCGTCATCTTTCCCGCCAAAATCCAATCGAGAGTCCAGATACGTCACTTCAGGGGTCACTTCTTTGATCGTTTTAATTCCAGGAAGGTGAATATAGTTGGATTCCAATCCCGATTTGACCACCTTGTTGGGCGCCTGTGAATCAATATTGATCCACTGTCGATCATATTTTTTGGCGGCAACCAAATCGTAACGGGTCTTTCGTTTGGGGTTGTGGTTGTGTACCAATGCCGCGGTCACCCCGGGCTGAAGAATCGTTGTCCGGCCGGTATTTTTGACGTGAACCGTCACGACCTCACCAGTCTCGACCAATCGACAGTGTGAAATAAATCGGTTGGGCCGATCAATGAACTTTGCTAAGTGAATATTGGGATATTCCATGAGACACCTCACATTACCAGGACAGTGACAATCAAGCTTGCCAACGGTCCCTTTTTTGTCCTTGTTAACAGCTGATGTGTGCCAAAGACTAACGCTGGATAACCAACATCATCTTCTTGCACATGCGTGATTAATTACTGTTGTTTTACAGGTATAACTCGTATTATAGAGGTAATATCAAATTTGGGGGAATCAATATGTATTCATTCATGAATCAAATTCGCAATTATATCTGGCTTAAAAGTATTGCCTACATTGTTTTTGGGCTGTTTTTCCTAATTGAGCCGCACGAAACACTCAACGTCTCAATTGATTTAATTGCCGCCTTCTTCATCGTCTTTGGAATTATCAATTTAATTTCAGCCTGGTGGCAACGATCGCACAGTGAAGTTCCCGACTATAGCTTTGCGATCGGGATTACCCAACTGGTCGTGGCGGTGATCATCTGGATCCTCGCCAAACCACTATTGGCATTTCTCCCATTTATCCTGGGAATCATGTTAATCATCAGCGGTATTTCCAAGGTGCTTGATGCGTTGAACCATCGCCAGTATGTCAACGTTTCGCCGATGCCATTTGTACTCTACGGCATCCTGTTAATCCTAGTCGGAATCCTCTTGGCATTCAATCCATTCGGCACAGTGTTGATACTGCTGCAATTCTTCGGTGCCACCCTGATTGTAATGGCCATTATGGAAATTGTGACCGCTTGGAAATGGCGGGTATAAGTTCCACAATTTAACTTGTATATTATTTCACATTATCGTAAAATAATCTTGTGAATAAAACTGATGGTAGCCTATCCATTCATCAGTATTTGGTTCACAGGTGTGACGCTAAATTTTGTACCACTAGGAGTATCGCTCTATAACCATTAAGGCTCATTGTAGATGTATGTAGTTACTCGACTGCTTTAAAGCTTCAATCTTTACTAAAGTGTGGGGGCACTTGGGCACAATGCGAATGCGTTGTGCTTTTTCTTTTTGCAAAAAATGATCATGCCATTCGTTTGTGCGTTTATACACAAAATAGTAAGATTAAGTTGGATAGGAAAGTTTGTCGGGAACTCATGAAGGGAGTGCATCGTCATGGCTCGTTTAGACAATAAAGTTGCAATTATCACCGGTGGTGCAAAGGGGATCGGGTTTGCCTGCGCAAAACGGTTCGTTAAAGAAGGTGCCAAGGTTGTCGTAACCGATGTTGATGAGGAAGTAGGTCAAAAAAGTATTTATGAATTTGGCGATTCCGCGATCTTCATCAAACAGGACGTTTCTAAAGAAGCGGATTGGCAAAATGTCATTAAGAAAGCTGAAGCTCACTTTGGTCACATCGATATTCTTTTGAACAACGCGGGGATTCTGTCATTCAATAACGCTGAAGAAATCGATGAAAAGACATGGCATCAAGTCCTTTCCGTTGATTTGGACGGCGTGATGTGGGGCGTCAAATTCGGAATTGCCGCAATGAAAGAAAACGGCGGTTCAATCATTAATTTGTCGTCAATCGCCGGCTTGATTGGGATTTCGAATCTCTACGCGTACAATGCTGCCAAGGGTGGTGTCAGCATGTTAACAAAGTCCGCTGCTCTGTATTGTGCCGAAAAGGGCTATCCCATCCGGGTCAATTCCGTTCACCCCGGCTACGTTCACACCCCGATGGTTGATGTCTATCCGGAGATGAGAAAATCACTTGAAGCCCTCCATCCAATGGGACGTCTGGCCCAGCCGGATGAAATTGCCAACATGGTCCTTTACCTCGCATCCGACGAATCGTCGTTCTCAACTGGAAGTGAGTTTGTCGTGGATGGTGGTTATACAGCTCAATAATCACTGACAAAGTCGATGCCAAAATGGCACCGACTTATTGTAACATCATTTATTTTCAGCGCGCGACTTCAGCGATGTAAGCGCAACCAAATAATTTTCAGAAAATAATATTACAAAATGATGAGCTAAACATTTCAAATGTAACAATCAATGTCCTATACTGAAGGTAGAGTTAAAGAAAAGGCTTGGTTTGCCACTAACAAACTTTTGATCAGCCCCATTCTATCAGCTCTAAATCAACTAACAGGAGGACATGTCATATGAAGAAAAATTTGAAGAAGATGCTGGAACGTGTATTTGCTAAAAAGCTTCAAGATGCAGGAAACTTGCAAACAAGTGAAAGCAACCGACTATTTTGGAACTCAGTTACTAAAGGACAATGAAAATGAAAGTTAAGTTAGATGGGATTATGTAGGCACCTATTTCAGATTGATTGAAATAGATGCCATTTTTGGTTCTTAAGAGGCTATTTATCGATGAGCGTATTAGATTGATTGGTCATATCAGGTTTTTCATATACCTGTTTAAACTCACGAACAAAGTCAGCCAACTTGAACGTTCCAATGGTCGTCGGCTCATTTTTCAAATCTCCATAGACCTTCTCCGAATCACGTTCAAAGACACTCATTTGGACAAACAGTTCAGCTAAGTCCTCAGGAACGCCTCTTGCAACCATCGCCTGCCGGGTCTGTTCGTCGGTAATTGGTACAAAGTGAAGATCAGGCATTTCCAGAGCCTGTTTCAGTGCGTCAATCAACTCAGTGGTTGTGAATTCATCACTATATACATAATGAATTGTCTTTCCTTGTGGAACATGAAGTAGGAGCTTCTCAACAACCGCCGCAATATCCTCAGGTGCGACCCAACGACGTTTGACATCGGCTGGAATGTTGGAATAGATTGCATGATCATTTTTAATGCTGTCCATATTTGAATACAGGTTACTATAAAAGCCAACTGGTCGAACAAAGGCAACATTCACGTTTGGCAGTGCCCGAAGCTGATCTTCAATCAAATGGTAGGCATATACGACACCGGCATCCGGATTATCAGCGCCCATACTACTCAAATCAACCACATTGGTCACCCCTGCTTGCTGGACGGCTTTAGCAAATATTGCTCCCTGCGCATTAGTACTCTCAAATACTGATCCGGTTGGCCCACCTATCGACGACAACATCAAGTAGACAGCGTCAGCGCCAGTAAACTGTTTCGTCAAAAATTCAGCGTCCTGCATATCTCCGATGGCTGGAATCGCGCCAATTTGTCGAATTTGGTCTGCGCGCTTCTCATTTGAACTAATCACCGTTACGGTATTTCCTGCCCTAACCAATGCAGGTGCAACGATACTGCTAATGTGACCAAGTGAACCTAATAGTGTGTATTTCATTTTGTATTTCTCCTTAAAAAATAGACTTATCTTTTATGGCACCTATTATAAAAGATAACTCTATCTTTTGTCAACATTGAAATCAAACTATTTTTCAAGTACTCTATATGCATGAAGAAAAAAGATTTAACGAAAGAAAAGAAAATATTAGATGCCACCGTTCAGATCATTATTGACGAAGGTGCTGCGGCCATTTCGACGACAAAAGTCGCTAAAAAAGTCGGCATTTCCCAATCCAATATTTATCTGTATTTTAAGGATAAACGTGCGTTATTGGACGGGGTTTATCTGCGTGAGATTGGTCGACTGGAGGAAACCACAGGTATGAAGCAGATGCTCGACCCCAATGAAGCCATGATTCCCCGTGTTTTTTCATACCTGAAAGCACTGTATGATTTTTCTTTAGCCAATCCTCACAGCCTCTTTGTGATCGAGCAAATCAAGCTTCTTTCAAGAGACTTTCCGGACTACATCGAAAATTTAGTTGGTCCCAACAACCCAGTTGCTCAACTATTTGAGACTGGGATTAAGGCAAAAGTCTTACGCCCCATTGATCGCAGCTTGTCGATGACGATAATCTTTAGTGTCATCCGCCGGCACACAGAAAATATCCAAACTGGCGTATACTCGGAGAACGACGCTTCTTTTGCGGCTGTTAGTCGGATGATCTGGGATGCAATTACGATTGTGCCTTATCCAGACGAATTACTAAAATAATCGCAGCTGAAAAATCACTTGTACTTTTCTCCAAAGGGGCGTATCCTATTGATTAAAGTATTTTGTACTTTAATATGCACAAATAAAAGTATTTATTACTTTTAAATTTGATAGGAGGGTTTTTAATGGAAAATACAAACCAAAAGTCAAAGTCCTTTACGTTTCTAGTCATTGGAATGGCTTGGATGTTTGATGCAATGGACGTTGGCTTGTTATCGTTTATCATGTCAATCGTTCATAAAGAGTGGTTGTTGACGAACTCCCAAACTGGTTTGATTAGCTCAATCAGTACTGTGGGGATGATTTGTGGGGGCTTTTATTTTGGAAGTCTTGCGGATCGAATTGGCCGAAAAAACACACTCATTATCACCCTGTTAACTTTCTCGATCGGTAATTTAGCACTCGCTGCAGCCCCAGGATTTTATATGTTTTTAGCTATTCGTTTTATTGTTGGAATGGGACTCGGTGGTGAATTACCAGTAGCTGCAACCTACATTGCAGATATGTATCGCGGACCCAAGCGATCCCAGATGCTGATTTTAGCTGATAGCTTTTGGGCCGTTGGTTGGTTAGTGGCTTCATTTTTATCGGTCCTGTTTGCCCCACTGATTGGTTGGCGGGGACTGCTGATTTTAACTGCCTTAGCTGGCCTTTTCGCCTTGGTCTTACGTCGTCATATCCACGAAATTCACACGCTGCCAACACAATCAAGTGAATGGTACGCGACTTTAAAATCTGAATTCCGACCGTGGACAATTACCCTTTGGATTGCCTGGTTCATGGTGATGTTTAGCTATTACGGAATGTTTATGTGGCTGCCAAGCATTCTTTTGGATAAGGGCTACGGCATTGTCAGCGGCTTTGGCTACACTACCATTATTATTGTCGCTCAGCTTCCCGGTTATTTTTGTGCAGCGTGGCTCGCCCGACGAATCAAGGTAAAATACGTCTTTTCGATTTACATGTTTGGCACAGCTTTGGGAGCCATCATGTTTGGGCAGTCTACAACCGCACTGATGATTGTCATTGCAGGATGTGTCCTGTCATTCTTCAACTTGGGTGCTTATGGCGCAATCATCGCCTTGACCCCCGATCTTTATGAAAACAAAATCAGAGGAACGATGACTGGAATGGCTCAAGGAATTGGGCGAATTGGTGCGATTGTCGGCCCACTGATGGTGGGTGTACTCATGGATCGTCAAACAAGCGTTAACCTTGTCTTCGTAATCTTCATGATTTCATTGGTCATCGGCGCCATTGCGGTATTGACGCTGCCCGCCTCCCAAGACAGCCAAAAGGAGTAACTGATGAATAATATCCTACTCAAAGAAAAACTACGGGAATTTCTCAATGAAGACATTAATTTCGGCGATATGAGCCTCAAGTATTTGAATGGTTCAAAAGTGATTGCTGGTGCATTCATTGCTAAGCAAGCCGGCGTTGTTTGTGGGCAAGACATTCCGCAACTGGTGTATGACTTGTTGGGGGATGCGTCATATACAGCGGTTATAAAAGACGGTCAAACTGTTACTGCGGGAACCGTCATTGGTGAAGTTAAGGGCCAAGCGTCGACACTTCTCACCGGTGAACGGGTCATCCTTAATCTCATCCAGCGCATGAGTGGGATCGCTTCAACTACCGCAAAAATCGTTGAAAAATTAAATGACCCAACCATCAAAATTACGGATACCAGAAAGACCGCGCCTGGTTTGCGGTTATTTGATAAGTTTGCGGTTTCTACAGGTGGCGGCTTTAATCATCGCTTTGACTTGACCGGTGGCATTATGCTTAAAGACAACCATATCGCATTGGCCGGCGGAGTCAAAGCGGCGTTGCTCACCGTTAAAAAGAACGTTGGCCCACTAACGTCAATTGAAATTGAAGTGGAAACCGAATCTGAACTAAAAGAGGCAATTGAAGTCGGTGCCAACGTTATTATGTTTGATAATCAAAAACCGGAAACGATCAAGAAATGGAAACAGCTGGTACCTGAAACAATCCAGATTGAAGCGTCTGGCGGCATTACCGAAGAAACCGTGGCGGCTTTTAGGGGGTGTGGCGCTGACTATCTCTCAATCGGAAACTTAACAAATGATGTTTCGCCACTTGATATCAGCTTTTTGGTTAAAGGCGTCATCAAGAGTTAAAGGAGATTTTTAAGTCTCACTTAATTGGCACGAAAAAACGGCTTTCGCGGATTAAATGCGAAAGCCGTTTTTTCTTTTTCGATTGTAGCCCCATTTAGTTTCCAAGAGGGACTGATTACTATTCATCGTGTGTCAGAAGTTCGTCAAATTTATCATAGAATGCCTGACCATGAACGGACGTTACCAAATTAATGGGTCGACCATTTTCAGTTTCAAACGTTCGTCCGGCGCCGTCACCACTGGTGATCACATCGCCTTTAATATCCTTTGACTCAATCAAGTCCGGATACTGGCTGGCAACCGTCGTGAGTACATCCCACAGATAGTAGGTTGAATTGGCCTCATAAGATGAAACCAACGCGTAACCCTGACCAATCAAATCCATCATTGGATAACGGCGCAGGCTGGCCCAGTGCTGCTGGACGTCCGCGTTTAACGGCACTTGATTGGTACTTTCCAAGCCAACCATTTGAATATCAATGTCGGCATCAAAAACCGTCTTGACCGCCTCAGGATCCCAATAAGCATTCCATTCGGCAGTTCCGTCATGTTTTGGTTCAAGCACATTTCCTTCCGTCCGCATCGTGCCGCCCATCCAATAAAGGCGGGCAATGTTTTTCACGATTGACGGGTCAACTTCTAAGGCACGGGCCAAATCCGTTAATGGTCCAGTCATGACTAAATCTGTTTTTCCGGGGGTGTTTTGCAGCTTGTCGATCATATCCAAATGAGCGGGTTTATCAGCGAGTGGCGTCGTTGGTGCGCCATGCTCATTTAATAATGGAAAAGCATCAAATGAAAATGAGCTTAATCGCCACTCCTTTGGAAATTGGTGAACAGCCCGCGAATTAGACGCAGCAACTGACACCTGGGCACCGTGGCCAAACCTTGTAATGATTTTGCGCGATGCGGGAACCGACCCTTCGATATAACCGTCAGCATCGATCACACCGACTCCGGTCAGGTTCACTTCCGGCATTTGTAAGAGCAGTAGCAATGATACTAAATCATCAACGTTGCCGTCATGGTCAAAGTAGACATTTTTCACGATTTCATCCTCCTTGTTGGTTATCTTTATCATACAGGATGGCGAATCGCGGGTCTAATGAAAATCGACGATTAATCGTTCTCAACATCCAAATGCGCTGGATTACGACGATGCAAAATAATGTAAAAGGCAACGGCCCAGATAACGGCCCCAACAGCTGGCAAAAATGAGTCACTGCTGAAAAATAGGCTGCCAAAGATTGCAACAAAGAATACGACTGTTAAGGGATTTGACCAGCGGTATGCGGGCATCTTAAAGCCATCTGTTCGAAAGTCTTTTGAATGACGATATTTCCAGTGAGCGACCATCGTCAGCATGCACACCAGAATGTAAATATCGCTGGAAACGGACGCAATAAACGAGAAGGCCGCGCCTAGCGAGTTAAAGGAACTGATAATCGGTGCTAGAAGCATCATGCCGGCCGAAAACAGAACGCTCACAATTGGAATACCGCTTTTTGAAACCTTTTGAAATGGTTTTAACCCAGCCGCATGTGATTCTTGGGCCAGTTGATATAAATGCCGGCCAGTAGAAAAAATTGCACTGTTTAACGTCGACATCGCCGCGGCAATCACGACGATATTAATGACTGCGGAAGCACCGGGAATCCCCGCCAAGTTAAAGATCTGAACAAACGGACTTTGATTTGGGTTCAACGTTTTCCATGGTGTAATGGCCATAATAATAATCAATGAGCCAATATAAAACAGCAGAATTCTGGCAATGATTTGGTTGACTGCTTTAGGGAGTACTTTGCGGGGGTTCTTGGTTTCAGCGGTTGTGATCCCCACAAACTCCATTCCCTGAAAAGCAAAGAACACCATTGGAAAAGCCATAATAAACTGATGGATACCATTTGGAAACAGGCTAAATCCGTTGGTAATATTCCCCCAAGAAGCATGCGTACCGGCAGGATTTTCATGATGCGTAAAGACCAGATAGATCCCAATAATGATTAACGCGAGAATTGCAATCACTTTGATGCCGGAAAGAAACGTCTCGGATTTACCAAATGAGCTAACCATTGCCAAATTGACACCGCTTAAGATGAGCAGGAAAAGTACCTGAATCAGGGGTGCGGGAACTCCTGGGAACCAGTATTTGACATAGGTTGAAATTGCCGTAAGCTCAGCCATGCCTGCTAGAATCAGTTCGGCCCAATAACTCCAAGCGGCGAATTTTCCAAGTCTTTGATTGACGTATTTGCCAATAAACGACACAAAAGTATGTTGCTCAGGATCGGAATACATCATTTCACCAATCGCTCTCATCATTAAAAAGAAAAAGATGCCAATCACTAAATAAACGAAAATAATTGATGGGCCGGTTCTATGAATCGTACTGCCGGCACCTAAAAACAGTCCGGTCCCAATTGAACCGCCAAAAGCAATCATTTGAACAGCCAGGTTGGACAAGCCCCGCCTGGTTCCGTCCTTGTTTACTTGAATCTTTTCTGCTGCTAACATGCTGTGTAGCCTCCTTAGATAATGACGATGAAGACAAAAAAACGCCCCTACAGTTAAATACTGCAGGGACGTATACACGTGGTGCCACCCAGGTTCATAGTTAATTTCGCAATCAGCCATCTTAATAACTCGTTAGCCAAAACGGCCAATTAAGTCTGAGATCGTAACGTGTCTTAACGTAGGCATCGCTTTCACGTGTCTAATGCTCTGAGCTCATCTTCGCAAGTGTATCTTTGACCGCTTCTCACCTCACGCGGCTCTCTTTATCAAAGGAAGGCTTGCTACTCTTCTCATCATCGCTTCATATTTTAATTTAATACTAATGTTAGCATCGTTTTTTGGAAATGCAAGACCGTTTTTTCAGAGGTCATTGAAAACGCAACTATAACAGTGTCTACACTAACTCATCAATTTTATTTTCTTGATTGTGCCAGTTGGCTAACCCGATCTTGAATGCCATCCCGGACGGTCCGAAAGGCGGCTAATTTCTCCGCTGGACTGCCGGATACTTCGGCCGGATCCGGAAACGGCCAGTGCTCGCGGCGGACTTGTGGCGGCGTTACTGGGCAACGTTTTTCGGCATCACTGCAAAGCGTCACAACCAAGTCGGCATGGGCTAAAATATTGCGGTCAATACGCTTAGACGTTTGATCGGAAATATCGATTCCAATCTCCCCCATCACTTGAACAGCCAGAGGATTCACCCCATGCCGTTTCATTCCGGCAGATAACACCAGATAGTCATCACCCAGATAGTATTTACCGAAACCCTCTGCCATCTGGCTTCGACATGAATTACCGGTACATAAGAAGTAGATAATCTTTTTCGCCATTAGCGGGTCCTCCTCGAATAAAAGATTGCTTAACCACAATAATTTTAACAGGTTTTCCATCAAAACGGCCTTTGACAACTTGAAAATTTAGCGGAGAATGAAGGTACGATACCGTCACACAGAAGAGGCACAAAATGACTAAAGCTGACCAACTATTCCAAGCAATCCAGGCTGATCCACAAAATAAATCATTCACAGATAAAGGAATTCTGCCACTTTATCACGTTATTTCCAGCGCAGAAATTCTGATCATTAGTCAGGCCCCCAGCCGAAAAGCCCAGCAATCCATGGTATTTTGGGACGATCCGAGTGGTGATCGGCTGCGTTCATGGATGGGGCTAAACAAGACTACCTTTTATGACTCGGGTAAAATCGCTGTTTTGCCGCTGGATTTTTACTATCCCGGTAAGGGCGTCCACGGAGATTTGCCACCGAGAAAGGGCTTCGCTGAAAAATGGCACCAGCCACTACTCGAATTAATGCCAAATATCAAAATGACATTATTAATTGGTCAATATGCACAAAAATACTATCTTGGTAAACGGCGGCAAAAGAACCTGACCGAAACGGTAAGACACTTTGACGCCTACTTGCCTGAGTACTTTCCACTCGTTCATCCATCCCCACTCAACTATGGTTGGATGAACCAGCACCCCTGGTTTTTGGCCGAAGTGGTGCCGGAATTACAACGGCAAATCTCCCAAATCATGGCCCACTAGCATACGAGTTTTCCTTATAAAAATATTAATAAAGCAATATAAATGCTCAATGGTTTATGATAAAATATAGATTGTGTCATAAATCACACATATTTTATATTGCTGGGGGAAAGCATTATGCTAAAGCTTAAGAAAGCGACTTTAACAGTTGTTGCAGTATTCACAATGGGTGGCGGGCTCATTTCAATCCCGCCTCAAGAAGTTTCAGCCAGAACTACATATGTCTGGATCGCACCTAATCATGGCAAGAGATATCATTACTCGAAAAATTGCCGCGGATTGAATACCGCTGGCTACAAGCGCCACGTGACCCGTCACTGGGCAAGAAGCCATGGGTATCGGTTGTGTCATTGGGAGAAGTAGTTATTTAAAACAGAAGCCGTGTCCACCAGCTATTATGACTGGCAGACACGGCTTCTGTTTTTTTACTTACTTTGAAATATTTGAGCGTGTGTAATCCGCAAAGCCGGCAACGTGATATTCAACCCCATGCAATTTCGGGTTAACCAAATGGCTTTCACGAACGTAGTAGAGCGGAATGATACCGTTTTGACTCATCAATCGTTTTTCAGCCTGTCGGAGGTAACGCCAATATGATGCTTGGCTACCTGCGTTTTTGGCTTTTTGGACCAAAGAGTCATAGGTTGAATCGCTGAACTTACCAGGATTCATCGTATTATTCGTTGTCAAAATTCCGAGGTAGTTGATTGGGTCACCGAAATCGGCCAGCCAATACCATTGAGCAAGATCAAACTTCCCTTCGCTACGCCGGGCCTGCTGGGCCTTATCGGGAATGTTGGCAATGGTTACTTTAACCCCGGGTAGTTTTGAATTGAGTTGACTCTGAAGATATTGGGCAACATTTTTGGTGACATCCTGATCATCCCCAACAATTGAAAGGCTAACCGATCCTTTGAGGCCAGCCTCCTTTTTACCTTCATTCCAAAGAGAACGGGCCTTTTTTACATTTGGTTGTACGCTAAAGCTGGTCTCTTTGCTAAAGTCTTTTCCGGTTGTTGGATCAATTGCCGTGCCCGGACTGACGAAGCTGCTTGCTGGTAACGAGCCGTCAGCGAGAACCTTGCTGGTTAACTCTGGCCGGTTAATGACGAGTGAAATTGCCTGTCGCAGCTTACGATTGGCAAGCGGCTGATTTTGACGTTGGTTCACCTGCAGATAGTAGGTCCAAGCCTTGGAGACATGCTTGAGATTTCGATTCTTTTGAAGGCTCTTTGCGGTTACGCCAGAAATCGTCGCATCATCCAACTTGCCATTTTCAAATAAGTTATGCGCCGTATTGGAATCTTTAACGGTTTGATACTTAATTTCATCTAATTTGATCGCACTTTTATCCCAGTAATAAGGGTTACGAACTAATTTATAAGTGTCGTTGGTACCTGTCCAGTCGGCAATCTTAAATGCACCGTTTGACACGGTCGTCTTGGCATTCGTTCCATATTTTTTAATGCCGACTTTTTGAACAAAAGACTTATTTTGTGGCATGAAAACAGGCATTGCAACTAATTTATTGAAATAAGCCATTGGGTGGTCCAAAGTAATCTCCAACGTTTTGTCGCCCAAGGCTTTAATGCCTAGTGTTTTATACGATTTTTTATTATTAATTATTGAATCCGCATTTTTTATGCCACTAAATACATAAGTATAAACCGGGTTATTGGCAGGGTTTAAGGAACGCTTCCAGGAATACTCAAAATCTTCAGCTTTTACTGGGTCACCATTACTCCATTTGGCAGTCTTGCGAATATGAAAAATATATTTTTTGCCGTTATCGGTTGGCTTGACAATCTTGGTTGCCATTGCCGGAACCGGCTGATCCTTGTCATTAAGACGATAAAGCCCCTCTGAAATGTTGGTTAGGGTGTTGAATTCGGGCAGCATTGCTTGATTCGTGTTGTCCAAAGATGTTAACTCGGAAGTCTGCATTAAAGTAATTGATTTTTTGGCTGCTTTGTTTTGTGAACCTTGGTTGTCGCATGCAGCCAGAAACCCAGCACTCGCCACGATAACAGCCATCAGTAAAAGACCCCTACGATTCTTCATAATTTTCCCCCTCATATAAACTGAATTTCAATCGGAACAGCATGTTTCAACGTCTCATGCACGGTACAGTCCTTTACCACTGCCCTCATAAATGATCGGTGGGCCGATTCGTCCAAATTTGTTTCGGCATCAACTTGAACAATAATTTTAGTTACTGCAGAACGACCATCTTGGTACTGCGTTGTTTCACCCGTGGTCTTTGTTTGAAACTTCCGAATTTCAATTTCGGGATGTTTGCGGGCGATGTCATTGGCGGTAATCGCAAGACAGCTGCCAACCGCTGATAACAGATACTGGACCGGATTAGGCCCGGCATCTGTCCCATGACCCGCAATCGGCTCATCAACAATAAATTGATGGATTCCAGTTTTCGTATCGACTTGTGCGCCAACTTTTCGGAGCTTTGAATTGACAATATACTTTCCCATATCGACCATCCTTTATGTGATTTATGCATGCGAGAAGAATTGTTATTCATTATAGCGTGTTTGCACGATATTTTGTTGGAATGTAACGGTACCGAATTACCTAATTGGATCTAAAAAGCATCTCCTCGTTTGTGAACACAAGAAGATGCCTTTTATGAATGAATCAAAAATCCAGTTAGTTAATCAAAACTTCGGTCACCAGTAGTCCACCGCCAAATACGAGAACAAACACAACCACCGGCCAAACGAACCGGAGCCAATGTGAATACTTCATATTCAGCATTTGCAACGTTGCCATTACGAGCCCGGTTGGAGCCAGGAATAACATTGCGTACTGGCCGAATTGATAGGCCGTTACCACCACATATCGTGGAATGTGGACCGTATCCGCCAACGGTGCCAAAATCGGCATTGAGAGAACGGCCAATCCTGAAGATGACGGTACGATGAAGCCCAGCAAAAAGAAGATCAGCAGCATCACAATAATGAACATTGGCCCACTCATATGAGCCACCAAAGTTGATGAATATTGCAGCATCGTGTCTGAAATTTTCCCATTATTGAGTACCAGGTTAATGCCTCGAGCCAATCCGATGATGAGCGAAACGCCGACTAAACTTGACGCACCCTTAACAAAGGCGTCGACAACGCCGGTTTCGCCAATGCCGTTCTTCCCCGTTGCCGTCAAGAACATGATAATAATGGCAAATGATAAGAAGGATGCAGCCATTGTTGGGAACCACCAGCCTTGAGACATGACGCCCCACACCATAAGTGGAAATGTCACAACGAATAATATCAAAATCAATTTTTTGCGAATGGTGAACTTGGATTTTCCATCCTCACCGGTTGGCGCAATTTCCCACATGCTGTTAAATTCTTCCCGATCATCATATGAATAAGAAAACTTCGGGTTGGCTTTGACCTTTTTGCTGTACCAGTGGAGGTAAACAATCACGAAGGCTGCAGCAAATACCAAACCAATGATTCGCTCAGTGAGCCCCTGGGTAAAATCAATTCCGGCAGCGTTAGACGCAATCACAACGGAAAACGGGTTGATGGTTGAAAAACAGGTTCCAATCGAACTCGCGAGAAAGATTGCGCCGACAGACACGATTGAATCGTACCCCATGGCAATAAAGATTGGTACCAGAATTGGATAGAAGGCAACGGCCTCCTCTTCAATTCCGCATAACGTCCCACCCAGGACCATCAAGATCGCCACGAAAAAGATCAATAAAAACTCGTGGCCCTTGGTCTTTTTGGTGAGCGCCAGCAATCCAGACTCAAAAGCCCCACTGGCTTTAACAACGCCAATCAGCCCACCAAGGACTAGGATAAATACCATAATATCGACGGCTTCAATCGTCCCCTTCACCATACTGGTAGGAACTGCAGCAATACTTGCGGGCCGTTGTTTCAATCTCTGATACGTATTTGGAATTGATACCGGCGCGGTAATGCCGCCATCCGTAAACTGTTTAATATTAATTTTAACGCCCAACTTATCCAGTTCCTTTTGGGTACTTGGAACAGTTGTCACTTTACCATGTGGATCAGTCACCTGTAAGGATGAGTTGGTATACGATAGCTTTGAATAACTGCCGGCAGGCACCATCCATGTGGCAGCCACAGCGACGATCGTCAGGATAAATAAGATGACGAATGCGCCGGGCATCTTGAGCTTAAAACGCTTCTTTGGCTTTTCAACTTGTGCGTCCATAATTTTCCCCCTTAAATGATTGCATCAAAAAATAGATCAGCTTTTCACTGGTCCTGCCTAGTTATGTTAATGGTTAATCAACAATCCCCCACCACGAAGATTAATTTGATTACTGAATAGCTCAACAAATAATAGTGTAACGGATATGAAAGCGTTTGACAACACTGCATGTTTCGACAAAATTTTCAAATTAAATTTAACTGAATTATAAAAAAGTTCCTGATTTTTGAGTTGAAATCAGGAACTACAGTATCTTCTCAAGTGACTCACCTTTGACACTGTGGACGTTATCAACCACCACAAAGGCATCCGGATCGACTGTGGAAACCAGTGGAACAATTTGAGCCACCTGCTTATCAGTACAAATAATGTAAATCATCGGTCGCTTTTCTTGGTGATAATAGCCTTTCGCGCTAATCAATGTGATTCCTTGATGAAGCATCGTTGACAGTTCAGCCGTAATTTCAGCTGTCTGATTTGAAATAATCGTAACTGCTTTTCGAGCACCAAATCTTGACAGCAGGCCATTCAATACCACCGCTGAGACGTATAGTTCAATGATTGTCAGCATCATATTTTGAAGGCCAATTATCAACACGGACGGAACCGCAACACACAAGTCAAACATCAACATCGCCGTTCCGTTTTTCATTCCAAAATAGCGATTCATGATCTTTGCCAAAATGGTACTTCCGGCGACCGTTCCTTCACCCCGAAAAATCAACCACATTGCAATTCCCATCAATACCCCGCCAGCAATTGCCGGAATAATGGTTTGAGTCGTATGATAGTTCAAAAATGACGGCAGTTTCAAAAATACCGATATCCAGATAACTGCCCAGATTGAGTAACCGACCGTTTTCTTATCCAAGAATCGAAACCCAATCAGCATTAAGATTCCGTTTAACACAAAATTCGTCAGGAAAGGCGGAATGTTCAGCGCATAATAGCCAATTGTCGTCAAACCCGTTACGCCGCCTTCACCAATCTGATGAGGAATCAGGAAGTCTGTGATTGCCACAGCGTATATGAAGGCCCCCAACATGATTTGAAGACCGTTACGGACGATTATTTTATGCATGAAATCACCTCTTTTAAATGTTCAACGCTAACCACAAACCGGAAACCATCGAAAAAATCGATAACCAAGTTTGTCAGTCATAAACTAATTCCTATGAGAACCTCATTTCAGTATAAAGGAATTAATGAAAACTTTCAGTACATTTTCAAAAGCGGCTACAAAATCCCAAAGTTCAAATTCTTGTAAGCCTCTTCATTCCTTGGTAACATCAATTAAACAGGATAAATATGATGCAAAACCGTGCTTTGAAAGGGGATTAACAACATGAAATATGCAGTCACAGGTGCAACCGGTAAGTTTGGTCAAACGGTTGTCAAAGTTTTAGCCGAAAACATTGATAATCGAGACATTATCGCATTAGCGCGAGACACCGAAAAGGCCGAAAAATTGCTGCCGGGTATTGAGGCTCGACCCGGGTCTTATGACTCTGAAGAAACCTTAGAAAAATCGCTTAAAGGCGTCGACAAACTGCTTTTAATTTCGTCTATCCCAGGGCAAGCCGTCAGCCGAATCCAACAGCATCAAAATGTAATTAACGCAGCTAAAAAAGCCGGCGTTCGCTTCATTGCCTACACGAGCTTCCCTCATGCGGACAGCGCCAAATCACCTTTAGCAGTTGATCATAAAAATACTGAACAGGCAATCCGCCAATCAGGAATCGGTTACTCATTCCTGCGAAACAATTGGTATTTGGAAAACGAGCGTCAACAAATTCCTGCCGCTGTTAACAACCGGCCATTTGTTTATTCGGCAGCCGATGGGAAAGTTGGCTGGGCATTGGAACGTGAATACGCTGAAGCAGCCGCAAAAGTATTACTCACGGACGATCCCAAAACCGTCTACGAGTTCTGTGGCCCTCAACGAAGTTACGATGACCTGGCAAGAGCGTTAAGGGTCGTCACCGATAACGACTTTGAAATCATGTCACTTTCAGACGAAGAATATCAAAAACGTCTGATTGCCACTGGTCATAGCCCTCAAGCAGCTGCCGGAATTGTCAGCATGCAACGTTTGATTCGAAATGGCGACCTGGAAGAAACCTCAAATGACCTGCCAGAAGCTCTGGGGCACCCGCTGCCAACACTTGAAGAGTCTCTCAAGGAAGTCATTGATAAATTGAAAAAGTAACGTCTATCCCCCCGCAAATTGATTTCACGGAGGGATTTTTTGTCCAGTGATGAGTTGCTTTCCCTAATCACGACAAGTATCATAATCGTTAAGAACAATCATTCAGGAGGCACCTTATGGCATACATTGACGTCAAACACGTTTCGAAAATCTACGGTAGTGGTGAGCAGGAAGTCCGCGCCAACGACGACATCAACTTTGAAATCAAAAAGGGAGAACTCACCATCATTGTTGGCGCCTCCGGAGCAGGTAAGTCAACATTACTGAATATTTTGGGTGGGATGGATACCCCAACAAAGGGAGACGTCATTGTCAACGGTAAGGATATTTCAAATGATACCCCCAAACAATTAACCACATACAGACGGCTTTCCGTCGGGTTTGTATTTCAATTCTATAACTTGATTCCCAACCTGACTGCCCTGGAAAACGTCGAATTGGCATCACAAATTTCACCTGATTCTCTTGACGTCGCCGAGGTGATGGCAGAAGTCGGTCTGGCAAAACGAACCAATAACTTTCCGGCCCAGCTTTCCGGCGGCGAACAGCAGCGAGTTGCGATTGCCCGAGCTATTGCGAAGAATCCCGATTTGTTGCTGTGTGATGAACCAACCGGGGCCCTGGACTATAAAACTGGGAAAAGCATCCTTAAACTACTTCAGGATTTCAGCAATAAAACCGATAAGAATGTTATCATTGTCACCCACAATGGCATGATCAAGCCAATGGCCGACCACATTATTGAAATCGGCGACGGCCAGGTGAAAAATGATGAGTTGAATCATTCGCCAAAACCGGTTGAGGAGATTGAGTGGTAAGCAAATTCGTTTTCGACTATAAAAAATGGTAACCGCTAAGTTCAAGCCGGTTACCATTTTTTTAGATTTTAATAATACGTTGCCACATCATACATCTTCTGGGCAAACGTCTTGGCGCTGACGTTGCCAGCCAATGGGTACTGATTCATAAACACCAGTGCCATGTGGTAATTGCCATTTGTTGCATAATAACTTGTGTGGAAGCTGGAGCCGCCAAACGAGCCATTGTTATATTTCATACCGTTTTTGGTAACATAGAAGCCACCGGAATAAGTATTTCCATAACTTGTTAGCTGTTGATACTGCTTAGAAGTCAAAACCTGACCATTTTGTAAGCCTTGAATAAATTTGTAATAGTCACTCGGCGTACTCAACAGGTTCCCTGCACCCGGAATGGCCGACAGGCGGGCATATGAGACTGTATCGGCATCCTGATAGTCATTCTTGCCATCGTTGGTATATCCGATGGCGACCGTTGCCTTAGTTGACGGCTGATCCTGATCCACGATAACCGTATGACTCATCCCTAGTTTGTCAAAAATTCGACTTTGCAAATTCTGGGCATAACTTTGTCCGGTCACCTTGGCAATAATCCCGGCCAACAAGACGTAATTGGCATCACTGTAATTGTAGCTGTGATTATTCGTTGACTTCAGTCTGCTGACCATACTGCTATATGCCTGATTTTCAGTCATTTGACTGCTTGGGGTGACATCAGTGTTATCAATTCCCGAAGTCATTGACAGCATTTGAGCAATCGTGATGTTTGAAGCATATGGAACGGCTGGGTAATATTGACTCAACTTCGTGCTGGCGGAGAGCTTATTGGCACTAATCAACTGTTGAATAATCGCTCCGGTCATTGCCTTTTGAAGCGAAGCCAGCGGATAAACAACTGATCCGTCGCCAGCGTTAGCGGTGTTTCTGACCACGTTGGCCATGCCGTTGCTGACTGTGGCGGTATTCTTGGGACCGGAAGACGCCAATACAGCGGTTCCCATGACGTTGTACTGCTTCATCATGCTGTTGGCAATGGTTTGAAAGCTCACGGGCTTGATACCGTGAACGTTCATCCAACCAAGGTTTTTGTTGAAATAGCGCAAGAGGACATACGTGCCGGTTTTAGTCGTTTTCGACTGCATGACCCGGACAAAATCATTGTTAAAATTATACCCGTTGGCATCCCCAGTCTTGGTGGACAGACTCGTGTAGTATGGCCCGTAGTAATAAATGTTATAGCCCTTGCTGACCGTATTTTGGTTCACAATTTGGGCGTCGTAATGTTTGTTGCTGGTCGCCGTCACCGCGTTATAAGCAGCAAAAGTCTTGCTTTGTGCTGCGTAGGCACCAACGGACAACAGGCCCGCCAAGAACAAGATGACGGCCCTGCTTTTAAACTTAATCGTCAAAATGATTGTCACTTCCACTTTCGTTCTGCCACTCTTTGGAGTAGTAGTAGTTATCAATTCGATATCTTGGACTTGGAACCTTTTCTGTCAAGAATGGGCGAATTGCTTTGTCCATCGTCAGCCAGCCGCGCCAGCCTGGATGAATGGTATCAGCCATAAAGTACGGAACATTTCCATCATGACTTAAATCGTCAATATGGTTGAACCCTTGTGATCTTAACTGATAGGTGATCTTCTTGTCAAATGTTGCCAGCATTGCAGACGACATCCCCGTATACTTCTGCCACTTTGCATTAATTGGCGGAATGATAAATAAAACGTTGGTATGGTCGTTTGCAAACTGGTTCAGCATTAACTGAAAGTCACTGTATTCAGGCGATTTCACGTAACTCATATGAGCCTGGAAGTTTTTGAGCTTCTTAACATGCGACTTCAAACGCCGGTTCCAGAAAGTATTATCAATTTGGAAGTCGTTTGAAGTTGTCTTCTCAGCACCAATTTTGCCGGCCAGTTGATCCAACTTCTGGTAATTGTACTGGTTAGGTAACAATTCTTCATTCTTATCGATCGTTTTCTCATTGTTCAATGGAACCCGGTAACGCGAGAAGATCTGATCTTCATTCAGTAAAATTCGGTTACGGATATTGACGTAGGTCATTTGAGACGTTGTTGGCTTCAAACCAGCGGCGATTCGTGCCAATGCACCGGCAATTTCTCTATCAGAATTCCCTGAAGGCATCTGTAAAAGTCGGTAAGCGGCGTAACGATCCATTTTTGAGCCGCTTTCCCGCTTAATCCAACTGGTGGTCTGTAATGGTGAATAGTAAAATGAAAAAGCGTTGGGATCCTCGCCCTTTGGCGTAAACCACTGAGGAGAAACAAAAACAACTGCTTTTTTATTTTTTAGCTGAGGATTAATCGACTGCATCACGAAAAAGTGTGTCAGCGATTGGCTTCCCCGAGCTCCCAACAGAAATGGTTGGTAAGATCGATCATACTTCGCCGCCAATACTGCGGGGTGAAATGGATCAAACCGCGACCACTCTGATGAGCCAAAGAATGGAACATACCCGTGTTCAAGTGCGTTTCTTTTAATCAGTTGGCCTTTTAAAACCTGCGGCGAAAGTGAAGAGGCAGCATTATTCACAACCTTTGGATTCACGTAATTCAGACTTGACCAAAGCGGTGATAAAAAGACTGCCAGCATCAGCAATGCCGCAGCAAAAATCGGCCCAAATATCATGAAGAGCCGCTTTTTCATACTCATTTGCTTGCTTCGACTTTCGCAATAATTTTAGCAGGTGTGTTCCACTCGTTTCGATCAAATTCTGAAACGGGGGCTTCAACGCCCAATTTGTCTTGGAGGTCCAGCAGCAATTGTACCGTCCCCATTGAGTCTAGCAACGCACTTGAGTACAGGTCTTCATCCAAATTATCAGAAAAATCCTCACCAGTTAAGTCTTTTAAAATATCAAGTACAGTTTGTTTATCATCCATATCAAACAGCTCCTTAGTTAAAATGGTTTAGGTGCGAAAAACAGTGTGTTCAAAAATCCTGAGAAAATCAGGAAACTGAAACAAACAACGTTAAATGTCAAAAAGATGGCAAATAATTCGGTAAACTTGTTGTGCGGAATGTGGTCCTGATGCTTCTTCTTGAACCGCAGCCAGGTGTCATTGATGACCATCGCAAAGCCATGGTAAAGACCATATGTGATGTAGTACCAGGTCTCGCCGTGCCAAAATCCCATAATCAACATGTTAATGACGTAGCAGACATTGGCCGTGGTCGTCCGACTCTTGAAAATGTGATGCTTCATGCAGAAGAAGACCAACCGCATGAAAATGTAATCACGGAACCAAAATGACAGTGTCATGTGCCAACGGTTCCAGAAATCCTTGATGTTCTTTGATTTAAACGGCTGATTAAAGTTCATCGGCGTCTTGATTCCCATCATGTAACTAATTCCGACGGCGAACAAACTATAACCGGCAAAATCAAAGAATAAATCCATACTGTAAACGTACATGTACGCAACGATATTCCACGAAAATCCGTGGGCCATCAACGCCCGCTGCTGAATCTGCGGCATCATGATCGAGCCAAAGATATACGCCAAAATGAATTTGTACAAGAAACCCTGGAAAATGTAGCGAACACCCTTTTCAACCATGTCCAGATAGGCGCTTCGTTCAGGCACCTTGGCATAATCGGCTTCAAACCGCCGGTAACGATCAATTGGCCCTGACGAAATTGTCGGGAAGAACAAGAGAAACTGGCCAAACAATACCGGGTGAAATTCCTTAATCATTCCGTCTCGAGTCTCCATAATGGTCTGAACAACCTTGAAGGTGATGTAAGAAATTCCCAAAAATCCAATAATTGATTGGCGGTTCGGCGTAAACAGCGGCGTAATTTTGACGATCACCAATGGGATAATCGCCAGGACAACCGCCGTAACAAAAATCCAGCCCTTATTCGGCGAATCCTTTGCCTGGCGATAATGTGAATACGCCCAGACAAGAATCAATTGGTAAATCAGATACCCAATCAGGGCAAGTCCGGTGTGCCAATTTGGACCACCAAAGGTCAAAATTAAGAAGAACAGCGAAATGAGTGTCTGGTAACCTCGGAATCGCCGGCCGTAAAGCAACCCAATCATTAACGGGATCAGCGCCAGCGCCAGCCAGATGAAGTAAGTTGGGTTACCGTAAGGAAGATACCATCTCATTGATTGTTGACCTCGCTGATCACTGCTTTAATGTCGACCTTCCCGTTAGAGCTCAACGGCAGTGATTTTTGATAAACAATCTTTTGAGGAATCATGTAAGCCATCATGTCCTGGCCCAAGTTTTTCTTGATAGCCGCGGTTAATTCCAGGTTGTTCTTGAAATCATTTTCCTCTGGTACCACGTATGCGATGAGCATCGATACCGTGTGTTGTGCGTTATATTTTGGTACGACGACCGCCTGTTTGACGTGTTCTTCCTTGTTGACCAAGGCCGAAACGTCTTCAAGTTCTATTCGAAAACCGTTAAGCTTGATCTGGAAGTCTTTACGACCGAAGTACCTAAGCATCCCATCGTCATCCATGGTCACAATATCACCGGTTCGATAGGCTTGTTGCTCGCCAATTTTGAAGAAGGACTTGGCATTTTTCTCCGGGTTATTAATATAGCCCTTTGAAACGTTGGTTCCGTATATAATCAATTCGCCCCGCTTGCCATCTGTGATATCGTCGCCATTTTCATTAACGACTTTGGCATTCATTTCCGGCTTCACGTAGCCGATTGGTAAGCGATCATAGTTGTTTAAAATATCGTTGGTAATCTCAATTTCGGTAATGGCAACCGTCGATTCAGTTGGCCCATATGTATTGTAGATATGAGCATCCGGGAACCGCTTCTTTAATGCAGCCGCAGTCTTGTGAGTTAATTCCTCACCACAGAATAAAAAGTCACGCAAGTCTGGATGATGTTCCTGGTCAAACGTCGACTCCAACAAGCAAATGTCCATGAATGATGGGGTTGATACCCAAGTATTGATGGTCATGGTTCTCAATGCAGTGAAGAGCACCACAAAGTTATCCGTTGTCTTCTTGGAAAGAACGTGTAGCGTCCCGCCCTGATACAGGGTTGGGTAAAGACTCATGACTGATAGGTCAAATGAGTACGCTGGCTGCTGCAGCATTTGCAAGTCCTTGGGTAGGTTAAATGCGTCACTCACAACCCAATTGACAAAGCTGATCAGGTTGTTATAACTGATTTCAACACCCTTGGGAACACCCGTGGTTCCTGATGTAAAGATAATATAGTAGGTCTGGTCATCGTGAATCGGATGGGTCAAGTGGTAGTCAACCTTTTCAAGACAGATATGGTCAAGTTCATCTTGATCAATTTCCGGGATGTCAGGCAGCTTTTCCGGTAAGGCTTCAGTCGCAATCACGGCAACCGGCTTGGCAATCTGATTAATCATCGTCAACCGTTCCTTAGGTGAATTGATATCCACTGGAATGTAGGCGTGACCGGATTTGACAGCCGCCAGGAAGGCCACAATCATCGAAAATGACTTGCCGCCAAAGACGATAATTGGCTGATTGAGTGGCAACTCCAGGGAATCAATGCGCTCTGCTAAAGCATCCGAGAATTGTTTGAGC
This sequence comes from Lentilactobacillus parabuchneri DSM 5707 = NBRC 107865, assembly GCF_001435315.1. Taxonomy (GTDB): domain Bacteria; phylum Bacillota; class Bacilli; order Lactobacillales; family Lactobacillaceae; genus Lentilactobacillus; species Lentilactobacillus parabuchneri. The sequence continues at coordinate 27,521 of NZ_AZGK01000012.1, forward strand.
TCCTTATACGTATGTTTTTCGCCATCGTAGGCATAGGCAACCTTGTCTCCCTGCGTTTCCGCGTATGAATCGATTGCCTGAATCAAATTTTCAGTCATCCTGTTGCTCCCCCTTAAAATTCGTTATAAATGAACTTTGCTTGATTAATGCCGCTGTAGTCGTACAGATAAAAAAGGACCAACATGATTAAAAAATAGATGAGTGTGTTCAGCACGAACCGAACGACTGGCTTACTCAACCATTCCCGTACTGGCATAGAAATCATCTCCTCACTAAATTGGATTACAACGTTGTCACCCACATGGTATCGTATTTTAGAATGTTTTTAAACAAAGAGCAGTTTTAAATTGGCTAGACCGTTAAATCATTAAACAGCCTTGTCGCAAAATTTTGAATCTGGTTGGCAGGCCGGTAATCGTTGCTTAATAAAACAACCCCGGACTTGCCATTTCGTGTCATGAAGACTGATGATTCATAGCCGTAACCAATTCCGTGGGAACGAATTCCGTTGCTTTGGTTATAAACACCACCGCCATAAGGGGCGTTGCCGCCTGGCTGATGGAGAATGGCAGCGTATGCTTTCGGGAAGATCTTTCCCTTTAAAATCGCCTGTTCAGATTTAAACAAATCGTAGGTCGACATAAAGACCTGACCCGTTCCCAATTCGTTTTGCATCGAGGCTTTGGCTTCATGGTAGACCCGCGTATAATTTGGTTTGATTTGAGTTGGATAAAGCCAGTGATACCCAAGAGTCCGATTTGGCCGCCCAGCCCAATGCTGAACAAAGCCAGTTCCTTTGAGCTTCAAAGGTTTGGTGAAGACCTTGTCAAAATACTTTCCGTATGACTTATGGGTAATCTTGGAGATAATCCCCGCTAACAACACATAATTCACCGGTTGGTACCAATCTTTATACTTCGGTGAGCGGGTCACGGTGTGATTAACCGCGAAACTGACCACGTTCGATTCATTGAGCAGCGAATCCGATCCGGTCTCACTCATGGTAAGTCCCGAATACATATCAAGCATGTTGCGAATCGTAATATTTTTTGAATTCTTGACCTTCGGATAGTACTTGGATAACTTGGTGTTCAACGATAATTTATGCTGAGAAACCAATTTCATGATCATCCCCGCAGTTAACGATTTTTGAATCGAAAGAATCTGGTACTCCGAACTCGGCGTGTTGGCCGTGTCCGATTTATAGTTGGCATATCCAAATCCTTGGGTGTAAATGATGCGGTTATTTTTGACAATTAACGCAGACCCGACAAAATGATTTTTCTTCAAATAGCTGGTAATTTGTCGCGTTTGTTTTGATGATTGGTGCTTAATTTGCTTCGGCGCCGTTCTCGCAGCACTTTCCTCACGCTTTTTTTCATCCTTGCTGAATGCCTGTTCACGTGCCCGCGCATTTCTACGCCTTGCTGCTTGCTGTGTTTGAAATTGATGGTTGTTCGCCCGCCAATACATCGCCCCGCCAACGGTGCCAAAAACCACCAGGATGATTCCTAATATGTACAAGTACGTGCGCCCCCGCTTCATGCGCTCGCCCCCTTTGAAGTTCCAAAAGTGTTAACTTAAGAATTCTGTAACACTCCAGTAACATTTGATTAGTTCTATTATGACCAACTAAAAATAAATGGCAACACTTTTGTTGCTCATTCCCACGCCCTTTAGTTAAGTTTTAGTTTCTTGACTATTCCTTTAGATTTCGTTGACGAATTAGGAATACTTTGATTAATTAAAGTCTAATGATTGTGTTATCCCCGATATTCAATCACTTATCACAAAAGACTCCTTCAAAAAAGCCCTTGAATCGGATCCAAATATCACTGAATTCCGTTTCCAGGGCTTTGTTGCGCTATTTTAATAGTAAGTGGCAATCGTGTTCATTTTATTGAGGAAGGTGGCTGGTGTCATCTTATTTTTCAATGGTGACTGATTCAAAAGTGCAACAACTACTTTCTGGTTGCCATCAGAAGCATAGTACCCCGTGTTAAAGCCGGTGCCAGTATAACTGCCATTGTTATATTTAACGGTATTTTGGTTGACATACATGCCGCCAGAGTACTTGGTACTATAACCAGTGAGTGCTTGATAGCCCTTGGTAGTCAGTACTTTTCCATTTTGGAGGCCGAGGACAAATTTGTAATAGTCGGTTGGTGTCGTTAACACGTTGCCGGCACCAGGAAGTGATGACAGAGTTGGGTACGAAACAGCTTGAGAATTTTGATAGTCGTTATTGTTGGCGTTATTATAGCCAACCGCTTTGATCGCCGTAAACTCAGGCTGATTTTCGTTCACAATGTAAGTATTCTTCATGCCTAATTTATTCAAAATTCGAGATTGCAAATTCTGTGTGTACGATTTGCCGGTCACTTGGGAAATAATGCCAGCCAGCAGGACATAGTTGATATCACTATACGTAAAGGTGTGCTTGTTGGTGGAGGTCAGCGCCTTAACTGCGTTGGTGTAGGCTTGATCCTCAGTCACCTGGTCGTCTGGGGTCTTGATCGTTCCTTTGATGCCTGACGTCATCGTGAGCAGTTGCTGGATGGTGATAGTCTTGCTGTGGGCGACCTTTGGATAGTACTTGCTAAGCGTCGTTGTGGCCGTTATTTTTTTGGCATTAATTAACTGTTGAATCATGGCGCCGGTCATCGTGTTTTGAAGTGATGCCAACGGGTAAACAACCGAGCCGTCACTGGTATTTTTCGTGCTGTGAAGCATGTTGGCATAACCGTTATTAACGATTGTTGGCGTGAGGCTCTTGTTGTGAGAAACCAGCACGGTACCAATAGCGTCATATTTTTGCATGGTTGCTTGGGCAATTGATTTGAACGAAACCTGCTTGAGCCCATTGACATTCATCCAACCGAGAATCTTACCATTGTAGCGAATTTGCGCATATGTAGCCGTCTTAGTCTTTTGCGTCTGCATCACGCGGACGTATTGGTTGTTATATTTGGTGCTGTCAGTCGTCGTAGTTGCCACACCAGTCGTGTTCTTGGTACCAGGAACGTTGGAGTAGATCTGGTAGCCGCTGGCCAGTGATTTTGGCGTCGTGATTTGGGCATCGTAACGTTTGGTTGTCGCCGTTTTGGCGGTAGTCGTCTTGGTGCTGGCTGTCGCTGTAGTCGTAGCCGCGTTGGCAGTCGTTGCCTGAATGGCTGTGACACCAATGAGAAGCGCACCCGTTGCGAGTAAGAGTGTCGATTTAAATTTATTCTTTGTATTCATGATTTGATTCATCCCCCGAATTTTGTCTTGGTAATTCAACTGGATTGTAACACTGGTTCAACAGAAAATGGTATTGGGTTTTTCAAAACTTATGGTTATTGTTACCTTTAGTTGAAAGAATATTTCCCATGTTTTGTCACATATTAACATTGGATTGTTAGTTTTCTTAATAAACATACTAAATACAACAACTATCTACCAAATCTTGTCTTATTGTAATTTTCCTCGATTTTGAACCTTCTTGTTTTTAGAAGAAGTTTAAAGCTGTCGCCACGTTAATCTATACTTTATAAGTTGGAATTTTTACTGCCCTATCTGAGATGTAAATGGCACCTTAAAATGTACCTACATGTTTAAATTACCCTTGACGTGAGATGTTCTTAACTGGCATGTTACGATATTCTAAACAATCATTCGATCCCTAAGTGCATAACTCTAAATAAACTATCCAAACAATTATTGATTTAAAACGAAAATACATAGTATGATGTAACTAGTAAGTAAAATGGCATTTCAGAAAGAGAGCAAGCTTGAATAATAATAAGTTAGTTAAACCTTTTCTAAAATGGGCTGCGGCAAAAGACAATTATTACCAGAAAGTGAACAGCTTATGCCAAAAATAGGTACTGACAAACAATTTTTTCAAACCATTTGTTGGGGTGGAGCACTTTTCTTATCACTTGAAAGAAAGAATACTACAGTATTATGACTTTAATTTTGAATTAATTAATTCTTATAGAGTGGTAAGTGATGATGCCAATGTGCTAATTGATCTTCTCAAGATGCATGAACAAAACACCTCGAGCGATTACTATAAAATTAGGGATTGAGATAGGAATAACTTAATAAAAAAGAAAAGCAATACTGAAAGGGCTTCAGGGTTTATGTGCTTAAATAAAATTGTTTTCAATGGTTTGTTCCGAGTAAATCGTCAAAACCAAATCAATGTTCCATACAGAAGTTATAAACACCCTGTAATCGTTAATGAAGAAATATTAAGGGCAGTTTCTGATTACCTGATAAAAGCAAATATACAAATTCTTAATGGAGATTTCGAAGAAGCATTACAGAATGCTAAAAAAGGGGCTTCTATATATTTTGATCCTCCATATGCTCCCGTAACTTCAGATAAACAACGCTTCGTGGGGTATACGTTAGATGGATTTAATGCAAAAGAACAACAACGTTTGTATAGAGCTTTTAATGATCTCACTTAACGTGGTGTCCACCCTATGTTAAGTAACTCTTCGGTTTCCTTTGTGCACAATCTTTATCATGAATATGCGTCAAGTACGCAAATTGTCAAAGCAAAAAGAAACATCAATTCAAACGGTTGAGGCCGAGGAAAAGTTGACAAAGTATTAATTATGAACTATAGGCTAGATGAAACTCGCCTGGCTAAAAATAAGAGGTAGTACATTGAGCAAAACAGAAGTTGCTTGGGAAAAGTTATTTGAAAAGTACAAAATCATGGAGCATGTGGATAACACCGAAGTTTTCAAAATAAGTGCACAACAAATTAGAGAATTTCGAGAACCGAGATTGATGACGAAGTTTGACTGGAGTGCAAGTCGGCCTAAGATATTTTCAGATGCGAAGCTATCAATATTGCCTGACACAAGAGGCAGTTATGTTATAGGAAGATTTAAGGCCTATCAAAAGTTGGCACTAGCTAATGAAAGCCCAAAAGTTGAGTACTTACCACAGTGGGTTAGGTCTTTCGATAACTTTGAAATCACGTCTGAGAGCGTTGCATTAAACGTGGCGCAAATGTCAGGTATGATAGACCAGGTACTAGAACGTGAACAAGGTGAACCACAAGCCGTTAGTACCCTGACTGGTCGATTAAAAAGCGGTAATATTTCTTACAAAATTCAAGACATATCTGGTAATTATCATAATTTTGCTGTCGACAATAGTCAGGTAGAAATTGATGCTGGGTTTGAAGACGTGAATAATTTAGTAGTGATTGAAGCAAAAAATAGAATCCCAATAGATTTTATAATTCGCCAACTTTATTATCCATATCGGTTGTACCGCAATCTACAAACCGGAAAAAAGGTAGTGCCCATTTATTTTACCTATGCAGATCAAGTATTCACCTTCTATGTTTATGATTTTATAGATCCTAATAATTATTCTAGTATCCATAAAGTTAATCAGTACAGCTTTATTCTGGGAAAGAAATTAGACTTAACTTTAGATGTTGTTAAGTCTATTTCTCAGCAAAGTAAAATGATATCCGAACTTCCGAACGTACCTTATCCACAAGCAAACAGTATTCCCAGAATAATAGATTCAATTCATTATTTAAGAGAATCTAAAAATGCAGCAGAATTGGCTCACTCGTATGGATACGCACCAAGACAAGGTAGATACTATGGGAACGCCTTACGGTTCCTTAATATGGCTAGAGAAGAAAAGGGGAAGTTTTATTTGACAACCATTGGTAAGAAAGTTGAGGCTTTGCCCAATAGCAATGAGCGCAATAAGATTATTATTGAACAAATGTTGAACCACAAAACTATTAAGCTCATTTTAGACCATACCCTTAGAAATAACGGTAATCCTGATCACTCATATAATGAATATATCATTAAAGAAAATATCTCAAGTATTAATTCAGATGAAACCATTCATAGAAGAACTGAAACAATCGAGTCTTGGATAAACTGGATACTAACTGTAATAGAATAAGGAATACCAAGAATGCGTCAAAATAACTGAATATACTCTAGCTCATGATCGCGATTGCAATGAAATCGCAACGAAGTTTCAGGTGTCTTACCAGCAAGTTCGGTCATAGTTCTGAGAGTCGATCAAGGCGGCTTTCCTGCCCTTAAGGACCGACGTGGGGCACCATAGCACCGCCAGAGCTGGACGCGAGGTTGCAAAAGCTTGAGGTAGGCCGACTCCTGGCTGAGCTCAGCGATAAGGAAGCAATTGAGGCCTTCGCAAAAAATTACTCGCCCTGAAACGGAAAACGTAGAAGGGTGTCAAATTAAACTCAATGCCTATCAATTAATTAAACCGATTTCAAAAAATACGGTTTTCGTAAGGTAATCCTTTTTCGAAGATAATACACATCTCACGACAGGCATATCGGAGTGGTTAAAGTGTTCTGCTAATGATTGAGATACCTTTAATCACATTTTATAAGGGAAAATTAAAGCTTAAGATACCGAGAATCGTCGCACCTTTGGGAGCCACCAGTTAGCCTTTAATCTGAATCTTGATCCTGAAGTGACTGAACATGTTAGACGGCATTGGGTAACTAGATTGAGGCGAAATCTAGGATTGAGTGTTACGTCCGCAGGAAGAAACATAATCGAATGAAACAATCAGAGCAGCATACCAAGGATAATGGTCTCAACCAAGAATTCGATCAAGCCGGGGCTGTGACATGAGTCCCAAAAAATGGTTCTTCGTCAACTGTTGTTGGTGAACATAATATTAGAGTTCTAATCACTTGGTGATTAGGGCTCTTTTTTTGTGAATTCGAAAAGCAAACAGCACTCTTAGCCGGAATCTGAAGAAGTTTCGGTAGCCAAATCCAGTGCGCTTAATGACTTTAATCTTGTTGTTTGAGCCTTCTAAGGGCCCGTTGGTATAGTGGTGAGTGAAAGTGTTGCCAATTTCATCATGGTGAGCCGCTAAGGTTTGGAGAACCGCCAACATTTCCTCCGAGCAGCCCTACAGGTGGTGAAATGCTTGATTATAGTTGGGCCAGTCTCGGGTTTTGATATTTTCACGTAACTGATTCATCACATCGTAGGTTTGCTTGAGCTCGGGATCAATGCCCAATAGGGCATCAACCACATCAGTGGCAGTTGCTGGATAAGGGAAGTTCGTCCACTTACGGAAGGCCTCGTAGTTGAGGTGATTTGCCGGAGTTAATAATAACTTCCAATAGCGTTTCAAGGCGTGATACTCGCGTGATGAAGTGGCCAGGGCTTTCATGAGGCGCACTCGCGTCTTGTTAAAAGCCCGGTTTAAAGCGTTAACCAGGTGGAAGGGATCAATGACAACGATGGCGTTCGGGAAGATCTGCCCAACCAATTTGGGGTAGGTATAATTCATATCAGTCACAATTATTTTCACATTTTCTCGTGCTGCTTGGTCATAATGCTGAAAATACTTTTGAAGCTGATAGATGGTTCTAAAGGGCAATAGGTCAATCAATTCGTGGGTTTCCGCGTCCATAAATTCAAAGCTCATCGCGTCGGTGGCGCTCTTAGTGCTTTTAACTTCGTCCATGAGGAGAACTTTGGGTAAATAGTGCCAGTTGGTTTGAAAGTCCCGTTCAGCGCGTAAGAGCTGCCGACCAACGAATGAATCCGAAGTGGATAACTCATCGGCAATGTGTTTGAGAGAAACCGGTTCGGTCAGTTTTTCTAAGCATTGTTTTCGGGTCGTATTTGAAATTGGGACTTATGTCACGGCCCCGATTTCACTCAACTGGCCTACAGCCCGGTGAATATACTGTTAAGCTGTCAGGTGTTTTAGACGTTTATAGCGGTTATTTGGTTGTCCATCACCTTAGTATACCAATCGAAACGTTTCAAAAAGCATTAAAGCTGCTAGCAACCCCAGTCTGTTAATCCACACTGCCGGGAATTAGCTTATGTTTCTGGCAACTTTAATGACTTTATATCTCAGCATAATGTCAGGCACAGCATGTCGCGGCCTGGAAATTCAATGATAGAACGATACTGGAATGAGTTTAAAGTGTACTGGATCAGGACACATCCATAAACGACCAACAACATACCGGGAATTGGAGAGATTAATCGAATCAGGAATCAATTATTTCAATTCAGAACGACGTTCAGCAAAAATAAATGGCCTTAACCGGGAAGAATACCGGAATAAAGCCATTTCTAATCAAGTAACTGCTTAGTTGATTTTATATTATTTTAAACGTCAACTTGACAGGCCACAGTACATTTTGCGTTAACTGGGATTTTTGTCCCAGCCACATAAGCTGATATCAACCTCAGTTGGCGAAGAGCCTTCTTAAATATGTCCAATTATTTACTGCTTTACGTTACCAACCCCAAAAAGTCTGCATTCTTATTTTTATAATATGAAATCTAATCCTAAAACAACTAGTAAACTAACAAATGAATTGACGAATTCTAAAGTTCCCCACGTCTTCAAAGTATCCTTAATTGAGATACCAAAAGATTGTTGGAACAATAGGAAGCTACCATCATACATTAAGGCCATTGTGTTACTGCCAACAGCACAAGCGAGAACCATTAGTACTGGATTTACATTGAAGACGGCAATCATTGCGGCAACTGCCCCCCTGCCCTGTAAGAAGCCTAATGAGTACCGTGATGATCCAAGCAAGTATCAATGGGGACACTGGAAGCTTTCCGACAAATCCAACTATTGTATCACACCACCAGCAGCAATTACCAAAAGCACGTTCGAGATGCCCTCGATTGCGCTCGTTAATTGGTGGGTAATCTGTGTCCCTGTTTGATGCATTCGATACCCAAATACCCACATAGCAACCAAAACTGCAATTAGCATACTGATCTCTGCACTCCTGATAAATTCTGCAAGTTTATAAGAGAATGAACTTGCGGGAACTAAAAGCTTTGCCAATGAGGCTGCAATCATCAAGATGGCTGGGAGTAATGGTACAACAATACTAATTCAAACCTTGGCAATTCGTTTGCAAGTTTTTTGGGTGCCGGTTTCATAACATTTCCCAATGGCATTTTATCCAGCCCAGGGATAAATCTTCTTATCAAAACGCCGAAGCAGATAATCGTTGGAACAATAAATCCGAAAATGTAGACTTGAGATATATCCGCGTGGAATGCGGTAACAAGTGCCATCGGACTCGGTTGCGGTGAGAAAATACTATGTCCCATGGTGGCACCAACGATAGTTGGAATGATTAGTCGCATGTAAGGAACTTTAGCTTCCTTCGCGATACTAATAACAACTGGAGCGGCAATCAAAAATGCAACTTCATAGAAGATAGCCATTCCGAATATGGTCCCAACAATTAGGAGCATAGCATTGACTATAATAAACATCTTGCAATAATCCCCATTACTGATAGAATTAAAGTGTACCATATAATATGTTGGCGATATTGGTGAAGCTTGGTTAACACAGCGGTTTGTGGATCCGTCACGCGCGGGTTCGAATCCCGCATATCGCCCTAACGAAAACTTTAGCGGAGAGCTACGCTGAAGTTTTTTATTTGTCAATAGTACTGAAAAAGGGAACCAAACAAAAATGTCGATACCAGTCTATCACCATTAGATCTTTATGATGATAAGAACCAGTCGCATATTTGTTTGATCCCCATAATTATGTCAGAGTTTTTCTTGTTTGTATCAGTGTATATAGATTTCTAGTTATCTAATTACAATGTTGACCGTAGCATTGTAATTATCGTAGATAAGCACTGATTTTTCCCAGGTTTGAATAGGTTAGCTAATGAACTTCTTTGGATCATCTTCGAATTCCTTAACACTGACCGTTTGCGTTTTATCGGAGTCTACTTTTGATAATTCAAAGGATCCTTCATCAACTTCTTTTTTGCCAATAACAGCATAGTACCGGGCCTTTCTTCTTATCGCCTCCTTTATTTGTGATCCAACTTTAATGTCTTGGTAATTCTTATCAGCCTCAACACCATTTTTTCGAATCTTATCCAACACTTCGAATGCTAGTTCGTCACCTGCATTGTCCGCAGATGCAAAGTATACATCTGGACCATATTTAGGTGCAAAGTCTGGATTTTCCTTGTTTACGAGTAGTAATAGACGTTCTACACCTATCCCATAACCAATTCCACCTTCATCAGGACCACCTAGTTGAGAAATCAGTCCATTGTAACGACCACCGCCGCAGACAGTTACATAGCCGCCACCGAAGACATCTGAATCAGACATAATTTCAAAAATTGTTTGAGTATAGTAGTCAAGCCCTCGAACCATATCTGAGTCGATTTCATATTGGATATTCAGCTTATCGAGTAATCTCTTAACTTCTGCAAAGTATTTAGCAGAATAATCGCTTAATGAATCCAAAATTGATGGTGCATTTGCAACGATCTTTTTATCTTGTTCATCTTTACTATCGAGTACACGAAGTGGATTCTTATACATACGTTCCTTAGAATCATCACTTAGTTGATTATAAAATGGTTTCAAATAATCAATTAGTGCTTTGTGGTATGCGTCCCTTGTTTCTTTGTCACCGAGAGTATTGATTGTTAACTTTAAGTCGTTGATGCCGAGACGTTTAAAAAATTCAAGTGCTTCTGAGATAACCTCAACATCGATTTGTGGTGATTCACTATTTAGAGCTTCACATCCGATTTGGGTGAATTGTCTTTGACGCCCAGATTGAGGTCTTTCATAACGGAACATTGGTCCCATGTAGTAAACTTTATATGGCTTAGGATATTCAGGACCAAATAACTTGTTCTCGACGTAAGCACGAACAGTTCCTGCAGTTCCTTCAGGTCGTAATGCCAATCGACGGCCGCCTTTATCATCAAAGTCGTACATTTGTTTCTCAACAATATCTGAAGTATCCCCAACATTACGGGCAAATACATTGTAATTTTCGAAGATTGGTGTACGGATTCCACGATATCCAAATTGATTAAAAGTATCTCTCGCGATTTTTTCTACTTTTTGCCATACTTCAATTTCTCCAGGCAAAATATCCACTGTTCCTTTTGGTCTTTGATAATCTACATCTGTCATAAACAATCTCTCCCTTTCTATAATAAAAGACGCCCTCTAGAGTTATTCACTCTAGAGGGCGTCTATCGCTGTTCCACCTCTGCTTCACAATATCCTCACGAATATTGCCTCATTAGGTTTAATCAAATTGAATAAACCTAAAAGTTATAACGCACTTGGCGGAACTCGCTACTTTAAATTTCACAAGTTCTAGTTCATAGATGTGATTTACATCGTTAACCAACTCTCATCAAGTGTTGGATCTCTGTTATATTACAACGATGTTCTTTTATCTACTCAAGACTAATTAACTATATGATACCCGGTTTTATTAGAAAGTCAACATAAATATTAAATATTCATGGCATTATCGAGTAATTAAAGCAATTTTTACTTGCCAGCCTTTGGTAAGACTGGGTTGGCATCATCATATTGATAATGACTGATGTGACCATCTTGCATCCACTTTCGGAGTTTATCAACCTCTTCTGCGTGATCAGGATCTAAAAGCTGAGGGAACTCGCCACGTACGGTATGGTCATAACCAGCAACGTTAATATCCCTAGGCTTCGTGTCTTGAACAAAATCAAACGCACGACCAGCAAGTATATTTTTAGGATTCCACATAGTTCCATCCTTAAACTCTAAACAAATTGAACCATGTGGGACACCCTTTTTAAAATGAGCACTTTTTACAGCGTCCTTTTTCATAGCAGAAATTCCATGTGAAGTAAGGAGATAAACATTCTTCATAGAAGTTAGATAAACCTCACTTCCATCTGACATTTTATTGAGAATGACCTGGCTAATTTTATCTGGAATATCTGCTATATATTTACTGATAAAGCTTGGCATAAATTTGTCAGGAATGACAGACTCAATGGTATTATTGTTAGCAACACTCACGTTAATCATAGTTATCTCCCTAGTTTGTTAAGTTTGTAAATATTAGTCGTACCTGATTAGTACTTAATATTCCCATCCTTAGTTAGGGATTGATAACCCATCTTGTCCAGCCATTCTGGCATAGTTAAGTTTTGCATAATGTCCATATCAGTATCTGGGGTCAAAATTGATCCACCAGGGATTGAATCAACAGGCATTGCAATATAAGGTGCAACAGTAATGGCATTTCCAACTTGTCCAGGCTTCATCATTGCATGTGCAAATCCGATCCATGAACTAGTAAATACGGCACCACCATTTTCACCGGCGGTATTTTCACCACAGGCTGCAATTGACTTAGCCATAGCATTACGACGGCCCTTAAGATATTCAATAAGTTCGTCTTCGTTTGGAGTTTCCCAAACACCGGCATCTTCAACGTACATACTTGAATACTTAGTTGGATCCTTAGCAAATGAAATTGCAATAGCAGACCATACACCATAGCCTTGGCCTGGCTTCATGTCTTCATCATTCTTTGGACGTTCTGCAGTGACACCTTTGTTAGCACAGCATACAAAAGCACCAGGAGCTGGATAATGACGCATATCGTCTTTGGTACCAAAGTATTCAACCAATGTATCTTGCAGAGGCTTTGCGTCGTAAATTGGTAACTCGCTACCGTCCCATTGCTTTTCAGTAAATAAAGGCTTAGCCTTATCAACTTCTGGGTTACGAAGAATGTCATATCCAAGAACTGTTCCTCCTACACCAGAGAAACTTGATGCGGTAGTCATGTTAATTTGTCCAATATAGGCATTTTTAGTTTCCGCACGGTCATACGAAACAATACCATCAAGGATCATATCATCAGTTTTATCAACAACACCTGCATCGACTTTTAGTCCGGAGACGTATCCGTTACCAATATTACCTGGTTCCATATAGCCTCTGGACCACTTCTTGTATGGACTCACTGAGATACGGTCAACCCCAAGTGTGTTCAACTTCTTATCAAACTCTGACATAATTGTTACCTCCATTTAAAATAAAGAAATTTAAAACCACAAGAAAGCGCTTCATTGCTGTTTACACGTTAATGTTACCACTTGTTCATTTTTTTACAAGTCCCTAGAGAAAATTGGCAAAATTATAATGGAATATTAACGTAAATCTAATTTAATATGGACATGAATGCCCGTCACATAGGCGATTACATTTCGTTATTGTAAAAAGAAGAGGCAACAAAGATCGTGAAATCTTTATTGCCTCTTCCAAAAAGGAATACACAAAGTATGAAATAATTTTCAAATGAATAATGAAACTAAGATGCTATTAAAGCGTACACGCCGTAAATTGCAACCGCAACGATAATTACAGCGAACACAGCTTCTCCCTTTGTAAACATGACTTTTTTGTATTGTTTACGAGCCCAGATATAGAAAGGAATTCCAAGTGCATAAGCAATAAATGCAATAGCAGTATATCTAATTCCGGCTGAAATACCCATAATCAATGTATATGCAAATGCTAACAATGCAATGATAAGGGCCTTCCGTGGAGAATGCTTGGCGGCAGAATCAAATTCGCCCTTTTTACGGCTAATTTTGATCAGGTACATTTCTGAGATCAAATATGGCGGAACTGTCATTGTTCCAACAACAGTTAATAACATTTGATATGCGTTTAAATCAAAATGAGCAATTATAATAATTACCTGGATTACTAACGTTGCCATGATAACAGAAAAGTCAGGAACATTCCGCTTGGAAACGTGTGCGAATGCTCGTGGGAACGCACCATCTTCAGAAGCAGCATGCTGTGGTAATTCTGCAAGCATTTGAATCCAAGAGATCCAGCTTGAGAATACAGCAAACAACAGTGCAACAGTAATAACATCACGTCCAATAGTACTATGCCATAAATCTGTTAAAATATATGCAGTTGAAGGTGAAGTTAAATGAGCTAGCTGTCCATATGAGTAAACACCCAATGAAAGCATGCCGACTAATGTGTACATAATAATACAGATAATGAATCCGGTAATAGTTGCCTTTGGCACTTGTCGAGGATTTCGAGCTTTTCCTGACATAACAACAGCACCTTCGACACCACCAAACAGCCAGAGTGTAACCATCATAGTTGACATCAACTGGTGCATAACGCTACCCATAGGCTTGTCACCGCGTGAAGGGATTGATTGAGTGGCATTGGCGTTGGTTGTAAATGTATTTAAATTGAAATGTGCAATCACTGTAACAAGGAATACAACAACAACGGCAAGCATAATAGCAGTAGCAAACTTCTGAACAGAGCTTGAGACTTCAACCCCACGCAGAACAAGGGCGGTTAATGCCCATGTGATAATTGACGCACCAATAACTGATGGCCAATTGTTCCCTCCTGTAAAAGTACCAGGGAAGAAGTAATCCAAAGTACTCATGGTGAGAACAGCATAGGCCGCATTAGCAGCACATTCACAAACAAAGTAGCCCCATGCGGTAAAGAATCCGGTGAATGGACCAAATCCAACCTCGCCGTATTTATACAGTCCGGCTTGAAGATCTGGCTTCACATCACTTAAAATAACAAATGTTTCAGCAATAAACCAAATTCCAATCGCCGTGGTAATCCAAGCAAGCATCTGGGCGGTCACACCAGCAACTTGCGACATATTCTTTGGTAAGTCAAAAACACCCGAACCTACCATAGCGCTAACACAAAGAGCCACAAGGCCAACAAAACCCATTTTGCCGGCTTCAGCCTTTTTAGCGCGTTCAGCGTCGTCCATAGATCAGACTTCCTTCCTATTCAATTTTCCTGGGGAAAATTTAAAAATTTAAAAATGTAAACAGAACAATAGCAAGCGCTTTCCCCGAAAATAATTATTGCACTAAAATGCACAAATTACAATATGTATTGTGAAAAAGGATACTTATTCATTGCATTTGTTGTTTACCTGTAAAATAACCAAATATTATAAGGTTTAAGCAATATCTAATCACAATATTTTTCTGTCAGTTTCTATAATTTTCACATAGAAACATAATTTAATAAAAAGGCACCTTAGAAACAATTGTTTTCTAAAGTGCTCTCTTATTAAATTGCATGCGTGCAATTATCGAGAAAGGATATTTTAATTCCTGACGACATGTTCATTCTATCACATCACTGTCAACGTGGCTGGTCATTATTACCAAGTTAGTTAACTTTCATTATTAAATCAATAGATATCGGTCTACAAATTTCCGATTTTATTCTATAATAAACTTAATAAATCATTTTTCTTGCCGGGAGCGCGTACGCGGGGCCCTATTAGGGTTGCTGAGATTATACCCAATTACAATAATTACTGTTCTCGAACAGAAAGTATGAGGAATTTTCATGAAACGAAAACACATAAATTTTTATTCACTCGTTGTCTATTCAATTTTACTTAACGCAGGGGCCTCTTTTATGTGGCCACTTATTACCGTATATATGCATAATTATTTGCACAAGTCTTTGACGCTGGCCGGATTTGTCATGCTTGCAATGTCAATTTCAATGATCATTGGTAATTATCTTGGAGGCAAACTATTTGATGGCTGGGAACCATTTAAAACCGCTATTTTGGGTTCCTCGATTTCTTTGATTTCCGTTTTCTTATTAATCTTTTTTAACGGGTGGCCAATTTTTTCTGTTTTGTTGGTTCTCGTAGCTTTTGGTGACGGTATTTGCATGACGATTCTAAATTCTTATGCTGCCAGCTCTTCATCTCGTTCATCAAGAACTATTTTTAATCTACTTTATATTGGTGTAAATTTAGGAATTGTTATTGGAACATTGCTGGTTGGCTTTCTTCTAGGGTTTGGAGTTTCAATTGTTTACTCTGCCGCCACAATATTTTATTTAATTTTATTGGCCATAACTCTTCTTTATCTAAATGTGGACATAAGACAAATCAGACAGCCAAAACAAAAAGGCGGTGTTCATAAAGAACCCGTCTCACATATAAAACTAATTACCGGAATCTGTTTTGTTGTTCTTACTGTTTATTCTGCATACGCATTATGGGAAAGCGTAATCTCCGTTCGAATGACTAGCTTGAATATTTCATTCGAAAAGTACAGTTTACTTTGGACCATTAATGGTTTTATGATTGTTCTTTTTCAGCCTCTTGTTAATAGACTGGGCGTATATATTCGGATGAGCTTGCAAATATACATTGGTGTCTCAATCTTTGCAGTGTCATTTATATTTCTCATTTTTGCACGAACCTACGAAGCCTTTTTGATCGCAATGATTATCACTACATTTGGAGACATGATTGCCTTCCCCGGTTTGCCTGCTTGGATTGATACAATTGTTTCACCCCAAGCAAGAGGATATTATCAAGGTATCTATAATGTATTCATGTCCCTAGGAAGAGCGGTCGGTCCTGTCATGGGTGGGGTCATTATAGATGTGGTATCTTATGAGTCTCTTTTCCTAACTTCAGGGTTTTTGATTATCATCTCTTTAATTGTCCTGATCATGATTGGTATTCATAATCGTTCAGCAAAAAGGATACCTAAAACCGATTAATCAAACTCGCTCGGGGTATTTTTGACTGCAGCGATCATTATTTTAGCCCCGTCAATCATAGATGACTTCTCAAAAGTCATGTTTGGAATATGCAACCCTGGATTCAAATTACATCCTAATCCAAGCATCGTCGATTCTTTGGCCAGCCCATCATATGCATAAAAGTGAAAGTCATCTCCCCCTTGATTGGGCTTTGGTTCAACAACACCTTCTGCTCCCAAAATATCTATAATAGACTGTTCCATAACTGTATTTGCTTTCACGCTTGGAATGGCTGCTGGTGAAAGATCGTTTCCATCAATACTTATTTTTATATCCCCCTCTTGAGCACTATCGATTGCATCAAAGATTTCTTTTTCCAAGATATCCATCAATTCATTTGTCTGGGTACGAAAATCAATGGCAAACGTCCCGTAGTCAGGGACAATATTAGATGATTCACCAGCATGCACCATTGTTGTCGTCACAGAATATGGCAGATTGGTATTCAACTTTATCCTGCGAAGTTTTTCATTTAAATTAGTAAATGCATCAATCACATTGGCACCAAGTTGCGGAGTCCCAGCATGGGCAGCTTTTCCACGGATAGTTAACCATAAAGTTCGTGTTGCAGCCGCTGGTAGCATTGGCATCGCTTGTTTTGCTCTAACTTCGCTCTCGGGGGTGACATGCAGACCATATAGAACATCTAGATGTGGCAATTTACCGCTTTTAATAACCTTCTCTGCACCTGTAACAGTTTCCTCAGCAGGCTGGAATATTACTTTCAAAGTTCCTTTTAGTTTATCTGGATTGTTCACGAAGTACTGAACTAGTGCCAAGACAATTGACATGTGAGCGTCATGCCCGCATGAGTGAAATACACTAGTTTTCCCTTTATAGGTTTGTTTTAAAGCATCTATATCGCTCCGAACACCGATAACTGGTGATCCGCTTCCTAAAGTAACAATCATTCCGGTCATATTTTCAAATAATTCAAAAGAGGCACCCATTTCGGATAACCGTTTTGCAAGATACTTTGTCGTTTCAACCTCTTGAAATGCAGTTTCACCGTGTTCGTGTAAATAATTCCAGTCTTTATAGATATCTGATGAATTAACAATTATATTTGGTTTCATTAGTTGTACCCCTTTCACTTGTTGGTCATGTAAGCATTCTTTAGTGTGATTCCTTGGGCGGCAGCGTAAGCCACTCCCTTCAATTTTGGATTGTTTAGTCTAACAGTTTGTCCTTGATTAATGTCAATTACAGCCTGGTCTTTGGAGGCAATTTCTTCTGCTTTAAGGAAGTCGTTATATCGCTTCTGCGGATTCATTGAGTCTTTCCCGTTAGCTTGAGCATAGTAATAATCAAATCTTGAATTACTATAATTCCCTGCATTGTTTGCATTTCCGGTGTCTAATAGCTGGAAAAATTCTGAAAGATCAGGGAAAGAAGCGATCCAGTTTGAAAATCCCAGATCATACCCTTTCTTACTTTGCATTGTAGTGATAGCCTGAACTTTCGGTTGAACATTGATGTTAATAGACAACCCTTTTAAATATTTCTGAGCAGAAGATTGCACGTATTCTGCGGTGTTCCTGAACGAGTCAACATCATAACAAACCAATTTTAATGAAAGTTTCTTGGCTTTTAACTGGGACATTCCTTTTTTCCAGTATTTTTGTGCTAGTTTGGGATTAAATTCTGTACTTTGTTTTACAGTATTTTCTTCTGCAAAGTCTTTTCCATTAGATGGATTTTTTGCAATATCAGATGGGGCGATGCCGGTTGGTACCTTGGCACCGTTTTTTAGAACATTATTAACAAGGGATTTGCGGTTGATTGTCAATGAAATTGCCTTTCGAATGTTAATGTTACGCAATGCTTTATTTCGAAAATTATAAGCAATATAATCGATTTCACCACTCGGGTAACTTAAATATCCTTTGTTATTCTTTTCTTGCGATGCTTGTTGTCCTGCTAACGTAATATTATCAAGTTTCCCAGATGTGTAGAGCGACAAAGCAGTTTGTGGATTTTTGGTAACTACAAATTTAACCTTATTTAACTTCACTTTATTCTTGTCCCAGTAGTTTGGATTCTTTTTAAGCGTCCAGGTTTCTGTAGATGGTGACCATCCTTGTACTACAAACGGGCCGTCGTAAACCATTCGAGTTGAAGAGGTTCCGTAAGCTTTTCCATACTTTTCCACTGTTTTTTTGTTCTGCGGTAAAAAGGGAACACCTGCGCATAAATATTTAAAGTATGGTGTTGCCCTGCTCAAATTGACCTGTAAAGTAGTTTTGTTGATGGCCTTGATCCCTAACTTTGAAGGTGACATCTTGCCCTTCTCAATTTGAGATGCGTTTTTGATTACTAAATACATGTAAGCAACTGGAGACTTCGTACTTGGTGCAACAGTCCTTCTCCATGCATAGACAAAATCCTGAGCAGTTAGCGGATCTCCATTACTCCATTTCAAGCCTGGCCGTAACTTAAAAGTGTATGTTTTCCCATTGTTAGATGGATTAACAATATCTTTGGCTATTCCGGGTTCAACCTCCGTGCTGCTTTTCATTCGATACAATCCTTCTTGGGAATTATTAACTGTTTCCAATGCGCCAACATCTGTAATTAGTGACGGGTCCAGTGCAGAAATATCTGCTTGTTCCATTACCCGCGCTTCTTTACTGTCGCTACTCGATTTATTACCATTGCCTGAACACCCTGTTAACACCAAGCTGACTAATAAAATTGGTAACGACATCCATAATTTTTTTTTCATATTCAACACCCCTATTTTTTGAACACTCATATTTTAAAAAGCAAAAAACCTCCCAAAGCAATATGCTTTGAGAGGGCGAATTAATCACTGTTCCACCTCTGATTTACAGCAATCTCACGATTACTGCCTCAGTAAGTTAAATAACTTTATCATAATAACGGTATGAGAACCGTGCAAATCTAATTAATGGCAAAACCATTGTTCAACCTGCCTGCGATCAGCTGTGTTTCGTTTCTCTGTTCATCCTTTCAGCTTAAAGATGATCTCTGTTTATTAGAAACTACTTAGACTAATCCTTGCTTTTTAATGTAAGTTTAATCTAATCTATGTTTGCTCGTTTGTCAAGTGTTAGTTAAAGAAATTTGAATCAACCTATTCCGTCCAACTATTATGCCTAGGTCGATCTTAGTAAAGAACAAAATATAGGCCCTCATGTTTCCCAGCAAAAACAATATTTTTAAAAACTTGTGATGTAGTACTTGCAGCAAGGATGGCTATTGCCCCTTTTACTTGCATTTCACCACCCTTGAACACCGTCAGATCATATGAATCTGCAACACGTTTTAAATCTTTTTCAAAATTTCCTGTACTTCCAATCATTGGAAAACGATCCGCTAAATCTTGAATTCCAATTTCATCAAACCGTATTTGAAGCATGCTAATACCCACTTTCCATCCTAGTATGGTGTGTTCCAATTACGTCTCAGCCACTTGGTCATTGGTGTTCAGACTTTTTATGTTCTCTACGATATAGCATCCAGCAAAAATCAGGGCTTGACAAAATATAAGTCCGTATATTTTTGGAAATAGATGGAAAGTTCTCGCCATTGCTTGCTTCAGGATCATGTCTATATGAATTTTCGGCTTGTCTAATACAGTTTCCAAGATACATGTCTAGCTGCATAACAAAATTTACAAATTCCCCTGGTTCATTACGGCTTGCCTCCAAAATCTGTCCGCTTACTTTTATGTGTCTCCGTGGATACATATCATTTCCAATTCTCTTAAATAAAATACTTACTGGGTCTGCTGCCATTTTAATCACCTCATGTAATATTAATAAAAAATAGCTATACTCGATAGTCCAGTTATAACAAACAAAAGACAAGAAATCCACTTATTGAAAGAATACATTGACACTATATCGTCACCCCAATGTTTTCTAAGTATAAACGAGTTAAACATCCATGGGAAATAATCTACAGTTAAAGCAAGTACAAGCCCAATGTAAGTTTTCGTGATCGTTATTGATAAAGGACTATAGAACAAGATTGCCACATTAAATGATATTGCAAAACCAAGATAACAAATAACTGTACTAATACTCATTGGATAACTCAATAGTTTCGTCCAGGTTAAAAATGTTGCCTCTGTTAAAAAGAAAAACACAAATGTTATTGGCCAAACGATATTCACATGTATACCTCCGCTTAATCTATTTATTTTAATTATAAACTTGATTATGACTGAATCCTATAACGAAATTAAAATACATTTACTGTTATTCCTTAAAATTTTAATTAATAAAATCAGAATTTGGTAACCAACTCACATGTATAACGCTCTAAATATCTGCAGCACAAAAGCACCTAATAATATTAGGTGCTTCCCATTGTATAAAATGTTCTCAAATAGTCGTTTGTTTATTTAACTCCAGTGTTTAGCAAAATGGTTTACATCACCATATTACACCCTTACAAGATGTTACTTATCTGAAACGGACTCTTGCTCAGTAATAGGTGTTTTCCCAAGAGCACGTGCCTTGTTCCTTTTTGCCACCCAAGCGGTTAACATTGGGGTCAAAATTGCAGTTACCACCACTGCTGCAGTGATCTGGGCAGTTGCAGTAGCTTCAATCGCTTTATATGATGCGTCTACAGCGGATAATGCTGCCGGTGTTGCCATCGCTGCACCAGCCGTACTCGAAATTGCGGCTCCTGCGACACCAGAACCACCAGTTAATTTATCTGTCCAAATAGTAAATGCTCCACCAACCAATGTAACAACTACACCAAGCAGAATTCCACTAGCACCACCAATGAATATCTGGCTAAAGTTCATTGAACATCCTAAAGCAAAACCCACGACAACAATGGATGCATTCATACCATCAGTAAGAATCTTTTTAACAGCCGGGAAGAGATTTGCTAATATCATTCCTACCAGTAATGGAAGAATGGTAGCTAATAATGTGACAATGGAGAAGGATGCCAACCCAGATGAAGCAAGGGCAATCATTGTTACGTATGGGCCGACGCTCAGAATAGTGATCCCAACCGCTCCTTCATCAACTTCATCTCCAAAATCATGAACAATACCAGCATACATCGCATTGTTTGCACCAGACATTGCTCCAATAATAGCCAGCGCACTTAACCCTAAGAAATTATCATTAAGCAATTTTCCAACGATTAGACCAAGGATAATTGAAATGGCAACCTTGGTAAGTATAATCGTTCCGCCACGTTTTGCTGCTGCTGGAGTTGATTTGAAAGAAATCGTACCACCAATAACAAATAAGAAAGCACCAACGAGCGCTCCTGAACCTGTGGCGAGTGGTGTTGTAAAGCCACCGATTTTCAACAGCCCAGGGAAAAAGCTATTAATCGTCGCTCCAATAAACATGGGAATAATAATGTTACCACCAGGAATCGAGAATCTTTTTTTCTTTTTTATTGTTTCCGTCATAATCATCGCTCCAATCTAACCGTCCATTACAACACCGCCATCGGCATCGCCAATCTCACCCGTTATAAAGCTTGCTGCATCAGATGCGAAAAATAGGATCATCTGTGCAATCTCAATAGGTTCTGCTGGCCGTCCCAATGGGATAATGCTAACAACCTTCTTGTTCTTAACCGGATCTTCCGAAAGAGATGTTGTCATTGAAGTATGTGTAAATGATGGGGCAACAGCGTTTGCGTATATACCGAATTTCCCGCCTTCTTTTGCGATCGCTTTGGTGAACCCGTTCAACCCTGCCTTAGACGAGGCATATGCAACGGTACCTAATAATCCTCCGCCAATTTTCCCGGCAACCGAAGATACATTAACGATTCGTCCACCACCATTTTCTTTGAAATGAGCCCAAATTGCCTTTACGGTATTGAAGGGCCCAGTTAAATTAATTTTAATTGTTCGATCCCATTCCTCTGGAGATAATTCATCAAATTGTTTGGCACTAATAATTCCAGCAACGTTAATTAGTCCGTCGATCTTATGAAAATCGTCAATAATTTGTGCAAATACCTTGTTTACTTCGTCACGATCGGACTGGTCCATGTGGTAATATTTATTACCTTGGCCCATTTCGTTGACAGTCTGATTACCAGCATCATCGTCAATATCTAAAAGAGCAACTCTTCCGCCGCCGTTATGTATACCCTTGACGACTTCCTTTCCAATCCCCTTTGCTCCGCCTGTTACAATAATTACTTTATCATCAAAATCATAGCGCATAATAACCAATCTCCTTTATATTGATATTAGTAAGTATTTATGAAATACTTCACAGAATGAATATATCATACTTTGTAAGCGTTTACTATATAATTTTAAAATAATATTACATTATTTCTTATTTCCTGTGAGAACTTCGCATTATGATCAGTCTTTATCATTTGAATGATGATAAAATCATCATTTTATGAACTCAAAAAAGATCCCCGGCATTTTTTGTGTCGGGGATCTTTTCACATATTAAATCTATTTGTTTAGTACTTACCTTGAATAACCAACTTCTTGTTGGCTGTGATGTAATGGCCATTGGTGAGCTTATAACGGGTAGTCAAGTTATGCTTAACGATCGCCTTTACACGCAAGTGAGTACCTTTCTTGTACGTTTTAGCTCGTTCAGTTAGGTTCTTATGCTTGTACGAGTGAACACCATTAGGACTAATGACAGTAATTGTCTTATCCCATGGGATCGACTGATAGTAGACTTTGGTAACATACTTACGGTTTGCTGTAATGTAGCCTGTTTTACCTGCTGTTTTGCTGCCATGGTTGACGTCACGAACTTTGTACCGCAAAATTCCATCACTAGAATGAGCATATCCAGTAACAACAAACATTGGACGATCTACACGCTTTTGCTTTGGATATTTGGCAATTCGCTCCGATTTCTTAAACGTGCCATTCTTATACATGTAGATCTTCTTCCCAGCATATACAACCGATCCCTTCGATGCAACATAGGTTGGTAGGTTGTTGCCATTGGTATTATTTGAGCTTGAAGACCCGCCATTGTTGCTAGTGCTGCCACCATTATTATTCGGTTGTGGTACTGGAATAGGGTTAATTGGTGTGTTTTTGGCTTGGACATATACGGAAATAGTTCTAATAATGCCGCCATAAGTGTAGGTAACTTGATAAGTGCCAGCCACGCTCGTGTTGACAAATCCAGATGCACTTATTTGACCGAAAGCAATCACATTACCAAACTTATCAGTTGCCGATGTGAAGCCTAAAGAGGGATTCCAATTATCGCCGATATTTAGGACAACATCATGAACATTGAGAGAGGTCTTATCATTAACTGCCAGGACTGAAACAATAGTTTTCGCAGTTTTACCGTTATAACTAAATGTCACTGTATGGTTTCCAGGAACTGACGTATTGAAGTTATCACCCGAAACGGTCATTCCATCGGCTTTGGCGATGTTAAAATCAGTTACTTTCGTTCCATCTGGTTTAGTGATTGAATGGAAAACTGATTGCGCAGAGAATGCATCACCATTATTGATGACTTTAGAACCGTCAACATCAATAGCCGTCAGATCTGACACTACTGGTAGAACAGTCACCTTACATGTGGCCGCCTTTCCGTTGTAGGTAAATGTTACGGTGTGGTCACCAGTTGCGGTTGTGCTGAAGTTATCACCCGATACAGTCATTCCAGCCGCCTTAGCATCATTAAAATTAGTAATCTTTGTGCCATCAGCTTTGGTAATTGATTGGAAAACTGAACTTGGGTCAAATGATGTACCGTTATTGATAGTTTTAGTTGAATCGACATCGATTGCCGTTTGGTCAACAACAGGAGGTAGCACTGTAACTGTTGTTGTAGCAGTCTTGCCGTTATACGTAAACGTTACAGTGTGGTCACCAGTATCCTTGGTGTCAAAGGTATCACCTGAAACCGTTAAACCAGCTGCTTTGGCGTCATTAAAGTTAGTAATCTTTGTACCATCAGGTTTCGTGATAGAGTTAAATACCGTACTTGGATCAAACGTTTCACCATTGTCGATGGTCTTACTTTGATCAACGTCAATAGCCGTTTGGTCAGGGACAGAAGGCCCCTGTTGCCAGACATACGTGCCACCACTAAAGTCTGCCTTTTGTGTTGCGAGCGATATGTCACCAGAATAATATTTTGGACCATTGGGATTGTGATCTGTCCCACTTCCGATATCCTGCCACTTTGGATCATCAGATGTTTTGGGACCAACGACATAACCCGGGTGGTCGGGATCTGGAATTGAAGTTCCAAACGCTGGAGCTTCGGGCAACTTTGTATCCCGAGACAGAACAGCGTTTGAGCCGAGTTTTAACTTCCATAAATTAGTATCCTGCTTAAACATATCCGTCATAGTCGTCACATTGTGCGTATCAAAGTTGGATAAATCAAGACTTGTTAAATTTGGAATATTCCGGAACATTGCAAACATATTGGTAACTTTTCGAGTATCAAACCTTGATAAATCTGGATTTTCAGGCAATGAGCTTTCTGCAAACATGGCAGACATATCTGTGACGTTTGATGTGTTAATGTAGGAAATGTCGGAATTTGTGAATCCTGATGCTGAACCAAACATTCCACTCATATTTGTCGCCAATGATGTGTCCAGATAGTGCATACCGGTTATTGTTTTTAAATCACTCAATGGACAAAATAAATTTCTTGTTGTATCTCCTCGCAATTGCAATGGGCCAGTAATATTCAAAGTTGTAATATTGTACTTTACCAGATCCCACGGGTAATATCCGACTGGAACGTTGCCGTAGTGTGGCTGTGAGTATGCCACGCCACCGTCAATAGTTAGAGTCTGAGTCCCAGCCACCGCACCATCTGTAATTTCCCAATGTGCAGTCCCAATATCGCCGCTATCCCATACTTTACTCAAACCTACTGAACTCATTTGATTTGAAATTGGCTTGATACTGGCAGGTTGTGCTCGTGTAGTTAGAGCTTTGCCAGTTGCCTGTGAAATTGTATCAGCACTAGTAGAATGCTGACTTTCAACCATAACACTTAAGGCAACCAGCGGAAGCAAGAACGCAAATCGATACCACTTACTTTTATACATAAAAATTCCCCCTCAAAATATTCACACTGGTTATTATCCAACTCCCATGCTATCAGTAATTACATCACATGACAAATTTAATAATAGCGAGGCTTTATTAACTTCCAAAACCGTTTTATTAATCCCATTTATTATTACACATATGCTATAAAATAACGGTTTTGACTTGTAAAATTATTGTGAATACTAATGTACTAACTCGATAAAATCCTTCTATATATCATCCAATATGAACAGCATTATCCGCTTCCGTGGTAACACACCAAATAATACGCTAAAATATAATTATCAATCATCTTGAGGGAGATACAGCCATGCAAGTAGCAGAGCAAAAGAAAGCAGCCAAAAATTTCAGCGAATATTGGGAAGATAAGGGGTACGAGAAAGGCCAAAGTCAGGCATTTTGGATAGCCTTGCTTTCTGATGTTCTGGGGGTTAGGGATCCAATTCAATACATAGAATTCGAAGATGAAGTTCATCTCGACAAGACCAGTTTTATTGATGGTTATATTCCTAAAACTCATGTATTAATTGAACAAAAAGGAATCAACAAGGATTTAAACAAGGGAATCCGCCAATCAGACGGTTCTTTCCTCACACCTTTTCAACAAGCTAAACGTTACTCCGCTAACTTACCATACTCAAAACGGCCTCG
>NZ_AZGK01000013.1 GCF_001435315.1 Lentilactobacillus parabuchneri DSM 5707 = NBRC 107865
GCTTCAAAGGTGCCACTGTATGGCTGACCGTCATAGGTCTTGCTTGCAGAAGGAGCGGTAATCGTAATTGGTGCCTTGGTAATCGTATACTTACCACCAGTAATTTCAGAATTATCAATCGTGTAATTGGTGTTGGCCGCCTTTAATTTGGCAATTCCCGCTGCACTCAAGGTAACATCGTAACTACCGACATTTTGACTGGTAATTTGAGCGTCAAAGTNCCCGTCATAAACCTTGGTTCCGCCTTTAACTGTGACCGTCCCAGTCTCTGACTTCGGTGTGATGATCAACTTACCAGGAACCGTCTCAATCGTGTAGTTAGGGTTGTCGGTCGCGGTAGCAGTGACTGTCACGTCATACTCACCAACGTTAACGTCCTTGCTGATGTCGGTCATGGTATATTTGACATCATCGCCGTTAGCCGGCTTGCCATCAACTGTTGCTTTGAATTCGCCAGTATATGGTTGACCATCATAAGACTTAGTAGCTGAAGGAGCCGTGATCTTAATCTTGGCTGGGTTGATTGTAAATTTACCGCCAGTAATATCATCATCACTAATCGTGACGTTCTTATTAGCCGCCTTCAACTTCGCAATTCCTGCTGCACTCAACTTAACGTCATAACTACCAACATTTTGGCTGGTAATACCTGTTGTATCAAAGTCGCTGGCTTCCCAAGTACTTGGTGCTTTCAGGTCTGTCGGCAGGTTCACTGTGAATGTCTTAGGATCAGTGGTTGCATCCCCGTCATAAGTCTTGGAGCCCCCGTCAATTGAAACCTTACCAGCAACGATACCCGGTGTAATTGTCAGCTTTCCAGCTACAACTGTGATGGCGTAGTTCGGGTTGTCCGCATCCGTTTCAGTCACTGTAATTGGGTATTCACCCACTTCAGTATCCTTACTTACATCAGTTAAGGTGTACTTCGGATCAACACCGTTTTTCGGCTTGCCATCAACGGTTGCAACCACCTTGCTGGCATCAATTGGATTGCCATCATATTGCTTCGTCAAGGTTGGTGCTGTGATGGTCAGTGGTGCCTTCTTAATTGTGAAGGTTGTTCCGGTGACATCATCTTTGGTAATAATCTTGTCAGTGTTAGCGGCCTGCAGATCCTTCAATCCTTGATCACTCAAAGTAATTGAATATTCGCCAACGTTCTGGCTGGTAATACCAGTCGTATCAAAGTCGGCTGCAGTCCATCCCGCAGTTGGTGCTTTAACACCGTTAGCAAGCGTGACGTCAAATGTTGTTGGGTCAGTTGAAGCATCGTTATCATAGAACTTATCCTTAGGATTCAAGACCACGGAATTCTTATCGACAGGTGTCGAAGTGTAAGTAACTGTAAATACCTGTGTTGCAGCAGTCGCATCGGACTTCAAGTCAAAGGTTGGGTTGGCAACCAGTGCTTCTGCGAGGGTATCGTAATCCTTACCATCCGGACCCGTAACCTTGTAAGTTCCAGAAGCTGCCAAATCCTTATCGGTCGTCTTGAAGGTAATGTCATTGGTGCTGGTTGCAGTTGCTGCACCGGTATTCTCAGCAGTATCACCAAGTGCTTCATCAAGTGTCTTGCCATCTGAAGTCTTCAAATCTGCTTTTGATACCTGGAAGTGGTTAACAGCAACGGCTGAACCATCGAGCTTGATAGTCGTATCACCATCGGTATTAACAAATACATAACCAGGAATCGTTGGCACATTGTTGGCAATCGATGAGCCAGCAACACCAGTTGGTGGCGTTGCCTTGCCATCCTTGTCAAATCCACCAGTTGATCCAGGGTATCCATTAATGACCTTGCCATCTTGATCCACGTTCTTAATGGCAGCAGTGGTAGCAAACGAATCCTTAATTGAACCGGTAACGTTGTTCAATTTGTCAGCACGGAAGTAAGTTGGGATCGTGACGCTCTTACCTTTGTCATTGGCACTGTTTGGATCCTTAACAGGCAGAATCGTATCAGCCTGGTCTTGAGCACCAAGTTTCGGCATGATCGTCACAATTCCGACAATCTTGGACCAATCACCGTCCTTAACGGCTGATGCATCTACCAACTCATCAGCTGTCGTGTCACTGGTTCCATCGGCAGAATTAAAGTAGTACTTGTGCCCACTGGCCGTTGTGACATATTTACCGTCGCTTGATAAGGTAAGCTTTCCCGTTGAATAAAGGGTCTTAGTCGAATCACCTGCAGCACTCTTACCTTCAGTTGCTGGACCTGTAAGTTGTAGTGCAAACTTGCCCGGTGTATCTCCCGAGTTTTCAGTAACTTCTGTTGGTAAGTTGATAACGCCCGCAACATTATTACTTGTGTTAGATGTGTTGTTTGCTAAACGGAGCCGAATGGCTTGTTTGTCATTTGGAACTGGGTTGTTAATTCCTTCAGAACTAAAACTTGTTCCTGCGTGCTGGTTATCTTGAATGGTTCCCTGAAGGATCATGCTTTGAGGAGCGGATATATAAACCGTCCCTGCGAGTGACTGGTTATTTGTAAGTAATGCTGCCCCATTTGAGTTTGGATGGTAGTTTTGAATAGCAGATAATCCAGTAATCTTTTGCCCATCTGCCGTCTCAATATACAGATTTTGTAAATCTGCCTGGCTTGTTTGAAGAGAATTTGATAATTCTTTTCCTTGTACCATAACGACAGCAACTGATTCACCTGATGTTCCGAATTTTGTAGCAGCATTGTTACTTGACGTAAGTCCACTGTCCTTAAAGTCACGAGTATTAACGTAATTAACACCGTTAAAGCTTCCGTCACCAGTTGCTGTTGAACTATTCCACGGAACAAACGCAGAAACCGCATCATCATTTACCTTAAATGAAACAAGCATGTTTTGATTGATAGGCGTCCATTCAAATCCGGTTCCCGTATAGTCCAGCTTTGTTACAGTCAAACCATCCTTGTTAACAAAAGATGTTACTTTTGGAGTTGGTTTGACTGTCCAGCCTGCACCGTCTTCAGTTATTGGAAGTCCGGTTACAGAATCAGGAACTAATTTCATTTGTGCTGGTGTAGTGATATAGATAACAGGTTCGTAAATTGATCGACTATTTCCGTTAAAACCTGTCTGATCATTTAGATCTGTCGCCGAGGGCTAATTAATAACCTTTCCTTGGCTATCACGATATGCATTTGCGTTAAGGTTAGCCCCCACTACGCTATCTTTAGAAGTCCCATATGATGCACCAATTACAGTTGTGTATGTTTGACCAGGTTGTAAAAGCGATGGTAAATCTGAATCATTGCCTAATGTTAATTCGGTAGTAGCATCTTTGGTAGCAGTGAATGACAATATACCGTTTGATGAATAATTCGAATTTTTATCTGAGTAATCCATCTCGATTGACATCTTCTGCCCATCTGAAACAGGGTATGCCGGATCCGTACCAACATTCCCCAAAAGCGTGAAAGCATAGGTCATTGCATCGTTATCGTTTGTTTCGCTAGAACCGACATAATACGCTTCTCCACCATTGGAAATTGCGTCAAAATACCCCAGATAATTGTCCGGTTGAATCGGTTCAGATTGTGTGACAACATAACTGGTGACATGCGCGCCAGTTGGAATCTGCATCAATTGAACATCTGTACCATCAATAGACGAAACAGTTGTTCCAGATTTTAGACCAGTAAACGACTGCGACGCGTTATTGCTATAGTTGACAGTAACGTCATAGGTAGTATCTTTTGGCCAATTCGAATTGCCTGCTTCATTTAGAGGTAAATTAATTCCAGTTGATTCTACTCCATCCGGAATCTTGAAAGTAAAGATTGGATCAATCGCCGTGTTCCCAAAATTTGCCATTGTAAAATTGCCTAAAATATTATTAGTGTTAGTGGTTGCGCCGATCACTAATGAATCGGAAGTGTTAACCCACGCCCCTGTATTTAAAACGGTTACGTCCTTTGTCGTAATCGTATCTGTTAATGACAAATTTGGATATTTTTGCGGGTCAAGAGTATAAGTGTGGCCTGAATTATAATCAGATTGGGTCGATGTAACTTGACCAGTCGGATCAGATGTAAACTGTTTTTCACCACCATTGTCGGCCAGAACAGGAGCGTTACCACTCGAATCAGGCATATATGCAGTCTTAACACTTTCTAAATTGAAAGTCTGATTACCTGTTGTTCCAGCTGTATAATGACCAACAAAGTAGACTTTACCATTTGAGAAAGCATTAAAGTTATTCTTGCCACCAACAGTAATTTCTAGCTTGTTACCATCAAGAACTTTAAATGTATTTACGTCGATTCCTGTTCTGAAACTATTCTTTTGAACATATTCCGTCTCATCTGGGTCAAACACAAAGTTTGTTGGTAAATCAATAACTGCAGTTAAAGCGCCCAAATTATCGAAATCATTTGATCCATTGTATCCAAAAGTATAAATATAATTTTGCCCTGCTTTTTTTGTGGTAGTTGACTGTAATGAACCGACAGTTAATGCACGAAATTGTTGCTTATTGCTGAATGTAATTTTTTTATACTGCGTATTTTGATTAGTTCCACCATACGTAACTGGAATAATCAAGCCATCGGGGACACCACCATTGTAAGAACCTGCTCCAGTCCTGTTTGAACCTGGAATAAATTTACCAGTATCAGGAGACTTAGCAATATTGTCATAGCTGTCAGCATAGTTCCCACCATAACCAAAGGTAATGGTTTCATTCTTTGTTGATCCATCGGCATCGAGTGTCCACGTGATCGTTGATGATCCATCACTATTGGTCGTTTTTGTTGCAATTGATCCGTCAGTCCAACTGTTAACACTTGGAACAGTAATAAAGAATTTATCTCCTTTGTTACCGGAAATATTGAAAGAAGCAGTAATGGTTGAACCACTGAGCGCATTGGCTTTAGTCTGATCAATATCCATGTTGCCATCAGCATCAATCGTTGATGCACCATCAGGCCCGCTCAACGTCAATGACATTGCCTGCTGCGGATCCACCACCTGCCTAAAGCTCCCAGTCAACCCCTGCTTATGTAAACTGGCGAGAACTTTGTTGTAGGTCTTTGTGTTGCTGGCCGTGACGATTAAGTCGCCATAGGCATCGACTTTGGCTGAAGTGCCGCTGGGCATGCTTACCTTGTCGTATGCTGCTTTGGCGTTGGCAACAACGTGGGCTTGGACACCCTTTTTGTCTGCGGAGACCAGAGCGGTTGCCTGGTTCAATTCATCGTGCATGTTGGCAACGACTGCAAGGGCCGAATTCAGCTTCATGGTGGCCTGTTTCTTGTTCTTCACCGCAATCTTTTGGGCAGCTTTAACCGTCTTCAAGACTTGGGCTTGTTGGGCCTTTTGGTGAGTGCCGATTGCGGTTAAAGCGTCATCAGTTGGGATGTTGTCGTCAGCTTTGGCATTGGCGGCAGCGTTTCCCTTTTCAATCTGCTTTTGAGTTGATTGCATGAGCTTGTTGGCTTGGGCAACGATACTTTGAGCAGATTTTTTAGTATATTTAGTGACTTTTTTAGGAGTTGTCTTCTTCACTTTGAGATCGTTAGAAGTCTTGTTGGTGATCTTGGTTGACTTCGATGAAGAGGTGGCAGTTCGGCCAACGCTTGAGGCACTGGCATCACTCGACTGAGTGTCGCTGCTTGAAGATGCGGCAGGTGTTGTCGTGGAACTGCTGGTGGCGCCTGCTGATTGTGTTGAGCTGGCGGTTGCAGCTTGGTCCGTACCGGTTGTGGTGCTGGAACTGTTGGCAGCCGTTGTCGTAGAACTGTCTGAACTTTGGCTGGTGCTGGTAACGTCAGCTTGTGGTTGCGTTGCCGTTGCAGTTGCCGCGCTAACGTCACTCACCGATTGGGTGTTGGCGTCATCGTAGGTTGCAGTTGTATCGGCGTGTACCGGATGCGAGCTTAACATGCTGTAAGTCAGGCCGGAAGTGAAGACAGAAATGCCGGCAACCAACCACAGCTTGCCCTTCTTATAAAGCTTGTAGTGTTCCTGCTTTTCCAAGCTGTCACGATACAAGCGTGAGTTATATTTGTATCTATTCATGAATGATACCCCCTTAAAATATTGTTATTTCTCAATTCGTTTCATGCGGGGAAAGGTCCCCACGTCCACGATGCCATCCACTTCAAAAGTCGTTTTCAGATCGGTCATCCGAACGGTCGGCTTTTGTTTGGCATGTGCGACCGACACGGCAACCAGCGTCTGATGCTTGGTTGCTTGTCGTTTGCTTGGAACAGTGTGTCCAAATTTTTCCATTTAATACCCCCCAATGATTTATGAAGATAGCCAACCAGTCCGTTTGTAAAAGGCGTCGACATTGTGTTTGACCTCATCGCCTAAGCGCCCTTCCAGGCGACCGACGATGATGTCGGCGCCATATGGCAGATAGCGGTGCGCGGCCATTGCGAGCTTGCGGGACACCTTCACTTCAAAGTCGTTGGGTTTGCCGCGATAATCGACCAGGACTGTGTATTGATAGCTGTTATCGTTATTGGGCTTTAGCTTGATCAACCAAGCTGCTTTGGCTTTGCGAATGTGCCGAAGCGACTGGCTCAAAGTTTCCTCAAGCTTCGTAGGCGTCGGGTTGATCAATTGGTACTTGAAGTCTTCGTCTTGATTCTGCGAGGCGACGACTGGTGCGACTTGGTGAATGTAATCCCAGTACTCCAGGGTCAACGGAAAGCTTTGTTCTCCCGGATTGATCAGAATCCCTTTCAGATTGTACTGTTCGGCTTCTTCCATCAGCTCACTGCTGGTGAACTCAAACGATCGGAACGGATCCATGTTGGGTGATCCAGCCATGAACCGTTGCATTTTTGCCAAATCTGTGAAGACTGGAATGTACTTGTAGCCATCAGCCAGGTAAGTCGTAACGGCAACCGATAAGGTAAATGCCGGTCGCGGTTGTTTGGCTGACGCGTGTCTGCGGCCGGATTGAACCGGCGCGTAAAAGCTCATTTCCATTAAGGCAGCGGCGAAGCGATGTTCCAGCTCCGGATCCATCGGCTGATTCATAAAGGACTGAAGCCGCTGACTGAAGCCGGACGTCCGAAATGACATGATGCCGTCTGGATGACGGTCTGGGTCATGCTGCTGTTTTGGCTGCTGTACCGGATGGTTATTGGTTGCTGAATCAGTTTCCATCATATGATCCCCCCCTTGCGATACGAGCAGCTATTGATTCAGCTGTGAAATGGCTTTGAGTAGTGACTCAGCTGAATCAACCAGCTTGAGGACTTGTTGCTTATTGCCATCTTCGGCAGCGTCATCAATTGCTTTGGCAACGTTGTTCATGCTTTGACTGAGAACCTTAACTGGTGTGATGCTGGCCAGTGATTCGATATCATTTTCTGTTTGCATTTTGAATTCCCCCATTTATATTGTTGCGACATTAGTAGTGATCGAGATTGGCCAAGGTGCGGATGGCGGACAACATCTGATCGGCAGATTTTGTCAATCCAGAAATGGCTGCTGGATCGTTGGTGTCTGCCAGGCTCTGGCTGATCAGTCGAAGCGCGTGGGCCAAAAGCTTGATTGGTGTTGGCTGCGGCTCGGTGCTGATTGGCTCTTGGCTGGCGGCTGCGTCAGTTGGTTGGGCTTCGGTAACTTGAACGTTGGTGGCTTGAGCTTCAGGTACTTGTGGACTTGAGGCTTCGGCTTGTGGTGCCGGATTTGGTTCAAATGTCGATTCCGATGAGCTTTCAACTGGTGAGCTTGGCTGTTGTTGCGTCTGCTCGGTTGGATCGGGCTGCTCGGGTGACGGTTCCGATTGGTCATTTTCTGGAGTAGCTGGTTGATCGTCGCTCGATTCATCTTCCGGTTCCTCATCCCCCGGATAAGTTGCTTGTCCGAACGGTGATTCGTGATCCGGCTCATCGTCGTCGAATTCATCCAACGGTCTTTCAAGCTCACTCTTCAAATTATCGAAATCTAAGATACGTTCGTTATCACCTTCGCTTAACTCACGTTCCATTTTGTCCACCCTGGCTTTTTCGGCATCCGTCAAGCTGACTAAGCTGACTTTTGACGTCGGGTTTGCGGGTTGGTAGTTATTGACCTTGGTAATTTCTTCGCCAATTCCCTCCTCGTCCATGACGTAGTAATGATGGTCCTCGTCGATATCTGGTAATTTGACGGGGGCGACCTGATCGGGCTCGTCGCCATTTTGCAACGGTATTAATTCGCCTGTCATATCTGTCAGCCCGTGATAGATATGCAGTGAGCCAATCTCGCCGTACACCAGATTGATGATCGCGGGTTGGACGCCCATGACTCTGGTCAGGTGCTGCGGCTTGTTGACCAAGACGTAGCCGTTTAAGATTGGTAACGCGATGTGATACTCTTCGCTGACAGCTCGGAAAATTTTCAGCGGTTCAATAATTTCATCGCCATCGCGGGTGATAAAATGAATCTCCGCGTAATTCTGAACTTGTCGCGCGGCTCCCTCAGCTTCTGACATCACTAATTCCTCCCATCCAATTAAAAAAGTTAATATAAATAGATGAAAAACCGTCGCTTGGATCCCCGTCCATGTGCTTATGTATGAATTGGGTTCCCCTCAATATTCATTAACGGTTATTTATTTACACTCCTAATTCTAATTTAACGGGAATATATATCTATACGTATAGAACTGGTTTTGTCCGCACTTTTTTGCAGAAAATAAAAAATATAAAACTATATGCTAATTTTTTAAGAAAGTGATGATATTAAGATGTGTGGCTGGGGAAAAGTGTTGATATACCGCGGTTCATTGAACATATTAAGGATTGGTAATGATTTTTAGTAAGCATTCTTTTATGTATGTGTTCGCATTTTTTTGCGGGTTGACGGGCATTGTCGGCACGAAAAAAGCCCCCAGCATTTCTGCTGGGAGCCATGTTTTATATGTGAATTTAGATAGCGGGAGTGGGTTTATTGGAGTTTGCTGAGGCAGTTGTTGATGGCAGCCACTGTGCTTTCAAAACTAATATTTTCTGCAAAAGAATGCTTCTTTGCATACCCCTGCCATAAGGATTTCATCCGTACTGATGTTCTGATTTGGGCTGTGATCGAGTGCCACTCCTCCCATTCGGCCTGGGATTCACGTTCCAATAATACTCTCGTCCAAGCGGTCTGTAGGATTTTGAAATCAATTATCTCGGTCGTCATCAAAATATAAATATCATAAAAATCTTTCATCCTCGTATTGGCACTACGTCTGGACAACACAGTTTGTAGTTTCTCAGCTAGCATTCGTTCTGGCCGATAGATTAACAGATTAATCGTTTCTGTCCCCAGTAACGGTTTATACGCATAATTGACTTCACTCGGGATGAGCACTTCACCAGTAGCCACATCTAAATGAAACGAATCTTTAATTTTTGCCAAGCTGGCTTGAAAGCGAACGCGTTGTCCAACATATTCTTTTTCTTCTTGAATGGGTTGAATATCAATTAATTGATACCTTACTCCGTGATAGTCTCGTTCGGCAATAATTTCGTTGAACATCTTCTTTAAATTTTCGGATTCGATACTGACACCCTCAACCATTGTATCAAGATCAATCGTTGTTCGTTCATGAACGCCAGTGACTGCTGAAAGAACCATCCCACCTTTCCAAATAAAATGTGATTGATATTTAGATGTCGCCAGTAAGCTCAAGAAACCATCAATGAAATACTTTCTTTGTAAACTGGTGGTATTAATTCCAGTCTGAGCATGAATATTTTTCAGCTGATCACGCAGCCGGTCACGTAGTTCTTTATCATTCATAGAAGAATCCCCACAAGTGATTGAATTTTTTCAAGCACATTCAAACGTTCAGCAACTTCAAGTAACGTCCCCAAATCTTTTTGTGATGATTTCAAATATTGATTAAAGCCAAATTTTATTGCTTCGATATCATGATCTGGTGACTTAACCATCTCAACTAATACCCGTTCAGGTGAGTATACCTGTATCTTACGTGTCGTGTCCGGCACCGAGATTTCTCGCACATCCTCACTGAGTCGGGGTTCACGAACTTGTTTGAACTGAACGTTTTGCGTCCAATCAGGATATCGTCGACTTGGTGCCTGATATCCCATGCGAACCGCCATTTCAATCGTATAAGGAAAGTTTTCACTCAATTCCCATAGATAAAGTGCTGTGTCTCCAGTGTATATTCCCTGTCCCAAAATGAGTTGCCGCATCAACATATCATCGATTGGTACATCGTGAGTCGCATAGACTCGTTCATCCATATCCTCCAAGAGACCTGACTTCACCATATCCTTTGCAATACTTTTCTGAAATGGTGTCAGTTCTGAAGCAACCAATAGCTGATCTTGATCGAGCTTTTCTGTTACTTCATTAAGTTGAGAATAATAGGATCTCAATTTGCTGTGGATTGATTGCATCATTATCACCTCATCGAAAGTATATCATAATTTTTAAGTATTGTAATTGAATTCCATTTCATCATTACAATAGTAGTCTGGTGTAATCTTATTTTAATAAACCATTACATATATTTCTAAAACTAGAAAGGAGTCAAAATATTCATTTCAACTATTTGGTTGCTCTCATCCACTGATCAAACTTAGGTGGCTTTTTCCAGTGCACCTTGCTTTCCAATTCCGCAAATCCGTTTATAATTAGCGGCAAAAGATGCAGTTATCAGGAGGGGAACATGAAAAAAAGAGGACTGGCCGTACTCAGCGGCTTACTATTAATCGTGGGATTTCTCAGCGCCTGCTCGATGTCAGCCACGCAAACACCCAAAATTGCCGGTGCCAGCAAGGCCACTCCCACACTGTTTTTCCATGGCTTTGGGGGTAGCTATCACGCCGAAAATCATATGGCGCAGGCAGCAGTGACCGCCGGCGTCACCAAGACGGTCATTCGAGCGGACGTCACCAATAGCGGCAAGGTCACGTTGATTGGTAATTTCAAACCTAACGATCGGCATCCGATTGTTGAAGTCAACTATTTGAATAACCGCAACCCCAACTATCACACCGACGCCAAATGGGCCAAAAATGTGGTGGTCAAATTACAGCAACGTTATGGCATCAAGAAGTTCAACATGGTCGGCCATTCCGTCGGCAACATGTCGATCGTCTTCTACCTACTGGATAACGCCGGTAACACCAAGCTGCCGAAGCTTCAAAAACAGGTCGACATTGCTGGGCACTTTAACGGCATTATTGGAATGGACGATGCGCCGAACCGGATGAAATTAAAGGCCGACGGTGAGCCGACCAAAATTAACAGCCATTACCGCGAGCTGTTGGGATTACGACATGATCAGCAATTAAAATCATTGAAAGTCTTGAACATTTACGGCGACAAAAATGACGGCACGCACTCGGACGGCGACGTCAGCAATGCGTCCTCGAAGTCTCTGAGATACCTGTTGCCACAAGTAAAATCATATCAGGAAAAACGAATTGTTGGCCCCAACGCCCAGCACAGCAAGCTTCATAACAATCCCCAAGTGGACCGATTACTGATTCGATTTTTGTGGGGAAAATCATAAAAGAAGACCCGCAGCCATTTTGAGGTGGTTGCGGGTCGTTTTGATGAAACGATTTATTCTGAAGATGAAAGTGAGTCCAACATATCAATATTTTTCAACTTGTAATGGGTAATCACGCCGACAATCAGGCTGAAGCAAGCCGTCAGCACCGCCGACCAAATATATCCCGGATAATGAATGGTTAAAGGGAACAAGATCGCGCCGGTCTGGGCCTTAATCATGATGAAGTGGTGCAAAATCAAGCCGATGAACCAGCCGAAAACGATCCCGGCTAACGTTAAAACAACATTTTCTCTGGCGACGTAGGCCGTGACTTCATTATCGTAAAAGCCCAGCACCTTGATTGTCGACAGTTCGCGCATCCGCTCGGAGATGTTCACGTTGGTTAAGTTGTAGAGAACTACTAACCCCAATGCGGCGGACAATGCGATAAAGATCAGCACAACCGAGCTCAGGCCGACCGTGCCAAGTGAA
Organism: Lentilactobacillus parabuchneri DSM 5707 = NBRC 107865; assembly: GCF_001435315.1. Taxonomy (GTDB): domain Bacteria; phylum Bacillota; class Bacilli; order Lactobacillales; family Lactobacillaceae; genus Lentilactobacillus; species Lentilactobacillus parabuchneri. Next base: position 11,950 of record NZ_AZGK01000013.1, read on the forward strand.
CTGCTGGCATACCTTGGATAAGTCACGTTGAGTACACCGCTTTGTTTGAGCAGATTGCGACTGGTGGTGTGTCGCTGAGCAGCCGATTCCTGCTTGAGCTTGAGCAGTCTGGCCGTCGGTGTGTAACGCGTTGTGGCAACTTGATTAAAATACTTGGGCGTCAAATACAGGTAGTGGCCGGCATAGTTCTTAGTAATTCCGGCAACCCGGACTTTGAAGAGCTTGTTACCCAGCTTGGCGGAGAGGACACTCCCCTTTTTGGCCGCCATATCAGTGGCTAGTTTTTCGGTGATGATAACACCTTCATCGGTTAACTTTTCTGATTGACCCGATTTGGAGTTGGTTAAGGTCACATACTTGCTAAAACGAGTCGTCGATTTTGGAGCGACCATTGTAACCGTGGCATTTCGCTTGGTCCCTTTGGTTGGTGAGACCGTAATTGATTGGACCATTGCCGGCAGCTGTGCGTCGATATTTTTATCATGAATATGCTTATTTGAACTGGATAGGGTGACAACTCCCTGATAGTGTTGAACTTGATTGAACTGATCCGGCACTAAGTCGTTGACGCTATCGCGAATGCCAAATCCCGCCAGCATCAAGCCCGTACAACCAGCAATCCCGACAATCGTCATCATCATCCGAGTCTTGTAGCGGAACAGATTTCGATAACTGACTTTTTGATTGAAGTTCATCCGATTCCACAGCGGCTTGATCCGCTCCAGCAAAATCCGTTTACCAGCTTTGGGCGCCCGCTCGCGCATCAGCTCGGTTGGCTTTTCCCGCAAATTGATGATGAGCACCACGGTGGCGCTCCCGAGAGTCGCAATCAGGCCAGCGATAATGGCTTCAATGATAAACGCCCACGGAATCACCCCTTGATACTGGTTCAAGTTATTATTACTGAGCATGCTGAAAATAAATTTAGGCAACGTCAGCGCGCCAAACACCCCACCGGCAACGGAACCCAACACACCGGCCAAAATCGAATAGATAACGTACTTCATAGAAATAAATCCCTTGGTGTAGCCGAGCGCCCTCATCAGGCCAATCTCCCGTCGATTCTTCTCAATCATCCGAGAAATCGTGGTAAAGGTAATCAGGACAGCAATAAAGAGAAAGAAGCCGGGGAAAATAACCGCAATTGCGGCAATACTCTTGGACTCGTCAAAATAGTCCTGGTAGCCGACATTGGCAGTCCGATCGTTATATAGATATGTCGCCTGTGGCGTTTGATTGAGCTCACGTTTGGCGGCCTGCAATTTGGTGATGGCCGCGCTCAACTTGGCTGCTGAAGCCTTGGTGCTGGTGGTCTGATAAGACTTGGGAACGGCATTTAGCTGCTTTTCCTGTTGCTGGAGGTTTGCTAACTGGGAATTGACCTTGGTCAGCGCAGGTCCGACTATTTCATGACGCCGCTGTTCTGGACGGTTGGCGAGTTGGTCTTCCAGCCGGTTCTGGTCTTGGTCGACTCGTTTGTTATACTTGCTGGTTCCGGCAGCCAGGTCCTGGGTGTTGTCAAAGCGCACCGCAATCGTCGCGTAGGCTGACTGGTTAAATGCCTGGTTAGGCACATAGGCAAAATAATCTACTTCACCGCTGCCAACGTTGGTGGTGCCACGATCCGTGGAGCTGACAAATAACGGCGAATTGACGAAGCCAACCACTTTAAACGTTTGGTGGCGTAACCCAGTCGTCTTTGGCAGCCGGTAAGTATCACCCAGTTGATATCCAGTGGCCTTCTTATCAAGGACAATCTGGTTGGCGTTTCGCGGCAAATGACCGGAGACGACTTTGAGCTTGTTTAACTGAGCTGTTTTTGAATACGAATAAATCTGGACCACTTGGCTTTGCGACTTTTTAACCGTCACCATGTGACTGGCTTCGGCCGTTTGAACGTGTTGGGCGTTTTGAATCAGATCAAGGTCTTTATGCGTCAATCCAAGCGTCGAAGTGACGTTGAGATCACCAAGGTGCTGCTGGGTAAAATAGGTGTCGGCTGAATGATCCAGATCAGGTCCCGTTGCCCGAATCCCGACATACAGCAAGGACCCAAGCATGATAATTAGGACAATCGAAATAAACTTACCCCAAGCGTAAGTGATTTCTCGAATGGTGGCTTTAAAGTAAGTTGAATTCAACTTCCCACCTTCTTTTTAGATAACATTTTTCTTGTTAAGTGCGGCGTAGATGTCTTCTTCCATCGACTCCGGCTTGGTAATCGGTGCGAATCGGTGAATCAGCGTGCCGTCCTTGCCAATGAGAAACTTCGTATAGTTCCATTTAATCTTGCCATGGCCGGATTGTTCTTTAAGATGGGTAAACAACGGATCTTCATTGGCACCATTGACCGCAACCCGCTGAGTCATTAGAAAGGTGACGCCGTAGTGAATGCGGCAGTAGTCGTCAGCTTCCTCATCGGTATCCAACTCTTGATGAAATTGGTTGGAAGGCAGGCCCAAAATGACCAGGCCGTCGTCCTTGTACTTTTTATACAATTTTTCCAAGCCCTCAAGTTGAGGGGCCAGGCCACATTTGCTGGCAGTATTCACAATCACAAGGACCTTATTTTTAAAGGCACTTAAATCAATGGTCTTGCCGCTCATTTCGGTTTCTTTGTAATCATAAATCGTCTTCATTTTGTTCACCTGTTTTCTGTATTTAAGATTAGTTTATACTAAAAGGCCCAAAAACAAAACTGGTTTTGTTTTTGGGCCTCATCATTAACAAATGATTCAGCAACAAATTTCTTTTCATATATTTGTTTAAATGCAACGCATCTAATTTACGTATATAACTATTAAGCACAAAAATTCACGCTATTCGAATTGGGCCTCGTACAATTGCTTGTAGTAGCCGTTTTCCTTCATCAACTCATCGTGCGTGCCCCGCTCCACAATTTTGCCATCATCTACTACCAAAATTTGGTCTGCATTATGAATGGTCGATAACCTGTGGGCAATGACCAATGATGTCCGTTGTTCCATCAGGTTTTCCAAGGCATGTTGGATCGTCTTTTCCGACTCATTGTCCAGCGAAGCAGTTGCTTCATCCAAGACAACAATCTGGGCATTTTTCAGTAACGCTCTGGCAATCGCAATCCGTTGCTTTTGGCCGCCGGACAATCGGATTCCGCGCTCACCAACTTGGGTCTTCATTTGATCAGGCAGGCTCTTGATAAATGTATCAATATCGGCCAATTTGGCGACGTCCCACATCTGCTCCTCGTTGGCGCCTGGCGTTCCGTAGCGGATATTATCGGCGATCGTGCCGTCGATAATGAAAATATCCTGGGACACAATGGCGATATTTTGGCGCAGTGACTTTAACTTAATATGGTTAATCGGGATGCCGTCAAAGTAAATCTGGCCACTGTTCACATCGTACAAGCGATCCAGCAAATCGGTTATCGTTGACTTCCCAGCACCCGAGTGGCCGACAAGTGCAGTCTGTTTGCCAAACGGAATATCAAATGTGACATCTCGAATTGCGGCTTTATGACTTGATTCCGGTTCGTCCGAGGCGTAGGAGAATGTGACATGATCGAATTTGACACCTGATTTGATGGTTGGAAACGCTACGGCATCCTTGTCATCGACAATCGCCGGCTTCAGACCCATGATGCTGACAATGCGGCCGTATGAAACCAGTGACTGCTGGAACTGATTTAGCAGTCTGGAAAATGCACTGATTGGGCTTTGCAAGATCCCGACATAGCTTAAATAGGCCACCAATTGTCCAACCGTCAACTGATTTTTGAAGACAAATAAAGTTCCAAGGAACAGCACGATTGCCGTTCCCAAATATTCAATAAATGTTACTAATGGTGAAAAAATCGCTTGATTTCGCGTTGCTTCAATAATATTATCCTTGTTCATATTGGCTAATTTATCAAATCGTCGTGATTCCAAATCTTCAGTTGTATAACTCTTAATCAGTTGAATTTGGGTCAAGGTGTTTTGCAGCTGATTGGTCATTAACGCTTGGGACTGGCGCGCCTTTCGATAGGAATTTCGAATCCGAGTCCTAAAGATACGGACAACGATAAAAATCAGTGGAAAGGTCAAACTGACAGCCAAGGCCATTTCCCAATTAACAAAGAAGATAAACCCCAGAACGCCGACAAACGTGAACAAGCTGCCAATCAACGATAACATGTTTGGCGAGATCAGGTTCTGCAGGTTGTTAATATCCGACGTCAGCCGGACCATCAAATCACCCGTCTTACTGGATTCGAAGAAATGGGTATCTAACCTGATGAGGTATTGATACAGCTGATTTCGCAAGTTGGTAATTGCACCCTGACTCATGACCCCCATGTAATAAGTAGAAATATACGTGAAAATGCCCGAAATCGTCACGGTGAGCAGCAGCAAGCCCACAACGATAACCAGTTGGGCGGTACTTTTATTTGGAATAACGTGGTCGATAATGTACTGATTAAATTGTGGCAGTAAAAAATCCATTAACGACAGAACGGTTAGCACGACAACGTTCACGATTAAAATCCACGGCCGCTTGAGGACTGTTCCAAAAACGAATTTGAACATCCCCATCATCGTCACGCCGGATTGAACCTCGTCGTCACTGTGATCTGGTGCCTGTTTCATATCCTCACCCCCGTATCTTACCGCATTACTTATGACGGTATATTATTCCACGAATGGGTAGGTGAGGTCAACGGATTAGCTTGACTGTGTGTGCTTAACTAAGTTTATTTATACTTGTATTAAGTCTCGTTCGACTAACAAAAAACAAATACAAAAATGCAAGTTAAGTGTTTTTACAATGAAAAATAAATATTCATACCTTCAGATAATTACCGGCAAACATCCTTATTGACGATTCATGATACTTCATGTATGATTTAGTTAATCAAATCAATGACCGCTTGCGGTCCACTAAGGCAGGCCCAGTTAATTCTGGGCTTGCTTTTTTATTTGCCGTGAAAGGAATTCCATTATGGGAGACAACTTGAAACCATTCAGACAGATCGAGGACCAGATCAATATTTTGAAAAAACGAAATATGATTTTTTTAAACGAAGATGCAGACGCCAATATTTTACGCGACTATGGATACTATGAAATTATAAATGGGTACAAAGATAAATTTATGATTGATCCTCAAAATGATGATAAAGGATTTAAACCTAATACGACTTTCGAACACATCTATGCACTGTACAATCTGGACAAGCAACTACGGGACTTGACTTTGCAGACTCTAGCCCAGTTTGAACAAATTTTTAAGCAACATCTGGCTTATGTAATTGCTCGCGATATATCAGATGATCAAAACCAATACACATTACAATTGCATTATAATGTGGGAAAAAGTTATCGTCACAATGCAACAGACAGAGACGGTCTCATCAAAAATTTTAACAAAACACTTAGGTCAACCTATCAGCCATACAAATACTATCGAGATGTTCATGGGAATATTCCACCATGGATTATGATCAAAAGTTTTACCTTTGGAAATAGTATTTACTGGTTTCAGCTCTCTAAGAAATCAATTCGAGAAAGGGTCATTGCCAGGATGTTTGGAATCCAGTCTGATTTATATCCCGAAATGGATCAACTATTCAATCTAAACCAAGCATTTGGAGACTTATTGGCACTCTACCTGGATTATAGAAACTTGACTGCTCACGGAGGTAGAGTTTACAACCATCGTTCAATTCGACATGGAATCCGGCACTATTCCCCGTTTATTTATCGAGAACAGATTTTACCCATCTCGAGGAGAAAATTTAACAGAGGCCTTTACAGAAGCAGCTTAGGCACATTATATAAATCCTTACTTGTTTTCAAAAATAAGGATCCATATGTGGAACTTCAATCATGGTTGACCATCAGGCTTGAAAATTACTTAAAACAATATCCCGACGATCAACAATATCTGATTGATGCAATGGAGCTAGACCTTACTGACATTCCCAAAGAATTAAAAACACAGTTATCTGAATCTTCTACAAAGAACGAATCATAGTCTATATTGTGATATTTTGGGACCAGGAAAAGTATCACCAATTGGTCGTCCGCTTTTAAGCCAAAATTTCAGTTATTTATGAAAACCCGTGCACATGAAAAAAAGAGTTCCACCTGGTTATACTGGAACTCTCCAAAAAAACATCACCACAACTAAATCTCAGTCTTCTCCAGCAATAAATCCGCCAATTCTTCCGCAGAAACATCCCCCAGGTTCGCCTTGATATCAACTTGATTCAAAGCGGCAACCAGTGCATCCTCGCTGAGTTCAACGCCTTTGAGGGCTTTTTCAATAATTGAAATATCACCACCCGTGATAAAGTCACCATAGATTTTAATATCAGAAATCTGATTGCCGCTCAATGAGTAATTAAAGCTAACCGTGCCGATATCGTAATGCTTGGAAACGTAGTAATCAAAGCCGGGATTCTTGCCGTAGTTCCATTCATCGGTATCGTATTTACCCTTCAATCGGTCGTCAATAATTGACCAATCATGATCGTTCAAATGATAGGTTTCAATATCATCCAATGATTTAGCGTCGAATAACCTAAGCAGTAACTGCTTCTTAAACCCTTCAATATCCAACTGCTGGAATTCTGGTTTCAAGAACGGCTTGACGTTTGTCACACGACTTTCAACCGACTTAACACCCTTGGATTCCAACTTGTCTTTTTCAGGCGTCAAGACTTTAGTGGCCACGTCCATGTCCAAATCAAACATTAACGTACCGCCAGCTGCATAAGACTTGCCAACTTTAAACATCGTCATGCCGGAGAACTTCTGGTTGCCGATGACCATATCATTTCGGCCACGCATTTCAGCATTCGTTGCCCCCATGTCGTGCAGCGCATCAATGATGGGTTGGGCAAAATATTTAAAATCGCCAAAGTGTTCATCGTCGTTAATCACTATGTTTTCAAAAATAATATTGCCATAATCATGATAAACCGCGCCACCACCGGATGTCCGGCGAACTAATTTGATGCCCTTTTCTTTCAAATAAGGCATGTTAACTTCTGCATAAGCGTTTTGATTAACCCCCACGATGACTGCTGGTTGATTCACATACATAATTAAGCCGTGACCAGGCAGCTTCAAATCATTAACTAAATAATTATCCAAAGACTGATTCACAATCGGATCATAGACTGGTTTGCCATTTCTTGATGTATCAATAAAGAACATAAAAGCGCCTTCCTTTCCAATCTGTTCAGTGAGTTCTGGAACCGCTACCATCATGATAGAACGAAAGTCGAAAAATGTATACACCGTTGCGCATTATTTGCATTAAGTTATAATAACCATATAGGGAGATGACTTGAATGACAATGCACCAACTCCGTGACAGAATGATTCACTATTTGATCTTTACAGTGCCAATCGTCGGGCTGATTTTAACCATTCTTGAACTTTGCTACTTCATGTGGTGGCATGGCGACCACTCAACTGGTGCGTTAATTTATAGTTTCATCCCAGTAGCCATGGGGCTTTTGCTTTCAATTCCCGGTTGGTTTTGGAAAAATGAAGCTGAAAAACACGATAAAACCAAAAAATAAAGCATTGACCTCACCAACTTGGTCAATGCTTTTTACTACTTAAATTCTGGATCATCACCGCCATGCGCCTTAGCAGTGTATGATTTCACAGCAATCTTGATAATCCCAACGTATTCAATCGTCTTCTCAGAAACATCAAAATCGCTCAACTTCTGGCCGGTTTCATGTGCCAGGATAACCTGAAGCGCGTGCTTTTTGATTTCTGGATCTTCGACTAATTCTGCATCCCCATAACCCATCACACTTCGATAAGCAAAGCTGGGAGTATTTTGCTTGGGATCCTTTGGCACCATCAATTGGCCGCCATCATCAATTTCAAAGCCCATTCGACCATCCTTTTGAATCAGCTCGCGTTTGGTGCCGACCGGTGCGCCGTGAATATATAAGGTTAAGTTGTTATCATCATTAAACTCATAGCCAAAATTAGTCGGGACCACGTATGGATAGTCATCCGTTCGAAACCCACTATGAATGACGTGGGAATCTTTGAGTATTTGCTTGATTTCATCAATAGCCGTTACTTCTCGATCTTTTCTACGCATGCGATCAGCTCCTTTGATTTGTCTTCAGTATAGTCATTTTATATCACCTCGTACATAGACACTTTTGCCCAGCCAAAATTTCCAAACCAATTCGTTGCGCACAATCGGTTTACAGGTTACGATTTTAGTAGTTGTAGATGTAACCGTTTCCGAGCAGAATTGGGAGGAATATTTTATGGCAAATTATGATTATGATGTCTTATACATTGGTAGCGGCCACGGCACCTTCGATGGGGCGATTCCATTGGCCGCCCGCGGCAAGAAAGTCGGCGTTATCGAATCCGGCTTAATCGGCGGCACCTGTCCCAACCGCGGCTGTAACGCTAAAATCACGTTGGATGCACCAGTTGCGCTTACCCGCTTAACTGAAAGAATGCAGGGCATTGTCAACGGTGATTTGGCAATTAACTGGACCGCCAACGAGAAGCACAAGCAAGAAGTCATTGAGGGCTTACCTGACATGATCGGCGGCTTGATGAAGTCGGTCAACATCAATATCATCAAGGGTCGTGGGACATTTGAAGATGCCCACACCGTCATGGTAGACGGAACACCACACACCGCTGAAAGCATTGTGATTTCAACCGGTCAACATCCACACCGTTTGGACATTCCAGGCACCGAATTAGCCCACGACAGTGCCGACTTCATGAACCTGACTCATTTACCGGCCAACATTACCATCATCGGTGCCGGCTACATCAGCTTGGAATTTGCCACAATTGCCAACGCTGCTGGCGCCAAAGTAACTGTTATCACCCACGGCGACAAGGTATTGCGAAAGTTCTACCAGCCATACGTTGAACAAATTGTCGCTGATTTGAAATCCCGAGGTGTTGACTTCATTAACAATGCCAATGTAACCAGCTTCGAGCAGGACGACAGAGATTTCACCGTCAACTACGACGGTGGAACGGTCAAAACCAACTGGATTTTAGACGCAACCGGCCGGGTTCCAAACGTTGACGGAATTGGGTTGGATAAAGTCGGCGTTGACTACAGCGAAAAAGGCGTCAAGGTCAACGATCACCTCGAGACCAACGTTGATAACATCTATGCTTCAGGCGACGTTATTGACAAAGATCAACCAAAGCTGACTCCAACCGCGATTTTTGAGTCCACTTACTTGATGCACGTCTTTGCCGGCGATACCAGCGACCCAATTGACTACCCGGCAATCCCGTCAGTTGTCTTCACATCACCGAGAATCGCCAAAGTCGGCGTTTCGGTTGAAGAAGCTCAGAAAGACGACCTGACAATTAAGGAAAATCATTTGCCAGACGACTGGTATCGTCAAGTTACCAAGGAATCAATTGGCGATAACGCTTTAATTTACGATAAGCAAAACCACCTGGTGGGCGCCACTGAAATCAGTGACCAGGCAGAAGATGCCATTAACGCCTTCCTACCGGCAATCGTGTTCAAGTTTGAACCAGCTCAACTGGAACGACTGGTCACACTGTTCCCTACGATTGCGGCAGATGCTTGGGGCCAGATTTAAGACTTGAGAACTGTTGTTTCCAAGTTCGTGCCATTGTCAAACATATCACTAGAATAGTCAAAAGAAGGGTTGCGACAGTTGTGTCGTAACCCTTCTTTTGACTATTCCGTAGATGAAAATAGATGCCGGAGTTTATCCGAGCCTTTGTCGCACTTTTTAATTATTCTGCTACTAACTTTCCGCCGCCATTTAGACTGTATGTCTTGCCATTCAACCATGAGTTTTCACTGTTACTTTTATCGTAATAAACATTGTGCCCATTTGACTTGATGTTCTTTAAATGTGCCTTGCTTGACTTGAGTACCGTCACGTGTGACGTTCCGGTTACATTCCAAGTGGAAGATCCGTCAATGGTGAGGCTAACAGTGCCAGACGTCTTTGTCTTGTTAATGTTGCCGGTCAGTTCACTACCGTTTTTCAATAACAGCTTGAGTGAACTTCCTTTATTGACCTGAACGTTCCCTTTAAGGGTTTGGTTATTGGCATTAAATGTTAATTTACCACCGTTCTTACCACTTGTTCCCCAGCGGTCACTGGCCAATCTGATTAGTGTATTTGATGCATTGCTTAACTTAACGTTTGTCAAAGAAACCTTAGCATCCGTATTAGTCACATAGAATAATGCACCGGTATTGTTGGTTGTTCCTTTTGCCCCGGCCTTAACCTTTGAAGTCAGTGATCCATTTGTCATGGTAAATGAAGCAGTTCCTGTTTCTGCGTCACCTGATTGACTCTGATACAACATCACACCATTATTCTTTGATCCGGTTAATGTTGAATCATTGACCGTGATATTGTTGTCCCCTTCAATAACGGCTGCTTCAGCTCCAGAAGCGACACCATCGATGTTGCTTGCCGAAATATTTCCGGTTGAATACAAAATTGGTGAGCCATCTCCCGAAGTTCTTAAAGTTCCCTTATTGATTGAAACTGTTCCACCGCCACGATCGGTTGCAACTGATGCTGAATGACTGCCTTGTGTGGAAATATTCGTATCAGTTGCGGTTACAGTTCCCTTTAAAGTGGCATCCAAGCCACGAGAAGAACTCTTGCTGGTTTTAATGTTGGAAGACGAAACCGTAACTTTGGCGTTGCTTCCACTTGCAAATATTGCATTGGCACCAACAGCATCAGTTGTTTCATTCAGGCCGGAAATTGTGGCTGAGCTATTTTTAGTGACCAATACACCAGCATTTTGGCCAAAGAAGTTACTATTGTCGGCGCTGGTGGTATCACCGGTTTTAGAAACAGTGGTGTTTTCCGAGGTCAAGTTCCCGCCATCATGAACATAGATTGCTGACTGGTTAGCTGTCGTGCTGTTAACCTGATTTGAAGAAACCGTTTGGGTTGAACTGACACTTAACTGACCACTTCTTTTGGCATCAGATTCCGAACTCTGACCAGGCGCAGAACCTGTTGGCTTTTTCCCAGGTTTTGAAGTCGGCTTAGACTTCTTCGTAGTTGATGTTGCGGCATAAGCCGTAGATTGACTCACGATTTCGGATGAGATGGTTCCAAGTAGTGCGGTGCTGATCAAGATTGTTGAGAGTAATTTGATTGGTTTATTCATTAATTGTGACCCCTTTAATTATTTTGATTCTTCATAGAATAGTCGTTATGTCATAAATGAAGCTTAAAATTGCAAATTTATAATTAAATTGTTTGAATGAATCACTCAAAGTCCTTCATATCGTCTATATGTATAGAAAAACCACCCAAACCGTTCGGCTGAGTGGTTATTTTGTCGATTGTATAGAATTTACCACGGGCTGCCAAGATCAACACCGCAAACTCAGTTCCTGACATAATGTCCCTCCGCTAAAACAATCACACTACCCGACCTCATGGGGGCTCTTTTCACCATTCAAAATCGTGACCACATCATTTAACGCAATTTCAATCATGTTTTGAACCGCTACTTCAGTATAAAAGCCAATGTGTGGGGTGACGTTAACGTTTGGCATTGCCAGTAACTTCTTTAAGCTGTCGTTATCAATTTCTTGGCCGGTCAAATCCTGACCCACAATGGTATTTTCACCTTCAAATGTATCAATAGCTGCAGCTGCAATCTCTTTATTTTCAAGCGCAGCAACCAACGCCGGAGTATCGACAACCGGTCCCCGTGAGGCATTGATGAAAATCGCTGACGACTTCATTTCTTTTAAAACGGCCGCATTAATCATGTGCTGGGTTTCATCGGTCAACGGCGTGTGCATGGTAACAATGTCTGCGGTTTTGAAAACTGTTTCGTGGTCCACGTAGGTCAACGTGTCGTTTAACTCTGGTCGATGAATCGGATCCGCCGCAATTACAGTGGCACCGAGTGCTCGGAAGATTCGGGCAACCGCGCTGCCGATTTTGCCGGCGCCAATAATGCCAACCGTTAAGGTGTGAATTTCCCGAGCTTCAACGCCTTTCCAACTGAAGTCGCCATGTTTTTCACGTTCGCCGACTTCGCCGATGTGACGCAGAAGCCCCATGACGTCAGCCAAAACAAGCTCACTGACTGATCGTGGTGAATAAGCCGGCACGTTGGTCACCACCAAGTCGTTTTTCTTGGCTTGGTCAAAATCAATGATTTCATAGCCGGTAATCCGCAACGTAATCTGCTTGATACCAAATGAATGGAGCTTTTCATAAATTGCTGGGTCGGCGACAGGCCCGTGTTGCTGGATGACAATGCCATCGTATCCCTTGGCAAGGTCAACGGTTTCTGCGTTCAGCGGTACTGAATTGGTATCGACTTGAATGCCATTTTTTTCAACCCAGGCATCAAGTGGGGTTTGTTCGTCTGGTCGAACGTTATACATTAATATTTTCAAGATAACTCAAGCTCCCTTTATTTGACTGACTTTTGATCAACGTATGTTTGAATGCGGCTGACAGCTGTTTGGATGGTGTCTTCACTAGCTGCGTAACTGATTCGAACGTAGCCTTCACCACCCGGCAGGAAGTATGAGCCCGGAATCAACGCCACTTTGGCTTCCTTAGCCAAGTCGTAACAGAATTCTTCACTATTTTGGTTCAAGCCGTCAGGAATCTTGGCAAAGACATAGAAGGCGCCATTTGGATTCGGGCAGCTAAAGCCGGCTTTTTCCAGCCCTGCTACCAACAAGTCGCGGCGTTTCATGTATTCTTCCTTCATTGGTAACGCATCGTCCATGCCATTCTTGAAGGCTTCTTCGGCTGCGGCTTGGGCGTTGGTCGTTAACGAGGTGATGGTAAACTCGCTGACCTTGGCCACCTCGTTGATAATATCTTCAGGCCCACAAATCATGCCGACTCTCCAGCCAGTCATCGCGTGAGACTTGGAAACCCCGTTCATGACAAGGGTTTGTTCCGGCAGAATGGTCCCCATCGAAACGTGGGCGCCGTCGTAGGTTAATTCGCTGTAAATTTCATCGCTCAAACAAATAATGTCGTGCTTGGAAATGACGTCTGCCAATTTTTGGAGGTCATCTTTGTGGTAGGTCACACCAGTTGGGTTGTTAGGGAAGTTCAGGATAACTGCCTTAACAGTATCCTTGTTAGCTTCAATGGCAGCCGACAATTTTTCGGGTGATAACACAAAACCGTTATCTGATGTGTCGACAAAAATCGGTTTGGCGCCAGCTAGCATCAGAATTGGGACGTATAGTGGGAAAATCGGTGTTGGCACGATGACCGTGTCACCGGGATTAATCATCGCGGTTAAAGCCGAGTAGATCGCACCAGTCGCACCTTCTGTCATGATCACCTGGGTGGCAGGATCGTAATTCAAGCCGTACTTGGTGTTCAAGAAATGAGCGGCCGCTTTGCGTAACCCATCCGTTCCCCGTGAATTCGTGTAGTGGCTTTCATTGTCTTCAATCGCATTAATTGCGGCCTGCTTCACGTGCTCCGGGGTGTTGAAGTCCGGCTCGCCCAGCGTTAATTTAACAATGTCTGGAATCGCTGAAATCTTCTGGTTGAAAGTTAAAATTGCTGCTGGGGTTAACGCTGCCACCCGTTTGTTCATTTTATCTGATAATTTGCTCATACTGTTTTCCTCCTAAAAATAGGGTCCTCAAAGTCAAGGGACTGACTGTGAGGACCCACCATTGGTATTATCCCGCACAGTCAATTGCAGTGATCTGTGCGGCCTTTAATTTGCATTACGAAATGCTTTTGGCTTATCCACAGATCACACTCGGAAAAACCAAAAGTAATATCGACAACTATTCATTTGGATGTTTAAATTACCGCTCATAATTAAAAACTCCTTAGAATATGTTAAACACATGATAACGTTTTTAATCTTGTGAATCAAGGGCTATTTTGTCATGGCTTGATTCCCAGGTGAAAAGCTGCAGCGCCAAAAGTAAAGGTACGGTAGTGGACGTCAGTCAGGCCGGCATCTTGAAACATCTCCACTAATTTTCCGGCAGACACGAATTCTGCGGTAGTTCGCTGCAGGTAATGGTATTGCTGGTACTTGTTAACGGTCAGCTTTGCCATAATCGGCACCAGGTTAAAATAAGCCTGCCAGCCCAACTTGATGATCGGATTCGTGGGCTTGGACGTTTCCAGGCAGGCCACTTGACCCCGAGCGTGGACAACCCGGCTCATTTCATGCAGGACGCGGTCGGCATCGGGCACGTTTCTCAAGCCAAAGCCAATCGTGGCAACATCAAAATAATTATCGGCATACGGCAGATTCATTGCATCCCCCTTCACCAACGTCACCCGATCCGAAAGACCGGCCGCCCGAACTTTTTGATCGGCAATTTTGAGCATTTCCTCACTAAAATCAAGCCCGACAACCTGACCGGATGGCCCAACTGCCTTGGCAAGGGCGATCGTCCAGTCCCCCGTTCCACAACAGACGTCAATCGCAAAGCTGCCGGGACGGACATTGAGTTGTTTCATCACCAATTTTCGCCAGTGCTTGTGATTGCCCAAGCTGATCAGTGAATTCATTTCATCATAGTTGGCGGCGATTTGGTTAAATAAAGATTCAACCTTTGCTTCCGGGGTTTTGTTTGTCAGACTCATTTTCCTGCTCCTTTGTTATAATAAGTTATGTTTTTGAAATTATTTTAGATTAATTTGGAGGTCAAGATGAGTTTATCAACTTTTACAGAGCTCGTCGAGTTGAGGGCCAAAGCCGCAAGCATTTTCCCATTCTTCACGGGACTTTTCTTCAGCTGGTACCTGCTGGACTCGGTCAACGGACTTTACGCCACACTCTTTTTTATCGCAATGTTGTTATTCAACATGACCGTGGATACGTTGGACAATTATAACGACTACATGCATTCCAACGAGGAAAAATGGAAAACCGGTACCAATATCATCGGTCGAGAACATATCTCGTTGAACCTGATTCGCACGATGATCGTGGTGATGGTCGTGCCATCCGCTTTGATTGGCATCTTTTTAGTCTTTAAAGTGGGCTTGCCACTGCTATGGATGGGCTTAATCTGTTTTGCCATCGGAATTATGTATTCGTCGGGTCCGCACCCGATTTCCAGTACCCCATACGGCGAAGTCGCATCCGGATTTGCCATGGGCATTATGATTACGCTGATTTCAGTATACGTCAACTCCTACCAGCTGTTCACGTGGAACGCGCCTTTACTGTTACGAATTCTGCTGGCATCGTCCCCGTTATTCTTCTGGATCGCCAATATCATGTTGGCCAACAACATTTGCGATGACCAGGAAGACGAGGTCAATCACCGTTGGACAATCGTTCACTACATTGGCGTTAAAAATTCATTGCTCATGTTCAATGCTGCCAACGTGCTGGCGGTTCTCTTAGTCTTTTACGCCATGTATGTCGGCGTCTTCCCGCTGGCCTTATTTTCAATCTTGTTAGCTGTCCCACTGATTATCAAACAATCACTGATTTTCAACCACGAACAAATTAAAACCAAAACATTTGTCTGCGCGGTTCAAATCATGATTTTTGGCTCACTCAGCTTGTGTATCGGCTTCTTGGGTTATTGGGTCTATACGCTGTTCATGCACTAATCAATCAGGTGATCGCTGTCCTTATTAAACCGGGCACCGATGAAGACAATCATCAATACGACAATGACCATCTGAAGTGCCGGGACGTATACCAACGCCACAACCGTCACAATGCCTTGAAGCAGATCCAATTTCCAATTTGCAATATATCGATAAATGACCATCGACCGAATTGCCGCTGCGGCTTTTGGTTGGTGGTCTTTTTCGTTTGCCTTGACCAGTTGATAGGACAGGAAAAAATACGCGGCCGTCCAAGAGGCAAAGACAATAAAATAAAAAATTTCAGGCCCCTGCTCATTTAGTCCTCGCCCAACCCAGGCAGTCGCCACCGGAACAAACGACGTGGTAAACAGCCACATATTATTCGCCCAGTAAACCCTTCGAGAAATCCACCGGGTTTTGGCAAACATATAGTGGTGGTTATACCAAGCCACCCCAATGAATAAGTAGCCAATCGCGTAAGATATCAGATAAGGAATTTGAGAATAAATCGCACTAAACTGGAATGATTCCGGCGTTTTGAACTCCAGGATCATAATGGTCAAAATAATTGCCAAAATTGCGTCTGTAAAAGCTTCGAGTCGTCCTTTTTTCATATGATCACCTCATCGGTTGATACTTCTAATATATACTAAATCGGGCCTTGAAACGGACAAAAGCCCCTCCAATTTTGGAGAGGCTTCGATATTGATAAGAAAAGCGGTGTTATTCTACCGCAAAATCCTTTGCTTTTGATTCTTCGAACTTTTCGTTAATGATAGTTGCACAGTTTTGCAGTTTATCTAATTCTTCATCTGTTAAGTCAAGTTGCAGCTGTTGGACAATACCGTCACGACCGACAATGGCCGGATATGACAGGTAGGCACCAAGTTCTTCACGATAGTTTGATACCGGCAGTTCAGTTCTGGCATCGTTTAAGACGACGTCGGCCAACCGGACAGCCGCACTGGCAATCGCATAATTTGTGTAGCCTTTGCCACGGAAGACAACGAAGCCACCCATTCGGGCATCCTCATCAATTTTATCAAGATCAATGCCTTCCTTGTCAGCTAATTCCGTGATCGGCTTACCCAAGACCCGAACCGTTGACCAGGCAGTAAATTGGGAGTTTCCGTGCTCGCCTAAGTTGTAACCAGATACTGAACGAGGATCAATATGTAATTTTTTTGCCACCGCCCGTTTCATCCGTGATGAATCAAGCAAGGTTCCAGTTCCGATAACATGGTTCTTGGGAAGACCCGTCACTGCTTGATAAATTGACGTGATCGCGTCAACTGGGTTGGTAATGACGATTAAAATCCCGTTAAAGCCGCTATCTTTGATTTTGCCAGCAACTGCAGCGGCTGCCTTTTGTGTAAACGGATATTCAATAAACCGGTCGTTGCTTGGATTATCGCGTTGCAGCTGAAGTTTGCCAACTGCTGAAATCACAATATCTGCATCCGCCAGTTCGCTGTAATCGTTCACGGCAATGTTAGTATGCGTTGGCAAGTTGGCCATTGCATCTTCAAAATCCAGCGCATCGGCTTTAACCTTTTTCTCATTTACATCAATTAATACCAAGTCGTCAGCAAACCCACCCGATACAATATAGTGAGCAACCGTAGATCCTACACTACCCATTCCAATAACACCAATTTTTCTTGTCATTCAATCACCTCAAAAATTTTTAATGGTAACAGCATAACACATTGAGAGGTGAGTTCAACAGTAAATTTTAATTTTATGAGACTTTTCTAAGACAACGTATTCCTCCAAATTTCATCCGTTAGATAAGGTAATGCCTGAAGCCGTTGCTGAACTTCCCTGAGCCGATATGTCAACATCCGGTTAAACGATCGCCGAAAATCCTTGCCATTTGTGGCGTAATCCGTCCCCTCGAATCGGGAAATTCCGCTATTATCCCGATAGTCAATGGCCACGTCCCGCATCAGCCACTCATGACTTTTCATGTAGCGCATGATGGCGGCTGGGGTTCTGACACTTAACAAAATCCGGGTGAGAAATTGCTGGTCTTCCGCATGCGTCTGGTAGTATTCCGCTTCCCGAGCTGAAATATAATTGGTGTCTGCGACGATTAATTGATTATCCAGCAATGCTTGATACTTATCATAAACAGCCAGTTCACGGGTCTGTTCCGGATTTGTATAGATAATTCGACTCAATTCGTATTCCTGATGCGCGTTCAGTTCCTGAATGACCTGTTGCTTGGTACCAGCCTCGCCGCCCATTTGGACGCGGAAATTATTCATAATCAGTGGCATGTCCAAGGTTAGATCAAGCTGTGACACTTGTGGGTGAACCATGATTGGCAAAACTCGCTCTACCAACAAAGTAATGAGCGGTTCAGCCATTAAATTCAAAAACCGGTTCGGCTGAATTGAGAGGGTCACCGTCAAATCGTGGTGCGGACTGCTTAAAGCCGGCTTGCTTGAAAGTGAAAAGTATTTGCTGACGGTGTACCCGAACCCCAGTGGATTGCGAACGACATACTGAGTGGCGTCGAACAACTGATAGTCGTCATATAAAATAATGCTTTGGTAGTCATCTTTACCAACGACTGGTGTCGTACCGTTTCGTTGCTTTTGTGGGAAAGCTTCCACAAAGCCCTGCAGCTTGAGATATTGCTGCTGGCTCATGGTACTGGTTATCTTGACGGTATCAACTTCAAATTCCAGCTGCTTCATTGGATAATCAATTTGTCGACGGGAGAATAAATCGGTCATTTTCTCCTGGTAGGAATGATTTAATGCGTGATAGGCTTCTGAGTGATAGCCGTTTGCTTTGAAAATATCTTCGTCGTTTTCCAAAATTTGTGGCTCCAATCGTCATTATTGGCTCAATTTTAAGCCGAATCTGCCACCCGGTCAAACTCGAATTTATTTTAGTGGCAACGTTGACAAAGGTGTTTTTTCGCGTTAAAATACAAGTATATTAACAATTCGAGTTAGATAAATTGATTAAAGCCTTCAGTTCTTAATTGCTGGGGGTTATTTTTTTGCCCCAAATGCGATCGGCAATGATTGAATGCTGTTAAAATAATAATCAAGTTGCTAACACTTCATTTCTGAAATTGGGATACTGATCCTAAATCTTTGTAAAGGCAGGTATTCATTATGCGATACACGATTACTGGCGCAACGGGCCATCTTGGCAGTGCGATCACGGAACAGTTACTGACTCAAACAGATGGTCATCAGATTCGCTTAGCGGTTCACACCGTTCAAAAAGCCGCTAAATTTCAAGATTCAGGGGTTGAAATTGTCCCAATCGACTTTTTTGACGAATCCAGCCTGATCAAGGCTTTTAGTGATACTGACGTCTTAATTTACGTTCCCAGCAAGAGCGACCAGGCCTTTGCGCGGGTAACCGAACTTGAACACGTCATTAACGCTGCAGAAAGGGCACGCGTCCACCATTTGTTATCAATGGGATTTATTGCCGATCAGGTCAATAACCCGTTTGCGCTCAGTCCGTTTTACGGGTACTTGCCACGCCGTTTAGCTGGCTCAGGTTTATCATACACGATCATTCGCAACGCGTTGTACGCCGATCCATTGAAGCCGTACCTTCCTGAACTCATTGAGCGGCATAATGTCATCTACCCTGTTGGTGATCAAGCCTTAACGTTTATCACTTTAGCTGACAGTGCCAAGGCGTTTGCCAAGGTTGCCGTCACACCGAAGCTTCTCAAAAATCACCAAATTTACACATTAACTCAGTCGCGAAACTACACAATGCCACAACTCGCAGCCCTGCTGTCAGAGGCATCCCACGCGCAAATTGGTTATTCCCCGGTTACATTGGCTGAATTTGAGGCAATGTATAACCAAGACGGAGAAGGCCACATGCTGGCATCGATGTATGCTGGTGGTGCACTTGGCTTACTGAATGAAGTTTCAGACGATTATCAAACCATCATGGGACATCCGGCGACGCCATTAGCTGAATTTATGGCGGAAAACTAATTATCTGGTCTCAATCAAAAAGGTTGACGTAAAATTTTTGCGTCAACCTTTTTGATTACCCTTATTTAATTTTCCATTGATTCTTTAAATTTCGTTTTAATGTAGTCTGCTGAAATCTGCAACTTTTTCTTTTCTTCATCAGTTAACTGAAGTTGAACCTGCTCGATGATTCCATCGCGGCCAACAACAGCTGGATATGACAAGTAAGTTCCCAGCTCTTCTCGATAGTTGGAAACAGCCAGTTCAGTATGCGCATCACTCATAACCGTGTTGGCAAGTCTAACTGCTGCGGTTGCAACGCCATAGTTGGTATATTTCTTACCATGGAAGACGTTAAAGCCACCTTCTCTGGCTGCTTTATCCAATGCATCAAGATCCAAGCCACGTTCTTCGGCAATTTCTGTGATTGGTTGACTCAAGACTCTAACAGTCGACCAAGCGGTGAATTGAGAGTTTCCGTGTTCGCCAAGGTTAAAGCCTTCAACTGAACGCGGATCCAAATTTAATTTCTTGGCAACTGCCCGTTTCATTCGTGATGAGTCCAACAACGTTCCGGTCCCAATGACGTGTTTCTTAGGCAGGCCGGTAATTTGTTGGTAAATGGACGTGATGACATCCACCGGATTCGTGATGGCCACAATGATCCCATTGAAGCCGGAGTCTTTGATCTTTTGAGCAACTGATTTAACCGCTTTACTGGTAAATGGCAGTTCAGCGAACCGATCATCGTTTGGATTGTCTTGCAGCTTGATGTTTCCAAGTGCCGAGATAATGACGTCAGCATCCTTTAATGCCGAGTAGTCATTTACCGTGATGTTGGTGTGGACGGGTAGGTTGGCCATTGCGTCTTCAAAGTCAATTGCATCAGCGTTGACTTTGTCTTCGTTGATATCAATTAATACCAAATCATCCGCATAGCCGTTTGCAACAATGTAATGTGCAGCGGTTGAGCCAACGTGCCCCATTCCGATAACACCAATTTTTCTTGTCATGTTTATCACCTCAAAAGTTTTTGTTGAGAAAAGTGTACCATGATAACCGGCTAAACGGTGAGAAACTTCTCATTTTATGACAATTTTTTAAGCCTTAATTAACAATATTACTGTAATTGGCCACTATTTATACCTAACCCGTACGAATTCCGAAGTACAAATCCACCATCCCAATTAAAAATAAAATGAGAACAACCACAAGTAACATGACAATGAAGCCAACACTGAAGTTCTTTAATTTGTAAGAACCGTCCATGACCCCTTTGTAAGCCTTTCGCCCCACATAAACCACACCAACTATGATGGCAATTAGTATGACCCATGAAATAACCACATAAATCAAATCAGGAACGTTCAAAATTGAACCCATCGTAATCTCCCCCCCTATAAATATGTTATAACATAGGTTAACTATTAACAGAATAGGCATATTTAAAAAGTGACGCAAAGGCGCCGGCTGCGTTTCTGATGTCACAAAAAGATCCAGCTAGAAACTAAAATGATCAATTTCTAACTGGATCGAATTTTTGATTTTTTGATTCAACTTAGGGTTCGCTTACTTCATATAAGCATACTTATAACTCCACTGAGTGCCAGCAGTGTTATGAATAACGCCCTTCACACTTGGTTTTTGCAGGTAAGAAGTTACCTGTTGATACAGTGGGGTCATGCCTTGGTCAGCGTTAAATAATTTCGCTGCTTTGACCAAATCATTCCAACGTTTGTCCGCATTGTTGGCATCCCGATTCTGCGCTTGTTTGATCAACTTGTCATACGCAGGGTTACTGTACTTGCCGCTGTTGTATGCCGTGCCGGTCTCTGGAATCTGCAGGAACGAGATTGGGTCGTTGAAATCAGCTCCCCATCCTGATAACGACAGGTCAAAGTCACCCTTCAGGACTTCTTGGTTGGCAACTTGTCCCGGCACGTTTCTAATGTTGAGTTTGAATCCCGGTAAATCCTGTTGCAACTCCGACTTCATATACTGAGTAATCGGGTTGCTGGTTGGGTCATCGTTTGAAGCCGTAATCGTCAAGGTGACGTTCTTGGTTCCCAACGCTTTCAATCCCTTTTGCCAATGCTGCTTAGCCAACTTGACATTGTAGTCCACGGTGTTTGGCACCGCCTGTTGTTTCGCAAAATCAACGCCAGTCTTTGGATCCTTGGCCAATCCCGATGCCACAAACCCAGTTGGCGTGTCCGAGCCGTCTCCCAAGACTTTCTTGGTCAGCTGCTGGCGGTCAATGGCTAACGAAATGGCGAGGCGAATGTCCTTGTTGCTCATCGCCTTACGTTTTGTCTGGTTGGCATCTTTAAAGTTGTACTTCAAGTATCCAACGTAAGAGTATGGGTACTGCTGGAATTCTTTATTGCCCTTATAATGCTTAACCTGTTCGTTTGACAGTGGGGTTAAATCAAGCTTGCCTTGCTGATACAGTTCGAGTCCGGTCGTTGGGCTGCTAACAACTGTGTATTTGATTTTGCTTAATTTGACAACCTTCTTATCCCAATACTGATTGTTCTTAACAAACTGCCACTTGTTGCCGGTTCCGTTCCAATTTTGAATCTTAAACGGTCCCGAGTAGACCATGTATTTGGAGTTAGTGCCGTACTTCTTACCGTATTTGTCGACCACCTTTTGATTCTGGGGGCCAAATAATGGATAGGCCATCAGGACCTTGAAGTAAGCGATCGGCTTGTCCAATTGAATCTGGACGGTCTTGCTGTTAAGGGCCTTGATGCCGATTTTATCCGGTGATAATTTACCGGCATTCACTTGATCGGCGTTCTTGATCCCGCTAAATAAATAAGCGTAAGTCGACTTGGTCTTTGGCGCCAACGTTCGTCGCCATGAATAGACAAAGTCTTGGGCCGTAATCTTGTCACCGTTACTCCACTTGGCATTTCTCAAGGTAAATGTCCACGTCTTACCGTCTTTTGAAACTTTGCCGCTCTTGGCCAAGCCCGGGGTGGTCTTGCCATCCTTTCCCAGGCGATAAAAACTTTCAAAGACATTACCGGTCTGCCCATAACCAGTCGCTTTGGAAATGTCAATTGTGTCCAGTGGTGCTGTGGTGCTGAGGTTTAACGTTTGTTTTTGACTACTGGTTTTGGTGGCTGACTTGCCGCAGGCGGCTAATGTCACAACCAGCACGGCAGCAAGTGTTAATAATAACAGGGATCTGAGTTTTCGCATGAATCATTCCTCCAAGAATTAAATTAGTTCATTTTCACTTCAATCAGCATCTGACTACACGAACACATATGACCGCCACCTTTAAAATATTTTTTAATGAAAGAGTTGTTTTGAACAAATAAAAAGTGCCCTCGTTCAGTGATTAACACTGAAACGAGGGCACTTTAGCCATTCAATGAGAGATGTGTCTATGTAAGTTAGACTCTTCTCCACAAATCGAATGTTTGACCAAAGAAGCCACGATCAGCGCTAACCTGAGCTTGACACATTGAACAGCACATGAAGTTAACAGCTGATGTTTGCATGAAATGGCTTCCTCCTCTTTCGATAGTTGTTGGCATTAATATAAATGATTCAAATTCGTTTGTCAAACAATTACTAAAATTGATCACTCACAACCCGGTTATAGTAGCGCAAATAATAAGCACTGGTGGCTGGGTCATAGGTAATCTTCGTCACGCTGGTATTGTCGGGTTCTTCAATGACCATCATGTTGTCCGGACGGCCAATCGCCGCTAAAACCGCCGCCTTAATCGTAAACCCGTGGGTAACGAGAATTAACTTCTGGTCGGCGTACTGCCGCGACATATCTGACATCAAATCAGCCACCCGATCAATCACATGCTCAAAGGTTTCTCCGGCAGCGGTGGGGGCATAACTTGGGAGAACGTCATTCAACGTGTGGTCAAACAGTTCGGGGTACTTGCTTATCAAATCAGCGTTTTTTTGGCCATCCCATTTACCGTATGAGATCTCGAGTAACCGTTTGTCATAAGTTACCGGAAGGTTTGCACTTTGATTAAGGGTGTCTGCGGTATCCTTAGTCCTTTGCAGCGGGCTTGCAATAATTCTGTCCGCAAACGAAATATCGAAACCTTTCCGCAAACTTTCCGCTTGTTTCTTTCCGGTTTCCGAAAGATATGTAATCTCGGTATTAATGGTCCCCTGCTTTAATCCAGCCGCATTAGCCGCCGTTTGGCCGTGTCGGACAAAGTAAAAATCAGTCATGTAAGTTCCTCCCAATAAGCAGTTTATCCATTGAATTTACCATGTTATTTATGCACTTGCAAACACCATCGTGTAAAAATATTCAAAATGGGTGTTGCTTTTATCTGTGAGTTCTGTTAGATTTTAGTTATAAGAAATGGAGGGCGTTCACATGAACAATCAATTAGCTGACTTAACAACAACTAAATCATCCTCCTGGTCTACAGTCACATCTATGTAGGCCATCTTTTGATGCATGTATTCAACAAAGGGCCTTACATGGATGAATGAATGATTTTCATCACTGTGAGACCGCTAAAACGAAAGTTAGAAGCTCTCACGGTGCCGGCTGTGGGGGCTTTTTAATTTATATAAAGGGGTTTTGGTAATGACTGTATATAATTTTGCGGCGGGTCCGGCAACGCTTCCTGATCCGGTCATCAAACAAATTCAAGAAGAACTGCCATCAATTAACGGCAGTGGTATGAGCATCATGGAGATTTCCCACCGCTCCGCTTTATTCGACGATATCATCAACGCAGCGGAACAGGATGTCCGAGAGCTGATGCATGTGCCTGACAACTACCACGTTTTATTCTTCCAAGGCGGTGGGACTGGTCAATTTGCGGCCGTTCCAATGAACCTTGCCACTAACCACCATAAAATTGCCTTACTGGATAGTGGCCACTGGGCAACCAAAGCAGGCGATGAGGCAACTAATTTAGGCTATCAGGTCGACGTTTTGGCTTCCACCAAGGACCAGCACTACCAAGCACTGCCACATGCTAACACCCCTATCTCCGCACAGGATTATGACTACCTGCACATTACCACTAACAATACGATCGAGGGCACGGCCTACCATGAGCTGCCTGAACACGGTGACGTCACGTTAGTCGGTGACTTATCTTCCAATTTTATGGCAGAAAACTATAACGTCAGCGATTTTGGTTTGATTTTTGGCGGTGTTCAAAAAAACTTGGGGCCAGCCGGAGTTACGCTCGTCATTGTCAGAGATGACCTGGTTAAACCAGGTGAACATATTCCAAGTATCCTCAATTACAATTTATTCGTTAAAAAGAACTCGATGTACAACACGCCACCCGTCTTCAATATTTACGCAACCGGCTTAGTTTTAAAGTGGTTAAAAGAACAAGGCGGGATCGAAGGAATTGAGCAGGTTAATCGACAAAAGGCAGCTCTGTTGTACGACTTCTTAGATGACTCCAAGTTATTTGCCAACCACATCAAGCCAAGCGACCGTTCACTCACCAACGTGCCATTTACCACTGGTGACGCTGCAGTCGACAAGGAGGCCATTACTGCCGCCACAGACGCTGGTTTAATGAACCTCAAGGGTCACAGAAGCGTCGGTGGACTGCGGGCCAGCCTGTACAACGCCATGCCGTTAGCGGGTGTCCAGGCACTGGTTGATTTCTTACACAACTTTGAAAAACAACATTAGGGGGAACTTAAAATGTATCAAGTAAAAACATATAATGCCATTGCCCAAGCCGGATTAGACCGGTTCTCCGATAATTATCAAATTAACAAAACAGACGAGGCCGACGCTTACTTAATTCGTTCGGTCAATCTCCATGATCAACCATTTCCCAAGTCTTTAAAGGTCATCGCCAGAGCTGGGGCCGGATTTAACAACATTCCGCTCGAACAGGCAACTGAAAATGGAACCGCCGTCTTTAACACGCCCGGAAGTAATGCAAACGCCGTTAAAGAACTGATCATCGCGCTGCTGGTGGCTTCATCCCGGAACTTATTTGCGGCTGCTGACTACGCTGCTCATAATAGTGGCGCTGACATTTCGCTGCGAACCGAAAAGGATAAAACCAAGTTCAAGGGAACCGAACTGACCGGCCGCACGTTGGCTGTCATTGGCGTCGGCCACGTTGGCTCACTGGTGGCCAATGCTGCCAGCGCCCTGGGCATGAAGGTCATTGGTTACGACCCATATTTGTCGGCTGATGCCGCTTGGCATATTTCAACCACCATCACTCGGGCTAACACCCTCGGCGAAGCCCTGCAGCAAGCCGACTACGTGACTGTCCACGTGCCAAAGAACGAAGAAACAACCGGCCTGATTGGCGCTGAACAGATGGCGATTATGAAGGATGGCGTCAAGTTGTTCAACTACTCTCGAGACGGAATTGTGGATAATGAAGCGGCCGTTGAATATCTGGACGCCAGAAAAATTCGTACCTACTATACTGATTTTGGTGAAAATATTCTCTTGGATCGAGAAGACGTTGTCGTTACCCCGCACATTGGCGGATCAACCCTGGAAGCTGAAGCCAATGGCGCAACTCAAGGGGCTAACACCATTATGACGTATCTTGAAACCGGAAATATCCAGAACTCAGTCAACCTCCCCAATCTCCAAGTACCGTTTAATACGCCATACCGACTGACACTGATTCATAAGAACATTCCAAACATGGTCGGCCAGATTGCCACCTTGTTGGCGGATGCGGGTATTAACATCGAAAGCATGAGCAATGCCGCTCGAAAAGACGTCGCCTATACGATCGTTGACCTGGATAATTTAAATAACGAAGAAGAACATGCCCTAGTGGAGCGGCTTGGAAAGATTGACGCTGTGTTCAGGGTCCGGGTGCTGAAAAAATAATCTTAATTGCTAACATGGGTTTGATTATCTGAAAATTCACTTTCAAATCCAAATGTGCTACACTATTAATAACTTGATATTCGACTGCCACCGGGCAGCAACAACAGGTACTTTTTGCAATTCCGTTAGGTCATAGAAGGAATTGTAAGGGGTACCCTTTTTCTTTAGGAGGACTTTTTATGAATTGGATATTTTTGATTATTGCGGGCATTTTTGAGGTGGTCTGGGCAACGGCAATGAAATACAGCCATGGATTTACCAACTTAACCCCATCGATTATCACAATTGTCGGAATGTTAATCAGTTTTTTCTTGCTGGCACACGCCACCAAAACACTCCCATTGAGCATCGCCTACCCTGTTTGGACAGGAATCGGGGCAGTCGGAACCGTCATTGCCGGAATTATTTTATTTGGCGACAAAGTGTCACCAATTACTTGGGGATTTGTGATCCTTTTGTTAGTTAGTATTGTAGGAATTAAAATCACCAGTTAAGCATGCTTGGTTTATCAAAATCTACGACTATAATCATTTTTGATACGTTCAATATAAGGAGATAATACATTGTTTAAAACATGGCACCAACCCGGAAAGGTCCTCGACCGCAAGAATGTCTACACCGGCCGAGTCTTTGCCGTCGATCAGCTGCATATTCAAACACCGGATGGCTTAACCATCGAACGGGACTTGATCAAAACCGACCCCACCATCACCATTCTGGCCATGACGGAAGATGAACGAGTTGTCATGAGCAGTGAGTATCGAGCCGGCGTTAACAGCGACTCGGTCTCGCTGCCGGCAGGAATTGTCAATTCTGGTGAAACCAGCGAGCAGGCAGCCGCACGTGAATTACGTGAGGAAACTGGCTACGTTGCCAAATCGGTCACCAAGATGACCCGCATCACCTCTTCAGAAGGTTTCATGGATCAATTTGCCGACCTGATGCTAATCAAATTTGACCCGACCGAACGGGTTTCACGTCACTTCGATCAAGACGAGTTTGTCAACAGTGAGCTCGTCCCCCTGAAACAAGTCCTCACCTGGATTCGGGAAGGGAAAGTCAACACCGCTCAGGCAGTTTCTTCAATTGGCTACTACATGATGTTTCTCAAATAAAATAAAGCTGCAGTCCACCGAGTTAGGAGTCTCGATGAACTGCAGCTTTGTTTTTTTCTTATTTTTTGTAGACGATTTCGCCATCAACTAAGGTCATCACAGTATCCCCATACACAGTTTCGCCTGTAAATGGTGAATTCTTACCTTTTGATAAATAGTCGCTTTCTTTGATTTCATGTTCATCTTTCAAATCAAAGATCGCAATATCTGCTGGCTGACCAACTTCTAAGCGACCGGCGTTGTTCATTTTAAAAACTGATGCCGGTTTATTGGTCATCCAGTCGATCAACTGTTCCAAAGTGAACCGACCGGTCTTGACAAATCTGGTGTACAGCATGCTAAAGGCGGTTTCACTGCCCGTGATTCCAAAGGCCGCCGTGCTAATTGATTGGTCCTTATCCGCCTTGGTGTGGGGCGCATGATCCGTGGCAATCATATCAATGGTGCCATCCAGCAGTCCATTAATAAGTGCCTGGCGATCATCCTCACCACGCAATGGTGGGTTCATTTTATAAAGTGCATTGTCTTCTTTAATATTGGCATCCGATAACAGCAAATGATGTGGCGACACTTCGGCAGTCACGTGGATGCCAGCTTGTTTCGCAGCTCGAATCACGTTAACTGTGTGCTTGGATGACGCGTGGCAAACATGGTAGTGAACGCCGGTTGCTTCAGCGAGAATCACATCTCTGGCAACCTGGGCAGTCTCACTAACCCAAGGCATTTCTTTCATCCCCAAGCGCGTGGCTGCTCCACCGTTCAAAACACCACCATAAGTCAGGTCGTCATCTTGAACGTGTTCGACAATCGCCATATCAAGTTCAGCTGCCTGCTGCATTGCCTCATACATTGTGCTGCTTTTTTGAATTCCGTTGCCATCGTTGCTAAATGCGAAGGCGCCGGCATCCTTTAAAGCTTTAAAATCAACTAATTCATCACCGCCACGATTGGTCGTAATGGTCGCATATTGTTTGATATGAATCACGCCATCAGTTTGGTTCAATTTAATTAAAGCTTCCATATTATTAACAGAGTCTGGTGCCGGGGTCACATTTGGCATCGCACAAACAGTGGTAAAGCCACCGTGTGCAGCTGCCAGACTCCCAGTTTTGATGGTTTCTTTTTGTTCCTGACCGGGTTGTCGATAGTGGACATGCACATCGATCAAGCCAGCACTGACAAAGTTTCCTTTGGCGTCAAGGATTTCATCAACCCCATCCCTGGTGATTTCAGAGGCAATCTTTGAAACCTTTCCATCTTCAATTAACACATCGCGTTTAACTAATTGACCATGTTCTAACAGTTGACCGTTGGCAATTATGCGTTTCATCAGTTGAAAGTCTCCTCGCTATTAATATTCTTCCTTAATAAGTCCACGGTTTCGAAGCATGCTGGTCATGATTGCCATGCGAACGAAGACGCCGTTAGCCATTTGTGGGAAAATCCGTGATTTGTCGCATTCAACCAATTCGTCAGCGATTTCAACGCCGCGGTTAACGGGAGCTGGATGCATGATAATTGAATGTTCAGGCATTCTTGATTCGCGTTCTTGAGTTAATCCATATTGTGCGTGGTATTTTTCAGCTGAGAACGTACCGTTTTCGTCATCAGCAATTCGTTCGTGTTGTACTCGGAGGAACATCATAACGTCCATGCGTTCAACCAAGTCGTCGATTGGCATCCATTCGCCATACTTGGCAAATTCTTCTGTGTACCACTTCTTAGGACCGCCGAAGAAGACGTGGGCGCCTAACATGGTCAATACTTCCATGTTTGAACGGGCAACCCGTGAATGGGTCAAGTCACCGACGATGGCAACGTTTAATCCTTCAAAATGACCAAACTCTTCATATATAGTCATCATATCCAGCAATGATTGTGATGGGTGTTGGCCTGATCCGTCACCACCGTTGGCAATTCCAACGTGGACATTTGGATCAGCGATTAAGTCTTTATAATATTCGTTCTTCTTATCACGGATGGCAACCAGATCAACACCAATAGCTTGGAAAGTCTTGACGGTGTCGCCCATTGATTCACCCTTGTTTAATGAACTGTTGGATGGGTCAAAGTTCACAACTTGAAGGCCTAATTTACGTTCTGCCATTTCAAAGCTGGTGTGGGTTCTGGTACTACTTTCAAAGAAAAGGTTGGCAGCATATACTGGCCGGGTTAACTCAATTTGCTTGCCTGCTTTGAAATCCTGTGCTTCATGGATAAATGATAAAACGTCTTCGGCTGAAAGGTCTTCCATACTTACAACATTTTCAAAACTTACCGGTTTAGTAATCTGCATCATTGTGATTTCCTCCTAATATTAAAAGCGCCTTGCCGTGTTCGCAAAGCGCTCCTTATGTGTTGGAACCACAATCCAGGACGTTTTGCTCTCACGGGAACAGTTAAATCGTCAATAAGAATGAGTTGATATGTAACAAAAAACCTCTTCACCGCGTTCGGTAAAGAGGTTTGAGTTTGCCCTGAGTCTCCTCAAGAGTCGCCATACCTTCTTAACCTCACGGGGTTAATGTTAAAGGTTCTGTTTGATTACTTAGAATCATATGCTATTTTCAATCAAAAAACAAGTCTAATTTAAAAAATATTTTTAAAAATGTGTTTTTATCCAAATTTGCGCATATCTGTTTTGATGATGATTAACTTATCTATAAGGACGGCATTTCAGCCCTATTAATATAATTTAATAAATATTCATATTTATTATAAAGCGTACATATTTATCCGAATATTGGAGAATTCTGCATAAAATCACTTGACAAGTGGGCCAAAAACTTCTATCTTAAATATTCAAAAGCGTTAACTGTAAATGTCACGACGTTGTTAGGACTATTTGAGGAGGTTCGGACATGAAAAAATATTTAACTTTAGAAAACGGAGATGTCTTCGTCGGTGAAGCCTGTGGTGATTTGGGCGCCGAGATCGATGGTGAGCTCGTCTTCACCACCAGCATGACCGGATATCAGGAAACATTGACGGATCCGTCGTACAAGAAGCAAATTATCACCTTCACATACCCACTTATCGGCAACTACGGCATCTCACTTGGGACCAATCAATCAGACACGGTCCAAGCCGCAGCCGTTGTTGTTAAAGAATTAACCGATCAAGTATTTCACTATCAAAGCGTCATCAGCCTCGATGCTTTCTTAAAGCAGTCCAAGGTTCCAGCAATCAGCGGGATTGACACCCGACAGTTAACCAAGATTATTCGCCGCTACGGTACAATGAAAGCCAGCCTGACTAACCAACCAATCGTCAAGGCCGAACCAGAGCACCAAACATCCATTATCAAATCAGCAACATTGTCCGCAGGCGACGCCAAAGATGTTGAACACGTTGTGGTCGTTGACTTCGGTGTTAAAGATAACATCGTCAAGTCACTACAACGCCCAGGAGTTGACGTGACCGTTGTCACCCCCGACTCCACATTTGAAGATATCGCTGCACTCCATCCAACCGGCATTTTGTTATCAAATGGCCCTGGTGATCCAACCGACTACGAAGACTTTGTCCCAGTCATCCAGAAGCTCCAAGATAACTATCCGCTGTTTGGTATTTGCTTAGGCCATCAGCTTTTGGCACTGGCTAATGGCGCAACTACTTACAAGATGACGTTTGGTCACCGTGGGATTAACCATCCGGTTAAAAATATCATCACGGGAGACATCTACATCACTTCTCAAAACCATGGCTATGCCGTCGACATTGACTCCGTCAAAGATACCCCACTGGAAGTCACCGCCATTGAAGTCAACGACCAGACGTGCGAGGGCTTGCGCTATCCCGGACGCCCAGTATTTTCAGTTCAGTATCACCCGGAAGCAGCTCCTGGCCCACACGAAGCAACCAAGCTGTTCACCGACTTTATCGAAATGATGCACGTAAACGGAGGGGTTCACTAATGCCAAAAAGAGAAGATATTAAAAAAGTTTTGATCATCGGCTCAGGTCCAATTGTCATCGGCCAAGCTGCTGAATTTGACTACGCCGGAAGCCAAGCCTGCTTGAGTCTCCGTGAAGAAGGCTACTCAGTCATTTTGGTCAACTCCAACCCTGCAACGATCATGACGGATGACGAAATTGCCGACAAGATTTACCTGGAGCCATTAACCGTTCCAAGCTTAAAGAAAATTATCGAAAAAGAACATCCAGACGCAATCTTGCCAACCCTAGGTGGCCAAACCGGCTTGAACTTAGCTGTTGAATTGAGCAAGGACGGCATTTTGGATAAATTGGGAATTGAATTATTAGGGACAAGTCTGCAAACCATCAACGAAGCAGAGGACCGTGAAAAATTCAAGGACCTGATGCAGGAACTCCACCAACCAATTCCAGATTCAAAAACAGTCTATGACCTCCAAGATGGCCTCGACTTCGCCCACCAGATCGACTACCCGGTTATTATTCGTCCAGCCTACACGCTGGGAGGAACCGGTGGCGGAATCGCGCATAACGACGATGAAATGAAGACCATTTTGAACCGTGGCCTAACCATGTCACCATCGACTGAATGCTTGATCGAAAAGAGCATCGCAGGCTACAAAGAAATCGAATTTGAAGTCATGCGTGACCATCATGGCAGCTCGATTATCGTGACTGGGATGGAGAACTTTGACCCAGTCGGTATCCACACTGGCGATTCCATCGTCTTCGCGCCAACCCAAACCTTAACTGATAAGGAGTATCAACGTCTGCGTGACGCATCCTTGACCATTGTCAACGCCCTTAAAATCGAGGGTGGCTGCAACGTCCAATTGGCACAAGATCCAAACAGCGAAGCCTACTACGTCATCGAAGTCAATCCACGGGTCAGCCGTTCTTCAGCATTAGCCTCAAAAGCAACTGGTTACCCAATTGCCAAGATTGCGGCTAAAATTGCCATTGGACTAAATCTTGATGAAATCATGAATCCAATAACGCAAACCACGTTCGCGATGTTTGAACCAGCTTTAGATTACGTCGTTGCAAAGATTCCACGCTTTGCCTTTGATAAATTCACAAACGCAGATCGCAAACTGGGAACCCAGATGAAGGCGACCGGGGAAGTCATGGCAATCGGCAGTACTATTGAAGAATCGCTGTTGAAAGCCGTTCAATCGTTAGAGCTTGACCAACAAGCGCAAACCGACCTGATTCCGACTTATACGCGCGATATGTCTATGGGCGACCTGTTGGAAAAGATCAAAACACCCACCGATTATCGTCTGTTTGAAATTTTTGCCGCAATTGGTAAAGGTGCCACGATTCAACAAATTAACCGTTCGACGCAAATTGATTTGTATTTCTTATCCAAATTAGAAAATATCCTCAAGATGCAGCAACAGATGACCGACGGCCTGCTTAGCGCCGACATGGTTTTAAAAGCCCGTAAGTTGGGCTTTAACAACACCATGATCAAAGCCATTCATCACGCTACTGACGATGAATTAGTTAAGTTAGACCAAATGGAAGATCAACACTTGGTTTACAAGATGGTCGATACCTGTGCTGCCGAATTCGAAAGCACAACGCCTTACTACTACAGTACTGTTGGCAACGAGAATGAGAGTAAGCCTCTGGGCAACAGCATCGTCGTGATCGGTGCCGGCCCAATCAGAATCGGCCAAGGCGTCGAGTTCGACTATGCGACCGTTCACTGCGTCAAAGCCATTCAAGCAGCTGGATACAATGCCATTATTATCAATAACAATCCAGAAACCGTTTCAACTGATTTCTCGATTTCAGACAAGCTCTACTTCGAACCACTCACGATTGACAGTGTCATGAACATCATCAACTTGGAACAGCCAATCGGCGTCATCGTTGAATTTGGCGGTCAAACTGCCATTAACCTGACCGAAGCGTTAACCAAACATGGTGTTTCAATTCTCGGGACTTCTCTTCACGGCATCGAACAGACCGAAGACCGTCACCAGTTTGAAGACCTGTTAATTGATCAAAATATCGCCCACCCTAAAGGCGACACTGCCACCAGTGCACCGGAATCCCTTGAAATTGCCAATAAGCTGGGCTACCCAGTCCTCGTACGTCCAAGCTTTGTTCTCGGCGGTAAAGGTATGGCGGTTGTTCACAACGATGATGAGTTAAATGAATACCTCATCCCCGCCCTTAAAAACAGTCACGGTGAACCAATCCTGATCGACCAATACATCCCTGGAACTGAATGTGAAGTTGATATCCTAAGCGACGGCAATGAAGTTTTCGTCCCAGGTATCATGGAACATCTCGAGGGCGCCGGGATTCATTCAGGCGACTCGATTGCGATGTATCCGCCTCAGACGTTGACGGATGACCAGAAAGAAAAAATCGTTGCCATCGCTACCAAGATTGGCAAACAGGTTCACGCAGTCGGCATGATGAACATTCAGTTTATTGTCGCAGACGAGGTCTACGTCATCGAAGTCAACCCACGGGCATCTCGAACCGTGCCGTTCATGAGTAAGATTGCCAAACTGCATTTGGCACAATTGGCAACGCAGTTAATCTTAGGCAAATCACTTGATGAAATTGGCCTGAAACCTGGTTTGCATCCAGAACCCGCTAAAGTTTACGTGAAAGCCCCAGTCTTCTCGTTTGCTAAGATACCTGGTGCGCCAACAGCATTAAGCCCAGAAATGAAGTCAACCGGAGAAGACATCGGCTCTGGCGACAGCTTACAGGTAGCTTTACACAACGCCCTATTTGACAGTTACCACATTGACACCAACAATTTAAGCGGCGACGTCTTATTATCAGAATTTGACGCCAACAACGCCAGCTTGGTTGGCCAACTTAAAGGAAGCGGGTTTGGAATACAAACCTACCACGAAAATATGGACTGGCCGGATGACCTCGCCTTTGTCCTGAGTTCAGAAGACGAAACGTCCGATCAAAAGCAGTTGGTTGCCAATGCCTTAAGTCATCAAGTACCCGTATTTACCGCACAGGACACGGTGATGGGTGTGTTTCAGCCACAACTGATTAAATAACTTGATTTAGAAATGACAAAGCACCTTCGGAGAATTCAACTCCGAAAGTGCTTTTTTGATTTGGTCATCATTTACCAAGTCGAATCACTTGCCCTCCCTTTTCAAACGCGGTTCAATGAACGTGAATAAAATATTGTTGATGAGTCTTAGGGAGGTAATGACATGTTAGACGTTATCAAATCATTGGATCGATTAACTTGGAACACCCAACACCATTTTGCCCACATCGAGGCGCAGCACGACTTCATCCGGGCTTGGGCAATTCAGTTTGAACTGGGCTACACCGACGTTCGAGTTGTTCAAATGGCTTTGCAATTAGACGGCAAGCACCATGATTTGCTGGTTAAATTCACTGCAGCCTACGACAAAGTATACGATTATGAGTATGCCTTTGTAGCCGGCGGTTTGGAAGGCTTCAACGAGAAGTATGGTGACAAAATTGAAGATTACCGCGCTGCAGCCAATGAATTCCTTGGTTTAATTGATCAGGTCCGTGAATTAAATGGCAAGTAATCCAATATCGAAGCACATGGTATACCTTACATTTGCCTTACTAACTTTTTTTGAATTATACTGTGTGTAAGGACAAGTAAGGAGGAAATGCTATGGCAAAACGTGATCGTCATATTGTGGTCATCTCTAAAATCACCGCAAAAAACCAAGTCACAGTTCCCAAAACAATTCGTGACGTCCTAAACGTCAAATCATCGGATGAAATTGAATGGGAACTAGGCAGTGATGGCCAAATTACTGTGAAGCGGACATCCCCCGAAAAAAATGATTTCTGGAAGATGGTTGATGCGCAAGAAAAGAAATACGGGCGTGTTGCCACCCCGGAAATAGATTGGGGCGAAGATGTTGGTTCGGAGGATTTTGATTAATGGAATTACATCAAGGAAATATACTGTTTATCAATCTTAATCCTGCCAAGGGAACTGAAACAAAAAAAGAGCGGCCATGTATGGTTGTTAGTAACGATGAGTATAACCGACATCTCAACACCGTCTTAGCCATCCCTATCAGTTCATCTGATAAGTACCAGGCGCAGGAAAGATTTGTTCAATCACCGTTTTTTCAAAGGATTGACTTGGAGTCAGTTCATGGAACCGCGCTTTTCCAACATGTTTGGGCAATTGATCCCGAAAAACGATCTAATGGGGAAATAGTCGGGCAAGCTCCGGCAGGGATCATCAAAACCATTTCAGGAGTCCTCAAAGAATTTTTTTAGAACGCCATCCGTTTCCCGAATTATTAAAAACGTTACGGTATCAATTTAATTGCTAACGGATATTGTAGAATCTAAAAATGTCCTTCACCGGATCTAAAATTGGTGAAGGACATTACTTTATCCATAGTTATTAATTTCACTTCGATTGGCATCCCATGGGAACGTATAAACCACGCCTTCCATATGAGACTTGGGCACAAATCCCCAGTAACGACTGTCATAGGAAATATTTCGATTATCACCCATCACAAAGTACTGACCCTTGGGAACCACGGCAGTCTGTCCACCTCTGCTCCACTTCTTGGAAAGAATCGATAAATTAAAACCATTATCGTCAACGTTGCTCAAAGTCCCGGTGGTCTGCTGCTGGCGAGAGATGAACGGCTGCTTGATGTACTTACCGTTTACGTATAAGTGCCCAGTCTTGGTATAGGTAATCCTGTCACCCGGAATGCCAATGACGCGTTTGACAAATTCAGTGTTCGGTCGCGTATCCGGCGCCAATTTATAAGCATTAAACACCACCACTGACAAACGTTTGATTGGTTTGGTCTTTAAGATAACCACGTGCTCGTTGTTCTGCAGGTTGGGCATCATCGAATCACCATCCACTCTGACTGGTGAAATAATGTAGGTTTTAAGTAGTAGTGCCAGTGCCAATCCAATTACGATTGGCAGGATCCAGCTGAAGATGCTCTTGATAACTTTCATCTTTTCCTCCTATTGTATGTATATTGCATGCCTATAAGTGTATGCCTCCGAGTCTAAATTTTCAACGTACAATGTAAAGGAGAGCGGGCTAACTTTTAGGCATATTTGGACAGTGAGAGCAGCCAACGATCTCCGAAAGTTTCTACTTAAAATTAATATATAGTCAAAATTCAGTTGATGCACAATGCTTGAATCTATGCGTAATTACATATATAATTACGCATAGAAAGGGTGATAACAATGACTGTAAAAACGCGGCGTCAAGGCAATTCAATTATGGTGACAATTCCTGCTTCGTTTAACATAGGGGAAAATGTTGAATTTGAACCAATCAAGGATGAAAATGGTGTGATCAGTTTGTTACCAGTTCGGCACAACATTTATACTGCAGAATCGAACTATGATCTTCGAAAAGCAATGGAAGAAGAAAACATTGGAGACAATGGCACGCCGGTTGGTCGAGAGGACATTTGGAATGACTAAAGACATCCCGCAGCAAGGAGATCTCATCTGGATTGATAGTGAACCACATGCCGGCCATGAATATGGTGGCCATAATCCAGATTCCAGTAATACTTTTAGACCGTTACTGGTTGTCAGTGATAAAGCATATAATCAACGGACAGGTATGATTGTCGGCTTTCCAATTACCCATGCAACTAAAATTAAGGCACCTTTTCAGATTACACTTTCTTCTCATAAAATAGAAGGCCACGTTATTTTAACCGGTCTTTTGGGTTATGACTACGTCGCCGGATCCGGCAAGATTGTTGATCATGTCAATGCGGCGGAATTAGCACAAGCTTTGACTGCTATTAAAGATATTTTTGGCTTTTTTGATTAATGTCTTAAGCCAATGCATTTCACTGAGTT
This sequence comes from Lentilactobacillus parabuchneri DSM 5707 = NBRC 107865, assembly GCF_001435315.1. GTDB lineage: Bacteria > Bacillota > Bacilli > Lactobacillales > Lactobacillaceae > Lentilactobacillus > Lentilactobacillus parabuchneri. The sequence goes on from NZ_AZGK01000013.1 coordinate 49,239, forward strand.
GAATTAAATCACAGACGAGCGCTAACCACTTCAATATAGTTAGCGCTTTTTTATTATCACACAATTACCTAAACAAGACTAGGAAGGACTTAGCGGGAAAACAAAAGCCTCGAAGCATCGCGCTTCGAGGATCACATTGATGGTTAATATCGGATTGGCTTCGTCATCCAAAATTGAATGGTGTTCACAAATTCCCACTTATCATGACCGACCTTCATATAGTAGGTAATAATAGGTGTTTTGTGACCATGACGGAAAATCAACTTCCGATAATTGTACTTGGTCTTCAAATAGTAACGTTGCGGATTCTTATAGCGCATCACCATTGTTCTTGAGTGCTTTGTGTACTTGTACTCAACATGCTTGGTGTCCTTGAACAAGTCCTGGCGATCATCTTCAAATTCGCCCCAGTTCACCGAATTGTACTGAAGGACTTTTTGTTTGGTGGCATACCCTAATGAATTCATATCCAAGTGTTTCCAGTTGGTACTGGCAGACGCTGAGGTCTGGACTAAAACCAATAGAGAAAAGAATGCTAACATTAACAACCACTTTAAAGTAATCCGATGTTGTCTGGTAACTAACAAGTTCATCATCGACCTTTCATTAAATGGATGATTGTGAATAATGCTCATCCATAATCCAATGAATCTTAAATGCGACTGATCTAATTAGTGGTTAACCGGCTTGACCAACCAGAATCGATACGTCGCCGGATAGCCCACTTCCAAGGACTAATATTTGATTGGCTTAAACATCCAGTACTTAATCGTATACAGGAACTGAAACTTCTGATTACCAAGCTTGTAATAATATTGAATAACTGGCTGCCGTTTATTTCCATGGAAAACAAGTTTTCGATAATTGTACTTTGTATTTACTTCAGGGGATTTTGATTTGTTCAGATAGCGAATAACCATCACTCGAGATTGATGATTATATTTGTACTTAGTTGATTTGGTATCCTTGAAATACTTGTTCTCATAAATCTCTTCATAGTTGCCCCAGTTACTACCATCGTATTTAAGGATCCGCTGCTTCTTTGCATATCCCATAATTTTGAGACTGTATGGCTGCCATGCAGCAGCATGTATCTGATTGCATCCAATCAATAGTGCTCCAGCAAATGTCATGATCATTAGAAGAAATACTCGATACCATTCTTTTTTCATCTACTTTTCCTCTTTCCCTAGTGAAATCCAAATCACCATTAGCGCAGTCAGCTGTTCGATCTCCTACATTCTTGGAACAAGATGGTTGGCAATCTTAAAAACCGACACCTGACGAATCTTGAACTGGGTGACCATATATGACTCATCGCTTGAATCATACCCATCCTTATACGGAATGGTATACACAGTCTGATGAGGCGCACGGCTTTGCACTTTAGTGTACCTTGGGTCAGATCTGATTGCAGTCACTGGATGGCCATCAAATAGAATCCGTACTCGAACAGATCCCTTCGGCGAAAGTGACAACAGCAATACTGTGATAAAGCAGAGGAGAACAACGACACTCAGCATTTTAAATGACTTAATCAAGAATTTGTTCAGCTTCATCGCCCCCTCTACCCAAAGTATTGATCAGCCGTAACGGCAACGTGAAAAATCCCTAAATAAGTTCTGATGGCAAAAGTTGATGTGCGAACACCTGTACTGCCATCTTTGTATGGATATTTGTCAGGGACATAATATACGGGAATTTGAAGTGATTTGCTCGTCTTGGGAGAAAATTTTGGATTACAATGAAATGCAGAAACTGGTGATACACCATGCACCATCATATTGGCTCGAACGGCGTTTTTGACCGAGACTGTAAAAAATAAGCACACCAGGAAAAGAACGATCACTACACCCGCCAAGGCTTTTACCAATTTTCCTTTCATGATCAATCGCCACTTTCATAACATTTTTTATATACCGTTGCTGACTTTCCTAGTAGCAATACTACATTGTTAGAACTCTGGCTGAGTCGGGTAAGCAATGTGAAATACCCATAAGTAGGATCTGACGTCAAACATCGAAACCTTAAACCCGTTCATATCAGTAAATGAGTATTTTAGTGGAATGGTATAGATAGTGGCCTTGAAAGCTTTGCTGTTTGATTGGCTATATTTAGGATTGCATTTCAAAGCAGCTGAAAATGGAGCTCCTTCGATTGCCATGGTTGCTCTCACAGCATTTTTAGGAAACACAGTTATCAATAAACCCAAAATGAGTATTAAGGAAACTACGGTATAAATAATTCGTTTAATCCTGATTTTTATTTTTGTAGTTTTCATCATTACGTCCTGACTTCATAAATTATAGGACTCCATCAGTTACGGTAAGAATGGAATGGTTGGGGCCGCGAAATGAAAGATCCCCAAGTAGGTCTTCATGTGAAATAGTGAAATCTGTGTTCCATACCCATTTTTGTACGCATACTTATTTGAGATGGAATAGAGATTTTCGCCTAAACTTTTACTCGTCTTGGGAGCATATACAGGATCACATTGAAATGCCGCAACCGGTGATGCCCCGTGGAGTAACATGGTTGTCCGAACGGCATTTTTAGGCGATATTGTAGACACCAGAAATAGAAATAACACAATCACAACAATTGAATACAATGTTTTTCGAAGTACAGTGTGCTGATTATTTTTCATCACTTATATCCCCATTTCTATAACGCGCATCCGATTTGTTCTACTAAGACCAAATATTTTCTTGATTTTTGTTAGGGGTGCAAATAATCTGCTTCGCGTATGGGATGTATAATACACCATATGCTTCGTTACCTTAGAAACGGTTATTGTATGATGCCATCCATACTTCTTCGAATGTAGTTGGATTACATCACCAACGCGAACTTTTGACATCACCTTTCGCAAACTGCTTGTAACAAAATGTGGTCGATGCTTGGTTTTGGTCCAATATTTATAAAAGCCATTGACTGTTGACCAACTAGTAGAATAGTTCCAATGTTTTTCAATTACCTTCCCAAAAATCTTGGTTGACTTTGTTCTGCGACAGTACCACTTACGCGTATTCTTTGTCCATTTGTTCTGTGAATAAAAATGTGCCCCCTTTGCATGTTTACTAACCGAAGTCATTCTTGCTCCAGCATGGGCCCTATCTTGTGAGGCCAAATTTGTACAATCCCCGCCTCTAGCGTATGGGTTAAAATTAGGATAATACTTGTTATACTTTTTCCAATGCTTTCTTTCATACCTGACTTCTCTCCGCTGATTTCTATCCAGTTTTTGTCCCTTTCTCCAAGTCGTCTTATAAGGCTTTTGTTTCGTCTTATTGCTCGGCTGAAATTGGCCGTTTGAATGCATAGATTTCTGAGAATAATGATCAGAATGGGAGTTGCGAGTTTCCTTATTCTGTGGCTGTTTTTGAGAAGTAACAGATGCAGAAGCACCATTGTTCTTATTAGAGTTGTTACTTTGAAACTGAGTCTGGTTAGAACTTCTACCGGTGACAGCACTACCTGTTTTCGTAGTTGCAGAACCAGCAGAATCGTTGACACCTGTCATGCCCTCAGCAGTGCTGTTATTAGTCCCATTAACGGACTGACCTTGAGGATTGGATACAACAGTAGCAGAACCATTATTGGCTGTGGCACCAGCTGTTGCACCACCAGTAGAAATTCCGCCGCTTCCGTTGTTGACGCCACCCCCACCGGTGTTTCCACCAGGAATGTAGCCCCCGCCGCCACTATTGTTATTATTGTTATCGTCATTACCGTTGTCATTGTCGTTGTTGTCATCATTGGTTTGATTTTGGCTGTTAGTGACATTGTTGAATTGGCTCTGGTCATGAGCGGACGCACCAGTTGT
>NZ_AZGK01000014.1 GCF_001435315.1 Lentilactobacillus parabuchneri DSM 5707 = NBRC 107865
TACGCCTCTAAGCTTAGTAGTTTTTCTGTGCGTTCTTAGTAGTCAGTAACCCCGCTAAACCAGTAATGGCACGTCCTACCCATAGTTGGGTATGAATGAATTGTAGCGTTTGTTTAGCTTGTTAATTATAAATTAGTAGTTTACACATTTATCACGAAATCGTTATAAAAATGAGCCGAATTTGTTGCTTTATTTTGACGAAGTTGATATATTTGTTCTGGCATCGGGGGGATGTCTAAAGCATTCTAGTTATCAACATGTTTTAAGGGGGAAACGAATATGAAAACATATACTTGGCGAACGCAGCGAATCATATGTTGTCTGATATCAATTGTCTTCGCCGTTGTGGCTTTTCTATGGTTATTTGTGGGAAATGGCCGCCTTGCGCGAGCTGAGCCAATTGCTCCAGCGGATCAAACGGTTCAGGTTCAAACTAAGACTGCCGAAAGCAGCGCAGCAACGCAATCGATCACGGCAGCTGACTCGGCCAGCCAATCGCAACCGGCAACCGTATCAGCCAACAGCAGTGCGGATGGGTCAGCTGCCGAAGTCACGGACAGTCTCGGTCAAAAGGACTTACAGGAAGTGAATCAGGCACCTCAGGATTCGGCTGAGGTGGATGCCTCAATGCAGGCAGCAACTCAAGCTTCTGAAGTGAAGGCCACTGAGGCAACGACAGCCGTAAAGCAAGATGCAACTGTAACCGAAAATACGAAGGTCCAAGCAACCGAAGCGACTGCCAAACCGATTGTTTTAAAGCAGGCCGACTCAAAGATTGCCGCAACAATGGCTGCTGCTAAACAAGCAACAGCCGAAAACGTTGTGGTGACTAACGAACAACAGTTAAATGATGCTTTGGTCGCCGCGCCAAGCGATGGGACGGTTCAAACAATCTGTAACGCCAATTCTGTTAGGATTACTCTTAATGATTGTCTCCTTTGGTGGAATGGCATTAGGAAAAAAGCGTCATGGATTGAAGTAATCTTGATGCTCATATCTCTCTAATGTAAAAAGTGTCTGGGACATGCAATTGCGTGCCCCAGACACTTTTTGATTACGATGAATTAAGCGATAATTCAGATAGAAAGAAGTAAAAACGATGTCCCAAGAACAGTCTATATTATTCTTCTCCTTTTTTTGAGTTTTTTGGTATTTCAGAACGAGGATATTTAATTAGGGGCGAGATTTCATACCCCACTTGAATGGAGGCGTCTAAAATGAACAATAAGTTTTGGTGGGTTACAACTATTATTATAATTATCATTTTTTTATGTGGCTCAGCATTTATTATGTTAAGAAAAACTGATGGTGCGGGTATATCAAACATACCAAGCTCGTGTTGCGGCAGAAATTATTTTAGGAATCGTTTTACTTGTTGCACTTGTTGTACAGGTAATATGGCTTGCATTTATTAGAAGAAAAAATAAGTAGTGGTTGTATTCCCACTTTCGATAGCGGCCTTCAACTTAGGGTCCATAATGACATTATCGCCCCTTGGAAACGTTGTTAAAACAGCCCCTCAGATCTACTTACTAGATTATAGGGGCTGTTTTAGCGTTATTTGAATGAAAGTAGCCCTGCTTATCATCTTTTTTTCGGTACTTCGTTGAGCTGTTTTGATCCGGAAATAACCGATTATGAGAACCAACTCGAATGCCAATTAAGATTAATTCATCTTCATCAATGATATAAACGACGAGGACGTCATTGATATCATTGGGCTGATTTCCTGAAGGTGTATCACGTAAATGAAATTCATGATATCCGGCTAATTGGCGGGTTAGTTCATGGTCATCAAATTCCGGTGGTAGCTGATGTGCTTTCAGCAGCAGATCAATGGCTGATCGAACTTCATCAATAATGTTACGATCTAAGCTGTCCAGCCGTTTCAGGTCAGCATTAAAAGTTGCCCGTGGTTTAAATCGAAGCTTTTTCATCATTTAAACTGATCCCAATAATGGTCATTGGATTCGACAATTTCATCATCTGGCAAGACATGGCGTTTGATCAGCTGATCGCGGGCAGCGGCATATTCCAGCGCCCCTTCTTTGGCCCGCAAAGTACGTTCATACCAATCCATTTTTTCTTGGGAAATGGCGAAAACTGTGCGGTTGTTTGAGCGGGCAATATAGACGGTTTCGTTATCATTAACTTGGTCGAGATGTTTTTTAATGTGAGCAAAAATCACTCTGAGTTAAAACAACGGTCATTTGAATCACCCTTTCCGTACTTAATGGTGTACCTTATCAAGTATTTGATTACTCAATATTTAGTGCCAATAATATAGTTGAAGGTACAGAATTCATCCAGACCTGGGTCATTTAACAATTAACTGACCTCATTTTTTAAATTGCCCAGCTAATCGCGTATACTGAAAGTACATCAAAAGCTGAATCGGTAAAAGGGAGATTTAATATGATTAATAAATTAATGAAGGTTTTACTAATGAGTGGCCTAACTTTAAGTATCGGCCTTATAACGCAATCACCTGCAGTCCATGCGACCAAGGGTTACCAACCGATTAAAAGTAAAAGTTATGCAACTATATTGCCAACCTACCACACTAGAGTTGGTAATCCAAAAGCTGCTATTTGGAATAATAATCTAACCCAGAAACGATTCTCATTAAGCGATTATCCTGGGACTAATTGGTATGTTTTCAAAAGTTACAAAATGACTAATGGCAAAAAAACGGGTATTTTTTACAGAATTAAAAATCCTGAAAACACCGTTTCTGGGCTGGTTTGGCGGGGATATCTGAAACAAGTGAAACATTTGAGCATTAAACAGCAGACGCTAAATGCACTACCAGGAACAATTTATAGTCCCCATTTACAACAGGTCACTGACAAATTAAAAAACCATCCAGATAGTCAACAAGAATATCTCCAAAAGGCTTTGGGTGATCAATACAAAAAATTCCAAGGAATTACTATTCCGGGATTTTTGGCTTCAGATAAGCGATTGCAAGGACAATTGAAGTCAGGTAAACTTTCTTTTAACGCATATTTACATGCTGTAATTCCTAAGGCACTATTAACTGATCTTAATGGGAACAATTACCAAGTAACAGATCTTAAGGGTTGGAAAGTTTCAATATCAATATCCGGTAAGACTAGCAAAAATTATGGATGGGGATTTGTTTACTTCTTGGAACCCTAAATTATGCTGTTCCAATCTGTGCTGGAATGGTGGTTACCGATATCTTTATGTTAAATAAAATCCCTCTGCAAACCTGCGGAGGGATTTTGGTGAAAACTACTTTTCGTTTATTACCATGATGATTTGGTTGTGGTATACAATCTGTTTTCTGTAGTTACTGTCGCATCCGCATTATGATAAGAAATACCAACGTACAGATCACTAGCAATTTGAACGCCTTCAGTTTCGATATTAATACCACTCCAGTTTGTATTGCGCAATGTATGCTTAACAATATGTGAGTCACTCCAATATAACTTAGAAATACCAGGGGTATCAGGACCAGAGTGTCCTGATTGATTGGGCTGTCCGCTTGAAATATAAATTGCTCGACCATCAGAGATATCATACCCCTGAATAGAGTCACTGGTTAGCTTAGACGCTAGGCTGTCTACCTTACGGTACGGATCTGAAACCAATGCTGATTTTAACTTGCTGCAAGGAATATGACCATGATTAGCATCCACCGTATCAAGGATGGCATTCACTTTATTGTTATCGTAAAGGGTAAAGTGGCCATTACCGTTGGTATCAAGTCCTGCTAACATTAACAATCGATCGGTTGTTCCGCCTGAAACGGGGGCATTGGTTGAGGATAAGGCTGCCTCAACTCGCTTAATGCTACCATAAGCATTCCCGTCTTTGGTCGCCGTACTAAGAGCCGATAAACGTGTAATGCTGGTATTCCCAGTATAAGGTGTTGTGTCTTCAGTATTGGGTTCAAACTGAATACGTCCTACTTGGGTTCCCCAATTATGTTCACCACCAGCTCCTTTTGTGACAATCCACCAGTAGTCCTGACCATTGTAATTGAAGTATTCAAAGGTTTGACCGTGGCCAAAATTTTTAAGATACATCGTTTCTGCATTTGAAAAGTCTAAGTCAAAGCCACTTGCAGAGCTTTTTGCAACTCGTGAAATAACAACATCCGTGTTTGTGTTGAATAGTTGAAGTGCATACACATATGTTGATCCAACGTATACTTTCTGAACAACATTTGCTTTGGGCAATCCTTTAAATCGATATTTTAAATGTGCATCTACATTACTTGACATATTAATTACTTCCTTCTTTAAATTTTTTGTTGGCCAATTTAACTCCGGCATTAAATCAGCGATTGATGTATCAAATCGATTTGACGGTTATAGCATATCGTCATTTGGCCTTTTAAAGCCGACCACTTCCGGACGACTCACCGCCAAAACACCGCCACTTTACCGCCAATAAAAAATGCACCTCGTCAAATGAATGACGAGACGCCTTTTTAATCCTGAGTATTTTTAATTATTTAAGGTGCCAATGACCCCTAACTGCTAAGAATCTCAAATAGAGTTTAAATTCGCTTCTTCGTGTACCCTAAGTCTTCATTCCGGTAATTTAAAAGCAACTTTTTTACCAGCGACGCACGCGGATCCGTGCAACTAATCACGAGTATTGATGACTTGTGAGGCCCATTTTGCTGACTGTTTGTTTAGATTTCTTTACGAAGTTCATTGGCAAGAATGTCACCAAGAACATCTTAAGTCGTTCGAATTAAATTATAAATAGTCCAGTTCATAGCCTGATTTTGGATTTACAATGGCTACTGATTGACTTTGAATTGACTATTTCGGAACATCTTTTAGCCCTCGAAGGTTCCTCGAAGGTTGCTATTGATTGTCAACCATTTGCTAATTGGTCATCCAATGACTTCGCAAATATTTCGGCGAGTATTTATGAGATTGCCTAGATATAATCCTAAGACCGTCACTTGAGACTCTCACTTTGGAATCGATACGTTCCTTTATAAAACTCAAATCAATAAACTAAACCTCTTGATTGACCAATGCTAATTGCAGATTTTTCTGCCGCCAAAGTTAATTGAACCGGATTCATAATTTTGCCCCTTAGATTCTGTGGCTATTTTGTTTAGCTGCTCTACTAGTCCCGGTAAGCATATAATGCGTCTAATTTCCTAATTTAATTTTAAAACTGTTAACCCAAAAACACTTTACCAACTGTTTTTTACTTCATTACAATCTTTCATTTCTAGTTCAACATTTTTAACTTTATCTACTAATTTAGTATACTTAAGACATAGATAGCAATGAAAGGATTTTTATTATGAAAAACCGCATCTTTTTAACTTTTGTTTCAGCCTTGCTGGTCTTTTCAGGCGTATCAGCTTCTTCGAATAAATCAGCTTTGGCTAAAGAGACTGGTCTTCATCGAGTTAGTAGCAGCTATATTAACAAGATTGGTTTGAAGTCATCATATTACCGATTAAATCAAAACACTAAATTTAGTTTTGCCGGTAATAAAGTTACTTTACCAAAAGGAACGGTCCTCGCCGCCTCAGTCAGTATCGATAACGGTAGTAAGGCAAAAAGTGGAAAGGCCTTAATTAGCTCTCACATTGATCTTAGTTACGCCCTGAAAAAAAGAGTGGGCTTTAACAAGCCATCTCAATTTATTCCAATATTGCTTTCCTATTATCCCAGCAAATATACCAGAGTGAAACGGCCAGTTTATGTTTTACCCTATGGCGAAAACGTTCTCTATTCTGGTGGTATCGGCACCTTTAAAACCCGAGCTTCCAATTATTTCTATAATCCCCATTTCTCTAGCAATGCTTTAAAAATCACTTCTGATGGTTATTTAGAATTTTATAAATATCATCACAAGCCATTAGCCGACGGGGGCCTTAATTGGCAGTACGTCCAGAAGCCAACCTCCTATGTTAAAATCAGTCATACGCTTAAACAGGGGTCCAAAACCTTCATATACTATCAGCATAAACTTCAAGGAGTAAGAGCAACCCATTTAAATAAGGGCAAGTATCGTTATCGGTTAACAATTAATAATCAACATACACCCTATCAATATACTGGCAGAATATATGCGATGTGGGCTAGTTTATACACAGTAGGGGGTGCAAAATACTTCACACCCCCACAGAATGCCGCCAATTATGGCGACTAATAATCAATTTCTAAAATGTTGCATACTAGGAGTAACAAAAAAAGCCTCGCAAAATTGATTTAAAACCAATTTGTGAGGCTTTCTAAATTGAATTTAACTTACCGTTTTTTTCGCATTTTCACCGGTCTCCGTTACCCTAATTAGTAAAAGAATCCTTAGAGATACTGTAGATATAATGCTCGTTAAGTTTTCCACTAGCAGGTTTCTTTTCCTCAACGCCAAAGTAAACATCATTTCCATACAATTGAGGAGCTTCAGTTTCATGATCATGTGAACCAAAGTCGGTAATCTTTGCAGTAATATTTTGTGGTGCAGGACTTGCAAAGTTCCAAGGGGCTCGAACGATTACTGATGGATTCTTTGCTTGGCCACTAGTTAGATAAACCCAGTTATAGCCAGCACTAGTTTTATTAGATAGCTCCATACCTTGCCAAGAACCTTGAGGATAATTGTAACTACTTATATCGCGAGTGGATACGTAGGCTGATCCACCTTTCTTCATGCGAGAATCAGTACATTTAATATTTCCTTCGGTATCCATGATTTGATTTAACACATCCGTCTTAAACGCCGTAACTCGTTTTTTGGTTCCTGTTTTAGATTGCTGAGTCCAAACCGCTAAACGAGACTTGTCAGAAGACAATGCTGCATCTGCCCGATATAAGGTCATATTCTTATTACCAGCACCGGTACCCATATAGTTCAAGAAAGTAATGGAGTTAACATCAGCAGGCGTTTTCGAATTACCATCAATTGGTAAACGAGCAACTCGGGTTGCCCAATGATCTCCATCTTTATTTACATTGCTACCAGCATAAGTCATAACCCAAGCATATAATTGATTGTTCCAGTTAAACAATTCAAAAGTTTGGCCGTGACCAAAGTTAGTTAAATGCATTTGAGTCGGGTTGTTTGAAAGATTAATCTCTGAATTACTTGGATCAAACCCTCCATAGGTTAAGGTCATATCTGTGGCACTTCCAGCAGCCATTTGCAAAAAGTAAGCCATTTTGTTTGGAAAATCCAAATAGAATTTTTGAATCACTTTGCTACTTGGTAAAGTTACGTGATATCTTTGTGTTACATCAGTCATTATAAAAATCTTCTTTCTTAAATTTATTTTTGTTGGCCAATTTAATTCCGGCATTAAATTAGCGATTGAGGTATCAAATCGATTTGACGCTTATAGCATATCGTCATTTGGCCTTTTAAAGCCGACCACCTCCGGACAACTTACCGCCAAAACACCGCCACTTTACCGCCAATAAAAAAATGCGCCTCGTCAAATGAATGACGAGACGCCTTTTTAATCCTGAGTATTTTTAATTATTTAAGGTGCCAATGACCACGCCTTTAATCGCGAAGTCTTCATTCCCACTGACATCAATTGGGGCATACTTGGCGTTTAAACTCACTAACCGGCAGTGCTGATCAGTCTTTTCTAGCTGCTTAATGTAACTCCGGCCATCAACGTAGGCAATCACAATTTGGCCATTGTCGGCATCGGTGGCCGCTTGAGCGAGGACCACCTGTTGATCATGAAACTGAGGTTCCATTGAATCACCATTAATTTTAACGGCATAATCAAATCGGGGTAATTTACCCTGGTAGTCCATTTCGTCACGTTCATCGACTAATTCTTCACCAGTCCCGGCAGAAACCACGCCATCAATCTGTAAGATTTTGGAGGGGAGTTGCACGACATTGTTGGCCTGTTCCATCTGTAATCGTTAAAGATGGCTGACGAACTGGCCGGGGCGATCATTCCGGAGCTGGCGAAAATGACCGAACTGGAACCTCAGCAACGCAAAGCTGAAGCGATCCAGTTTATCAATCAGCACCTGAAAACTTTGGGGCTGTCGCTCACTGATGAAACGATTGCCGCAAAAGTTGAACAAGCCTACCATGACTATCAACGACCACCTAAGCAATCATAGGTAGTCAAATGGCCCGCCACCAGTTAAACTAGGGACGGGCCATTTTTATGTCTTAATTATTATGTTGAAAACAGACTGTCTCGTTAAATATTTAAAATTAACTTCCCAACAATGTGGCCGGTTTCGCTCAACTTATGCATTTCGCGGACGTTTTCCACGTTGAATTTCAATTGGGTGGCAATTTTAACCTTTAACTTACCGGATCCCAGTTGGTTACTCAGTGTCGTGATCACGTCTTGTTCAGGATGTGCGTTGATTTTATCAAAGGTTACCTGATGGTTTTCGGCTAATTCAGCGGCTTGATCGGTGGTTTCAACAACTGAGATGACGGCACCACCTGGTTTAACAACTTTAAATGCATCAATTTGATTTTGGCCGCCCAGGGTATCGAATACCAGATCAACTTCTGGCGACACCTTGCTGAAATCTTGAGTTGTGTAGTCGATGACCTTATCAGCGCCGATGCTTTTAACGAAGTGCTCATTTGGCGCGCTGGTGGTCGTAATGACGTGGGCGCCAATATTCTTGGCCAGTTGGATGGCCATTGATCCCACGCCCCCAGACCCAGCCAATACCAGGACAGTTTGGCCAACTTTTAAATGGCCGGCATCAAAAATCGCCTGCCAAGCGGTGGTACCGGCAAGACTGACCCCAGCTGCTTCTTGAAACGAGACCGTAATCGGCTTGTGGGCGACTTGGCTGGCATCAACGGCGTAGTATTCGGCATAGGTCCCACGATTATTAGGCGTCCCGTAACCCAGGACCGCGTCACCAACTTTAAAGCCAGTGACATCTTTACCCACCTCGGCAACCACACCGGCCATTTCCTGACCTAAGATGATTGGGAACTCAAAGTTATAGCGCTTTTTACGCAGGCCTTCGCGAACTTTCCAATCGATCGGATTGACGCCGATGCTGACGACTTTGACCAGTAGTTGATGCTCGCTGATTTCAGGAATGGGCATTTGGGTTTGAGTTAATTGATCTCGACCGCCATATTCATTGATGACGATGGCATTCATTTGTTTTGTCATTAAATCACCTCGAAGTCATTATAACGGTATTTTAACACGAAGAAAACCGGTGGATAAATTGTGCACAATTTAATTGACATCTCTTCTGAAAGGTTTAGGATAATAAGAAGAGGTGAGGACATGAAATTAACAATTACAAATGATGCATTACAACAACTCAACAAGGTATTTCCCGCCGACAGCAAGCTTCTTCTCAGCTTCGATGATGGTGTTGGCCCCTTCTCAAAAGTAGGGGTTTGCTCACTGGATGTCAGCTTCGATGTGATTGCTGTGGATAAGGATGCCGAAGTACCAGATTATGATACCAAGTTGGCAGCTAACGTTGGCAACTGGTATTTTAAGGGGTACACCAATATTTACCTCGACCAAGACATGAAGCTGGATTATACCAACAACCAAATTGTCCTGAGTGGCGAAAGTGGTGTCTTGGATAGTAACATTGAACTCAAAGATTTGACAAAGCAAAACGCATAAGCGACTCCAAACAATTAGAGCACCTGACCATCGTTGGCCAGGTGCTCTTTTTGATTATTGTTTAAAGTCGTTTAGCAGCTTCCTCAATCTTTCGATAAGGCATGACCCACAACAACATCACGATAAATGTGCCAATCATCCCAAATTGGTGCCAGTAAAATGAAATCAAGAAAACGGCAATGAAAGCGAAAAGCGTGTAGATACTTTTCGGGTCTCGTTTAAGCGTTCGGACCAACACGGCAACGGACTTGTTTGCCCGCACCAGGCTGATGCGTAACAAATTCCAGGAAAGGTTGATCGCGATAAATAACAGCGTGTAGAGCTGTGAGCCAAATAAGCTTTGGTGGTCGGCGTCAACGATGGCGGTCGCAAATGGCACGAATGAAAGGAAAAATAGCAGTAACGTGTTTGACCAAATGACGAAGCCGTCGATGGTTTTAACCAGTAAAAACATGTGATGATGGTTGCCCCAGACGACTGCTAACAAGAAAAACGAAATGGCATACGACATTAATTCCTCGCGCATATCCCACAGACCTTGCCAACTGTAAGTTTTGGGCCCGCTTAATTCCAGTACCAAAACGGTCATAATGATTGGCACGATGGCGTCGGTAAATGCTTCCAGACGGTTCTTTTTCAAATTCGTCCCCCCTTAAATGCCTTTACATATAAGCATACAATATTTTCTGGGCGAATGGTGATATGGTGACTTTGATTAAAAATCCGGTTATTTTTCGATAAACCGGTTACATCAACTTTTTGAAATTGACTTTATGCACGACGCAAAGTTAAAATAGAATAAGTATTTTAATCAATAATTAATCTAAACACTTGGAGGCACGTGTATGTCATTAGTAGCACGAATTTTTCGACGGGAGCAATTAGATCGCTACCTTGAGACTGACAAGAAATTCATTAAGACCATGTCGGCGTTCGACCTCATTGCCCTTGGAATTGGTGCCGTGATCGGAACCGGTATTTTTATTCTCCCGGGGACGGTTGCCGCAACCAAGGCGGGTCCTGGTATCATTATTTCATTTATTGTCGCAGCGATTGTTTGTTCGACGTCGGCGATGTGTTACGCCGAATTCGCGTCGGCTTTACCAGTTGCGGGGAGTGCTTATTCGTACGGAAACCTGGTTTTTGGCGAAATTGTCGGCTGGGTGCTTGGTTGGGCGTTGATCCTGGAGTACGTGTTAGCCGTTGCGGCGGTTTCCAGCGCCTGGGGGGCCTACTTCCAGTCATTCCTGGCAGGATTCCACATTGGCTTTCCAAAGGCGATTTCCGGGCCGTTCATGCCCAGCCAGGGAACGTATGGAAACCTGATCGCGATTATTATCGTGGTTCTGATTTCGTGGATGTTGAATCAAGGGATGCGTTCATCGGTCCGTTTGAATAACATCATTGTGGTTGTCAAAATTGGTATTATTTTATTATTCATTGTAGTTGGAATGTTTTATATTAAGCCTTCAAATTGGCATCCATTTTTGCCATATGGTTGGCATAGTGCTCACGGTGGGGTCCTTGGCGGTGCCGCAGCCGTCTTCTTTGCCTATCTCGGGTTTGACGCTGTTTCAAGTTCAGCTGCCGAAGTTAAGAACCCTAAGAAAAACATGCCGATTGGAATTATTGGTACCCTAATCGTTGCGACGATTCTTTACGTTGGGGTATCGATTGTTTTGACGGGGATGGTGTCTTACACCAAGTTAAATGTCTCTGATCCAGTTGCCTTTGCCCTTCAATTTGTGCACTTGAACTGGGTTGCCGGAATTATTTCGCTGGGTGCTTTGGCAGGGATGTTCACGATGATGGTGACCATGATTTACAGTTCATCACGACTGATTTATTCAATTGGCCGGGATGGGCTGTTACCAAAATTCTTGGGAACCCTTGATAAAAAGGGGAGCCCCAAAAATAGTATGATCACCATCACGGTTGTCATTGCGTTCATGGGCGGATTTGTGCCGCTGGATCAATTAACCAACTTGGTTAACATTGGTACTTTGATTGCTTTCTTGTTTGTGTCATTTGGCATTATTCCGTTAAGAAGAAACAAGGAAATCCAAAATCATCACGGCTATCAGGTGCCATGGTACCCGGTATTGCCGATTATTTCCGGACTGTTGTGTATGCTGATGCTGTCGCAACTACAAGCGGAAACCTGGATTGCATCAGGAATCTGGTTCGCATTTGGATTGGTCCTGTACTTTGGGTATGGACTGAGGCATAGCCAGTTGGGAAAGTAGGAGAGAGTGCGACGAGACCCGGGTGACCCCGGTGTATAAGGCTGAAGTTGCAATAATGAACGGGCTTTGTTCATTGTTGTAACTTCAGCCTTATACATTAGGGGTCAGGGTCGTCAGAGCACGTTTTCGCTAGGTAATAGAAAGACATGAACGGGTCTTGTTCATTGTTGCAACTTCGGCCTTACACATTAGGGGTCAGGGTCGTCGCCAGTAGGCTAGACGCTGCACATCGTTTGCGGTCGTCGCCATAGGCTAGACGCTGCACGTCGTTTGCGGTCGTCAGAGCACATTTTTCTAGGTAGTAGATCTAAAACTTAAAACAACTAACAAAGGCCTCCGCACTTTTCGCGGAGGCCTTTTACTATCCAAATAATGAAACGCTAACGATACATCACCAATTTACCATGCAAGATATTCCATAGCACGATTACGCCAATCAGCACTAACATGACTGCGCTGGTGGCAATGATAAACAGTGCCGTGTAGGAGGACATTTCAATCACCAAGCCGCCGAATAAAGGCCCGAGGGCACGTCCGGCAGACGCCCACGACTGAATGAGGCCTTGATAGCGCCCCTTGGCTTCAACTGGTGTTAACGTATTGACCAACGCCGGAATCGTTGGCAAAGCAGTTGCCTCACCGATTGTCAACGTCACCATTGCCAAGACGAAAAATGGATAAGTCTTGGCGAAGATCAGGACCACAAACGAACTGGCCATCAAAAAGATACCAAAGAAAACTTCCAGAATCATATTTTCGTGGTATCGGGAAATCCAGTTGATGATAATTTGGCTGACAACAATCACACCGCCGTTGATGGTCCAAAGGAAGCTGTAATTACGGAGCGGAATGCCAATACCAGTCATATAAACGGATAGGTTGGAAACCCATTGCTGGTACATGATCCAAATAATAAATAGTGATAGGAAAAAGGTAAATAACATAATGGCATTTGCTTTGGGAAGAGATTTTGAACTCCAAGTCGTTTTTTCTGTGTCAGACACTTTTTTATCGGACTTATTTGCTGCAGGTTTGAATTCCAGCAGGACAATGATCAGGAAAATCAGAAATAACGTTGTGGCCACCACGAACATCAGGGTAACGCTGATGCTGTAAATGAAACCGACGAGTGACGTTCCAATGACAATCCCCAAGTTTTGCGCGAAGTACAGCATGTTAAAAATATAGCGGCTGTCCTCTGATTTGATACTGGTTCCAATCGAGTTAACCACCGCAACGTTCCAACCACTGGCAATTCCGTTGAAAAATAAAATAATTCCAAACGTCGGCCAGCCATGAAACAGTGTGAGGGCAATCAAGGTGAGAGTCGTTCCCGACACGCCGCCGATCAGCAAGTGATAGGGGTTTTTGCGGTCGTATAAGTAACCGCCAAGATAGCTCCCCAAGACACTGGCCAGCGAGTTAAACAGCAGGACGATCCCAATCCAAGTGAGCGAAACGCCGAGTCGATCATGTAGGTAAACACTTGTTAGCGGCCAGACAAAGCTCATGCCGACACTACTGAACATCGCACCGATGATCAGCCATTTGAGACTCATTTCTTTTCTGGGCATTAGTTGACCTTCTTTCATTCGAATTTTTGCGCCAAAGTCCAGCGTACCAAAATTTGGTGCGCAACGGGGAATAAATCGACAGAGTAAGCGCTAACAATTAGAAGAGCTGTTTGATGGACTTGTGTTTTTAAATCACATATCATAAGGGTGTTGGATGAAGTAACGGATTTGCGAATTAGGAGGAATAATATATGGCTGTTGACGGATCACTTTATCATACTGAAGTTGTTAACGAGCATGGATTGGTTGGTGAAAGTTTCGTTCGTGGGAATGAAGGATTAGCCCTCGGTGTAAGCAGTTCATTAATTGACAGCCCCGGGAGCAATCCGGAACAATTTATCGGTTTTGCGCTCAGTACATGTTTTAACGCAACGATTGGCATGGTTGAACGTAAGTATAATATTAAGCCCGACACAATCATTCATACCGCAGTTGACGGACTTAAAGACACGAAGGGCTACAAGTTTGTTGTTCGTTGCCAAATTCTCTTCCATGAATTAGACGATGAGCAAGCACAAAAGATAGTCGATGAAGCACTGGATACCTGCCCAGTCGCCAAGCTGCTCAAGGCAAATGAAAATGTGACCTTTGAAGTTGTTGATCAATTCAAATTTTAACGCGAATTGAGTAGTTAATCATTTCAAACGGACATTGACATGGGCTACAAAAAATACCAGCAACAAGCAAATTTGCCTGCTGCTGGTATTTTATATGTTTTATATGATCCGTTAAAATTAATCGTCATAACTCAAAGTAGCTGGACGGGAGAATCCGACTACGTGCCACCATGGTGAGTAAACATTTTCAGTAACGACGCCTCGATTTTGTGAATCGATCATGCGGCCATTGCCGATGTACATCCCAACGTGGGAAATGCTGTGCTTACTGCCACCAAAGTATACCAAATCACCTTTTTTGATGTTACTCTTAGAAACTTTCTTGGTTCCGTTGTATTGGGCTTGGGCAGTTCTAGGAATTGACTTCTTGATTGACTTTTTGTAAACAAATTTAGTGAATCCTGAGCAGTCAAAGTTGGTAGGGCCAATTGCACCATATACATAACGAGCGCCAAGGTGTTTCTTAGCTTCCTTGTAAACTTTTGAATATGATTGGTCGGAACTACTTGCATCAGCGCTGGTAGCTGCTGTATAAGTCGTTACGGCAAAAGCGAACAAAGTTGCGATTAATATGAGTGGTTTTAAGGCTGATTTGATAATACTGTGTGACAAGATAAAATTCCCCTTTACTATATCGTTAGTTTCGTTAAATTAGTCAGTTACGTATGCTTTATTAGCTGTGATGTAATTTCCGTTGGTTAGTTGGAACCGGTAAGCTCCACCATTTGAACGAGTGATTGATTTAACTGAAAGCGACTTGCCAGCAGTAATCTTTGAAACTCGACTCTTGAAATTGACATCTTGATATTCGTAAATGTTCTTTGACGTTGTGACTTGCTTATCACTTGGAAGTGATGTGAAGTATGTTGGCTTGGCAACATCGGCTGAGGTTGTCTTAAGCCAAGAGTTGACGGTTGAGCTGTCAACAACCTTACTTAAGTCAACGTTGCCGCTGATTCCGCTCAAACGACCCTTTGATGTGTATTGCCACAGGTCGGTTGTGACGTTTGGCTGAGCGGAGTAATTTGCGATCCACGAACCGTCAAACTTGGAATAATTGATTTTATGAACGTTCACGTAGTTTTGATATGAGTAGTAAACCAATGGCTTCTTGGTTAACTTTCTCATCTGAGATAACCACGCGTTGACGTAAGATTGTTCCGAACCCTTTCCCTTACGATGTTCATTGTCCAAAACGTAAAAACGGGCTTTGGAACTTGAACGCTTGTAAAAGTCACGGGCTTCTTTTTTGGCATCAGCCACGCTACTGAATTCCGCGTAACCGTATTGACCGAAAGGAACGTTATATTTATATGCGCCATTGGCGTTGATATCTTTTTGTGTATCGATTCTGAAATCTGCATCGCCGGTGTCACCATGTTGGACCCGGATGATCGCAAATTTTAATTGCTTGGAGGCCTTGCTCCAATTGATGCTTCCTTGATATTGAGAAACATCAGCAATTTTTGTCTTGGCAGCTGATGCATTCACGCTGATGGTGAATGCTGCCATGGCACCCATTAATAGGCCGGCTATTTTTTTGAATTTAAATGTCATCAATAGTCCTCCTCTAAAAACTTACAAGAACAATTATATGAAATGAATACTACCAACCAGTATCAGGATTGTTTCATAAATGTTAAGAAACATATTTCACATTTTACGTATCCCGCGGATGTGCAAGGTGGCGGGGGTTAGGCCTCTTTAAAAAAGTGAACAAATATATTAATTTATCGAATATATTTTTAAATCATTGGTAATATCAGGACAAATTGACTCAAACTGGGACTTTTGTTACAAGTTAAGGGGGTCAAATGTAACAATTCATCAAAGTTTTTAATTGTTAGTAAAGGAAAAAGAGTAATTTATCGTATATACCATGCGAAAAGCTATAATTAGGAGTGTTACAAGCATGGAATGATGAAGCTTGGAAACCGAAAATCCAATTTGGGGTGGAAAAAATGTTGTCACAGCGTAACGGGCAAACACGTCTGAAATTTTACATATTAGCGGTACTGATGCCGATTTTGTTAGTCAGTGCCTTATTTGCCATTATGGGGATCGCACCATTTGGGGCTCACAACTTATTAGTTAGTGACCTGTCCACGCAATACCTCCAATTTTTGGCCGAGCTCAAACGTCAGTTGGCACACTTCAGCTTTTCAGGTTATTCCTTCTTAATGTCAATTGGGGATAGCTTGGTGCCAATCTATGCCTATTATTTGCTTAGCCCACTAAACGTTATTATTTTGTTCTTCAGTACTGCCAAGTTGCCGATTGCAATTGATCTCATCATTTGGCTGAAGCTCATTTTGTGTGCCGTTTCCATGAGTGCGTTTTTGGGGCAAAAATACCGCCAGTATGATCTGATGGCGATATATGGCGGTTTGGCATACGGCCTGTGTGGCTTTGTGGCAATGTATTTCTATGACCTGATGTGGCTGGATGCCTTGATTTGGCTGCCAATTATGATTTATGGGCTTGAAAAATTGTTTTATGAAGGCAAAGGCGGTCTGTACGTCTTTAGCCTCATCGTGATTATCATGACCAATTTTTATATGGGTTACATTATTTGTATTTTCAACGTGTTGTACGTGGCTTACCTGATTAAAAAAGATCAACCAATCAAGCTAACATTTTCTCAAAGTATTGATGTCAACCGGAAACCGCTCGGTTGGTTTCTGTGGTATTCATTGTTATCAGCGATGGTTTCGGCCGTTGTATTGATTCCGACCGCATTAGGGATGTTGGCGACAGGTAAAAAAGACCTCTTGATATCAAATTTTCTGTTTAGAGGAACCTTTGGCTTCAGTTTCCCAGTCAATCTGGGGGTTGGCGGCAACGATTTTGCCGGCCGTTTAGCCCATAATCCGAGCTTCTTTACTGGGACGCTGTTTATCATTGGAACGATCGTCTACTTCTTTTCTCAACGGATTAGTAAACGCGATAAGCAGTCGGCGGGCATCTTAATTGGCGGCATTTTTGTTGGCATGTGGTTTTTGCCGTTGAACACCATCTGGCATATGTTTCAACAGCCAGCTGGCTTTCCGTTTAGGATGGTCTTTTTATTCAGCTTCGCAATTATCATGGTGGTCTATGAAGGATATATGCAGGGGATGTTCTCGGAAACAAAGCTGTTAGTCCGCTCTGGACTGGGCCTGGGAATTGCAATTGCGATTGGCTATCTATTTGCCCATATCGAGCAACAGAAGATGACAGCTTATACGTTTGATATTTCGCAGCTATCGGTTCGCCCGATTGTCTTGGGATTTGCAATTGCCTTTATCATCGTGACGGTGATTGCGATGATTGGTGTCGGTCGGCATCATCGCATGAGCAAAATTTTCTTGGGGATTATTTTGATGTTCGAACTGGGCTTGAACTTCCTAATTGCAACGGATGGGGCGCCGTTTGGAAACCAACAGGATTTCGAAAGGACTTATACAAAGTCTACCAAGCTGATTGGCGCGGTTGAAAAGCGTTATCGTGATGATAATGGTTTTTATCGGTTCACGGTGATTAATGAACCATTCAGACATCTCTTCAAGGTTCCATACAACGGTTATAACGATTCGTTTTTATTTAGAAATCACGGCATTAGTTCGTATAGTTCTACCTTGAATGCCAATACCCATCATGTGTTGGGCAATCTTGGCTTTTCAACTCGAAATATTCGACGCATTGATATGCTTGGCGGAACTGCCATCACCAATTATTTCTTTGGCTTAAAATATTCGTACTTTATTGGCGACCATGGAAATAATCAGCTGACTGTCAGAAAGGACGCGGCTGGTCTGGGATTTATGGCGAATAATCGAATTCAAAACTTAAACTTAAAGCACGATCAGGCATTTACGAATTTGAATCAATTCACTCAGGCGGTTTCTGGAGACCATAACCAGTATTTGGTCAAGCCGACGATCATGACGGAATCAAAACAAGTCCACCGGGATTTCTTTGAATATCGGATCCAATTTCGGGCGAATACCACTGGGCCACACTATCTATATATTCCTGGTGTTAGATTGTATGATGTGAATTTTTACGTCAACGGGCAGCGATTATCGACACTTTATAGCAGTCTCGGCACTGAAATGGTACCAATGGGAGACTTGCAAAAGGGACAGACGTCGACACTTACAATTCATTCGGCCAGTGAACTGCCAAGTCTGAGTAACGATCTTTCCGGCGTTGATACGGCTGAGTTTGATAAGGTGATCAGTTATTCGAAGCAGCATAAGTTCAAGTTGAAACATCAAAACAAATTAAATGAACATGGCAGCCATTTTGAAGGAACGGTGAATGTTGGGAGACAAGCTCAGACATTAGTGATCACCATTCCGTTTGATAAGGGCTGGCAGGTGAGCGTTGACGGCAAGCCACAACCATTGAAGAAGGTTGCCGATGGACTGACGGGTGTTCAGTTAACGCCGGGATTCCACCGAGTGGCGTTTAACTATCACGTTAAGGGGCTTTTACTCGGCGCAACTCTGAGTTTGATTGGGCTTTTATGTTTAAGTGGGACGGCAGTTTTACGCCGACACTGGTCAAAAGTGTAAAATATTTTCAATAATCGGATTTCTTAATTTAAGACAGAATAAAGTGGGCTCCTAATGAAAACGTTGTCATGACGGTATTTATTGAGAATTTACACAGCTTTTTCAGATCGCTTCAACTTTTTTGAAAATAATGTTCAATAAAGCTTGCGAAAATTCTTTTCAAAATATATAATATTGTCGTAGGTAAGTAACTAACTAATATATAAGACGAAAGAGGTACGAATACTTATGCAAATTGGTATGATTGGTCTTGGAAAAATGGGTCTTAACCTTGTTAAGAACATGATCCGTAACGGAAACGAAGTTGTTGCATTTGATTTGAACGAAGACAACATCAAGTTGGCTCAAGAAGCAGGTGCTACTCCAGCATCAAGCAACGCTGACCTGGTAAGCAAATTAAGCGCACCACGCACTGTTTGGATCATGGTTCCTGCAGGAAAGCCAACTGACTCAACTGTTACTGAACTGGTTGGCCTTCTTTCAAAGGGTGACTACTTGATCGATGGTGGTAACTCATTCTATCAAGACTCCATTCGTCATGGTAAGATCGCTGAAGAAAAAGACATTAACTTCTTTGACTGTGGTACTTCAGGTGGTAAGAACGGTGCTTTGAACGGTGGTAACTTCATGATCGGTGGTACTAGTGCAGAAGCATTCGACCATATCAAACCATTATTTGAAGGCATTTCACAAAAAGACGGTTACCTTTACACTGGTAAGCCAGGTTCAGGTCACTACTTGAAGATGGTTCATAACGGTATCGAATACGGTATGATGGAAGCTATCGGTGAAGGTTACGATGTTTTGGACCACAGCCCATACGACTACGACAACGAAGCAGTTGCCAAAGTTTGGGTAAACGGATCAGTTATCCGTGGCTGGCTCATGGAATTGGCACAGGAAGCATTTGCCAACGACGCCAACTTGGACCAAATCTCAGGCAAGATGTTCTCATCAGGTGAAGGTAAGTGGACTGTTCAAGAAGCCCTCAACCAAGGCATCCCAGTTCCAGTTATCACTGATGCATTGTATGCACGTACACGTTCAATGGAACAAGATACATTTACAGGTAAAGTCGTATCAGCATTGCGTCACGGATTCGGTGGCCATGCGATGGATATGAAGAAATAAGAGTGCTCTTCAAGCCGTTTAGCTTTTGAGCATTAACGGAATAACAGGGAGTGATGTGCGTTTTTTGCACATTGCTTCCTGTTATTTTGTTAAGCGGAGAAAGCTGGCTTGAAGAGCACGTTTCGGCTTGGTCGTATTAAAAATGTATGGAGGAGGGGTCAGGGCTGCAGTCGCTGTCCTCAAAAGTTGTTTGTCCATTGATGCACCTTTTCTATTTACGTGTAAGATCCAGGGTCGTCGGAACGCGTTTCGGCTTGGTGGTATCAAAAATGTTTGAAAGGGTCAGGGCTGCAGTCCACAGGACTAGACGCTGCAATTGGTTTGCGGTCGTCAGTTGGGCAGGTTTGAATGTGGGTGAGCTTAATGGACTTATTTTATATACTAATGCCCCCTTTCATGATGCTCATAATTGAAACAAACAACATCTATTAGAAATGATCTATTTTCTGTCTTTTTGCAAATCTAATGGCAAACTTTGCAAAGAATTTATTTTGTGAAGCGCTTACAGTTGTATTGTAAAGTGATTTTGGATATTTACTCAACTACGAATAAGTGGTTTAAAAGGGGACGAAAATAGTGCTAGATGAAAAGTACTTTGCTGATAAAACGATTAATTGTCTTGGCGATTCAACAACTTGGGGTGATGACAGCACTGGAGGGGGTGGGAATGCCATCTCATGGACTTCCCACTTACAAGAGCTCATTCCGTTTAAGCAAGTCAACAATTTTGGTAAAAAAGGTTCACGCATTGCGCTGTCAGAAGATCGACAGGACAGTTTTGTCGAACGTTACTTGGATATGGATAAAAGCGCTGACTACATTGTTGTATTTGGGGGGATTAATGATTTTGTCAATAATGTGCCGATTGGAACTATAGGCAATAAAGACCCACATAAATTTCTTGGTGCATTGGATATTATCATTAACGGATTAAATGATCATTACCCAGACGCAGTATTAATATTTATGACGGCAACCAAAAGTTCATTTGCACACTCTTCAAAGCCTTATCCGAACTCCTTTCAAAAAAATGCAGCTGGTAATACCCAGGCAAACTACAATGCTGCAATGATTGATATATGCCATCACTACAGCCTTCCGGTTATTGATTTATTCAATATAAGTGGCATTTCACCATTTTTGGATAATAGCGAACGTTACATGCCAGACGGGACGCACTACAGTCCCCTTGGATATAAAAAATTAGCTCATCGGATTGTCGGGGAATTGATTAGATATTTAATTTGAGGCGATTCCAAGATGCTGTGGGGTAGACGTCACCTTTTAACACAGATAAAACAGGCGTGATCAAAGGACGAATTTATGTTCGTTGATCACACCTGTTTTTATATATTATTGTGATTGAAGCATTCTTTTCCATCAAGTAGTGCTTCCGCCACCTTTTCTGATGTGTAAATGTGGTACAATGAATCGTTCAATAAGTTAGAGATTAATCCGATAGTTTAAAATACAATACTTAAGTTAAGTTGTNAAGGAAGATTTTGCGATGCTTGATACAATTTTAAATAAACTCATGAAGACCACGCCGCTTGAAAGAGAGCAACTCAAGAACCTGGAGTTTCATAATGATTTGCCAATTGACGTTTATGATTCGGCGTTATCACAGAAAGAACGAACGCCGATCATTGGGAATGCACTATTTAAAAATAAAAATATTTATGTTAGCAAACACAATCGGTACGCAGAATATCCAACTCATTCACATACATTTTTGGAAATTAATTATATGCTGCGCGGTTCGTGTGATGAAGTTGTGGAGGGACAACCGGTTCATTTAGAGCAGGGCGATGTCCTCCTGCTTGACGTTGGCTGCAAGCACTCGGTCGGTTATTTAGGGACCAATGATCTATTGATTAACATTTTATTTCAGGATAAAGAAATTAATTTGGATTTACTCAGCGACTTACGGAGCAGTAAAAGCGTCCTGTACGATTTTTTAATCAACCGGAAAATGGGTGACGACAGCAAGTTGCACTATCTTGTGTTTGGCCACGAAAGCCAAAGCGAAGTCCAGGAAACGCTCGATCGAATTATTGAAGAGTACTTTCTTGAACGGGACTTTTCCGATACGATTATTGTGTCGTATCTGTCCATATTAATTGCTCAGTTGGTACGAAATTACAAGATTGATACGCAGATCTCGATGTCCAAATCGCAGGAAATCGCTGTCCAGCTTTTAAAGGAAATCAATACAAACTACAAGGACGTAACCCTAGAAAAATTAGCGGCTAAATACGACTATAACCGTAACTATCTAAGTAATTTGTTCAAAAGAGAGGTCGGGGATACCTTCTCAAACGTCCTCACAAAGCAGCGATTAATGAAGGCAAACATCTTAATTACTTCAACTAATCTACCAGTTTCCAAGATAATCAAAGAAGTCGGGATTAAGAACCGAACGTTTTTCTACAAGAAATATATTAGTTTGTATAAAGTGGCGCCGAGTGCTAGTCGCAAAAAAACACTTCAATAATTAATTTTGATTAAAATTGTGCATCCTAAACACTAGTTTTACTAGTATTTATTAGTATTTTAGTAAAACAATATAGTGAATAGGGTGCTTTTATTTTGCCCAGCTTTAACTACCGAATGTAATACCCCAATGAACAAATAGTTTGTGAAGCTGTACTCTGGTTGACTGGTTAAAGGTATCATATATACATATTTTTGAATCCTTAACAAACTTTCTCTAGCAGCCGTAATCCTCACTCTAGCAGGCATTTGACTGCATTAACCGTATTGATATGATCCTTTTTGAAAACGCTTTATTGACCAGGCGTGCATCACAAGATATGCTAAGACTGTTCATATATTAGTTTGATATATTAGATGATCAATGACAGGAGGTAACTTCATTTGTTCCAACGAAATTTGGTGTTAGGAGGTTTTAAAATATGTCAAAGCTAAATAGGGTGTATACGCCGCGGAAGATTACGATTTGGCGTGGCATCGGCTACGGAATTGTTGATTTCGTGGGTGGCGGTTCGATGACGATCATCGGTGCCTGGATGCTTTTCTTTTACACCTCATACTGTAATTTGACTGCTGTCGAAGGTGCATCAATTATTGGTGCAGCACGAGTTGCGGACGCGATTTGTAGTTTGTTGATGGGAAGTTTAACTGACAACTTCTACAAGACGAAGTTGGGTCAACGTTTTGGCCGCCGGCATTTCTTCCTTTTAATTGGGTCTCCACTGATGTTGTTATACATCACGCTGTGGATAGCCGGAATGAACTACTGGTATTATTTTGTCACTTACATGGTCTTCGAAGTGATTTCTAGTGCAATGATGATTCCTTACGAAACATTGCCAAATGAAATGACAGATGATTACACCCAGCGAACGAAGCTATCTTCTGCCAGAATGTTTATTTCTGCAGGAGCCACGTTCCTGGCAACATTTATTCCAGGCCAGTTGTTTGCGATTATGGGACAACACAGCCCATTGCCATTCTTAGTTAATGGTACATTATTTGCTATTATTTTTGCGATTGGGGTTTTTGTATGTTACTCAGTTACTTGGGAAAAGCCGGTTACGCCGGAAATGGCCAAGGAGTTGGAAAAAGATTCTGTTAATCAAGGCAGTGTTCTCCAACGAGTTTGGGGGTTGCTTTGTGATTATGGCTCAACCCTCAGAATTAAGAGCTTTAGGAAACATCTATTAATTTACTTGTTCTCTTTCACTGGTAAAGATACCTTCAATACCGTGTTTGCATACTTCTGTATTTACTGTTTGGGATTATCCGCAACCGTTGCGGCAAACATGTTGTCACTTTCCCTGATTGGGTTATTGGTAACTATTGTCGCTGGATTTGGAATGGTTAAGTTTGGACCGAAGTTCTTGTATGAAGTTGGTTATGGATTAATGCTTTTCATGTTAGTCGGGTATTATCTGATTTTCCAATTTCACATTACCAACCACGTAATTTTGTTACTATTCTTCATTTCATTGTTCTATCAAATTGGTCGGGCGACTTTGGAATTTACACCTTGGAATGTCTTCCCATTTATCCCTGATCTAGATGAAATTGTGACGAAACGCCGTCGTGCCGGGGTATTTGCTGCCGTGATGAGTTTTACTCGTAAGTCAACGGTGGCCGTGGCAACGATTGCGGTCGGGTTCATTCTTGATAGCAACGGATTTACCAAGAATGCAGCAACACAGCCGTTAGAGACGCAACACGCGATTGCATTGATTCTTCTTTTAGGAACTGGTGGCTTGATTATTTTGGCTTTGCTTGTCGCATTGACATTCAAGCTGAACAAGCAAACCCATCAGGTTGTTCTTGAGGAAATTACCAGATTGAGAAACGGCGGCAGTAAATCCGATGTTGAACCGGAAGTTGCTAAAACCGTTACTGATTTAACTGGTGTTCCGTATGCGGACGTTTGGCCAGATGATCATCAATAAACGCTTGGAGGTAATATTTTGGCGAAAGATAATCAATCTTTATTAATACCGACACATTTAAACGTTAATTTAATGGAATTTGCTTATAACGTGGACAAAGCACCCCGCTTTAGCTGGTGGGATCACAGTAACCTTGCCAATAGCACGCAGTCTGCTTATCAGGTGGTTGTCTCAAAACGATTACACCAACTGATTAATCACGAATATCGGTTTGATAGCGGCTGGGTTCAATCTACTGAAAATACTGGTGTCGAAGTACCCGGCCTAGAAGACAAGTTGGCCGCAGGCGAGGTCTATTACTGGCAGGTTCGAGTCCAAGACAATTTTGGGAACGAAAGCGGTTTTTCAGAACCAAACAAATTTATCTGTACCGATGCCCCTCAAAAACAATCGCCAATGGGAATATGGGCAGAAGCAACGCCTAAGTCAGACAATGAACTGCCGAAGCTTGGAAATGTCGTCTTTCTTCGCAGCCCGAGATTCAATCTCAATATGGACGACGTTGACACTGCAGTTATTACCGCGTTTTCTCGTGGAAATGAACCATTGTTTATCCAAGGGTTTGATATCGCTGTTAACGGCAAAAATGTTGGAGTCGGCTCGGCCCATCGACAAGTTCATTACTATGGTTCAGACAAGACTGGGATTTATTACAACAAGTATGACGTCACAGAGGAGCTGGCCAGCGGCGAAAACGTAATTGCTGCTCTGGCAACGGCCAAAACAGATCGTAAAGCGTTTTGGTGCAAGCTTGAAGTTTATCTGACTGACGGCTCAAAGAAACAAATTCTCGTGACTGACAATCGCTGGAAAGCCTTAGACGGCAGCAGTGCCTTTGGGGACTACGGTGTTAAGATCAGAAGTATTTACTTCGGAATGATTTCTGAAAATGTTGATATGCGATATTATCCACAAAATTGGTCTGAAGTTGAATTTGATGATGAGGTTTGGGACAAAGCCTGGGTCAATCCCGAGGCAATGATTCTCGATGATGAGGAATTCATTCCGTACCGGAGTCAAAACACGCGTCGATTTGAAACCAACGAACCCAGCAAAAAGATTGTCAAGCTTGGCGAACAGGATTACTTGATTGACCTTGGTAAGGAAATCATTGGAAGTCTAAAGGTCAACCTTGATAGTCCACTTAATCAGCGAGTCACCGTATTGATGGGTGAGCAACTAAAGGATGATGGACATGTTCGTCACGAATTAGCTGCTGGTCCTGATTATGTCGAAAGCTGGACATTCGTTAAGGGTCAAAATCAATTTACAACGCTTCAAGTTAAGAACTTCCGCTATATCGAATTGGTTGGTTTCCAAGGCGATTTACACGAAAACGACATTAATGGTTGGGCAATCGAACAGCCGTTTGAATCGCAAGAATCAAGCTTTGAAAGCGATAATGACTTGTTGAACCGTGAGTACGAGATGTCTAAGTACACGATCAAGGCAACCAATCAGGACGTTTATGTGGATTCTCAAGCACGTGAACGCCGTCCTTATGAAGGTGACCTGCTGGTTAACGGAAATACCAGCTTTGTGGTTTCTTCGAATTATTCACTCAACAGACACAGTATGGACTACCTGATTGATAACCCAACCTGGCCTGAAGACTACAAGCTTTATAGCATTGAAATGGCTTGGCAGGATTACTTGTACACCGGCGATGATACCTTTATGAATAGCCGTTATACCGACTTAACCTACAAGTTGAACCGCGGGAAAAACGAAGAAAGCTTTGACGGGGCGTCACAAAACTTTACCGGCTCATTGAAAAACACTAAGGGAGTCGATAACTTCGATGAAAAAGTTGGTTTGGTTACCAACGACGGCTTGATTGACTGGCCAATTCCGGAACGGGACGGTTTCGTTGAAGGTGAGTACAACGCACCATTTAACGCAATTTTCTACGGTGCTTATTTAAGCATGAGCAAGATTGCCGAAGCGACCGGCCACAAGGCAGATGCTGAACATTATCGAAGTCGTGCTACACGAATCAAGAAGGAAATGATTGCCCGGTTATACAATCCTGAAACCGGCCGCTTCTACGATTCACTGAATGCCGATCTCACAGTTAACGAGCACACAGCCCATCATTCAACAGCTTACGCGCTTTGCTACGGGGTCTATGATGATCAAAAAATGGCGGACAAGATGAGCAAATTTGTCGCCAACGACGGTCATTTTGTTGGCAGCATTTACTTTATCTACTTCATGCTTAAAGGATTGATCGATAGCGGTCACGCCGCTGATGCGGTTCGCTTGTTAACCAACCCTGACGACCGGAAAGACCAAAAGACGTTTGCCGCAATCTTGAATACCTTAAAGGCAACCATTGCCCCAGAAGCTTGGAGTAATCACTACAAGCCAAACATGACAATGTCACATCCTTGGGGGGCAACGCCAGGTCTAACGATTGTTCAAGGGATTATGGGAATCAACCCAACCAAGCCTGGATTTGAAACATTTAACATCAAAATTCGACCAGGCAATCTGCACAACTTAAGTGTCGAAACGCCGTCATCGAAGGGCATTATTAAAGCCAAATTATCGGTTCAAGATACCAAGCAGGTTATGACGGTTGAGATTCCAATGAATTCAAAGGGAACCATCATTTTACCTGAGAATAGTCAACTAATTGAAGTTGAAGATCGTCACGGATCCGATTTAGGGGGGATGCCGACGGATACGAACCAAGTGGTTCTGGGATCCGGTCAATATCAAATTTCGTACAGCATCAATTAATCGTTTATAGTAGCATATTTTGAATCGTCCTAAGGGACAATAAGGAGATCAGAATTATGAAAAATCTGGGTAGATACTGGAATTTAAGTGTCTCAGCAGGCCTTGGGTCAATGCTGGGTTCAGGAATTATTGTTGGTTTGGCAAGTACAATCACTGTTTGGCAACTGGGCCTTCATTTAACTAATGGTCAGGTTGGTGTCATTTCTGGCGCGTTAACTTTCGCCATTGCGTTTGGATCAATCTTTGGTAGTCGTTTTGCCGACAAAGTTGGAATTATTGCTATTTTTGACTGGGTTAACTTTTTATATGCAATTGGTGCCGGTATCTGTGTCTTCTCAAATGGGTACTTGATGCTTTTAACCGGGGTGGTCATTTGTGGGATTGCTTCTGGTACTGATTTGCCAGTCTCATTGACGGTTATTTCAAGGGATGCGCCAAATCAGAAGATGGCTTCCGAAATGGTTGCTTCAACTCAGATCTTCTGGCAAGTTGGTCAATTTGTTTCAACTGGTGCCGCATTTGTTGTTTCAACGATGAGTGTTACAGGTGGTCGAATTGTGTTTGGCTTCTTTGCAATTGTTGCTTTGATTCTTTGGGTATGGCGGACATTTACCAAAGCCATTCGAGTATTGCACAAGGAAGCTGCAGACCGTTTAGCAGCCAAAGAAGCTGCTTTAGAAGTCAAACCAACCGAAAGAGCATCAGTTATGCAAGTTCTCTTTAGAAGTGAAAGAAGCAGCATTTACATTCGTTTGTTTGCTGCAATCGCAATTTACTACATCTTCTGGAACTTCGTTGCCAACACGTTTGGTCAATTTACAACCTTCATGTTTGTTAAGGCTGGCGCATCACAGACCTTATCAACCGGTATTGGTTTGGGATTGCATATCGCTGCCTTATTTATCTTAGGCTTCTACGTTACAATCGCCGGTTCTGCAAAACGAAATACTTGGTTCACACTTGGTGTTATCTTTGCTTTGATCGCGATGGGCGGCTTGGCTGTATTTGGTGCTACTTCAATCGCCTTGATCGTTGCCTTCATGCTGGTATGGGGTGTTGGAAGTATGCTTTCAGGTGAAGCAATTTACAAGGTATGGACCCAAGAATCATTCCCTGAAGAAATTCGGGCAAGTATCCAAGGCTTTATCAACGGTGTCTCACGGTTCCTCTGTGGGATCCTTGCAATGTTCACACCACTATTGGTTCTTCCAAGCACGATTAAGATGACCATGTGGGGCTTTGTTGGAATCGTTGCGATCTTCGGGATTGCCGGATTTGCAATGATTCACTACGAAAAGAAGTACAACATGATTAATGGTGACGAAGCAAGCAAGGCTGCCGCTGCAAAGGCTGCAGACAATGCTGCTTCATCAGCTAACTAAGATTTCAAATATTTGATACACAAAAGGCGTAATCAACGAACAATTCCGTGTTCGCTGGTTGCGTCTTTTTGTCTGCTTATTTGTGATGCTTCTTATCGTTACTTTTTGATACCGACGTATCCGGTGCGATTGATCAAAGTCTGCCCATCGTCACTTTTCAGCCAGGCAATGAGTCGCCGGCTATTTCTTGAAGGATGACCTCGGGTAATGGCGTAGAAGCTGCCCACCAACGGGTATTTGCCGTTACGGATGTTTTGTGGGGTGGGCGCGACACCGTTAATCTTGATGAGTTTGATCCGTTGATTGTGCATCATTTGGGTTGCGAAAAATCTAAATGAATAACCAATCGCATTGGTGTGGTTGTTGTAGCCGGCGACACCGTCTACCACGCCATCCATGGCATCAAATTCTTGGTAACGCATCGGTTTGACCATTTTACGACCCTTCATCACCATCTGTTCCATGGCTGTTTGGCTCCCGGAACCTTCAGGACGTTGGAAGGGCTGAATGTAGTTGAATTGGCCACCAACGCTGGACCAGAAAAGCGTCTTCTGCTGATAGATAGACTGAAGTTGTTTGACTGAAAGGTTGCTGACGGGATTTTTTTGATTAACAAAAAATACGAATGCCTCGGTACCAATTTTTGTCAATTTCAAATCGACGTGCTGCGCTTTGGCTGCTTTAAATTGGGTGGTTGAAGGTTTCGCCATAAAGATGACATCAGATTTCTTCTTTAACAGGCTGTTGAATGCTTTGGGCGTTGAATCCACTCGAACCAATTTTGCTCCCTGCTTTGGTGAAACGCCTTTGTACAAGGCTTGTGCGGCTGCTGAATAGACAGGATAAAGGGCGGTGGCCCCATTTAATTTGGGATAGTCGCTTGGGATACTCAGGTTGGTCGATTTATGTACTGTTGCCAAGTGCTTACTGCCTGCAAATGGTCGATACTGACTTAAATGCAGTGAGCTGACTTCACCGTAAGAATTGGTGAATTTTAGATTATTGGCGAAATTTTGGTAGATCGGTAAAAGACTGACAATCATGAGGACGACTAAGCCGGTTAGTTGTTTTCCATTAAGCTTTGGTAGTTGCTTGGTTCTGGCCTGATACAAACCAATCCCCAGGAGAGCCGACCAAAAGGTTCCGATGAACATCCAGCCAAGGTTGTCGTAGAACATGCCGACCGCGATTGTTAAGCTGGTCAGGTTGTAGGGAAAGAAGAAAGCGGGAAACCAGACTGGAAGCTGCAGGTAATTATAGTGACTGATCGCCAGGGCGACTGAGAGCAGGCCAAAATAATAGATAAATGAAACGACTAAGGCTAGGAGCTGGTTCTTGAAATTATGAAGTCCATGTTTACTGTTATAGCGGTACCAATAGATTGCGTTCAAAATGAGTGCTGGAAGCATTGCCCACCACCAACCGACGGCAAAGACCCCGGCGGCACCGACAATCAATGGTGAAATGATAAGTGATCTGGTGAGCAGCCACCAGAAGCGGCTTTGGTATGTAGTTTTCTTTGTGATATTAGTTCCCCCTCTGAGTAATTATATTACTATTTTAACACTTCGATGAATCGAAAAATTACAAATCAGGAATATTTCGGATCATCAGTAACCCAATTTGACCGGTAAAATGCGAGATCGTCAGCTCTCTACTAAAAAAGCGTCAACCATCCTGAACCCACATGTGTTCGTGATGGTTGGCGCAATCTTTTACTGCCAGAAATAGCAGCTTTTGAACTATGCTTCGACGCAACTGATGCTAACTTCTAAGGGTGCTTTAATCAAAGCCCTAAACCCATGGCTTCAATCAAAGCACCCTTAGAAAACGCATCACCCGTTGCTCGTCGCACACTAATTTTTGAAAATGAGCTCCGACGACCCAGACCTCTACTACACAAGTCAAAAAATACGGTAATGAACAAGGACCGTTCACCACCGTATTTTTTAACTTGTGCTCCGAGGAGTCGTGATAGATATTTTTTGAGATGACTGGGCAGCTTTTGAGCTATGCTCCGACGCAACTGATGCTAACTTCTAAAGGTGCTTCAATCAAAGCCTTAAACCCATGGCTTTAATCAAAGCACCTTTAGAAACCGCATCACCCATTGCTTGTCGCACACTAATTTTTGAAATAATCCGGATACGCCTCTACCACCTTTTGCTTTTCCAGCAGCATTAAGTGAAGGTGTTGCGTTACCAAGAAGCTTAAGTCATCAATGTCTTTGTTTTTAACTGCCTCAAAAATTGCATTATGTTGATTGGTTAATGTATCCCAATCCAATTCGGCTTCTTTTAAACGCAATCTCCGAAATCTGTTGAGCTGGGTGTTGTTAATCTGAAGCCATTGCCAAACAGTGTCCTTGTTGACGACGTTATAGAATTCGTGATGGAACTGCTGGTCCAAATCAAAGAAGTTATCGGGTTCATTTTGGAGAGCCGTTTGTTTTTGCTGCTCCAAATTTTGTTGGATCGCAGCAATTTCCTCATCGGAGATGTTGATTGCAGCGTCAACCATAACCTTAGGCTCAATACAACTACGGACAAAGCGCGCATTCTTTGCATCTGCCATATCAATTTTGGTGATATAGGTACCACTCTGAGGTATCACTTCGATTAAGCCTTCTCGCTCAATTCGAATAATTGCTTCTCTAACGGGGGTTCGGCCAAGATTGAGTTCCTGAGAAATTAACTTTTCAGAAATCTTTTGACCGGGAGTGTAATCAAAGTGAATAATTTTGTATTTAATTTCGTTATAAGCATCGCTGCGCATGTTATCCAACATATTTAAGTCTCCTTTAGATACCATTATATTATCATAGATTGGTGAAAAAGTTAACGAAGATTGCCTAAAAACAGGGGTATTGACAATCTGATATATCAGAATATAATAAAAGCGAAAGCGTATTCAGTGGACTGGTGTATTAGTTCAGACGAACTCACTGAGAACGCCCTCAATAATGATTATGTAACGCAATACGGGAGGTTTAATTAATGGTAAAAATTACTGATGATTACCTGAACAATAAACAAGAGTTCACCGATGCTGGGATTAAGGTTCCAACCTACGATATTAAGCAAAAGACCGGTGCTACCAAATGGGTTCACTTCGGCGGTGGTAACTTATTCCGAGCTTTTCACGCTGCAATTGCAGATCGCTTGCTTGAATCAGGCGATCTGGATGCCGGTATTGTCGTTGCCGAAACACATGATAAAGATGTTGTAACTGATGCCTACAAAAAATTTAACGATCGCATCTTAAGAGTCATTACCCACGAAGATGGCAAATTTGAAAAAGAATTATTTGCTTCAGTTTCAGACTCACTTTTCTTCGATCAAAGTAACCCTGATGGATGGAAGAAATTATTCAGCATTTTTGAAAATCCTGCCTTACAGCTTGCAACCTTCTCAATTACTGAAAAAGGATACAACCTTTGGGACAGTCAAGGCCAATTATTGCCTGCGATTGAAGACGATATTAAGAACGGTCCTGAAGCACCAAAGAACAACATGGCTTCATTGACTGCTCTGATGTTTGCCCGTTTTAAGGCCGGCAAATATCCAATGGCGTTACTAAGCACTGATAACTTCTCACAAAACGGTGAAAAGCTGCAAAAGAGCGTTTTGACAATTGCTGAAGGTTGGGAGAAAAATGGACTGGTTCCCTCAGAATTTGTTGATTATCTAAAAGATGACAAGTCGGTCAGTTTCCCACTTTCAATGATTGACCGAATCACACCAAATCCTTCAGAAGCAGTTTCTGATAAATTAAAGGCAGATGGCTTTGAAGACTACCAGATTTACCACACACCAGGGCACACCAATATTGCTGCCTTCACCAACACTGAAGAGGTTCACTATTTGGTTATCGAAGACGATTTTCCAAATGGCCGACCAGCCTTGGATCAAGCAGATGGCGTTATCTTAACCGACCGTGACACGGTTAACGATGCCGATGAGATGAAAGTGACGACTTGCCTGAACCCATTGCATACCGCATTGGCCGTTAACGGCAGCCTGCTTGGTTTTAATTCAATTGCCACGGAAGTTAGTGACAAGGACATGCTTAACCTCATCAAGCAAATTGGTTACGTAGAAGGCTTACCGGTAGTGACCGATCCTAAGGTGATCAACCCTAAGACATTTATCGATCAGTTAGTTAATAAACGCTTACCGAACCCATATATTCCCGATATGCCGCAACGAATTGCTGCCGACACCTCTCAGAAGTTATCCGTTCGTTATGGAGTGACGATCCAACATTACATCGATGATCCTAAACGCGACCCTAAAGATTTACATTTCATTCCACTTGTTCTCGCAACTTGGTGCCGTTATTTGATGGCAATTGATGACCAGGGCAAGCCATTTGAACCAAGTCGTGATCCGCTATTATCTGAACTTCAACCCAAAGTTGCCGACATTAAACTTGGCGAAAAGACTGACGTTCACGCCCATTTGAAGGACATCTTATCCAACAAGAAGATCTTCGGTCATGATTTGTATGAAATTGGTTTGGGAGACGTTGTGGAAGGTTACTTCGCATCACAAATTGCAGGCGTTGGCGCTGTTCGAAAGACGCTGGAAGATACGCTTGCAAAATATGCCAAAGAAATTTAAATAAGGAGCGCAAAACATGTCATTATTGGATGATGATTTCTTATTAACGACTCCAATGGCCAAAAAGTTATTCCATGATCACGCTGAAAAAATGCCGATCATTGACTTTCATTGCCATTTGGATCCTAAGGAAATCTATGAAAACAAGAATTATAAAAATATTTCCAGAATTTGGATTAACGAAGGCAGCTTTGGTGACCATTATAAGTGGCGGCTGATGCGTGCCAATGGTGTTCCCGAGGAATTGATTACCGGTGACGGTGACGATTACCAAAAGTTCCTTGCCTGGGCCGGTACCATTGAAAAGGCACTTGGCAATCCGTTGTTTGAGTGGACCCACCTTGAACTTCGCCGATTCTTTGGAATTAATGATGTTTTCAATACCAAGACAGCCCCGGCAATTTGGGAAAAGGCCAACCAGCTTTTGGCGACTGAAGACTTTAAACCACGGAACTTGATTAAGCGGTCAAACGTTCAAGTTGTCTGCACGACTGACGATCCAGCCTCGGATTTGAAGTACCACAAGCTTCTGAAAGAAGACGAAGCTGAAAATGGCTTCAAGGTTTTACCTGCAATGCGTCCAGACAAGGCGTTTAACTTAACTACCGACGGCTATGGTGACTATCTCGATCAATTGGGCGCAGTTTCCGGTAAGAAGATTACATCGTTTAAGAGCTTGGTTGGCGCGCTTCGTCAACGCTTCGAGTACTTTGAAAGTTTGGGCGGCCACTTGTCAGATCACGGGTTGAACTTCTTTCACTTTGTTAAAGCTTCTGATGATGAACTAAACGACATTATCGATAAGGCTCGCCACAATAAGAAGCTCACCAAGACTGAAGTTGACCAGTATCAAACAATGTTAGTGGAAGCCTTGATGCACTTGAACAAAGAATTTAACTGGACGATGCAGTTCCATATGAACGTTATTCGAAATGCCAACAAGCCAATGTTCAAGAGCTTTGGTGCCGATGGCGGCTTTGACTCAATGGGAACCCAACCTGATTTGGCTCAGGAATTCATGAAGTTGTTAATGGATGCTCAGGAACAAAATGAAATTCCTAAGATGATTATCTACTCATTGAATCCAAATGACTGGATGCAACTGGCAACTGGAATGGGTGATTTCCAACAAGACGGTGTCCAAAAGCTTCAGTTAGGTGCTGCTTGGTGGTTCAATGATACGTTTGACGGCATGAAACGTCAGTTGACAATTATGGCCGAACAAAGCTTGTTACCAAACTTTGTCGGCATGTTGACTGATTCTCGCAGTTTCTTATCATACCCACGACACGAATACTTCAGAAGAGTCCTTTGCAACGTTATTGGCGAATGGGCTGAACGCGGTCAGGCACCTGACGATGAAGATTATCTTGGAAAGATTGTTGAAGATATTTCGTATAACAATGCGCATGATCAGTTCCACTTCTTTGATAAGGACTAACTGACATATTAGGAGTACGGGTAGATGCAAACAATAAAGAGCAGTTGTTTTACTGCAGAAATTGATGAACACGGGGCCCAATTAACCCATCTGTATCACAATGAAGACCATTTTGACTATATTTGGAACAACCCGCTTTGGGAAAAGCATGCGCCAATTCTATTTCCAGCGATTGGCCGTTCCAACAATGATGCTTATCTGATTAACGGTCAACAATACGAAATGCCACAGCACGGCTTTGCTGGGGATCAAACCTTTGAAGTGATCGAGCATAAAAACGACCAAGTTGCTTTACTACTCAGGTCAAATGAGGTAACCAAACAATATTATCCATTTAACTTTGAGTTTACGGTGACCTTTAAGGTAACAGATGAAGGTCTTCAAGTCGCATTCAACGTTGATAACAAAAGCAATGGCGATCTTTCTTACTCGCTTGGATTTCATCCGGCATTCAATGTGCCGATCAATGGCGAAGGGTCGTTCAATGATTATCGCTTGGATTTGGCACCGGCATCCGACTCACTGGATACCTATGAAATCGTCAAAAAGCCGAACCCATATCGTTCGGGGAAGGTCACCAAGCTGGTGAATTATCAAAATGGGATTGTTGACCTTGATCACAACATGTTTGACAAGGGCTTGGTCATTATTAAAAATACCGGAATCAAGACAGTTAAGCTCTATTCGGACGATACCAAGCACGCTGTTATGCTCGATGTGTCTGATTTTGACCACGTGACCCTTTGGACGAAGGAGGAGGCCAACGCACCGTTCCTATGTATTGAGCCCTTCAATGGGTTGCCGGATGTCTATGGCGACTTAGTGGAATTAGGTCAAAAAGAGGGTAACCATCACCTGAACGCAGGCGAGGCTAAGACGTATCAATGCAACATCAACCTTCATTAAAAAGGTTGACAGAAAGTACGTGTAAAACTAGTATATCAGTATACAATCAGTCTATGATTAATAATATATAAGGAGAATTTACAATGGAATACAATATTGCAGTCGTTAATTCAAACAGTTTCGGACAGGTTTTTACTGAGCATTGGAAAGAACTGGAAGGAATTGGAAACGTTAAGCGCTTCATGTTGCCGACCGACATTGATGGCAAGTCATTAGCTGAAAAGCTTCACGGCTTTAACGTCATTATTGCCAGTGTGACACCATTCTTCAATCAGGAATTCTTTGATAACAAGGATGAGCTTTTGTTAATTTCACGTCACGGCATCGGCTTTAACAACGTTGATTTACACGCTGCCAAGAAGCACGGTACTCAAGTTGCAATTGTGCCACAAAAGGTTGAACGAAACTCCGTTGCCGAAAACGAACTTGCCAACTTGATGGCCTTGGTTCGCCAGGTGGTTCCTTCATCCGAGCGTGAACGTGCTGGGCGTTACGAAGACCGTGCTCAATTCATGGGAAATCAATTCAGCGGCAAGACCTTTGGGGTTATCGGCTGTGGAAACATCGGTAGCCGGGTGGCAGAATTGTTCAGCATCTTTGGCGGTCCTGTATTGGTTAACGATCCACATCCTGCAACCGAACCAGAATGGTTCACTAACAACAACGTTGAACGAGTTGATTTGGAAACGTTAGTCAAGCGTTGTGACTACATTTCATTGAATGCGTCACTTGATGATACAAGTCTTCATATGATTAACTCAAAGACCATCAAGAACCTTAAAAAGGGTGCTTACATCTGTAACAACGCCCGTGGTGCTTTAGTTGAAGAAGACGCCATTCTCGATGCGATTAAGTCAGGTCAACTTTCTGGCTACGCTGCCGATGCAATGGAAGTGGAACCTGTTAAGGCTGACCACCCATTCTTAAAGAACGACCGCATCTTGGTTACCCCTCATACTTCTGCCTACACTTACGAATGTCTTCATGGCATGGGCGAAAAATGTGTCAGTGACGTCAAGGCAATTGTTGCCGGCAAACGTCCAGTCCGTGAATTGACACACGCATTAGACGACTAACGGCCAACTCGGCTCAAAGCCGCAGTGCACGTTAACGTAACATTGAAGCTGAAACGGAGATTATTATGGACTATATTATTGGAATTGACGTTGGGACCACAAGTACCAAGGCGTTAATTTATGATACTGACGGAAATATATATGGTAAGGCCAACAAGGGTTATCCACTGTATCAAGAGACACCTGATATGGCTGAAGAAGATCCGGACGAGATCTTTAATGCCACGGTGTCGGCAATGCAGGAAGTGGTTGCCAAAGCCAATATTTCCGATGGTAAAGTGATCGCAATTTCTTGGTCTGCCCAACAACATAGCTTGATTGCACTTGATAAAGACCTTAAGCCACTGACAAGATCCTTAACCTGGGCGGATAACCGTTCGCAAAAATATGCGGCGGAATACAAAGAAAACGGCCGTGGAATGGAAATGTATAAGCGGACCGGCTTGCCAATTCATCCAATGGGGCCATTTTATAAGCTGCTATACTTCCGCAATGAACAGCCGGAAATCTTTGAAAAGGCAGCCTACTGGGTTGGTATCAAGGAATATATCATTTGGAAGTATACCGGTGTTCTCAAAGAAGAGGTTTCAATGGCGGCTGCAACTGGCCTTTTGAATATGAATTCTTCGACCTGGGATGCTGAAGCACTGAATGAAACCGGACTGACTGAAAAGCAATTGCCTGAATTAGTTGAGACGACCGATAAGTTCCGGGGAATCAAATCCGAGTATGCCAAAGTGATTGGCATTGATAAAGATGTTTACTTTGTCATGGGTGCCACTGATGGTGCCTTGTCGACAATTGGCGTCGGTGCCATCCAGACCGGAGTTTTAGCAATTAACATTGGGACTTCGGCTGCTGTTAGAACGTTCGTTGACAAACCAAGAATTGACCCGAAAGCACGGTTATATTGTTACCCCGTCATGAAGGGCAAGTACCTGGTTGGCGGTCCAATCAACAACGGTGGAATTGTTCTTAACTGGGCACATGATTCACTGTTTGGTGGCGAAGTTGAAGCCGCCAAACTGTTGAATATCGACTCGTATGACATGCTGTCAAAGATTGCAGCAACCGTCCCAGCCGGATCAGATGGCTTGATTTTCCATCCTTATCTGGGTGGTGAACGGGCACCGCTGTGGGATGCAAACGCGCGTGGGTCATTCTTTGGCCTTAACCGTAAGCATACCCGGGCCCATATGATTCGGGCCGTCATGGAAGGAATTATGTACAATTTGTACTCTGTTACCTTGGCGCTTAAAGAAGTTACGGGTGATCCAAAGGCGGTTCTTGCCGCTGGCGGGTTTGCCCGGTCAACACTTTGGACCCAGATGATGGCAGATATTTTTGAACATGATATTGTTATTCCAGAATCATATGAAAGCGGCAGTTTGGCAGCAATGTTTCTGGCCAAGATGGCTTTAGGGTTGGAAGACAACCTGGAAGACATCAAGAAGTACATGGGTAAAGAAACGGTTTACAAACCAAATGAGGACGTCTTTAAACGATACCGAACTTTGATGCCGATTTACTTGCGGCTGAGTCGTGATCTTTCTAAAGAATACGAAGGAATCGCTGAGTATCAAAGAGAATTCAAGGATTAATATCTGATGGGATTGATTCCCGTCATAGTGAAACAAATTTAAATCTAAGCGGCCGGACAAAACAACATGTTTTGCGCCGACCGTTTTTATGTTCCCTCAGTCAAAATTAAAATAGCTAATGTTGTCACAAGGTCTCAACAAATAGTATACTTTTAGTTGTGGTTACGTTTTCATTTTGAATGAAAATTAGTCAATTCAAACACAACGGAGGTACTTACTATGTCCAAAGTTCTCATTGTAAATGCAGGAAGTTCATCACTTAAATTTAAACTCTTCGATATGCCTAAAGAAACGGTGCTGGCAGACGGTCAGGTTGAACGGCTGAACATGCCCGGGTCACTGGTCAAGATTAAATATGGTGACGGTAAAGTGTACAAAGCTGAAGAAGATAAGATCGATTATGAGCGTTCAGCGGCCATCATGCTCAATAACTTGAAGGATCTTGG
This sequence comes from Lentilactobacillus parabuchneri DSM 5707 = NBRC 107865, assembly GCF_001435315.1. Classification (GTDB taxonomy): domain Bacteria; phylum Bacillota; class Bacilli; order Lactobacillales; family Lactobacillaceae; genus Lentilactobacillus; species Lentilactobacillus parabuchneri. Next base: position 38,387 of record NZ_AZGK01000014.1, read on the forward strand.
CGTGATTGACCATTTGAGAGACATTGACGCCATTGGTAACCGAGTTGTTGCTGGAAGTGACATCTTTGATAAAGTCGCTAAAATTGACGACGATACACTCTCTCAAATTGTGGAATTGGGGGATATTGCGCCGATTCATAACCCGGTTGAAGCTGAATACATCGAAATCATTCGCCGAATTCTTCCTGATACGGATCAGTACGCCGTCTTTGACAGTGCCTTTTTCAAAGACGTTCCCGAAGTGAATTCAATTTATGGGATTCCTTATGAATTGACCAAGAAATTTACCATCCGTCGTTATGGCGAACACGGAATTAACCATGGCTTCATTACCCAACAAGCTGACGAAATTTTGGGCAATGACAAAGCTAAATTAGTGACCCTGCATTTGGGCTCAGGAGCTTCTGTGGCAGCCGAAAGAAACGGCAAGTGTTTTGACACCTCAATGGGCTTTACGCCGATGAACGGTCTTGTCATGGGGACACGTTCAGGTGACGTAGACCCGGCTTTGGTTCCGTTCTTCATGAAGAAGATGGGGGCCAGTGCAGACGAAGTCATCGATATGTTTAATAAACGTTCGGGCTTACTTGGCGTGTCTGGTGTTTCATCCGACATGCGTGACTTGGAAGATTCCGATAAGGATCGGGCCAAGTTGGCCTTAGACATGTTTGTCAACCGGACGGTTAAATTTGCAGCCAGCTACATCACTGAGTTGGGTGGCGTTGACGCCATCGTCTTCTCCGGTGGAATCGGCGAACATGATAAATGGGTCCGTGAGCAGGTCTGCAAGAAGTTGGAAATCTTCGGCATCAAGCTGGACGGCCAGTTAAATGAAGAACAAAAGCCTGGCGACTTGGGTGCAAAGGATTCATCTGCACGAATCTTACTGATTCCAGCGAACGAGGAGTTGGCCATGGTGCGGGATGTAACAGCTAAGATTGATTAAATTAACTGATTAATCATAAATCATGAGAGATAGACAAAAAGAACTCGTCAATTTTCATTGGCGGGTTCTTTTTATACGTTATGAAATTAACTGATTAAAATTCAACTTTATACTTAATGCTATAAGTCTTTTCTTCACCAGCTGGCAAAGTGACATCACCAAAGTCATCGTGATTAGGTGTGTCTGGCAGATTTTGAGCTTCCAAAGCAATTGCCATGTAAGGACCACCCTTGCCAATCATGAAGTTAGAGCCTGACAAATCATCAGGGGTAAAGACAACCAATGCGTTACGCTTTGAACTGATTGAAACACTACGACCGGTTTCAGGATCTGATAATTTAGCGATTGGCTCATCGTCTTGATGATCGTTGATTTCAAAGACTTCATCGTAACTGTGGCCAACTTCAGCCTTCATGTCGGCGATACCAACTTTGAGGTTTTGACCATCACGGAAGTCATAAGGTGTGTCATCAACGGCAACCTTCTTACCTGACGGGGTCTTGTTCGAATTGAGTTCCAAATAATGATCAGCATTGATTTGAAGTGAGTGGCCATTAATGTCGCCGCCATCACTTAAGTTGAAGTACATGTGTTGAGTAGGGTTAAATAGCGTGTCAGCATCACTCTTGCCACTGAAAGTAACGGTCAACTCGTTGTCGTTGTTCAGTGAGAAGGTAATCTTAACGTCGATGTTACCAGGGAATGAATCATCCGAAGAATTGATATGTTTAGTGAAGACAATTGTGTCACCATCAAATGCACCATCCCAGATCTGGGTATTGAATCCGTGAGGGCCACCGTGCAATGTCGTCGTTCCTTCGTTTTGATCAACATGGTATGCTTTACCGTTGATCTTGAAGGTGCCGTTTGAAATCCGGCCGGCAGTTCTACCGATTGCTTGGCAGAAAAATTGGTTCTTCATTAACTCTTCACTGGTTGGAACGGTCACTAAAATATTAGTTGGCTTGCCATCCGGACCTGGCACGTTAAATTCTTCCAGCGTTGCCCCAAAGGTAATCGCGGAAACTGAAACGTCGTGGTCGTTGGTAATCGTGAACTTTTCGATCTGTTGCCCGTCTAATTTATCAAACAATTCTTTTTTGGTATTCATGTATAGGGTCTCCTTAGAAAAAATAAATTACGGTTGTGAAACCGCTTTTATATGTATTATAGCCCGTTTTTGTATGGTTGCGCAACCAGATCTTTTTAATTTATCCGTATAATTCGCTATAATTTGAAGTGAAAGTATGATACATTTACAATTGGAACTTTTTAGGGAATGCGTAGAAATGTTATAGCAATCAAGGGTCTCAGTTGAATGATAAGACTTATTTATTGATTATCATTTGTTACAATAAAGAGATACCTTAACGATTCTAAGTTGTGTGAGGCAAAGTAATTGCCGCCGTTAATCCTTGGGGGTGAAACTATGGAAACCAAATACGTTATGGTTAAAAAACGTATCAAAGCGAATATTGTCAACGGAAATTATCGAATTAACGAAAAGATCCCTACTGAATCTGAATTGATGGCGAGTTATAAAGTTAGTCGATACACGATTAGACGGGCAGTTGGCGATCTTGAACATGAAGGTTATATATATCGGGTTCAAGGCGGGGGGATGTACGTCAACGATTGGATCAATAATAAAACGCCTTCGGATCATTCGACCCAAAGTGTTGGGGTTATTACCACGCATATTGCCGACTATATTTTTCCAAGCATCATTAGCGGCATTGACCGAATCATTTCAGCTGAAGGATTCGCTGTTCTAATCGGCAATACGCATGATCAGTATAAAAACGAGCGGCATAACCTCTTGAATATGCTGGACAATGATGTGGCTGGGTTTATTATTGAACCGACTCGTAGTACGCTTGACAATCCGAATTTGGACGTTTATAAGATGATTGTCGATTCGGGCAAGCCGGCTGTATTTATTAACGCCCACTACCCGCAGCTTAAATTTCCATACGTGGAGATTGACGATGCGCTGGCAGAAAAGACGCTGGTTGACTATCTGCTGGATAATGGGCACGAACAAGTTCTAGGTATCTTTCAAGTAGATGATATTCAGGGTGTTAACCGGATGAATGGATTCATTAAATCATATCAAACACACCCAACGCTTTCGACGTCTGGTGACATTATGATGTATGGCTCTGGGGATGACATTTCAGTTGTTCTTGATAAAATTAAAAATCGTGTTGTCAATAGTACATCCGGGCGGCCAACGGCGATTGTCTGCTATAATGATCAGCTGGCAATTGAAGTTATTGGAATGTTAACCAAAGAGGGAGTAGATGTCCCTGGAGATATTTCAGTTGCTGGATTTGATGATTATGAAATTTCTAAATTTGTTCATCCAAGTATTACGACAACCACCCATCCAAAGCGTCAGATGGGCGAAACCGCTGCTAATTTGTTATTAGATAAGTTAAGAAAAAAGCCAAGTGACAGCCAAATCTTACCGTCTAATTTAGTTATCAGAGATTCCACAAGACCAATTGAAGATAAACAAGATGCCGAATAAGGCCTCATAATCTATTTAAGAAAGCTGCTACTGACATTTGTTGATAGCAGTTTTTTTGGCATATCTGAATAAATTAGAACATGAATGATTTGTGAGCGCCTTCGAGGGTTATCTTTGAATTCTGGGTGCTCAAGTTCTAGCGAATCAGGGCAGAATTAAGAGAGTGCTTTTTCAACCAGTTGTCTGAAATCCTACTCGTACACCTCCAAATTGGTTGCGGATGCTCTGAATGACCAACCAAGTCAAATTGTCTGCAACCCATTGTATTTTAAAAACGACAAACTGATAATTATCAGCTGTCGGTACAATCAGTGAATAGATTGAACAATAATTAAAAAATATTAGTTCAATGCATCGATAGTATGGCCATTAGAAACGTTGATTTAACGGCGTTTCAACGACTACCATCAGCCTTTAAAACTGTAATCGATTACAGAAATTATAAAATAAATAGATTTAGATCTTGATTTATACGGATAAATACTTTATTATAAACCTTGCCTACTTATGTTTGATTCTAGACAAAACATAAATTGGTACACAACGACAGTCAATGTTTGCCGGGAAGTGATATGGAGGAGCATTGTGCTTTCTATTTATAGTATTTTGATAGCGCTTACGTTTCTCGGTACCGCATATAATTCTTTGGAGCAAAGGAGAAAAGTACGATGGAAAATGAAAAGAAAATTCCAAGTTGGTTCATATACTTTTTTGGATCATTTGGTGGAATCCTTTTTGGTTACGATATTGGTGTTATGACGGGTGCCTTACCCTTTTTGAAAATTGATTGGGTAAGCTCCATGTCAAATGCGACCTTAGTTGGTTGGGTTACTTCAGGTGTTACGTTTGGTGCCATTTTTGGTGGTGCATTAGCTGGACAGTTAGCCGATCGTCTTGGACGTCGACGGATGATTTTGTATTCAGCCGTTATCTTCTGTGTATTCTCACTACTATCAGGTGTCGCACCAAATAATGGTGTTTTCTACTTGATTATTATTCGGTGTTTCTTAGGCTTAGCCGTTGGTGCTGCATCAGCTTTGGTACCTCCATATATGGCCGAACTTGCACCTGCACGTCTTCGTGGTCGGATGAATGGGTTGAACCAGACCATGATCGTTTCCGGGATGTTGATTTCATACATTATGGATTACCTCTTTAAAGGTTTACCAACCGCATGGGGCTGGCGTATCATGTTAGCCTTTGCTGCTGTTCCTGCTATTGTTTTATTCTTCGGAGTTCTGAAATTACCAGAATCTCCACGTTATTTGGTAAACCACGGACAAAATGATGAAGCCCGAAAGGTTTTGAGTTATGTTCGTAGTAATGATAATGAAATTGACAGTGAATTGAATGACATCAAGAAAACTGCTGAAACTGAAAAGCACGCTGCTAATAAGAGTGTTAGTTACGCCTCACTGTTTACTGGTAAATATCGTTACTTAGTTATTGCCGGTGTTGGTGTTGCTGCTTTCCAGCAATTCCAAGGTGCTAATGCGATCTTCTATTACATTCCACTGATTGTTGAAAGTGCTTTGAAGATTAATGCCAGTGATGCTTTGATCTGGTCAGTTCTTCAAGGAGTTATTCTGGTTGTCGGCGCGTTGCTGTACATGGTTATCGCCGAAAAGTTCAAGCGTCGTACATTAATCATGTGTGGTGGTACCGTTATGGCCATCTCATTCTTAATTCCTGCGATTGTTAACAAGATTACCAGTACTGAACACCCGATGTTATTATTAGTATTCCTTTGTGTTTATGTTTTCTTCTACGCATTTACATGGGCTCCACTGACATGGGTTATCGTGGGTGAAATGTTCCCACTGGCTGTTCGTGGTAAAGCTGCCGGTTTGGCTTCATCATTCAACTGGATTGGCTCGTTCGTCGTTGGTCTGTTATTCCCAATTATGACTGCGAGTCTTTCACAAGAGGCCGTCTTCGCAATCTTTGGTGTTATTTGTATCTTCGGTGTCCTCTTTGTTAAATTCTTCGTTCCAGAAACAAAGGGTATTTCACTTGAAGAAATCGAAGCCAGGAACGTTAAGGAATAAACCTAACTTAAATGATCAACAATCGTTAGGATGGGATTCAATTAATTCTGTTCGTGAACGCTTTATGAAATGATGAAACTGTGGCATAGTCCGCAACCAAAGGCTCCAATCAAAATTCTTTTGAATTTTTGATTGGAGCCTTTTTTATAGAAGGGCTGGCCTCGTAAGTTCAAAGCGCTTGTGTGTTGGCTTGTAACATTTATACGGATAAATAGGCATCTCATTTCTTGATGCTAATGAGACTTAATAGGCTAATGTTGAATCGGTCACATCGACGGTGGCCCGAACTATTTAAACGATCGTTTCAGGCGGGTGTCTGTCATCTTTGGTCTAGTAAATGGAATGACACATGATACGCTCCAAGGCCAGCGTTTGTTGATATTGCTGGGAAGTTTTGAGCTTTAATTAACGGCGGTATCGGCAGTTTTTAACAATATTTGAGTAGTCACCCACATAAATTAAAAATTTTATTCGAATAACTACAATTAATTGTTGATTTATGCGTATAAATATTTTATACTATGGAATGTAAGCGATAACAAGAAAGTGTTTTGACCTTACAGCTCAATAATTTGGTTTTTACAAATGTTTGGATGACTGATCCAGACAATTAAAATATTTTTTATAAGGAGATATCGCTATGTTACAAGTACCTGATTATGAATTTTGGTTTGTTACTGGTAGTCAACATCTTTACGGAGAAGAACAATTAAAATCCGTTGAAAAAGACGCCAAGGATATGGTTGATAAGTTAAATGCTTCAGGCAAATTACCTTACCCAATCGTATTCAAGATGGTTGCAACCACTGCAGATAGCATCACTCAGTTAATGAAAGATGTTAACTACAATGATAAAGTTGCTGGTATTATCACTTGGATGCACACATTCTCACCTGCTAAGAACTGGATCCGTGGAACTAAGTTACTTCAAAAGCCATTACTTCACTTGGCAACTCAGTACTTGGATCACATTCCATATGACACCATTGACTTCGACTACATGAACCTTAACCAAAGTGCTCATGGTGACCGTGAATACGGCTTTATCAATGCGCGTCTTCAAAAGCACAACAAGATTGTTTACGGCTACTGGGGTGATCCAGAAGTCCAAGACGAAATTGCTGACTGGGAAGATGTTGCAGTTGCTTATGACGAAAGCTTCAAGATCAAAGTTGCACGTTTCGGTGACAACATGCGTAATGTTGCGGTTACTGAAGGTGACAAAGTTGAAGCTCAAATCCAATTTGGCTGGACCGTTGATTACTACGCACTTGGCGACTTGGTAGAATCAGTTAACGCTGTTTCTGAAAGCGATATTGATGCTAAGTACAAAGAATTACAAGACAAATATGAATTTGTTCAAGGCGATAACGACAAAGACAAGTACGAACATTCAGTACGTTACCAAATCCGTGAATACTTCGGAATCAAGAACTTCTTGGACAAAGGCAACTACTCAGCATTCACAACCAACTTCGAAGACCTTTATGGTTTGGAACAATTACCTGGCCTGGCTGCACAATTGCTTATGGCTGAAGGTTATGGCTTCGGTGCTGAAGGTGACTGGAAGACAGCTGCTCTTGGCCGCTTAGTTAAAATCATGACTCATAATCAGGCTACTGCATTCATGGAAGACTACACTCTTGAATTACAAAAGGGTAAGGAAGCTATCCTTGGATCACATATGCTTGAAGTTGACCCTGGTATTGCCAGTGACAAACCTCGTGTTGAAGTTCACCCATTGGACATTGGTGGCAAAGCAGACCCTGCTCGTTTGGTATTTACTGGACGCGAAGGCGACGCAATGGACATCACGATTTCAGACTTCGGTACTGAATACCGGATGATTGGCTACGCCGTTACAGGTAACAAGGCACCTAAGGAAACACCACATCTGCCAGTTGCTAAACAAATGTGGACTCCAAAGGCTGGCTTGAAGGCCGGTGCTACTCAATGGATCCATGATGGTGGCGGACACCACACGGTTCTTACATTCTCTGCTAGTGAAACTCAAATCCAAGACCTTGCAACAATGTTTGGTTTACCATTTGACGACATCAAGTAGTCTGTGCACGACCCTCGAAACAACTTCAGTTAGTTGACAGTAGAAGAGCCTCTATTGCTCAGCTGGCGAACTAATCAGTAATCCGAAATGATTACTCAAATAAAGTTCCAATAACAAAGCCCCGAGAGACTTTGGCGGGACTTAAGTAAAATTAAAATGAGGTTGAGACAAAGTTGCTTTTGCCTCGACCTCATTTTGTACATATCTATAATATAGGAGGAAATGACTGTGACGTTAACTGAGAAAGAGAAGATGCTGGCTGGACAGCGATATTTAAATACCGACCCTGAACTGGCTGAAGACCGACGTCGAAACCGACTGCTGGTCGATGAATTTAACCGGGTTGCCCGTGAAGATCCAAAAGCGGGCAGTCAACTGATTAAGCAGATATTTCATCAAACTGGGGAAAAGGTCGATGTTCAGTCGCCGTTTCAATGTGACTATGGCTATACCATATCCGTCGGCGAAAACTTTTTTGCCAATTACGGCTGTACCTTTATCGATGTTGGTCAGATTACCATTGGTAAAAATGCAATGTTAGGGCCGAACACCTCGATTTATTCGGTTAATCATCCATTGGATGCAGCCGAACGGAATGAAAACTATGAGTATCCTGGCAATGTTACAATAGGAGATAATCTCTGGGTTGGCGGTAACGCCACAATTGTTCCTGGCGTCACCTTGGGCGACAATGTCGTCGTGGCTGCCGGAGCCGTCGTGACCAAATCATTTGGTGACAACGTCTTAATTGGCGGCAACCCGGCCAGAGTGCTCAAACATCTATAACAGTGGAGGATTTTGATGAGTAAAGAGAATATTGGCAGTAGAATTGAGTTGGCAGACGGTCACACAATGCCTCAAGAAGGGCTTGGCGTGTACCGAATGACGGATGAAGCCGAGTTGATCCAATCGGTGAAGTCCGCATATGATGACGGTTATCGATTATTTGATACCGCCCAAATGTATGGCAATGAGGCCGCAGTTGGTCAAGCAATTAAAGAACTAAATGTTGCCCGGGATGATATCTTCGTCACCACAAAGGTTGCTGAAGAAAATCAGGGCTATGATCAAACAATCGCTTCAGTAGAAGAATCTTTAAAGAAATTACAGCTGGATTATGTTGATTTACTGTTAGTTCATTGGCCGATTCATACCCACTTTTTTGAAACTTGGCGAGCATTCGAAGCTCTCAAGGAACAGGGCTTGGTTAAATCAATTGGAACGAGTAACTATGGCATGCTGCACTTGGAGTATTTGGCAACTCAGGCCAATGAGATGCCCGTCGTTAACCAGTTGGAAGTTCATCCTTACTTGTCCCAACAGGCAATGATTGACTTTGATCGTGAAAATCACATTGTCACTCAGGCTTGGGCGCCACTGGGGCGAGGACGGATCTTTGATGACCCGGTCATCACTGGAATCGCCGCCAAACATGGTAAATCAGCCGCCCAAGTCATTTTGCGGTGGCATTTCCAGCGTGGGGATGCCTTTATTCCCAAGTCAGTCCATCCGGAACGAATTAAGCAGAACGCTGACATTTATGATTTTGAATTGAGTGCGGATGAGATGAAACTGGTCGATGGGTTGAACCGAAATACCCGGATCAGCCAAGAACCTGAGATGGTGTATGAGATTGGGCATCAATATCCACATCATTAATAGCTCACAACAAATAAAGTACCAAGTCGACGAACTCGAATGAGTAGAGTTTGTCAACTTGGCACTTTTAAGTTTGATTTTAATGTAAGATTGCCGTGACTTTTGAAACTCGTGTGGCTGTGCTGCGACAATAGTATGAGGGGTAATGCTTAAGACTCTGATTAATTGGGAGATGAGCGTAACCAATCCTAATCTTTGTCCAATTTTTATTCGGCTCAATGAATATCCAATATGCCATCGAAAGATCCTTGGTGTCAGAGCCGTTCAATATATAATCGTTGTCTTCCATTCGACGGTAAATCATCCATTTGGCAGTAAAATTGCCATCTTTTGTATGTTTTGCAACAAAGCCATCTTTGGTTGCATAAAAGTATTCATGGATTGGCTGAGAACTCTTACTACCCCTGATGGTGACGGTCCAGTATTTTCCCTGCAATACAGTTGGCACACCATCTTGAACTTTTGAGTTGGCACTAGCGATCGTTGATTCCCCAAAACAGATCGTCATGAGCATGACTGAAAGCAACGATATAAATAATTTTATAAATCGATTCATAATAATTCCCCTCTACTAGTAACTTTTTAACACCTAAATCGAGATTA
>NZ_AZGK01000015.1 GCF_001435315.1 Lentilactobacillus parabuchneri DSM 5707 = NBRC 107865
GGGTTAGGCTGCCTTTGAGGACAGCTCCGATAACCCTGATCCCTTCTGCATAAGTCAAAAAAATCATCGATGAACAAGAACCGTTCATCAATGATTTTTCTAACTTATGCTCCGGGATCAACCCGGGTTTCGTCGCTCACTATTGTTCTTCATACCAAGTATAATGGAAGCTTCCTGGGCGGTCTACACGTTCGTACGTGTGGGCACCGAAGTAGTCACGTTGTGCTTGGAGCAAGTTTGCTGGGACAACTTCTGAACGATATGAATCGTAGTATGATACGGCTGCGGCCAATGATGGTACTGGGACGCCGGCCTTCGTTGCCAATGCGACAACATCACGTGCTGATTCTTGATACTTCTTGCAGATGTCAGTGAAGTAAGGATCCAACAGCAAGTTTTGCAACTCTGGATTCTTATCATAGGCATCCGTAATGTTTTGCAGGAATCGTGCACGAATGATACATCCGGCGCGCCAAATCTTAGCCATTTCACCTAACTTAATGTTCCAGTCATATTGATCTGAAGCAGCCTTTAATTGGTCAAATCCTTGAGCGTAACTCATAACCTTACCAAAGTAGAGGGCTTCACGAACCTTTTCAACAATTTCTTTCTTGTCGAAATCAATGTCAGCTTTAGGCTTTGGAAGAACTTTAGATGCAGCAACCCGGTCCTTCTTGAACATTGAAATGAATCGTGCGTAAACGGCTTCAGTGATAACTGATTGATCGATCCCAATTTCAAGGGCATCTTGTGAGCTCCACTTACCAGTTCCTTTGTTGGCACCACGGTCCAAAATCATATCAACGATTGGCTTGCTCTTATCGTCGCCAATATCATCTTTATGAGTCAAAATATCAGCAGTGATTTCGATTAAGTAACTGTCGAGTTCACCCTTGTTCCAATCCTTGAAGATGTCAGCTAATTCATCAACTGAGTAGCCGGCAAGGTTTCTTAAAATGTTGTAACTTTCGTCAATTAACTCTTCATCACCATATTCGATTCCGTTGTGGACCATCTTAACATAGTGACCAGCACCATTCGGGCCGATGTAAGTGACACATGGCTCGCCGTCAGCAGGTGCCTTTGCGGCAATCTTGGTTAAAATTGGTTCAACCAAATCATAAGCTTCTTTTTGACCACCTGGCATCAGTGATGGGCCTTGAAGAGCACCTAATTCACCACCGGAAACACCCATGCCGATAAAGTTAATACCGGACTTATCCAACTTGGCATTTCGAGCCATTGTATCGTGGAAGTTTGTGTTACCACCATCGATAAGGACATCGCCCTTATCAAGGAGTGGCAGTAATTCGTCAATGACAGCGTCAGTTGGCTTTCCAGCCTTAACCATCAAGATGATTCGACGAGGTGTTTCAAGTGAGTTCACAAAATCTTCAATCTTGTAACTTGGAACCAACTTCTTGTCGCCGTGATCCTTCATAACTTCTTCGGTCTTTGCGCCAGTTCTGTTGAAAATACCAACAGTGTAACCGCGACTTTCAATGTTAAGGGCTAAGTTCTTGCCCATAACAGCCATACCTACAACACCGATGTTTGCTTTTTGATCAGACATTTCAAAACCATCCTTTTCTTTTAAGAATTACTACACGCTTAGTGTACCATCTCACAAGAAGAAAGTGAAACAAAAACCTGTTAGAACGGTAAACTTAATTCCTTGAAAAAGAGATTGTGAAAATGAATCGTCATTTTTTAGGAAACGCTTTCACGTTGTGGAATCGGCATCGCCTGATTGCTGGCTAATTAGAAATAGAGTTTTCAAGAAGGTTACAAGGATCATTTTCAGCAAAATGGTAATTATTTTCAAACATGGCCAACAGAATATGCAACAAAAAAATGGTCAAAGCAAAACTGCTTTGACCATTTTTGAGGGTGAACCTATTTGTTTAATTTAAATACCCATTCACGGTGATCACGGGCAAGTAACTCATCAGCAGATACTGGACCCATTGAGCCAGGAATGTAGTTAGGGAACATTGGTTGTTGAATATCCCATACACGGCGGATTTGATCAACAAACTTCCATGCGTTGGCAACTTCTGGCCAGCTGGCAAAGTTTGTCCCGTCGCCCTTTAAAACGTCGTGGATTAAACGTTCGTAAGGTTGTGGAGTTTCCTTGGTTCTCTTTGAATCTTCAAGGTATTGCAACTGAACGGGTTCAGTGTGGAATCCTTGTTCGCTGTTCTTAGCGTTGACCATCAGTGAGAAGCCTTGGTTAGGCTCAATGAAGATGGTCAAAACGTTGGCGTTCAGTGGGGTGCTGCCGCTTTGTGGGAAGGCGAAGATATCAACCAACGGCTTCTTAAAGACAACGTCAACACGGGTAAACTTATCAGCCAGCTTCTTACCAGTTCTGATGTAGAATGGTGTGCCTGACCAACGATAGTTATCAAACATTAATTTACCGGCAACGAAGGTTTCAGTGTTTGAATCCTTTGGAACACCGTCTTCTTCACGGTATTCTTTGTCGTTACCAACGGCAGCGTATTGGCCGCGGACAAAGTTGCTTGATGCTTCAGCAACGTTGTAAACACGGAGACTACGTAATGCCTTAACTTTTTCAGCACGGATATCGGTATCCTTAAAGGCAACCGGTTGTTCCATTGCCAGCAAACTGACAATCTGCATAATGTGGTTTTGAACCATATCACGCAAAGCACCTGAGTTGTCGTAGTAACCGGCACGTTCTTCAACGCCAAGCTTTTCAGCCAGGGTAACTTGAATATTGTCGATATAACGGTTGTTCCACAGGGCTTCGAAAATCGTGTTTCCAAAACGAATTGCTTCGATGTTTTGGATCATTTCCTTACCTAAGTAGTGGTCGATTCGGAAAATTTGGTTTTCTTCAAACGCAGCACTTAAGTCGTCGTTCAATTGTTTTGCGGATTCGAAATCACGTCCGAATGGCTTTTCAATGACAAGGCGGTTAAATCCATTGCCTTCTGAAAGAAGGTGCTGTGCTTTGAGGTTCTTGGCAACTGTTCCGAAGAAGTTGGGTGCCATTGAAATGTAGAATACACGATTCCCATTCAATTGGTACTTCTTGTCCAGTTCATTTGCTTTATCTTTTAGAACAGAATAGTGTTCAAGATCAGTTACATCATGAGTCACAAAGTAGAAATGGCTCACAAAATCAGCAATTTGCTTTTTATTGGTAGATTCCTTAGAAACGGATTTTGAAACCATCTCACGGAACTTTTCATCATCAAACTTGTAACGGGAAGTCCCAATCACAGCAAAGTGATCACGGATGTTTCCCTTCTCGAAAAGCTTTAACATTGCAGGATAAAGTTTACGAGTGGCAAGGTCACCAGTTGCTCCAAAGAGCATAATCAAAGAACGTCTTTCAGTTGGCAAAATGTTCACTCCTATCAAAAAATTAACTAAGTAATTTGGTATATGTCTATACCAGTTCTTCCACATTATATAACACATAAGAGTCTAACAAAAGCGAATTACAAATGTAAATGAATAAAATTTACAGGCATATCGTTTTCATAATTGGACAGCTAAATTGTATGACTATTCCGTGACACCTTTCTTAAGAAAAGCATAAATGAATGCCGTTTTGTCGGCTTTTATAGCGATAATCATTTATAATAAGTCTTGCAAAATAAAGGTTAGGAGCAATATTAATGAAGAAATTTAAGTTTATCGCGTTCTTCGCTGTCCTGGCATCATTTTTAATCGGGTTCAGTGTCAACGCATCCGCAAGTTCTCCGTCATTATCAGTCAATAATGTTTACACCACATCAAAGGCGGTTACCGGTACTGCTACCAAAGGTGTGTCAATTATCGTTCGGAACACCAACAAAACAACCATTGCCAGCACGAAAGCTGACAGTACGACCGGTAAATTCAGTGCCGAACTGCACACAAGCGTTAAAGCCAACCAAAAGCTTTACGTTTATGCCCGCAAATCAGCAACGTCATACTTTTATCGAATTATGACTGTGAAGACACCAAAGTCTGCCACAACTACAACTACAACGACAACAACTTCAAGCAGTTCAAAATCTTCAAGTAGCAAGATTAAGATTTCTGAACCAACTGGTCGTTGGCAATCTGGTAACAACAACGGTTATAGCGTTGTGACCAACTTCAGCCAAAAGAGCGGCTTAAACCAAGGCCTCTACAAGAACGGTAAATTCCAAAAGAAATTAATCAATTGGGCAAGTTACAAGGTAACCACCTACAGCAAGACGTTCTGGGGAATCACTTACCGCGAACGCGGCGCTAAGACTTACCACAAGTTCTATTTGAGATTTACTGACAACACACACTTCATCATTGTCAACAAAGCCAACCATGCAATCAAAGTGCAGTATGACAACACACCACTTCACTATTATAAGTTTGCTTTGGTAAAATAAATTTGATGATTAGACAGCCGGTGTAAAAGGTCGATTGACTTTTTACACCGGCTTTTTTTGCCGTCAAAGCCCCCGCGAATCAGGGGCTAAATATGATATGATAAATTGAGATTGTTTGACGTTTGGGAGGCGTGATGATGGATGAAACACAACGAATGTTGGCAGGAAAGCTGACGGATCCCAGAGACCCGGTACTTATGAAACGACAGCACCTGGCTCACCGGTTATCGAAGATGTATAGCGATACTTTTGATGATGAACATGAAAGGCGTGCCGAGATTCTTCGGCAGTTGTTGCCCGATGCTTCTGAGCATATCTATTTTCAAGGACCAATCTTTTTTGACTATGGGGATCATACGACCATTGGTGAGCACTTTTATGGCAATACCAACATTATGGTGCTGGATACCGGCCGAGTTACGATTGGCGATAATGTCATGTTTGGGCCTAATGTGACGTTGGTGACACCGATGCACCCGCTCAAATATCAAGACCGCAATTTTGTCGCTGATAATTCGCTGCCGGGGAAAGAATATGCCAAGCCAATTACGATTGAAAGCAACTGCTGGCTTGCCAGCAACGTCACGGTGATTGGCGGGGTGACCATCGGAAATGGCAGCGTGATTGGTGCCGGCAGCGTTGTTACACGAGATATTCCGGCCAATTCGTTGGCAGTTGGCAATCCGTGCAAAGTGATTCGGCAAATAACTGATCAAGACGATATCCGATTGAAAAAAGAATTGTTTTAGATTATCTTTGATAACAATGTTGTTTTGGCCGATAGTATGCGAAAATAGTGCTAGAGAAATTTTGGATAACTCACTTAGAAGGGACTGATTAATTGATTAAACAACGAAGCGAAATTCGATTTAACTCCGTCATTGTGTATTCCCTGGTCTTAAACGCCGGTGCGGCATTCATGTGGCCGCTTGTCACGGTGTATCTGCACAACTATTTACATAAAACGTTGACCCTCGCAGGGCTGACGCTGTTGGCAATGTCATGTTTCATGATGTTGGGGAACTACCTTGGCGGCTATCTGTTTGATCACTGGTCTCCGTACAAGACAACGATTATCAGTGCGTTGATTTCAACTTCTGCGATCGTCACGTTAATCTTTTTCCATGGATGGCCGATATTTTCAATTATGCTGCTGTTTGTGGGCTTCGGCGACGGTGCTTGTATGACGTTGCTGAATTCTTATGCGGCCAGCATTAAGACCCGTTCGACCAGATCGATATTTAACGTTTTGTACATTGGTCAAAACGTCGGGATTGTGATTGGGACACTGATGGTCGGTTTTTTACTCAAGCATGGTGTCACCTTGGTCTTTATTGCGACCTCGGTCTTTTATGCAGCACTGATGATCATTACGATAATCGAATTCAATGTCAAAGTTGATCGCAGGGCACCTAGCAAGCCAGTTACACCTGGCGCCCCAGTAGAAACAAATGTCGGTGGGATGATCCTCTCGATTTGTGGTGTCGTCCTTGCAGTTTACCTAGCATACGCACTTTGGGAGAGCGTGATTCCCGTTCACATGACTAACCTTCATATCCCATTTGAAAACTATAGCCTGCTGTGGACTTTAAATGGCCTGATGATCGTGATCGGCCAGCCATTTGTGAATCGAATTGGGACTCATTTCAAGTTGAGTACGCAAACCTATGTCGGTGTGTTCATCTTTGCCGCATCATTTATCTGGCTGATTTTTGCCCGTGACTATTCAGCGTTTGTGATGGTCATGGTCGTCACGACCATTGGTGAGATGATCGGTTTCCCTGGAATTCCGGCTTGGATTGACAGCCTGTCAACACCGCAACAGCGGGGCAAGTTCCAAGGCCTCTACAACCTGTTTATGTCCTGTGGGCGAGCGGTAGGACCACTGATTGGTGGAATTGTGCTGGATTATGCTTCATACCGGGAGCTGTTCTCACTTGCTGCTGGATTGATTATTATATTTGCGGTCATTCTTTGGGCGATGAATAAACGCCGAGTGCTGATGATGACAAAATAACATTTGTTAACTAAATAAGGGAGCTGAAACAAAACACGCGTTTTGTTTCAGCTCCCTATTTGTTTAATGCGAATTAGCTTTCGGCTAATAACTTGTAAATTCGTTCCACGTCTCGGCCTGTTCCCCGCAGTTCGTAGTCCGCTAGAAATGGGACGTTAAATTGGGAGGCGTAGCGTTTGGCAGTTAAACAATACTGTTCGTTAAAGTTTTTGTTACCGCTGCCGATGATGCCGTGGCAAAGCTCAGCGTTCTTGTCATAGGCAATGTATTCGCCCAAGGCGTTGGTCATCAGCTCCGTCACGCCATTATCAATTCCGTTGCCACCGTTCAAATAGGTAGGAACAAACGCAAAGTATGGGTCGCTTTCATCGGCGAAATCAGTCTGCTCACTGATTTCTTTAGACTCAACCAGTGGGTTTGCGGGGTCTTGATCGTGCATGCCGGTTGCGTAGCTGGCAAGATTTTTAACAAATGAGCGGGTATTTCCCTCAATGGAAATAAATAAGATTTTAATCGGACTCAAAATGGGCCTCCTATATGGTTTGATGATGATCTGTGATTTCTTAACTACTTATCACTCTACCGATTGTCGGCGGTGGAAGCAACCTCAATTTTACGTTTTCATGTGGCCGTGTTTGGGTTCGGCTTTTTTGGGGATGAATCTTGTGAATAACCCAAAGCCAATTAAGATGATGAAGACAAGCCAACTAACTGCTGAGATGAGCTTGCCGACCTTAATTCCCGGTGTGGTGTAGTTGAGCTTGATTTGGTGGGTTCCAGCAGGCAGGTTCGCCCCGACAAAGCCCTTATTGACGACAAATGTTTTGGCAGACTGGCCATCAATGGTTAACTTCCAGCCAGTTGAATATGGAATGGAGGTCACCATCGTCGTTGAGTTGACGTTGCTGGTGGTGCCGCTGACATGATTGCCGTTAACCTTTAAATTGGCAGGCTTTGTTGCCTTGAGCTTTTGCATCTGGGTGTCATAGGACTTCCCGTATGGCATCGCAATCAGCTTGGCTGACTTGAACTTGATGTTTTTAACCTGGTTGAATTTGAGGTCGATGTTCTTCCGTTGATGCGTGGAGTAGCCTAAGTTCAAAACGATGCTGTGAATCTGCCGATAATTGGATAGGTTATTGTTATCGTATTGGTTGTAACCATTTTGATAATCCTTGGCAAATGCGCTAAACATATAGCCGCCAAAAGTTGGCTTTAGAATACTTTGTCTGTAGGTGTCCATCTTACCCATTCTGGAATACAGCTTATTTTGTAATAGGAACTGGTTAGCCATCCACTGTCGGCGTTGGGCAGGTGTGCCGTCTTGTTGCTGGATGCCAGAGAGTACCAAGAACAATTCAGTGTTCTTAGTCTTTTTTGGCTGCTTAACGTGAAGGGTGTAATCAATTGGGTTACCGGTGACGTCAGACGTCATTTCTCGAAGACCATTGATGTTCTTGTAATGGTTAGTTTCAATAATTGACCGGTTGGCAGCCAAAAGATCCTTTGTCCGCTGCAAGTTAGCACCCAAGCTGACTTGTTCGTGGGGTTGGTCAACCAACTTATCTGAGTTGGATTTGTTGATAATTCCCAGACGATATTTGGTCAATTGACGGCCGTTGTAGACGATTTTTGACGTGTCCATTTTAACTTGGTAACCGATATTTTTACTTGGTGAGGTATATTTCAGTGGGTGGGTATTTTCCTTGGTTGAGTTGACCACCGCGCCTTGGGTCATGACGCGTTCACGGTCGACTTTGCTCAATTGATTATAGGTAGTGGGTGAAACTGTCTTTGATTGGGTATAGATCAACGGAAGGGCATCGTTTGACTTGTAAATAGTGGTGCCATACATATTTTCAATTGCCTGAACGGCGTTAGTCCGAGCCTTGGCAGGAAAGACCTTAATGTCGCCATTCTTATCACGAACGGGCTTATACCCGTATGGCATGACTGGCGGATTCTTAGTGTTGGCCTTGGCAAACATATATTTAACCCCAAGCAGGTTATTAAAGGCAGTTCGATAATCTCCCTGAGCAATTGGCGTATTCATCGAAAATTGGCTGTTGCCAACGGATTGAGAGAATTTACCAAGATAGCCGTTTTGAAGAGTTAGGTAAACAGATGTGTCGTTTAAGCCACTATTGATGGGAAAGTCGGTATTAGTATTTGAGTAATTGGCAAGGTTTTGAATGTGGGTATTGTAATGGTACTTTGGCCCCATTGAGACACGGAAAAATCCAGGCAATTTATCCAAATATTTTTGAGCACCGTTAAAGTAATCCTGACTAAAACGAGTTGCTAAGCCACGGTTTAACTGTTGCAGTGCTAGCTTACTTGAGTGGGGACTGTAAATGCCGATGATATTGGCTGATATGTTCAGCAAAAAGATCGTTGAAATCAATGTGAGTTTGGTTGCTTGAGACCAGTTGAAGATTAGGCTGCCCAGTACCGCAATCAGGGTTAACAATAAGAAGCCATAAACCACAAAGTCATGGGGCTGCAGATCCATTAAGAAGCCACCAAAAACCCAGACCAACGTAATTAAGCCGATTGAAGCTCCTGCAAACCAGGCCACATCGTTTTTCGTAAAGCTGCCAATGTGGTCAACGAAGATCATGGTCGCGAAGCCAAACAGGATGGTAACCAGAAAGACCCACCGGTTTGAAGGCGTCGAAATGGCGTTCATAACCGCGCCGACGGCTGGTAGCAGAATCCCCACCAACATGGTGATTAACGCCACGTTGGGCCAGAAGTAACGCTTAAAGTGCCGCAGCATGTAGACCAGTCCCAGAAACGACAATCCGGAAATGCCAATCACCAACCAGAAATTCATTGCGCGCCCCGTTGGCAGAATAGCGCTTGGAATATCCAGGTAATATTGCAATGGGAAGAGCGTCATCCCGTTGGCAAAGTTGTCAGTAATTCGCGTTGATCCGGTTGCCAAGATAATGGTCGGAATGAAAACAATTGCTGCCATACCGAGTCCGATAACCGCCGAAATTATCAGTTTACCAAATGAAATGAGCGGCTCAAAATTTGGCCGTTTCCACATGCTGAGCATTCTGATGATCACGTAAGCAACAGAGCCTAAGCCCAAAATCCAGGCAAAATAAAAGTTACTTAAGAATACCAAAAAGACAGCAAAGATCAGCGGCAACCACGACTTATTGTGAAGAACGCGGTCAATTCCGTAACAGAGTAATGGATAAAAGATCAATGGCAGGATAAAGAATGGGTGGTGCAGTGCAGTTGCTAAGGCGTAACCGCTAAATGCATATGCGATCGCCCCAATCACCCGGCTGATTTTCTTGAAATGGTAGCTGGATGAAAAAAGCATGAATGCCAAGCCAGAGAAATACATCCGCAAAAATACCAGGAATGCGAAGACATTTTCAATTTGACTCTTTGGAAATAACACCACCAGGTAATTAAACGGATCGCCAATGACGTAATAGGCGAGGTTGGTCAATTGATCCGACCCCAGACTGATGTTCCAAGCCCAGTGGGTAAAGCCACCACTCGGATTTTTCAAAAAGGAAACAATCATGTGCCTGAGCTGAAGTAAGATGGGGTAATGCTGAGCCATTCCGTCCAGTTCCCAAATCATTGATCGTCCTGTTAAGAATAAGCAACCGACTAAAACACAAATCAAAGCGGTGAATAACACCGTATATGTGATCCAAGCTGGTGTTTTTTGCCATAGCTTTTTCACTTGTTGGATCCTCCTTAAATCTTTATAACGTTAAACTTGTCCTAATATGTAAAAAGACTGTTTCCAAAACAAATGTCTTGTCACAGTCTTATTGAAGTTTCAAAAATTAATTTGATGAATCGTCTTGATCGTCATCGTTGTGTGGGACCGCTTTATGCTTGGTCACCTCGAACCAATTGATGAACGAGTTTTCGTAATCAACGATTTTAAAATCAAAGTTTTCAAAGGAAATCACATCGCCGGCTTTGATGGCGGGATAATTGTCCAAGAAATATCCGGCTAACGTCACGGCATCGGAATTAGTGAATTCTGGGAAGTCAGCGTCAAAGTAGCGCTCAAAATCATGAGTGGTTAACTTACCGTTGACTTGGAAAGTACCGTTTGGCTGTTTGAAGATATAATCGGTAATTGATGGGTCGATTTCATCTCGAACAGTCCCAAACAACTCTTCATAAATATCTTTATCAGTGATAATTCCAGAGGTACCACCATATTCGTCAACAACTACAACGATTGGGGTTCGCTTCTTAATCATCTGATGGAGCACATCAGTGATTGGCGTCATTTCTGGCGTCGTTGAAATGTCCCGAAGCAAGCGATCAATCTTGATGGTGGGGTCGACTTGTGATTGGCGAATCAAGTCGTAATTATAGACATACCCAAGGATCTTGTCCTTATTATTATCAGCCACAACCGGAAGACGGCTGAACTTCTGCTGCAAGTAAACCTGAACGGCTTCCTTCACAGTGGTGGTGATATCAATGACCACCAGTTGGGTTCGGTCAATCATGATATCTTTGGCAACCTTGTCGTTTAACTGGAAGGCTCGCTGCATGTACAAATAGTCGTTTTGTTCCAAGGCACCACTCTTAACGGCGTTTCTTGACAAATTGAGGATTTCAGCCTGTGAGAACGACTCATCATTTTCATTAGCTACCTTTAGGCCCATCATCTTGACGATTCCGTTAGCTGAAATGTTGAGCAGCCATACGAACGGGTAGAAGATCACGTGAAAATAGTGCAATGGTGTGCTGATAAACGACAACACTTGCATGGGCATATCAATACTGATGTTTTTAGGGACGATTTCAGTTAAAACAACTTCCAAATACGTCAGAATGATAATTCCAAGCACGGCCCCGACTGCATGGGCGGCTGTCGGATCGATTGGAGAATTGTGAATCTCCATGACGTCCACTAGAATCGTTACCACAAAAGACTCACCAAGATAACCTAAAATAATTCCCGCAAGGCTGACACCAACTTGAGTCGTTGAGAGATATTCATTTAAGTTGGTGACCATGTGAATTTCCCGGTTCAGCTTTTTGCTTCCCTTGGTATTTTTACCCTTAGCTTCCTCAAGATTTTTCTTTCTTTCCTCAAGGGCACTGGCACGAGTTTGAACTAATGCAAATTCGCTGGCCACAAAGAATGCCGCAAAGAAAAACGTTACTATAACAATAATTAGATTAGTCAGTATCTGGCTATCGTCCAAAATTCAATTCCTCATTTCAAAAATGGTCTAGAGTTAAAAAATAACCTGAATCTGTAAACTTCAGATTACAACTAATTATACGCCGGTACAAGAGATTTTTTAAGTCATTTGAAATTATTCGTCCATTCAGCAGGCTTTTTTCTTAACTTTTCATGCAAATCAGTGCTAGCATTAAGGTAGATCAAAATAAAGGGGATGTTATCATGGCTGAGAAGGTAAGAGAAAGTGCTGCCGAAAAGAAAGCCGATGCTGAAGAGCGATATAATGATAAAGACCTCAAATACACCGACGAACAAATTAAAAAAGCAGTTGATCTGATTAATGAAAAGGGTTATGTCACCAAAAAAGATATTCCAGAAATGGATGACGATGACTGGTCAAAGGGATTCGCCCAAAAAATTGATGGCGTATTTAAGAACAGTGACAAAGATCCTTACATCTATTATGAAAAATTTGACTATGCTGGTGGCGACATTGACACAATCATTTGGAACATGGATGTGCTTAAGACTCGTGACGAAGCTTTAAAGAAGCTGGCAGAAGTCTTGGATGAAAAAATTGTCCGTTAATCCTTAGACAGTTGAACATTGGCGATCAAACAATCCAGTTAAGATTGCGGGCATTGCCAAGAATAAACAGGATAAAAGACGACCACTTTGGTGGTTGGTCTTTTACCCTGTTTTTTGATTTATTTTAAAGTGCCATCATCAGCGCAAACACCAGCGGAATTGTCGCCAAGCTCAAAATCGTTGACAGGCTCATCAGTGCGACTGCCGGACTGGTATCGCCATAGGCCTGCAGCGTGAATAAAACGACTAATCCTGCTGCGGGGCAAGCTGCCATGAGGACGGTTGTATAAAGCGCGACCCCGGAGACACCCAGTGCTTGAAGAACGAAAATTGACAAAATTGGGAATAATAGATTTCTGAAGAAAAGTGCCAGCCACAAGTGCCAGTCGATTAATTGCCGGCTGATGCGAATGTTGCCCAGACTATTGCCGATGACAATCATCGACAATGGCGTATTGATTGAACTGACGTAGTGGATGACCCGATCAACGGGGGCTGGCATGTGAAACGAAACCAGAAAAATCAATAATCCTAGAAAAATGGCAATAATATTTGGATTCATGATAATCTCACGGAAATTTTGCCAGTGATCGGTGGTTTGCTTGGGATTCTTAAACAAAGAAACGCCGTGGGTCCAGCTAAATACGTTGAATCCGGCCAAGGACGCCACTGCGAAGAAAACGCCGGTGTTGCCAAAAAGGGCACTGGTTAGCGGGATGCCCATGAAGCCGGCATTTGAATAGATGCTGCCATACTGGGTAATTCTTTGGAGGTTAATGTTACTTAATCGGCCAAACGTAAATTTGGCGACAATAATTTCAATTATGTAAAAAACAACGATACCGATTACGACCAGCATCAATTGTTTCAGACGACTTGGAGAATAAGATCGCTCAAATGCCCCAATGATGAGGCAGGGTGAGACGATATACAATAAAATATTTGTCAGGTCATTTGATGTTTGGGGATGCATGAACCCCAGCTTATTAATCAGAACACCGATTAGCATGAGAACAAACATCAAAACAATTTGGCTGGTTAGTTGTCCTAGGTCCATAGGGTCACTCCCTTCAAAATCAATTAGTTTTAGCCTATGCCGTTGCTTTTAGTACTGCTTGCCCAATTCATACACGAGCTCAGGCTCATTTCCAGTCCGTTGGAACTTGTTCATGACGTTAAGCATACTCATTTCGTCATCACTCAATTCAAAGTCCAACTCGGTATTTTCTTTAATTCTCTCTGGCGTTTGCGACTTTGGAATAATGGAGATGCCTCTTTGAATGTCCCATCTTAGGATGATTTGTGCTGGCGTTTTACCGTGATGTTTGGCCATTTTTGCAAGCATCGGGTTGTCTAAGACGGCACCTCTGCCTAATGGACTCCAAGCCTGAGTGACGATTGACATTTTTTTGTCAAACGCAATCATTGGTTGTTGGGTCAAATAAGGATGAGTTTCGATCTGGTTGACCACCGGCATTTCATCTGCCTGGGTTTTTAACAGTTCCAGTTGAGATTGCGTAAAGTTGCTGACCCCAATTGATTTGGCTTTTCCCTGTTTCTTAAGTTCCTCTAAGGCATGCCAAGTCTCAAAAAAGTGTTCGGCAACCGGCCAGTGGACCAATAGCAGGTCAACGTAATCGGTCCCTAACTGCTGCAGGGAAAAATCGGTACTATTAATGGTGAGATCGTGGCCCTGGTTCATCTCGGTGACTTTGTCGATAATGAAGACATCGTCACGGTTGGCAACGTTTCGAATGGCGTCACCCAGCATTTTTTCGTTGCGATAGTATTGAGCGGTGTCGAACATTCGGTAGCCGCTTTCGTAGGCCGTCGCAATGGTTTTGTTCATCAGGTCGGGATTGTCCAATTTGTAGGTGCCAAATCCCATCATCGGCATCTCGTGGCCATCCGCCAATTTATAAGTACTCTTATCTACTTGAAACATTTCGGTACCCCCTCGGAGTTATTTAGATCCATTTTAGCATATGCCGTGTTGATAAAATCGTTTGAATTTTAGTTAAAATCAATAAGAATCGTATAAAATTGGGATTGGTAACACAAATCAATGTGATTTTTCCGGTATATTTTGTACAATTGTCGTAAGTGAGGTGTTAACTGATGGCAGATGGCAACATTTCCAACGTGAATCCCGATTTTGGGCTGACTGATGCGCAAGTTCAGGCCCAAATTAAGAGTGGTCATAAAAATACCGCGGAGCAATCCCTGACACGAAGCGTGCGAGAGATCTTGCGGGATAATATTTTTACGCTCTTTAATTTAATTAACGTGGTTCTTGGAGCGTTAGTCTTTTATACTGGCAGCTACAAAAACCTGCTATTTTTGGGGATTGCCTTTTTTAACACCGCAATTGGAATCATTCAAGAAATCCGGTCGAAACGCCAAGTCGACAAAATGGTGCTGCTGGCCGAAGGTAAAATTAATGTGGTTCGAAATGGCGAAGATGTCCAGCTGCGGCCAGAAGACATTGTCTTGGGCGATATCATTCAGTTGGGGCGTGGCGACCAAATCCCGGTCGATGGTGAAGTTGTTCGCTCACGGGGAATCGAAGTCGACGAGTCGCCGATTACCGGTGAGTCGTCAACGATCTCAAAAGCGATTGGTGATCCGTTGACATCCGGGACTTATTTAATTGGCGGGTCAGGTAAAATGCTGGTCACAAAGGTCGGCGCGGATACGTTTGTTAACCATTTATCCAATGAAGCTAAACAGGGCAAAGATACGTCAAGTATTCTGCTGAACACCATTAACCGAATCATTAAGGTGTTGACCTACGTCATTATTCCTTTGGGGATTATCTTATTTGTTGCCAAATTATATGGTGGAACTGGAATTAACCGGGCGATTTTAGGCTCGGCAGCTGCCATGATTGGGATGATTCCGGAAGGCTTGGTGTTGTTAACATCCATGACACTGGCCGTTTCTGCTATGCATTTGGCCCGAAAAAAGACCTTGGTTAGAGATTTGCCCGCTATTGAAACATTAGCTCGGGTTGACGTGATTTGTCTGGATAAGACGGGGACAATTACCAGCGGCGACTTGAAGTTCGTCAAAGCCATTCCGATGATGAAGGATGTCCCGGCTGCCGAAGTTGAAAAAGTTGTCGCCGGAATCACTTATGGGACAGGTGACGGCAACGAAACGGCCAACGCAATCAAAGACGCGATTGACGATCCACAACTTAAAACCGAAAAGATTATCCCGTTTTCATCAGAAAGAAAGTGGAGTGGCGTCGGATTTAGCGACGGTCACGACTATGTGTTTGGCGCGCCGCAATTTATCTTTAAAGAATTGTCTCCGTCAGTTCGGGCCCAAATTACCCAGAACGCCGAGTTAGGTTACCGGGTGCTGGCAGTTGCCCAGGTGGATAATCTGGATCCCAGAAAGCCGCTTAATTCACCAAAACTGATTGGCCTTATTTTAATTTCAGATGTGATTCGACCTAATGCGGCGAACACGTTCCAATATTTCCACAATCAAGATGTCGACATTAAGGTGATTTCAGGAGATGACCCGACGACAGTCTCAACAATTGCCACTCAGGCTGGAATTAATCGCGCGCAAAACAGTATTGATATGACCACCGTTCAAGATGATGATGATTTCGGCGAGATTGCGGCTCAAAACACTGTCTTTGGTCGTGTTACACCTGACCAAAAGAAGCGGCTGATTAGTGGGCTTCAAGAACGGAAGCACACGGTCGCAATGACTGGAGACGGGGTTAATGATTTGTTGGCGCTGCGACAAGCTGACTGTGGGATTGCCATGGCTTCTGGAAGTGAAAGTACTAAAAGTATCGCTGATTTTGTTTTAATCAATTCCAACTTTGATGCCATGATCGACGTTTTGAAAGAAGGACGTCGGGTTATCAATAACATCGAGCGGGTTGCGTCAATGTATCTAATTAAGACCATGTATTCGGTTGCCCTCTCGTTTATCTTTGTTTTCTTTGCGATGGGTTATCCATTTGAACCCATCCAATTGACACCAATTACGTCGTTGATGGTGGGAATTCCATCGTTCTTCTTGGCGTTGGAACCCAACTTTAATAAAATTACCAATCAGTTTATGAAACAGGTGCTGGTTATTTCGACGCCTGCAGCAGTCTGCATTGTTGGCTATATCATGATAATTGAAGTCATTGGTTTGGTCTTTGGATTAAAATACGAGTTCACCTCGACACTGTGTGTTCTTTTGACTGGCGCAATCTGCTGGTTGGCACTTTTGATGGTTTCAAGACCGATGAACCGGCTAAAAATTGGCATGGACGTCTTGGTACTAGCGGCGTTTTTATTGATCATCATTTTCTTTAATAACGTCTTTTCATTGGTCTCTTTCTTCAATAAGGATATCTGGCTTTACGCAGTCCCACTGATTGCGACCGCTTATCCGTTGTATATTTTTATGCAGGGTGTGATTGCTCGAGTATTGGATCGGCGAGAGAAAAAGCGACAGGCCAGTGTGAAATAATTGAATGAAGGTTTTAACGACTTGGACGGGTGGTTCGGGTCGTTTTTTTGGTCGTGGGTTTTGGAGAGGGGGTTGAGGTTGGATTGTCTATAGTCGAAAAACGTGTTCCGACGACCGTAAACATAGTGCAGCGTCTAGTCCTGTGGACGACGCAACTGATGCTAACGTGTAAGAAAAAAATGATTTAAATCCAAATTCGGGATTTCAATCATTTTTCCCTTACACACCGCATCACCCGTTGCTCGTCACACTCTAGATTTCATCTAGACCCTCACACTAGATAACGTGGTATAATAGATACAAAGGAGTGATAACATGAACAATAACGAAGAACAATACGAACAGTGGGAGCAAAAGCTCAAAATGGTGGAGTTGCCACTGTGGGCAGATTTACCCAAATTTGAATTGTACATGGATCAACTCGTCGCTCTGGTTAACGAGACGCTGGGGCCCATTGGGATTGATAGAGTCACTCCTGCGATGATCAATAATTACGTTAAAAATAAGGCGATCATGGCGCCGGTTAAGAAAAAGTATCAAACCATGCAGGTGGCCGACGTGATTTTGATTAGCTTGCTTAAACCAGCATTTTCGCTAGAGACAATTCGCCACGGCATCGATCAGGTCACCGCCAACATTTATCCGCAGCAGGCCTACGACACGTTCATCAAACGCTTATTATTTTCATTTAAGAATATGGACAGCCGAAACAGCCGGGCACTGGAAGAGAAAAATCTAAATGACAAATTCATGCAGGTGGCCGTTAACGTCATTATTGACCGGATTCAGTCAGAAAAGCTCCTGCAGATCATTCAAAAGCCGTTGACTAAAATCACCAAGTAAAAGTTGAATGTCGTGAAATGATTCACATATAAATAATGGAACCGCTTTCATATAAAAAGGGCTTGTTTAACAAGTCCTTTTTATTTTGTTTGCTGCTACATCAGCCTGCAATCGCTTACAAAAAATAAATTGTGATTTTTTGAACAAAACTATTTACATTTGAAAAATACGTGATATGATTAATCTTGTGAAATTGATAACAAACAAACAACCTACAAACTTTTCATTGGAGGAAAATCAATGATTGATAATAAAGCAAAAGAAACAAAGCAAAAGAAGGACGTCACAACTGACGTTGATACTGTCATTAATGGATTGGTTTCAAAGGCCCAAAAGGCACTTGAAATTATGGACTCATTTGACCAGAAAAAAGTTGACCACATTACCCACCAAATGGTAATGGCCGGCCAAGACAAGCATATGGATCTTGCCATCATGGCTTATGAAGAAACCGGCCGTGGTGTTGCTGAAGACAAGGCAATTAAGAATATGTACGCCACTGAAGAAGTTTGGCACAGTATTCGCGACCACAAGACTGTTGGTGTGATCAAGGATGACAAAGAACGTCAACTGATTACGGTTGCTGAACCTCTGGGTGTTCTGGCTGGAATTACCCCAGTTACCAACCCAACCTCAACGACGTTGTTCAAATCAATTATTTCAATGAAGACTCGAAACCCAATTATCTTCAGTTTCCATCCACAAGCATTGAAGTCATCAATCGCTGCTGCAAAAATTGTTCGTGACGCTGCGATTGCTGCCGGTGCTCCTGAAGGTTGTATTCAATGGATTGAAGAACCAAGTATTGAAGCAACCACTAAATTGATCAACCACCCAGGTGTCGCAAGTACGCTTGCTACTGGTGGCCCAGGCATGGTTAAAGCTGCTTACTCAACTGGAAAGCCTGCTTTAGGTGTTGGTCCGGGTAACGGTCCTGTCTATATCGAAAAGACTGCAAACATCCTGCGTGCCGTAAACGATTTGGTTCTCTCAAAGACCTTTGATAACGGAATGATTTGTGCCACTGAAAATAGTGCGGTTATTGATACTGATATCTACGCTGAAGTTAAGAAGGAATTAGTTAAGAACGGTGTCTTCTTTGTCGAAAAGAAGGACCAGGACAAGTTGGCAGAAGCAATGTTCAACCCTAAGACCGGTGGTGTTAAAGGTCCTATCGCTGGTAAATCAGCCAAAGGGATCGCTAAATTAGCCGGCATCAAAGTTCCTGACAACACTAAAGTATTAGCCGCTGAAATTACTGGCGTTGGTCCTAAGTACCCATTGTCAGCTGAAAAGCTCAGCCCGGTCATCAGCATTTACAAGGCTAAGAACCATGAAGAAGGATTCAAGATCTGTGACGAATTACTTCACTTCGGTGGAATGGGTCACACGGCCGGCATCCAAACTTTGGACGACGACTTGGCACTTGAATTTGGTAAACAAATGAAAGCAGCCCGTGTTCTGGTCAACACGCCAGGTGGCTTTGGTGGTATCGGTAACCTTTACAACGAAATGACACCATCATTGACATTAGGTACCGGTTCATGGGGAGCCAACTCGATTTCTCATAACGTTACCGACTATGACCTGTTGAACGTCAAAACTATCGCAAAGAGACGAAATAATATGCAATGGATTAAGTTACCACGAGTTTACTTTGAAAAGACTTCTGTTCGTTACCTCATGGATATGCCTGGCATTAACAAGGTATTCATCGTAACCAGCCCAGAAATGGTTGAGTTCGGTTACGTTGACAAGGTGCTTGACGAATTGAAGCGTCGTCCTAATGAAATCGAATATTCACTGTTCTCAGGTGTTGAACCTGATCCAACCACTGATACGGTTGAAAAAGGGGTTCGTCAAATGAACGCGTTCAAGCCTGATACAATCATCGCCTTGGGTGGTGGTTCTCCATTGGACGCTGCCAAGAACATGTGGTTATTCTACGAAGACCCTAAGACCAGCTTCTTCGGTGCTAAGCAGAAATTCATCGATATCAGAAAGCGGGCATATCGCTTCAACAAGCCTAAGAAGGCTCAAATGATTGCGATCCCAACAACTTCAGGAACTGGTTCGGAAGTGACACCATTTGCTGTTATCACCGACTCAAAGACGCATGTTAAGTACCCATTGGCTGACTACGCTTTGACACCTGATGTTGCGATTGTTGACCCACAATTTGTTGAAACTGTACCAAAGGGTAACATTGCTGCTTCTGGTTTGGATACGTTATGCCACGGAATCGAATCATTCGTTTCGACAATGGCATCTGATTACACCCGTCCATTGTCACTGCAAGCAATCAAGTTGGTATTTGACAACCTGGCTGACTCATACAATGGCAACATGCACGCTAAAGAAGAAATGCATAACGCTGCAACCTTAGCCGGAATGGCATTTGGTAATGCCTTCTTAGGAATTAACCATTCAGTTGCTCATAAGCTTGGTGGCGAATTCGGCTTGACCCATGGGATCGCGATTGCAATCACGATGCCACATGTGATTCGTTACAATGCCAAATTACCAGAAAAGATCGCCGTATGGCCTAAGTATGAGTACTTCCGTGCCAACAAGGACTATGCAGAAATTGCCCGTTACGTTGGAATTCAAGGTAAGAACGACGATGAATTGATCGAAGGATTAGTTCAAAGAATTATCAAGTTAGCTCATGAAGTTGGCGTAACCTTAAGCTTGAAGGCTTGGGGCGTTGACAAGGCGAAGTTCGATGCAGCAGTTGATCGTCTTGCAGTATTAGCATACGAAGACCAATGCACGACAGCCAACCCAAAGGAACCTTTGATTGCCGATTTGAAGCAAATTATGATTGACGATTATGAAGGAACGAATGTAGAAAAATAGTGAGCGGAACAAACCGTTTAGCTTCTGAGTATTAATGGAATAAGTGAGCGACGAGCAACGGGTGATGCGGTGTGTAAGCTTAAAATGATTAAAATCCCGAATTTGGATTTAAATCATTTTAGGCTTACACGTTAGCATCAGTTGCGTCGGAGCTGTCCTAAAAAGCAGCCTAACCCGGGAGAGGTACTTAACTATCCAAAGAAATTTGTAGCATTGGCAACACGATAAATGAGAACCGCCAGATCACCAATAGCCCAGTTACGCAATTACTCGCGTGGCTGGGCTATTGAGCTTTATTTGGGGAGTGCCGGTTTGTGCAGCTGTCCTAAAACAGCATTTTACTAACACTTTTTCAAAAGCTCCAAGATCGGTCAACTTTCTATGCTATAATTTTCCATGTTAAGAAGCATAATAAAACGGAAAAAGGTGCAAATCCTTTACAGCCCCTTCGCTACTGTAAGATTGACGAAGCTGTCACAACTCACTGGGTCACCCTGGAAAGAGGACAGTTGTAGGACGAGATCAAGTCAGGATACGTTTGTTATGCCGATTGCAAAGCTTCTTAGGGTCGGCTTTGTCAATTAATAGCGTATCTCTCGGATATTTTGTGTACCCAAAATAAGTGTCTGAATTTAGGTTATTAGTGATTGAGAAACGGCCCTGGCTAGCGAAACTAGCCGGGCTTTTTTGTTGTGTTCATTTTTTGTTGAGGGCGTCATCACGATTTAATTATTTGGAGGAGAGCATACGCATGAAGAAAAAGCAGTTTGTTTATTGGATATCACTCATATTAGGGTTGACCTTATTATTTGCCGGAGGAAGTAACGTTGCCAGAGCAGATACTTCGGCCGACGTTGATTCAGCCATTGCATCCGGCGTCAAACTGACCGCGCAAAAAGAGACGTTAGATGCGTGGGATGCCGCCATTTTGGCCACCAGTGACAATGGCATTACCGATGCCCAGGCACAAAACGCCTATAACGACATTGTTACCACGAACTATTTTCTGAGCGGGGAGGATCATGGCTATGCCGGCGTTTCAAACGTTGCGGGCGTCATTGGTCTTCGTGCTTTGGGAAAAGATCCGGCCAACATCAATAAAAAGGATTTGGTGGGGCAGGTTATTAACGATCCACTGGCACAAAAGGAGAAGCCGGATTTATATACTTTGGTTAACGACCTGGAAGCTTTAAGTACTGGAAGTTACGGCAAAGCAAGTGAAAAAGCGCGGGCAAGTTTGACGACCAAACTCTTGGCTGCTCGGGACTCAGCATCAGGTATCTGGAAGTCTGCGTGGGGTGATGTTGATCCTACTGGACGAGCCCTACAGGCACTCTCAATGAATACGGATCAGCCAGGGGTTCCCGCGGCAATCTCAAAAGCGGTAGCCGAAGTTGAAAATCACTATTACCAACCAAACGGTGGCTTTGGCAATCAAGATAATAAGGAGGATCAGTATAACAACATTACGATGGTCGACGGACTGGCAGCCGCGGGCGTCGATGTTTATACGTCATTAAACAATAAGGCGGATTACAAAGCCCCCGTTCAACGTTTATTGGATCAAAAAGACGTTGATGCGGACAGTAATTCGATGCTGCTTCAGCAAGCCACCTATACTTTGGAACAAGCCAAATTTACCAAAGATGGTGGTCAGGGGTGGATCTTTAATTTTGAACAGAACCCGACCTTCAGGCCACGAGAACTTGCTAAATTAAATCAGGCGGCCACGGCTCAAAAACAAGTAATTAACGGCGATACGGTAGGCTCCGCAACTGATAAGGCAACCGCGATCAGTCAGGTTAACCAGATTCTAGAAAGTTCAATCACAAAGATTAATGCTGATACCTCGGCTGAAGAAGCAATTGCCGACAGAGCGGTGGGGATTGCGGCAATCAACAATGTGAAAATTGTTGATTCAAACGCCAATTCGACAAGTACAACACCGACCACGATCAACAATAATTACACGACGATTATTAGTAGTGGGGCAAATTCATCGAGTTCAGCCTCAAGCGCAAGTTCGCAAGTAGCGCCAACCCCTCAAAAGAAGCATCAAAGTATCAAGGGATCGGTTGTCTATGGGTTGACGAAGGTTAAGCTGTACAAAACGACTCACTTTACCAAGTCCAATCTCATACGGACCTATCAGAAGCAACCTCGAACCAAGCGGCCGATGTTTCTCGTCATCAGCCAAACGATCAATCAAAACAGCCAGCCGATTTATAAGCTGAAAAACCTCGGGAGTGGTAAGACCGGCTACGCATTAGCAGGGGCAACCCATTTCTCAAGGGCTTACTATTCTGCTAAAGTTATCCAGGTTAAAGTGATCAATCCTAAAGGAATCAATGAGTATGGAAAAGTCAAACTGACCGATAGGAAGCATCATGTAAAGAAAAATGCGCTTCTAGCAGTTAAACAAGTTGTTAAGTACGGGCGCACAACTCGTCTGCGGTTGGCCAATGGCTGTTACGTCTCCGCCAACAAAAAAATGGTATTTGCCACTCGGATTGCAAAAGCGGTTGTTCAAAACACTGATGCCACGGCAACACCGACTGTCCCCACTTCATCTGCAACCAGTTCATCTTCTACGACGACCCAAGAGCAAACGACGCCAACGACATCCAATGGGACCGCCACACTGCCAAACAATGTGCCGACTAATCCGGCTGGAAATGCCAATGCCAATTCTGGTTCTAACACGGACTCCAGCACTGAGACGGTAACATTGACGATTAACGCCAATGGCTCAGTAATTGCAAGTGGCAGCGTCACGGTGGCCAAAGGTAAAACAGCGCTGGACGCGTTAAATGCCCTGGCTTCACAACACAACTTATCGATTACAATCAGTGGATCCGGCAGTACAGCTTACGTTAAAGGGATTAATGGATATAATGCCGGGCCAGCGGGAACCATGACCGGCTGGTTATACGCAGTCAATGGCAACCAACCGAACGTGTCCATTGGTGCGTATACTGTCAAAAATGGTGATCAAATTTCGCTGACTTACAACAAATAATGACGTATTTTGAGGAGGTTCTTTCATATGAATCAACTGATTAAAAAAATCCTGGTGGCATCAACCGCTGCGTTGATGGCCGTTACTTTTGCGACAACGACTAACGCAGCATCTGTGCACACGGCTACAGCCACGACGATCCACACCCAGACAAAACGGACCTATAACTATGCCAAAAAGATGTTGATCAAAAATCGAACCGGCTTGTCCGGTAAGACCAGTGCCATTTTTAGCAAGAAAGCTTATCCGGATACTGGTGCATCTTCTGGTTACTCCGATTTTTTACTTGGTCTCAAAGGAAACCATTATCGTTTCACCACCAAGCAAAGAACTTTATTACGTAAGAACTTGGTGATTAAGCGAAATACGCCGGCCGCTTCGTTAGCCAATGCCGTAATGGCGGTGTCGGCGATGGGGATGAACGCGAAAAAATACAAGCCATATCACCAAAAACACGGAATCAATCTGGTGGCCAGGCTGTATCGCGCACGCATTTCCAACCAAACAGCCAGCTCACAAGCTCAGGTGCTGATTGCCGTTTCGATGAGCAGTAAATTTAAACGGCCAAGCAACGCCAAATTTAGCAAGACCAGTCTGAGCTCGCGGTTGGTGAATGCGCAATTGACAAATTCGGGGTGGACGTACAATAACGCTCAGGGAACCAAGGACGCCGACACGACCAGCATGGTCTTAACAGCCCTTTCTCGGAGTGGTTCCAGTAGCAACCATGTTCGCTCAAGTATTCAAAGCGGCCAAAAATTCCTATTCAGTATTTCCCAACCCAACGGCGCTTTTGGCTACACATTCAATGGCAAAACGACGGCTAACGCGAATTCGACAGCCGAAGCGATCATCGCCTTAGCAAACGATTCAACGACTCAAAAATACGTGAACACGACACCCATCAAGGCGAACCAAACAGCGACGCCACTGCTCGCAATGCTGACGTACGTTAATCGATCCGGCTCAATCAAGCACGCCACCAGCCAACTGTATGGTGTCGGCCAGGTTAATTTGGCGATAGCGGCATATAAGGCTGCAGTGAAGCACCAATCTGTTTACGGGATAAATTAAACAGTGTGACCGAATAGCAATTAGCTTCCAGAATATAATTGCTTAAACAACCGAAAGATGGGACTGGACGCACAATTTAACAAGATAATATTTGCATAAAAAAGGTCAGAGCAAAACATCTAGTTTTGTCCTGGCCTATTGTTTGTTTAAATGTTCACAGACCTCTACAATTATTCTAATGAAAGGTATACTAATACTTAAATACCAAAAGAAGGTAACTCAAATGTCAACTAAACCAGCCAATTTTAAAACACAATTATTGACGCTTTTAACAGTCTACCGCCAGAATTTTTTTGTCGTCGTTTGGGCTGTTGCTTCCATCGTCGTCTTTATTGGGATGTCACTCCAATATGGGTTTGACTACGTTGGTCAGGTGAAAAGTGTGGGTTCGTTTTTCAGCGTTATTGGTCCACTGGCTTTTGAAGAACTGAGAAAAGATTTTCAATTATTGCTGCCAATTTTGATACTATCGATTATGCCAACATCGATTTTATCATCGCTTTGGTTGAGTATCATTGGGGCTTTTATCATGGGCGGCACCGCACAAAGTATTTTTGCGGCAGCTCAGTCATCACTTGGGACGTTGAAATGGCTGATTGTCGTGATTTACGTTGGCTACTTTATTTTGATGGTGCTACTTGAATTGTTGTTATTTGTGATGTTAACAGAGATAGGCCAATATTACGTCCAAAACCGCAGCCATGTGCACTGGTGGACGTTTGCGCTGACATGGCTCAAAGCAATCAAGCATGCTTACTTATTACACTGGCAACTGTTCTGGAGCCTCATTCTCGGTAAGCTGGCGTTATATATTCTCTCAGTTATCTAAAAAGGAGCGGCATATGATTAATGGACTCAGACAAATCCGCGGGTTCGTCCAAAAAGAACTCGGGTACGAAACGACCGGACACGATTACACTCATATTGAGCGGGTCGTCAGTCTGGCCAAATTAATTTTAAAAGGCGAAGACGCTGATGAATCGTTGGTAGTTATCGCCGCGTATCTTCATGATGTCAGTGACGACAAGGTCACTACCAACCCTGAAGCGAAACGACAGGCGATTGTCGACCAGCTCAAAGCAGTTGGCTACGATGATGCCTTTATCACCAACGTGTTTGCGATCATTGATAATATGTCGTATAGCGCCAATCTTAAGGCGCACCACAAGTTGTCAATTGAGGGCCAAATTGTCCAAGACGCTGATCGCTTGGATGCAATTGGCGCAATCGGTATCGCGCGGACATTTTACTTTGGCGGCCACTTCGGTGAAATCATGTATAATCCACGAATCATGCCACGGACGGGGATGGACAAGTCCGAGTATCGAAAACGCGGAACGGTGATTAACCATTTTTATGAAAAATTATTCAAGTTAAAAGATCAAATGAATACACCCACAGCTAAAAAAATCGCCGAGCATCGCCAACAAGTCATGCAGGACTTTGTCAGTGAATTTGTCGACGAGTGGAATGGGTCTAAATAACCCGAAAGATGACGTTCATCAGTGTTGAAATCACGAGATTAAAAATCGAGATCACCACAATTATCGTTGTGAAGTGGCCAAGCAGGGCGAAGAACCCCGCTGAAAATGGCGTGATTGAAATGATGATTGTGACTGCCACCAGGAATAAAATGGCCTGCCAGAAGCCCTGTTTAGAATTTTCAAAATCAGCTGAGCTCAGGTCAAATCCACCGATACAAATGTTGGCCGCAATGACCAAGAAGATCAGTAAAGAAAGCCAGTTGACCGACGGCATCAGCCAGCCGATTTGCCCGAAGGACTGCTGAGTCGAAACAATCAAAGACTGGTAAACTTCGGGGATGAAGGACCGAGCTAATAAGAGTGTCGTTAAACAACAGCCAAAGATTGGTGCCACCCTGATAAACAGGTTGCCCATATTCTGGTAGATGTTTTGCTTTCGCCACGTGTGGTGGACGTAACCCAGTGTTTCATTTTCAGCGGTGGGGATGCGAATTAAGCGAAACTGGTCGACGTGGTGGCCGAAAACAAGTGCTACGATCAGGTGGCTGGCTTCATGAACGATGATGCCAAGAAAGCCAAATACCAACTGGCCTTTAACGCCAAAGCGATTGGCAATTTGTTGTTTTGTGTTGCGGTTGATTGCTGAAAGTAGGTAGATAAAAAGAAATGGTACCCCGATGAGTAATCCGAGTACCAAACCAATGTTTGTCAAAATATCTTTGAGCATCTTGTCATTCCTTTATGTCGGCGAATTTTCCACCGATTAAATCGACCATTTGTTGGGCATCGACTTTAACTGACCGGCCGATTTGACCAGACGATACGATAATGTCGCCCATATCTTTTGCCTCTTGGTCAACGTAAATGGGGTAATGAAATTTTTCCCAAATGCCAATGGGGGTGTTGGCACCGTGTTGGTAGCCGGTCGTCTTTAATAAATCCTTCAATGGCACCATGTTGACTTTTTTGTTGCCGGACACTTTGGCCAGCTTCTTTTCGTCCAAGTGTTCGTCAACTGGGACGACACCAACAACAGGACCGGTATTTTTTCCAGTCAGTACCAGCGTTTTGAAAATTTGGTGTTCGTCTTGGTCAACGTGATCAACGGTAATTTGTTCAACATCACCCTCTTTGTGAGTTGGAAATTCCATTTGGACAAAGGGGATTTTGTGCTTATCTAAAATTTGTTCCACTAGCGTTTTATGAACTTGATTCTTCTTCTTTTTTGACATGTCATAACACCTCAGAGATATTTTATCACAACCTGGGACATGATTCCGGCTGAACAAAGAGAATGATAATCTGTTATACTTTATTAATAATAGATCAAGTTAACGATTTTATAAGGAGCACAAATGGCTGATTTAGTATATCGCAACATCATGAAGGATTTGAAGGAACGCATCCAGGCAAACGAGTTTGCCTCAAAGAAACTGCCGGATGAACGAAGCCTGAGCGAATCTTATGGTGTTAGCCGAAGTTCAATTAAACGCGCGTTGAATGTTTTGGCAAATCAGGGAATTATTTTCAAAAAGCGGGGATCCGGAACATTCATTAACCCGCTGTATCAGAAGAATCAAACCATTTTTCAATACGAGGGATCCAATTTAGGGGTTACAGATAGTTTTAAGAGTGATGGCCAAACGCCACAAATTAAGCTGTTGGACTTCAAGGTTGTGCCGGCAAGTGAAGAATTGCAGACCGAATTATTTTTAAATCCGGGTGAATTTGTGTACGAAATTAAACGGTTGCGGTCGTTTGATGACAAGCCGTTTATGATTGAGTTGGGATATATTCCAATCAGGGTCGCACCTGAGCTAAATGCGCAAAGAGTAGAAGGCTCGATCTTCAACTATTTTGAGGACGCAACTGGAAATTCGGTTACCAAGTCGTTCATGACAATAACGGCGGATCCCTCAACAAAAGAGGACCAGGAGTTGTTGGGATTGAAGCCGGTGGAACCGGTCGGTGTGATGGAAGGTATTTTCTTCCTGGATGACGGAACACCGTTTGAAGTCTCAAATATGCGGATTCACTATAAATATTTGAATTATAATACGTTTGTGAATTTGGATGAAGATAAGTAGAGAGCGACGAGCAACGGGTTGATGCGGTTTCTAAGAAGAGATGGATTAAAACCCAGGGTTTGGGTTTTGATTCATCTCTTCTTAGAAGTTAGCATCAGTTGCGTCGGAGCTCATTTCGGCTAGGTAAAAAGTAACACCCTCTTGAACCGGGTTTGAAGCAGTGGTCCCTTGGAAGTTAGCGTCAGGCCCGTCGCCAAGTAGGCTAGACGCTGCGCGCTGCTTGCGGTCGTCAGAGCTCATTTCAGCTAGATAAAAAATATAAAAGGAGCACCTCCCATGGGTTTTTATATTATGTTCGTCCTCGCCATTTTTGGCATTTTCATTCTCGTTTATGGATTTAAGCAAAAGGAGCGTCCGGCCGTCCGCAATATTTTTGTCGGCGTTGGCGTTATGATCTTAATATTTGCGATTTTAGCCGCAACTCCCTGGGGAGCTGATATCTTGTTGAATATGTTTCATTAATTTCATTTAGGTTCGCAATTAAGTTGCAGTGGGTCGAATAACGGCTCACTGCTTTTATTTTAAGCATCATTTCAACTACCTTCTCAAAAAACGCTTATTCTATAGATGAAATGGGGTGAGAAGATGGTTGAGAAGCACGCAAATCAAAATCGGTGGTGGATTTTTACCGCAGTCGTCCTATTATCGTTCATGTCGACGTTGACCAGCAGTATTGTCAACATTGCATTACCGGTCATGTCGCGGGCAATGGACGTGCCAACGTCACAGATTACCTGGGTGGCATCAAGTTACCTGATCGTGACCTGTATGTTCTTGCTGCCGTTTGGTAAGATGGGTGACTTGTTCGGCAAAGCACGGGTCTTTAAAATCGGCACCGTCATTTTTACAATTGCGTCATTATTATGTGGCTTCAACCTCGGCTTTGGCTGGATTTTACTGATGCGAGCCGTTCAGGCAATCGGTGCCAGTATGACGCTGAGCACCAACGCCGGAATTATTACCGAGACCTTTTCTAAGCAGCAACGGGGACTTGCTCTAGGCAGCTTCGGTTCAGTAGTTGCCTTGGGCAGCATCGCCGGTCCCGGCCTTGGTGGCCTGATTTTGACTTATCTTCCCTGGAATTACATATTTTGGGTTAACGTACCGGTCGGATTGGTGGCAATCGTTCTTGGTCAACTGGTGTTGTCTAAAAATGAGGTCAAATCCAAGGGAAACGTTGACTTTATCGGCATGCTGATTTTAATCATCACGGCTGCCAGTTTATTTGTCGGACTCATTTTGGGTCAACAAGTCGGCTTTTCCAGTTTTACTTTTGTGGGGTTGATGATTGCAACGCTGATTTTGCTTGTGGCATTCAGGCATATTGAAATGCGTGCAGAAAATCCCGTCATGAATTTTCACTTGTTTCATAACAGTGATTTTTCCCTTAGTTTACTTGCGACGGTACTCGTTTACGGGATTAATTTTGTCGTTAATATCATCGAACCGATTTATTTGGAACAGAATCGACTCATTAGTACCGATCTGGCAGGACTAATTTTAATCAGCTTTCCAATCATTCAAATTGTCGTCTCACCGTTTGCCGGATGGCTCAGTGACAAATTTGGCTCCCACGTCATCGCGGCCATTTCGCTAGCGATGTTGATTATCAGCCAAGTCGGGCTGGCCAGTGTTAATCACGCCACTTCGCTAATAGTGCTGTGCATTTGGCTGGGCTTTGTTGGTTTGGGAAATGGGTTGTTTCAAGCACCGACAAACGTTTTGGTCATGAACGCAGTTGCCAAGGACCAGTTGGGAATTGCCAGCGGGTTGCTGGGCTTTTCGAGAAACACCGGTATGACACTTGGCTCGATTTTTGCCAATATTTTACTATTTGGTGGGATTAGCATGAATCTTGGACGACCAGTCAACGATTATCCGGTTGCGCAGCCAGGGGCATTTATTTTTGGCATGCGGTTTACTTTTATTGTGACAACTGCTGTATTGGCGGCCTTATTCATCGCTCAAGTCATCGTTAATTGGCATCGACAAAATCGTTAAGTAAAAATTGAGAAAATTTTGTTACAAAATATTAATAATAGTGGACGAACCTTTTATAAGCGTCCATAATAGCTAATAAGTATAGAATTTTCTGTCACTAAATATTGGACCGTATCAATTTTCTAAAAGGTTGACTTTTTGAAAATATCGTTTAGTATTAGTGATGTAAATTGATCAAGAATTCATTGGTGAATTTTACGAACATTCTATACAGAAGCTTTGTTGTTAAATCGAAGAAGGAGTGTTAATTAATGACAGTAGATTACGATTCCAAAGAATATTTGGAACTTGTTGACAAGTACTGGCGTGCCGCTAATTACCTTTCAGTAGGTCAATTGTTCTTGCGCGACAACCCATTGCTTAAGAGACCCCTCGAAGCCAAAGACGTTAAAGTTAAGCCTATTGGTCACTGGGGAACTATCGTATCCCAAAACCTTATCTATGCAGAATTGAACCGTGTTATTAACAAATACGATTTGAACATGTTCTACATTGAAGGATCAGGTCATGGTGGACAAGTTATGGTTTCCAACTCATATCTTGACGGTAGTTATTCAGATATCTATCCAAACATCAGCCAAGACGAAAAAGGTATGGCTAAATTGTTCAAGCAATTCTCATTCCCAGGTGGAGTTGCTTCTCATGCCGCACCAGAAACACCAGGTTCAATCCATGAGGGTGGAGAACTTGGATACTCACTTTCACATGGTACCGGTGCTATCTTAGACAACCCAGATGTAATCGCTGCTGTTGAAATTGGTGATGGCGAATCAGAAACCGGCCCATTGGCTGCATCATGGTTCTCTGACAAGTTCATCAACCCAATTACCGACGGTGCTGTTCTTCCTATCATTAACATGAACGGCTTCAAGATTTCTAACCCTACTATCCTTTCACGTATGAGTGACGAAGATTTAACTAGTTACTTCAAAGGAATGGGCTGGGATCCATACTTCGTTGAAGCTACTGCTGATACGGATCATGCCAAGGTTGAAGCAGAATTTGCCAAGACTCTTGACCATGTGATCGAAGAAATCAAGTCAATTCAAAAGAATGCTCGTGAAAACGAAACTCCAGATAATGTTAAATTGCCTAACTGGCCAATGATTATCTTCCGTTCACCTAAAGGTTGGACTGGTCCTAAGAAGGATCTCGATGGTAACCCTATCGAAGGTTCATTCCGTGCTCACCAAGTTCCAATTCCTGTTGCTGCAGGCTCAATGGAACATAAAGACTTGCTCATTGACTGGTTGAAGTCATACAAGCCAGAAGAATTGTTCGATGAAAACGGAACTGTTCTTCCAGAAATTCGTGAAGTTGCTCCTAAGGGCGACAAGCGAATGGCTGTTAACCCAATCACCAATGGTGGTATCAAGCCAGAACCATTGAAGTTCCCTAACATCCGCGACTTCGAAGTTAAATTTGATCGTGGTGTTACTCAAAAGCAAGATATGATCGAATGGTCAAACTGGTTGGAAAAGGTTGCTGAACTTAACCCAACCAGCTTCCGTGGATTCGGCCCTGACGAAACTAAGTCAAACCGTCTTTACAGCTTGCTTGATGATTCAAAGCGTCAATGGATGGAAGATATTCACGAACCATTTGATGAAGATCTTTCAAACCACGGCCGTGTTATCGATTCACAACTTTCAGAACACCAAGCAGAAGGTTGGCTTGAAGGCTATGTATTGACTGGTCGTCATGGATTCTTTGCTACTTACGAATCATTTGGACGTGTTGTTGACTCAATGTTGACTCAACACATGAAGTGGTTGCGTAAGGCTTCAGAACAATACTGGAGAAAGCAATATCCTTCATTGAACTTTGTTGATACTTCAACAGTATTCCAGCAAGATCACAATGGTTATACCCACCAAGATCCAGGTATGTTAACTCATTTAGCTGAGAAGAAGCCTGAATTTATCCGTGAGTATCTTCCAGCAGATGCCAACACATTGTTAGCAGTTGGTGATGTTGCATTCAGAACTTACGAAAAGATCAACTTAATCGTTACTTCAAAGCACCCACGTCGTCAATGGTACACAATGGATGAAGCACAAAACCTCGTTAAGAATGGTCTTGGCTACATCGATTGGGCATCAACTGACCAAGGTCAAGAACCAGATGTTGTCTTTGCTGCCGCAGGTTCAGAACCTAACTTGGAAGCATTGGCTGCTATCTCAATCTTGAACAAGGAATTCCCAGAAATGAAGATTCGTTACA
The DNA here is from genome assembly GCF_001435315.1 of Lentilactobacillus parabuchneri DSM 5707 = NBRC 107865. Lineage (GTDB taxonomy): Bacteria > Bacillota > Bacilli > Lactobacillales > Lactobacillaceae > Lentilactobacillus > Lentilactobacillus parabuchneri. The sequence goes on from NZ_AZGK01000015.1 coordinate 32,266, forward strand.
TCAACGTTGTTGATTTATTGAAGCTTCGTTCACCTAAGGTTGACCCTCGTGGTTTGAGCGACGAAGACTTTGACAACTTGTTCACTACTGACAAGCCAGTTATCTTCGCATTCCATGGCTTCGAAGGACTTATCAAGGATATCTTCTTCGATCGTCATAACCACAACCTTCACGTTCATGGTTACCGTGAGAATGGTGATATCACAACACCATTTGACATGCGTGTCTTGAACCAATTGGATCGCTTCAGCCTTGCTAAGGAAGCTGTTCAAGATATTCCAGCTTACACTGTTAAGGCCGGTTACTTCATCCAACGTATGAACGACACTATCGACAAGCATAATGCCTACATTCGTCAAGAAGGAACTGATCTTCCAGAAGTTGTTGACTGGAAGTGGGAAGGTCTCAAGAAGTAATTTAATTACTGTTAATTGATGACTAATAGCAAAAGGAGCTCAAAATCAGAAATGATTTTGAGCTCCTTTTTCGTATTCAATTTATGATCATTGACGAATGACGGTAATGGTCTTTGTAGTGGTGTTGCCTGTTTCATCGACCGCGGAAACCGTGAAAATATTTTGGCCGTTTTTCAAATTATAAGTTTGGCTGAATTGATGGGCAGCATGTGGATTCGGGTTAGCGCCAAGGTCTTGGTGATTAACCCAGCCGGCGTTGTTTTGCTCATGGAAAAGATTATCGCCATTAATAAACAGGCGATAGCCGTCGACATTGTCATTTACTGAACCGCTAATTGTAATCTGATCCTCAGTTGTGTCCATCTGGTAATGATTTCCAGTTTGCTGCACACCAGGATTTAATGATAGATTCAGGGACGGGACCGTGGTATCCGTAATGACCACGAGCGTGCCACGGACAGTTGTCACTTTGTTTTTCGTTGATTTCTTTAAAATGTAGCCAATTCCACGCTGAGTTGTAGGGGCGACTGGCATTTCAAATTTAAACTGCCCGGACTTTTGAATTTTTACCCGATCGCCGGGACTATGTTGATCCGGACTCTTTAAAATAATCAACTTGTCCTTTGAGTTGTTGACCTTTCCGGCAATCGTTAACTGATGGGTAGCCGGATCATACACGCTGCTGGCCGCGTTTATCAAGGTTAAGTCATTGTCGTTAAGCCCTTTAAACGTAATCCCTTTGGTTGGGGGAAAACGAGTGGTGACTGCAAACTTGGCATGACTCATCATCGTTTGCAAGTCATCGGTTTTAACAGTCCAAACGATTTTTGACGTACCGGTTGGCGATTTCTTGATCGTTTTATACTGACTTGGAACAAGCTTAATGGTTTTATGGGTCTGATTGCCGGCAACATCTGCCAGTTGAAGTTGGAGTTTCCCCTTAGCTTGCTTGAGTGCCCGCTGTTTGGCGGCAGATAACTTATAAGTTAAGTTGCCAGTATTTGATTGGCCATCGTTGTTTAAGCTTACACCGACCGTTTTTTGGCCAATTTTGACGGCTAGTGTCGACAGCTCTGTGAAGCCGGCACCGACATCCGAGTAACTGACGGACAGTCGGCCGTTTTGATATTTGGTCTGGGTAATTGCCGGTGCGACCGTATCGACCTTGACAGGCAAGCTATAAGATTGCTTCTTTTCGGCGCCATCGTTATAGTTGGTTGTTTGCAAAACATAGTGGTACTGGCCGTCTGGAACAACTTTCATCCTACCGGTTGATTGATCATATGCCATGCCATTCCAGTTGAGTGCCAATGGATTGAGCCGCATTGACGGCGATAGAGTCAGATCATCCACGTAGGCTGCGCCATTTTCCTGAAATGACTTCTGGGTGTTGGTTTCCTGGTCAATTATTCGGACAACGTGACCATTAGAATCAGTGATTTCAGCCGCCACGGCTTGGAGATTTTGAAATGCGAAGACATACGGACTGATCGCATCGGAACGGCCATCACCATTAGGTGAAAAGGCCACCTTATCGCTTTGAATTTTCTTAACGACTGAATCCCGCAAGGCATCCGGATCGGAGAGGGTGTTCAGCCAACTGGCCAGTGATGTCCGATCGCTCAATCCCAGTGGCATGTCCTTATTATCAAGTAAATAGCCGCCGTTAAAGATGCTGCCAGACTGGTTAGCAGGTTTGTCGAGAGCCGGTTCCTCAGTTGGATCGCCGTAGTAGCCAAAATAGGGGACCGTCAAATTTTGACTGGGATCTGAATTAGTCAAACTAACGTAACCTTCTGCCACACTGTCGTGCGCCGCCTGGCCGGCAAGGTTTAGTGTCAGGTTAACCCTTGAAGCTTTTCCCGGCGCAACGGTAATGTCCGATTGATCGGACTGAAGAGACGCACCAACAATGGCTGTATCATGGACACGGCCGACACCGTGTTGATTGGAGTCACGGACTTCAGTAAACGGACCGCTGCTGGTATTCACGTGGTAGGTTTCAGGTTTGTCGCCGTGATTGGCGACGTTAACGGCAAATCTAGTCGTTTCTCCAATGGCTTTAAGTGAAACCGATCCTTGATTGGTTGTGGGGTCGGTTGCCAGCGCGTTTAAGTTCGCCGCATTGGTGACGTTCACCTGGCCGGCACCCTGTCTTCGAGGTGATATTAGTTCCCCAGAGTAATGATCGTCATTCATTGGTGAAGCGGAATTCATTAACGCAACTTTAACTGCGTTCACCAAGTCGGCACCGGTTAAATTGGGCTGGGTTTGCTTCAACTTCTGCATGATCAGTGCGGCGGCACCAGCGATGTATGGGGACGAAAACGACGTCCCTGTGTTTGTCGTGAAACGATTATTTTCATCAAGAACGGCAATGTGTTGGCCCGGTGCACTCACATCGGGTTTTAAATTGAAGTCCGGGGTTGGTCCCCACGCCGAGAATGAATCCATTTCACTGTTATTGCCTTGTTTGGTATTTTCGTCACCAACCGTTATTGCAGAAGGTGAAACGGCCGGATTACTGATAGTTCCGGAGTTGGCTGGTTCATATACTGTGACATCAGAAGCGGACTGCTCGTTATAGTCGTTTTCGATACTTCCTGAATGACCGAAGTTGCTACCGGCGATGGCCACAAAGACACCATGATTAGTTGCGTATTGAACTGCTGCTTGCTCTTGATCGGTCATGGATTCAGCAGCGACACCGATTCCAAGCGACAAATTAATGACATTAGCACCAAGTTTAACGGCGTCGTAAATCCCTTGAGCGACGTCGTTTGGAGACTCGTCAGAAAAGCCGCCATATAGTTTCATGTTAAGCAGCTGGGCTTCCGGGGCGACGCCTTGAACGTATTTTGAATTCGGTTGACGATCGACACCATTTGCGGCAGCAACGCCGGCAACCATCAAGCCGTGAAAGCCGGAAACCTTGTCTGCTTGGGCATCGTCGTTGTTGTGATTGACATAATCGTAAGCAAATGGAATTTTCGGACTGACATATTTGCCATAACCGAGCTTGTCAATCAATTGCTGGGCATCTGTCTTGGAAATTTTTGCCGTGGCATTATTTGACAGCTTAAACTCATGGTTATTTTGAATACCGCTGTCTAGGATGGCAATGACCATTCCCTGGCCTTTATATCCTTGAGACCACAGCTTGGGGACGTTTCCCTTATTAAGCGCATTTTGATTGGCCGGCTTTGAGGCAGCTTCTTTAATTGCGGCAATTTGGCTGTTTGTTTGGGCGTGGACCGGTGTTTCTAATTGGTTTGAAATGAGGCTCACGGCAAGACTAAGCACCAGTAGGCTGATGAGTTTATAAGCGTTCTTCATCGAATCTCCCCCTCCGTGGTGCTTATGAAACAAGGCTACTTCAAAAATTTGAATTTGTGCTCGTCTTCAAAGAATTTACCCATCTGTAATAGCAGGTCTTCCCGTCCTTTGCGCGCGATAAATTGAATGCCCAGTGGGAGTCCATTGTCCCCAACGTAGGTTGGCAGGCTAATTGCGGGTTGGCCGCTGATATTGGCAAGTTGAGTAAATGGGGATAGCGTTAATGCCGGCAACCATTGATCCCAAATCAGCTGCATTTGGTCTTCCGGATTCAAATCTTCAATGTGTTTCATTTTTTCAAGATTCTCTGCCGATACCAATGGTTGGTCAATTCGCGGTGCTTGATGAGCGGTGGTTGGGGTGAGGTAAAGATCGAACTCCTGTTGAAAGGCGTCCATGTCACTGGAAATATTGTCCCAGAAAGCCAGTGCTTGGCTGTACTGAACGGCAGTTATCGAGCGGCCGGCATATCCGAGCGCCCACGATAATGGCTCAACATTTTTCTTAATCACTTGATCGTTGAGATGCATATTGGCAAACATCGTGGCAGTTTCCCCAGCGTTCATTAAGTAGTAACTTTTCATTAAGCCAATTCCGTCGATTGGGGCGTCTGCAGCAACCATGTTATAGCCCTCGCTGCTCAAGAAATCAACGGCGTCTTGGACGGCTTGTTTGGCTTCGTCTGAGACCGGCGTTCCAACAGGCGACTCGGTTGAGTAGGCGATTGTCAAAGTCTTTGGCAGACTATTCAGGGTTGCTGTGAAGCTTTCTGAAGGCAATGGCACCTGGAATGGGGCGGCCATTTGCACAGTTGAGATGGCATCAAGCAAGCGAGCAGTATCGTTCATATCACGCGTAATTGCAAAATTAATTGAAGCGCCTTGCCAACCGCGCCACTCACCAGGGCCGGCAAATACACGCCCACGAGTTGGTTTTAAGCCAATGGTACCGGAAAATGATGACGGGATTCGAATCGATCCGCCACCATCATTACCACCGGCGATGGGCAGCCAACCGGCACCGACAGCTGCGGCAGAACCACCAGATGAACCGCCTGGTTGATAATCGGTGTTCCAAGGATTGTGCGCATCTCCATACAGTTTTGAATCGGTGACGTTTTTAAAGCCAAATTCAGGTGCGTTGGTTTCTCCAGCCGGAATCAGGCCGGCGTGGAGGAAGGAATGGACAAAATTATTGGTAGCCGGAGCTTTGTAGTCCTCAAGTAATTTGGAACTGGCGGTATCCGGTGCTTCCTTGAAGGATTGGCCCAATCCCTTCAATAGAATTGGGATACCTGCAAATGGTTGGCCGGTATCGTAAAAGTCCTTTGCCATCTTGAGGGCACGATCCGGCCACAGAGTGGTAACGGCATTGAGCTTTGGATTCTCTGATTTAACGGTGTCGATCAATTCTTGGGTTAGATCAACGCGGTTTAATTTGCCCTGCCGGATTAGTTCGGATAATTCGGTGGCGGAATGACTTGATAAGTTAGTTTTTGACATAGTAAACTCCCTTCGCAATACCCGTTATGATTTTGCCAACTTCTGTTCGAAGTCACGAAAATGTTTTGGAACGGGTGCTTCAACTAATTGACGTTCTTTAGTAAACGGCAACGGTAGGTCGACCTTCCAGGAATGTAGCAATAAGAAAGGGCTACCATTACTTGAATTATACAGCGGATCGCCGACCAATGGGTGGCCGATGGCGGCAAAATGAACCCGAATTTGGTGGGTTCTGCCGGTTTCAAGCTGGACCTCCAACAGGGTGTAACCTGCAAGGCGTTTGATGACCCGATAGTGGGTAACTGCCTTAGCAGCTTGTGGGCCGTTTATTTTGCGTTTTCGCTTATCAGCTGGATCCAGGCCAATCGGAAGGTCAATCGTTCCCGCATCTGGTAGGTCTGAACCAGATACCCAGGCCAAATAAGTTCGGCGAATCTGTTTATTGGCAATGTTGGCCACCAGGATTGGAACGACTGCCGGATTTTTGCCGAAAATGATCGCCCCGCTGGTTTCTTGATCCAAGCGGTGAATCATGTATGGCAATGTCGCTTCGGTTGCCAAATAAGCGGCCAGGTGATTGATCGTTGCGCCAACTTCTCCCGGCTGATTGGGATGGGTCTTGTCACCCCGGCGCTTGTTGACCACGACCAGGTTGTCATCTTCGTACAAAATCTCAACGGTTGCCGCTGAGTCGGCGAGCACATTTGGAAACGGGTTGGCGAAATCGGCCGGCGTGAAGGTTAAATGGATGTGATCGCCTGCTTTGACCGGGAAATTGACTGGTTGATAACGATCGTTGACCAAGACACGCTTGGCATGGCGAACACTATAAACCAAGTGTTTTGGCAGCTGCCAGTATTGACTTAAGAAGGCCTTCAACGATTGGCCGTTCATTATTTCCGGCACCACTTCGTTAAAGGACCATTGTTGATTTTTCATTTGCTTTCCTCAAAATGAATTCTAAAAAAATCGATTAAAAAAGAGCGCCGGCAAAAGTGCCACCGCCCTTCATCTGAAATTAGTTTGATTGTTTCGTCTTATCTTTTGGTCGAACGATTAAGACATCACACTTAGCGGTTCGAGTGACGTAACTGGTTACCGAACCAATAATAAGTCGTTCCACGGCACTTAACCCGGTTGAACCAATGACGATGACATCGTTGTTGTGATCCTTAGGAAATTCTCTGGCAATGATTGGCTTGGGATTGCCAAATCGGATGTGGATGTCGACGCTTTTAACGCCCGCATCTTCAGCCTGCTTTTGGTATTTCTTCAGCTGCTCATCGGTATTTTCAGTTAACTTGAAAACAACATCGCCACTTACAGCACTTCCATAAGTTTGGTTAAATTGGTTTACTTCCAAGATGTTTAAAATATCCAGATGTGCATCATTGTCTTTGGCAACTTCAATTGCTCGATTTAACACTTTATCAGTTGTTTTTGAACCATCAACCGGTACTAAGACGTTTTCATATTTTTGCTGTTGCATGTCAATCACCCCGTATTCGTATTGTCCTTACTTAAACTATACCATTCTCAGCGAGGGATGTAATCAATTAAAATTTTCAAAATTTTGTTTGTGATTGTAATCGCTTTCCTAACGTGCTAATATTCAGTTGATCAAATAAATGAAAAGGGGCTTTTATTTTATGGACTACTATGTCATGAAATCAAATGATATCAGACGCAACTTGGCTACTGAACAGTATTTGATGAACGAAATTAAGTTTGATGAACCACTGCTTTTATTCTACATCGAAGGACCATGTATCATTGTTGGCCGTAATCAAAATACACTTGAAGAAATTAATAAAAAATACGTTGATGAGCACGGAATCGTCGTAACTCGTCGACTTTCCGGCGGTGGCGCTGTTTACCAAGACCTGGGCAATCTTTGCTTCAGCTTCGTGGTTGACAGCGACAGCGAGGAGTTTGGTGACTTCAAGTCATTTGTACAACCAATCGTTGATGCACTGCACGATATGGGCGCTAAGTCCGTTGAAGTCAGTGGTCGAAACGACATCTTGGTTGACGGTAAGAAGTTCTCTGGTAATGCAATGTATACTAAGGGTCCCAAGACATTCTCTCATGGGACGTTGATGTTGGATGTTGATTTGTCAGTCATTCCAAATGCTTTGAACGTTCCAGAAGATAAGATTAAGTCAAAGGGGATCAAGTCAGTCAGCTCTCGGGTAACTAACTTGAAGCCATACTTGGCTCCTAAGTATCAAAACCTGACCACCCCAGAATTCCGTGATCGTTTATTGAAGGAACTCTTCCACGTTGAAGATTTGGATCAGATTAAGGATAAGGAATATCACTTAACTGATGATGACAAGAAGGGAATTGACAAGATCTTTGACGATTACTACAACAACTGGGATTGGGTATACGGTAATTCACCAGAATTTACCGTTAAGAAGCGTCAACACTTTACCAACGGAACCATTGATGCCCGTCTTCAAGTCGACGACGGTAAGGTCTCCAATGTTAAATTCTTTGGTGACTACTTTGGTTCCAAAGACACCACTGACCTGGTTGAAAAGTTAAAGGGTGTTCGTTTTGAACGCAAAGACTTTGAAGATGCCTTGAAAGACGTTGATTTAAACGATTACTTCACCGGAATTCCTCGTGAAGAAATCTTTGATATGCTTTTCTAAACCGGTTAAATACGGTAAACTGAAACTGTTAATAATAAAGATAAATTCCATTTTAGAATTTATCTTTTTTTGTTGGAATCTGGAGGGTAAATCGTTATATGAAAAAAGAAGAGAAGCAGGCCATCTTCTGGGCAATTGTTTCGCTGCTGGTATTTTTGGCGACAACTTGGCTGATGACCTTTAGCTTCGTGAAGCTCAATACGCCGGCAAAAGCGTCTGAAGCATTGCAGGTCACTTGGATCGCGGTGGCATTTTACGCCACAACTTTAATTTTGGCGGCATTAAGAGTTAAGATCAGCTACTATTTATTGGCAGTCGTGATTGCTATCTACTCGGTTGGTTTTGTGGGGATGATTTCCACCATGTTTATCAATAGTGATGCCAATATTTTCGTTAAATTGTTAGTCGCTGCTGTGGCGGCCTTTGGTATCGTGGTGAACGTCTACTGGTACATCATCGCGTTTCGATTGCGGGCCACTTTGCAGCATGATACGTTTCAACGGCGGATTAATCGACAAAAAGGATTAAAAAGATAGGTGAAAAATTTTGGAAAAAGATACAGTAAGTTTCATTGATGATCTCGTCAACGAAAAAATAACCGGAAAGACGTTTACCAAGAAGTTGGCCGACATCATTGCAGAACCTGAAAAATCAATGCAGCCGGTGTATGACTACGTGGAAGAACAACTGAATTTGGGAAAACTTGGCTACGCAGAACTTAAAGCGTCCGATGAAGATGTTTCATTGAGATTGGAAACCAATTTGATCAACTTACCATTCCAAGATGCCAAAATTATCAGCAAGATGCTTCAAGATGAAGAAACGTTACCGGTTAACGTTTATCTGGTGATTGTTTCGCCACTCGTTAACCAATCGGGATTGCGAATTGACGAGGTTGCCAGCGCAGATGACTATGTCGGCAACGTCGCCAATTACTTGGATATGATGAACAACTGGGTTTCTGAGCATTTAGCCGCCGTTAAGGAAAATCTTGAAAAGCAGTCTGAAGAAAAATAGTCGAGTGAAAGCGGCCTTGATGTTTTCATTAAAACGTGCAATAATACTTGTATGCGATGAGTCGAGAAATCACACAGCATTTATGCTGTCGCGCAAGCGATTTATGTGAATTCGAGCGGGACACATTTTAAGGCACAGATTTGCTGGTGTTTGACTTTAGCGGATTGTGGAATCCAAGAAGTCCATCTACTTATGGTAGGTGCCGTAATAAAGAGGCCAACTGAAGAAATTCAGTTGGCCTCTTTTTCTACGTTTAGTCAAGTAAA
>NZ_AZGK01000016.1 GCF_001435315.1 Lentilactobacillus parabuchneri DSM 5707 = NBRC 107865
TTGTCGGCGGGACTTATGTCCCAGCCACTCGTTTATTTGGTTACTTTAAATATTGCGCACCAATTTCTTGATAGGTCTCAATCATACTGTCGTATGTGTCTAAATCGATGTATTCATTAGGCTGATGACTGGTGGTGTTTCCTGGACCGAGGACGACGACATCCATTTTTTCATTTACTCGGGTGTATTCTGACGCGTCAGTTCCAAGTGATACCCCAATTGTCGGCAGATCCAGTGACTCATGCAGGTGATGGGCACCGGCCTGTTGGGCGATATCGATAATTTTGGACCCCGGGTGGTTGATCACCGGCCGTTTGCTGGTGATATCGATGGTCAGATGATAGCCAGTTTGTCGGTTTAACTCTTCAATCATTTGGTGGAGCTTGTTGATGATTGTTTGGTTATCAAATTCTGGAATTGTTCGAACCTTTACTTGAAGGCTTGCCTTGTCAGGAATGCTGTTAATTTGTTTGCCACCGGAAATGATGGTCGGTGCGTAAATGGTTTCGCCTAAAATCGGATTACTTGCCTGGATACTTTGGTAGAACTGCTTTTCCTTGAGGTAATAGTTTACCAGCATATCAATGGCATTGACGCCCATTTTTGGCATGGATGAATGAGCTGCCTTTCCGTGGGCGGTGACTTTATACATTAACCAGCCTTTGTGAGCAAAAAAGATAAAATGTTGTTCAGGTGCTTTTTGATCGTGGCTGATAGCGTGGAGTTGAGCAGCCAATTCCGGCGTAAATTTTGCGCCGCCACTGTCGACATAAGCATCGAGCCGTTGCTTTGAAACACCGCTGGGTTCGCCGATGACTACCGCGTCCAAATCATCCACGTAGCCTTTATCTGCTAAAAGTTTGGATCCGAGTTCGCCAACTTCTTCTCCCATCGTGACATATAGTCTCAACTTACCGTTTTTGATCGCCCGTGACTCAACCAGGTTGATGAAGGCAATTGTGAGGCCGGCTAAGCCACCTTTCATGTCGGCTGCCCCACGGCCGTATAAACGGTTGTCCCGAACGTCTGGGGCAAATGGCGGTGTTGTCCAGGTTGACACAACCCCTTCATGGACAACGTCGGCATGACCAGAGAAGCCAAGAACCGGGCCAGGATGGCCGGAGTCAAATTCAGCGACTAGGTTATCCCGATTATCCGAATATTGAATGAATTTTGAGCCAATATGATGAGCTGCCAGTAGGTCATGAATATAAGCAGTGACGAGGTGCTCATTTCCGTTGACTGTTCTAAATGCGACTAAATCCTTGAGAATCTGAAGTCTCTCTTCTTTATTCATAAACGATTAGTCCACCTTACCTTTTTGATTGAAGTAGTTGAGCAATGTTAAAGATGCCTGCTCATGAAATTTGGCAGCGTACTGTAGGCCGGATCACTTTTAATCGTTCTTTAATCTATATTTAATAATACTTTAAGAGTTCACGTGAAGATAGTCAAGGAAGATTTAAAGATGGTAATATTATTAAGGAATCAACTTTTCACAACGGGTCCAGTATGGTATGTTGAATATCAAAGAGACCAAGGAGGAACATACAATGGGACTATTAATTACAGGAATTATCATTGTCATTTTGATTGTGATCGTTATTGCCCTATATAACGGTCTGGTCAGTCAACGGAACCTGGTGGATGAAGCAGCCAGCCAAATTGACGTTCAACTGCAACGACGGGGCGATTTGCTACCTAATTTGCTGGAGACAGTTAAGGGTTATGCCAAGCATGAACAGGAAACCTTTGAAAAAGTCACTGCAATGCGCTCGCAAATTCAAGATCCCAACGTTAGTTTAGGTGATAAGGTTAAGGCCGATAATCAATTAACCGGCGCATTAAACCATCTGTTTGCGGTTTCCGAAAACTATCCAGAGTTAAAGGCAAACCAAAACTTTTTGTCACTTCAAGAAGAGTTAACGAATACAGAAAATAAGATTGCCTTTTCGCGTCAAAATTACAACAGTAACGTGATGGTTTATAACAACAAACTGCAAACCTTCCCAAGCAACATGGTTGCAAAATTCGGAAACTTCCCAGCTCATAGTTACCTTGAAGTTCCTGAAAAATCTAAAGAAGTTCCACAAATGAAATTTTAAAGGGGACTGACTGATAATGGACACCATAAATCAGCAAGTTCAGCAAAATCGGCGGCGAACCTGGTCAGTAATGACCTTTTTTGTCGTTTTAATCGCCATTATCGGCTTTCTAATTGGGCTGGTCTTTGCCATGGCAACCAAGGATGAAGATACCATCAATTGGCTCATTCCAACCTACACGATGATCGGTTTCCTAATTGGGGCCGCCATTTATTCGTTCTTCGTCTACATGGGCGTCACCAATATTTTGATGCGGTCAGCCAATGCCCACAAACTGCAGGAATCCGATGATCCGGAGTTATTCAATATTGTCAGTGATTTGGTCATGGTTGCCCAGATTCCGATGCCGGACATATACTTAACCGATGATCCGTCACCGAATGCGTTTGCTACCGGTCGCGATCCTAAGCACGCCGCTGTGGCTGTTACCAAAGGATTACGTCAAATGATGAATCGTGAAGAGTTGGAAGGGGTTTTGGCCCATGAAATTTCTCACATCAAGAATTATGATATTCGAGTGTCTTCAATCACCGTTGCGTTGACGACCTTTATTGCTGGGTCTGGGACAGTGTTGATTGTCTCTGGTATTGAGTTGATGCGAGGCGGTCGTTGGTTCAGCTGGTTTGGCAGTGACAGCGACGATGATGCCAAATCAAGTTGGGCGATTGCTTTGGGAATCTTAATGTTTGGTCTAATCATGTGGTTAGGCGGCTGGATGATTCGAATCGTCGGTGTTCCAGTTGCTCAGATTCTTCAATTCTCAGTTTCTCGTGAACGGGAATCTCTGGCCGATGTTTCCGGTGTTAATTTAACCCGGGATCCGCAGGGCTTGATTGATGCGTTGACTTTGCTGAAGAACGACTCGACACCCACCAACAACCCAACTGCCAAAGGGGCTGCACTTTATATCAATGAGCCAGTTACGAGGCGGGGAAAAACACCATTTCTGGCTAAAATGTTTGACACCCACCCACCACTGGATGAGCGGATTGCCAGACTGAAGCGTCTGTTAGGCGAAAAATAATTGAATTAAGCGTGAAACACAAAAACGGATGGCTCACAGGTTTTACAAAACCCATGAGCCATCCGTTTTTAGTTGTATCAATTATGCCACTTGGGCACTCGGTGTGATTTTCGTTCGATTTAACAAGACTGAGCTGGTTACGACTGACAATGAGCTAAGTGCCATTGCCAAGCCGGCTAATTCTGGACTTAAGGTCAGTCCAATGAAGTAGAAGATGCCGGCAGCAACCGGAATGCCGAGGACATTGTAGATGAATGCCCAGAACAAATTCAACTTGATTCGATTAAACGTTTTTTTACTTAATTCCAGTGCCTTGTAAACATCGCGAAGATCGTTTTTAACCAGAACGATTCCACCAGATTCAATGGCAATGTCGGTTCCGGATCCCATGGCGATACCGACATCAGCAGTGCTTAGCGCAGGGGCATCGTTAATACCGTCACCGACAAAGGCAACCTTACCGGACGCCTGGAACTTTTTAACTTGGTCAGCTTTATCTGCCGGTAAGACATCGGCAACCACTTGATCAATACCAACTTGATCAGCGATGGCCTGAGAAACGGCCTGATTATCACCAGTCAGCATGACAGTTTTTAGCCCTTGTGATTTAAGCGCCGAGATGGCATCCTTGGAAGTTGGCTTTGGGGCGTCTTGAATTGCGATTAGGCCAATAACCCGCTGGCCTTCGCCGACAAAGACAACTGTCTTGGCTTCTTGCTGAAGGGTGGCCATTTGAGTTTTAAGTTCATCACTCACGGACACGTCATTGAGTAGCTTGTCGTTACCAACAAACGCGGTTTGGCCGTCAATAACGGCTTGAACGCCCTTACCCTCGATGGCTTTAAAATCCTGTGACGGTTCGATTGTTAACTTAGAATCCTTGGCTTTATTGATAATGGCCGTTGCCAGTGGATGTTCTGAGGACTGTTCCAAGCTGGCCGCAATTCCAAGTACTTGAGCGGAATCACCAATTACATCAGTGACTTGGGGCTTGCCGACCGTAATGGTGCCAGTTTTATCAAAAATCACTGTTTTAACATCGTTGACGGCTTCAAGAACTTCGCCATTTTTAATCAGGATGCCCATCCGCGCACTGCGGCCGGTTCCGACCATCAAGGCCGTTGGTGTTGCGAGTCCAAGAGCACATGGGCAGGCAATCACGACTACTGACACGGCAAAAATCAAGGAACTAGCGACGCTGGCACCAATAAAGACGTACCAAATCAAGAAAGTTAGAATCGCGATAATCAGCACCAGTGGAACGAAAATCGCCGAAACTTTATCGGTTAATCCCTGAATGGGTGCATGACTGTTTTGGGCCTTTTTGACCAACTCGACAATCTGTGACAGCATTGTTTCATTGCCGACTTTGTTCGCTTTAAAAGTAAACGTGCCAGTCCCGTTGACAGTGGCACCGACTACGGAATCGCCAACCTTTTTTTCGACTGGCATGCTTTCTCCGGTAATCATGGATTCGTCGATAGTCGAAGCGCCACTGACGATTTGGCCGTCAACGGCAATCTTTTCACCCGGGCGTACCTTGATGATATCTCCGACAACAATTTCTGAGATGGGAACCTTGACCACTTTGCCATCTCGGATCACTTCAGCATCCTTCGCCTGTAAGTTCACCAATTTTTCGACAGCATTCGAAGCGTTATTCCGCATCCGTTCTTCAAAGACCTGACCTAAAAGAACGAAGGTGGTGACAAAAGCAGCACTTTCAAAGAAGACCGGCTGGTTGGTCGCCATGGCATAAATGCTGTAAAGATAGGCGGTCATCGTTCCAATTGCGACCAGCGTATCCATATTGGAGTGGTGCTTCTTAAAGGACGCCCACGCGCTTCGAATAAATGGGCCCGCTGCGACGACCATGACGACTGTCGTCAGGGCAAACATGGTCCACTCACCACCCGGCATCATCCAGCCAAATGGTTTCAGGATCATTTCTGCCAGCATCGGCAACGAAAAGATCAATGAAATCCAAAACCGTTTTGTGATGGTCATTAGCGCACCTCGACTTTTCCGTGGAACATGTCCATTCCGCAACTGAAGCTGAATTCACCTGCTTGATCAGTTGGAATTTGGACCGTTTTGGTAACACCAACTGGTAATTCTTCTGAAAAGTTCAGGGCATCGGAATGAACGACGTCCAAGCACCCTTGAGCATTGGTGCGTTTGAAATTAATTTCAGCGGGGATGCCTTTTTGGAGCTTGATTACTGAAGGCTTGTACCCACCGGCGACGATGACATCAACTGTTTGTTTATTTTCACTCATGATAAATTCCTCCGTTTACTTAATGACTAATTTTCCGTGAAACATGTCCATCCCGCAGGACCACTGAAACTCGCCGGGATGGCTGGTATCAATCTCAATCTCTTGTTTTTCGTTCTGTGGCAGTGCCTGGTTAATTCCAAAGTCTGAAAAGACGACTCGGTCCAAACACGATGACGAATCCTTGCGGGTGAAATTCAACCTTGCCGGCACACCTTTTTTCAAGACGACAACTTCAGGTGAGTAGCCACCGTTTACTTCAACGTCAACCACCTGCTGGTCATTTGTGACCTTTGCATTTGCTTCGGCCACGTCATGCTTGCCGAAGAACCACCAGACGATAAACCCAATAATGGCAAGCCCAACAATTAAGACAACTACTTTCACAATCCCATCTCCATTTCAAAACTAAATTTACAAACGTAAACTTTATGTGTCTAGCATATAGTCTAAGTTTACATTTGTCAACTTTAAATTTAAAATGGGTCGGATTGTTTTTAAAGTCAGAATTTGAAAAATGATTTTTAAAATTGTTGTTGACAATTAAAAAACCATGAGTTAGATTATAGGCGCATTAAAATTTGATTGAAAAAATGCAGCGACGAGGAGAGTAGATTCGCTTAATCATTTCAGGGAGTCCCGTTAAGTGCGAGGGGATAATGATGACCGAATTGAAAGTAGCCTCTAAGCAGTAGATGCGAAGTGATGAGTATCTACGGTGTGCACCCCTTAAAGTGCCAGTGTATCGCCAAGCTATTGGCCGTACACGATGAGACGATTTGTGTGAGCAGATCGTGAATTTAGGTGGTAACACGCGTAAGCGCCCTTGATCTTATGAATTAAGATCAGGGGCGCTTTTTTTAATCAAAAATAAAATTTGGAATTGGAGAGTGGTTTTTATGAAGTTTGCAATGATTGGTGCAGGAGCAATGGGATTACGTTATGGAATTTTACTGCAGGAGGCTGGCAACGATGTTACCTTTATCGACACGTGGCAACCCCATATCGACAAGATTCGTGAACAGGGTGGCGTATATGTTATGCGTGACCATAAAGACCGCCATTTGACTAAAATTAAACTGGAAACACCGGAAACATTTGACGGCCACCCAGATATGTTCATTTTCTTTACGAAGCAAATGCAGCTTCAAGATTACCTTGAGCGTTGTTCACATTTCTTCCACAAAGATCAGTACGCGTTCACCGCGATGAACGGGATGGGCCATATTGAAAAACTTCAAAAGTACTTCAGCGATGATAAAATCATTGGTGGAACTGCGCTAATTGCGACGGTTCTTCCAGGACCAGGCGAAGTTGATTTCATGGGTAAGCGGGGCGCTGGGATGATGAACATGTGCCCACTCAATGAAAAGCCGGACGCCATGTGTCAGGCACTCTTTGACCAGCTTCAAAAGGCCAAGATGAACCCAACGTTAACGGATGATTTCACAGGCACGTTAATGACGAAGGTGATCTTCAATTCCGTTATCAACACAATTTGTACGATGTTTGAGTTGCCCATGGGTGAGTTTGGAAACTTCCCGGGTGCCTATCAAATGGGTCGTCAGTTAATTGACGAAGCTTATGACATCTGTGCCCGCGCCGGGATCAAACTCGTTTCCAGCCGTGATGAGGAAATGGCCGCCCTCGACCACAATACCCGAATTGATATGCCGCTTCATTATCCGTCTATGTATCAGGATATGACCAAGGACCGGCCAACTGAAGTTGACTACATCAACGGCTATATCGCTGAGCTTGGCCGCAAGTACCATTATGAAGCCAGCACGCATTTGTTTGTTACCCAAGCGGTTCACTTGGCAGAATTTCATCGCCAAAACTTGGCCAAACAACGAGCGCTCAAGCAAGCACAGTCAGCACCCCAAGCTCAGACCGCATAGTATCCCAGCGGGTGGACACGGTATTTGGAAGCCATTTGTCGAAGCGTCGTGAAGAGAACCTCCTGTTGGTCACGGGTGCCGGAGACTTCCAAATAAAACGAATAAACACCCAACTGGGTTTTGACAGGTAAGGACATGAGGGTTACCAAATTAAGCTGCTGCTTGGCAAAGTAGCCGAGAATCTCATAAAGGGTTCCGGGTTGATCATTGAAAGAGGGTGTTACGAAGAGCGGGGCTTTGAAATGCGTATCGGATAGGGCTTGTGAAGAAAGTGCTTCAAGATTGGCAGGCCGGGATTTAAAAATGATAAATCGCGTGCTGTTGTCATCTTGATCAGCAACTTTATCCAGCATGAGCGGCTGTTTTAAAACCGCCATTTGTGATTGCGGAATGATGGCCGCACTGCCCGGCTCGCCGGATTGGAACTTTTCAAGCGAAACCATATTAGAAGAAGTTGTGACAATTTGGGCCTGAGGCAGGGATGAAAGTAACTTTTGGCACTGGCCCTCGGTCTTAAACTGAACATAGATTTGTTTGATTTGCTTCAAATCAGCAACGTTTGCCACCAAGCCAAAGTTCACTGGAATGGTTATCTCGCCGATCTCCGTAACATCGGCAGACTGCAGGCGCTGCAAGGTTGCGGACACATAACCGTCAAGCTGGTTTTCCAGTGGCAAAAGACCAATGTTGTCACCGGAAACAGCTTGATAAACCTGATCGAAAGTGGGATGGTAGTCAAAAACGATATCGGAATCTGGCTGGGTTGTTAAATAAGCTTTTGCGGCCGCATCGGCGAAAGTGCCGGCGGGACCGAGAACGGAAAATTTCATCACGTAACCACCTTTTGTTTTCAAATGAAATAATGCTTCTATTATCTCATATCAAAGTAGAATCGAATGAATAATGATAAAAATGAAATGAAACGCGCCATGAAATCGGAACAGTTTCCGAATAAGTGGCGCGTTTTTGTGTTGTCATGGTCGATTTGTTAAACAAAAGTAAAGTTGTTTGACTTCCCTCAATTCAGTCACTAGTATTAATAATAATATTTACGAGGAGTTATGACGATCAATGAAATTAGCAAATCTCAAGCCATCATCATTTATCAAGCTGGTTCTCCCGTTAACTGCGGTCACTGCCGGCAGTTTCTGGGTCAGCCTGAAACTATTTGATTTTGCCTTTAAACGTGTAGATTACGTACCTGAAACGTCTAAAGAAAAGCAGCAATATGCCGACCAATACTATGAGTACGTTGACTGGTTTCATCATATGCCGTCAGAAGAATGGTACCTTAATCGAAACGACCCCGACAAACGGATGGTCGCAACTTATATTCCGGCTGAAGGCATTTCCAAGAAGACCGTCATCATTGCCCATGGTTACAAGGGAAATCGCGAAACAATGGCCAACTACGCCAAAATGTTTCACGATATGGGCTTCAATGTCTTGACGCCGGACGACCGTGGTCATGGCGAGAGCGCCGGAAAGTACATCAGCTTTGGCTGGTTAGATCGGCTGGATTATTTAAAATGGATTGATCAAACCATCGACCACGTCGGCGAAG
Organism: Lentilactobacillus parabuchneri DSM 5707 = NBRC 107865; assembly: GCF_001435315.1. GTDB lineage: Bacteria > Bacillota > Bacilli > Lactobacillales > Lactobacillaceae > Lentilactobacillus > Lentilactobacillus parabuchneri. Next base: position 8,871 of record NZ_AZGK01000016.1, read on the forward strand.
ACAGCAAGGTGCTCTTATTTGGTGTCAGTATGGGTGGCGCCACCGTCGAAATGCTATCGGGCGAGCGGCTGCCAACCCAAGTCAAGGCGATTATCGCTGACTGCGGCTACTCCAGTATTAAAGAAGAACTGACCTACCTATTGAAGAAACAGTATCATTTACCGGAATATCCAGTTGAACCGATGGTTAGTGAAATCAATAAGCGGGCGGCCGGTTTTGGCTTGAACAGTGCCTCGTCGGTTAAGCAACTCGAGAAAAACACCCGGCCAATTCTCTTTATTCATGGCGGCAAGGATACCTATGTGCCGGCGTACATGGCTTATGAAAACTACCAGGCGACTCACGCCCCCAAGCAGATTTGGATCGTCAAAAACGCAACGCACGCTGAGAGCTTCTGGTATGATCCGGTTGCTTATAAACGGCGGGTCCAAGAGTTTTTGAGGACCTATTTTTAATTTAAATGAAGATCTTAGAAGCAGCTGGCGCGTGAAACCGTCGGCTGTTTTTTATGCCTGAATGATAACGTCTTTTTCAAAGGATGATAATCAATTTGGTTATACTTACGAAAAGTAAGTCTAAATGCTGGCATTCCATTTTCAGCATGCCTATACTTGATAATTGAACCAGTAAGATTAGTGATGGATTCGGTTCACAAACTATTGGTAAGAAGGAGATTTTTCTATGACTAAGATGATTGCAGGACAAGCTTTAGTTAAAGTACTTGAAGACTGGGGCGTCGATCATGTTTATGGAATTCCCGGCGGCTCAATCAATCATACTGTCGAAGGACTCTATCTTGAGAAAGACAAAGTAAAATACATCCAAGTTCGCCATGAAGAAGTCGGAGCAATCGCTGCTTCAGCTGATGCAAAATTCACTGGCAAGATTGGCGTTGCCTTTGGTTCAGCCGGCCCTGGCGCAACTCATCTATTTAACGGCTTATACGATGCTAAAATGGATCACGTTCCCGTGCTGGCATTAGTAGGTCAAGTGCCACAACCCGCAATGAATACCAATTACTTCCAGGAAATGGATGAAACACCTATGTTTAGCGATGTTTCCGTTTATAACAAGCAGGTCACGACCGCGGACCAAATTCCTTACGTTGTGAACCAAGCAATTAAGGAAGCCTACCGTCAAAAGGGTGTCGCAGTTGTTATCCTACCAGAAGACCTCACTTCTCAAGAAATTGATTACACACCTACCAGGACACCACTTGTGGTTAAGGATGACTTTAAGCAAACCGTTGACCCGAAAGCAGTCGAGGATACACTCAAGATGATCAAGGATGCCAAGCACCCATTGATCTATGCTGGCCGTGGTTTACTTGGCGCCCGCGATACGCTGACCAAGTTCTCCGAGCAGTTTAATATTCCCGTTATGAATAGTGTGCCGGCTACCGGTGTTATCAGTACCGACCATCCAAACTTCATTGGAACCACCGGCCGTCTTGGTACCAAATCTGGATTTGAGGCCATTCAAAACGCCGATTTGATTTTGTTCTTAGCTTCTGAGTACCCATTTGCCAACTTCTGGCCACAAGATACCAAGATGATTCAAGTCAACAATAATCCTTATGATATCGGGAAACGAATTGATGTTGACTATGCGGTAATTGCCGACGCCAAGAGCTATCTGCAGGCAATGATTGACTCCGGTGAGAGCCGACCAAAGGACGCTTGGTTGGAAGCCAACCAGGAAAACAAGAAGAATTGGGATACTTGGTTGGATCAGCTCGCCGATGATGACAGTGATGGCTTGAATGCTGAATCGGTCACCAAGAAGATTGCTGAAATTGCCGGTCCAAACGATACTTATGCCGTCGATACCGGAAACGTCTCCGAATGGGGCGTTCGTGGCTTGCCAATGAACAAGAACCAGCGTTTCGCAATTTCCGGCTTGTTTGCAACGATGGGCTTTGGACTTCCTGGTGGTTTGGCAGGCGCTTTGAGTGTACCTGATGCACAAGCATGGTCATTGTCTGGTGATGGTGGCTTTTCAATGGTTGTCCAAGATATTTTGACCGAAGTCCGTTACAACTTACCAGTGATTAACGTGGTCTTCTCAAACGACCGTTTTGGCTTCATCTGGTATGAACAAATGCAGACCAAGCAACACTTCTATGGTGTTGATTTGAATGACGCCGACTGGGCAAAAGTCAGTGAGGGTCTTGGTGGTATTGGGTTTACCGTTAAGAGCATCAAAGACCTGGACGAAGTCTTCGCTAAGATTAAGGACCTTCAAGCTTCTGGAAACAAGAAGCCAATTGTGATCGATGCCAAGATCAAGCAAGACGATCCAGTCGCAACGGCCTTCATGCCACTTGATTCACAGAAGTATGGTGAAGAAACGGCCGAAGGATTTGCAAAACAATACCACATTGATCGTCAACAACAACCTTCATTAGAAGAGTTACTGCGTTCTAAAGAACAGTAAACAAATCAATATATGAGCTTAATCAAGAGCGGCAAAAGTTTTACGGAACTTTTGCCGTTCTTTTACATATTGGGACATGGACCGTCAATGTTACAAAACTGTTACATTCAAAAATTGTAAAATTAATATATAAGTTTGTGAAGTTTACATAAATGAAACATTGATATGTTAGGGTATTCATGGCTATTAAGATTGTGCATAATCATTTGGTAACCGGTAACTTAACTTTTGGTAAAGGCGGTTAATATTACGCCATTATTTCATTGACATCTTTTTGTAACGTGCAATAATGAGTTTAATCTTTTAGGGAGGTAGTATGATTATGAAAAAATTCGCAACGATTATTACCGTAGCTTCACTTGCATTACCAATTGCTTTTGCAGCTCCAATGGCAGTCTCAGCTGCTACAACACCGACGACTACTACAGCAAAAACTAAGGGAACAACTTACACGATCGCAAAAAATGGTGTTAAGAACTTTAAGGCTAAGTCCTATCACATCAAGAAGAACATTACGCTTTATAAGGGTTTCTTCTATGCAGATGCAGGTAAAGTGACATTCACACCTAAGGGCAAGTTAACTAAGGCCATTACTTACAAAGTAACGCGTTCAGTTAAGGTAGCTGCTACCAAAACATCCAAAGCCAAGACATTCTTGTACGTCAAGGGCTATGGCTATGTCCTTTCAACTCAAATCACTAAGGGCAGTTACATGGCAGCCGATTAAGTTAAATTGAAATAAATGATTAAGCTTCATCCTTCTATAATCAGGTCAAGGGCAATGTGAATTGTTCTTGGCCTTTTTATATGCGAATTTTGTCCATAAAAAACGGCACCAATCCGATTACGCTCGAATTGGTGCCGCTTGTTGGATGGAAATGCCTATTGATAATCAGTATTTGCCCTGAATGACTAATTTCTTATTTGCTGTGACAAACATACCATTGCTCAGCTGGTAACGGGTGGTCAGGTTGTGTTTAACCAGTTTCTTAACGGTTAAACGAGTGCCTTTCTTGTATGATTTTACCCGACCGGTTAAGTTCTTGTTCTTGTATGCGTGAACACCCTTCTTAGAAATGACGGTGATCACCTTGTTCTTTGGAACTGACTGATAGTAGACACCGCAAACGAATTTCCAGTTAGCAGTGATGTAGCCGATCTTGCCGTCCGATTTGCGACCGTGGTTAACATCACGAACTTTGTAACGGAAGGTCCCGTTATTGGAACGTGCATAACCGATGACCACAAATATTGGGCGGTTAACCCGCTTCTGCTTTGGATAAGTGGCGATTCGCTGGCTCTTCTTGAAGGTTGGGTTCTTGTAGAGGTAAATGGCCTTCAGTGCGTAAACAGCAGCTTTCTTCTTGGTCACATATCCCGGCGTTGTCGGCGGATTAGGCGTTGGAGTAGGTGTCGGCGTTGGTTGTGGCTGTGGTGTCGGAGTAGGCGTCGGTGTTGGTGTAGGAGTTGGATTTGGTGTGATGTTACCGCCGCCTCCGCCACCACCTGGTGTATAAACGGTTACGATAGTTGTGGCGGTCTTATCACTTCCTGCGAAGTTGAAAGTAACTTTGTGCTGGCCTGGAACAGCTGTACTAAAGTCATTACCGGTGATCATCAAGCCATCAGCAATTGCTTCGCTAAGCTTTGTGGTTTCTCTTCCCTCAGGTGTGATTGCTGAAATGAAGGCATCCTTAGAATCAAATTTGGTGCCTACAGGGATGGTGATTGACGGTTTGACAGTGATTGACGATTGATCCTGCATACCATTCTCAGGTACGTAAGTTTCGGTTGGGATACCGGCTGTTTCATAATGAGCGATTAAGTTGGCAGGTGAGTAAACAGTTCCCGTCGGTTTGCTCAAGGTACCACCATTAACTGCTTGCCAGTTACCGGTTGTACCGCCAGCCGGCGCGCCTAATTTAACATTTGAGAAGAATTGAGCTTTGGGTCCTAAAATGAGTCGGATTAGTCCGGTAGTTTGATCGAACATGTCAGACATGCTTGCACGCTGAGTTACATTTGTTAAATCAAGCTTGGCAAGATTTAACATCTTTAGTGAACTTGCGCCCGCAAACATGCCATTAACATCGTTTACGTTTGGTGTTTCAAAACTTGAAACATTTAACCATTTTAGGGCACTATCAGCAATGAACATACCGCTCATATTCTCAACATTTCGAGTATCAAAGTTTCCAAGATCAAGTGAAGTAAGTGCCATATTACCGGCAAACATTGCTTCCATCGTCACAACTTTGCTGGTATTAAAGCTAGATACATTCAAATTTTCTAGAGCGACGTCACCATAAAACATATCGTTCATTTGCTCGACGTTCCCTGTATTAAAGTTGGACAGATCCAAGGAAGTAAGAGAAGAATTTTCCGAGAACATTGCCGACATGTTTTTAACTTTGCTTGTGTCAAATGTTGATACATCAAGTTTAGTAAGCGAAGAATCACCACCAAACATACCACCCATTTCGGTTACATTTCCCGTCTTGAAATTAGGAAATTTGGTAAAGTCCAATGATTGCAGTGATGCGGCCCCTTGGAACATGGCTCCCATGTCGGTAACTTTATTGGTATCAAAGGACGACAAATCCAAATTTTGCAAGGAAGTCGTATCATAAAACATCATATTCATATTAGTAACATTACTTGTATTAAAAGATGATAAATTTACACTCGTTAATTTAGATGCGCCGGAAAACATTTCGGCCATATTAGTAACATTACTGGTGTCAAAGGTTGATAGATTAATGGATTCTAAACTTTTAGAATCATAAAACATTTGATACAAAGTAGTTGCTTTGGAAGTGTCAACATTGCCTAGTCCTTCAATCGTCTTCAAATTACTCATCCGAGAGAAGATATGCTGCGCAGAAGGACCAACTAAATGTAAATTTCCGGTTATGGAAATTTTAGTGATATCGCTCCTACCCCTCCACGGGTATAGAGCTAATGAAGGATCGGCAGGGTTTTTTGTAAGTGTTCCTCCACTGATATATAGTGTTCCATCAGTTACACTCCAAGTAACACCATCGCCAATGGTCCCACTGTCATCATTTTGAGCAGCTACGACTGGGGCATCCGCTTTTAAATCGAGGCGATTATTGGGCAGCGGTGCCGCTGTGCTAATTTTGCTCTGGCTCACCTGAGTCGATGCTTGCGAGACGTCCTGCGCATTTAACAACGCGAACGATACACCGGCTGAGGCTGTCAGTAAAAGTAATACTTTATTGATTCGATTCATAGAAAACAACTCCCCCCTCAAACACAAATCAAAGAAATACATTAATTTCCCTCGAGCAAATAACTAAACCCCTTCATCTGTGAATATAACTGATTTGAGTCTGAATGTGTTTGCCGTTTCTACAAAATAATTGGCGATTGTTTGTCCAAACATACGAAAGCGGCCAGAACAAAAGTAAAACAATTGCTCTGGTCGTTGGCCTAATTTCTATTCAGTAGCTTTTTAATAAACGCAATGTAAATCAAAAATTTGTCGTTTGTCAGTCGATAATCCAAGCCGGTTTGCTTGTAAATCATGGTTAGGCGATACCGAATCGTATTTGGATGGGTAAACATTGCCTGACTGGCTTTCTTGATCGATTCATTTTGACGGAAGAATTCTTTGACCGTTTCAAACATTTCGTCGTCTTCAAGGATTTGATCCATTTCGATTGGATACAGGCGGCTGTCTTGAGCCCGTGAAAGCTTTTGTACCAGTTTCCAGAGGCCAACGTCCCGATAAAAGACGGGGCGGTCAGACCAATCCAGTGTTTGAGCGATCTCAACGCCGAAGCTGGCTTCGATATAACAACGATGAATTTTTTTGGCCGGGTAAGCGTTGGACACGCCCTCATAAATGATGAAGCGGGGGATGTGAACGTTATGAATCAGCCGGGTGTAAGGCGTTCGGTCATGAGGCGGCAGCTCAACTTGATCGTTGCTAAAAAATGAAATTGCTGTGGCCCCGTTGGAAGATTCAAGAATGAAGTAAGTCTTAATTCTTCCTTCACGCTGGACCCGATCGAAGAAGGCTTGAATTTGATTAACCAGGTCGAACTGAATGGACAACCGCTCACCGGGCTTGGGGGTTTCGCCAAGGACGATCTTGGTAACTCTGACGTTAAGCTCATACAAATTGATATCCTTTAATCCGGAAACAAAGTCGAAATCTTTGTCGGATGCTGAATTTGATTTTAAGAGATAATCCAAATCAAGGTCAGCCATTTTATTGATTCGGCGATTTTCAAGTAAAAGCGCATTGATATCGTTGAGAATCTGTATGTAAGTCGCACTGGGCTCAATTTTAAATAATGGAAAGTTCAATTGATTGCCGTAGTCGATCAAGACTTGGGGGAACTCACCCGTTCCATCCGGTGAGTATGGCTTCACCATTAGTGCAACAACCCCTTTTTCGACCAACTGGGCAAGCAATTGTTTAGCGACACCCATGTCCTCCGGCATCATCCGCGAACTGGTGATCACGATTTCCCCGTTCTTCGCCCAGCCGTCTACCGTTCCACTGTCCATAATCGTAATCGCATTCACTTTGCGATTATTCAAAGGGACTTTATTGACTTGAACGATTCGTTTCTTTTCTTTAGTAATAATTTCTTCAAGATCAATCATCCGTATCACCTCCAGCAAAGGAAACGTAGCTCAACTTTATCAACCCCATTTTACAAAATTCAGCATCAAAATGGAAGCGTTTCAATGCCTAAATTGTTATCAAAAGCTGAATTATACCAACTATTTTGTTTTTCTCACAAATAAAACCGGTATTTTTTGTAATTTTAGTCAAAATATTGGCCCAATTTCCATGGTAAACTTTTGGCAACAATCGAAAGTAACATCCTTCAAAGAGATTGTCGTCGATGACCGCTGCATGTTTGTGAGAAGGTGAGAGTCATGTATCTACTACAAGTAACTCAATATTGCAGATGCCCACCAGTAAAGTGAGAAATCCTCGAGCTGTTCTGTATCATAATTGTCCATTTCCCGTTTGGCGGCTGATACGTGTATTTAATTAGGTAGTCTGTTAACCATTTGTGTGCAAGCCCCTTCATGCTGTTCATACTTGCGATTGGCTGGCAGCCTGATGTTAATGAGTGACTGGACATCTGCAATAACACGGGGAAGCGTTGTTGCGGTAGCCGCCAAATGAGACTAAATCCAACACAAAGAAGCTGAGCTAAAAGTGAAAACTTTTAACTCAGCTTCTTTTTTGGGGGATTTTATATTATCTAGATAAACGTGCTCCGCAAACCAGCTTTGTCCGCTTAATCCAATATCATATTAATGCTCCGAAGCTAAACGGTTTGCTCCACACTCTCTGTTTTAAAGTTCAACCCCATTGACGATGTAATCTGGTTGGTTGCCTTTATCCATGGCAACCGTGTTCTTAGCAACAATTTCAGCCATTGCATCACGCGCCTCAACAGTTGCGTTACCAATGTGAGGGGTCAAGATGACGTTCTTCAATGATTTGAAGCCATCGTCGACCTTTGGCTCAGCTTCATAAACATCCAAGCCGGCGCCGGCAATTTCGCCATTCTTTAATGCTTCAAGCAACGCAGCTTCATCGATGAGCGGTCCTCGAGCCGCATTGATCAGCATGGCACTGTCTTTCATTTCCTTGAACTGTTCGGCACCCAGTAAATGATGGGTCTCAGGAGTTGCAGGGGCGTGCAGCGTGATGACATCGGCATTTTTAACAATGTCATCAACGCTGGCAAAGGTTGCCCCCAGCTTTTCTTCCGTTGCAGAGTCCAACTGGTGACGCTGGTTGTAAAGGATCTTCATGTCAAATGCATGCATTCTCTTGGCAACCGCCTGGCCAATTTGGCCCATGCCGATAATTCCAAGAGTCTTTCCGGCTAATTCGTGGCCTAAGAAGAACAGTGGTGCCCAGCCAGTGAAGCCCTTGGTTCGCATTAACTGGTCACCTTCAACAACTCGGTGGGCCAAGCTAATCATCAATGCGCAAGTAACTTCAGCGGTTGACGTGGTTGAAACCTTTGGCGTGTTGGTAACAGGGATGCCCTTTGATTTGGCATAGTCGGTATCAATATTGTTAAATCCTGCACCGTAGTTGGCAATCAACTTCAAGTTTGGTGCCGCATCAATGACGTCTGAATCGACCTTCGTGGAAAGGGGTGTGATTAAGAAGTCGATGTCGGAAACTCGCTTACTTAATTCATCCTTCGTGATGAGATTTTGACTATCATCAAATACATCAATATCCAAGCCGGCATCCTTGAGAATGTTGAGTGCGTGTTCCGGAATTCTACCTGCAATTAATACTTTTGACATAAACTCACTCCCTATCAAATATTTCATACAACTCTATTATAGGGCATGTTGGGGTGGAAATGAAACCGCTTCCGAAAATGATTTCGCCAAACCGTTTTAAATAATTATCAAAATTGGTATTGACATTGTGATGGCAGACCGTTAACATACTAATTAAATAATTAGAAAACGCTGTGAGAAAGTTGAGTAACGTTCGGACATCCAGAAGCGAGCTTCGTTTGGTGAGAGGAAGCAGGATCAAGAATGCGAAAATCCCTTTTGAGCGATGTACCGAAGAATAAGAGTAACGTGCATTGGTGACACCCATTATCGTGTTAGCGTATCGCTTTTTTAGCCGTACGTGAAAGGCAATTGTAGCAATATAATTGCAAATATAAGGTGGTACAGTGCAGTAGGCGCCCTTAATTCAGCAGTAGCTGGATTAGGGCGCCTTTTTGATTACACGGATTTTTGTACATAGTTTTCTAATAATTCATTTAAGAAAAGAGTTGGTGAAAATGAAATCCCAGATTGATATTAGTCAGATTAGGAGCCAAAATCGAAATTTAATTCATAAAGGAGATCTTCATATATGCAGGAATTACATGACTTAAACCCAAACCCATTACGAAAACGCGACTATTTTGTCGTCAGCTCAATGTTATTTGGCCTCTTCTTTGGAGCCGGAAATTTGATTTTCCCAATTCACTTAGGGCAGTTGTCAGGTTCTCACTGGCTGTTAGCGGCAGTTGGCTTTCTGGTGACGGCGGTGCTGTTACCACTGCTTTCTGTGTTGGCGGTCAGTGTTACCCGATCCGAAGGGGTTTATGATATCGGAAAACCACTTGGTCCAGTGTTTGCTTTGACGTTTATGGTCTTAATTCACGCAACCATCGGACCGTTGTTTGGAACGCCACGGACGGCCACCGTTCCCTTTACTGTTGGTGTTCAGCCACTGTTGCCGGCATCGATGGCCCACGTTGGGCTACTAGTATTCTCAGCGGTATTCTTCGGACTGGCATTTCTGGTTTCCTACAAAGAATCAAATGTCATGACGTCAGTTGGAAAAGTCCTGAATCCCGTATTTTTAGTGCTATTATTTAGTGTTTTTGCATTAGGATTTGCCAATCCAATGGGAGTGGCCGGAAAACAAGCAGCTACCGCAGCTTACAAGAGCGACTCGTTCTTCAATGGCTTTTTACAAGGGTATAACACGATGGACGCGCTGGCTGGGTTAGCGTTCGGTGTCACAGTTGTGACAGCTGTCCGTCAATTAGGGAAGACCAAACCCAGCAGTAACGCCAAAGTCACCGCCAAAGCCGGCTTGTTTGCGACTTCGGCCATCGGAGTCATCTATCTGGTCTTAATCTGGTTGGGGGCCACGACCCTTTCAACGTATAAGGCTTCTGCGGATGGTGGGGTTGCCTTTAATCAATTAGTGACCTATTATCTTGGCGGCATGGGGCATGCCTTGTTGGCAACCTTGCTGACGGTTACTTGTTTGACGACCGCCGTTGGCTTGGTCGCTGCATTTGCCCAAGACTTTCACAATCATTTTTCGAAAGTCAGCTATCGCGGCTGGCTCGGCTTCATGTGTGTGGCCTCTTTTGCGACTGCGAACTTTGGCCTCGATACCATCATCCAGTGGTCAACGCCAATGCTGATGTTCCTATATCCATTCGCAATGGTTTTGATTTTACTGTCGGTCTTTTCACCGCTGTTTGACCGCGATCCGCTGGTTTACGCGCTGGTCGTTGGGTTTACGACTGTTCCAGCACTTCTGGACATGGTGGCGGCCTTCCCACCCGTTGTTAGTCAAAGCGCCTTTGGCCAGACTTTGGGTGCCGTTCAGCAACACGTCCTGCCATTCGCCAGTCTGGGGATGGATTGGGTTGTACCCGCAGCTGCTGGAGCTGTTCTTGGTCTGGGGCTTCACTTCTTGCGGCCGGTTCTTGGAAGAGCAAGGCAAACGTCTTCGCAGCAAAATGATGATTAGTCTGCCTTTAAAGAGGCAAGCTAACTGATTTGATGATAAAAACAAGGGAGTGTGCCAAAAGGCGGTTTTGCTTCCGCCAAAGAGGCTTGGCATTTCATGGCCGGCGTAGCATAACCTAGAATGACTTTTTGAGCTGAAAGCTCGGAAAGTTATTCGTAGTTATGCCTAGGAAGCGGCCTTTTGGCACACGTTCTGGCTATATAAAATTGAANTCCCGATTACAAATTACAAATTCGTAAACGCGCCGTTTTCCTGCAGCAATTTAACAAACCCGGGAACGGTATCTTTTCTGTTCCAGTCACGCTGTAATTCACAAACTAATTGCGGAATGGTGATGAGGTGGGCACCTGCCTGCTCAACTCGCCGAAGGGCCGTTTCGTGAGCGATTGTCGAAGTCCCACCGACTGCATCGACAACAGGGTAAACGTCAAAGCCTTCAGCGATCGCATCAATCGTTGGGAAGGTCAAACAAGCTTCGGTCCATAAGGCCAAGATGATAATCTTCTTGCGGCCGGTTGCCTTAATGGCTTCATTGTAATCTTTATCCTCCCAGGCGTTAATTGATGAACGATCATAGGAAGGAATGTCGCCAAGCAAATCTTTTAGCGGCTTAACGGTGTCCGAGTTGCGTTGATTATGAGCGTTTACAGTCGAAAGCACAATGGGTAAGTTGAATAGTTTTGCGGTCTCAACGACCATTTCGGCGTTTTTTAACAAATCAGCATGTCGCATTGAGCCGATTGAACCGATTTGGATGGGTTGATAATCAATAATCGTTAACAGTGAATTATCGGGTGAAAGCAGGCGATCGTCTACGCCACGTTTGTCAAAACTTGTCATAAAAAAATTCCTCCTCATTAATTGATACCATTTTTTGAATTCGCTTACATGATACAACCATCTAAATGGCGATACCACTAATTACACCGCATGCAATCAACGGGGATGGGATGAATTGTTGAAAAATTTGAATGAAAGACTACCATGGAGTTTAGACGTAGAATGAATTGAATATGGATAAGAGTGGCGATTAATGAAATGTTTAGAAAACAGCTATATTTATTTTTAACGATTCTGGTTTCCATCATTTGCCTAAGCTCGGTGCCTGCTCAAGCAAAATCTTCCAAAGTGAACAACTACATAGCGAGTCACAATATTACGCATCGTTCGATTACCACCAATATTTGGGGCGGATTTCCGCATTATAAGTACCGGCACGGCAAAAACAAACCTGAAGGCGTCGTCGTTCATGAGACGGGTAATTCGACTTCGACCATCTACGGTGAAATTGCCTACATGAAGAAGAATTACCGAAATGCATTCGTGCATACTTTTGTCGATGACGATCACATTATTAATATTGCCAGTACCAAATATTTAAGCTGGGGCGTCGGCTATCCGGGCAATGCCCGCTTCGTGCAGTTTGAGCAGGTTGAAATGCACAGCAAGAAATCCTTTGCCAAGGAGGTTGAAAATGCAGCCTACTATACGGCCTATATTTTAAAGGAGTATCATTTAAAGCCAAACGATGCCTGCTACGACGGTAAGGGAACGGTCTGGTCTCATGGCGCCGTCGCACACTATCTTGGCGGCTCTGATCACACGGATCCGGTCGGGTACTACAAGAATCGTGGTAAGAAATACTTTCATCAAGCCTACACGATGGCCCAGTTCTACAAGTTGGTGTTAACGAATTATCATGATTTGTAAAAATATTTGAAGAAATATCCCAAATTCTCTTTACAACCGAAACCGTTTCGATTATCCTTAAAAAGTAACGATTACGATTTAAAGAGGAGAGGATATTTCATGTTACATAAGTTATCAAATCTAAAGGCCATGCTGCTGGCAGTTCTTGTCGTGGCACTTGGAATTGGCCTTGCGGGATGTTCAAACAGTTCATCGTCCAGCAATGGCAAAATTAAGATTACAGCAACGACCGATTTTTATGGTGAGGTGGCAAAGGCCGTCGCCGGCAACAAGGGTGATGTAACATCGATTATTAATAATCCCAACGTTGATCCCCACGATTACCAAGCTACGACAAAGGTTGCCAAAGAAACGGTTGGTTCAAAAATTGTGATTGCCAACGGGATCGGCTACGATGGCTGGATGAATAATTTGGTCAAAGATAGCAGTAAGGTTGACTACATCAAGGTTGGTGAAGACTTGATGAACAAGAAGAACGGTGATAACCCACATCTGTGGTACAATCCGGCAACAATGCCAAAACTGGCTAACACGATCGCCACAAAATTAGGTAAACTTCAGCCAAAGAATAAAGCCTATTTCAAGAAAAATGCGAAGAAGTATATCGCTTCGTTGAACCCCATTAATGACAAGATTGCGCAATTGAAGCAAATTGCGTCAACTAAGAAGAATAAAGAAGTCTACGTCAGCGAACCAGTTTTTGATTATGCGCTTCAAGCGACTGGCTTTAAAGTTGGGGACACCAAGTTTGAAAATGATACTGAAAAAGGCGTTGATCCCTCTCCACAAACCATTAAAACCATGCAAAATGGTATTAAGAATCACAAAATTGCCTTCTTCGTTTTCAACAAGCAAGTAGATAGTAAGACAGTTAATAACCTTGTGGCATTGGCCAAGAAGAATAAGATACCGGTATTGCCAGTTACTGAAACCTTGCCTGCCAACAAGACATACGTCAGCTGGATGGACTCGCAATATACTAAATTGATTAATATTTTGAAATAAATTACGGTCACAATTAAATGATTTGATAACCAGTAAAACGGACCACAACGATGAAATAAGCGTTGTGATCCGTTTTTTAGTGAGCCTAATGAGCCTAATAGGATGGGCATTTGAATTAAAAAGATTGTGAGCTTTTCGTTGACTTAATTTTGAGAGGGAACTATACTGTAGTTGTTCAAAAGATAGTAACCACTCACTATGTAGAAAGTGAATACTACCTACTTTAATATAAAGAGGGTAATCATATGTTTACATGGACATTCTGGATTTTGGCGATTTGGTTTGTAATCAATGCGATTTGGATGTGGTTTGAATTGGACAACCAGAACCTACAAAAAATCTTGGGCTGGATTAACGTTGCTGCAGTGATCATTGGCTTCTGGGTATTTTATGCCAGCACCCCAGTTGCAGCAATCTCAACTTGGTTCAACGTTTTGAACTACGTCAATATTCTTCTGGCAGCCACCCAGTTCTACTTTGGCTACCGCAAGAATCACAACATGACGGTACAACACTAGTCGAAGATCGTTAGTAGGCATTGGTATTAAGTTAAAGGGAAATGACCGGCTATTGTAAGATTGCGCCGGTCATTTTCTATTGTAAGCACCCTATTGCATCTACTATAATTGGGATAAAGAAGGTGGATTGATGCAAAACAATTTAATGAGCTTATACGCCACGTCACCCGAGACGCGCAATCTAACCGAGAAGCAGTTAAAAGTGCTGAATGCTGCCATCAAATTATTTGCAAAAAATGGTTATGCTAATACCAGTACCCAGCAAATTGCCAAAGCAGCGACTGTTTCGGAAGGAAGCATTTTTAAACATTTTAACAACAAACATGGTTTGCTCAAGGCAATCTTAAGGCCGTTGACAGATTCACTGCTTCCCGATATTTTGCACGAATTTTCCCGGAAGACGTTGCTGACGTCTTATCCATCGTTACATGAATTTATCAAAACGATCACAGTTAACAGAATTCAATTTATCGAGGATAATATTTTAGTCGTTAAAATATTTTTGAGTGAAGTATTGTATGATTCAGCGGTTCGAAAGGACATCATTGGCGCATTTCCACAAGATTTCATTGACGATTTAAACAATGAACTCACGCAAATGAAGGCGCAACACGTGATGGTTGATTGGCCAAATCAACAGATCATTCGGTTCCTGTCAGCCAATTTTGCCGGATACGTCGTTGAACATTATGTGTTCTTCCCGGATCGGGATTGGGATAAAGAAGCTGAATTGAATAATCTGATTCGGTTTATGGAGAATGGCTTGAGCCCTCAAGAAGTGAGCTAAATTTGCGAAAAGTAAAGCGGGTATGGACAATTACAAGTTGTCTGTATCCGCTTTTTGTGGTGTTCTGATGTTATTTGGATGAAACGTGTTCCGACGGCCGCAAACGGAGTGCAGTGCCTAGCCTACTTGGCGACGGCCCAGACTCGTCCGCTTAATCCGACAACTAGCTTCGCCGCAACCCCAGCGGCAAAACTAGTTGTCACATTAATGCTCCGAGTCTAACCGGGTCTCGTCACACTCTATTTTAAATACCCTCTCCAAATCCAGCCGCCGTGGTTTCCTACCGTACTCCTTACGTGGTAATAGATTGCGTACTTGCCCGTATTTTTCTTATATAACTTTTCGTGTGCATCCGTTACCCACGTGACATTTGGGAGTTCCGCATTATAGCCATACCGGGTTCCCAGGTGCTTTGAATAACGGGCACCCTTTGTCGTTGTACAGTAATGAGCGCCCATATTGCTGCGCCATACTAACTTAACGGATGCTGAACGTGCAGCTGAATACTGTTTGCCTGACGGTGCCGGAATTTTGACAATTTCACCATCGTTATTTGAGTTCGATGGTTTAGTCGGCGTTGTTGCGCTGGAGGCGCTTGAAGCACTCGACGCACTTGATGAATTGGCATTTGTGTTCGTATTTGTCGATGCAGCCGCTGATCCTGAATTTAAATAGAAGCTATTGTTCAACTGGCTGACGTCCAAATTCTGATTGATATTTGGGAAACGATAGTCAGAGGCCCACTGCCAAGCATTGGCGGACGGGTATTTATTGCCAGTTGGGGTTGCGGGATAGTCGGCAATCCAACCTTGATTTGAGGCGTTGGTATCGATTTTGACGCCCAACCAGCTGGCCATTGTGTACAGGTCAGTCTTGTTATAGCCGCCTTGGTTCAGTGCAGCATCAAAGGCCGCCAAGTTGGCGTCATTATTTGCTTTTGAGATGCTTCCCAATTCAGATGATTCAAAATCTGCGACCATCACGACATCTTTGGAACTTGTAACGGACTGGACGGCATTGATGAAGTTCTGTGCCTCCTGAGTTGCTGATGTCGTGTCTGTAAAGTGGACAAAATGATAGAAGTTAATGCTGAGCCCGGCCTGTTGAGCGTACTGGACTTGTTGTGACAGGTACGGGTTGGTATATCCCGTTCCCTCAGAGGCTTTAATCGTAACGGCTTTAACGCCATTTTGTGCTAATGTTTGATAATCTGCTGCAGTTAAGTTGCCCTGCCAACTGGAGACATCTACCATATTGGCGCCGGGTTGGGTACTTGAAGGTGTCAAAGTTGCGTGAGCTGTGACGGATGTACCAAGTAAGATTCCCCCAGCAAGCAGCCCAAGGACTGCGGCTCCTTTTTTTAAGCGATTTCTCATAATCAATCCACTCCCATCTATGTATATACACATCACTGTGATACTAACATGAATGGGAGGCTTTCGGAAGCATATTTACTTATTCTTGTCCCTTCGTCGATCAAGTGAAAAACTCCAGTAAATTGCCAGTAACAATACGGCGGCAATTGTAATAGTTGTCATATTATTTGGCATTGCGTGGGGAGCGTACTTTATAGAACCTTGAGCAAAATTCAGTAAATAAAGTATAAGTTTTAGTAGCTGAAAATTTAATCAGCAGCCTACATGTGATATTATTCATATGTAGGTTTTATTATTTAGTAAAGTTTGAATTCAATTATGGGGTATGTTTATATGGGTGATAAAATGACAACAATTAAAGATGTCGCTAAAGAAGCTGGCGTTTCGATATCGACAGTATCACGGATTTTGAACTTCGATGACACGCTTTCGGTGGGGGAAGATACACGAAGAAGAGTGCTTGAAGTTGCTGAAAAGTTACAGTACAAAAAACGCAATCGTCACGTCCCCAAGGGTGGCAAAAAGATTGGCATTATCCAATGGCATTCTGACAAAGAAGAATTAACCGACTTGTACTACCTTCAAATTCAATATGGAATTGAAAACAAGGCCGCAAGTGTAGGTGCCGGAGTTGAAAAGCTGACTTTTGATT
This sequence comes from Lentilactobacillus parabuchneri DSM 5707 = NBRC 107865, assembly GCF_001435315.1. Taxonomy (GTDB): domain Bacteria; phylum Bacillota; class Bacilli; order Lactobacillales; family Lactobacillaceae; genus Lentilactobacillus; species Lentilactobacillus parabuchneri. The sequence goes on from NZ_AZGK01000016.1 coordinate 25,651, forward strand.
CGGTTGATAAAAATCGAGTGAAGACACTCAGTGGCATGATTGCGGTTGGTAAATTTGATAAAACCGAAGTTCAAAGCTTAAAGTCTTACGGCATTCCGCTGGTATTTATCGGTGAAAATTATTTGACCTATGATTGCGACAGTATTCGAAGCGATTTTGAGTCGCCTGTTCGAAAAATTATCGATCGGTTTATTGATCGGGGCATCAAGGACATCGGGATGATCGCTGGTAAAGAAACCACGGTTACTGAAAAACAAGGGGTGCGTGATCCACGTGTTTCAACGTTTGATGCGTATCTTTCTGAAAAGGGACTGCTTAACGACGCATTCGTATTTCAAGGCCCATTTGGACCGGATTCGGGTTTCGACTTAATGAATACGGCCATCAAACAGCTGGGTGACAAGCTGCCCCATGGATTTGTCATTGGCAGTGATTCGATGGCTGTTGGGGTGTTGCGTGCGCTCCAGCAAAATCACATCAAGGTGCCCGACCGGGTCAGCCTCATTAGCTTTAACGATGTTGCCATCGCTAAATACACCAGTCCGGCATTAACAACGGTTCATGTTCACACTGAATTAATGGGTGAGCGGGCACTGGAAATGCTGACGGATCGAATTAAGGATCCAAAGAAAGTTCCAGAGTTGACGGTTATTGCAACCGAACTTGTTGAACGGGAAAGCAGCTTATAGTCAATACAGAGTCATAAAAAGTCGGCCCAAGACGTTTCACACTGTGGTCGACTTTTTATTTTCCCTGAATTATTTTTACTAAAACGAGAGATAAGAATTAAAACTAATATTAATCAATTTTAAAAAATAGTTGTTTCTGAATAAGAGGAACGAAACAAACACCCGTAAAATAGGTTCAAGCGGTGAATTAATCCGCAAAATATATTTTACTAAAATCTATTGACTCTACTGTATAATATAGTAAAATTAAACCGTTAGATTAAAAGAAAGCGCTTGCGAAAATGAACAACTAGAAACTGCGTTTAACTAGCTTAGGAGGATAATATTATGGAAAAAGGTTTACTTTACCCGGTTACCAATAAATTTCGGCAGGATCAAAAGCTGGATGGTTTATGGGATTTTAAGTTTGACCCATCTGCTGAAGGTGAAAAAAAGGGCTGGACGACCGGATTTGGTGACCCAATCAAGATGCCAGTGCCTGCCAGCTTCAATGACTTCTTTACCGATAAGGATTCCCGTGAATACACCGGTGATTTCTGGTACGCTAAGAAGTTTTTCGTGCCCGACTACATGAAGGATAAGATGATTGAACTTCGCTTTGGTGCAGCAACGCACCGGGCAACCGTTTATGTTAATGGTCAGGAGATCCGTTCCCATGAAGGTGGCTTTCTGCCATTTACAGCCGATATTACCACAGCCATTAAGTTAGGCGAAGAAAATATTGTCACCCTTAAAATGAATAACGAGCTTCACCGCGATGCGCTTCCTGCCGGCGATACAGCCATATTGAAAAACGGCAAGAAGATGTCAAAGCCATTCTTTGATTTCTATAATTATTCCGGATTAAACCGCAGTGTTCATTTAATGGCAATCCCTAAGGAAAACATTTACGATTATTCAACGACTCATGATGTGAGTGAAAACCAAGCAACGGTCCACTATGACGTCAAGGCGACGGCGGGGAGCAACTTCATGGTGAGTTTGGCTGATGAAGATGGTCAGATTGTCGCAACCAGTGAGGGCCAATCAGGGGACTTAGTTGTTGAGAACCCAACTCTTTGGCAAGTTCGTGATGCCTATCTGTATACGATTAAATTTGAATTAGTTGAGAATGGCCAAACTGTCGATGAATATTCCGATGAAATTGGTTTACGGACCATTGAAGTCAAGGGTCACCAGATCTTGGTCAACCATAAGTCGGTTTATCTTCGTGGCTTTGGTCGACATGAAGATAGCATTTACGCTGGGCGGGCTTTTGATTTGAACGTTGAGCGCCGGGATATGAACTTGATGAAGTGGATTGGCGCCAACTCATTTAGAAGTTCGCACTATCCATATGATGAACAAGTTTATAAATTCGCTGATCGCGAAGGTATCTTAATTATTGACGAAGTGCCAGCCGTTGGGTTTAAGATGGCGGCTGCCAGCTTCTTAGGTGGTTTGAATCAGTCATTCTTTGATGGTGACTGGGTTGACGAATTATACAAGAAGCACATTGACCAAGTGAAGGATATGATTCAACGCGACAAGAATCACCCAAGTGTCCTTGCTTGGAGCCTATGTAATGAGCCGGATACGTCAACTGATTCAGCAGTTCCATACTTCACAAAGCTGTTCAATGATTCAAAAGAATTGGATCCCGAAAAACGTCCAAGAACATTTACACTGAACGAAGACGATACCTTCGAAGCATCTAAATGTTTGCAATTCCCTGATCTCTACCTGTTGAACCGTTATCCAGGCTGGTATCACAAGTGGGGTTACGAAATTTCTGATGGTGAAGCAGGATTGCGTGCCGAACTTGATGAGTGGAAGAATTCGGATATTGATAAGCCAATCGTCTTTTCCGAATATGGTGCCGATACTGAACCTGGCTTACACAAATTGCCATCCATCATGTGGAGTGAAGAATATCAAATTGAGTTGTTGGATATGTTTGATCGTGTATTTGATTCATATGACTTTGTTCGTGGTGAACAGCCATGGAACTTGGCCGACTTCCAAACTGTTGAAGGCAACATGCGTGTCAATGGTAATAAGAAGGGAATCTTCACCCGTGATCGTCAGCCAAAGGCCGCTGCATTTTTCTTAAAGAAACGCTGGACGTCACTTCCATTGGACTACAAAGCAGATAAATAGTTGAACACGAGACCAGAGTGAACTTGGTTTCAGATTAAATGGCCCAAATATTCTGGTAATGGATATTTGGGTTGTTTAGTAGAAACCTTCACAAGAATAGCTAACAAAGGAGAAATCATATGAATCAGACTAGTTTTACGATTGACGGCAGCCAACTTGATTTAGAGGCTGGGGATGCGAATACATTCAAGGGCTTTGGCTATTTGAGTTGTAATAATTCATCGCGCTTACTATTGGATTATAAAGCAGAGCATCGCGACAGCTATGACCAAATCCTCCAGATTTTATTTGGTGGCCGCCACCCACTGATGCGAATGCTAAAAGTGGAGATGGGCGATGATGCAAATACGTCGTCTGGAACCGAGCCGGCAACGATGCGGTCGAAAGATGAGACCGCAAACGTCAAACGAGGTGTCGGTTTCCAATTGATTGCGGACGCAAAAAAGCTTCAGCCATCGTTAAAGACGGCCGTGTTACGCTGGGGAGAACCCGGCTGGTTGCGCCCACTCTGGGTGAATGTGAAAACGGATGATCCGGATAATAACGTTGCCGAGTCAGCGTTTGAACCTATGTATCAGTGGTATAAGAAGACGATTGTTGCCGCTTATGAGGAGTACGGGTATCTAATCGATTACGTCGATCCAGACAGAAACGAGACCAAACACCCGATGGTCAAATGGATTAAGTGGTTTGCGGATCGGATTGCCAACGACCGTAACGATTTTCCGTCCGGATTTCCAATTGATCAGTTCAATAAAATCAAGCTCATCGCTGCAGATGAAAATTATGAACGTGACTTTGGTGACATGATGATTGCTGATTCGGAATTACGCAAACGGGTTTCCGCTGTTGGTTACCACTATAATACAGATGATGGTGAAAATATGCCGTTCACCAAGTTGGCAGATGATTACCATCATGAGGTTTGGTACAGTGAGGGTATTGCCCCAATGACGATGGGGAAGTATCGGGTTCGAGCCAGTAATGGCGATGGAATTGGAGGCGTCCAGAGCGGTTTGGATGTTGCGAACCGACTGATTAAGAGCTATGTGAATTCACGTCGCAGTTTATACATCTTCCAACCCGCAGTTTCCGCCTATTATACCGGAGTCAACTACAGCCACAAAGAACTGATTAATGCGAACCGCCCCTGGTCAGGTTACTTTGAAGTCGATAACGTTGGGCTGCAATGCATGAAACACTTTAGTGACTTTGCCAAAGCTGGGTGGGCCGATGAAGATGCTTGGCGTTACCTAACGAGGGCTTGTGATAGCAGTGTCGGCGGGACTGAGAACTTGGATCGAAACCGAGAAGCGCCCAGTTACATGACGCTGGTGTCTCCTGATAAGAAAAATTTTTCGGTTATCTTTGATAATGATAGTGCTCAACCCCGAACTTATCAGATTCAAGTCAAAAATCTGGCAACAAGCGCAAACCAGAAACTCACGGTTTGGGAAAGTATTGGTCCTAAGGATGAACAGGATGCCTATGATAGTCGGATGAAGCAGGTGCGCGAATCACTTCCTTTGACCGATGGAACAGTAGAAATAACGGTCAACCCACATTCGATTGTGACTGCGACAACTTTGGAGTTGGCAGATGATCCAGAGGTGACCTACAAGCGGCTTGAAAGTCCTTATGCCGACCACACTCTAGGCAGCAAGGGTGCAAACGGTGTCTTATATGAAGACGACTTCAGCTATGCTGGTTATCCAGGTAACTATTTGGCTTCAAGAGGTAATACACCAAGATTTACGGCTGATCAAGGCGGTGCTTTCGAGGTTGTTGATGATGGCGGAAACCACGTCGTCCAGCAGATGATTACTGAAAAGCAGCGTGCGCTTGACTGGGAGTATTCGTTTGCCCCCAACTTAACCATTGGTGATGACAAATGGTCAGACTATCAGGTCGCGGTTGCCATGAAGTTTGACGATCAGACGCAACAAAATTCGCCAACCGGAAACTACTTTGGAATTGGTTTGCGGGAAATGACTGATGTTAAAGGGCGCCTTGAAAGTGCCCCTTATGTCTTCAAGATTTACATTGATGGCAGTTGCCAACTGATCAAAGATGATCGGATCGTTTCGCTGAACTACGTTGATGAATTGGATTTGACGATCTCCCACCAAATTAGCTTTGTGGCGGTTGGCAATCGATTAACCGCGTCAATCGATGAAAAACAAGTCTTTGATTATACTGATAGCGATAATCCGCATTTCAGCGGCCGAGTTAAGCTTGGGAGCGGTTATTATCAGACGCAAATCAGTCAAATTACAGTTACCAAACCTCAAAGTGGGCATTTAATTTCCAAACGATTGGATGATTTGGACGCTGCGATTACTTATAAAGGAAACTGGCAGCACGTTTGCGGACTTGGCAATACAAAATGGAATCGAACGTTGTCAACCGCAACCGCCGATGATAGTCAGGTGCCAACCTTTGACTTCGATTTTACCGGAACTGGATTTTCACTGATTGGTCAACAGGCCGCCAAGGCAGCTTTAAAAATCGCCGTTGATGGTGTTGTAATTGATTGGAACTTAGTACCACAGATTGGTGTCGATCGGGCAGAAAATGCCGTTATTTTGGGATTAGCTGCCGGCAAGCACCACGCAACCGTTAGTGTCGTCGGGGGCAGTTATACCTTGGACGCAGTTGATTGGATTAATTAATAACAATTTTTTAAAAATCGATCTAAATAAGCGAGAAAGGGCCGGGCCGAAGGTGTTAACTTTGGCTCGGCTCCTCTTTCGGCTATTATTTATACCCTCGCACCTTTGGTGGGACATAAGTGGTCATAAACGTGTAGATTTCGTCTAACGAGTCTGAAAATAACAGTTTTTTGCGATCTTCGACTGACAAGAAACCGTCATCGGCCATTTTGTCGAACATGGACGCAAGGTCATCATAATAATGGTCTACGTTATAGAAGACACAGGGACTAGGGTTGTCACCTAAGCGGGCCCATGAAAATGCCTGGCTAATTTCTTCGAGAGTCCCGACGCCTCCTGGAAGTGCGATGCAGCCATTTGAAATGTTCATCATTTCTGCTTTTCTTGCTGACATATTGTCTGTAATTGTTAGGTCGGAGAGGGCTTTTAACCGTGGTGATTCTGCACCTCTGGCAACTAATTGCTTGGTCGTGACCCCATGGACCTTACCACCTTCAGCCAATACCTGGTCCGAAAGTACCCCCATCAAGCCAACACCGCCACCACCATAAATTAATTCCAAATCGTGTTTTACAAGCCAGGATGCCAACTTTTTGGTGGCTTCTATGTACGCTGGATTGTTCCCTGTGGACGCGCCACAGTAAACTGCTACTCGTTTCATATTCAGTCCTCCTCAGGAATCGTTTGAGTTTATTTTACCGCTTTTTGGGAAATCTTTTTTGAAAATGATTTGATTGGATTATAATTAAACTATTCATTCTCAAAATCAGTGTCGGGAGGTCAGCATGAAACAATATATTTTAGACGATTCGGATGACTTATGGGAACACTTTGCCAAGCTGATCGGGGAGGCTTCCTGGCCAGCTGGCAAATATTTGGCCAATGAAATGATCGGTGGCAAGGTTTCTGACTGGGAACGGGTCATTGTCATGATGGATGATGACAAGCTGGCGGGATTCTGTGCGGTGGTGCGAGAAGACATCGTCAAAGGAACTGGATTTTCACCGTTTATTGGGTTTGTCTTCGTCAGCGAACCTTATCGTGGCCAGCATTTAAGCCAAGAATTGGTTAAACTTGCCGAAAGTCAAATCCGAGAGATTGGATTTCATAAAGCCTATATCGTTACCAAACACGTTGGGTTGTATGAAAAACTTGGTTATCAAGAAATTGACACCGCTATCGATCAGTTAGGCAGAAAAATGAGAATTTTGGCAAAGGCACTTTAGTGTGAATTGGGGCCTCGTCTTTTATGAGAAAAAGTTAAAAAAGCCAGCCCAAATAAGTCTGTAATTATCAACATGATTAAAAAGGCATGATAAAATGAGTTGACTCTCAGAAAATATCCGTTACAATTAGTATTAACGTATTTGACGAAGATCGGATGAGTAGTCAGCCGCCCCTGCAAAGAGAACTGCCAATTGGTGAAAGGTAGTCTGGGGAGCTGGTGAATATGGTCCGTGAGTCGCGGTAATCAAGCATTTGTGAGATTATCATGCCGGGTCCATTATCGCCCACAGTTTATAACTGGCTGAGAAAGTGTTCCTGAGAGCATTTTGAAGTAGGGTGGTACCGCGATGAATTCGTCCCTATATGATACTAGCAGTGAACCGACTTGTGAACTCAAGCCGGTTTTTTTTCGCAAAATTTGGGAGGTATGGGATATGAAGAGAAGATTTTTGGTCGTGTCGAGTATTGCTTTATTGGGGGCTTTGGTCTTGAGCGGCTGCGGTAAAAGTTCGTCCAGCAAGGACAACAGTAATCGAACCTTTAAGACGACTGCTCAAACCAATGTCATTACGGTCGATCCAAACCGGGCAACTGATGTGGGGAGTTACCTGGCGATTTCTCAAGTGGTTGAGGGGCTATACAAGCAAAATAATCAAGGCAAAATCGTGCCTTCAGTGGCGACCAAGATTGTCAAACCAACGAATAACGGCAAGACGTACACTTTCAATTTGCGCCATGACGCGAAATGGAATGACGGCAGTCGTGTAACAGCGGGGGATTTTGTGGCGTCGTTTCGGCGGCAGGTTGAGCCAAAGACAAAGTCACAACGAGCTGGCCATTTGAGTGATATCAAGAATTACCAGGAAGTGAACACTGGAAAAGCGTCACCGTCCAAGCTGGGGGTTAAGGCACTCAGTAAATACAAACTGCAGATTACGCTTTCCAGGCCAGTGCCGTACTACAATTACGTTATCGCAACCCAGCTGTTCCCGATTAACCAAAAAGATTTGGCAAAGTGGGGGAGCAAGTACGGTCAAGATTCTGAACATGCCGCTTCAGATGGGGCCTATGAGATTAAGAATTGGAACTCTTCTAAGGACACCTGGACACTCGTTAAGAACAAGCACTACTACAACGCGGATAAAGTTGATCTTAAAAAGATTCATTTTCAGGTTGTGAAGACACCGAAAACTAGTTTGCGATTATTCCAAGCCAAAGATATCGATGAAACTCAGATTTCAGGGAGCTTGGTGGCTGACGCTAAGAAGCAGTTCAAGAGCGAAACGGTTGTTTCTAAATATGGGCAACTGGCGTTTATCCCTTGGAACAATTATCGGAAGACAACTCGTAACTTAAACCTGCGCAGGGCGCTTAGTTACGCCATTGATCGCAAGTCGTTGGCTAAAAATGTGTTAAAGGATGGCTCAACGCCAGCTCAATCGGTTGTGCCTGAAGGCGAGGTTAAAGATGCCAGCGGTAAAGATTTCAATGCCGGCGTCACCAACAAACTCACGTATAATTTAACCAAGGCCCGCTATTACTTTAAGCTGGCGCAACAAGAACTTGGTCAAAAAAAGATTAATGTTCAGTTGTTGACGGCCGATACAGACGCTTATAAAGCAGTGGCTGAATATATTCAAGCTCAGGCACAAAAAGTTTCTCCTGACTTTAATTTGACGGTTCGCTCAATTCCATTGCAGCAAGAAATTTCTGATTTCAGTGCTCACAAATTCGATGCTGGAACGCTTGGCTGGTCAACTGATTTTCCTGACCCGATTGACTACTTGAACTTAGCAAGTAAAGCCGGGGTCATCAACTTTACCAAGTGGACCAACCCTAAGTACCAAAAAATTATTGATCAGATTAATGACACGACCAACCAAACCCCTGAACAACGGGTTAAGCTCCAACAAAAAGCAGCTTCTTTGTTAAACAATCTGCAGGGTGTGACACCACTTTACCAATACGCTTCGGTTCACTTGAGAACCAAAGATGTTAAGGGGTTGGAATACCCGTTGATTGGCTACCAGAAGTATGAATATGCAAGTTGGAAGAAATAACAAGGGAGACTTTAAGATGACAAGTAAAATTGGAATTGCCAGCAACCATTTAATTCATCCCACTGAGCGTTTTGGGACAAATTTTGTGGACTATATTCAACGTGATTACGTTACCGGATTGCGTCAGGCAGATGTTTTGCCATTTGTATTACCGCTGGGAGATCCCAAGGATGCAAAAGCCTATATTGAAAGTGTTGACGGCCTTTTACTTTCGGGAGGTCAGGGCGTCACACCGATTTTATATGGGGAAGAGCCTCTCGCAGAAGTTGCTGAGACTGATATATATCGCGACCAATTTGAAATTGCCTTGGTAAAGGCTGCCCAAGAAGCTGGAAAGCCGGTTTTGGGGATTTGCCGTGGGATGCAGGTCATTAACGTTGCCCTCGGCGGCAACCTCTACCAAGATATTTATAAGCAGGCGGGGGCCACTGAAAAGCACAACCAGTATCCAACGTCATGGGAAATTCCGACCCATCACGTGACCACGACTTCGGGCTCCTGGTTAAATCAGATCTTAGGTGAGCGGTTTGCGGTTAACTCATTTCACCATCAAGGAATTCATCAGCCGGGTAAGGATTTGACGGTGGTTGCGCAAAGTGATGACCATGTTGTCGAAGGAATTGAATCCGCCAATGGAAAGATTATCGGCGTTGAATTTCACCCGGAAATGATGCGGGCCGTTCATCCGGAATTCCAAAAGATTTTTGACTATTTTGCAGAACTGGTAAAATAGAGAAATTGAATATGACAACACAAAAGCGAGAACCAATCCATGTTAATGCCGGGGTTGGTTCTCGCTTTTTGGGTTGTTATAACGGATGCCTAGTTGGCTAGACTTTTGTGGTCGACGGATTTAAAGCGTAAGCTGCCCAAGCTTGAACAGCAACGGTCCCCAAGATCAATGCCGCGCCAAGTGATTCCGGCAAACCAAAGCTGACCCCGAGAAATACAATCGAAAGGAAGGTTGCCGAAAGCGGCTCAAATGATCCCAAAACACTGGCTGTAGTTGGCTGGATAAATCGCAAACTTTGTAGATAGAACAGATAGGCAAACATCGTCCCAAAGATAACCACAAACGCGACACTACCATAGGTTAACCAACTAAATGTGGGCATGTGTTCCCAAATTCGGTAGTACAAACTAAACGAGAACCCACCAATGAGCATCGACCAGCCGACGATTGGAATTGCCCCATACTTTTTCAGCAACTTTCTTGGCAACAGGGTATATAATGTGGCACTGACAGCAGCACCCAGTCCCCATAAAAAGCCACCCAAGGGCATGCTCAGTGCTGTCAGTCGGCCGTGGGTAACGAGTAGAATCGTACCGGTTAACGCCATCAGGACCGAAAAAACATCAATCCGCCGCGGAAAAGTTTGCGTTCGGAGGGCTAGATAGATAATGATAATCGCGGGTGATAAGAATTGCAGAATCGTCGCCGTTGCGGCGTTTCCAGCTTCAATTGCCATGAAATATGTATACTGTGATGCGGCCATGCCGATAAAACTAAAGAAGATGAGTTCCAGTGAATCTCGGCGGTCATGCCAGACGGCCACTGACCCTTTATCATTTTCCAACATTCCAAATGCCACCAGCAATATTCCTGAAATCAGCATCCGGACTGATACCAACCAGTTAGAACTTACGTGAACGTCGTCAAACAGAAATTGCGCGACGGTTCCTGAGATTCCCCAAAGTAATGGGCCCAAAATTGCGAGTATTAATCCTCTTATCTTCATGTTATGCACAGTGATATCCTCCAATACGTCATGAAACAATTATATTACAAAGCCAAATGTTTTAGAATAACCCTTTGTAAAAAGAAGTGAATTGCGTTAAGGTATCATTAATATTTAATGATAAAATATATACATAGGGGGCTTGCCCATGTTCGATAAAATTGGTCAGATTATTTTTAATAATGAAATTGTCGCCAACGCAAGTGATTTTAATATGGGAATTGAAGTTGAAACCATCCGAATTGATTCCGCGGGACGACTAACGAAAGAACCTTATCCAAAGGCTTTGGGAAATCAACGGAAGAACCATTTCATTAAAACTGATGTCTACCAGATTCAAAGTGAAATTATTACTCCCACTGCGCGAAAGTCACTGGATGCGATGCACTATCTGATGGCACTTAACGATACGCTGCGCAACGCTTTGGAGCCCAACGAACTGCTGTGGCCATTGAGTATGCCACCAGTGTTGCCGCAGGATAAACGAACAATTCCGATTGCGGATGTGGATCCCGATCAAAAGGCCTATTACGAAAGATGGATCAAAACTCGAAGCGATACCCAGGGGATCCCAGTCGGCGTTCATTTAAACGTCAGCATCAACGACGACGTCCTCAGAACCGTTTGGGAAGCACTTTCAGACCAGTACGAGTCATACGCTGACTTTGTAAATTACATTTATATCAAAATTGCTCAGGGATTTGATTATTACCGTTGGTTGATCACGTATTTGTTTGGCAATAGTCCAATTGCTGAGAAGAATTTCTTCAAACCGGAAGATGACCAACCGCAGCACGAAGTTCGTAGTATCCGTTCTTCAAACTACGGCCTCACTTCTGATGTGACGCATAATTATCGCAGTGTAGCAGACTACGTCAAAAATATTGAAAGTAACATTAAGGAAGGCCACTTGTTTAGCGAAGCCGAGTACCACTCCAGTGTTCGTTTGAAATCCGTTCACGGTGATTTGACTAACATGGTCAAAAACGGAACTGATTACATTGAGTTACGAATGCTCGATTTGGATCCAACTACAGCACTTGGTGTTCGAACGTCCGCAATTCGGTTCTTTAGAATCCTCCTGAGTTATTTCATGATGAGTGACACCTTGGTGAGCGATGATAAAATCAACTTGAAGTTGGAGCAGGGTCGTGCCATGAATGAAGTTGTCGCCATGGAAAGCCCCACTCAACAGACCATCTATCACCACGAAGCTCAAACATTTCTCGATCAGCTGCAAATGTTTGGCGCAACAATTCAATGGGGACCCGAATATCAAGAAGTCCTCGACACCATGCAGGACCGGCTGGACAACCCTAATTTGACGCCAGCCGCGACACTTTGTGATCACGAAGTTGACGGTTCGTTGATGTCTTACGGGTTGGCGATGGCCAATCGTTATCAGAACCGTGCCCATGAAAATCCAAATCCATTTACCGGCTTTGAGGAACAACCGGACATGACAGCTAACGAGCTTCGTCAACGGTTGTTTGGGGCGATGGGCAAACCGGATAATTACAAAAATGGTTAGTATATGTAAAGGCAATGAGAGAGAAGAGTACCCGTCTAGCGACTTTTAAGAGACCTCAGAATGGTGAAAGTGGGGAAGGTAGCTCTTGAGCTATGGAAGCATTGATGCGCTCATTATCGCGCGGTGTATTCATACACACTAAGGCAGTTTTGGGCGACCGAGCTGCGAAAATAGGTGGTAACACGGTGAAACGTCCTACAAGATTCTTTCTTGCGGGGCGTTTTTTGATTAGGATGGTGATTATGATGAAACAAGCAAAACAAGTATCCGACTTTATTAATTCAACAATTGGACTAGAAGTTGAAACCCACCGGATTAACGGCAAGGGGGAGCTGAGCCACAAAGCTTATCCACATGGGTTATTGAACGAACGGCAACATCATTTTATCAAGAATGATTTTTTAGAAACCCAATCGGAATTAATTACACCACCAACGAAGACGACCATTAAAGGGCTGAAATACTTAGGCGTTTACCATCAAGCCCTCCGAAGTGAACTGTCCGGCAACGAATACCTCTGGCCTTATAGTATGCCGCCGAAGTTAAAGGCGGATCACTCCGATATTGTGATTGCCCAGACCGACAAGGAAAGCTACGAATATCGCCAGCAAGTTGCGAAAATTCGTAAAATTGAGCGGACGGCTGAAACCGGGGTTCACGTGAACGTTGGCTTGACCAAGAAAGCGTTGAAGGATTTGAAAGTAACTGGCAAGGAAGCAACGGATGCCTTATACCTTCAAGCCGCAATTGGATTTATGCGTTACCGCTGGTTGTTGACGTACTTATTTGGTGCGACGCCTGTGGCATTTGAAAACTATTTCTCCCCTGAAACTCAGGCACCCAAACGGCCGGTTCGATCATTGCGCAACTCACACTTTGGCTTTGGCAACGGCTTTATTTCCAGTTACCAAAGTGTTCAGGCATACGTTGACGGCATTTTAAAGGCGGTTGACGATCAACAACTGATTGCCCAACGTGAGTATTACGGCACGGTTCGCATGAAACGAAATGATGATGTCCGGGACTTGTTAACGAAGGGAGTGGCCTACATTGAATTGCGAATCTATGACCTCGATCCTTTCGAACCATTGGGAGTTTCAGAAAATGCGGTTGACTTGATTCGGTTGATGTTTGCTTACTTTATCAACGAACGACCGTTCAAGTTGGATCCAGCTGACGACGATATTCACCGAGCCGAAAAGAAGAATGATCAGGTTGCGTTGGAAGATCCACTGACAGTTAGTCAATATCACGACGAAGCAGTGGCGTTTATCGAGGTTCTTGAGCAATTCAGTTCACAAATTGTGATTCCGTTTAACGCGCAGCACCTTTGCTTCAAGCTGAGAGAAATGATTGACAATCCAACCCTGACACCAAGCGGGCGATTAGTCAGTTGGCTGGGAGAGGACCCTCATCGACAATTTGACCAGTTGTTAAAATTTGCAAAGGGGTACCAGGACGATTTGACCCATAATCCGGCGATTGGCTTTGAAGCATTGACGGCGGCTGACCAACAGGAGGTCATGCAAACATTGAAAAACGGGATTCCGGTTCGGATAAAGTCTTGGTTGAAATAACTGAAAAAGGGTAAGGCAAAAACTTGAATATGTTGCCTTGCCCTTTTGCATATCATAACAAGCATAAGACTGGAAAATGTTAAATTAATTTGTTTAGCATCCATTGTTTAACTATAATGAATCAGAAAAGGAGTGGTCAATTTGTGTACAAGTGTCACGTTTTTATCAAAAACAGGCGATAACTTTTTGGCGCGAACAATGGATTTCGCGTTTGAACTTGATGGTCGACCGGTTGTGATTCCCAGAAGGCAACACTTTAATAGCGATGCGGGTGGGAGTGGGTACGATACCCAATATGGATTTGTTGGTGCTGGCAGAAATTTAGGAAATTACATATTAGTTGATGGCGTTAACGAAAAGGGATTGAGTGCCGCAGCATTATATTTTAGTGGAGAAGCGTCATACGCAACAGCGCTGCAGGCAAACAAGGTTAATATTGCGCCTCATGAAGTACTGAACTGGTTATTAGGGAATGCCAGCGACTGTGTGGAACTTAAAGCACGGCTCGACCAGTTAAATATTATCGATGCGCCCGTTAAACTACTGGGGAAAAGTACCCCACTTCATTGGATTATCTCGGACAAATCAGGGGAATGTTATGTCTTGGAAAGTGATCATGACGGCATGAAGTACATGAAAAACCCCGTTGGCGTGATGACCAATAGTCCGGATTTCCAGTGGCATTTAAAGAATTTAAGTAATTACACGGAATTGAAACCCTCACCGCATCCGGCTCGTTCATATAACGGATACGAAATTACCTCGTTTGGACCAGGAAGTGGTGCACTGGGGATGCCGGGTGACTATACATCGGTGTCAAGATTTATTAGAACGGTATTCATGCGGGAGTATTCCGATGAAGTTTCAACCGAACAGACGGTTAATGAGTTAAGCCACATTCTTAACTCAGTTGAAATCCCGAAAGGTGTCAAGATCAAACAAGATGGCAGCGAAGACTACACGCAATACCGTGGGTACATGGATATGCATCATTTAGCCTATTATATGCAGCCTTATGACAATCAATCAATCTTCAAAGTGTCGTTAACTGAGGCGTTGATGGATCAAGAAAGACCGACAGAGTTTCCGATTACACATGAGCAAAAATATGAAGAACTCGGGTAATAAAAATGGTGGCTGGGACATAAGTCCCGCCGACAAA
>NZ_AZGK01000017.1 GCF_001435315.1 Lentilactobacillus parabuchneri DSM 5707 = NBRC 107865
TAATCTCGATTTAGGTGTTAAAAAGTTACCAACAGGGGGAATTATCATGAACAAGATTGTCAAGTGGATCATATCATTCGTGGGAATCTTAGTATTATCAGTTACGTTCAGTTCGACGGCCAGTGCCAATCGGGTACACGATGGCTTTCCCGCCCCAATTCAAGGAAGATATTGGCGTACCACGGTCAATCAGGGGACTAACTCCGTTCCAAGACATATGTACTTTTACGCTGTTAAAGATGGCTTTGTCATTAAAAATACAGCTACTGGGACGATCAGATGCAAGTGGATGATTTACACACACGATTACACTACATACGTACTAAACGGGTCGGAAAATAACGACCTGTCAAAAGTCGTTTGGGTCTTCATTACACCTGATAAGAATTGGAAAACTGTCAAGATCGGTTATAAAATTACAGGTATAAATGGGGAGCCAAAATATCCTGCTATTCACTATCAGCATTACACAGCTACTTCAGTTTCCAAAGTAACAGCAATCGTTCACTAAACATAATAAGTATAATAATCAAAAATAGAAGCCCCAGAGCAAGTTTGCTCCAGGGCTTCTATTTGTTGTTATTGTTTTAGTTATTTTGTTGCTAAAGTGAAATTAAACAATTTCGAGATGCAATTGTTGATCCTTAACCCAGTGCATGCCGAGCAGAACTCTGTAGAGCACGATTGAGATAACAGCTGGGACAACGATTCCCATTACCAGATAAGCAACGAACATGTTCATGTTGGTTGATGCCAGGTTAAGTGGGGCGATAAATGAGTTCAAGCCTAGTCCACCTAATGTGTAGGGTACCTTGAAACCAAAGAACATGGTTGCAATTGGTGCGGCCACGACTGCGGCAGTCATTGACGGAATTGCCAGTCGTGGGTTTGCCAGCAAGTTCGGGAACTGAACCTTTGGTGTGATGAAACCCTGGGCGATATTGGCACCAAGGTTGTTTTGACGCCATGAGATGACCGTGAACCCAACGAATTGAGCGGTGGTTCCGATCAAGGCAGCCCCTGATGAAAGTGGATCAAGCATGACAGCAACTGCCAGAGCAGCTGATGAGGCAGGTGTCATCAAGAAGAGTGACCATGCTAGTGCAACAGCCATTGAACCGACGATTGGGTTGATTTGCATTGATTGGGCGATGAACGCACTCAGCCAGTTAAGTGCTGGCGTGGTGACACTTGCAAGGCCCAACCCTGCGATTGAACCGACTAAAGTTGCGGCAAGTGGAACTAACATCATATCAAGCGGCGTTTTACCGGTTAAGTATTTACCAACTAAGGCAGCAATTAATCCGGCAGCAACGGCACTAATAGGTTGACCAGTTGTAAAGACCCCGTTTCCAGCTACTTGTGCCATTTGATTACCCGTTGCGGTTGCGGCATGAACGCCGGATGAAATGAAGTAAACGGCGTTTGCGCCAACAGTTGAGGCAATCATGGAACTAAACAGGACCAGTGTGTTGGTTTTTAATTGTGAGGCCACGGCGGCACCGAATGCTGGAGCTAAGAGCCACTGAGCAATTGAGCCGATTTGATGTAATTGTGGCCAGTTCACGAAGTTGGCAATGGTTTGGGTTAATAATCCAACCCCTAACATAACTAGGACGGCGTTTGAGACACCGGCTGAAACTAAGTATACGTAATCTTTGACTGTCAGTTTTTCTACTGGCTTATTTGCTTCTGTATCCATTGGCATTACCTCGCTTTTTATAATTATAATTGCATGAGAACTAAATGATAAAAATGAAATTGTTATCATTTAACCATCTTGACACGCCAATGTCAACACCTGATTTAAAATTGATTGATAACCAGCCGAATTAATGGCGTTAAATTGCTACCATGCTGGCGCTATCATCGTTGATACCACTGATTAATCAATTCAACTATTAGTTTGGAAAAAAGTTCCGAATTTATTTTTGCTGTTTTCACATCTTCTCCATTTTGGCTCTCATAATTTCCGAGTGATTTGATGAGAATTTTATCATAATTCAAAATTTCTTCATTTCGGGGATTCCCTCCTAATCAACAGCCGGCAAATTCTAACAAATCCATCATGGCCTAACGGATTATATGATATAATCGATTTATTATTAAATAAAGAATGGAAGTGGACTCATGACAAAAGTTGCGATCGTCACCGACAGCACAGCAGCCCTTTCAGATGATACTGTTCAGAAAATGGCCAACGTGTTTGTCGTCCCGATTGTCGTGAACATGAACGGGATCACGTATCGCGAAGGTATTGATATTACCAACGAACAATTTTACACAGCGTTGGCGAAGGCCAAACAATTGCCGACGACGGCGCCACCAACACCAATGGAAATGCTGAAAGTGTATGATAATTTAGCCAATCAGGGATATGATGACATCATTAGCATCCATCTCACTTCCGGCATTACCGGCTTCGTCAACAATCTCACCACCGTTGTCCGGGGCTACACCAATGCCAACGTCCACGTCTACGACTCACACATTACCATTGAGCCGATGGGCTATCTGGTCAAATACGCATCAATGTTGGCTCACCAAGGACTTGAAGTTACCGACATCATCGACCATTTGGATCGTATTCGAGCGACGATGGATGAGTATTTCGTTGTCGATGACTTAAAAAATCTCGTTACTGGCGGTCGGCTGACCAACGCGGCCGCATTTGCCGGTGGCCTGCTACGAATTAAGCCGATTCTCACGTTAAATGAGAAGTACCAAATTGAAGCAATCGGCAAGATTCGCACAATGAAAAAAGCACTCAAACATTTAGAGGATGAATTTAACCAGCAATATCAGAAGCTGGACTATCCGATTCACGTCATGCTAACGGGGACCAATAATTTGCCTGCCGTTAACAAATGGTGTGCGGACATGAAACCAAAGTATCCAAACGCCAGCTTCCAAGTTGGTCAAATTGGTCCGGTTGTCGGCACCCATTTAGGGTCGAATGCATTTGTCATACTTTGGTGTAAACAAGTCCCTGAATTATAGGTTTAACCGCGTTAGGTATTAACCTTCACGTAAGGTATAATTGACTTATTACACATGATGTAACCGATTGAAGGGAGAAATTTCATGCTTAGTTATTTTGCGCTTATTACCCTGGTTAAGCTGTCAGGTTTACTCATTCCGTTTATCTGGCTGTTGATTATCGCAGATCGCCGGGGTCGCTTGTATGGAACATTAGCCATCGTGCTGATGTTTATCGTGAGCTATATCAATACGTACTTTAATTTACCGGATCTTGCCTACCCGTCATTGATTGACGGCTGGCTGATGTGGTTCATTGCCGGAATGATTATCGTCGCAGCCTTACGCCGATTCCTCTATTCGCCAAACGCCGCCGTTGCCCGCACCAAGACTCAAAGCGGCGTTGTCGGGCAAATCGTTGAGCGGTTTACCGGCACCTTTGGCTGGATTGGTAAAATCGCCATGGCAGTTGTCATTGCCGTGATTGTCTTCATTATATTAGGCAGCATCACGTCGCTGGTGACGCAAATGAATCCCCGTCCTGCCGTTCAATCCATCAAAACGGATATGAACGATGACACCAAGAACGCGCCAATGCCCGTCATTAAAAATAGTGCTGAAACACCGGTTGTTAACGCGCCTCAAACGATTTCAACCGATATGAACAACTCGTTGAACAGTTTTAAAAATTCCAACGTATACGACCTCAATCACATGCGGGTTCAGATGTTCAAAGGTAAGATGATCTACGTTGCCCCCGTTGAATTCTCCGGTGGTTTCTGGCGTTACATTCACTACCTAAAGGTCCCGGGGTATTTCAGAACAAATGCGACGGATAAAAACGCCGATCCAAAATTTGTCGCCAAACCAATGAAGTACACCCCAAGTGCCTACTTTAACAACGATGCCGACCGCCGGATCAGCGCCCACAGTTTGGGCTACACCATGGTCGGGGCAACCGCACAGCTTGAAATTGATGATAACGGCACTCCTTACTATGTGCGGACACTTGCCAAACCAATTTCATACCTGAATCGAAATTATGATTACAGCCACTACAAAGTTGCCGTCTTAAACACAATTACCGGTAAAGTAAAAGTTTATTCACCAAAGAAAGTTCCAAAGTTCGTTGATATCGCCGTCACACCTGAATTTGTCAGCCAAGAAGTGTCACTCTTTGGTCGTTATCGTCACGGATTCTGGAATGCGACCAGCTTTGGTGGCCACAGTGGCGTTATGAAGCCAACGACTGCCGGAACTGAGGGTGGCGATAAGCTGACGCCTTATGCTTACAAGGGCCGGGTTTACTACTTCACCGGAATGACCAGTGTCAACGAGCATCAAAGTTCAATTCTGGGCTACACGTTCGTGGATGCCCGAACCAACACGCTTCATTACTACCGTGAGCACGGAAACGTGATGACACCTGAGCGGGCGATCTCTTACGCCCAGCAGGATATCAACCCACAGAACTACCGAGGAACCTTACCACTGCTCTATCGAATCAACGGTGATCCAACTTGGGTAGTTTCGATGCTTGATCGGGATAATAACTCGTTTATGAAATACGTCTACCTGCTTGCGGACGGTAACAACCAAAGCGGCACCTACGCCATTGGTGATGATGCCCAAAGCACGTTGGCCATCTTTGAACAACGAGTTGAAGCCAAGACTGGCGTGGCAGCCAGCGTTCCAACCAGTAAAACCATCTCAGGAACCATCAACCGAGTTGTCAGAACCAATGATAGCCTGCTGTTTATTCTAAAGAATAACAACCAAGTTTATAAAATTGATACAACCGCGAAGAATTTCAACCCATTACTCCAGTTCATCGCTGAAGGTGATCGGGTAAGTTTCAAGGCTGAAACAATTACCGGCAACAGTTTAGCAACCGCAAACGTTTCGCTTTCGACGTTTAAAGATGCTTCACTGAGTGCTAAGAAATAGCGATTAGTTAAAAAGTCCCCATCAAAAGCCAGTGCACAACCGGCTTTTGATGGGGACTTTAGTATTTATATTTGCATTCGCTGTTTCAAAAACTTATCATGTTCCAACTTCTGCGCCCAAATGTTAATCAGCAAGGAAATCATCATCAAGATCAACGACAGCCACATAATGTTATGAAGCCCGTTAAACAATATTACCCGCATTTGCGGCAACAAGTGGTGTGGTAATGCGCCACTGCTGGATGCGTCACTTAACTCGTTCATCATCTTCATCGTGATTGAACCGCCGGACTTGCTAACCCCATCACGTAACGCGTTGTTCATGATGATACCGAAGATCGAAGCCGTAAACGTCTGGCTTAACATCCGTATCAAAAAACTAAACGACGTTGCGATTGGGATATCAGTTGGATCGGCATCTTGTTGAACCTTAACCTGCAGCTCATTGAAGCACGCCCCATTACCAAAACCTTCAAAAGCCCCGGCAATCAGCAAGACCCAATAGGGTGTCTGCACGCCGGAAATCACCATGATGATAAACGAAATCATCAGCATGATAATCCCCATGGCAATCACCCGTTGTGGCGACAAGAAGTTTCGAATTGGCGCAACAATTTCTGATCCCAGAAAATCCGTAAAGGCGCCAGGAATCTGAGTGGCCCCACCAATTAAGGCCGAGGTTGCCAATAACCCCTGGGCCCACATTGGACTATAAATCAGAAAAGCGATAAATGCTCCCCAAATCAGCGTAAACAGGACAAAATCAATCATCAATGGCAAGTTCTTAAATAAGCGGCTTGGAATAATCGGGTCATCAACCTGCTCCTCGAGTACCGCCATGACAACTAATACCACAATCGCAAATCCAATCACTGTCAGAACAAGCAAAAGGTTGGCATTTCCAATCATTTCAATTCCGGCAAGCAGGCTGACTAATCCGACGGTCATCATGATCGCGCCTCGATAATCAACTGCTCGTGTTTGCCGAGTTTCATGACTGACTTTATAATAAATTTGAACCAGGATAATTGAAATCAGGCCAATTGGGACGTTTAAGTAAAAGACCCAGTGCCAACTAAATGTGTCGACGATATATCCGCCAACCAATGGACCAATGATCGTTGCCATACTGTAACTGGCAGAGACAAAGCCAAGGACCTGCATTCGTTTGCGCGGATTTTGATACATTTTGGCATAGATAATGTAGGGTAGCGAAACGGTTCCGCCATTCCCAATTCCCATCAACGTTCTGGCGAGAATTAAAAAAACAATGTTGGGCGCCATCCCCTGTAAAAATGACCCAATGACAAATAGTGTTGCGGCCAACTGATAGCTGCGTTTATTGCCAATGTGCTCACCTAATTTACTCCATAAAGGTGTACTAACCGCAGTCCCAAGCAAAAAGACGGCGACAATCCACCCCATTAATTCAATTCCGTGGAGATCGGATATAATAGCTGGTAATGCAGTATTGATGGTTGTGTTATCCAGCCCACTCATTGCGTTTGATAGCAACAGCGCACAGGTCACAATCAGGATATCGCGTTTAGACAAGGTATTCTCCTCTTTCTTAATAAAAGTCACTCTTTCTATAGTACAACTTTTATGGCTGAACAAGAAAGGAAGAATTGAAATCACTTTGAATTAAGTGATGAAACATTTAGGAATGTTATTCGGTTCTATCTCCTTAATTTCAATAGTAAAGCCAGTCTTACGCATCCATTTTTGACTTCAGATCGGTCGTGTAATAGACAAAAAATACCCCGACAAGTAGAGATGACCTTTACTTGCCAGGGTATTATTTTACTCTGAACGAATTTAATTTACTTCACGGCATCAATCACAAACAGCTTCGAATTAAAGTCAGCTGACTGATCCGTTCCGTGGGTTTCATGCAGAATATCACTCACGAAGAGTCCGGCGTTCATCAGCTCATCGCCGTAAAATTGTTCATTGCCGCCATTAACCGTGTACTTGGTGTCAGGATCAAGTCCTTCGAGATACAGGCGGATATAACCGGTATTTGGTCGATTCAAAATCTGGTATCGGGCAGCAATTGCGTGCTGTTTGTCATCACTCACGACTTCCCAGCTCATTACGTTGCCACCGTTGGCAAATGGATTATCGATTCGATAGAACTTACCGAACTGGAAGAGTTGTCGGTGTTCCTTGTAAAACGCGGTCTGTTCTTTAATCTGTTGCTGTTCTTCGGGCGACATCTTGGTAATATCCAACTCGTAACCAAAATCACCAAAGTAGGCAACAGCCGCACGGGTTTTCAACGATGTAATCCGGCCAACCTGATCGTTAGGGACTGCCGAAACGTGAGCCCCCATCATCATTTGTGGGTAACCGTATGAGGTGCCAAACTGAATCAACATCCGCTCAACGGCATCGGTATCATCGCTAGTCCAGGCTTGTGGCGCATAATACATCATTCCCAAGTCAAACCGGCCACCACCTGATGAGCAGGATTCAAACAACACATCCGGGTAAGCTTTTACCAAGCGATCATAAAGTTGGTAAACACCCAGAATGTATCGGTGCGGCATTTCCAGCTGATCAGCAGCACGCAAGTGAGGACTATACGTCTCAGTAATATTGCGGTTCATATCCCACTTGATATAATCCAGCTTGGTTAAATCAATGATTTTGCTCATTGCATCAAAGAGGTAGTCCACCACTTCCGGTCGGGTCATATCAAGAACAAACTGTTGCCGTTCCGGCGATGCATGCCGTCCGGGTGCGTTGATCAACCAATCCGGATGCTCTTTGTACAATTCACTGTCAATTGAAATCATTTCCGGCTCAAACCACAAGCCGAACTTCAATCCCAAGTCGTGGATTTTTTGGGTAAAGGTGCCAAAGCCACTCGGGAATTTTGGTTCATTCACAAACCAATCCCCTAATGAACTGTCATCGTTATTTCTGTGACCAAACCAACCGTCATCCAGGACAAACATTTCCAGTCCCAACTTCTTGGCCGTAGTCGCAAAGCTCAGTAACTTATCTTCATCAAAGTCCATGAAAGTAGCTTCCCAATTGTTAATGAGCGTTGGTCGCTGCTCATGGGCAAAGCGCTGATTAACCAAATGATTCTGATAGAAAACGCCCATTTGCTGGCTTAGTTGGTTCATTCCGGCATCTGTGTAACTCAAGACCGCTTCAGGTGTCTGGAATTTGTCACCAGGCTTGAGATTCCAAGCAAACTCTTCTGGATTAATTCCGACCAGTACGCGGCTGGCATCATATTGGTCAACTTGGACCTGATCGGAAAAGTTGCCGGAATAAACCAGATTGAAGCCAAAGACCGAACCGCTGGCATCATCAGTGTTGGGCCGAGCCAACATCACAAATGGATTTTGTTGATGACTGGACGTCCCACGAAGACTGCCGATGCTTTGAACACCAGAGCGAAGATGCGTTCTGATCATGTGTCGTTCACGCGACCAGGCCCCCGAGAACTGGATGAAATCATAATCTGCATCCGGTAAATCAAGTTGGGCACTGGCAGCTGAATTCAAAGTTAATTTTTCGTTTCCCTGGTTTTGGAACTCCGCACTGCGGATAATGACATCTTGATGAGGAAAAATCGTGTAGTTCAGGTGCATCACGAGCCCCAGCAATTGATCTCTCAACGCAATGGTTAATGTCTGGGCATCATCATGATTGTCGTCAAACGTGGACGGAAGCCCCGCCAAACGCTTCTTGCCATCAACCAATTCGTAACTTTCATACTTGAATTCAGTAATTCGGCTGCCATTTTCTTGGGTAACTTGATAAGCCGGGTAACGGAAGTCCCCTTTCCCCAAGCTGGCATATTCCTGCTTGAGTACTTGCGGTTGAACATCCTTATGATCAAGGCGCCAAACTGTGGCAGCATTATGCCACTCTTTTGTCGTCAAGTTATCATAGGAAGGCTTCGAGTGAACCCGTTTGCCATAATAAACCTGGCCAAGTTCCCCATTTTCCATTACGCGAAAGATATAACTGGTGTGGTCCGTCTGTAAATGAAACAGAAGATTCTGATCCTCAATTCTAATTGCCACGTTTATCAATCCCTTTTCAGTGTTTGTTAAGCGTTATTTTTGATCATCGTTATCGTCTGAAGCTTCCGGTGTCGATAATGTGAGTAAATCGTCACCATGAGTAATATCACCGGATTCAACGACGTAATTAAAGTCCTTGATGTCCTTGTAATTATTAATCACAACCATCACAGTATCATCGTAACCAGCCTTCTTAATTGCCGGATCCCAGAATTCAATCAATTCTTGGCCTTGCGAAACGTGTTGGCCCTTTTGAACATACTGAACAAATCCGGTCCCACGCATTTCAACCGTGCCAATTCCGATATGAATCAAAGTTAGGATGCCATTATCCGAACGCAAGCCAATCGCGTGTCGGGTTGGGAAGGTTGCTTCAACCGTTCCGTCAAATGGCGCGTAAACTTTGCCATCCGTTGGTTTAATGGCAAGTCCTTTACCCATCGTACCGGAGGCAAAGTTCTTGTCAGAAACTTCTGATAATTTGAGCATAGAACCACTGATTGGTGCCTTGTAAGTTGTTTCTTTGGCAACTTCTTTGGCAATATCAGCCATTGATTCCTCACCATTCGTTTCCAAATGCTCATTCCAAGTCTTCTCAAGTTCATCAACAATCTTGGCGTGTTCTTTTTCATCCAAAGTAACTTTCTTGAAGAAGATGAACGTTCCACTCAAAATCAGAATCGCTGGAACGCCGAACATAAACATCTTGAAGATAATTTGACCGCGAGTGGTAATATCACTTGCAGTCGCACCGGCGGTCATGCCGGCCATAACAGCGGCAATTCCGACAACCCAGTTAGAAAGCGCACCACCTAATTTGTCAAGCAGCGGCCGAACAGCCAAGGTTAAGGATTCATCACGGTGCCCAAATTTCAACTGACCGTATTCAACGGAATCACTTAAAATCATCAAAACAACCAAGAAGATAAGTGGTTGTGGAATGTAGAAGAGAATTGCGGCGAGCAGAACTAGTGGTAATGATGTTCCCGCAAAGGTGAATAAGATAATCGCAACTACCATGATACTAATTGATAGGAAGAAAACATTACGACGACTGTATTTTTGAGCCAATGGTGGGAATAGCAATACTGAAATAACACCAATCACCATGTTCAATGATGCCAATACAGAGAATTCGCCAGGCTTTCCAATGATGTACGTGAAGTAGTAAAGTTCCAAAGAGTTGGTAATGGCAATGCCTGAAGTGTACAGGCCATATGTCAGCGATAACCACATTAACTGGTCATTTCGTGCCAAAACCTTGAACACGTCACGCATCCGAGTCTTTTCAGTATTCTTACGAAGCAATGAATCATTTTCTTTAGTTCCCATGGCAACAACAACAGCTGATAACCATGAGATCAAACCAATGATGGCACCAAATGCAAACCAGCCTCGCATGTCACCTTGGCCGTGGTTGGCATTGATTGAGAAGAAGACAACCAGTGGCATTACGATCACACCCACGATGTTGGCACCAATGTTTGAGCCGACACGGGCATAGGTTGCCGTCTTTTCACGTTCAGCTGAATCAAACGAAATTGCTGGAATCATTGACCAGAAACCAACATCTTTAAATGAATAGAAGATATCCATGGTGATGTACAAAACAGCAAAGATCAAGAGATAAAGCAATGGGTTTGATTGGTTCAAGCCACCCATGTTGGTGAATAAAATAGCTAATGTAATCGAACCGATCGTCCCACCAGCGAGGATCCAAGGTTTAAAATGGCCCCACTTGGTTTCAGTATTATCGATCGTATTTCCAATAAATGGATCAATTGCCAACTCAACAAATCGCAAGAGCGAAATAATCGTTGTAATCCAGAAAATCATTTTATCGTTTTGTCCACCCGCACTCTTGTCGAACAAGTGAGAGGTAACAAACATGATAAAGTATGTTGACAACGTCGCATAGAACATGTCATGACCGAACGCACCAAATGAGTACGACAGTCGTGAAGTCAGCCTGCGACCAGTTGTAACAGTGTTGTTACTTGCCATAAATTTCTGCCTCCAAAAATAAATTTTAAAAAATAATTGCTATCTAGAATGTAAACGTTTACAGTTAAATTGTCAATTAATTTTATTAAAACTGTGGAAATATTTATTAAAACATTTAATCGCATTTAAGTGTCTTAACTTTTGTAATTGAGGAGTGAATGAACATGGCTACAATCAAGGACATTTCTAAGCTGGCGCATGTCTCGCCGGGAACAGTATCGCGTGCGCTCAGCCCCGAAAAAAGTGAGTATGTTGCCAAGCAAACGCGCGATAAGGTCCGCCAAGTCGCAGACAAATTGGGCTACAAATATTCGCTGGAACCCAAACAATCTAAAAATCAGCTTAATTTTGTGTTGATGACGACTTTAAGCTTGGAAGAAGAAACGCGCGACGAATATTGGCGCTTTGTTCGCCGTGGCGTTTACGAAGCGGCAAATTCCCGCCACATTAACATCGCCCGTGTGATCCGACCAGATAAAAGTATTGATCCACACCGATTTGCAGAGTACGATGCGGTCATTATTGTCGGTACAATTTCACAAGCCGCCATTAAAACCATTAAAGCGGTTAACCCCAATTTGGTCGTTGTCGACAGCGGCAGTTATGACCATGACCAAATCGATATTGTCGACACCAATTTGGCTGAATTAACGACCCATGCACTTGACGAAATGGGCCGGATCAGCCAATCCATCGCCTTTATTGGCGGCAACCGACATGAGGTTGACATAGACGGCAAATCCGGCGTCATTGTCGAAGATGCCAGAACCGGTGCTTATAAAAAATGGTGTCAAGATAACAACCGAACCCCCATCATTAAGCTGACTGATTGGACCGCGAAGCAATCGATGGATGCAACGGATGCGCTATTAGGTCAATACGGGCACAAAATCGATGGTCTGATAGTGGCGTCGGACCCGCTATCAATCGGCGTCATGAAAGGGCTGGCCAAACACAATGTGGTTCCAGGCAAGGATCTCAAGCTCATTAGTTACGATGATCTCGAGTTTGCGTCCTATCTAACACCGTCATTGACGAGCATTTGGCTGCCGAAAGTCGAATTAGGTTATGCGGCCGTCCTGCATGCCGAAACACTTGTCAATTTCCCGCGAAATTGGCATACCCGAAACATCATTCCCGGAAAATTCCACTACCGGGAAACCTTCCAAAAGCCCTGATTACTTCTTGCCGATTCCGAGCTTATCCTGTTGTGGCACGATAATCCGTTTCCAAATTGCCTTTAAAATGATGTATCCAAAAATCACGCCAACCAGTGCACTTAAGAAGAAGCTGGGAATAAACAGGTATACAGCACCGGTTGTGCCCATCAGCCACTGCGCAATCGGATAGGCGACAATCGCCCCTAAAATGCCCGTTCCAATTAATTCTCCCAGGGCCGCTACAATCAGCTTTTGCGTTTTCTGGAACAGCCAGCCGACGCAAAAGGCCCCAATCATACTGCCGGGAAAGGCCAAGACTGTCCCGGTTCCCAATAAATTTCGAATCAGCGACGTTATGAATGCTTGGGTAACCGCCCACCACGGCCCCACCAGCACGCCCGACACCAAGTTAATCAAATGCTGCATCGGGGCCACTTTGGCAACTCCGACCGTAAATTCAAACATACTGCCGCCAACGACGCCAATCGCCGACAAAATTGCAGTTAAGACCATTTTATAGGTCGTATGATTCCGCATATAAAAACCTCCCTTTGTTTGATAACAAAAGGAGGCCTTTTTCGCTGTAAAAACATCTTTCCTACGCTGGCGCTAACCAGATCAGGTTCGAAGGGTCCGTGAATGAATTCCGTCTCAGCCAAATGGCTCCCCTAATGTTATCTTGGTATTCAATTAAGTTCATAGTCCATTATAACGGATAAACAACGAGTTGTCGGCGAACACAGTTTTAAGATTTAACACGTTCCCTGACAGCCTGGTTGACCGCCGTAATCACTTGGTCGATCGGCATCTGCTGACCCGTCCATTCCAAAAAAGATCCGGCAGCTTGATTAACCAGCATCCCAATCCCATTGTATGTATGGCTCCCCTGTTTTGCGGCCGCTTTAAGAAACGGCGTCTCTAATGGAAAGTAGATAACGTCCACGACCACGTGCTGAGGGCCAAACTGTTGCATCACTTCATCTGTCACTGGACTGGCCTGGTCACCGGCCATCCCGATGTTGGTCGCATTGACAACAATTTGACTGGCCGCAATTGGCCGTTGCATGTTGACAATGTCCTCATATGGAAACACCGAAACGACATCCGACCAATTCTCCAGCTGTGCTTTAAGTGTGGCAAAGGTCGCATTGTGGCGTTTAAAGACATAGATCTTTTTGACGCCGGCATCGATCGCCGCTGAGATAATCGCCCGGCCGGCACCGCCAGCTCCTAAAACGGTCATTGTTTTATCTTCAAGTCTCACGTTTTCTTGTTTTAGTGCATCAACGAATCCTTGGCCATCAGTGCTGTCACCCACTAAGTGACCGTTGCGATTGACAACCGTATTAACCGCGTGCAGGCGTTCGGCTCTGGGCGTGATTTCGTCTAAGAAAGCAATGACATCGGTTTTGAGTGGCATCGAAAGATTAAAGCCGCCAATATCCATAACGCGCATCGCATCCAAAGTAGCCGCAAGGCCATCAGAAGTCACATCAAACGCCAAATAGGCGCCGTTAATCCCGGAGACTTTAAAGCTGGTGTTATGAATTAGCGGCGACAAGCTGTGGGCTGCCGGATGTGCCAAAAAGCCAAATAATTTTGTGTGTCCATCAATCATCTGATTACCTCCACCTATAGTTGAATGAATAAATGTGTCCGAATTGCCTCAACCACTTCCAATGGAGACAGATTATCGGTTGCCACTCGGAAATCACTTACTTGTTCATATTTACGGTCACGCTGCCCTTTTAGATCAACCAAGCCATCCAGTCCCAGCTGTTTGGCAAGCGGCCGATCCGTGTCATCTTTGAGACGATTAAAAATGGTTGCCGGCAAAACATCCAGCAACACGACTGGAACATCACTTTGTTTGAGCATCTCAAAATTGTTGGGTTGAATTGGTGTGCCACCGCCAGTCCCAAGAATGCCGTCATCATCCATTGCGGCTTCCAGCGCCTGGTGCTCTAATTGACGAAAGGCAGCTTCTCCTTCTTCGGCAAAAATCTGTTTGATTGACTTGCCTGCATTTGCGACCACGATATCATCCAGATCATGGTAAGGAACCCCAATTTTGGCGGCCAACAAATGACCAACCGTCGTCTTGCCGCTACCCATAAATCCAACTAATATTGCTCTCATAAGCCCACTCCCTATTCGTCTAATGATTTGCGAATCTTCTGTGCCTTGGTAAACGTGGCAATAATTTTCTCTTCATTTCGGCTTGAAATCGCCTGCTGAAATTCAGTCAATTCTCGCTTAAAATCGGCAATTTCTGAACTAATTTCCTCAGAATTGCTCATCATAATGGCCGTCCACATTTTCGGATCCGATGCCGCGATTCTGGTGGTACTTTTAAAGCCACCGGCGGCTGCGGTCAAGCCAACCGGATCATTACCAACGCTATCGGCGACGGTGTTTACCAAAGTCGCCGCAATGACATGCGGTACGTGACTCAGTTCGCTAACCAGTTTGTCATGGGTTTGCGCGTCAATCATCGTCCAATCAACATTGCCAGCCTTCATCAGTTTCTGAAATTCGGAAAGTTGCTGCTTGGTTTGTGAACCGGTTACCAGAAAGTATTTAGAACCGGAGAACAACTGTGTTGTCCCGTTTTGAGCGCCGACCAAATGCGATCCAGCCATCGGGTGACCACCTAAAAATCCAATTCCTTGTCTGCGTAAATTTTCGGCCGCTTGCATCACTTCAACCTTGGTACTGCCGACGTCAGTCACTAACAGGTTTGACTTTAATGAAAGATGCGCCAGTGTTTCAATTTGCGCGATAATCACCGACACCGGTCCGGCTAACACA
Organism: Lentilactobacillus parabuchneri DSM 5707 = NBRC 107865; assembly: GCF_001435315.1. Taxonomy (GTDB): domain Bacteria; phylum Bacillota; class Bacilli; order Lactobacillales; family Lactobacillaceae; genus Lentilactobacillus; species Lentilactobacillus parabuchneri. Next base: position 14,950 of record NZ_AZGK01000017.1, read on the forward strand.
ATGACGTCTGCTTTTGGTGCTGCTTGAGAAAAGGGTTCGTGCTTGTTGATAATTTGCCGGCTAAGTAAAAACGCCGCCGCATCATCATCCGGATCAGCCCCAATAATCTCAACGTCCGTTTGACTTTCTCGCATAATTCGCGCGATTGAACTGCCGATTAGCCCCAAGCCGCTGATTAAAACCATTGTCATTGTGTTGACCTCCTATATTAGTGTCGCTAAATCATCAAAGAACTGCGGGTACGAAATGTTGATACTGTCAGCGCCCTTGAGGGTCAATGGTTCCTTGACGAGCAGTGCCGCAACTGCCAAAACCATACCAATTCGATGATCACCATGACTATCCAAATGCGAATCAGTGACGTGCCAAGGCTGACTGCCGTCGATGATAAAACCGTCCGGCAAATCTTTAATCGCAATTCCCAACTTGGTAAATTCATCGACAATTGCCGCGATTCGATCCGTTTCCTTAACTCGGAGCTCACCTGCGCCGGTGACTTTGCTGACGCCATTTGCCTTTGCTGCTAACAGGGCGACCAATGGCAATTCATCAATGACTGCCGGAATTTCATCGGCGCCAATTTCAACCGGCTTTAAGTCCGCAGATTCAACCGTCAGATCCGCAGTCGGCTCGCCTGAGTGATTCTCGTGGCTCAGCGTGATCTGTCCGCCCATCCGCTTTAAAATGTCGTATAGCCCCGTTCTGGTCTCATTCATCCCCACATTCGTGAGTTTCACTTTCGAATGTGGCACCAGGCTGGCCGCCGTGATAAAAAATGCGGCTGAAGACATGTCGCCTGGAACGTTAAGGGTCAGACCAGTCATCGTTGGGTTCGGATGAACCGTAATCGTAACGTCGTCGGCTTCAGTTTCAACCTTGGCACCAAATGCCTTTAACATGATCTCAGTGTGATTTCGAGTTGGCTGCTTTTCAACAATTGTTGACGTCCCGTCGGCTTGCAACGCCGCTAAAATCAGTGCGCTTTTGACTTGAGCACTGGCAACTTTGAGGTGATAATCCACCGCATGTAAGGATTTCCCGTTAATCATCGCTGGTAGATGGCCATCGGTCACCCGAATGTCGGCTCCCATTTCGCCTAAGGGATCACTGACCCGTTTCATTGGCCGTTTAGATAACGATGCATCCCCAACTAATTTTGTTTGAAACTTTTGCCCAGCCAGTAACCCCATTATCAACCGGGTTGTTGTGCCGGAATTTCCCATATCCAACGCATCGGCCGGCTGCTTCAGTCCATGAAGGCCGACGCCTTTAATTGTGACGGTTTCGCCGTCGCGCTCAATTGGAACGCCTAACTGTTGAAATGCTTTTAAAGTTGATAAACAATCTTCAGCTGTCAAGAAATGACGCAGGATTGTGGTCCCCTGGCTGATTGCACCGAACATAATGCCCCGATGAGAAATACTTTTATCACCCGGAACTGCCAGTTCGCCGTGCAGTCCTCCCTGGAGGTTTCCTTGAAGTGCTTGATTAGTTTGACTTTTAATATTGACCATTGGAACCTCCTAGAATTGTTTGATTTCTTCGCGGTATGCCGTCAGTTGCTCCTGCAATCGCTGCACGTTATCCGCATCAAATTTATCCGTCAGTGCTTTGGCAAGTTCAATGGCGACCACACTTTCGATCACGATTGAAGCCGGCACAATTGCCGTGGTGTCGGAACGCTCGACACTGGCTTTTTTGACTTCCTTCGTTTGAATATCAACGCTTTGAAGGGGTTTATATAGCGTCGGAATTGGTTTCATCGCTGCTTTGACAATAATTGGCATGCCATTGGTCATTCCGCCTTCAAATCCGCCCAAGTGATCGGTGTTTCTGTAGAAACCGTCTTCTTTATCCCAATCAATTTCGTCCATGACTTGGCTGCCGAAGCTGGTCGCAGCTTTGAAGCCGTCGCCAATTTCAACCCCCTTCATCGCATTAACGCCCATCACTGCCGCAGCCAGCTTGCCGTCCAATTTGGTATCCCAGCTGATATAACTACCGAGTCCGGCTGGAACATGAGTGGCCACCACGCGGATAATGCCGCCCAGTGTGTCCCCATCTTTTTTTGTCTGGTCGATCAATTCGTGAATGTCGTCCACTTTTGATTGGTCAATCATTCGAAGGTCGTTTTGGCTAATTTCGGATTCGATCTTTGAGACGTCCAACTCTTGGTTGTCATCAGTCGAAATCTGGCCAATTTGTTGAACATAGCCAACGATGTCGATGCCAACCTGGGCCAATAGCTGCTTACAAACCGCTCCGACAGCCACTCTAATAGCGGTTTCTCGTGCTGATGAGCGTTCCAAAACGTTTCGCAAATCTTGGTGGCGATACTTCATCCCACCTACCAGATCCGCGTGACCTGGACGGGGACGTTCGACTTTTCGCAAGGTATTCTCGGCCGTCTCTGGGCTTACCGGATCCATAATTTGATTCCAGTGAGCGTGATCCCGATTTTGGACCACCATCGAGATTGGCGATCCCAGCGTGATACCGTGGCGAACCCCGCCGGTAATTGTGACCTGGTCGTGTTCAATCTTTTGTCGGTTACCGCGGCCATAGCCACCTTGGCGCTTTTTCAACTGCTCGTTAATGGCGTCAACGTCCAAATGCAATCCGGAAGGCACGCCCTCAATAATTCCGGTTAATTGTGGTCCGTGTGATTCTCCAGCCGTTAAGTAATTCATTAGTCATTCTCCTTTATGTCGTTGTCAGTTGCGTCATCCCCAGCTAAATCATGCTGATAGTCGCGGGAATTTTTCAAGATTTCTTCAAAAATATTTCGTAAGTATTTTTCGGTGGTGGGGTCTGGATCAAGTGAGACAACCCTTTCCAGCACCTGCTGTTCGCGCCCGCTGTCAAGGACTGGTAGGTCGGCTGTTTCTTTAATCTTGCCAATCAAAGCCGAGGTCTGAAATCGTTGTCTCAGTAAATCGATTAGTTTCTCATCTATCTGATTAATTTGATTTCGCGCCGCTGTGATCGCCTCGCTATCATCAATTGATGGTCTTGAAACGTGATTTGTCATTATGAACACTCCTTTTCCATGAAAAAAACCAGCTAGATAAAGTCTCCAGCTGGTTTACAAAATTCGTAAAGAATGATAACTTACCCAGCCAGACTATAACGTCTAGTGGGCTCAACAAAGCATTGACTCTGCACCACTTGGACGCGAACGCTCAATTTGCGTCCGCCTCGAAAGCGGACACTACTTAAAGTAGGCATAGTCAAAATAATAGGCTGTTTGAGTTGCAGGTTGCTTTGTCATAATTATCAATTCCTCTCGTAAAAGTTGTATTCATTAAAACATATTAGAAATTATTCGTCAACCCTAATAATTTACTCATTGGATTTTAATTCCGAAATATTTCCGGATATCTAAATTGCGGCACTAACTTGGTTCGACATTTGTGGTTGCTTACTTGCCTCAACACCAGCCTCTGCGTGAACTTTGGTGCCATTTTGATAAACGTCTTTGTCATGTTGGATCACGCTAATATCATCAATCGGATTTTCCTGCATTGAAATAAAATCGGCATAGTTGCCGGCGGCGATTTGGCCGTACTCATCGTCAACATGCATTGCTCGGGCACAATTGATAGTCGCCGAGTCAATTGCTTGTGCAGGGGTCATCCCAGCCTTTTCAACGTATAATTCCATCTCATAGGCACTTTCATTTCGAAAGCCATTGTAAGGTGTTCCGGCATCCGTCCCCATTGCAATTGGAATTCCAGACTGAACGGCTTTCGTAATGCTTGCAAAATGCTTCTTGATATTCACGATCACTTTTTCACGGGCCCAATCCGGTACGGTATTTTCACCATATTTATAGATGGCGTACATTGCGTTCATCGTAGGAACAATCACTGTTCCGTGGGCTTTCATCATTTCGATGGTCTCATCATCAATATCGAAAGCATGCTCGATGGTATCGAAGCCAGCTTCAACCGCTTCTTTGACCCCGGCATTGCCCTGAGCATGGGCTGCAGCCGTCTTTCCTTTGTGATGTGCCTCAATGACGGCCGTTTTGGCTTCTTCAGACGTAAATTGAATATCATCGGGAGTCTCACCATTTTTAAGAACGCCACCGGTAACCATCATTTTGATGTTATCGACACCGTTTTTCATTGCCTGGCGAACACCTTTTCTCACTTCATCTACGCCATCAACTTCATAACCGCCGCCGGAGCCATGACCGCCCGTAATTGAAAATGCTTTTCCGGATGTCATAACCTTGGGGCCTTTAATCCATCCCTTTTCCTGCATCTTTTTAACTTCGATATCAATATCATAGGCCGCACCCACGTTTCGGATGTAAGTAATGCCATGATTAATGGCGTCTTCCATATTTCTGACAGCAAACATCGTGTTAAATTCACGGGAGTCTGAGTGGCGTTGCTCCTTGCCATCGTTCCACCAATATGTTGGAATACTGGTGATGTGAGTGTGAGCGTTCATGATCCCAGGCATGACGAACCGGCCATGCATATCGGAAACTTCATCAATCACTTGATTTGTGGAACTACCGTTGCCTACTTCCACAATTTTTCCGGTATCGGTGTCAACGACCATATGCTGATGGGCGATGAAGTCCTGTTTTTCATGGTTGTAAATTGCGACATTCGTATAATTGATTTTTGTCATAATAACTCTTCCTTTCGATATAAAATACTTGGTTGCAGACTAACTGAGATGGAGCAGCTTTAGATTTCGTTAACTGGGATGCCATGGCAACCACCTCCTTAAGTGATATTTTTATGGTGCTCTACTGTTATCTAGATAAAACGTGTTTCGATGACCGCAAACAAGTTGCAGCGTCTAGTCCTGTGGACGACGCAACTGACGCTAACATATAAGCCGGTAGTTCGTCACACTCTCTAGTGAAACTTTGGATGTGGGGTGGCTTGGTTGCTCCAATGTTACCTAGATGAAAACGTGTTCCGACGACCCAGATGCTAACTTTTAAGACGGCTTTGATTCAAACCCAACCCCAGGGTTTAAACCAAATCCGCCTTAGAAACCGCATCTCCCGGGTCTCGTCACACTCTATTTCCAGTACGCATACTGCAACTTTCCTGATTGGCCAGACATTGCATCCCACTTCAAGCCACCGACCTTACTGTTGATCAAATGGGCCTGTGAGGCTTGATACGTTGGTGCGACTGCTGCAATTGACATCAACCGCTTATCGGCCTGCTTTTCAAAGTTCCATCGCTGTTCAGCGTTATATTTTGTCGTATCGTCGACCTTGTTCATCAGCTCATCGTATTTGGCATCTTTAAATTTCGAGAAATTAATCGCATTATTGCTCCGCATGCCGTCCAAGAAATTCTGAGCATCCGGGTAATCCGGCCCCCAGCCGACCGTACAAATATCAAAATCAGTTGAAAAGTCTCGAGTCACGTGGGTCGCATGTGGCACAGACACGATGTTAATCTCCAAGCCTTTTAGATTCTTGGAAACCGCGCCTTGAACGTATTCGGCCAGCTTCTTTTCGGTATCGGTGTCATCAACCAGGAAATCCAGTGACACTTTGTCCTTGCCGACTTCTGTTTGAGCCTTTGCCCAATACTTCTTGGCTTCAGTAATATTGGTTGGTGCTTGGTCGCCCATTTCTTTAGTGAAATCTTCACCAGTCTTTGGGTCCTTAGCATAGTTTTTGGGAACAATATTGTTTGCGGCAACAGAGCCATCTTGCAACACATCGTTGGCAAGTTGGTCCTGGTCGATCACCATACTGATCGCCTTGCGCAAATTCTCGTTTGAAGTCGCCTTCTTTTTATCATTAAAGTAAATATAGTTGTTTCGGCCGGTCTCTGTTACCACCAAATTTTTGTTGTTCTTGTTCTCTTTAACATATTGGCCGGTCAAGCTTGTCAGATCAATTTGACCGCCGTTAAACATGTTCTGTGCGGTATTGTTATCTTTGACCACCGTCACCTTAACTTCGGGAATCTTAACATTCTTGGCATCCCAGTAGTTCTTGTTTTTTTGGTATGTCCAAGAATCGTTGGACCCATTCCAGCCTTTAATCGTATATGCCCCGTTGGCCACGGTCGTCTTTGCACTGGTTCCATACTGACTGCCAAATTTTTTAATCGCAGCTGTTTGGATCGGGTAAAAGTTGGTAAACTCATAATTCATGAACGGCACCGGCTTAGTAACCTTAATGGTAAATGTCCGGTCATTAACGGCATGAATTCCAAGCTTACTTGGCTTCTGCTTGCCACTGTTAACTGCGGCAAAGTTTTGAATGTATTGAATTGAAGTCGTCTGCTGTGACTTTGTTTTGGGGTCGGCCTGTCGTCGAATTGAATTGACAAAATCAGCCGATTTAATTGGTGTTCCGTCCTGCCACTTGGCATTCTTTTTGATGGTAAATGTGTATTGGGTTTTGTTGTCAGTCGGTTTAACAACTTTTTCAACAACCCCTGCGGCAATCTTGTTGTCAGCATTCCTGCGGTAGATGCCCTCACTGACTTGGTCAATCACGGCACCCCCGTTTGTTTCAATTGATTTAGTCGGATCAATCGTCAACGGTTCTCCAGGGATCGTTATTTTTAAGGCCTTTTCGGCGCTTCCTGCACCTCCGCCAACTGCTGTCGACGCACAGCCGCTTAATAAGACAGCCATTACTCCAATAGCAACGCTAACGATGGCTGTAAATCTTATATCCTTAAACATAGCAATTCCTCCAATAATTATTTTTTGATGTCGATGAGAAAATACAAACGCGCTTGTGTCCATGAAACACAAAAAGCGCCCAATCAGAAGTTAAACTTCTAAAAGGACGCTTACACGCGGTACCACCTTCATTGTGAAATTGACATTTCACCTCTCACGTACGACCGGTCGACTCGGTATACGTTGGCGCTGTATTGGGCGCACCCTAGTGACTCTAAACGAATCACCGTGCTCAAAATTGACTTTAAGTAATTAAGAAATTACGCCTTCACAGATCACGACGCTCTCTTGGAATTTCTTAATACCGACTTCTCAATTTCTCTTAGCACTTTCTCATCGATATCTAATGGTGAGTAGCTTAACGAATCTAAAATCAATTGTCAACCGCTATTTTAAAATTAGTGAAAAATCTCAAAACCAATTTTGTTGCTCAAGGCCTTATAAATCAAGCTTTGAGTCCATAAAAACCGATTAAAAATATCTTTGATTGACTTACCTATGGCACAATGTGAAAATGATTTTGGAATCATATTCATAACTTTAGACGGGGTGATCATGATGTTCAATAAGCATTTTTTAGCAGCCATGGGGATTGCTGCAGCTTCGGCATTCGCATTCAGTTTTAGCAATTATCAAATTCCTTCAGAAAATGCCAGTGCAGCAACGCAACTGACTTACGGCAAAATTACCAATAACAGTCTTCATCGGTTGGGGACAATCCGTCAACTAACTCGGGCTCAGTTGGCTGAGGATCATCAATTAACCGGCAAGCAGGTCCAAAATTTAATCTATCTGCCGCTGCCGAAACGGTTAACCGCCCATAACTTTACTTTAACGAAAACTGATTTAACAATTCACTTAACCAAGAATGCATATAGCGTTAAATCCGTTGCCATTCCATTGAACAAGTTAACCGGAATTATCCTGAACCGTTACATGCCATCACAATATGATTTCGTTAAGCCGAAGTCACCGAAGAAGGTCGTCTCGTTGACTTTTGATGATGGTCCAGATCCAACCTTAACTCCAAAATTATTAAAGATCTTAAAACACTATAACGTTCACGCGACATTCTTTGAAGTTGGCAGCAGCGTTATTCGGTACCCAAGTGTCAGTCGCCTGGTTCTCAAATACGGAAACCAAATCGGAAACCATTCTTGGAACCATCCTGATTTAACCACCTTGTCAACCGCAAAGGCCCAAAGGCAAATCGCCTTGACTGATGCTGCAATCTACAAGGCAACCGGAACAATTCCAATGTATATCCGACCGCCATACGGATCGGTGAACAGTCGAATCGGCAACCTGTACGACCGACCGATTGTTCGCTGGAATGTCGACTCCAGGGATTGGGCTTACCTGAATACGCCAAAGACGGTTAACCACGTCTTGGCAACGACGCACAATGGCTCAATTATTTTGATGCACGATATTCACCCGACATCAGTTGCAGCCGTACCACAAATTATTCGTTCACTCAAAAGACGCGGGTACACGTTTGTTACCCTACCAACGTTGATGCAAAAGCCACTGTTGGCTAACCTGCAATACTTTGGCCGAGGAGATTTTCGCGGATTTTAATAGCTGGACAAGTAAAGCCGGCGCAAAAGGGTTCGATCTTTTGCGCCGGCTTTGTTTGCCTATCTAATTGATAATTGGTAAACTAATGGCAATTATGTATCCGGAAAGGAATCATTGCCATGAGTGGAAAAGTAACCGTTAATCAAACAACTTTTGAGCCCGGCTCGACTAAAGTGGCTGTTCCAATCATGGGACAGACGCCCCAAGAAGTACTCAGCCAGGCTAAAAATGCAATCCGGCAGCATCCCGATGTGATTGAATGGCGAATCGATTATTTTTATGACGCCTTCGATCAGGAAATTTTTCAAAGCACCGCTAACAGTTTAAGGGAAATCCTGGGAGGAACAGTTCTTCTGACAACCTTCCGAACAACTGGTGAAGGCGGAAAGGGCCAGGTGCCGGATTCAGAATACATCAAACTCTATCACTGGATTTTACTTAATCATCTAACGGATATGATCGATATCGAACTTCATTTTGCCGAAGAAACGATTGCTGAATTAGCTTACTTGGCGCACGCTCACCAAATTAAAGTTATCTTGAGTGTCCACGAGTTTGTTGGAACCCCGCCAGAGCTTGAAATTATCAACGTTCTTGAACAAATGGAAAATCAAGGCGCAGACATTGCCAAAATTGCGACGATGCCAAAGAAGTTTAAGGACGTCCTCACGCTAATGCGAGCGACTGCCACTGAGTCTGCCAAGCTGACAATCCCAATCGTTGCCATCTCAATGGGCCCGCTTGGCAAGTTATCAAGAATCGCCGGCCCACTATTTGGATCTGTTATGAGTTTCGCAACGGTTGGAGAAGCCTCGGCGCCCGGCCAGTTAGCAATTGAAGATTTGCGCCAACAAATGACTTTAATTAACAAATAAAAGGAAACTGCAAACCATGCAGTTTCCTTTTTTCATTTATTCGTCCTTCGATTGTCCACCATCAACAGGTGCTGCCCCAAGATGAAGCAAATTCATCACTGAATGGCCAGCCACTGAAAATACATTTCCAGTCCCGATTGCCATTGCGGTTACTACTACCAGCACGGTACCAACCAAGCCGATTAAAACGTCGAAATTCATGACTGATTGGATGCTGATTTGAGATAGTACGCCGGTCACAATCGGAATCGTGAAAGTGGCAATGCTGCCAAAGGTCATGTAGGTACCGGTAATAACGCCTTTATGAGTTGGAAACATCTTGAGCAGAACGTTCAGCGCAACCTGCAAGACGCCGCCTGCTGCGGTAAATCCGAATGTAAAGCAGGCAATTGAAGTAAAAATAACCGATGATGCATTGGCAACTGTGAGTATTGCAATTAACGAAATGGTGTTCATCACCACCAACAATTTGGTTTCCGTAAACTTGAGTTTGAGCAGGATAAACATCACGATCACCCCGCTAATGGAGCCGATGCTGTAAAGCGAAAGCAATCCGTGGGAAACAAGTGAGCTGTATCCCAAGTCTTTGTTGGCAAATAAACTAATCCATTGAGTGAATAAGATCATAATCGCCATGGTCGTGTACCCGTATACGGCAAGAGCAATTGTCGCAATTACCCGCCGGAATTTTGAGAGTGACTGGTGGGCTTCACTAAACGTTTCATCAACATTGTTCCGATCTGGGAAGTGTGCGCCTTTCAAAATGAACAAGTTCACGATTAAAACCAACAATGCACCGATAAAGGACCAACCGAACCACAGATGGCGAGCTTCCAGAGTGGCAATGAATAGCGGCAGAATGAATTCCCCCATCGACATGAAGGCTTTAATAAAGACGTTGGAAGCACTTGAGTTGCCACCCATTTCGACGAAGGTCGGGTAAGTTCCTGAATCAAGGGCAGAATTGGCAACACCGGCAATAATCGCAAACAAGTAGGCAATAGCGATATTGTGAGTGAACGGAATCCCGATAAAGAAGACCATGTAACTCAACGTCCCGGTAAGGACCAGCATTCGACGGCCAAATCGGTCTGACAGGTAGCCAAATAGAAAGTAGGCAATTAACTTACCAATCCCAATTCCGGAGATGACGTACGAGACGGTTGCGATTGGAACACCCCAAAAGCCCCCAAGTGCCTGCATGTTCTGCGTCAAGATGATTAAGCCGATTCCGTGAACCAGGTAGTTCAAGTATAAAGCCATTGATAGTCGACGATTATTTGATTTTGTCATAGTTATCACTCTCCCAAGTATGTAGGTAAATAAAAAGCCAGCCGGATATTAGAAATCCAGCTGGCTAATTTCTGATGCACTCGCTCAAGAAATTATATCAACCCAGCTAGACTCTAGCGTCTAGCTGGCAACAACAAAGTTACGACTTTGCCCAGGTTAGACGCGAACGCGTTGTGCGCCCGCATCTCCCGGGCGCTACTTAAACCATGCATAGCCGTAATAATAGGCATTCAGTTGTTGCAAATGAGTATTCATCGATATAATCTCCCCTTCTTGAAATGTTGTGTTAATTAAAACATATTAGAATTATTTCGTCAACTCTAATATTATTTTAATTTTATTTGATGGTCTTTTAAAAACGAAAAAACAGCCAGGAACCAAGTCCCTGACTGCCAAAATGTTATTTAACTGGTAATACGATATCTGAGGGCTTCACTTCTTTGCCAAAGTAAGGCTTCAACTGCGTGTTGTAGTCCTTTACGAAGAAGCTTTGCTTGGTTAACTTGTCAATTTCCTTGTTAGTCCAGTTGAGAAGTGACTTGTTGCCCTTCTTAACCGCTGGGGCAATGTATGATTTAGGCCCGATGCTCTTAATGCCAACAGTGTACTTCGGATTGTCTTTTGACCATGCGTACAAGTATGAATTATCATCGGCCAACGCAACCCCACGACCATTCTTCAAGGCGTTAAATTGCTGGGTCTTTGAATCGAACTTCAGCAAATTAACATCCGGCTGTTTAGAAGTGAAGTAGTTTTCAGCAGTCGTTCCCTTTGTGACGATCACGTTTTTGCCCTTTAACTGACTTGCGTTGGTAATTGGTTTGCTCTTAGGTGAAACGACACCGACAGATACTTTCATATATGGCTTGGCAAAGTCAATCACTTGTTTTCGCTCTGGTGTCACAGTGAAGTTTGCCAGTACCAAATCAACCTTGTTGGAGTTCAACGCGTCAACCCGGTTGTTGGCGTTAACCTGCACGAATTTCACCTTAACACCAAGGTCTTTGGCAACTTTGTGGGCAAGGGTCACGTCATAACCAACACGCTGACCATCCTTGTTTACCCAGCCGTAAGGTGGTAAATCACCAAAGACCGCAATTCGAATGGTTCCCTTTTTCTTAATCTGTTGAACGGAACTCGGATTAGAACTTTGCGAACTTGATTTCTTGCTATTCCCGCATCCGGAAAGAACCAATAATAGTGTTGCGAAGACACTGATGATGGCAATAATACTTGCTAATGAACGTTTTTTCATGAACTGTTCCTCCTCAATATTAGAAATCCATACTGTCTAAAAATTCCTGTGCGCGTTTCGTTTGCGGTTTACTAAAGAACTGCTCGGAAGGTGTTTGTTCCAAAATATGACCATCTTCCAGAAAAATAACCCGATCGGCAATCTGCTGGGCAAAATTCATTTCATGAGTCACCACAATCATGGTCATGTGGTCAACCTTGGCCAAATCAGCAATAATATTTAAAATGCCGCGAACCATTTCCGGATCCAATGATGCGGTTACTTCGTCAAACAGCATAAAGTCCGGATGAAGTGCCAGCGCTCGAACGATTGCGACCCGTTGCTTTTGCCCACCGGATAATTGCCGTGGATAAGCGTCCGCGTAATCTTCCAGCCCCACTCGTTTCAAAAGTGCCAGGCCTTCTTGCTTTGCCGCCTCTTTGGCTTGCTTTTGAACCTTGGTCGGCCCAAGTAAAATATTATCCAGGACCGACAAATTTGGAAATAGGTCGTAGCTTTGAAATACCATCCCGATCTTTTGGCGAATTTGCTGCCAATTCTTTTCGGTGGGAACAATCTGCTTTCCCTCAAAGGTAATCGTCCCTTGTTGGTATTCCTCAAGACCGTTCAAACAGCGAATCAGCGTACTCTTACCCGATCCCGACGGTCCCAGCAACGTGACAACTTCTCCTTTTTCAACGTGGAAATTAATATCATGTAACACGTGCTTTTTTTGATAGAACTTTTCTAAATGTTCAACTTGTAAAATCTGCTCAGCCATTTGCCCGCTCCAATCTCTTCTTCTCTAACCGTTTTGCCCACCATGATAGCGGATAATCAATCAAAAAGTAGAATAGAAATATCAATCCGTAAACCCAAAAGACGCCGGTCGGATGGGAATGGTTATTGGCCTCAATGATTTGTTGGCCAATATTAATCACGTCCATAACCGAAATCAGCATCAACAGCGAAGTGGTCTTGATGACCCGGGTTGCCAAATTAATGGTTGCCGGAATCTCCAGACTCATCGCTTGGGGAATTAACACGTAGCGATAAAGCTGGTAACGATTGAGCCCGATGGCTTTGCCGGATTCCCGTTGATGTTTGGGAACCGAAATTAAAGCCCCCCGGACAATGTCACTCATTTCAGCAGCAACCCACAACGCAAAAACCAAGGTCGCCAACTGATCTGCCGGCAAATTGAAGTTTAGTTGGCGGGGTAAGATGTAGTAGAACAAAAATAGCAGAACAACCGTTGGGACGATCCGGAAAAATTCCAAGTAGAGCCGCAACAAAACCCGCAGTGGCCGGTTCTTAAACGTTCGCAAAACACCTAGAATGATTCCCAATATTAAGCCAAAAATCAACGCGACTCCGGCAATTTTAACTGTTACCCAGAGTCCGCCAAGCAACCGTTGAAAATTGGTTCCTTCAAATAACACACTAATTCCCGAATGAGCCATAGCGAACCCTCTTTTCTAATAAAGTCAAAATAATCGACAACGGAATTAAAATGATTGCATAGGCGACAACCAACACAAACAGATACTCGTTGGACCGGTAATACATTCCAATCAAATCCAGGGCAGTGTTGGTCAGTTCCGGAATCGCAATCACTGTAAAGATCGACGTTTCCTTGATTAAGAAAATGATGTTGGCCGCCATTGCCGGAACGCTAAGCGAAAAGCCTTGCGGAAAAACAATGTATCTCGCCAACTGAAAACCACTAAGCCCAATCGCCTTGCCAGACTCCAATTGCCCCTTGGAAACGCCGTTGAAGCCACCGGTAAATCCCTCAGCCATGTAACTGCCCCCAAGAAAGATCAGGCCAATGATGCCACAGAGCTCTGCACCAAGCTTAATGCCAATCACCGGAAAGGCATAGTACAGGAAGAATAACTGAATCAATAACGGCGTATTTCGTGATACTTCGACATAAATCGACGCGATCTGATGCAAAATCGGCACTTTGAAGTATTGAAGCAGACTAACAATCAGTCCAACAATAATCGAGCCAACGATCCCAATTAGGGATAGCCACAACGTTAGGACAAAGCCTTTTTCAAACATTGGCAGACTCTGTTGGATAATAGTCCAGCTGCTCATTAACAATCATCTCCCTCACAAGTTTAGTTAACAGTCATTACACAAAAAAGTCCCCGACAACCAGACTCGCTGGTTATCAGGGACGTATTACCGTGGTTCCACCCTTTTTCGCACTTCAGTCAAACAACCAAAATGCCTCGTTTGGAATACATATTTAAGCTGAAACACACAACTCCGAGCGCACTTTCGGAAAACACCTGCCCGCCCTTTCACTTACAGCGGTCGCTTTAATCAGGCATTAACTTACTCTTCTCTTCAACATTGTGAAATTCAAATAATGACTGTCAATCGATTACCTAATAATGTAAAGGTTAATTCGCTAAAAGTCAACTATTATTACTAACAAATATTCAGTGCAGCATAAATCCTTGTTTGCGAATCACGTCAACCAATTCTGCCCGCCGGCCGTGACCGGCAGCCAATTCGGAAACTATGTGATGACTGAAGGTTTCCGTTCTGTCGTTTGAGCTTCGATGCTTATAGTATGCCGCTACCAGAGCATCATAACTTGCTAACTGCTGATCAAAGTTTTCGTCCGAACCATATTGATTGCGAAAATGAACTGCTTCTTTTGGCAACCTTGGTTTTAATTCCGGTTCATCGGCAGGATAGCCCAGCGCAATTCCCAATAGTGGAAATGTCAGCTCCGGTAAGTTCAATAGCTCAATCATTTTTTGAGAATCGTTTAAAATGCTCCCCATGATTGTGCCACCAAGCCCCATGCTTTCGGCCGCAACCATGATATTTTCCGTAGCGATTGCGGTATCAAAGACACTGGCAAGAAACTTATCCATTGAATGAAGGATGAACGGATCGCTGTCATGTGCTTTGGCAATTCGTAAATTTCGATGTTGGTCTGCCACCATCACGAAGTAGTGACCAGCGTTCATCAACCAATGATGTCCGCTAATCCGACCAATTTCTTTAAGGATCTCTGGGTCTGTGACACTAATAATTGAGTATTGCTGGGAAAAAGTACTGGTCGATGCGTGTTGGGCAGCATCCACCAAAACAGCAACCTGTTCATTAGTGAGTGGCTTGTTCTGAAAGTTGCGAATACTTCTGTGCTGAGTTAATTGGTCAATGATTGGATTGGTCAAAAGTGGCATCTCCTAAACTATTGTGTGGCTAACTATTTGATAGTGATTCTAAATTGGGACTTTAATTATGATGTAAAAAGTGGCATGATGAAGTTATCATTACAGGCAATACTTTTGATTTACATTTTAAGTACGAAGGTATAGAATTAATTTCGTTAGATAATAATGATTATAAACTACAAAGCAGGTGATTCGATGGCGAAGAAAAGATCGCTCTCACAAAAGATTAACGTTCTAAGGGCTTCCGTAATGGGTGCCAACGATGGTATCGTCTCAGTTGCCGGGATCGTTATTGGTGTTGCCGGAGCTACTTCGAGTAATTTTGCTATTTTTATTTCAGGAATTTCCGGTATGCTGGCCGGAACGGTTTCAATGGCAATGGGTGAATGGGTATCCGTCAACACCCAAAAAGATTCACAGCGCCATGCAATCAGCCTTCAAAAAGCGGCCCTCAATTCCGCGTATGACAATGAATTTAACACGGTTCAGCATAAGTTGATGGGTGATGGCATTTCATCGGATCTCGCCAAACAAGCGACCTCTGAAATGATGAGTAAAGACCCGGTCAAGACGACCGTTCGCCAAAAATACGGCTTTAACGTTGGTGAATACACTAACCCATTATCAGCAGCGATCGCTTCAATGATTTCATTTCCAACAGGGTCAATTCTACCACTTTTAGCCATTACATTGTTCCCCAAGGCAATCCGAATTCCCGCTACGTTTATTGCGGTGATTATCGCGCTGGCCATTACCGGATACACCGCAGCTCAACTGGGGAACGCCAATAAAGTTCGTGGCATGATTCGAAATATCGTTTCGGGTGTCTTGACGATGCTTGTGACCTACACCATCGGAACATTAATTGGATCTTGATCATTTAAAAGAACGTAGAGGGGAGCAAAAAGTATGGTAAGCGTTCGTTCTAAGAAGAAAAAAGACGGCCAAACAATGGACGAAAAGCTCAATACGCTGCGTGCCGGCGTGTTGGGTTCCAATGATGGTATTTTAACCGTTGTTGGTGTCCTATTTAGTGTTGCGGTTGCAACAACCAATCAATTTACAATTTTCATTGCCGGATTATCTGACCTATTGGCCTGTGCTTTTTCAATGGCATCGGGCGAGTACGCATCCGTTAGTACCCAAAAAGATACCGAACAATCGGTCGTCGAAAAAGAAAAAGCCTTACTCAAAACTAATTATGAAGATCAATTGAACGTCGTTTCAGACTACTACGTTGATCAAGGGGTTACCAAACAAACTGCGGATAAGATTGCCAAAGATTTAATGAGCAAAAAGCCTTTGGAAACCATTGTCAATGTCAAGTATGATCTGCAGCTCGGACATTATATGAACCCCTGGGACGCAGCTTTCTCATCGTTATTTTCAGCTGCTGCCGGTGGTATTTTCCCACTTGTGGCGATGACTGTAACGCCTGTTGCATTTCAGTGGCCGGCTACTATCCTGGCCGTCTGCCTATCAGTTGGCATCACCGGATTTTTGAGCGCCCGCTTAGGAAATGGTTTGGTCAAAACAGCCATTATCAGAAACATTATTGTCGGCATTATCACCATGATCATTCACTATTCAGTTGGTATGCTACTGGCTGTTTAAAACAATTCAATCATGTAGAATATGAGAAGCGACTTCATGGGAGCCGCTTTTTTTGTATAAAAATCTGCTCATATCAAGAACGGGGTGACGGCCCATCACCTCTCCGGTATCCCCTCATACAACTGCGCCAGATGCTTGGCGTCAACTTCGGGAATGTTGTACAAATAGGTTGGGGCAGCTTCCTGCATGATGGAATGAGGACTATCGCTGTGTTCGAGCCCTAAATCATGACCCAGTTCGTGCATCGCTACACTGGCCTGTTCGTTGACAGAATCATAGTGTGCTTGTTTCATCGAATTAATAATCAAATAGCTTTTATTTTGATGGACAAATAACGGTATCCCGTCCACATGGCCAAATTCCTCTCTTGTATAACCGACAACGCCGCCAGCGATGTTCTCAACGGTCCCACCGCCTTCATGATAGGACGTCTTCACACTCAAAATAATGTCAGCTTGACTAGAATTCCCTGCTGGTATCAGATTAACCACATCAACCGCATTCCACGCCTTAATTGCCCGCATCCAAGCTTGTCGATAATGGCCAGGCGTCGTCTCAGTAATGTGATAAGAGATTGTCTTGGTTGACCAATGGAAATTTGTTTTTGGACTATAGGCGGGCGTCGTGGTTGTATCCACTTGCTCGGTCGGCACGTTATTTTCATCAACCACGGCCGGCGATAAACTCGTTGAAAATCCAACTAGCCAAATGATTAGGCTGATCAAGAATGCGCCAATTGACAGCCAGATTACGCGTTGAATGAAATTTTTGCTGAATAATTCGTTCATTTCTATTGTTCACCCAACTTCCATATTTGACAGGTTAAGCATAGCACATCGCCGATTGTAAGGGGCTTTCATCATATTCAACTTCGAAAAAGAAGGGCCATTTTTAGCACTCTCAACATTCGAGTGCTAAATGCTGGCATTCATTTCAAAACTGATTATTATAGAAGATGAAAGGTAACAGAGGAGCGAAAAAGTGAAGCGTTGTTCCGACATTACCTGATCATAATTAATTCGAAAATAAGGAGATCGATATTATGGCAAATGAATTAATGAATCGTTTCGACTTGGATCCGTTCTTTGATCGTATGGCACATCGTTTCTTCAGCCCTTCGGATTTTGATAAGGACTACGAGAACTTTGGTAGCCTTAAGACAGACATTAACGAAACTGATAAAGACTATTCATTAAAGATTGATGTTCCCGGTGTTGATAAAAACAATATTCATTTGAATTACCAAGATGGTGTATTGTCCTTGAACATTAACCAAGAGCACACCAGCGAACAAAAAGATGAAAACGGCAAGGTCATTGCCAGCGAACGTAGCCACGGTGTCATGTCACGCAGCTATTCATTACCGGGTGTTGACCGTGACAATATCTCAGCTCACATCGACAACGGTGTTTTGAACGTTACATTACCAAAAGTAACCGAGAGTGAAGACAAGTCAGGAAATATTGATATTCAGTAAAAATTTGATTGGGGGAACGTGACGCAACAATCATGTTTCACCACCCTTGACGCTTATTAATTTACATTATTAATAAACAAAAAGGAGATTGGTATTATGGCAAATGAATTAATGAATCGTTTCGCAATGGATCCGTTCTTTGATACTTTGGCACGTCGCTTCTTTAGCCCAGCTGATGCAGATAATGACTACATGGCAACGGGTGATTTGAAGACCGACATTACCGAAAACGACAAGAACTACGTCATGAAAGTTGATGTCCCTGGTGTTGATAAGAACAATATCCACTTGGCATATCAACATGGCGATCTGGCATTAAGCATTGACCAAGAAAATGATTCCGAAAAGAAGGATGAACAAGGTCGAGTGGTTGCCAGCGAACGTCGTCATGGCGTCATGTCACGAACTTACGAATTGCCTGGTGTTGACCGCGATCACATCTCAGCCCAAATGAATGACGGCGTCTTAACTGTAACGTTACCAAAGGCTGCAGATAGTCAGCAAGACAATGGCCAAATCGAGATTCAATAATCAGATGCTATGATATAACAAAAGCGTTCACTTCGAAAGATTGTTTCGAGGTGAACGCTTTTAGTATGGCGATTTTGCAGAAAAGTGTGCCACAAAGCAGTAACTTGCACCTAAGGGGACTGCTGGGAAAATCAAACTCGATTTTTCCAGAAGCCCCCTCCCTGTTTAGTGCATTACTTTTATCTAGCTGAAACGTGCCTCAAACGGCTGATCCCGGCCATTTAAGGCGAACAAGTCATCATTCCAAAGCCGGGAATAATAAATTGTTTCTGCTACTTTGCTGAAAAACGTGCTCCACAAAGCAGCAACTTGCACCTAAGGAGACTTTGGGAAAAATCAAACTCGATTTTCCCCAAAGTCTCCTTAGGCTCCAGTTGCTAAGCGCTTTGTTCCGCACTCTAGTCTAAATGCGCCGAATTTTGCAACTGGATCATATCATAATAAAAGCCGTGCTTCTGCAGCAATTCATCATTGGTTCCCCGCTCGACAATTCTTCCTGACTCAAGGACCAGGATCAAATCCGCGTTTTGGATCGTCGACAATCTGTGGGCAATCGCAATCGTTGTTCTTCCCTCTTGGAGCTTAGCCAATCCGGCTTGAATTACCTGCTCGGTTTCCGTATCAATATTTGCGGTTGCCTCATCCAAAATTAGAATTTTGGGATCCGTCACCAGCGTTCGGGCAAATGAGATTAACTGTCGTTGACCACTGGAATAGCTGGCCCCACGCTCAATGACCCGAGAATTATATTGATCCGGTAAGTCTTCAATAAATTGATCTGCCTGAACGAACCGCGCCGCTTCTCGAACCTCTTCGTCAGTGACTTCTTGATTAAACATTCGAATATTTGAGGCCACCGTCCCATAGAACATAAACGGCTCCTGCAGAACCAAGCCCATTTTTTTGCGTAACTCCTGAATCGAATAGTCACGAATGTCTCGGTCATCGATCAGGATTTCACCGGAACCAAATTCATAAAAGCGCATCAAGATATTAATCATAGACGTCTTTCCACTCCCGGTTTCACCAACCAGCGCGACTGTCTGCCCCGGCTCTGCCACAAAGGAAATATCGTGGAGGACATCGTTTTTGCCGTCATATGAAAATGTGACGTGTTTAAATTCGATCTTGCCTTCCGTAATTCGGGCATCCGGGTCGACGTGCTGCTTCGGTTCATCGGTTTGATCATCCATAATCTTAAGCACCCGTGATCCGGCAACCACACCATCTTGAAAGTCACTCAATCGGTCCATCATTTCAGACATTGGGTTGTAGAAATTGGACAGATAAGTAATGAACGCATAAATAATTCCGGCGGCCACGTAACCATGAAGACCCCGAATACCAAACATCCCCAACGCCAGAACAGTGCCCAATGCGTAGAACAGATTAATGATTGGGTTTAACAGCAATGAGTTAATTCGAATCATCGCCCGCCGAGTGTCATAGTACTGATCATTTGTATCGCTAAACTCTTGGTTAATCCGCTTTTCTTGACGGAACTGCTGCACCACGCTGATTCCGGTAATCCCTTCAGCCAACTTGGCGTTTAACAGACTCAGCCGTTCCCGCATCCGCCGATAAACTCGGGTACTGTATCGCTGATAGTACCAGACCGTGACAAACAAAAATGGCATGAAGACCAGCAACCACATCGCAATCTTTGCGTCAGCCAGATACATGGCAACAAACGACGAAATCATCGCCGATATCGTGACCACCAGGCTGCTGAAAAGTGCCCAGAAGTTCGCAAACGCCATCGTATCATTTGTGAGTCGGGAAAGGATTGAACCGCTTGGGGTTTGGTCGAAGTAACGCATCCCCAAGGTGTGCAATTTTGCAAACAGTTTCCGACGGGTATTTTCAAGCATATACTCGGCGCCCATTTCATATAAATACGTTTGAGCAAACTGCATGATCGCCTTTGACAGCATGCCGAAGAAATACAGGCCGGCAAAGAACCACATCATCGCAAAGTCAGTGTGTCCGACAACCAAGTGCGAATCCATAAAAGTTTGAATGATTCGGGGCAGTAAAATATTGACAACGGCAACCGCAATCGCAAACAGAACCGAAAAGTAAAAGTACCATTTGTAGGGAGCCGCATACTTAAACAATCGCCAAATGATGTGCATCTGTTGTTTAATCGGGATACTTTTCGACCAAGCGGATTGGTGCTTCGTTGAATTATCCATCAGCTTTTTGCCCCCTTCACTTTGGTTTCCAGTTCCTGTCTCTCAAACATGTCGTGATACCAGCCACCACGGGCCATTAATTGATCATGGGTCCCGCGTTCAACAATTCGACCATCATCAATCACTAGAATTTCATCTGCGTTCATGACTGAACTCAAACGATGAGCCGAAATGATTGTCGTCTTATCGGACCGTTCGGCATGCAAATTCTCCAAAATCTGAGTTTCCGTTTCCGCGTCCACGGCAGATAGCGCATCATCCAAGATTAATAACTCTGGATTAATTAAAAGAGCGCGGGCAATCGACAACCGCTGACGCTGGCCGCCAGAAAGCGAGATGCCTTCCTCACCAACCGCAGTATCGTATCCCTCGGGCATTCCTGTAATCTGATCATACAAATCGCTCTTCTTAGCGGCTGTTTCAACCTCAGCCTGTGTCGCGTTTGGCCGGGCAAAACGGATATTTTCTCGAATGCTTTCCGAAAACAGAAAAGTATCCTGTGGCACGTACCCGATCGCTGGAATCAAGGCGTCCATCTTGTATTTTTTGATGTCAATGCCGCCAAATTTAATGGTGCCTTCATAATTATCAAACTGGCGTAAAATCAGTCTGAGAATGGTACTTTTACCCGAACCAACTTTACCAACCAGACCAACTGTTTTTCCAGCCGGCACCTTAAAATCGATGTCCTGCAAAGCCAGCCGCTTATCGCCAGGATACGAGAACCGCTTAACGTCATAGTCAAGCTCCCCCTTGGGAGAAGTCGCCACCCCATTAGGATCATCAATCACTTTACTTTTTTGATTAATTAAGTCCATAACCCGATCGTAGCTGGCATTTCCACGTTCCAGTGTATTGAACAGCATCCCGATCGCAAACATTGGCCAGATCATCATGGCCAGATAGGAAACAAACGAGACCAGCGAACCAATCGTAATCGTCCCGTTAGTCACTAAATAGCCACCATAAACAATGGTAATGACATACGACAAGGCAATAATCATGGTTGTCATTGGATCAAACATCGAATCCAACAAGTTAACCCGTCGATTGATATTAATGGTCCGCGCAACCTGGTTATCAAAGTCCTGCATGTCTTCTTTTTGCTGGCCGAGACCTTTAATGACCTTGATTCCGGTAATACTTTCCTCAGCCTTGTTATTCAGTCGTGAAAACGCGGCCTGAGAATCTCTAAATGCAAAATGAATTTTCGTCCCCAAATAACGCGCCATCACAGCCAATAATGGAAACGGTAAAATGGCAATTAACGTTAATCGCCAATCAATTAGGGTAACCATGGCAATCAGCGTCGTTCCTCCAGTAATCATGGAGTCGGCAAACTGGAGAATGCCACCGCCGGCAACCCGCTGAATCGCTGACAAATCATTGGTTGCATGGGCCATTAAATCACCGGTCCGGTAATGTTGAAAGAATTCATGATCCATACTGGTGTAATGGAAAAATAGCCGGTTCCGCAAAACCTTTTCAAGCTTGGCTGCCTCGCCCCAAATCGCCGTTCGCCATAAGTACCGGGCACCATATTGGGCAAAGGAAACAATTGTTAAGACAATCAATAAAAATGCCAGGTATTTTGCGGTTAACTTACCGTTGTGAATTGAGTCAACCAAGTTTCCGATAATCCGTGGTGGAACGATTCCCACCAGCGCCGTCAGCAGCAGGCCAAACAATCCGACCAGGTAGATTTTCCATTCCCGTTTGAAATACCATCCCAGCTTGACGAAGATACTCATGATTTCACCTCTAAATTAGAATCAGATTAAATAAAACAATTTTAGCACAAATCTTTGATTGATAACACTAAAGTCATTGCTTACAACGCATTATAGTGTTAGTATTTTGACATCAATTATCATCAAATTTTAATTAATCAGACTAAGGAGGAATGCTATGTTTAGCGAAATCGGTCAGTTAATATTCGATAATGAGGCTGTGGCCAAGACCTCAGATTTTACGATGGGCTTGGAAATTGAAATGCAGCGGGTTGATGAAAATGGGAACTTCAGCCAGGAACCCTATCCTGCCGCAGCTGGAAATGAACAAACCAATCCCTGGATCACCAATGATTTTTTGGAAACGATGTCTGAGGTGGTAACACCACCTGCCGCTCACGCGTTAGATGCCATGCACTATTTGTTTAGTATTAATAACGCACTCAGATCAGCGCTATCACCAGGTGAATTATTGTGGCCGTTATCCATGCCACCGCGTTTACCTAAGGACAAATCCGCCATTCCGTTGGCTAAGATGGGTCCTGAAAAGGAAGCCTACCTCAAAGAATGGGTCAAACGCCACGGATTTTCGGCAGGAACGCCTTGTGGTGCCCACATTAACTTGAGCATTGATCCCCACGTCTTCGAACTAGTATTGGATCAAATGGGCGATCAGTTCAAATCAAAAGTTGAACTTCAAAATTATTTGTACGCAAAAGTTGCACAGGGATTTTTACGTTACCGATGGGTCATTACATATCTATTTGGTGCCAGCCCAATTGCTGAAGCCAACTACTTCAAATCTGGTGAGGGCCCAAAGAAGCCTATCCGGAGTATTCGTCAAAGTTCCCATGGATTTGGGAATCCATTTACCGGGGATTACACCAACGTCCAACGATACGTCGACCGAATTGAAAAGGGCGTAGCGGATGGCAAGCTGATTTCTGATTACGAATTTCACGGCGCCGTTCGCTTTAAGGGTAACAGTCATCTCAAAGAGCTTCCTAAAACGGGGATTAATTACCTTGAATTGCGGATGCTCGACCTTGACCCCAGCAGTTCGGTGGGGATTCGAACCAATACGCTACGTTTTATCCGATTGTTAGCCAGCTACTTTATTATGTCGCCGGCACTGAATCCTGACGAAGTTCAAAAGGTCATCGCCCGTTCAGATAAGATGAATGAAGCCGTCTCTGAAGAACACCCCAATGATGTTTCGAAGTACCAAGCAAATGCAAGGGCCTTTCTTCAAAGCTTGGAAATGTATGCCAATAGGATTCAACTGGGACCGGAATACCAAGAAGAACTTCAGGATCTGCAGGATCGGGTGGAAAATCCGTTGACGACGCCGAGTGCCAAGTTGTTAACCCACATTAAGGACGGATCGCTCACAGACTACGCGTTAAACCGAGCCAAACGTTACCAGCAATCAGCCCTGCAATCGATTCGTCCATTTAAGGGATTTGAGAATCACGCCAAACTATCAGCGAATGACTTGAAACATGAATTGTTTAAGGGCAGCTGGGAGCCTGACAAAGATAAAGACCAGGCCTAGTGCGATTTTTAGTTGGCAGCGTTCAAAATTTCGCTTTAATTGAATGGTTTGGAGTACAATAACAAAAGTATATGTAAAGTGATTATTTTGAGGAGGGATTTTATTGCGCCCAAGAATTGCACTACCTGCGGACACACTTGCTGAAGCGACGAACGTCATCAACGAGAGAAACGCCGCGTTTGCACCACGACCGGCAATCGAAGCAATCGTTAAGTCTGGTGGGGTTCCAGTTATTTTTCCAAGTGTTAATCCCGAAGATGTGCGCGATTATATGACACTGTTTGATGGCGTCTGTTTCCTCGGTGGCGCGGATGTCGACCCAACTTTTTACGGAGAGGAACCTTTCCAAAAGCTGGGAATGACTTATTTAAAACGTGACTTATTTGAAATTGAGCTATTAAAACAATCAGTGACGGCGGGAAAAGCCATCATGGGAATTTGCCGCGGTATGCAGCTGATTAACGTCGGACTTGGTGGAACACTCTATCAAGATTTGTCACAGGACCTGCATGCGACCCTCAAGCACTCTCAGGAGGCGCCTGGCAACATGCCTTCCCATCATGTCACAGTGGACCCGGACAGCCGTCTAAACGATATTATCGGCCAACGCCCGTACGTTAACTCAAGGCACCACCAAGCGGTCAAAGATGTCGCTCCATATCTGAAAGTAACCGCCAGAGCAGACGATCAAGTGATTGAAGCGATTGAGTCGGTGAACACGGACCAAATCCTAGCAGTCCAATGGCATCCGGAAAACATCTTCAAGCATTTCGAAGATTCAAGAAAGTTGTTCAAAGACTTTATTGATAGAAGCCAGAAGGTGGCGGATAGGACAAGAAAATAGAGTGCGTACCAAGCCGGGGAGCTTTCGAGCATTAGTGTAACAACAGACTTTGACGCGTTTCGCGTTGAAGTCTGTTGTTGGACTAAGCG
>NZ_AZGK01000018.1 GCF_001435315.1 Lentilactobacillus parabuchneri DSM 5707 = NBRC 107865
TTTACTTGACTAAACGTAGAAAAAGAGGCAGGGCCAAAAGCTGATACTTTTGGTCCTGCCTCTTTTTGGTGCTGCCATATTATTCGGCTAAAGCGTTCGACGACGGCCGGCTGAACGCCTGCCTAGCCTACTTGGCAAGCGGCTAATTCCGACCATTTAAGCCAATGATACTCTGGAAGCTAACCGCTATGCTCACACTCTCGAAATGCTACAAAATATTTTCCTGAATCACATCATGTAATCGCTCAAACAAAATGCCTTCACGCAAACCACTGGTTGAAAACATGATTCGATCTGAATCCAAATAATTCATTAATAGAATAACTGGAATCAAACCACCAACAATAATGTCAGCCCGTTCCTTGTTAATCCCAGGAACCTTTTTACGTTCCTCTAAATTCATTGCGATGATCCGTTCAAACGTCTCGTTGATCGAGTCATCTCGCAGCTGGTAGCCGTGGATATCATTGGTATCAAGGAGGTTATTAAAGCGGCGATTGATTTTAGCCAACGTCCGGTTACTGCCACCCAAGCCGATAATCGGCAGGTTCAGCCCATTTCTGAGCCACCAGACACTTTGAAAAATCTTATTCACAAAAAGCATCGCTTTAAAGACTTCTTTGGCCGAAATCTCGTCCGCCAAATCAAATTTCGCTGATAAGGTCACTGAACCAATTGGAATACTAATTAAGTTACTGACCTTGCCATTTTGGACCAAAACGATCTCCGCACTTGCGCCACCGGTATCGATGATCACCGCATTGGTTGCCGGCAGCGTCTCGCTGACGCCCACATAGTCAAAATACGCTTCTTTGGATCCTGAAATGACATCCAGATTAATTCCAATATCATTTTTAACTCGTTTTAAAAATTGCTTCTGATTGGTTGCTTGGCGAACAGCTGCCGTCGCCACTGCCTTAATCCTTAAGTGATCCAACTTGGAATAGATGTCCTTAAAGGACTTTAAAGCCGTTATCGTTCGTTCAATCGCCTCTGGCTGCAAAATTTTTTCAGCACCCATATTTTCCGATAAGCGGACGTACTGTTTTTCCTCAGCTACAGTCTCATACGTTCCATCACTACTAATACGACTAATCGTCATTCGTACCGAGTTGGAACCTAAATCAATCACCGCGAGATTTTCCATTACTGGTTGTCGCTCCCATCTTCATCATTGAACGGATCGGGCTGATTTTGTGGGCTCATCATCGGTTGGAACTGAGCACCACTCTTGGGACGTGCTTCACTTTGCTGGAGTTCTGTCAGTCTGGTTGCTTCGGCAGCAAACAGCTCTTGAGAATTCAACGGTTCACGTCCTCGTCGATCAACCCGCTTATAAACACCGTCTTTGTCCAACGTTCGAGTCTTAACATTATCATTCCACATTGTGTTATAGATGTCCACTACTCGTTGCGCCAGATCGGGCTGAAGAACTGGGAAAAGTTGTTCAACTCGGCGGTTTAAATTCCGAGTCATCAAGTCGGCACTTGATAAATAAACTTCCTGTTCCCCATCAAAATTAAACATATAAATCCGGCTGTGCTCAAGGAATCGCCCAACAATTGAATGAACGGTAATATTGTCACTGACCCCTTTAATCCCAGTCTTCAAGCAGCAGATTCCTCTAATAATCAAGTCAACGGCCACCCCAGCATGGGAGGCCTCGTACAACTTGGCAATCATGTCTTGATCGGACAACGAATTCATCTTCATTTGAACATGAACCGACTCGCCTTGCTTGGCGCGCTTAATGGCTTCGGATAATCGTTCGGTGATAAATTCTCGAATCCCGTTTGGTGAAATATGAAGTTGGTGGAAATAGGGTGGTCGAGAATATCCTGACAACATATTGAAAATGTTCGTCACGTCAATGCCAATATCCGTGTTGCAGGTTAAGAGCCCCAAATCGGTATAGAAGTGGGCGGTAACGTCGTTGTAGTTCCCGGTTCCCATATGAACGTAGCGGCGAATCCCATTTTCTTCCCGGCGAACAACCAGTGAGAGCTTCGAGTGGGTCTTGAGCCCAACGAGCCCATAGATAACGTGGCAGCCCATCTTTTCCAGCTGACGGGCCCAATGAACGTTATTTTCCTCATCAAACCGGGCCTTAACTTCAACCAAAACGGTCACTTGCTTCCCATTTTGAGCTGCTCTGCCAAGGTACTTGATGATTGGTGAGTCACCGGAAACCCGATACAGCGTCATCTTAATCGCCAACACTTCACTATCGATGGAGGCTTGACGGATAAATTCCACAACCGAATCAAATTTATCGTATGGGTGTTGCATCAACCAATCGTGTTTTTGAATCGCATCAAAAATATTATGATCCGAATCCAGTGCTTGCGGTTGATATGGCTTGTATGGCTGGTATTTCAAGTCATCGTGGCCCACCACTTTGCCGGCAAGCTTGCTCAAAAATGTCAGATCCAGCGGACCATTAACTTCATACACTGAATCTTCGGCTGTCTGGAGCTCTTTAACCAGTCGCTTGCGCAGCTTGTTGCTAATGGTCGAATCGACTTCCAAACGAATGACTTGGCCATGCTCCCGCAATTTAAGCTGTTGCTGGACCTTCTTGAGCAAATCCGAGGTATCTTCTTCGGCGACATCCAAATCCATGTCCCGAATAACGCGGAAAATCGAAACTTCTTTAATCGTATAGTTGATGAACAGTTGGTCAACAAATTGCTTAATAATATCTTCAATTAAAATAAAATCATTATCATTGCCCGGAAGCTTGACGACCCGAGAGAAAATGCTTGGCACTTGAAGTGTCGCGTACAGGGTCTTGCCGTCCTCATCGCCCTTTTTATTCAAGCGAAGCGACAAGTTCAATGAATCATTATTAATGAACGGAAATGGCCGTGAACTATCGTCAGCCATGGGCGTCAAAACCGGGTACAGTTCATCATGAAAGTAACCCTTAATAAATTGATACTGTTGCGGCGTTAAATCGCCAACCTTCAGCAAGTGAATTCCGACCTGACTGAGCGCAGGTAATAACGAGCGGTTCAAGGTACTGTATTGTCGAACCAGCATTTCATGCGCCTTAACATTGACGTCTCGTAACTGCTCTTCGGCTGAACGACCGGATGAATCACGGCCATCCCATTTAACTTCAACTAATTTTGCCAGTGAAGCGACCCGGACCATGACCCATTCGTCCAGATTGCTCTGGGTAATGCCCAAAAACTTCACCCGTTCAAGCAATGGATTATTCTTGTCACGTGCTTCTTCAAGGACGCGCTCATTAAAGTCCAGCCAGCTTAATTCCCGGTTGTTATAGTACTTGGGATTTTTAAAATCAATTTTGTCTGTCATTTCGCTTTTACACCTCTTTGTTTGAGAACGGCTTCATATCCATATGCTTCGGTGAAGAAGTGACTCTTTTGGTTAAAGACCCAATTCTCATACGCCAGATTGGCATTGCTGAAGACGGTAATGACCACTTTGGATTCCTTAATCGAAACAGAAATCTTTTTGATTTTCTGCTGACGGTCATCGTCTAAGGCGTCAGCTAAACGCAAGATGGCAGCAAGCTTGGAGATCAAGCGCCGGCTTTCAGCAGAGATATGCTGGAAATGAATCAGATCTTCATTGGGAGTCGTGGAACTGTGGTAACGGGCAATCGCAGCGATGACGCGAATGTCGTCCCTGGATAAGCCAATAATTTCTGAATGTAAAATAATATATTCTGAATGTAAATAATGCTCATGAATCCCAACGTAATTGCCGACATCATGGAGAATCGAAGCGACTTGCAGCAAAATCCGTTCACGGCGCCCCAATTGATGAAGGGGCTTGAGCTGATCAAATAAGTGAAGGGAAAACTTGGTTACCAAATCTCGGTGAACCGGCTCAACGTCATAATGGCCAGAGATATTGAGGGCCATCTTGATAATTTCTGGTGTAAAGTCACGTTTGGAGTAGCCAAGTTCCGTTGAGGCTTGATTGACTAAGCCATCAACGACTCCCGAATTGGAAAACCCAATTTCAGCAGCGTTGGTTAAGCGTAAAATTCGTCGGGTTAGCAGCAGTTCCGGCAGTACCATCGGAATGTAATCGGAAGAAACCTGCAGTCGCTCGATCAAGAACTGATCGGACGCATCGACCAAATCGTCAACGAGTGAGATAAACTGACTGGCAGTGATAGTATCTCCGACATCAGCGTTTTCATAATTTTTAACCAGTTGTTGAAGCGGCAGCGACCCCAACAGAATAATCTTGCTTGGGGCGGCATCTGAAACCACACTTGATGGATGACCAATGTAAAAATCATTCAACTTGGAATCAATGTAGTCGTTCAATAACCCAATCGAACTTGGTGCAGTCTGGCGCAAGCTTTGCAAATCCTCGGCAATCTTGATTGGCCCTAAGGCAAAACTAGTGGCGTCCACAAATTTGCCTTTTTTGAATTCAGTAATCGCAGTATTTCCAGACGTAATCCCAACCAAAAAGACCGTCCGCTTTTCGTTTTGTTTATCGTTTCCCAATTCAATGGAAATATTCTGATTCCGAAAATAAGTCTCTTCATTAGATGAAAGCCATTCAATCGTCATTCCGGTATGGAGAAATAATTGATCGGCAATAAAATCTGAGTTCATCGCCTGATGAAGCGCACTACTTCCAAATAGCTTATAATTTGTCACACCATAATCGTTCAAAATCTGAACAAAACCCGTTAGCGCCTCGGACACTCGACTAACCGATTCATATTTGACCGGTTGGTCCTGATAAACATCATCACCAAGATTAATCTCTTTTTTGACGTGTTCCAAGGGTTTCAGACTCTTCAAATTCACAATTAACAGTTCCAAGCCTTGAACGTTCACCATGATAACGCCATAATATTTCGCTGCCATCTTCTTCACCTTCTGTGTGGATTTCCCAATTAAAAAACACCTAATCCCAAACTCTCTTATCAACGTAAGTATACAATATTTTATAAGACGTTGGCCGATTCAAATCGCTTAAATTAAAAGCTTTTCTGAATTTTGGTAAAACTAACGTCATCAAAGTCTAAAATTAACAATCGCTTTGTTTGACATCAAAACCCACAAGTTTGAAAATAACTCTGTATCAAATAATTCATCAAGAAAGAAGTGTATTTGATGACTGAACTTAATGCAGCAAACGCCGGAACATACAAGTTTGATGACCAATTTATTGTGAACCGACTCGGATACGGCACAATGCAGTTAACTGGTAAGGGTACTTGGGGACCATATTCGGATCCTGCTCATGCCGCTGATGTTGTGACCCGGGCAACTGAGCTGGGAATTAATTTCTTCGATACAGCCGACTCCTATGGTCCTTGGTTCGCTGATCGTTATTTGGCCGATGGACTGAAAGGTGCTGCCAACCGCGACAAAATTTTCATTTCAGATAAGGTTGGTCAAACACGTCAGGGTCCTGGCATTTGGACACCACATGGTGAACCCAATTACTTGAGACAGCAAGTTGAAGTCTCAATGATGACCCTGGGAATTGATCACGAAGATTTGGTCTTCCTTCACCGAATTGACACTCACTTCCCAATCGCCGAGCAAGTTGGCGAACTCAAGAAGCTGCAGGATGAAGGCAAGATTAAACACATTGGTTTGAGCCAAGTCACCGTGGATCAAATTAAAGAAGCCCAAAAGTACGCACAAATCGATGCGGTTGAAAACCTGTACAACGTTGGCAATCACAAGGATGATGACGTGGTCGACTATGCCGAGTCCCAAAACATGGCCTTTTTACCATGGTTCCCATTGGATACCGGAAAGCTGGTTGGAAATGACAGTCCGCTGAGTTCCATTGCCAAGAAGTATGGCGTCTCTGAAGCTCAGATTGCCTTGGCCTGGTTATTGAAACGTTCACCAAATATCCTACCAATTCCAGGAACCAGTTCGATTGAACATCTGGAAGACAACGTTGCCGCAGCAAACGTAACGTTAAGCGATGCCGATTTCGAGCAATTAAGTAACCTTGCAAAATAAAGATTAGGGTCAACAGAAGTCTGCTATTTAGCGCACAATTCAGCTAAGTAACCTCCAGACTGGTCGAAGCAAAACGGTTAGTTTTGCTTCGACCTTTATTTTTATCCATTAATAATGTTCAGTTCACAATAGTTATAACTCGCCTTTCTACTTTAGAATTGTTATAATCTAGATAGAAGATTAGAAACGATTGGAGGGCTCCCTATGAACAAACTATCGAACTATACACGGCTGATTGGCGTTTTGCTGGTTGGCGTAATTGCCTTGATACTGCAATTTGCTCTGAACTTGCCAATGTATGCGCAAATTGTCATTTCAACACTCGGATCCCTGATCGCTTTACTCATGTTCATTGACATGGTCAAAACATTGCGGTCCGGAAAATTTGGTGTTGACCTACTGGCAATCACTGCGGTGATCGCCACAATTGCAGTTGGCGAATACTGGGCTGCCCTGATCGTGTTGTTGATGCTGACTGGTGGTGACGCACTTGAAGATTACGCTGCCAACAAGGCGAATTCCGAGCTGCAGTCACTGCTGGAAAACTCGCCACAGTCAGCTCATCTGCTTAATGGCGATAATATTGAAGACGTCCGAATTGACCAAGTAAAGGTTGGCGATAGAATCGTTGTCAAACCCGGTGAAGTCATTCCAGTTGATGGGACGATTACTGAAGGCGTTACAACCGTGGACGAGTCCTCGCTGACCGGTGAGTCTCGTCCAATTGACAAAATGGTCGGCCAAACGGTCATGTCCGGCGCAATCAACGGCGACTCATCATTTGATATGATCGCCGATAAAACTGCCGATGACAGTCAGTACCAAAATATCATCCGACTGGTTAAGCAGGCGGAAAGCACTCCTGCCCATTTTGTCAGAATGGCCGACCGATACGCCGTCCCATTTACATTGATGGCCTACATCATTGCCGGGATGGCCTGGTATATTTCCGGCGATCCGGTACGTTTCGCTGAAGTGCTGGTTGTCGCCTCACCTTGTCCGCTCATTTTAGCCGCCCCAATTGCGTTGGTCTCCGGAATGAGCCGGGCCAGCCGAAGCGGGATTATCGTTAAAAGTGGAACGATCATCGAAAAATTAGGCAACGCTAAGACTTTTGCCTTTGATAAGACCGGAACGATTACCAAAGGGCATTTAACGGTTGACCAAGTGCACGCCGTTAACGGTTATACCAAAGAACAGGTGCTTTCGCTCGCTGCCGGAACCGAGCAGCAATCCAGCCATATTTTGGCCCGTTCACTGGTTGCTGCCATCCCTGATAAGATTCCAGCCGCCACAAACGTGATTGAAACAACTGCAGAAGGAGTTCAGGCAACCATTGACGGCAAGATTGTCAAAGTCGGCAAGCCCGCTTACGTTTCATCAGAGCACATCGATCCGCTCGACCAAACCACGGTTTACGTGTCGGTCGATGGAAAATACGTTGGCTACGTTTCCTTCTCTGACGAGGTCCGTCCTGAAGCCAAATCCGTAATGGATGGCCTTCACCAAATGGGCGTCGAACAAATCATGATGATCTCTGGCGACCGAAAACCAATCGCTGAAGAAATTGCTGATAGCGTCGGTATCGATAAAGTGTACGCGGAACGTCTTCCCCAAGAAAAAATTGCCGTTATTAAACAAGTTGACAAGAAGCTCAAGCCAATTGTGATGGTCGGCGATGGTGTCAACGACGCGCCGTCTCTGGCAACCGCCGATGTTGGAATTGCCATGGGTGCCCATGGGGCCACAGCTGCCAGTGAATCCGCAGATGCGGTCGTCCTCAAAGACGATTTGAGCTTAGTTGGAAAGGCCGTTAAAATATCAGACGACACCATGAACGTGGCCCGTCAATCAGTCTTAATCGGAATCGCCATTTGTACGATTTTGATGTTAATTGCCAGCTTCGGTGTCATCCCTGCAATCATTGGGGCCATGCTTCAAGAAGTGGTTGATACCGTCACCATTCTCTGGGCATTGAGAGCACGTGGCGGCGACAAGCCGGAAGCTGATTTGGTTCCTGCACAGTAAGCGAAAAATACAATAAATGCTTTCAATTTTATTCCTAATGGGGCTGTGACAAAACTAACGTTTTGCCAACAGCCCCTTGTTTTTTCAATTTTATATAGCCGGAACGCGTGCCAAAAGGCCGCTTCCTAGGCATAACCTAGAATAACTTTCCGAGCTTTTAGCTCAAAAAGTCATTCTAGGTTATGCTACGCCGGCCATGAAATGCCAAGCCTCTTTGGCGGAAGCAAACCCACCTTTTGGCACACTCCGATTTTTATGTCCACAGAAACTAATTTTTAACATCCAGTTAAGAAAGGTGATGTTTACTTAAGAAACAGGTAAGTTGTTAGCGCTTTCGCATTTGTGAGCGTACAATCCAGTTAATTCAAGAGAATCAGTCATGCTGTCCAACGTGAAAGACCAGGTGAAGCTGCTATGAAAAAAATAATTGGCTTGTTGCTGTCGCTAACCGTTGCGATTTCGATGGTAATTGACAGCTATATCGTGTTCTTTAATGGACCGAGACATTTATCAACAGCCCGTGAAAAATCCAGTCCAACCAAAACGACCACTTCAACCACTCAATCAAAAGCCTACAAAAACGGGACGTTTACTGGAAAAGACGTCAGTACTGAATGGGGAACTGTTCAGGTTCGGGCGGTCATTCAAGGTGGTAAATTAACGCAAGTAGACGTCCTGAAATACCCGGATTCAGAAGACCGTTCCAGACAAATTAACAGCAGAGTTCTGCCCACGTATAAACAAGAGGCAATTAAAGCCCAAAGTGCCAATATTCAACACGTTTCTGGTGCTACCGTTACCTACCGCGGCTTTAAAGGGTCTCTGCAAGATGCCTTAAATCAAGCCAAGCAAAGTAATCAACAGAACCAGCAACAGACTGGCAGGTGAGATGAGATGAAAACAACTAGTTATCCACTTAAAACAGCCGTGATCGATAAAATGACAATTCCATTTACCGTTCGCCTTGCGTTAAATGACGAGGCTCCCGAACTTAGCCAACTATTTAAAGAATTAATATCTGAAATCACTGCAGATTTGACAGACGTTGACGAGACTTTCTCACCTTTCAAATCAACCTCGTTGGTAACTCAATTTCGTGCCGGCGACGGTTCGCCGCTACTAACCTCAACAGCATTTGCCGAAGTCTTTAGTCTCGCCCAAATTGCTCGGCAAGAAACCGACGGCTACTTTGACCCGTTCTTTGATGGCAACTACAATCCGACCGGACTCGTTAAAGGTTGGGCGATCAATCAGATTTTTGATCAACGTTTGCGGCCATTGCTTGCTGATCCGGCTATCGTTGGCGTTTCATTAAATGGTGGTGGCGACATCGTGGTGGCCATTGATGAGCAGACCGACTTTCGCTGGCAGGTTGGCATTGAAGATCCCTTCGACGATACCATGATCTTGGGCCAATACGAGCTGAGAAATCAGGCAATCGCGACGTCGGGCATTAGCCGCAGAGGTGAACACATCAAACGAATGAGAAGTTCACTCCAGCAGGTAACCATCGTCAGCGACACACTCGTTTTCGCGGATACTTGGGCAACTGCCGGAATGGCAGCCGGAACCGAAATGCTTTTGAAGCTGATCGCAAAATATCAGTTAACCGGCGTCCTGGTTGACGCCCGCCGTGGACAGCTCCACTTTTCCGAAGGGAGCGTTCAATCATGGTAAAGTCCCACAACTACGCACTCGGGCTGACTTGGGCGATCATCTTGTTCGTCATCCCCCTGCCGATGATTCAAACACTCGCCGTTGGGCTGCCCGCCGCTTACGCTGACGAATTTCAAGCAATTTACTTTGGCGCGATTGCTTACGCTTGGATGCTGGTCGCCATCTATTTGAGCACACGACCCAAATGGCTGGACCGCCTCATCGGCTTGCCAAATATGTACCTAATTCACGGCATGATGAGTATCGCCGCCGTTTTCCTCGCCTACCTTCACCAAAGTCAGACGGAGTCCATGGGCTGGATTAAGACCACCGGGGACTGGGCATACTGGTTATTACTCAGCCTACTTGGCTACTCGCTGATTTTTATGGCGGGGTGGCTCTCCAGTCGAGTAAAAATCGTCCAGCTCGTTAAATCTTGGCTGGCCCCTTTATTTAAACACGAAGTTTCCATTTGGATTCACCGGCTAAATCTGGTCGCAACTGTACTGGTATTCATCCACGTCATTTTGATTAACTACGTTGTCGCGATCAAACCATTTATGTTTTGGTTCTATCTGTATAGCGGTCTGACACTGGTTAGTTACATCTGGTCAAAATACCAGAATTGGGTCAGAAATTCAAACGCTTCGTTGACAAATAATGTGGGAATCGCCGACAACGTTCGCGAGCTTGAACTGCAACCAAGCTCGAAGATTTCTGCACTTCCTGGAGATTATATATTTGTTTCATTTCCGACCATCAAGGGGCTGTCAGAACTACACCCATTTTCATTGGTCAACTCCCCGACAGATTCATCGAAGCTCATTTTAGCGATTCGCGGAGATGGCGACTTCACCCGGTCTTTAGATCAAGTTCAACCGGGGACGCCTGCTAAAGTGACCGGCGGGTATGGACGTTATCAACCCTTTTTAACCGAACATTCAGGGTATCAAAACATGGTTATTATTGCCGGTGGCATCGGTGTTGTACCGCTGCTCTCGATCATTGACAGCCATCCGGACGACAATATCCAGTTATTTTATACCGCGCATCGTCAGTCGGATTTGCTTTACCCAGAAAAGTTAGCCGACTGGCAGAAACGGCCAACGTTTCGACTTTTCCAGCAAGTTGGTCGATTTCAAGACGCCGAGGTTGTCCGTCAACTACCCAAGGACGGGCAAGACAACACCATTTTCCTGTTGGGCGGACCAAGTAAAATGACCCGGCATTGGCGGCGCGTTCTCCTCCGGAACGGCGCTTCATCCGGGCAAATTTATGCCGAAGAATTTGACTGGTAACGACCATAACTTGACAAATTTTCTGATTGCTTTATATTTGTAACGATAGCAGTAACGATATAATGAAGGAGGCAAACCAATGAGAATTCACGTTGTCATGCATAATAAAGAGACTGGTGAAGAATACTTAACATCAAAAAATCGTCGAAACAACCCCGATCGCTTGAAGTTAATGAAGTATTCACCAAAGTTGCGTAAACGAGTGTTGTTTGAAGAGAAAAAGAGCTAAATTCCAAATATTAAGACACTAAAAGCCGGAGAAAAGAAATCTCCGGCTTTTAGTGTCTTATAAACAAATTTCAATAATCCTTCTTTGACATCTCAATATTTCTTGTTGCCAGCGAAAGAAATTCAAGAAATTCAGGTTTGTCTGCCAATTGTAATTGGAGCTGTTTGATCCATCTCTGAACAAGTTTGCCATCACCACTGACCTCGAAAAAGTCATCCAAATCTTTTCGGAGTTGCCTTGGCGCGTTAGCAGAATCTTTTTTTGATTCAGGTACGACAACTTTATCATAGTAGAGTGCTGCGACCTCTTTTTTCCTATGTGGGTAAAGCTCAGGTAAATACTTTCGGATCATTGGTGCGCTATTATATTTTTTCAACTGGTCAAGCAGCTTTGAATACTCTTTTTCCGTTACTAAAATATCGCCAAACTCATAACGAGTGAGTTTCTTCTCCATTTCTTTTAAGAAGTTAGGATATATTTTCTCCCACAAGTTATCATCAATCATGATATTTTTGTAAAGTTCATAGGCATTTGTCTGGTGAGATAATACACGCTTCCTTAAAAGCGGAATCACCTTGGCCTTTTGATCAGACATCACATATAGTCCTGTAAGTGAATCATCCCAACGTTCTTTCTGCCAGGCATTATTTCTTGGAGCTTCAAGGAGAATCTTTTCAGCCTCGTCAAAGTTTTCCTGGGACTCCAGAAAAGAAACCCATTGCTGGCGAATATCATCAATATCCATATTTGCCGTTGCAATCTCTTTAGCAAGTCCTATCTGCCCAGTTTGAACGGCGATCATGATCCGCAAAATAATATGCTGCGTTTTTCGATCACCATTATCCCAAAAATCGGCATTTTTAACCAGTTTATCAGAAGCTGCAATCACTTCATCTGCGACATCTCGGGTGATCATCTCATGAATACTTTCGATGAATTCGTATCGTAAATTATCGTATCCCTGGAAGGCGTTGCTTCCAAATAGTTTTAGAGCTTGTTTTAAGTACTTCTTCTGCAATTTAACATTTAGGCGCCCAGCATACTGAAAAACAAATTCCTCCAAAGCATCGAACGTCTCTTCGATGGTTTGGAGGATGTCGTTATTTTCGTACGTGTTGTCACGATAGACGACCATCAAATTTTTAATGATTATCAATAATGATGGGAACCCCAGCTGGAATGGAACCTCAGCATGACCTGTGGGACCGATAATCTCAGTTAGGAAATCTAAAAAGAAGTGATTTAAATGCTGAATTTCAGAATATGTCCAACCTGATTCATTCCCAATACGAATTTCGTTCGAGATAACGCCCCTAATATGTCGAATTTCACTTTCAATTGCCTTTTCATCAACCTGAAGTTCTTCAGACGTTACACGTTCGTTCTGAGGAAAATCATATTGATCTTGCTCATCTGTTTTGACTTCCAGATCAACTGGCTGATTATTGAAAACCGCTAAAATCATCTGAGCCATTTGCGGATGAAGCGCGCTAAGGTTTAGTAATACCTTTTTCAACTCATCTGTCTTTGCCTGATTAATCTTCTTAAATACTTCTTGTTGTGGACTCTTGCCCATTGTTATTCCTTTGTGGAAACATTATTTAGGTGAATTGTATCATAATTTATTTACAGTTAATCAAAAAGGATAACATTTTTTTAGAACCAACCCTTTCTATAACTTGTTTGATTTTTCATACTCCATAAACTGATACAGCAACAACTCCATAATCACAATCAATGAAACGTGTGACGTCATGTCAATGCCACTAACCTTGAGTTCATCTGTAAATAAATACAAATTCTCATCACTCATATTTTGGATGGTATTATTATTGGCGCCGGTAATTGAGACAAGCATCGCGTACTGCCGTTGACTCTGGAGACTCTGGAGATTTTGAATAATTGAAATCAGCTCATCGTCTTCACCTGCATAGTCAAAAACAAAGATCACATCGTCCTTCTTGACGTTTCGATAGGCCAACCGTCTTTGGCAGTTTTCTTAACTGCTTTCATTTGAGCTTCGGCCGAAGCGTCCTTTGAAAGGATCGCATTGCCACCTAATGCAACAACAATTTTAGCCAATACGACTTCCTCCTATCTGCCAGATGGCACTTGTTGGGTGATGCAATGAATATTACCACCACCGAGTAAAATTTCGCGGGCAGGAACCCCAATGACTTTGCGATCCGGATACAACCGTTTCAGGGTTTCTTCTGCCTTTTGATCATTTGGATCGTTGAAAGTTGGAAAGACAATCCCACCATTTGCGGTGTAGTAGTTGACGTAGCTGGCTGCAAGACGGTCGCCTTCAAGACGCGGTAAGCTGCCGTCAACGGCGTCAACGCCTTCGCTTTCTTCTTTGGTGATCATAACCGGCTTTGGCACATACAGCTTTTCAACTTGAATCTTTCGACCACGGGCATCCGTTGCGTTGCTCAAAATGTCGTAGTTTTCCTTTGAAATTTCGTATTGTGGGTCATTCTTGTCATCAGTCCAAGCTAAGGCAACAACCCCAGGCTTCACAAAGTTAGCGATGTTGTCAACGTGACCGTTGGTTTCATCCAAATAAATGCCCCGCTTGAGCCAAATCACCTTATCCAGGTTCAAGTATTCTTTTAAAACATTTTCAATTTGTTCTTTTGATAATTGTGAATTTCGACCTTTGGAAAGCAGGCATTCTTCGGTCGTAATCAAGGTTCCTTCACCATCAACGTGAATTGATCCGCCTTCCAAAATGAAGTCGTCCAAACGGTAACGGTCGGCGTGCTCAAGTTCAGTGACTTTTTGAGCAACCCGGTCATCCTTATCCCATGGGAAGTACAGGCCATCAACCAGGCCGCCCCATGAGTTGAAGGTCCAGTCAACGCCGCGAAGTTCGCCTTCGTCATTGACCACGAAGCTTGGGCCACAATCACGGATCCAAGCATCGTCACTGGAGATTTCAATCACTTCAACGTTGTCGGGTAACATATGACGCGCGTTGGCATACTGCGCATCGGAAACGCCAACTGTGACGTGTTCAAACTGAGAAATTGCTTTGGCAACATTGACAAATGTATGCTGTGCGGGTTTTGCGCCATTACGCCAGTTGTCCGGTCGTTCTGGCCAGAGAATGTAGACACCCTTATGATGTTCAAATTCGCCGGGCATTCTGAAGCCGTCTTTTTTAGGTGATGATTGTACAGTTTTCATCGTATTTTGCTCCTTACGTTAAATCGAGTTGTTGGTTTTCACTTAAAAATATACAACATTTTAAAAAAGGGAACCCCGGACCGGGTTCCCTTTTTTGTGATTATTTGTCTACTTTGTACCATTATTATGCCATATGATTTGCTGCGCCGTCAATTCAAACACTCTTAAACCAAACTCAAAGAGATGCATCAATTCGCTGCTTTAATTTGAATCGCTGTACTTTGCCACCGGCATTCATTGGCAACTGGTCAATTTGAATAAATTGCTTTGGAACCTTATAGTGAGCCAATCTTTGGCGGCCAAATTGAATGAGTTCCGGTTCAGAAATTGGTTGATTCCCTACCACAAAGGCGACAGGGCGTTGACCCCACTTTGCGTCATCAACGCCAACAATCGCAATTCCATCAACGTCGGGACGTTGCAGATAAACCGATTCAATTTCATCGGGGAAAATGTTCTCACCACCAGAAATAATCATGTCGTCGATCCGTCCATCAATATATAAAAAGCCGTCGCTGTCAAAATGGCCAATATCACCTGTCCGATACCACCCATCGGCGGTCAACTTGTCAGGTAATGCCTGGGGTCGATTTAAATAACCAACCGTCAGTGCCGGTGTTTTCAATAACACTTCCTGATTTCTTTCTGCTAATTTAAGTTGGGTCAAAAACAGCGGTTTGCCGACAGAACCAATCCGTGAATCGGCATCTGCATCATTTAGGGCAACAATCTGCGAACAGGTCTCCGTCATGCCGTACGATTGAACAACCGGAATTTGTAATTGACGACAGTCCTTCAACGTTTCAAGGTCAATTGGCCCGCCGCCCAGTAACATGCATCTAAAATACGGGTTATAAACATTGCGCTGGTCACGCCGCAAATCCAAGAGCTTTTTGAGCATATAAGGCACAACCGAAATTGTCGAAATCGGTTCGGTGGTTAAAATATGGTCAACGACAACCGGGTCAAAGTGGTCAATCAGCCGGACCGTCATCCCATAAATCAACCCCCGCATCATAATCGAAAAGCCACTAATGTGAAAAATTGGCACTGCACAAAGCCATTCGTCATGTCCAGTCAACCCAAGGTTAAGCGATGATGAAACGGCTGAGGCAAAGTGGTTGCCAAAGGTTTGCATCACGCCCTTTGGTGCACCAGTCGTTCCCGACGTGTACATAATACTTGCGACATCTGCGTTGTTAAACTGGTCCACCAATTGATGGGGCTGGGCATCGCTTTGCTCCAGCGCACTGAATTTCATAAATGGGGCCCGAAAATCGGATCGCCAAAGTGCATCGTCGACCAAACACACCGCTGCTTGACTGTCGGTTAGTTGACGGCCAATTTCTTCATCTGATAAGCGCCAGTTAATCCAAACAATCGTCTTTCCAGTGCCTAAAACCGCCAGTGCCATCAGATAGCCGGCCAACGAATTTCTAGTCATCATCGCAACCCGCTTGCCTTTTACGGCAGGAGATGCCAGCAATTTCCCAGCAGTCACTTCAACTCGTGACTTCAACTCAGCAAACGTGAGCCGCGTCTGGCCATCATCGACCGCAAGTTTGGCTGGTGAAATCAGTGCTTGTTTTAAAATCCAATTATCCAACGCCTTCAACCTCTTTATGGAAATTTGGGGAACTGGTCGAAGTCCGGCTTGCGCTTTTCATTAAAAGCATCCCGGCCTTCTTTTCCTTCGTCCGTGGTATAAAATAACATCGTCGCATCGCCACCCAGCTGCTGGAGGCCAGCCAAGCCATCTGTGTCAGCGTTCATAGCCGCCTTGATAAACCGCAGGGCAGTTGGGGACTTTTGTAGGATTTCGTAACACCAATCAAGGGTTTCGGATTCAACGTCTTTAAGCGGCACCACTTTGTTGATCCAGTTCATTTGAAACGCTTCTTCAGCACTGTAGAAATGATTTAGGAACCAGACTTCTTTGGCCCGTTTATGGCCGATCACCCGGGCTAAATAACCAGAGCCGTAGCCTGCGTCAAAGCTGCCGACTTTCGGTCCGGTTTGGCCAAACTGCGCATTGTCGGCGGCAATCGTCAAATCACAAACCAGCTGAAGAATATTTCCGCCGCCGACTGACCAACCCTTTACCATAGCGATGACCGGCTTAGGGATAATTCGAATTAAGTGCTGAAGGTCGAGCACGTTTAACCTTGCGATGTGGTCTGGGCCAACGTATCCGCCGTTACCGCGAACACCTTGGTCGCCACCCGAAGAAAAGGCCTTGTCGCCCGCACCGGTTAGGATAATGACCCCAATTGTGCTATCATCACGACAGATATTAAATGCGTCAATCATTTCTTGGATGGTGACCGGCGTAAATGCGTTCATCTTTTCAGGTCGATTCATGGTAATTTTGGCAATTTTATCTGCCCGTTCAAAAATAATTTCTTTGTATGATTTAACTGCTTCCCATTTAACTGAAGTCATTTGTTTTTATCCTTTCAACCATGGAGTGTGAATAAATTGTCTAATTTAATTGAATTGCTGGGGATTCAAACCGTTTCCGTCAGCAAAACTAAAGTTATTATATCACTAGAAGTCACTGATTCTGTCAAACAACCGTATGGCATCGTCCACGGCGGGATCAACTCGGTCCTGGCAGAAACGGCGGCCTCGATTGGGGCAAATGGGCTCCTCGACTCGGACCGATATGCGGTCGGCATTAATATCTCAACTCAACATTTAATGCCGGCCAAATCAGGGACCCTGGTGGCGACCGCGGAACCGCTGCATGTCGGCAATCGAATTCAGACTTGGCAGGTAGAAATTGCGAATAACAACGTTCTGACCAGTACCAGTGTGGTCACATTGACGACGCTCAAAAAATAAGTGTAGACTAAACAGCGGTTAGCTTCCAGAGTAAAAGAAAAGGTTCGGAGATGAACAAAGGCGTTCATTGCCGAACCTTTTTACTTTTCCTTTTACCTAGCGAAAACGTGCTTCGATGGCCGCAAACAGTGTGCAGCGCCTAGTCCTGTGGACGACGCAACTGATGCTAACTTCTAAGGGGAATTCAACCAAAGCCCCAAGTTCCGGGGCTTTGCTTAAATCCCCCTTAGAAACCGCATCACCCGTTGCTCGGCGCACTACTTGATGAAGATGTTCGTTTTACCTTTCCTTTTACCTAGCCAAAAACGTGCTACACAAACCAGCTTTCTCCGCTTAGTCCAATAACGGCCTTTAACGCAAAACCGCGTTAAAGGCCGTTATTACACTAATGCTCGAAAGCTAATCGGTTTGCTTCGCACTCTCCGTCATTTTTCCATCCATTATCTGATAGACCTTATCCGCATACTCCAACAATCGGGTATCATGCGTTACGACCACAACCGCCTTATCTCGTTGCTTTGCCAAGTCTTGGAACAACTGGCCTACCTCTTCAACCTTTTGACTGTCCAGCGCCGCCGTTGGTTCATCCGCCAACACAATATCCGGGTTGGCATACAGCGCTCTGGCAATCGCCACCCGTTGCGTTTGACCTCCCGACAACTGACCTGGGAACTTGTCGACCAAATTGGAAATCCCCAATTGCTTCAACAAGCCCGCCAAGTCTTCTTTGTTCAAGTTGCCTTGACGCTTAACTTTATCAACGAATTCAAACTGTTCTTTCACTTTTAAATACGGTACCAAATTATATGACTGAAGGACAAAACCGATTTGGTTCAATCTTAACTTATCTCGTTGGGCCTTGGTTAACTGTTCAACCGCCTTTCCCTCAACTTCTACCGAGCCGGACGTTGGTGTTTGAAGACCACCGGCAATCGTCAAGAAGGTACTCTTGCCCGATCCGGATGGCCCAACCACCAAAATCAATTGGCCCCGATTGGCCGAGAAATCAATGTCGTGTAATACGTGGACCCGGCTGATGCCGCTTCCGAAAATTTTATTTATCTTTTTTAATTCAATAACTGCCATGATTAACCTCCAATCACACTCACTGGGTCGACGGTTGCAATCTTCTGGGCTGGGATGGCGGCACCGATGACTCCCATAATCATCAGGCCGATTGAAATCCAAATCAGAACCGGAATGTTAAACGCCATTGGCACACCAACTGGAATCAACGACCCCGTCAGTGCCGCAATCACACCACCAAGAACCACTCCTGAAGCCATCAAGATGACTGATTGACTGGTAATCGTAGAGACCAGTGCCCGGGCTGGAATCCCTTGTGCTCGCAGAACTGCATATGTCGGCAGCGCCTGCATCGTTAAAATGTATAGGAATACCGCAATTAAGACCAATGAAATAATCATCAAAAATCCGATCATGAATCCAAAGGTCGTATTTTGTGCGGAATATCCCGGTAATTTATTAGTGAATTCACTCATTGAATACGTCTTTAAATTGGAATTATGGGCGTTATACTTGGCGTTTCGTGAAACAATCGCACTTCCGGCCACGGGCACGTTACCCATCCCCCGGATTGCCTTCCACGATGGCAGCGTGCCGTAAATCACAGGTGAAATGTTTAACTTGGCGTTTTTGGTAAAACCAACAATTTTAAACTTTTGGCCAAACGAGTTTAACGTCAACTTATCACCGATCTTATAGCCCGATTCCTGAAATTTCTGATCAACTACGACTTCATGCGCGCCTTTAAACTGATGACCAGAAGACACCTTCAAGTCTTTGTATATAAAGTCGCTCTTTCGCGTACCCATAAATAATGCAGAAATCTTTTCCTTGCCCTTGTACTTGGCAACCACTGGGGTTGTACCAATCAGCGATTCCTTAGACGTCAGGTTGTCTTTTTTAGCCTGCGCATTCGTAATCGTTGATTGTGACAAGTTAATGTTTGAATCCTTATTCAAGACAATGCTCTTGGCATCCCACGTCTCAATCGCCTGCGTATTTTCGCCGGCAAGTCCAAATGCCAGACTGGTTAAAATGAAGATCAGATACGCAATCAAGGTGACCATGGCGATAATCAGTCCATACCTCAATTTTTCGTGTCTGATTTCTTTAAGCGCTAAATACATTATTTCTTCCCCTTCCCTGCTAACAGATTTAATGCCTCAGCCAATCTTTGCATGACAATTGGCTGTTCCTTTGGATTAATGACGATTTCTTTGATGGCTTCGTGGCTTAAAATCATAGTTGCCCATTCCTGTGAGCTCACCGTTGTCGGATCAACATTGTCCTGTGAAACCAGCGATTCGTTCTTCATCAAATGCATCTTGATCAAGCCAAAATACTGGCTGTCCTGGGCCCCTTTGACGAAAGCCTCGACCTGATTCAAATAAAATTGCGGATCAAGCTGGCCACTGGCTTTGTTGTGGATATCGCTGTGAATGTCCTGCATTGCAATGCCGTACAAATATTTATAAGCATCAATTAAATCATCAAAATACTTATAAAAAGCCCCTCTCGCAATGCCGGCTGTCTTCACAATCGGTGCAACTTGCGCAATTGCCAGCGGCTGTTCGCTAAATTCTTTTAGTAGTGCCTGTCGAATCTTGGTCTGCTTTTCGTTACTTAAATGAGTAAAGGTTGTTGATACCATGTTTTCCTCCCACATGACGCCGTGTCATTAATCTATGAACCGAGTATAATACGTGAGTGACATCGTGTCAACAATTTAGCTTGGAAATGTTTCGGTACCATGTTTGGGTGCGTAAAAAGGCCAAGGCAACGGGTTTGCACTGTGGTTGTCTTGGCCTTTTGGAGTTGCTTT
Source organism: Lentilactobacillus parabuchneri DSM 5707 = NBRC 107865 (assembly GCF_001435315.1). Taxonomy (GTDB): domain Bacteria; phylum Bacillota; class Bacilli; order Lactobacillales; family Lactobacillaceae; genus Lentilactobacillus; species Lentilactobacillus parabuchneri. The sequence continues at coordinate 20,080 of NZ_AZGK01000018.1, forward strand.
GCTGTTATTTGGATGTTGATTTGTTTAATGATCTGCTGTTATTTGGATAAAACGTGTTCCGACGACCGCAAACGACGTGCAGCGTCTAGCCCTTTAGACGACGCAACTGGCGCTGCTCGTCACACTCTGAAATTCCATCTTGGATATTGATTTGCTTAGTGATCCCCTGCTATTTGGATAAAATGTGTTCCGACGCAACTGACACTGCGATCTAAGACACTTTTATTCAAATCCAAAACCAGGATTTAAATAAAAGCGCACTTAGCTCTCCGACGGCTGTGAAACCGCCTAGCCTACTTGGCGTGTCAAAACGTTGCTCGTCACACTAAACGTGCTACGCAAACCAACTTTCTCCGCTTAGTCCAATTAGCGCCTTCAACGCAAGACCCGCGTCAAAGGCGCTAATTAAACTAATGCTCAAAAGTAACCCGGTTTGCTCCGCACTCTGGTCATTAATACCCCGTCGTCGACCTCAACAACTCTGGGTTTCTATTCGACAATAATAGTGCGTGTCCCGACGCATCAAAGATCATGCTTTCAAATTCACGGTGTGAATTAAACCGCGTGTACTTAATGTCACTTGGTCTCAAACTACCGCGACCATTTAATTTCCGTGCCGGCAGCGTTTGGATCGAATCATCCGAAACGAGATACAATCTGCCGTTATGCGGGTTATAGCCCATGGCCTGTTGGTGGGTTCCCGTTTGTTTCCGCAAGAGCTGCTTCGTTAATTTCACATGGATTGACCGGCTGCCTAATTTGGCCTTATAAATCTTCACGTGGCCGGACGAAATTCCCCACCAGTAAGCATTTCCTGAATTATCAAAGGTCAGGTCATGGCCTGCTGGGACCATCGCCCCACGATTATTCATGTGGAACTTGATGGCTCGGTTCGGTTTTAGTGACGACATGCTGATCCGCTGAATCGTCGACCAAGTCGTCGGCTTCATATCAGGTCGGTCGCGCCACATCCAGATAGCGTGCTGTTTCTTGTTGTATGCCAGCGATTGGCCGTGACCCACATTGAACATCGGCCCAACCTTCATCCCAGCAGTCTTCTTCGTCAGTGCATCTTGTGCCTGGCTCAAGCTCATGTTGTCCAAGGTACTGCGATTGTAGCGGACAATAAAGCCTTTACCGTGGAATTGGTGCGGCGCATACAAGACGAACAGGTACTTACCGCCAAATGCGGCTGCTTGCGGATTGGTGACATCCCGACTGGATTTTCCCAATGCCATGTGCGTATTTGGCAGCAAATACTTGGTCTTTAACGTCCACTTGGTGCCATGAACGCTCTTAATGGTTTCGCGGCCGGATGGATTTTTCGACCAACCGTAGTTGCCTGCTTTAACGAACTGGACGTTACTGTTGTTCAAAATTCGCAGACTTGAACCCGAATACTGACTGATGGCATTACTGCGTTGAACGTATGTCGCAGCATCTACCGTCCCAACAAATGATGTCCCTAGCAAAACTGCCGTGGCTATTCCCACGGATAACTTACCAAATTTCATAATACCCCTCCAGATATGTCGTTGATTTGATATGTTGATAACAAAATTGTACCACTCATTTGGGAGAAATAATGATATTATTAACACTTACCGCATGAAAATTTCACCCATCACCAACTAGTAAGAATGGTTAGCTTGAAGAACCTCTGGACAGTGGTTAACCAGCAGGTTGCCTCGAGAACTGCCATCATAGGCAATCCCTTCAAATTCCCGCTTCGGCCCAAATTGAGTCCACTCAAAGCTGTTATTCGTCAGATGCCCGTGACCATTAAGTTTCTTAGCCGGGAAGCTGGCAATTGACGCGTCCGACAGCATTAACAATCGTTTGCGCACAGGATTATACCCCATGCTTTGAATGCGCGTGCCGGGCAAATGCTTCAGCACCTGATGCGTCAACCTGAAATGAACTGATTTATGGTGAATTTTCCCCTTAAAGATATAAGCACCCCAACCAGGAAACGACCAGAAATAGGCATTTCCGGAATGATCGAAGGTGAGATCATGACCACCCGGAACGGATACGCCGTGGCTGTGGAGTCGGAAACGAATGGCGTAGTCCGGCCGCAACGTCGATGCCTTGATGTGCTGGATGTATCCCCAGTTGCTAACAGGAATTCGGGGAGCCTTTTCCTTGTCCCGCCACATGTATAGCCCGTGGTTCTTCCAGTTATAGGCCAGCGATTGGCCGTGGCCGGTCGTAAAAATCGGGCCAACCTTGATATACTTGTGAATTTGTTTTTGGGTCTTCGAATATTTGCCGTGGTGCTTATGGTAAGCATTTTTCAACTGCTGTGGGTGAAGTTGAATCCCCATTGCGTCAAGCTTTTTGATATTGAAGCGAACAATTCGCCCCTTATTATGTAGGTTGGTTGGGCAGTAAACAATGTACATATAATGTTTCCCATTCATGGCAATTGACTGCGGATTCCCCCACCGCTGACCATTTTTTCCAGGCAGTGGCAACAGATACCGCGTCCGAAAGGTGACCTTCGTCCCGCGTTCGGCTTTAATCGTGTGCTCGTCATCGGTATTTGAAACATGGTAATACTGTTTTGGCACCTTAACATAGTGGACCTTCGAGTTATTCAAGTTGCGCAGTGACCCTTTATGAAGCGCAGACGATCGCTGGTGGTAAACGTGATACTTCGCGTGGGCCGTGATTGGCGCCCCAACTACTAAAAATAAGATCGCGCAAATAAGCGCCTTAAAAAGCCTCATACAATTCCCCCTCAGAAATGAATGAATCTTAAGATTTTATAAAATTCAGATACAAAGATAATTTTATCCTTTTACTTAACGAAAGTAAATGTTTTTAATGAATGATTTGTAATAGTAAGAACTAAAAAACAGGCCCCGAACACATTGAAAGCCTGGAACTTCCAGTAGTATCAGAGCCTGTTGTAACGCGTTTGATTCAGTATGTAAAGGCTTATTTTGCAAGCGGATCGACAAAATTGGCATTGTGCAGTGATACGTTTGGTCGAAACTTCTTGCCAACCTTTTCCCATTCGAAATTAGAGCTGACTTTAATCTTTTGGTCTTTTTTATCCACTTCAGTGATTAAAATCAGCCGGTGATCAAACACCGTTCGTGTGCGTTGATAGTCCGGTGTATCTGCCAGAATCTTGGTATTCTTCCGGGTAAATCCCCCAAGGTCAATCAAATCATAATCCATTTATACCCCTCCTCATTTTAAACACCTTAATTATAAGCAACTGGAGAAGATATGCCTAAATTGGGCAGATAGGCGTTTAGATTAGCTGTCTCTTATTTCAAGAATAACTTTAATGCTCGCGTTATCTCATCTATTTGCACTCATGGTCTGTAACTTATTGCCGACATCACCGCTCTAACAACAATTCGAAGCGATTAGTCCATCATCACCCGTCAACCGAAATAAACAGACGCCTTGGAAATTCTTTCTGCCATCGATTCAAATTACCCTAAAAGGCCAAAAATGAAAATTCCCAAGTTTTTGGATAATCGCCAAAAAGTGGGGAAAGCCGGCACGTACAAATTATGGAGACAAAACGCTCAATTCTTAGAGCCACAAGGGATTAATATACTAGACAATTTATTTGACGGTCATTCCAAATTAGGCCATAATTTGATTAATATCGTACACATATAATAGGTATGTTATATTTTTTGAGCGCTTCGAGCATATTTCTAACATAACGAAGCATATCTTTGGCTTTTATGCCAGCATGCCTCAACAAATGACGGGGGGATTGGATTGGATTACACACTTTTCTTTGAGAAAAACGACCAGCTGTCATACATGCTTTTGCAACGATTCTACGCCAAACGAGACCGCCTCGTGACGATCTCTTCGGTCCTGGATCAACTGCCCATCTCTGAATATAAGTTGTCGCAGCTGTTAACGTCCATTAACCGTGACTTGGACAAAATTCAGTATTCAAATCATTCACAAATCACCACACCCGAAAAAAATGTTTTAAAGGGCGAAAACATCACCAAAACCGTCCTGAACGAAATTCGACTGGTCTACCTCAAACGGTCGGTCTTGTTTGCGCTGTTTCAATACAACTTTTTGCAATCCAAAATGGTCTCAAAAGCCACCTTCATGAAGAAACACTTTATCAGTAAGACGAAGTTCTACTCAACAGAAGTTCAACTCCGAAGCATTCTCAACGATTCGGATTTCTACAACTCACCGAACATCGTCAATAATTACGAATACGTTTTGAGGTTACATATTTTCGAATTCTTCTATACTGCCTTTAACGGCATTGACAGTCCGTTTGAGGACCTCAACGTAAAAATCAACAATCTCATCATCCGAATTCAGGCCCAGTTTTCATTTCTCATCAAGCCGGTTCAAAAAAGTAAGCTGGAAATCTTTCTCAAGGTCTGGATTCTGCGTATGCAAAACGGCCACTATATCAACGACCGGATCATCCCGCCGGCCCACGTGACCCCGGCCGTTCGTGAAAAGCTCACCAGTATTCAAAAGTTCATCGAAGATCAATTCAACTGCAAGCTCAGGGGCGAAGAAAATAACTACCTGTATACGTTTTTGCTGACTCAAGAATACGTCGACGGCCTCCAAGACGTCCTTACCAAGGATGATTACCCCTTGGCCTACGATTTGTCCGACCAACTGATCAACGCTTTAAAAACAGAGGGCGGCCTAAGTGACCCCGATAGTTTTGACACCACGCAACTGTACAAAAACTTATCCCGGATTCACCTGCAGTTCATCACGCTGTATATCGAACCGACCACCTTCATTTCTTTGGACCAAATCAACTTCTTCAAGCAAACGTACCCGATTTTCCACGCGATTATTAATCACTTCATTCTCCAAGTCAAAGACAAGAATATGATGCACCTCAATAAGCGGGAGTCCGCCAATCTGTACTTTGACTACATGTTTGCCTTTATTAATACGATTCCAAGGGAAATGGTTCTTGATAAGGTGCACATCTGCGTCGATTTTTCTCAGGGAAGTCTCTACAACAATTACATTACCAACACGCTGAAGGGATTTGCAAACGCCAACATCGTGATTGAGTCGAATCTCACCAGGGCAACCGACATTTATCTGTCAGACTTCTACTCAACGGCGGTCAAAAAAGCCCAAATCATTTGGCGTAATCCACCTTCCCCTGACGATTGGGGAGCCCTTGGCGATACCATCATTCACTACAAACAAGAAAAAGTGCAAAATCTAGTTGGTAAAATTTCAGCTTTGAACGGGGAGGACCTAAACGATGTCTGAACATCAATTGTTATCATACAAGCAAGTCATTGGACTCGGCATGATCCCAATCATGTGGGGCTTTTTGTCGGCCGCTCCAGTCAATGTTAAGGCTGACGATTTTACAAGCGCCCCCACTCAAAATTCCGGCCAACCGTCGACCGCTCAAAGCGACCAGCAATCAACAACGGACACCACAACTACCGACCAATCGGCTGTACCACAAGCTGAGACAGCTGATTCAACTGCATCCCCGAAACAACCGGTTGCTTCAACCGAGGCTTCCGACGCTTCCACAACTGATGCCGATCAGGCCGCCGCAGCCAATAACGCTGATCCGCAAACGCCATCAGATAACGCAACGTCAAGTGATGCTTCAAATGAACCTGCGCAACCGGATAAATCCGCCTCCAGCGCGGATTCAGACACGTCTTCAGCGGACGCAACAACCGACCAGGCGGGCACCGACACGACCGAAACGGAGACGACAGACTCACCAACCACAAGCAACGGAATTACCAACCCGAATAAAAGTGCCGATAAAACGGCAGCGACCAAGGATCAGGCAGCTCAGCTCAACGCGTTGGTCAAGCAATACTTGGCAACTTATAACCGTCTGCACAACACAACTTATCAGCTGTCCGACACGACTATTTTAGCGAACACCATCGAAAATAATTTGACCGATACGCAAAGCCAAGTGGCTGACCAACAGACAATTTACAACAATCTCAATACGCTGCTGGACAAAATGATCGCCGACAACCGATTGTACCTTCTGCAAAATTTCCACGGCGTCGATATTGCCTTTAACCTGGTCACAAACGGCACCATATACACTAACGTTGCCAAAAGCCTGGTTATCCCGATTTATATTCAAACCACTGATTCCAACGGCAACCAAATTGGCGAGTTGATCCCAGTGACAGATGCCAACGGAAATAGCCTTCAATACGGCGATAGTTGGTCCACACTGGCGCCGACACTTGCTGACTACCAATTGACCAGCAATGCGGCAGCAGCCAGCAGCGGGTCTTGGAACGCCGGATTTGACTATGGACAACTCAACGCCAAGGGTGAGTTGATCATCAAATACGTTTATACGAAAATACCGGTCACACCGATTATTCCAATAACGCCAATTGCCCCCGTTGAACCTGATGTTCCGCAACCTACGCCGACTCAGCCGCCCGTTTTGACGCAGCAAATCACCAGCCAGCCGACGACGCTTTCACCGAATATCGTCTTCGAAAATCCAACCCCTGTCTCAGAACCAGTCACTATCACAAGGCCGGCCTTTAAACCAAATCACAACGATTACACCAACCTGCCCAACCGGCAGCCGAAGCAACCGCCCGACACCCGAGAGGCGATCGCGCTTCGTGATCTGGTCCAAACAAATCCGTTTACCCTGGTCGCTCAATACACCATCCCGGTTGTCCGCACGGCATCGAGAGTCGCCAACCCCGTGGCCAGCCAGGAAACAGCCAAAGCCCAACCGGAATCGCAAGTCGCTAGTGTCCCCTATATCCAACCCAGATTGGACGCCACCGAGCAACCACTGATTGTCCGAAATGCTGCTTTGGATTTGGCCGCTTCGACTGTGCAAGCTCAAAACAAGCTGACCAATCCCATTATCAAGCCGCATCAGCCCGCAAGAGAATTTCCCGGTGGCCTTCCCGGCCATACCCAGCTGGGGGTCTTCTTCTCGATTCTAAGCGGCAAGGTCAACTTTGGCACCACTACTGATGAGGAAAATAAGCTATAACGCGTTTGGAGTGTGATGACCGTGCACTACTTTATAACTTCCCAAATTGACACCTACACCTCAGCTATTGAAATCGCAGAAATTCAACGCCTCAAATTATTTGACGACCTTGACCAACCGGCAGCGATTGTGACCCGCAACTATGTCCGTGATGCCGCACAAGTTTGGAACCAGCTGGGAATTTCCGGTCGGGTCATCAATCTGTTTCAGTATTTTCAGGGAAGCCCGGATGGCCCCATGCCGACAACCCAGGCCGTTTTGAAGCAGGCCACCGACGTGCCGATTGAAAATAACGTTGGCGTGGTTGATGGCAAAACGCGCGTCAAGGTCTCAACGTACGGAGACGAGCTATACTACATTGACTATTTAGATAAATGGGGCTTCACCGACCGCCGGGACTTTTACGATCAAAACCGGCTGGCTTATTCAGAATACTTTGATGATAGCAGTCGGCTTAACTCGCGGATTTATTACACTCAAAGTGGCGAACCGGTTTTGACCTTTCGCTATCACGGTGGCCCCGACAACCAGGCAATCTTGAGCTTGATTATGCTCTATCATCAGCATCAACACCTGCAATTCGATGACATGGACCAGCTGATGGCCTACTTTCTGGATTGTCTGGCCCAAGCCGATCCCGACCCCCGGTTTTACAGTGATCGAGAAGACGTCGCGGTCGTGCCGTTTCAGCTGATGAAACAGCCTGCCAAACGCTACATCATTTTGCATTCGACCTTCACCACCAACGCCAAGCGTGACGGAGAGTTTTATCCCTACGTTAAAAAAATCGCGCACATGACCGACAAGCTGACTGGGATTATCTCGTCAACGACAGCGGAGGCTGAAGACGTCCATGCCCGCATCCCCGGCACCCAAAGCTACACGGTCCCGGTCAGTTACATTCCAAATCGTCAATTCGCCAAAGCCTTCAGCACCGCTAACCGGACCCCAGGTCAAATCATCGCCGTTGCCCGGGTGACCAAGCTCAAACAGCTTGACCACATCATCAACATTGCGATCATGCTGCACCAAAAGCTGCCGGAAGTCGACTTGAAAATTTACGGTTACGAGGATTCCACAAGTGATGCCAAAACCGTTAACCATCTTCATCAGATGATTAAAGACCAGCAGGCAGACGACTATATCCACTTCTGCGGCTACGTTCAAGACCTCACGGAGGTATACGAGGACGCCGACGTTCTTGCGCTGACCAGCCAATTTGAAGGCTTCTCAATGGCGATTCTGGAAGCCCTCAGCCACGGCTGTCCAGTTGTCAGCTACGATATCAACTACGGCCCTGGTGAAATGGTCGAAAGCGGCGTCAATGGTGAACTGGTGGCGGCAGATGACATCAGAAGCATGTATGAAAAGCTCTTGGCGCTACTGACCAATGAAGATCTGCTGAAAACGTACAGCTGGCAGTCCATGATTCCGTTGAATCAATTTTCGGAAGATAGCGTGAAGGCCGATTGGTTAAAAGTCATTGAAGGTGTTTAGCAATTATTTGATAGAAAAAGACCTGGCAAGGACGATTCTAAGTCCCCTGCCAGGTCTATTATTTTGCGTTATTTCATTTTCCGTTGGCTGTCTTCAACGAGCAACTGATTTCATTCATCCAATACCGTCAACCTCACTCAACCAACCGGTCAGCCACAATCCGGCCGTCCTTCACTTCCAAAATGCTTCGAGAACCGTCCCTCAGCAATAGTGAATAGCCGGATTTCTTAGCAGTCTTGGTCACCGCCTTTGAGGCATCAACAAAGCTCTTTCGGATCGTCTTAAGGGCTTTTTTATTTTGCTTGGGGTGCTTGCGCACGATGACCAACGCCTTGTGGTAGCCGGTCTTGGTCACCTGAATCACGTACTGTTTCTTGCTGGCGTCAAAAGTCACATCGCCCAGATTTTTCTTGTAAGTCGTGCGTAATTCCTTCAAAATTGCCTTCTCTCGGCGCTGCTGAAGCTCTTTAGCCTGTTTTTGCTTTGCCGTTTCCGCAAAATACGAGCTCGACTTCAGATCCTTTTGCGACTTGGTAATTCTGGTCTGTTCGGTCGGCTGATTATGCCGGGCATGGACACCATAAGCCACGCTGACAATTAGGCAACCCACCGCAACAATCGTCCAAAATGCCGCAAGCCCGGTTGGCCCTTCGTGGGTATAGGCCCAAATCCAAAAGCCGATGCCAACGAGGGTGAGAACGCCAAACAGGCTGGCAATGATTGTGATTAGCATGACCGATTCCCCCGATCATTGAACACTTGGGTAGCAGCTTTTCTAATTTTCAAATCAAAATCCCCTTACTCTAAGTTATTTCATTGCTGGAACTTTACTTGTCCCAGCTGCCGGCCAGGTAACGCCTTGAAGCCAGCGGCTAATCTTTTGAACCAGTAATCGGATGTTATTTTCAATGCTCAACCACGGCAGCCAATAATATTGGTTCTTGGCTGGCGCGTCCGGTTCGGCAATAATTTCAAACTGCGGTGTCGCCACTTCGCTTGAAATTGGTGCCTGAGAAATTCGCCAGTCAATTGTCATGAATTGGGTCATCAGGCGTTGCTGGAGAACACCGACTGTATAATCGTCCAGCTTGATTGGGTAGCTGACCGCCACGTGCTTTTGTGAAATAAACGGTGCCAGATAGCGGTTCAACTCTTGGATGATCAGGTCACCGAACCGACGGAGTTCCGGAATGTCTCGCGTTAACATGCCAATGATTTTGTGTAGTTCAGGCACGTCAGCCAGATCATCGGGCTCATCCAACTGAATCGCCGGCTGCCTCAACAGGATTGCGAATTGAATGGCTTCCATTAAAAATTCGTCAAGTTCTTCAAAGTACAACGGTGAACGGTAAACCTGCATTCGCGTGATCACCGTCTTGACCACCAGTTGGATGAGGTAAGGCAAAACCGCCCGTTCCTTGGGCCGAATCATCTTGGTGGTGTGCGTATCAACGAAGTAGGGACTGTACGTGACCATGTACTGCAGCCAATAGATTTCGGCTAAGTTAAACTTAATGTTTTCGGATTTTTCAGGAAGGCTGGTGAACCGCATTAATTCGTTGCGTTTTGATTTGGGCAACGTCTGGGATTCCTGGGTCAAATATTTGTACTTTGCCAGCCGAATTGCGGTCACCTGCAGGTATCGTTCCACCGACTGTGACTTCTTGGCTTTGGTCGGCAATGAATTGTCCAATGCTTCCATGTATTTCGCTTCGTCATCGGTTAGTTCCAGATCCAAATTGCCGATTTCGCACAACTGCCAGCCAAAGATGCGGATGACCCGTTCGTCGCCTTGAAGTTCATTGGTACGGATGTTGTAGGTCAAATGGTGATCCTTGAGCCAGTCGACAAAGGGATGCAGGCGCGTGGAAATCGTCGTACTGCCCACCTGCAGCAATGGCTTGGGCTGTTCACGAACCGCTGCCAACAAGCACCGATAGGCAACTGAATGACGCACCAAATACTGTGTCAGCACTTGGTCAATCAAGTCGCACTGCTCGACTAACTGCTTCTTGGATATTTTCTTGCCGGTGATCGCATGATAGTTGGTCATCAAGCGGCGATACACCTGTTGGGTCGAGACGTACGGCCATTTCAACAGCTTGGACAATTCGGTAAATTCAACCCGCTGTTGGGCTCGAATTGCTTCCAGCAGCTGTAATTGCCGGCGCTCCGGATTAGTTAGCAGCATATCAATAAACAAAGGCGGTTCATCTTCTTTCTACATCGTGATTATGTACGAGTGGCCGGACGTGTAGCGGTCCAACCACTCAGTTGAGCCATATTATATTGGTGAAACAGGTGGAAAACGGGTTAATGTCCTAGGAATGTTTGCGCCGCTTGTAGCCAAACAATCCGAGTAATCCAACCAGCGCAACGCCAATCCATGAAATCGCTGAGGAGTTGGTGTCACCGGTTTGTGGTAACGTCGTTGCCTTGGAAACTGGCATGTTCTTCAGCGACGATTGATCACGCCCGGTCATCTCGTTACCTTGGGCAACCGGATAACCAGTCCGTGTCGGTTTGACGCCGTTGGTCGTATAGCCGCCAAATCCGCGCTGGCCATTTTGACCAGCCGTCGTCCGTGGCGTGGAACTGCCGTTTCTGGCAGGTTTTTGTGAAGATCCTTTATTTGAGCCATTTGTCTTGGAGCCATTGTTCGACTGGCTTCCTTTGTTTGGCTTAGTCGGTTTGTTAGGCTGACTTGGTGTTGGCGTATTGCCGCCGTTGCCTGGCGTGGTGTTACCACCAGGGACGGTATTGCCATTTGTATTGTTGGAATTATTGTTATTATTTGAACCACCATTGCCGTTGTTATTATTACTTGGTGTGTTCGATCCGCCGCCGGAGTTGCCGCCACCGCTGTTATTGTTGTTACCACCGCCTCCGCCGCCATTTACGGCAACGTAAACGATTGGCGTATTAAGACTCGCGGTGATAAACGCTGGCAGCTTATATCCAAGCGCCGGATTGCTGGAATCAACCAGCGATAATTTGCCGGTCAGGCCAACCGCATAGTAGCCACTGACATAAGGCACCACTTGGTTGGTAGGAATTGAGACTTTGGTCGGATCGGTGTGATCAACCGCATAAGCAATTGTCGTCCGTTGACCATTTGGCGCCACAATATCGTAGCTGCCGACCTTGTTGTAAACGTACTTGACGGTAACGTCGCCATTGGCAATCTTGCCGGAAGCGTTGGCTGGATGAGCCGTCAAATAATACCCGTCGATGTACTTGGCAGACGTGGTGTAACTGGCACCGTTGGCCAAGTTGGCACCCGATTCAGGCGTTGCGAGTTGCAAGCCATTTCCGTCAACGTATACGGCTGTCCATTTGAAATTAGTCGTGGCATCCGTAATGGTAAACGTCCCTTTTTCGGTCTGAATCGTGTAGTTTGGATTGTCAGTTGTGTTTGCGGTCACGATAATGTCGTAGGTCCCAGCCGTTTCACCAGCTGTTCGAGTCACCGTATAGACCGGCTTAGAACCGGCCGTCGGCTGACCCGTTACCGTCGCCGTCAAATCAGGATCCTTTTGACCGACAACCTTGGTTCCATCGTTGGCCTTGATCGTAATGGCCGCCTTGGTCACAATGGCATCGCCGTTGGTAGCAGAAGCAGCGGCGCCCTTGTTGGCATCGGTAATCTTTTTGAGACCATTCGTGTTCAAGGTTACTTGATAACTACCCGCATTCGCTTGAACCTTGCTCCAATCGAAATCATCATGGGTAAAGGTTGGCATGACGGTATTGGTACCAGACAGTGTCACTTTTGGTAAGGATGTCGTTGGAAATACCGTTGTGCCGTCGTAAACCTTTGTGACATTGCCAACCGTAGCCAGGATGGTGTCAGGCGCAACAATCGTGAAGGTCCCTTTTGTCACGTTAATCGAATAGTTAGGATTATCAGCCGCGTTAAATGTCACGTTGATATCATAGGTTCCCGGCGTTTCACCGGCTGTTCGGGTAACCGAGTACTTCAGATCTGCCCCACTAGTTGGCTTACCACTAATGGTTGCGGTGAGCTGAGGATCTGCTTGTCCTTGAGTCTTGCCGCTATCGTTCGCGGTAATCTTAACGGCAGCTTTGTCGATCGTGACGGTGCCGGCCGTGACGTCTCCAGACACTAATGTCGTGTTGCTGTTGGCATCGGTAATCTTCTTAATTCCACTGGCGTTCAACGTAACGTGATAAGTTCCAGCGTCTGCTTTAACGTTGCTCCAATCAAAATCGGCAGCCGTAAAGGTTGGTGTTGCCAAAACTGATTTGCCGCTCAAAGTAACTTCAGGCAGTTTATTAAATGAAGTTGTCCCATCGTAATCTTTAGTGATATCACTGACGGTTGCTTTAATTGCAACAACTGTTGGTACTTTGGCTTTGATAATCGCTTGACCTGGTGTGATGTCTGAAACTGCCAAAGTGGTGTTGGCATTGGCATCAGTGATTTTCTTAATGCCACTGTCATTCAACGTAATTGAGTAAGTCCCCGCGGTAGCTTGGACCTTGCTCCAGTCAAAATCAGAAGCACTCAGCGTTGGCACCTTCAACCCTGCTTCACCAGTAAGGGCAACGCTTGGCACGTCAGTAAATGTCGTTGTGCCGTCTTCAGTCTTGGTCACATCACCAACGGTTGCTTTAATTGCCACAATAGTTGGGGCCTTAGCTTTGATGATTGCTTGACCTGGTGTGATATCTGAAGTTGCCAAGGTCGTATTGGCATTGGCATCAGTGATTTTCTTAATGCCACTGTCATTCAACGTAATTGAGTATGTCCCTGCGGTCGCTTTGACCTTGCTCCAGTCAAAATCAGAGACGGTCAGATCAGGAACCTTCAAGCCACTCTCGCCACTTAATGTAACCGTCGGAACTGTGGTAAAGGTCGTTGTGCCATCTTCGGTCTTAGTCACATTACCAACAGTTGCCTTAATCGCAGTGACTGTTGGCACTTTCGCCTTGATAATTGCTTGACCTGGTGTGATATCTGAAGTTGCTAAAGTCGTATTAGCATTGGCACCAGTAATTTTCTTAATTCCGCTATCATTCAGCGTAATTGAGTAAGTCCCTGCAGCTGCCTGAACTTTGCTCCAATCGAAATCAGAGACGGTCAGATCAGGAACCTTCAAACCACTTTCGCCACTTAATGTAACTGTCGGAACTGTGGTAAAGGTCGTTGTGCCATCTTCGGTCTTAGTCACATTACCAACAGTTGCCTTAATTGCAACAATGGTCGGTTCCTTAGCTTTGATAATTGCTTGACCCGGCGTGATGTCTGAAGTTGCTAGAGATGTATTGGCATTGGCGTCAGTAATTTTCTTAATCCCACTGTCATTCAACGTGATTGAATAAGTCCCTGCCGTAGCTTGAACCTTGCTCCAATCGAAATCAGAGACGGTCAGATCAGGAACCTTCAACCCACTTTCGCCACTCAATGTGACCGTCGGAACTGTGGTAAATGCCGTTGTACCATCTTCGGTCTTGGTCACATTACCAACGGTTGCTTTAATCGCAGTGACTGTTGGCACTTTCGCTTTAATAATTGCTTGGCCCGGCGTGATGTCTGAAGTTGCTAGAGATGTGTTAGTGTTGGCGTCAGTAATTTTCTTAATTCCACTGTCATTCAACGTAATTGAATAAGTCCCTGCAACAGCTTGAACCTGGCTCCAATCGAAGTCAGAGACGGTCAGATTAGGCACCTTCAACCCACTCTCGCCACTCAATGTGACCGTCGGGACTGTCGTAAATGTCGTCGTTCCATCCTCGGTCTTCGTAACTGAGCCAACTTGAGCTTTAATAGCGGTCACAGTCGGAGTTGGCGTGGTATTGCTCTGCCAGTGGTTCGTAACTAACTGCATCGTCGTACCACCCAGCACACTCACCAACTTAGATGAACCAGTTAAGTAATCCGTCTTGCCGGTATACGTGAAATTAGGGACGGTCTCGTTAATCGTTGGATTGGCAATCTCTGTGCCGACCTTACCTGTGAAGTAAGTCAGATTTGAATTGCCACTAGGTGAAAGTAAGATTGTTGATAGCGTTGCGCCATTATCCGTACTAGGGTCAGTTGGATCCACAACAAGACCACGATTATTAACCAAATCACCAGCCTTAACACTTGAATTGTAGTCTTCTGTAAAGATCGGATTGCCAAATTCATCGACGTTCAGTATTAACGCAAATGATGTGTCATTAGTGGACTGCTTTTGATCAGAGTTCGCCTGGTAGTTACCGCTTGTAATATCACTAATTGCGTTGCTAGCCCCTAAGAATTCACTTGCTGCCGCCACAATATCAGCTGCGCTTCCGGATTTATAAGCTGTTTGTAGATTTGTCCAATATGGTAATACGCTATTGTAAAAGGTAATATTAGCCCCGTTCGCAAATGGCATATCAGTAATGGTTTTCCCATCAGTATTAATGTCCAGTGAACCTAATGCCGACTTAACATTTAACTTAGCATCGCTTAAGATCTGCGCATCGGTATAATTCTTCAACCCATAGTAAAATTGGACCGGATCGACAACGTTTCTAAACGACTTGGTTAATCCCATCGAATTCATTTGATTCAACACTGCCTGATATCCTGCGTGGTTACTTGTTGAGACGACAAGGTCGCCATACTCGTCAACTTTTGCCGTTGTGCCTTCTGGTAACACCAACTTATGTAGCGCTTGTTTGGATCTGGCGACCTGCTTGGCATCAACGCCCTGCTTATCTTCACGCAGCATGCGATTGGCAACGTCTAATTCCGTGCGCATGCTTTGAAGTAAACTGTTCGCCTGAGTCAATGAACCCTGCATCTGGGTCAGACTCTTAGCATTATTAATAGTAGAAACTTTCAAAGCTGCTTGGACTTGTTGAGCCTCGCTGTCCACGTGGGCCTTAAGTGCATCCAATCCAGAATTATGGACAACTTTGTCCGTTGATTTGGCATTGGCTCGGGCTGCATCCGTCTTGACGACTTTGTTAACACTCGCCGACACCTTCTGCGCCTGCTTGGTAACTTTAGTGGCCTGCTTGTTGAAATCGGCGGCGTTTTTAACTTTCACCGTACTTACTTTCTGAACTGTTGCTTTAGTCGCCGACACACTGGCTTTAGTGACAGTTTGTTGGGCAGCTTTTTTGGTGGCGGTTTTCGTTACCGCTGTCGTTTGTGAATTATTTTGATTGTTCTCAACTTGTGTTGCTTGATTATTAGTGGTCTGTTGGCTATCAGCTTGCGATTGCTGATCCGACGTGGTTGTTTGCTCCGAACTAGAATCGATCGTTGCTACCGGCGTGTTTGTGCTGGTATCTTGGCTCTGATCGCTTACCTGGCTCGCCTGAACATCTCCGTTAAGCGTATTCGTCGGTTGGCTCTGGTCATCAATGGAATCGGCCTTTGCCGTTGTAATGCTGGGTGAAAGCAGTCCCGGAACTCCGTGGACCGCTGCTTCATGGGCACCCAGCAGTAATGCAACTGTGGTCATGCCTTGAATCACCCACTGTTTCTTCGCCTTATATAGCTTGTAGCGTGTGACAGTTGGTGCCGATTCCGTTATTTCATCGTACTGATACCGTTTCATAACATTACCCCTCTATTTCTTGGCTTTTAAAATTCCCCTCAATAGAATCTCGTAAGTGTTCTATGTGTGCCCACCCTCATAGGCTAAAATCTATTAAATGTGTTCTATGTATGAGCAAGGGTGCGAACTCCTTGCTCACTTCGGGTTAAATGGATACTCAATCAGGGGAAAGAGGCAATCCATTCAGCTTTGTGCCATTGCCGCCTTGAGGGAGAACGACAATGTCAGCAGCTGCATTGCTTCGAAAGGTTAGTCTTCACGACGGCGCTTTCTCCGCAATGCTGCCAACCCGAGGGTACTCAACATCCCAACGACTCCCAGAATGACTGTTCCGTCGTTTTGATCGTCACCAGTTTGTGGCAAACGATTAGTTGGGTACTGTGTGTTAGCTTTGTTGCTTTGACCATTCAAACCAGATCGATTCAAATTGTTGAATGTTCCTGAACCGTTGCCACCATTACCATTGCGGTTGGTAAGCGTCTGCATCCCGCCATTACCGTTGCCATTGCCGTTACCATATCCATTGCCGCCATTGTTGCCGTTGTTATTATTGTGATTTGGCTTCGATGGGGTCGGTGTGACCTTGTTAGGCTTTGGAGTTGGTTGGGTTGTCGGCTGAGCCGGCTGTTGTGTTGGTTGTTGCGTTGGCTGTTGTGTTGGCTGGTTTGTCGGCTGAACCGGCTGCGTTGGTTGTGTGGTTGGTTGTTGTGTTGGCTGAACCGGCTGCGTTGGTTGCGTTGTCGGCTGCTGCGTTGGCTGAACCGGCTGTGTTGGTTGCGTTGTCGGCTGGTTAGTCGGTTGAGTTGCCTTTCTGTAGTAGATGTACGTATCCTTATCAGGTGTTGCGTACGGAGCTGTTGGTGGCAGGTAACCCTGAGTTGGATCAGATGCATTCGCGAGCTTCAAGACATTCCCGTCAACATCGACTGCGTCATATCCAGAAATGTAGGCCACGATTCCAGTGGTTGGTGTGGTAATCTTTGCTGGATCGTTTGGATCATTTGGATAAACTGTCTTGGTTACATCACCATGACCCGTTGGTGGCGTCACGATGTATTCACCAATCAGTCTGTAGACGTAACTGATTGTCTTATCGGTACTCCCCATAGTTCCATTTGCATCACTAGGTGTTTTGATGAGGTAGTACTTTTGAACAACCGGTGCCGATGATGTGTACGGATCGCCGTCTTTCAAATCAGTCTTAACGATTGATTGAGCAACGGAATTGCCGTTTTCATCGACGTACTTGATTGTCAACGTAACCGTATCGGCCTTGGTAATCGTCAACTTACCAGGGATAACCGTGATATTGTAGTTAGGATTATCAGTTGCACTCGCCGTAACCGGAATATCGTACGAACCAACGTTGATGTCCTTACTGATATCGCCAAGTTGATATTTAAGCGCATCACCCTTATCTGGTTTGCCGGAAATAGTTGCGTCAAATCCTTCGGCATAAGGCTTGCCATCGTACTTCTTATTCAAAGTAGGGCCGGCAATGGTAATTGGTGCTTTGGTGATTGTGAACTTACCGCCGGTAATAGCGTTATCCGCAAAGTTAAAGTTAGGATTTGCTGCCTTAAGCTTGGCAATCCCGGCGTCACTTAGTGTCACGTCATAACTACCAACGTTTTGACTGGTAATACCAGAAGTATTAAAGTCATCCGCAGTCCAGGTAGGCGCGGTAACACCTTCTGGAACATCAACCTTGAAGATGGTTGGATCCGTTGAGGCATCACCATCGTAGACTTTGGTGTTGCCTTCAACCGTTACCTTAGCGTCAGTTACTGATGTAATCGTCAACTTACCAGGAACGGTCGTGATGGTGTAGTTTGGATTATCAGTTGCGTTGGCAGTAACCGTAATATCGTAGTTACCGACGTTGATGTCACCACTGATATCAGTCATGGTGTACTTGAGATCATCACCTTTATCAGGCTTACCATCAACCTTTGCCGTAATTGTCCCGTATGGTTTCCCATCGTAAGTCTTGCTTATGGTTGGAGCCGTAATCGTAATTGGAGCCTTGGTAATCGTGAACTTACCACCAGTAATATCATCGTTACTGATCGTGATGTTCTTATTAGCAGCCTTCAACTTCGCAATTCCAGCTGCACTCAAGTTCACATCGTAGCTACCCACATTTTGACTGGTAATCTGAGCGTCAAAGTCGGAAGCGTCCCAAGTTGGTGCTGTCCAGCCTGTTGGTAGGTCGACCTTAAAGGTGGTTGGGTCGGTTGAGGTATCACCGTTATAAACCTTGGTACCGCCCT
>NZ_AZGK01000019.1 GCF_001435315.1 Lentilactobacillus parabuchneri DSM 5707 = NBRC 107865
AACCTGTCTCAAATATTGACTTCAATCCAGGCCGTTGGGAATAATCTACATGAGTGCCTGGCTTCTTAAAGCGCCGCCCCATTAGTGATCGAATGCCTAACTCCTGCATTAATCGGTAGACACGATTGGGGCCAATGACTACACCAAGTCTTCTCATGGCAATTGTGATCCGAGGGCACCCATAGGCTTTATAATTATTTTTCCAAATTTCAAAGATCTGGCTTTTTAAAATCGTATCTTGTTTATCATGACGACTTGTCTGATAGTGTTTCCAATGATAATACGTACTTTTAGAAAGCCCTAAGGCTTTCAAGATTATCCAGAGGCGGTGTTTACATAATTGTTCGTTGATAAAGTCTATGGCTTTAACTTTGCCTAATGCCTTCCCAGTAACACCGCCGCTGCTTTTAAAATTTCATTTTCTTCTTTTAACTGCTGGTTTTCTTTCTGTAGTTGCTTGAAGGCTTCAACACTCGTTACGCCACCGTCAGGTAGTTCAACTAATTTGGCCCGCTTGATCCAATGACTGATGGTGGTTGGATGAACCCATATTCATTGGCTAAGGATTTCTTTGAACGATTTTCATTGTGATAAAGCTTAACGATGTTGTTTTTAAATTCATCTGAATAATATTTCATAAAAAAACTCCTATTCTGATTTTTATCATTATGACACAAAATCTAATGATTTTGGTACCAAATTTCAGTATAGGAGCAAAAATGATTAATCGCTCCTCAAGAAATGATTCTCTGTTAAAGAATATATTACAATTTCTCTATCTATTTAGTAGCGGGTATTTTTGTACCGTTGATTATTTATTTGATCGAGAAATTTATGTAAAAATAAAAAGCTGGGAAATAAATCTCAGCTTTGATACATATGATTTTAGTTTTCTAAATTGAGTGTAATCAGCCAATAAGCAGCATTTGAACTATGCTTCTTATTTTTTTGAGAAATGATTTTTCCTTTGGCACTGGTTTTTACAAACTCCATCGTAGAAATAGTATGAGTTTTAACTTTTTGAATTTTAGTAGTAATTAATTTAGTATTATTTTTTAGCAAATATTCTTCTTCGCCCTTGTTTTCGGAAATTGGGTCAATATAGGCACCGTGGTAGCCTTCCGGTAAGTTAATTTTCAAAATAACTTTACTAGAAAATCCAGTTGCAATCATTTTATTAATGCTTGTGGATGAAAAAGCACGGTCTTCATATTGCTCACCATCTGCAATTGCTTTACCAGATAAAGATTGTTTTAAGCCTTCTAACGAGGTACCTCTGTATACGGTTAAGGGCGAAGCGAGTTTAAACGTCCCAATACTGTATTTAATTAAATTTATTTTTTGACTTATTTTTTTAGCAATATTTTTATTGGGGCTTCTTAGTGCGGTATTTATATTTGTGTATCCATTGCCTGTGTAGTATCGAAGAGCCCTTATTTCCTTCTTATTTAAGGTTTTTGACCATTTGAAAGAATTTTTTAATAATTTCTTTTGACCATTTTGGGTCAGTGTGATGGTTTTAGTGGAGTACGTATAATCGTTTATGTTCTTAATGAAGAAGTTTTCCGAGCTCCCAGGAATACTGACTAAGTATCCATTTTCCCTTGGCATTTTTTTAACCACTGTTAAGACAACATTTTTAGAAATAGAAACTGGATCTTGATAATTTGGCTGCTGATTATTTAAACCATAAGCGGTGGTTACTTTTTCTGTTACATATTGTTTTTTTCCAAAATTATATGTATGGGAATCAGTGTTACTTTGAATGACATGGATTGATTCACTTTTGGGTATTTTAGTTGTTGGCACGTTTGTTTTAGCATTTACGTTGTTGGGGAAAGTAAAAAGTGCTGTTAAGGTAACTGCAAACGCTAAAGCTTTATTATAATTTGACATGTAGAAAACTCCTTTAGTGAAATTGGTATTTAGTATATCACGATGGTATTTAAAATAACAGTTAAATAAATGTGCATTCACTTTTTAAACATTGCTATACCAGTATTTTAAGCTCTATGTTAATACGGAAGTTTGTCAAATGGTGTTGAAGGATAGTTTCTATCCTTTGGAGATCTCCTCGTGTGGGAGATCTTTTTTGTTGTTTTATTAGTTGCGGCGTTTAATCTGGTGTGTTGTCTGAATATCGTACTTGAAGGCATAACAAATAAGCCTACCATCGTGACGTTATTGTGGTAGATAATCTAGGCAATCAGCTGGTAGACGCGTGTGAACATATTGGCCTGATTGGAGAAGCCATAACAAGCACGTTTGAGCTCCTTGATCTTACGGTTGATGCCCTCTATCGGTCCGTTAGAGTAGGACGATTTGGCGGCGTTAATTACTCCATTAAGATTCTTTCGTAGGGTATGCATGGCCGTATCTAGGGGCGTGCCGTTAGGCTGATAGTTAGTGATGATATTCTTGAGTTCATCAGCGTGACGCCCCATCAAAGCATCGTGGAGATCGATGTAGGTTTCATAAGCGGTTTTGAAGGCCGGAAACGTATTGGTTCCAATATCAATAGCGTTCTGTTCGGTCGAGTACTCATTCAGGCCGAAGAGGTAGCGGCTCTTTTGTGCGTCAGGGTTGGCCTTGTGGAATAGGCGCCATAGTGATTTCAGTACTTTATATTCCCGCGAATGTTTGTCGAGTTGCTTTAAACATTGAGTGCGAGTGGTATCCATCGTCCGGCCCATTAATTGAATAATGTGGAACCGATCAATAATGAGTTCGGCGTTAGGGAATAGTTCGTGCACGAATTCCTGATAGGAGGCGTCCATGTCCATGATGACGCGTTGAACCGCGGCCCGTTCTGCGGTGCTGTACTGACTAAGAAAGAACTGTTTGATGTTTCTATTAAGGCGGTCGCTAAGTACTTTAACTGATTTGTGAGTGTCGGCGTCAATGCAAATAAACGACATGGAGCCGTGCGTGGAACGGAATTCATCAAAGCATAGATTAATCGGTAACCGGCGGCTCGCGTGTGGATGAATATTAGCCGTCAAAATACGCTGAACTGAGTTTGTCGAAATACCGGTGAGACTGGCGATAGTCTTAGCCGGGAGTGATTTACTGGCTAGCTTCAGCACATGAGTCGCTAGTCCGTGACCGATGGCGTGGTTGGTTGATACCACTGGAGTGGTGGCCGTACAAGTGCTATGGCAGTTACTACAACGCCAGCGTTGCTTGTTTAGCTCTAGAATTACGGGCCGGTCCATGGGTCCTGCAATGTGGACATGAGTGAACTTGTGTCCGTTAGGGTGCAACGTATTGTATCCACAGCTGGGACAGCGCCTGAGTGTGTAGGTAAGCTCTGCCTGGATGACCAAATACTTTTTGCGACCCGAGCCCCGACCATGAAATTCCTCACGAGTACCGAACACCTGAATGTTTGTGTCTGTAATTCCCAGTAATTTAAGTGTATTATCTAGTTGAGACATCTATTCCTACCCCGCTTATCTTGAGTTTCGTCGCTTAAAGCATAGCACTAGGGAGACTTAGATGCCTTTTTTTGTTATCAAAAAGGGCCTAGTACTTTTGGAATGGAAATACTTTCCAACACCCAAAATTCTAGACCCCTAAATTTGCGATCTACCACGTATGTTTAAATCAAATTTATTTTAAATATACCTTGTACAGTGAAGTTTATTGATTGTGTGATTTATGATAAAAGATTAATCTTTTATCATAAATCACACAATCAGTAATACATAAGTTAAGCTCAATCTTATTTACGTTTGGCAAGGCCTTCACGAATAATTTTTTCTAAGACATCAACAATTTTTTCGTCATTCTCAAAAGCGATGCGTTTAACTTCTTTATATGTGCTCATGCGAAGTTGAACGGTTTTAGTTCTTTCTGTTTCGAATTGGTATGGACTTTTTAGATTTTTAAGTTGTTCAGATGCCTTTTTACTAACTTTGTTTAAAAAATCTTCTGCCATGATAAATTACTCCTCTAACTGTTGAATTCTAAGTAGTTGTTCATTAAGAACCATTTGGTACATTTGGATTGCTCTTTTATCCCAATGGTCTTTATTCCGTATTCCTTCATTAGCAAACGTTTTAACTCGTTCTTGAGTTCTAATTGAGTTTGAAAAGACCCCTTCGCCAAAAAAGTCTTTTGCTTGTGCAGAAATTTCAGTATCAACTTTTGCACGTGGCTTCATTAAGTACAATATGACACCAACTAACTGAAAACTTCCATTGTATTGTTCACGTAGTTCACCTAAATGCGTAGCTGTTTTTAAAGAACTTGTATATGACTGCTTTTGAGTTTGTAAGACAATTGAGATGAAATCTGAAGCCATGATTGCGTTATTAGTAAAGACATTTATTGTTGGTGGTACGTCAATAAAAATATAATCGTAATTTTGTTTTAACTTTGAAAGCATTTGTGGTAATAGAATATTACGTTTAACCCGACTAACTTTTTCTACAGCACCAATCCATAAAGACAATGTCCAATCTGTAGGAATCATATCAATTTGGTTTGTAACAGACACAATAGATTTAGACAAATTCCCTCCAAGAAGGCCCTCATATAATGAAAGTTCCGGCTTTAAATCGGCTTTATAAGTCTCCTTCATAATTTCAGTTGCATTTCCCTGGGGATCGAAATCTATCAGTAGTACTTTTTTCCCCTCTTGACCCAATAAATAGGTTTCCATTACAGTCAAGGTGGTCTTACCAACGCCACCTTTAAAGTTGAAGTTTAATAGTGTTTTCCCATTCATAGTAGCACCTACCTTTACATAAACACTTTACCATGATTTATGATTAATCGCAAATTTTATATGATTTATGATTAATCATAAATCATATACATAAAACTATTTACTTAACCTTTGCAGAATGATATGCTTTGTTCATAAACAAAAAATCCCAATCCACTCGGGATTGGGATTTTTGCAGTATTGACAAGTAGCTATCTTGCAGCTACCTAGTCCAAGCAATTTTCACCGCCAAGTTAAAATTGCTTGAACAAATTGTAATCTTGTTTACGTGCTAATTATACCGCAAGCAAACCTTAAGGGGCAAGCAAAGGTAAACTAATTAAAACGAAGATAAGACCAATGGACTAAGTAGCTTCTAATAACTACTTAGTCCATTTTTAGTTCTTAAAAATTAAAAAAAGTTGCCGAATTGCAACTCACAAACAAACACATGCTGGTGAATTTACAAAGTCCTCACTGCCAATGATGCTTTATAATTCAGTCAGAGCATATCAAATTTGTATTTTAGAACAAGTCTGATGTTTTAGCAACTCTCTTTGAAGACAGCATGTACAAGTCAATGAAGGGGAGTTTTATTATGGATCAAACAAATTTTAATTTTATTGAATCAAAAAAAGCTTATGAAACCCGTTTTTTTCAATTCCCACAAGTTTTACTATACGGAGAAAAATACAAAAAGCTAAGTGATAGTGCTAAGTTAGGATATATGATTTTACGTGATCGTCTAGATTACTCATTAAGAAACAACTGGATTGATGAGAAGAATCGAGTCTATTTCATTTTCACAAATCAAGAGCTTCATAATTTATTTGGCTGGGGCAATGCGAAAATTGTTAAAGTAAAAAAAGAATTAGAAAGGGCAAAGTTACTCTATCAAGTTAACTTAGGATTTGATCCGAAGAAAAAGAAGAATCTACCAAATCATCTTTATCTAGCTGACCTCGAAGTTACAACTAAAGACATTTACAAAAAAAAGATTACTAATGAAGAGCCGAAATCCCTTGATACAAGCGGAAGTTTCAAAATGGAACCCCGACAAAAAGAGCCGAAATCCCTTGATACAAGCGGAAGTTTCAAAATGGAACACAATCTAAACAATACTAGAGGTTTAGATACTAATAGATACAATATAGATACTCAAAAGTTGGACTTTTCCACAGCCAATTTCTCATCAGCCGAAATTCAAAAGCAAAACCAGGATTTGGTGAACCATGCTAATGACTTCTTAACTGATGAAGACAGTGGCTTACCGGTTTTCTTGGAACCAGAAGCCGTGCAATTACTTAGCTTCTGGTGCCGAACTCCGCAACAAATGCGGCGCTTCATTGGCATTATTTTAAATGCTAAGTACCGAGTTGAAAAGGATCATCAAGATATTGGCGTCATAATCCCGCTTGGCGACGAAGAACTAAAATCTTTGATGACTAAAGCCTTGAGACGCTACTTTAACGCCCTAAGAAGCAATGAAAAGCATATCAAGAACGTGGAAAACTACTTGTACGGCACCATGCAAAACCTATTTGGCGTTTGGTGGAATAAACAAGCGGCTAGAGAATATGCGGCCAAACACCCCGAAGAACAGAACACTGACAATGAGCGTTCTTGAAATTAAACGTCATATGGACTCATTTAAGCCTTTTTAAGTGTTACATGCATAATTATATTAAAACGGCTTTAAAATCGCTTAGAAGTGAAAATAGGTGCCTTAAGTGGCCGAATTGACGATAGCTGAGCTAGAAAAACAGGATAGGAGCTTTTTAAATGACCAAACCCAGCAAAGAAATCGAAACAATTGATCAATTGTTGGCTGACCCCTGGGCAGTCAATATTCAAGACATTTGGGAACAAGCGGCATATAATCCAGATCCTGATAAACGCAAGCTGTTTGACGCGTTACACACTTACCTCTTAGATAAACGCCAAGAGCAAATTATCAACGAAAAGCATTTTGTGATTTAACATGGACAGGTCAAATAATCAGTGACTGAAATAGAAAGGAGGCACAAAATATGGCTAAAACTCGAACATATATGGACAAGTATAAATTCACAGCTGCAGAAAACCAACGGTTTGCCCGAGCAAACTTTACCAAGTTAGTGCATACTAATGCTCGTTTTGAAGGCGTTAATACCACTTTGCCACAAACACAAACTATTATGGACGGTATGAGCGTAGCAGGAGTACCTGTTGAAGATGTTTTGACGATTGTTAATTTAAAGCGTGGGTGGCAATATATCACTGCTCAAAATTCCCCTTTAACGTTAACCATGGAAAAACAAATCAACAAGATTGTGGCAGCGGAAGACGCCTTAGTACCGGGAGAATTACGGCAAGGGAAAGGAGGAGTTGATTTAGGTAGTGAAGACTTTTTTGAACCACCTTTAATTAACGAAAAACAAGAACAATCCTTTTTACAAAAAATCTTGGCTGATCCACGAACGACGATTACTGATAAAGCATTGACTGTCATGTATCATAATATGCGCCAACAAATCTTTTGGGACGGGAACAAAAGGACGGCGACTTTAAGTGCTAATAAAATTATGATTGACGGTGGTGCAGGCTTAATCAATGTGCCGTTAGATAAGTGGGATCAATGGAACGAACTAATTGCCAATTATTATCGAACTAATGACATGGCTAAAATTAAACGGTGGACATATGACAATGGCATTCAAGGATTACAAATTAGAGCAAACTTAGCACTTAAATCAGTTAAAGACAAAACTAGTAAAAGAATTCAAAAATAGTTAAAAGATTTTGCGGATCAGAACCCAGAAATCAAGCCCAAAAATGATCCAGAAAATAAAAACGATCGGCCTAGTTATTAGGCTGATCGTCTTTAAATTTATTCGGTTTATGAGCATTAACGTAATTGGCAAATATTTTTAAAAGTTCTTCGGTTTGTTCGACCGATAGGTTATCAGTTTGAAAGTATTTTTCGAGCAAAGCCCCTTTTTGAATTAATCGGCGAGAATGGGCTTTGCGGGCTTGCCGATTTTCGTAGTATTTAGATTGCCGTAATTTAAAATCTTCTCGCTCAATTTTTTGTTTTAAACGCGCTTGCTGCTCAACTAGCTTTTCATATTGATTAGGCATAGTCATTACCACCTAACTATTATCGGTTACTTTGAGCTTGATTTAAAAAGGCGGCAACTTTTTTAGCAATCATTTTAATCTGTGGAGTGGTAAGTGTCCCATAATCCAAATTGGCTGATCTAATGATTTGCTTACCGAGATTTTGTTCAATTTTATTTTTTTCAGCTTTAATCTTTTGATTAAGCTGTTTTAATTTGGCTTCTTGTTTTTCTAAGTTACTTTGAGACATAAGGATCCCTCCAATCATATTAAAAATAATCACCGACACTATATCATACAGAGAACGTTAAGTCAAAGGATAAAAGTTGAAATAGCGAAGCGGAAGTCATACACTAAAAGCAAATTCAGGAGAATCAGCAGACCGAGTGAAACGAGGTCAATGCGCACTTACACACAACAACTAAAGTTGGTTGTGTTATTGTGCTAAACACTTGTACTAGAAGTCGCCGATGGCGACAACAAAATCAAACCCATAAACCCAAAGAAAGGTGGTGACCGACATGGCAATTTTTCACATGAGCTTTAGTAATATTAGTGCTGGAAAAGGAAGAAGTGCAATTGCTGGAGCAAGTTATCGAAGTGGCGAAAAATTATTCGATCAAAAAGAAGGTCGAAGTTATTTTTATTCTCGGTCGGTTATGCCAGAAAGCTTTATTTTGACACCAAAGAATGCGCCAGAATGGGCGAGTGATAGAGAGAAATTATGGAACGAAGTAGAAAGAAAAGACCGTCGAGCAAATTCACGGTACGCTAAAGAGTTTAACGTGGCTCTACCAGTTGAATTAAGTGAAGATGAACAGAAAGAATTATTGACAAAATATGTACAAGAAAATTTTGTTGATGAAGGTATGGTTGCCGATGTGGCAATTCATAGAGATCACCCAGATAATCCGCACGCTCATGTGATGTTAACTAACCGTCCATTTAACCCAGACGGAACGTGGGGATTGAAAAGTAAACGAGAAAACATATTAGACGAAAATGGGAACAAGACTTATACAGGAAATAGTCGTTTCCCAAGATCAAGAAAGGTGTGGTTAGTTGATTGGGATAAAAAAGAAAAAATCAATCAATGGCGGCACAATTGGGCGGTTAGTGTAAATCAAGTTTTAGAGCAAAAAAATATTCCCGATCGGATCAGCGAAAAATCATTTATCGAGGAGGGAATAGATGATACCCCAATGCAACATGAGGGAATCAATAGTAAGCGGCATGAAAGAAAAGAATTTAACCAACAAGTTAAGAACTATCGCAAGGCCAAAGCCAGTTATAAAAACAACCAAGAAAAAGTAATCAATAGAGGTCATTTAGATAGCCTAAGTAAACACTTCTCGTTTAATGAAAAACGGGTAGTTAAAGAGTTAAGCCATGAACTGAAAACTTATATCAGTTTGGAGAACTTAGATGATAAACGGCGCATGCTATTTAATTGGGAAAACAGCACCTTAATTAAACATGCGGTTGGTGAAGATGTGACTAAACAATTATTGACAATTAACCAACAAGAAAGCTCACTCAAAAAAGCAGATGAACTCTTAAATAAAGTGGTCGATCGCACGACGAAAAAACTTTATCCAGAGCTTAATTTTGAACAGACCACGCAAGCTGAAAGACGAGAATTAATTAAGGAAACCGATAGCGAACAAACAGTTTTCAAGGGTAGTGAATTAAACGAACGTTTAATGAACATTCGTGATGATTTGTTGACCCAACAATTATTGACCTTTACTAAGCGGCCATACGTTGGTTTTAAGTTATTAATGCAACAAGAAAAGGAAGTTAAAACCGATCTGAAATATACGCTGATGATTCATGATGATAGCTTAGAAAGTCTAGAACACGTTGATCAAGGTCTACTAGAAAAGTATTCACCAACCGAGCAGCAAAAGATTACTCGCGCAGTCAAAGATTTGCGAACAATCATGGCTGTTAAGCAAGTCATTAAAACGCAATACCATGAAGTATTGAAAAGGGCCTTTCCCAAAGGCGATTTAGATGAATTACCAATGATTAAACAGGAACAAGCCTATACAGCCGTGATGTACTATGATCCTGTTTTAAAGCCATGTCAGGCTGAAACAATTGAACAGTGGCAAGCAAATCCACCACAGGTGTTCAGTCCCCAAGAACATCAACAAGGACTAGCTTATTTATCGGGACAGCTGAGCTTAGATCAGTTAGAAAATCATCACTTACAACGGGTTTTAAATCATGACGGCACTAAACAACTCTTTTTGGGCGAATGCAAAGCTGATCCGACGATTAAGAACAGTCAGATCGAGAAAATCCAAATGCAGTTAAAAGAGCAACAAGCCAAGGACGACCAGTATAGAAAAGTAAATATTGGACATTATCAACCGCTAAATTACAAGCCAGTTAGTCCAAGCTACTACTTAAAGACGGCCTTTAGTAACGCAATCATGACCGCCCTATATGCCCGTGATGAAGATTACGAACGGCAAAAACAGGCGCAAGGTTTAAAGGAGACTGAGTGGGAAATGACGAAAAAGCAACGGCAACACCAAACTCGAAACCGGCATGAAGATGGGGGCATGCACTTGTAATCTAAATGTAAAATCAAATCCTTTGCGACATCGTTAGTCGTTGTGGTCGTCCTTGGGCGTATTGTGATGACAATTATAAAAGAGGCGGACGAAAGTACCGATGTGACTTGGGCTAATATCATCATGGACGGAATTAAATCAGCGGCCGTGATTCCGGTTTTCGTGTTCTTACAAGGCTTTATTCAAGGTTCAATTACCTTGCCCCTGCTAAAGTATATGTTTAGTTCTGATCAGCAGTTCACTGCTAAATCAATTACCGGCATGAATAAAGTTCCTGGGTTAAAAGATGTTGGCATTTCGCTACCCTTACAGATTTTGTTTCTGCTAATCTTCACTGTCGTAACCGTCGTGTTCTTTATCAAAATGTGTGTGTTTGTGGCTGATATGGCGTGGTATAACCTGACAATTCCTTTAGCTGCAATGAGCATGGCGACTGAAAGCTTTGATTATAGTGGCACGTGGTGGAAGAAGTATATTTATTACAATGCCTCCATTATTAGCCAGGTGCTTTGTATGTCATTATCAGTATGGTGTTTCACTAATATGGCTAAATACGGGTTTATTGCTTTTATTGCTCTTGAATTTACACTTTAAGTGCAACACTAATTAAATAAAGAATGGCCCATGGCCAAATTTCTGTAAAATGATGTTTGCGAAAACAATCATGAAAGGAATTTAGCCATGGATCACTACAAGCATATTACCATAGATGAACGGGAAACTATCTTTTTAATGAGGAATCATGGAAACTCACTTCGTGAGATTGCCAGCCATATCAAGAAAAGTTACTCAACCATTTCTCGAGAATTAAGCCGTAATTCTACTGGTAAATCCTATTCACCTTCGAAGGCTCAGGAGAAGTACAAACAGCGCAAAGGCAACTGTGGCAGAGTCTCTCTTTTGAGTAATCCTCAGGTGTTTGAAGTGGTGAGAGAACACTTCTGCGAAGACCTTTGGTCTCCGGAGGAAATATCGAATCGCTTGGCAGTCGAAAAGTATCCGGTGCAGATCAGTACCACGACTATTTACCGTGGGATTTTCAATGGCTTATTTGATAATTTGTTTAAATCTGGCAGCTCTAGTGCCGTGCGCCATCTAAGGCATCACGGCAAGTCTCGCCACAATAAAGCTTATCAGGAAAAACGAGGCAAGATTCCAATCCCCAACAAGATTCATGATCGTCCGCGAGAAGCTGACAACCGTGTAGAAATTGGTCACTGGGAAGGTGATACCGTGTTAGGCAAAAGCGGAAAGGCTTGTGTCGTTACATTGGTTGATCGAAAATCTCGTTACCTGCTTATTGGTAAAGCTGCTAAAAGAACTTCAGAAGCAGTCACGGATACTTTGAGCGACTTAATGAAGCTATGGCCTGGTAGATCGTTAACGATTACCCCGGATAGGGGTAAAGAGTTTGCCAAAGTTCAATGTTTAACTGATAAATTTGGTACGCCCTTCTACTTTCCCGATCCTCACTCTCCTTGGCAACGAGGAACTAACGAAAATACTAACGGCTTGCTTCGCGAATATTTGCCAAAAGGAACTGACCTTGATTCAATTACTGACCGCCGGATACAAGCATATGCAGAACAAATGAATAATCGTCCCCGTAAATGTCTCGGATGGAAAACGCCTTATGAAATATTCTTTAATGTAGTGTTGCACTTAATTTGACAATTCAAGCTTCAATCGGATTCGGTTTTCTGGTGGTCAAGACACCTGACGCCGTTAAAGACTTTTGGGCTTCAACCGGTGTGACTAAGAGTGCTGGTATGGGTGCCATGAGAATGTTTCAAAATTATTTCCGTAGCCACTAGGAGGGAGAAATAGTTATGAAAAAAATCGCACACTGGTTATTGGAAAAAGCCAAAAAGGATATGCGAACCGACCCTTTTACAACACCTTCCCGGCGGACTAAGCTGTCTTACTATTTTGATACCTTAGTTAGTATGATCTTCTATTTGATGGGAATTTACCTCATGTTAATGGATTTATACCAAGAGCTTTTCACGGCGAACCATACCGATTTTTTAGGAACTACGCTAATGGCCTTAGTTTTACTGCTGGGTGGCTTATTATTCCGTTGGTCAGCCTATGCAGATTTCAAAGCCATCAACCGGTATCAACAATATTTAAAGCAACAATCGATAGAGCAACAACAAGAATTGCGCCGTGAAACTTGGTTGAAAGCAACTGAACAAGGTAAAACAGAATTAGAACAGAAGCTTAATCATAAGGAGTGAATGAACATGACCACTGTTATCTTAGCTGAAAAACCCAGTCAAGCCCGTTCATACGTCCAAGCCTTTCAAAAGAGCACAAAAAAACAGGGTTACTATACGGTTAGTGACCCTGTTTTGCCCGAAAATACATTTGTGACGTACGGTCTCGGACACTTAGTTGAACTAGCCACACCGGATAAATATGATCAGAAATACCAGCAATGGGCCTTATCTAATTTACCGATTTTCCCCGATAAATACAAGTTTGAAGTGTCAGCTAGTAAAAAGGACCAATACGGGATCGTCAAAGACCTGTTAGCAAAAGCCGATACCATTATTGTTGCCACCGATAGCGGTCGGGAAGGCTCTAATATCGCCTGGTCAATCATGAACCAAGCCCAGATTGACGTTAAAAAGAAGACCATTAAGCGACTATGGTTGAATAGTTTGGAAAAAGACGCCATTATTACCGGCTTTAAAAATCTTGGTGACTGGCACAAAGACTATTTGGCTTATAAAGAAGCTCAAACCCGGCAAATTAGTGATTGGTTGATCGGTATGAATGGTAGTCCCTTATATACTTTATTGTTGAGGAAAAATGGGGTGCGTGGGGTGTACTCAATTGGTCGCGTACAGACGCCAACCTTGTATATGGTCTATCAAAGAGACCAGGCAATCAAAAACTTTAAGCCGGAACCCTATTTTGAACTAAATGCTGAAATTTTAGCCAATCAGCAAAAATTCGTCGCAAAATTGGACCCCTATCAGCGCTTTAAAGATGAAAAAGGTCTACTAGCATTCATGCAAGCTAAAAACGTTCAGAAGGGCTCACAGGCCGGTTTAATCAAGGACGTCCAAAAACAGGCTAAAAAGCGTGCTAGTCCCCAACTATTCTCACTATCCAGTCTGCAAAGTGCCATGAATAAACGTTATCACGCCAGCGCCAGCCAAACCTTAGCAGCCATTCAAAGTTTATATGAAGCCAAGTTGTTGAGTTACCCCCGCACCGATTGTGCTTATATCACTGATGAAGAATTTGATTATTTAGTGGCTAATCTGACGAAGTATCTGGGTTTAGTCTCTAAGCAAGTCGCTTTAACCAATACCACCCCAAATAAACGTTACGTCAATGGGAAAAAGGTTGAAGAACATTACGCCATTATCATGACTAAAGTTGTGCCGACTAAAGAGAAACTAGCCAGCTTACCTAAATTACAGCAACAAGTCTATGACTTAGTTTTAAAAACGACGTTAGCGATGTTTGCTGACCCGTACGAGTACGAAGAAACCACCATTATCACCCAAGTTGGCGACGCCAATTTTAAAGCAACCGGTAAGGTCCCAACTAACCAAGCTTGGCAAGCTTTATTTGATGATCACAAAGCCGAACAGCAAGAAGCAGCCACCTTACCGATCGTTCACCAAGGCGATCAGGTTAAAGCAAATCTACAAACGCCGCAAAAAGAAACGACCCCTCCGGTACCCTTTACCGAAGGTACCCTGATTACGGCCATGAAGACCGCTGGCAAAACGCTTGATGATGAAGTAGCCCAGGCGATTCTCAAAGATGTGCAAGGCATTGGGACAAGTGCGACCCGGGCCAATGTGCTGGAAGTGTTAAAGAAACGCGGCTACTTAGTTACTGAAAAGAATAAGTTGCACGTCAGTGAAGCCGGAATCACATTATGTAAAGCGGTCGAACTCGAACCCTTGCTAACTAGTCCAGAAATGACGGCTAAATGGGAGCAAGCGTTACAGCAAATCAGTACCGAAGAACGCACCCCGGATAACTTTTTGAGCCAGATTAAGAACTTTGTGGCCAAGTTAATCGCTGATGTTCCCACACAATTAACCGGCAATGTAGCCATTAAGCAACAAATCAATCACCAACAGCAAGCACAAAAGTCCGACGAGGTCTTCTTAGAAACACCGCAAGCGACCGTTTTAAATAAACAGAAGTTTTACATTGTAAAGCCTAAGCAAGGCGAAAGCTTTACCCTGCCCAAGAAATGGAGCAGTAAGACCCTCGGTAAGACCGCAATTAAAGCGTTGGTCACCAAGGGGAAAACGAGCAAATTAAAGGGTTTCAAGAGTAAAAAAGGAAAGTCGTTTGACGCCAAGTTAAAGCTTGACGGCCATAAATTAAGTTTTGATTTTGATTAGAACCTGCCTACCGCCTGCACTACGTTCCGGTTGGTGAACCCGTCATTTAGGTTCACTTTTACAACCCTAAAAGTAAACCCAAACAACGGGTAAGATTAGCAAAGCAAAGGAGATCATGAAATGGATAACGAATTAACAGTCATTGGGAGTGAATTACCGGTTTTGCAGACTAAAGGAGCCTACAAGTATTTAAAAGAAATTACTGGAAATGGAGCTTACTATCAAGTGGCTTGGCAAAAATTGTCTGACGGTTACGTTGCCCTTTATGGCACGACCTCAATTCAAACAAAAGTGGCTCCCATACTGAATGATATTTTTGAAGATGAGGAGGGGTAACTTATGCCAAATAAAGCAGATGTTAAGGCTTGGAAAGCACAATTAGTCGCCCAGGCTGAACAGCAAATCCTAAAATTAACTGATAGTGACCAATTTAAAAAGTATCTCAATACCCTGGCTAAATTTCATCGTTATAGCGCCAGAAACATTGATTTAATTTATGCGCAAAATCCTCAAGCCACTCAAGTCGCCGGTTTTAAGCAATGGCAGAAGGCTTTTAACCGCACCGTCAACCGGGGCGCAAAAGCGATTCGGATTGCGGCTCCGATCATTAAGAAGCTAACACCAGCCGAGCAGAAGCATCTTGATACCACCGATGAGCGCGCCATTGTCGGTTATCGCTATCTACCCGTCTTTGATGTGGCACAAACTAGCGGTGAACCAGTGTTAAGTGCTAAAGACTTTGTCAAAGAAAATTTGGCCGATCATCAGAATGTGACAAGCTTGTATAACGCATTCAAGGACTATCTCAACCAGCAAACCGACCTTAAAGTCAGTGAAGTGCCTTTAGCGACGCTAAATGGGGCTAAGGGGTATTTTCAACCCAGCACTAATGAAATCGTCATTGGTGGCGATGAGCCCGATAATGCTTTAAAATTGAAGACGTTATATCATGAATATGCGCATAGCCAGCTACACGGATTAAAATCAGCCTTTAAAGATCGGCCACGAGCCTATCAGGAAACCCAAGCCGAAGCGATCGCGTATGTTGCCATGCAAAATATTGGCGTTGATACCAGCAACTACTCCCTCGGTTACGTGGCCACCTGGGCTAAAGATAAAGCCGTGATCCATAGTGCTTTAAGTGAGATCCAGCAAGTGAGCAACAAAGTGATTGAGCTTAGTGATGGCTTAACCAAACAATTAGGCTTACAAGAAGCCCCAAAAGAACCTGAGCATGATCTAAAAAAGCTATCAGCCCATGATCTTAATAAGTCCTATCAAGGCTTGCAACAACAAATTCAACAAGCAACTAGTCCACAACAGAAAGCACAATTTAAAAAACAGTTAAACGATGTGCACCAAGAAATCAGTGAGCGAACTCAAAAGCAACTGAAAGCATTTGCTGAACAGAATCCGGAGATCAAACAACCCGAATCCGAACTTGATCAAAGTCTAAAACGTTAGCCAGTTTTTAAAGGTCATGCTATAATGTAATAGAAAAGGGAAGCCTTGCGCTAACAAGACTTCCCGCGCAAGCCGCTTCAAAGGCGGTGGCATTAGTTAAAAAATGATAGTTGAGTCACCCTGTAACCTAGCCAAAGTTACGCAGGGCGGCTTTTTTATTTGTTCCTTTTGTCGATGTATGTTAGCAACGCTAAAATAAACATTGCAAACAGCAACATCAACGAGAGTGTCTGGAAGACGCTCATTGACTGTGAAACCTTCCTGAAGATTATTCCATGTTCCCATGGGCCTCACCTCGCAAGGGAAAAGACAGCCACCGCCCTTAAAACTTCCTGCGTAATCCATTATACAAGTGAATTAAGTATTGACCAAGCACAATAAAAATTAAGTCATGGGGTTTCATAGGATCCTAAATTTGATCAAATTAAGAATCAGCAAAACATCTTTTGTAGATACCCTTTTTTAAGTTCTTGGAGTTTTTCAAGCTTACGCTGATGAAGAGCGATGAGGTGGTCAAGATTATCGAAAAACTTACCAATTTGAACTTGTTCAGGTAATGTTGGAACTTTAAAATTAATCTTCATCATGACATCGGCGTTTAATTTAGCACGTCCACCGCCGACTAAATATGGTTCTATGTTGGTATGTTTCAAAGCGTTCGTCAAAAATTTGTTGTCCACTCTTTCTTCTTTAGCTTGAAGAACGTGGGCATGATTGTTGACCCAAACCTTACCATCAACATATTGAACAGGGTAGTTTTGTAAATCATTCGCACCGTCTTCTGCGACCAAAACAAATTCACCATTGTGAGTAAAACCTTCAACATAGTCCTGAATACCATTTGCACCGTAATAAGGTGTTTCCCCAGCTACACGTTCGGATGCTGTAATTGGAACTCGAAGATTATCATAGCGGTCTGCTAGTTCCGAAACCTTACGCTGTTCCCAAGCGTCAGCAAACCCCGCAAATCGCAATTCAGGAACTTTTGCGCCATTTTTTGGAAACATTTTTTGCAAGTAGCCTTTTTTCTGTTCCTTGAGCAAATCTAACTTACGCTGGTTAGCAGCGATAAGGTTGTCCACATTCTCAAGAAAGCGCGCAATCTTACTTTGTTCTTCCAAGTTTGGTAGCGGAATTGGCATCTGGACAAAGTCTTTGTCTTTAATTGCAAACCGATCAGCACGAGCACCTGTGTCCCCGTTAAGTTCCATGAATCGATGCCACTTTGTACTTGAAAAGTATTTTTCCAAGTACATACCATCAACGTTGTGCGCTCGGAAAATGTAATAAAGCGGTGACATAACGCCGGTACGTCCCAGTGTATTGCGCTTAATTGGGCCAACGGGCGCGAAGTTTGAAATTCGAGGGTTATAAACAAAGTCACCGTCGCGTACAACATAATACGTGTTCAAGTTTTTCTCGTTTGAAATATCCTTATCAAAAAAATCACGTTGGCTGATAATGCCATACTCGGCTGAGTTGGTTAATGTCTCCGAAAATTCATTATCTGAGTTCTTTTCGGTGACCTTTTCAGATATATCGCCTAACCTACGCTTTTCCCAAGGGTCAGTAAACCCTTTAAATCTTAACTGCGGGTAACTAGCTTGTTGATCTTTCATTTGTGGGCCTCCGGTTTTGACTGGTCATTAACCTGGGTGGTCACTAACTGGCTAGCTAATTCATTAAAGATTTGTTCATTCTGACTGATTTCCTCGTCCAGTTGCTTTAGATCAGCTTTGACCTGGTTCAGATCAATCTCGGGTTCCGGTTCAAACGTATCAACGTAGCGCGGAATATTTAAGTTGTAGTCATTCTCCTTGATTTCTGCCGGTGGGGCCACATGGGCATATTTATCGACATCTTGCCGGTTTTGATAAGTGGTCACAATTTTTTGAATATTCGCTGCCGTTAGCTTATTTTGATTCTTGTCCTTTTCAAATTCCCGGGAGGCATCAATAAACAAGACGTCATCAGTGGTTTTATGTTTCTTTAAAATCATGATTAACGTTGGAATACCAGTGGAATGAAAAATATTGGCGGGTAGTCCAATAATGGCATCAATCCGGTTATCTAACAGGAGCTTTTGGCGAATCTTGCCTTCCTTAGCCCCCCGAAATAGCACGCCATGGGGTAAGACGATGCCCATAGTTCCATGCTCCTGCAGATGATAAAAGCCGTGTAGCAGAAAGGCAAAGTCGGCTTTAGATTTAGGTGGTAAGACGCCATAGTCGCGGAAACGGGGATCAGACAAGCGTTTATCACTGTTATCCCAGTGTGCCGAGTAGGGCGGGTTCATAACGACGGCATCAAATAAGTAAGGCTCGTCAACCGGCCAATCTTTACTTAACGTGTCACCATTGCGTAGGTGCATATCGTCATACGAGACTCCATGTAACATTAGGTTCATACGGGCCAGGTTATAGGTCGTGGTGTTCAATTCTTGGCCGTGATAACTCACTAAGCTGGGATTTTGCACGTGCTGTCCGACATTCAACAGCAGCGAACCAGAACCAACTGCTGGATCATAGATAGTCCGCACTTGGTTGTCACCCGCATTGCGCTGATAAGTCACAATCTGAGCAATAATGTCGGACACCTGCCGTGGAGTATAAAATTCACCCGCTTTTTTACCGGAATCACTGGCAAATTGCGCGATTAAGTATTCATAGGCGTCACCTAGGACGTCGCCTTGATGATGGATAAGATCAATCGCATTTAAAGCTAACATAGTATCACTAATAGTTTGGTTCCGTTGTTGTAAAGAACTGCCTAATTTATTACTACTTAAATCCACATCGGCAAACAAGCCCGAAAAGTCTTGCGCTGAAGATAGATTTTGTGTCGACTGTTCCAGATCATGAAGTGCTTGAGATAAATCGTCTAACGCAAAAGTATGGGCTTGAATCTTGCCAATCAGGGTGGCGTACAACGCTTGTGGTTGAATTAAATAGCCCAGCGTGTTTTGCAAATACTCAACTAAACTGGGCTGCACTGAGACGCCTTCCAACTCAAACTGCGGATCCATATACTGAGCATATTTCCGGGTGACATTTTCGGTTTCGCCTGCCCAGTCACTAAAGGTCGTTAAGGTTTTCTCAGATAGAAACCGATAAAAAATTAACCCTAATAAATAGTTTTTATATTCAGAGGCGTCCATTTTCCCGCGTAAGACATCGGCCGCATTCCATAGGGCGCTTTCAAGTTGGCTAGCTTGAGTTGTTTTTTCTGACATTGTTTAACCTCACTTATTTTTGTAGATAAATTGCTAAATCGTGTTCAATAAACTGCCGCCAAGCGGCCTGGGACTTAATCCGGTATAGTGGCAAAACAGCTGGAATCTTCGGCCCAGCGGCAGTTTGAGCTTGTAAGGCCGCTGCTAAATTCGCTGACTGCGTTAATTCTTGTTCATGATGCCATTCATCAGTACCCACGGTGTGTTCACGTGCCACCCGTAATAGGGCTGCTTGATCTAAGCCCCACGTATGGGCAAAGGTCGTCGTTTTTTTGACCAATTGTTTCTGGGCGTAATCAGCCACCAACTCCCGAGCATTCAACGCTACTGGCGCTTTATTTTGGTCACTCTGTTGCTGAAACTGTTGCATTTGTTGCTCAATATAAGGCATGGCTTCGCGAATTAACTGGGCCTGTTGCGGTTGCGTTTCCGCTAATTTATTCAAACTAGCCTGTACTTTGGCACTATTTTGCAGATAATCCCTCATATGCGCTTGGGCTTGATCAGGTGTCGTGTACTGTTGCTGTTCATCAATCCAATCTTGAATTAATTGCGTCAAATAATCATAATCCACCAAGACGACTGAACCAACGGCCAAGGAAAAGTCTAAGGCAGCTAATTCTTCGGGGACTTTCTCAGGCTCTTGGTTAGTAACCGCCGCTTTAATCCGCAGATATTTACCCGTATAGGATTCTACTTCGGGCTGAGCGATACCAAAAGTCTTTTCGCTGTTCTCCCAAGTGAAATCGTTGTACATGGATAAGGAATTCAATTGTTGATTCACTTGGCGAAAGGCTTTCACAAACTGTACCTTGGCAGTAGTTCCTTTAAGGTCATCGGCAGCCGTCGGCGTTGGAGCAATGGCTTTTAAATCCACCACAGCCTTTTGAAATTTTAAGACGGCCTGCTGATAAGTGGGACGAATGATGACATTAAAAGAGCCTTCGCCACTATATAACTTGTAAGCTTCACGTTCATTAGCTTCCATGATTGCCGGTACCCGAAAGGTCACAATTTGGCCTTCTTGTTTTAATTCCCGGTTTTGGAGCCGGTTGGTGCGTGAGTAGGCTTGAATAAGTTCTTGATAGGCTAAGGTGCGGTCAACAAAGAGCGTGTTTAGCCGAGGGGCATCAAAGCCTGTTAATAAACGGCGTACGACAATCACTAAATTTATTTCTTGATCCGTTTGTAAATGAGCAAAGACAGCCTCACGCCGGGCGGCCCGTTTCGCGACATCTTCGTTGTAGAGATTCAAATCAGTTAAATCAAAATTAGTGTGATACTGCTGATTATAATCTTTTAAAATGGTGGCCATTTGGTCATGTTTGTGCGCACTCTGATCTTCGTTTTCACTTAATGAATAAGTAATCGCAATTCGGGGCCAATCAGGATCTAGCTGATTGTGAGTGGCCCTTTTAGCGGCCTTAAAGGCTTGATAATAGCGTTGCGCCATTTCAATGGAACTGGTGGTCAAAATCGCATTATAGTTGCCATGACCCAAACTCGTTTTACGCGGGCCTTTTTGTAAAATATATTGAACAACTTGTTGGATATGTTCATCAGTCTCAAAGTCAGCCGGAGTTAAATACGTTTCTTCCAAGTCCTTCACTGACATCGCTTGAATCTTGGCTTGAATTTTCGCTTCATCAGCCGTACTCAGCAAGCGGCCTTGTTTATCTCGACGAGTTTTAACACATTGGGTTTCTTTTTCAAGGGCCCGGGTTATTAAAGCGTCTTTACCAATCGTTGTCACGTGTTCCACATTAAACGGTAACACGGCTTGGTCCTCTAAGGCGTCTCGCAAGTTATAAACGTGACAGACTTTACCAAATAGCTCCTCCGTCGTAACTGCTAGATCACCCTTGAGCTGTTTTTTATTTTCATTAAAGATGGGGGTGCCGGTGTAACCATACCAATTACTATTGACAAATGCTGCCCGAATTTCCTTTTGCATCTTACCAAATTGCGACCGGTGGGCTTCATCAACAAAGAAGATCACCCGTTGCTTTAAAGTTTTACTAAAGCGGGATTGCTTACCGGTTGCCAGCTGGGCTTGCGTTTTTTTGACCGCCCGATGAAGTTTTTGAATCGAGGTGACCAAGACCTTACCGTCATTTTGTTGCAATTTACGCATTAAATCACCGGTATTTTGGGCTTCGTTAATGGCAATATCGTCATTGGCAGCATAGGCACTAAAGTTGCTGGTTGTCTGTTCGTCTAAATCCCGCCGGTCAACTAAGAAGATGACCTTATCGACACCGGGATCTTGCGCCGCTAATTTAGCGGTTTTATATGAGGTGAGTGTTTTACCAGAACCCGTGGTATGCCAAACAAAGCCATCTTGATGGTCATGAATTCGATGCATGACAGCCTCAATCGCATAAATCTGATAAGGCCGTAAGAGAATTAAGCTCTGACGCTCTTGGTCGATGACCGTATATTCACTGACCATTTTGTGGGCCATGGGAATATTAAGGACTTGGCGCGTGAACGCTAAGCCGTTTTCCACGGGGTGATTATCGCGAGTCCGCCAATTAAACAAAAAGGCTTTATTGAAATGATCCGGTTCGGCATTCGCAAAATACGCCGTACTATCTGGTGTCATAATCACAAACATTTGCAGCAGCGAGTAAATCCCCGTATATTTACCTTCTTGCGCATATTTTTCAATTTGATTAAAAGCCTGGTTAAGTTCGACCGTGGCTTTTTTTAGTTCCAATTGAATTAAGGGTAACCCATTAATCAATAGGGTTACGTCAAAACGGCGATCAGGATCGATGTCTTGAGTACCAGCTAACCGTGGTCGTACCGCTTGCCGCACCACTTCATAACTAGATTTACCACCAGCGACGTCCGCTTTCCAAAAGAATTCCAGGGTGACGGTCCTCAATTTGGCATCATCACGTTCAATTTTAACTTTGCCAATGCCATTTTCGGCGGCTAGTAACTTAGCTGCTTCGTAAGGTGTCCGGACCTCAATCGCCCGTTTAACTTGATTAAATTCGGTATCAGTTAAAGGGTGTCCCTGCAATTTAGCATAGTTATTGTTATTTAATTTATCGCGAAAATTAGCCCATAATTGATCCGGCGTCGCACCATACAGGTCTTTGCGTTCCACCCATTGATTACTTCCGGTCGTTAAGGTTTTAACAACTTCTTTTTCAAACGACAGTTCCAACATTTAAAAAGTTCCTCTCGATGTCTACCTAGTTTACTAGTTAATTATATGCTATTAGATAAGCGCTTCGATTTATAATTCCATTGATAGAATCAGTTTCTATGTCCACAAACTTTGATATGGAGCCCCACAGTTCATTTTGCAAGGCTACTTAACCATTTTAAAATATCGTGCTTATTACTCTTATTCATTAAATCTCCTGCCATTTGTTCAACATGAAATCTGTCTTTGTTATATAAAACTTCAAGTAGAAATCTGATGTTACGTTGTAACTCACGCGATGAAATTGAATTTTCATCGGCAAACGTCATTCCGTGAGATAATGAGTTTATAACATCCAACATATTTTTAAAATCATCATCAGCATTATCCGGGATTCGATAAAACTCTTTTAATTTGTCATGCTCTCTATTTGTTGTATATTCTATTCTATAATGTGTTCTAGCATGTGATTCAAATAGCAAACGTGCTTTGTTGCCATAAGAAATATAGTTATCAGTGGGAAGCTTCTCTTGTGGTATTAGAGCAAATTGAAACACATCCTTAAAATTTGCTTGATAATAATCAGAATAATTCTTTTTCTCATCGGGGCCTGCAATACTAATTGAACTATTTCCCTGACCATTTTTACTAATTTTGAACCATTCTGTCTTTTCTTTATTTGCATTAAAACCAAAATTATGAAAGTCTAAAGACGAATGGGTAAATATAAATAATTGACTATCCAACGAAGATAATTCTTTTATAAGCTTATTTACTAATTCCGTTAAATAATATCTATTATTAATATCTAAGCTTGTAATTGGATCATCTATTATGATTAAATCCACACCTGGAGCTAGTGATTTATAAGGCTTATCAAATAAGTCAAAATAAAATTGTAAAAATCCTAATAATCGACATTCACCCTCACTTAAATCTTTTGTGCTAAGTTTTTCATCAGATATAGTGCTTTTTACCAGATAGTGTTGGTCATCTTGCATTATTTTCAGTCTGAAATTTAATCCTAATAAAGCGAATTGATGGTTCGATAGGTCTCTGAATGTTTTTAAATCAGATGTTTCAG
Organism: Lentilactobacillus parabuchneri DSM 5707 = NBRC 107865; assembly: GCF_001435315.1. Lineage (GTDB taxonomy): Bacteria > Bacillota > Bacilli > Lactobacillales > Lactobacillaceae > Lentilactobacillus > Lentilactobacillus parabuchneri. The sequence continues at coordinate 23,718 of NZ_AZGK01000019.1, forward strand.
ATTCTTTCATTGCTATCCATTTATTATTGTCACGGATAATCATGGTATATTTATCAATTAGGTCTTTTGCTTTTTGAATACCTTCTATAATTTTGGGAATTTCGTTGTTTTCTTGTAATTGATTTCCCACCCATGATTTAGCGACAGACTCGATTTGAGATAACTGTGCATTAATACTCTTAATCTTTTCACGATAACTGGAAATATTTTCCTGTAATGAATCGTAAAAATTTGAAAAATCAGAAAAATTAATATCATTTACAGGTATAGGGATAGACGTATCTTTAACTTTGCTACCTATTTTTACTCTCATATCGTCAATAAAATTAATAACAGATTCTGTATCGAATTCACCAAAGTTGGTTTTTATTGTTAATATTCTTTCTCTTATACTATTCAAATCCTTATCCATGATTTGCAAAGCTTGGATATATTTTGCATGTTCATTGTTCACTTTCTCTTCAATTTCTTTAGCGATCTCAGGGCCATCAAATTTATTTCCACAAAATCTACAAATTTCATCGTGATTTGCCATATTATGTACATTTAAGCCCTTACTGATCCACTCTACAATTTCATTTGTTATGTTTTCAGAAGGATTCGGTATCGGCTTTGCCATTGCTTCTGAAAATTTATCAAAACGATCTTTATTAATTGGAGATTGTAAATTGAGATTGTCAATCTCAGTTTGATATAGTTTTATTTGTTGTTCCAATTCTTTTGAAGAGTTAGGTATTGACAGATTGGGATGTATATCCCTAATCCATAAGTGAAGTGCTTCGACCGGATTATTTTTAGCATGTTGCTTTTGCTTTATATTTTTTGAGAGATCAAAATGTTTTTTAGCTTGTGCTAATGTATTATTCAAAATGATAAACAAACTTTTATTTTTTTCATCAAGGGCCCTTTCAAATTCATTTATTTTATTTTGAATATTTTCATTAGCATCTTTGATACTCATTACACTTTTTTCAATATCCACCGCTGTCTGACCTACAGTCAGCTTTACACCTTTTAAAGAATCTTGAGTTAATATATTCTTTTGCACGTATTCTGAATTAAAAATTCTTGAGTTACTTAAGTCAGTTTCTACTAACCATCTTGCCAATGAAGTTTTCCCACTACCATTTGTCCCAAAAATAATATTTATTTTCTTAAATTTATCTTTTGAAGAATAATCGTTAAAAGACTTACTATTAATATTCATAATTTCTTGGATCATTTTATCGCCCCGTAATTATGTTTTATTAGAAAATTTAGATTATCTACTTAGTAATACTAGCATAGTCGATTATAATAAAGAAACTTTGATCGTTAAGGTATACCCTAATGGTCTTTTTTACTTCTGTGCTATACTAGGAATTACAAGTGTTCATTAGAACTGTCCAAAGGGAGAATTGGAAATGGCTAAAATCGGTTATGCGCGTGTGAGTTCCAAGGAGCAACATTTAGATCGACAGTTAGCGGCTTTAAAAGACGTTGATAAATTATTTACGGATAAATTAAGTGGGGCTAACACTAATCGGCCAGAACTGCAAAAAATGCTGGCCTATATTCGTGAGGGTGATATTGTAATGGTCACTGAATTAGATCGCTTAGGCAGAAACAACCATGATTTGACTAAGATCATGAACTCCATTCAAAATAAGGGTGCCACCCTAGATGTGTTGAATTTACCGTCCATGACAGGGATTGCTGACCCCAATTTACGTCAACTCATGACCAACCTCATTATTGAACTTTATAAATACCAAGCTGAAAGTGAACGTAAGCGGATCATTGAGCGTCAGCAACAAGGGATTTCCCTAGCCAAACAGCAGGGCAAATATCATGGTCGCAAGCCTCAATACGCTGAAGATGATCCCCGTTTGTTACATGCCTTTAAACTTTATCAAAATGGTATGAGCGATGTGGATGTGGCTCGAAATACTGGGATTAAGCGGACAACCTTTATTCGGTATCGAAAGAAATTCAGTGTGTATAGATAAATTTCTCATTAAATAAGCAGGGCAGTGAAGAAAAAATTTAAATAGGAGTGAAATAACAGATATATGGAAATAAAAGAGAGCGTAAAATATCTTGTGTAAATGCATAAAAGATTTCTGAATTGTATAGAAATAGGGAATGCCTTCCCTTATGATATTTAGTAATCACAGAAAACATCACAGGAGGCATTCCCCATGAATGAACTTACCACAGAAATTATCGCTGCACTAGCCCAAAAGTAAGATTTGGACGAAGTTTTTCGTCACCACATCGAAATTGCGATTAACCAGCTGCTTCAAACCGAATTGGCAGAGTTTTTGGGTTACGAACGCTACTCATACGCTGGGATTAACACTGGTAATAACTGCAACGGCAGTTATGAGCGCTCGTTTGATACGAAGTACGGCCAACTTAACTTAACCATTCCTCGAGATCGCAATGGCCGGTTTGAAAATCATACCTTGCCAGCCTACGGTCGGCACAGTGATAATTTAGAAACAACGGTCATTCAGTTGTATACCAAGGGAATTACCACTGCTGAAATTGCCGAACTCATTGAGAAAATGTACGGTGCTCACTACTCCAAAGCCACGGTTTCCAACATGACTAAAGCCGTCAATGAACAGGTTCAAGCTTTCCAGCAACGTCGACTGGCTTCACAATATGCGGCCATCTTCTTAGATGCCACTTACTTGCCGTTAAAGCGGGATACCGTTCAAAAAGAAGCCGTTCATATTGCGATTGGCATTCGTCCGGATGGTACGAAAGAAGTGTTGAACTACCAAGTGGCACCAACGGAATCGACTGGAATCTGGACTGAACTGCTGGGAACCTTGATCAAGCAGGGCGTTAAAGATGTGCTGTTGTTTGTGGCCGATGGGTTAGTTGGTTTGGATGAAGGCTTGAATCGGCATTTCCCTAAAGCCAAACGACAACGTTGCCTGGTTCATGTTGGGCGGAATCTGATGAACAAAGTTCGCGTAAAAGACCGCAAGGCCGTGATCAGTGACTTTAAACAAGTTCATCGGGCCGCCAACCGTGAAGCAGCCGAACTGAAACTGAATGAGTTCGCCAACAACTGGCATCAGACCTATCCAAAATTAATCGAAGATCTGCTTAAAATGCCGAATTTACTCACTTTCATGGACTTTCCACCAGCCATCCGGCAATCACTATACTCCACTAACCTGATTGAGAACTTTAATAAGCATCTCAAGCGCACCACCCACCACAAAGAACAATTTTCAACGGAAGATTCACTGGATCGCTTCCTGGTTTCTCAGTTTAATGTTTATAACGAGAAGTCTCTGAAGCGGATCCACCGAGGGTTCAAAGGACTCCAGGACACCTTGGAAGCATCATTTATTTAAGTTAGATACATATTATATGTACGAAGGCATTTCATTTACACAAGATTCTTGACGCTACCTAAATAATTTTTCTACATTAAAACGTTTATTATTATCTGGGTGTTAGCATTATTTTTGTATTAAAGCCATTCCCATTTTAAAAATTTGTAGTTAATTAGTAGACAGAAATAATGAAATGTTTAGTTATATAATGACAATTGACTATTTATTAAATAAATGTAAAAATTAGGGCTGTATTTATAATTTTAAGCTTTGGTTAAGTTAGGAGCGTATGAAGAAAGTGCCTGTTAAAAAGAATTTGCATAATCATAGAAAACATAATCAATATAAATTCAAAAAAATATTTTGGTTGTTTCTATTATTGTTATTGATTTTAGGGGTAGGTGTTGCTGGAATTGCCTATCGTAATATTTATAGGGCAACCACTATTGTTTACAAAAAAGCGAATGCTCATAAAGAACGAAACGCTGGCAAGTTAATTGATAATAAACGCCCTATTTCTATTTTACTTTTAGGAACTGATACAGGCGCTCTTGGTCGCACGTATAAGGGGAGAACTGATACGATGATTATTATGTCAATTAATCCTCAAAAACAGAAAACTGTTATGATGAGTTTGCCACGCGACATGAAAGTTAATTTATCTGGGTATTCGGAGTATTCTCCCGCTAAAATTAATGCTGCTTACACTTATGGTGGTACTAAAGAATCTATCGATACGGTTCAGAAATATTTAAAAGTCCCGATTGATTACTATGTTTTAGTTAATATGGGAGGGCTAAAAAAAGCTATCAACCAAGTTGGCGGAGTTACTGTAGTTTCACCACTTACTTTTACATATTTAGGAGACCATTTTGTTAAGGGAAAGAAGTATCATTTATACGGGAATGATGCATTAAAGTTTTCCCGTATGCGGTACAGTGATCCACAAGGTGATTATGGACGACAATTACGTCAACGGTTGATTTTAACAGGCCTATTAAAAAAATCGTTTTCGTATAGGACTTTCCTGTCTAGCAGTTTTTTAAAAACAATTTCTAACCAAGCTCAAACTGATTTGAATCGTTCTCAAATGTTTGGTTTATCAATAAACTATCGTAAAGCTGGTAACCATGTTGTTTCTGATCATGTTCAAGGAGTAGGTAAGGAAATTGGTGGTCAAGATTTTGAAGTGGTTTCAAAATCTGAATTGATAAAATCATCAAATATTATTCGAAATAATTTAGGATTGACGCGTTATTAATTCTATATATAAATTTTTTGGAGGACAGCATGGAAAATTATTTGGACCTTCGCCAAATATTAGGGATTATTCGTAAACATATTATCTTTATCATAATTAGTTTTATCCTTTGTTTAATTATTGCTGTTGGTTTAGAGAAGTTTGTTATTACACCCCAGTTTACTTCGACTGCTCAAATTTTGGTTAATCAAAAAAAAGATACTTCAGTTCCAGGGGCAGCTTTTCAGGATCAGCAAGCTGATGTTCAAATGATCAGTACTTATAAGGATATCATTACAAACCAATTGGTTTTGAAAACAGCTAGTGAGCGATTAGCTAATCCTGTCAAAGTAATTCGTTCAGCACGAAAGGCTCGATACCATGTTTCAGCAAATGGTCATCGTCACTTAATTAAAGCATCACGGCCAGCTGTTGTTAAATCAACAGGGACTCCTTATGATGTGAGCGTTAAACAATTACAGGGAGCTATTTCTGTTACTAATCAACAAAACTCACAAGTTTTTGCTTTAAATGTGGAGAGTGATGATCCACAAAAATCAGCTGCAATCGCTAATACAGTTGCACAGGTTTTTAAGCAAAAGATTCGTCGAATTATGAGTATTAATAATGTCACCATTGTTTCTGAGGCGACACCTGTAAAGCAGAAGTCGTTCCCTAAAACTTCAATAGTGTTACTAGCTGGGGCGGTAATTGGCTTACTGGTTGGTCTTGGCTATGCGTTCATTAGAGAATTAACAGATACAACAATTAAAGATGATGAATTTTTAACCAATGAGTTAAAATTGACTAATTTGGGTCACATAGCAGAAATTCGTAAAATACATGGTTCACATTTGGCTAATAAACGTCATGAAAAGCATCTTAAACCGAATCATCGAAGAGTTTAAATTTTAATTATGTAGGAGAAAATTATGAACATTTTTCATCGTAAAGAAAAAAAGCTTTCCACCGATACTTTAAGGAATGGTGTGAAGCTAATTACTGATGTTGATCCTAAAGACGTTGTTTCCGAACAATTTCGTACAGTTAGGACAAATATTAATTTTTCAGCAGTTAATCAAAAGTTAAAAACAATTATTTTTACTTCTTCGGCAGTTAGCGAGGGGAAATCAACTGTTTCCGCTAATTTGGCGGTCATTTGGGCTCAGCAAGGGCAGAAGGTTCTATTTATTGATTCAGACTTGCGACGTCCAACTTTGCATACGACATTTGGTTTATTAAATACCAATGGCCTATCCACGGCTTTATCCACTGATATAGATTTCAATTCAGTAGTGCAAAAGACGGAGATTGATAATTTATCTGTGATCACTAGTGGTCCCATTCCACCTAATCCATCAGACCTGTTGGCTTCTAATCGGATGAAAGAATTAATTTCTTATTTTAAGAAAATCTATGATGTGATTATTTTAGATGTTCCGCCATTATTGTCAGTTACTGATACGCAAATTATTGCAGCTCAGGTTGATGGGGTGGTGTTGGTAGTGCGCCAAGGATTAGCACAAAAATTAGCTATAAAGCGCTCAACTGAACTCTTAAAAATGGTTAAAGCCAATTTATTAGGTTATGTATTAAATGACGTTGCACCTAAGAATGGGTACGGTTATGGCTACGGTTATGGCTATGGTTATGGCTATGGGTACGGTTATGATAATGAGGGTAAATAGTTGCCAAGGGATATGATATAAAATGATTGATTTGCATTGTCATTTGCTTCCAGGGGTGGATGACGGGTCTAAAAGTATGGATATTTCTTTGAAATTAGCTAATGATGCAGTAAGGGATGGCATCGACTATGCATTATTAACGCCGCACCATATGAATGGTGTTTATCTTAATCATAAAAGGGCAGTTATTCAGCAAACACAAGAGTTTCAAATGGAGCTTGATAGACACAAAATTCCACTCAAAGTTTTCCCTGGGCAAGAAGTTAGAATAAATGGCGATTTATTAACCGCTCTTGATCAAGATGATATTTTATTTGCTGATGAGGGTGGGCAATACTTAATGTTAGAATTTCCGGATGACGATATCCCAAATTATACTAGTAATATGATTTATGAACTTATGCAACGGGGAATCATACCGGTTATCGTTCATCCAGAACGTAATACTAAGATTATGAAACAACCAGATATTTTATATGATTTGTTAAATAAAGGTTGTCTTTCTCAAATAACAGCTGGCAGTTATGTTGGAATCTTTGGTCACAAAGTACAAAAATTTAGTAAACAATTAATTCAGTCTGGACAAGTATACATTTTTGCTTCGGATGCTCATAATTTACCTAATCGTAAATATGAAATGACCAATGCTTTTGCAAAATTGGGTAATGAATTTGGGAATGACTATGTATCCAAATTTAATGAAAATGCCAAAAGAATAATTAATGGTGATAATATTCTATCCAATGATTTTTCTAAAATAAAAACACATTTGTTTCATTTTTTTAAATAAGGGGGAGGTGATGTATACTTTATGCAAACTGAGAGACGTAGTGGAGGAGATCCTAAATACGGTCATCCAATGACAGATAATAACGTAGTCGTAGTAAATAAGGAACGAGTTGAGCGACGCTTCTTTTATCATTTTTTCAAAAGATTTTTTGATATATTATTAAGTATAATTGATATCATTCTTTTAACCCCTGTATTTATTATTACTGCCATTTTGATAAAAGTTGACAATCCAGATGGTCCAATAATTTATTCTCAAATTAGAATTGGGAAGAATGGACACCCTTTTAGAATGTATAAGTTTAGATCAATGGTTGTAAATGCTGATAAAATGTTAAAGGGCTTACTAGATCAGAATGATATAGAGGGCGCTATGTTTAAAATGAAATCGGATCCGCGAGTCACTAAAATTGGTCGAACTATTCGAAAATATAGTATTGACGAACTCCCACAATTACTAAATGTAATTAAGGGAGATATGTCTTTAGTAGGGCCTAGGCCTCCGTTAAAAAGAGAGGTGGAGGATTATACTGAATATGATAAACAACGGTTATTGGTTGTCCCAGGATGTACAGGAATTTGGCAAATTAGCGAAAGAAATAAAGTTGGATTTCATGAAATGGTGAAATTGGATATTAAGTATATAAATAGTTCAAATTTGTGGCTTGATTTTTTTATATTGTTTAAAACTATTTGGATAATTTTTTTCCCTAATAGTGCATATTGAGAGGAGACTATGATGAAAATTTGTTTGGTTGGATCAAGTGGTGGTCACTTAACACATTTACACATGTTAAAAAGATTTTGGGGGAATAAGGATAGGTTCTGGGTAACTTTTCCCAAAGAGGATGCTGAATATTTATTAAGTAAGGAAAAAACATACCCGTGTTACTTTCCTACCAATAGAAACATTAAGAACCTGATAAGAAATACTTTTTTAGCTTTTAAAATCCTTATAAGAGAAAAGCCTGATTTAATAATTTCTTCTGGGGCGGCAGTCGCAGTTCCCTTCTTTTATGTTGGAAAAATTTTGGGTATCAAGACTATTTATATAGAAGTATTTGACAGAATAGATAAGCCTACCTTAACTGGAAAATTAGTTTATCCGATCACTGATTTATTTATAGTGCAGTGGAAAGAAATGAAGAAGATTTATCCGAAAGCTAAATATTTAGGGAGCATATTTTAATGATTTTTGTTACTGTAGGTACTCATGAACAACCATTTAATAGACTAATAAGGAAAATAGACATATTAAAGGGACAAAATAAAATTATGGATGATGTATTCATTCAAATAGGTTATAGTACCTATATTCCTAAATATTGTCAATATAAGAGATTTATTTCACAATCAAAAATGGAGTGCCTTATTAAAATGTCCACTATAGTTATTACACATGGTGGCCCATCTTCCTTCATTGGGGCATTGAAGCAAGGTAAAATGCCCATAGTAATACCACGACAGAAAAAATTCAATGAACATGTTAATAACCATCAACTCCTTTTTTGCAAAGAGTTGCAAAAAAGGGGCTTTCCTATAAAAGTAGTTATTAGCGAAAACGATTTATATGAAGTAATCAATGATATGCAATATACTGAAAACAAGAAATTTCACAGTAATAATAAAAGATTTAACCAGGAACTAGATGCTTTAGTGAAAAATATGTTTAATAGTTAGTAGATTATTTAAGGAGTAGAATTATATGATACCTAAAGTTATTAATTACTGTTGGTTTGGGGGAAAAGCCTTGCCAAGGAAGGTTAAATTGAACATAGATTCATGGAAAAAATTTTGTCCTGATTATAAGATTATTCAATGGAACGAAAAAAATTTTGATGTTAATAAATATTGTTTTGCCAGAGAAGCCTATGAAAAAAAGAAATGGGCATTTGTATCAGATGTAGCCCGTTTAGATATTATTTATAAACATGGTGGGATTTATCTGGATACTGATGTTGAATTAATTAAAAGCTTAGATCCGGTGTTAAATGCCCAAGCCTATTTTGCTTGTGAAGATCGTTTTTCTGTCGGTACTGGTCTTGGATTTGGATCTGTTAAGAAAAATGAATTTATTTTGTCTAATCTTAAAGAATATAAAAATAAGCATTTTATAAATTCTAATGGTTCATTAAATGAAATACTTTGTGTTGACGTGACAACACATTTGCTTTCATTGATGGGTTTTAAAGCTAATGGATCTAAGCAAATAATAAATGGGATGGTTATTTATCCAAGCTCTTATTTTTGCCCTATCCAGCTTGGTCACCGAAATAATAAGGTATCATCTAATACTATATCTATACACCATTATAGTGCATCTTGGAAGGAAGCATCTGATAATATTAAAGGAAGCGACAGAATGATTATCTTAAAAAAATATATTAAGCATTATGTTGATTATATATGTGGATATGGTACATATAATAAATTCAAAAAAATATTAAGGATGAAAAATAATTTTTGATAATTAAAATAAAATTTTAGGAGCAAATGGATTGGATTCTGAAAATATGAATAAAAATATTGGAGTAATAGCAACTAAAGTATTTATTTTTACAGCAATTACTATTTCTATAATTGCAATCCTAAATGGGGCAAATATAATTTCTAATAATATTGCACCTATTATTCAGGTATTGTCTATTGTACCAATTTTGATATTAGTAGTGAATTCAAATAATCGTTTTAGTATTACTTGGAGATCGGTTGTTTATTTGGATGAGAATATACCATCGTCATACCAGAAGATACTGAGATTTGAATTATACATGAATAATGAAAAATCGGTGGCTTATACTTCATAATCAATATTATGATGGAGTAATTGTATGGAATAAAGTGCGATATCCTCGAATGTTTTTATTTTCTTGATATCGACTAGTGCGCTTGTAGGTGGGATTGCGTTTCAGATGTTTGTAACCTCCCTGCATTCAATTATATAAGAGGTTCGGAAATATTCAGTTTAATATTCGATGGTGTTTTTATACTCCCTTCTTGACCATAATTGTGAATCAGGAACCGCATATAGTTCTTGAAACTATAATGATTAGTACGGTATGATGAGTATTCAGATATTCAGTATGTCTTGCGTTAGGCATACTATTTAGCGGTATTCTTGTGCTGGAATACTTTAACGTATTGTTTAAGCATGGTATTAGATTTGGCGTATTTATCATTTGACCTATCGAAGGTCACAAGAATTTGCGCATCTTAGTTAAACGACTTGAAGCTGGTTCTGTATATCAATGACATGGATGGACCAGGGGTAAAATGGGCAGACATTGTGATTATAGAACATCATTTTTTATGAAAGAACAAGGAAGACTATGAAAACTAAAGTGTTAATTGTTATTCCCAGACTGGGCGGTACCGGGGGGACTGAAACTGTTTTACTTTCGTGGCAGAAATATTTCTCTAATCATAGCGATGTCAAACTCACAGTCCTGGCCCCACAAGGGTTGCGAGTGACTGCATATGATCGTCCAATCGCTAAAATCGTTGAGCCTGTATCTAAAATACCGGTGCCTGCCCAACGATTGTTGATGATTCCAAGAATATTATGGGCATTGCATAAGAATCAATATGATGATGTTATCTGTACAACGTCTAAGTTGATCAAGATGATAGCTGTTTTGAAAAAATTATGCATGCCAAAACATCGGCATTTTAGACTCGTGTCATGGATACATTCTTCCCTCTATGATGAACCTTCCATTACTATTTCAGACTTGCAATATGCTGATGCACATTTAGCCATCAGCTCTGGAATTATCAGCCAAATGCAACAAAATAAGATTACCGGTAAAAAATACCTGATTTTTAATCCAGTATCTGAATCTAAAACTGATGATGTCTCAAGTATGAGTGTGGTGAATGATCACATAAAAATCGTAAAGTTTGTCTATATTGGTCGGGTGATGTGGGAGGGGCAGAAAAATTTAGCCGAATTATTTTCTGCCCTTGATAAGGTGTCTGGAAATTGGCAGTTAGAAATTTTCGGCACAGGGGACGCAGCGGAGATAGATCATGTTAAGAACTTCGTCAGCAATCACCAATTAGAAAAGCATGTAATTATACGTGGTTGGGTTGCAAAGCCATTTGACAACCTTGAATGTGATTACCTAGTATTGACTTCCAAGTACGAAGGTCTTCCGATGGTTTTGATTGAAGCTCAGCAACATGGGATTGCATGTATATCAGCGAATTGTCCCACCGGTCCCGACGATATCATTACGTTGGAGAGTGGTTATTTGTATGAACCAGGCGATATTGATCAGCTATCAGGAATCTTGCAACGGTGCATTGACGCACCAACAGTACCGTTTGATCCGAGAAAGATTCGAGCGCTGTCGAGTCGTTTCGCTGAAGGTAAATATTTCGAGAATGTCGAGCGAAGTCTAAACATGATCAATACGTCGAACAGGAAAGGCTGAGCATGGCCAAGGGAAAAGTAAAAAAACTAGCGAGCAACTTAGGCATGTTTGCCATTGGAAATCTAGGAAGCAAATTAATCAGCTATCAAAAGGTAAATGAAAAATCGTGGTTTTGCAATGACGAAGGCCTATCAAGTATTAAACGAAATGGATTCCCAATATCCTGAACGTTTTGCAACCAACGCTCGGAATTTGTTGAACGGCGATAAAATTAAAGCTAGAAGAATTGAAGTACCACGTAAGCAACGTAAACATTGGCTGTCTTAGAATAGTTGATGAGTAAGCGATATGATGTATATGTTGAAAATTATTATATGCGTAATATATATTGAATTTATTACGCGTGAATTCTTTAGCAAATGAATAACAATTTAGGTAAAAGATAACCATCTTAAAAAAGTTTCTAGGCGAAGTAGTATTTGAAGTCGTGTTGTGAATTAAATAATCTGTCACCAATTATAATTTGAGCACTCATACTTATGGATTCAATAAGCATCAAGACCAGTTGATTAGAGTGTATTATGAAGACCGTTCCATGAACCCTCTAACTATGAAAAGACTTTAATCCGTTTAGAATACTCTGGACCAATAATCACGCAAGATTTTCGATTGTCAATCAGTCATGGACAATCGAACGGGCTTTTATTGACTAGAATACTAATTAATAATAGGTCAAAAGTGCTGCACGTGATTTGAAAAATTTGGCAGTTAGGTCTATTAAAGAATGTAATTTATTTAGTGAAGATTTTAGGAGTGTGCAGGGTGAATCACAAAAGTATCGATATAAATATTGGATCCGAAGCAACTAAAATATTTATTCTTGTTTCAATTACCATTTATATAATGGCAATCTTAAACGGTGCTAATATAATTTCTAATAGCTTTTCGGCTGCAATTCAGGCTCTCTCCATTATACCGATTCTGATATTAACTTTAGTCGTACAACGCCAAATCAGTATTACTTTTATATTTGCTGTTATAGTCTCTATAGCAATTTGCATTATAAATGAGTCTGTTTATATGTTTTCCGGTACAATGATGATTGTATTTATTTATACGCTAAATAGTATACCAGATATAGACTATCAGAAAATGTTAAAATGGATAGCTTTTACATCAATGACAACATTTGGAATGGTTGTGGGGATTAACTTATTAACTGGTTGGGGCTCGAATAACTATGAAATGTGGAGGGTAGATGGATTTATATTTAGAAAGTCATTAGGCTTTTCTCAGCCTAATGCTACAATGTTACTATGGCTTTCAATTGTATTGACTATTTGTTCTATTTATAGAAAATCACAAAGATTGTTAACAATCTTTGTTGGTGTGTCAACTTATTTTATTTATAGCCAAACGCAATCTAGAACCTCAACATATGTCATTATGTTGTATTGTCTTTCGATACTGATTATAGGGAAACACGTCTATGATAGGGTTGGAAAAACGCTCTCTAAATTGGTATGTATTATATTACCAATTCTTTTCTTTCTCATATCTTTTTATTCGTTATTACATCCATATTCTGAGTGGCTGAATGCACTCTTGTCAGGTAGATTAAGCTTATACCAACAATTTTATGATACTTATGGTATACATCTCTTGAACACGCCTGAGCTTGAGAATGCAATGTTTGATAATGGTTATTTACAATCTTTATTGGCCAAAGGAGTTATCTTTACAATTCAATTATTGTTTATTCTGATTTCTATAGGTTGGAAAGTGAACCGTATGAGAATCAAAGACATTCTTTTGTTTGGCATGTATATATCAATAGCCTTTACAGAAACAGCCTTGCAACATTTTGAGCTTTTTTTGCCTATAGCAATAATGTTTGCAGAAGCACATAAAAAAGAAGCATTAAATTATTAATAATTACGTAAATTGTATAAATAGTATGTATACTTTATAACAATGGAGTGTTTTAATGAATCTTTTGTTTAGTCAATGTCACATTACATTGAAAATTTAAAAAATGTAACTTTTTTGCGTGTGAATAGCTATGTACAATGATTTTCTGGGTGGCAGACTAATCAAGCATAAAATAGCTTATACTAGTTGATAACATCCCGTGATAATTATTAAGAAGCTGTCCAAGATCTATGATTTTT
>NZ_AZGK01000002.1 GCF_001435315.1 Lentilactobacillus parabuchneri DSM 5707 = NBRC 107865
AAATTAATATTATCTAGTTTTCAAAGAACCAAGTTTGACACTTGCGTGTCAATGGAGAATAGCGGGATCGAACCGCTGACCCCCTGCTTGCAAAGCAGGTGCTCTCCCATCTGAGCTAATTCCCCATGTTACTCCGGTCTGTGCGGCCGTGGATGGGCCTAAATGGACTCGAACCATCGACCTCACGCTTATCAGGCGTGCGCTCTAACCAGCTGAGCTATAGGCCCAAAAAGCGTAACCACTTTTGAGAGTAGACCTCTCAAAACTAAACAAANGAAATTGAGAGTAGACCTCTCAAAACTAAACAAAACTTTCGACAATGTGCAGGATTCCGTTTTTCCTTAGAAAGGAGGTGATCCAGCCGCAGGTTCTCCTACGGCTACCTTGTTACGACTTCACCCTAATCATCTGTCCCACCTTAGACGGCTGGTCCCCGAAGGTTACCTCACCGGCTTTGGGTGTTACAAACTCTCATGGTGTGACGGGCGGTGTGTACAAGGCCCGGGAACGTATTCACCGTGGCATGCTGATCCACGATTACTAGCGATTCCAACTTCATGTAGGCGAGTTGCAGCCTACAATCCGAACTGAGAACGGCTTTAAGAGATTAGCTTGACCTCGCGGTTTCGCGACTCGTTGTACCGTCCATTGTAGCACGTGTGTAGCCCAGGTCATAAGGGGCATGATGATTTGACGTCATCCCCACCTTCCTCCGGTTTGTCACCGGCAGTCTTGCTAGAGTGCCCAACTGAATGCTGGCAACTAACAATAAGGGTTGCGCTCGTTGCGGGACTTAACCCAACATCTCACGACACGAGCTGACGACAACCATGCACCACCTGTCATTCTGTCCCCGAAGGGAACGCCTAATCTCTTAGGTTGGCAGAAGATGTCAAGACCTGGTAAGGTTCTTCGCGTAGCATCGAATTAAACCACATGCTCCACCGCTTGTGCGGGCCCCCGTCAATTCCTTTGAGTTTCAACCTTGCGGTCGTACTCCCCAGGCGGAGTGCTTAATGCGTTAGCTGCAGCACTGAAGGGCGGAAACCCTCCAACACTTAGCACTCATCGTTTACGGCATGGACTACCAGGGTATCTAATCCTGTTCGCTACCCATGCTTTCGAGCCTCAGCGTCAGTTACAGACCAGACAGCCGCCTTCGCCACTGGTGTTCTTCCATATATCTACGCATTTCACCGCTACACATGGAGTTCCACTGTCCTCTTCTGCACTCAAGTCTCCTGGTTTCCGATGCACTTCTCCGGTTAAGCCGAAGGCTTTCACATCAGACCTAAGAAACCGCCTGCGCTCGCTTTACGCCCAATAAATCCGGACAACGCTTGCCACCTACGTATTACCGCGGCTGCTGGCACGTAGTTAGCCGTGGCTTTCTGGTTGGATACCGTCAAGATGTGAACAGTTACTCTCACACCTGTTCTTCTCCAACAACAGAGTTTTACGAGCCGAAACCCTTCATCACTCACGCGGCGTTGCTCCATCAGACTTTCGTCCATTGTGGAAGATTCCCTACTGCTGCCTCCCGTAGGAGTTTGGGCCGTGTCTCAGTCCCAATGTGGCCGATTACCCTCTCAGGTCGGCTACGTATCATTGCCTTGGTAGGCCGTTACCTTACCAACAAGCTAATACGCCGCGGGTCCATCCTAAAGTGATAGCCGAAGCCATCTTTTAAACCAAAACCAGGTGGTTTTGGTTGTTATACGGTATTAGCACCTGTTTCCAAGTGTTATCCCCTACTTCAAGGGCAGGTTACCCACGTGTTACTCACCAGTTCGCCACTCGTCTCAATGTTAAATCAGTTAAATGCAAGCACTTAACATCAATAACCAAGACGCGTTCGACTTGCATGTATTAGGCACGCCGCCAGCGTTCGTCCTGAGCCAGGATCAAACTCTCATCTTAAAATACTTTTTAAAATGATAAGCCTGTTATAGCTCATGATTTAATTTATTATTTGTTTTACGAATTGACTTCGCAAATGTTTGGCTTCGATTAAAAATCAAAGCGCCCTGCACATTTGTTTGTCGAAAATTTTGTTCAGTTTTCAAAGGTCTACATGTGAAACACAAACATTTTAGATGAATGAGCTAAAATTGTTCGGCTATTCAAATCCTTGTGTTCCTTGCTTCTAACAGCAAAAACAATTATATAACAGCTAATCTTTCAAGTCAACAAAAACTTTTAAATTAGTAATTGGTATATGTGTTCTTGGTAACGAAGCAACGAGTAATATACTATCAGGTATTTAGAGTCAGGTCAACAACTAATTGCAAAAAATTGAAAATTTGTGCGATTTTGAAATCTTAAAGATTGTTAACACCGAGACAAAACCTCACCATTCCGTTCTTTGAGCCTGTATACTATCAACTGAAAACTCTTGAAAGGAAGCTGTTGACCATTGGATAAAATCGTAATTATAGATGCAAAGCGAACCGCGATTGGCAAATTAAACGGCACTTTATCGTCATTAACAGCCGAACAGCTTGGCACGTCGGTGACATCCGCATTGCTAAAAAGCACCGCCATTCGACCTGATCAAATTGACCACGTCATTTTTGGCAATGCCATTCAAGCAGGCAACGGCCAAAATATTGCGCGCCAAATCGAACTCAATAGTGGCATTCCCGAAAACAAAACGGCTTACACCGTCAACCAAGTCTGCGGATCCGGCTTGCAGGCAATCCATCAAGCATACACGTCTCTTCTATTAGGAGAAACAACTACGGTGATTGCCGGCGGGACAGAAAGCATGTCCAACGTTCCTTACCTCAACATGTCTCAACGAAAGGCAACCAAATTCGGCCCAGTCACTTTATACGATGGTTTGCAGCGTGACGGCTTAACAGATTCCTCGACTGACCAGCCAATGGGCATGACCGCAGAAAATGTTGCCGATGAATATCACGTCTCACGACACGAACAAGATCTGTTTGCCCTGCGTTCACATCAACGCGCCGCGGCTGCTATGAAACAAAATTACTTTGCGGATGAAATTATCCCGCTGACGATTCCACAACCAAAATCAAAAGCGCCACTCACAATCACCACAGATGAGTCCGTTCGTTTCGATACCAATATGGAAAAATTAGCAAACCTCCGGCCGGCATTCAAAGCGGACGGAACCGTTACTGCTGGCAACAGCGCCCCCCTCAGCGATGGTGCTTCGGCGTTATTGCTGACGACAGCCACTCACGCAGATTCCTTGGATGTCAAACCAGTCGCTGAAATTTTGGGATATGCTGAGTGCGGAATCGATCCGAACGTGATGGGATACGCCCCTTACTTGGCAATCAACAAGCTGCTACAAAAATTAGAAATGGCAACGGATGACATTGACCTTTTTGAGATTAACGAAGCCTTTGCCTCTCAATCAGTTGCCGTTATCCGCGATCTCGATATTTCACTGGAGAAAGTCAATATCAACGGAGGCGCCATTGCGCTTGGCCATCCTCTGGGAGACTCCGGTGCTCGAATCGTGACAACACTCATCCACAACTTAAAACGTACCCACCAAGAATTTGGAATTGCCGCTTTATGTATGGGCGGTGGCATGGGATCAGCTCTTGCTGTAAAGCTCATCTAAAAAATAGGCCTTTGAACGATGCAATGATGCTCGCTCAAGGGCCTATTTTTAATTTACTAAATTTTCACACGTTCGGCATCAGGCAAATGTTCGGCAAATGAACTTTGGTAAAGCCAATAATAAAGTCGTTTTGTGGTTTTAGACATCTCCGCATAATCCGGATTAATGGATTTAACTTCCGGATAAACGCGCATCAAGTGGCTAAACGCGCTAAAAGTTCCAGCATGCGACATGCCATCATAATCTTTTTGACCACGTTCAACAAGGCCCATCAATTGATCCATCTGATAACGGGCCAACTTGTCAATATAATCCAAAATCGTCGGTTCAACTTGAAAATTCGGCTTAACCACGCCACGAGGCTTAGTATATGCCGCTGTTTTAACCTGATCCAGCAACTGATTTCGAATCAGGGAGTACTTCGTCATTAGAGGTTCAAGGAAAGTTGCCTGAATAATTTGATGGGTGGTTTCAAAGATGCCATAGCTGATCTTGATTGTTTCGCCACGGTCATTGACAACCTGACGATCATTTTCCAACACGTAACTAAAACGCATCTGATAATCCTGGTGCTGCGCATTCCTGGCACTGCCAGCATTGCTTAAGTTTAAAATTGGCAACCTCTCAGCCAGCTCGGCCCCGGATTTGGGAAGCCCCAGGTAGTCGGCAATCTCAGATAAGTGGGCGCCCGTCTGCTTGATCACAGTGTCTTCGTCGGTCGCTGTGGTTACCGGAGCGCCAATTAAGTCGGGGTTCTTGATGCTAAAATAATCAAAAATCAGTCCATACAGGCCCAATGACGCCAATGAATCAATCATCCCAGAAACCGTATGGTTCACAAATAGGTTCACGTCGTCAGTTAAGGTCGTCTCCCCTAAGTTTTCCAACATCATTTTCGGTAGATCATGTTCATGGCTAAAATCATCTTCATTATACGAATAATTTCCGAGCAGCGGCTGAGTTGCATCCCCGACCGCATGATTCGCCAAATAACCATCACTGATTTCTTTTGAAATGCCAGAGGCAATCTGTTCATCGGTCACCGAAGCTTGAGTGGATTCATTATTAATGGTTCGAGTCGGCGACGTCGCGCTCATATACGCATTCACATGGTTAAACCAATCATTGACCAAGGCATTTTTTTGATCCTGATTCAGCTGTTCAAGAGACGAATTAATCCGATAAACGACTCCGCCTGCACCAGCAATCGCCCGGACAAATTGAATCACCGCGGTCTTGTAGCCAACGATAAATTTAGCTTCGTCGGAAGTTTGGCTTAAATATTCCGAAAAATGAACCCCAGCGGCCCGATTAATAACTGAGCGATCGGTATCGCCAGTCGCCCACAATGACATATAGTTAAATTGGTCAATGGTTACGTTCTTAAGATCTTTAACGGCAACCAAATACCCCATTTGAATTGCCTTGGATACTTTAAATTCAGCCAGCGAGATACTTGGCTGCAACGGACGGGGTAAAAACGATCGTAGTCCCCTGGCGATTCGTTCAGAATAAATCGAACTCTTGGCATATGTATTTTCACCAAGCACCTTGGATGTCATTAAGCCCAGCATACTGAATAATTTTTGTTGTTTCGATTGGGTATCGGAATCATGAGTTGAAATCGGCTCCTTGTTCATTTCGAAACCACCCCCTAGTATTATGACTATAATAGCATAAACCAGCGGTTCGTACTGCATGGAATTGGGATTTTAACACTCCCTTATACTATTTAAATCCTCACAAGCGTTATTTTTGCACATTCAAATTCATTCCTGTATTCTTATGGTATAGATAAGGAAAGGATGTGACACTCATGGGAAAATTAAAAAACAAATCCGATGAAGTACTTGGCAAAGTAAAAGAAACGGTCGGTGACGCAACTGGCAACGATAAACTGAAGTTAAAGGGTAAAGCACAAAAAACTTCAGGTAAAGCCAAAGACAAAGTTGAAGACGTTAAAGAAAAAGCATCCGAAAAAATCAACGACACCTTAGACGACTAACCACCTCTCAAATCATTTGTTGTTCATCGATATTAAACAATTCCTGAACCGACTTTAATAAGAATCCCGGCAATCACAAACCCTGTGGTGTCGGGATTTTATTTGTAAAAATGAGAACCGAAAACTTTTTCTCGCTTTAGTATTGCATGGCAAATCAGAATGCTCTATAATTCACTCTCGTGTTATTTTCATCTAATCAATTGAATTAGAAATTTAAACAGGGGCGTGATTTAAAATGTCAGCAACTTACTTACGACAAGCAACTAATAAAGACCTTCCAGAAATTAAAAAAATTATCGCTGAAGCAAAAGCGTATCTTAAAAAACAAGGGATTGATCAATGGCAAAACGGTTACCCGGCGGATGAAGACTTGGAAACCGATGTTAACTTCGGTATCACTTACGTATTAATCGTTGATGGCAAAATTGCCGGCACCGCCGCGCTGCATCAAGGCCTCGACGTCAACTATTTAAATATCCACGACGGAGAATGGATCAATGGCGTTCATGGCCGTTACACGGCTATCCACCGAATTGCCATGTCATCCAATTTTCGGGGTCAGCACCTTTCCGATAAAATGGTCAGTGGCTTGATCACAATTTCAGGCGTCCTGGGCTATAAGGATATCCGCATTGATACACATCCCGAGAATTTAGGTATGCAACACGTGATTACCACGAATGGCTTTACCAAACGCGGCACGATTTATATGTCTGAAAGCGACAGCGAAGCATCACCACGGTATGCCTACCAACTGATTATTGGGTAACCGACTCAAAAGGGGTACAATACTCTTAATGAGGTGATAGCAATGGCACAAGATGATGCTGCCGTGAAGACCGCACTAATCGTCATGTACGTCATTGGCGTGGCTTGTCTGGCAATTACATTTTTCCTATTGGATAAGGTTAACGGAAAATGGTTCACGAAATTTTCCGTGGGACTCGCAACGATCGTGTTAATCATGGGAATGATATTGTTAAATGTCGTGAATTTAAATTAAGACAAATCAGGCCATTTATTTTAAATAGTCGTTAACAAGAGGCTGGGACAAAAGTATCAACTTTTGACTCAGCCTCTTGTTTGGTGATTTTATACTATCTAGCTGAAACGTGAGACAATCGGCTGATCCCGGCCATTTAAGCCCATCAATCAATCATTCCAAATTCAGGAATAATCGATTGATGGGCTTAAATTCTGGGATCAAAACGCCTGTTGTCTCACTCTCTTTTTGTTTAATTTCATGCTGCTTAACACCGTCTCGTAGGCTAAATCTGCTCAAATGCCTGTTTCAAATCGGCAATCAAATCATCCGGATCTTCCAATCCAACCGACAAACGGATCAGTTCATCCTTAATGCCCATTTTTAAACGCTCTGGCTTGGGGATTTCGAAGTGTGACATAAATGCCGGCACCTCAACCAAACTCTCCGCTGCGCCCAAACTGACGGCTAAAATGATCAGCTGCAAGCTATTCACAAACTTGGCTGCATCCAACCCATCCTTAATTTCAAAGGACAGCACTCCACCTGCGCCCTTGGCCTCCTCGCTGATAATTTTGAAATCATCACTTGTCTGATCAACGGTTGGGTAATAGATCTTGGCGACCTTTGGATTGCTTTTTAAGTATGCAATGATTTTCTCAGCATTTTGGATGTGACGGTCCATTCGAATATTGAGCGTCTGAATGCCCCGTCTCAGTAAGTTCGCCTCTTGTGGCGCCAGGACTGCACCGATTGTGTTTTGAACGGCGTAAATTTGATTGCTGAGTTCTTTATTTTTTGTCACGATCATCCCGGCAGTAAAGTCGGAATGTCCGCCAAGATACTTGGTTGCGGAGTGCAATACCACATCAGCCCCCAAATCCAGAGGTCGTTGGAGATATGGCGTCAGGAACGTATTATCCACAATCACCAGGGCATCATGTTGATGTGCAATCTTAGCAATCTGTTTGACACTTGAGACTTTCAAAAGCGGGTTTGTCACCGGCTCAAAATAAACGCCCTTGGTATTGTCTTGAAAGGCTGCCGCCACGGCGTTGGTATCTTGAGTATCAACCTCGGTAAATTCAACACCCCGCGGTTTGAGAAAATCATTGACCAACCGAAAAGTCCCACCGTAAATATTATCGCCAATGATGACGTGATCTCCCGGCTTAAATAACGATAATGCCGCGTGAATGGCCGCCATCCCGCTGGAGAAAGCAAAGCCCCGATCACCATTTTCAAGTGCCGCACAAACATCCTCAACCGCATCTCGGGTGGGATTTCCAGAACGTTCATAGTCCCATTTCACGTCAGACCCCAACTTGGGGTATCTAAAAGTTGAAGAATTATAAATTGGCACGTTGACAGCACCCGTCGTATTGTCGTTAGGGCGGCCGCCACGAACGAGTAACGTATTAAATTTAACCATTGAAAGATCTCCTATCTCATCAATATTTTTAATTACTGAACCGGAACAAGTTGATCTGATGATAACAAATATAAGTACTTCTTGGAAATCGGCTTTCCCAAAATTTTAGCCAACGCAATGGCATACAGCCGCAATTGCCCTTCATAACGGTCGCGAATCGTCTCAATCGTTGTCTGAGGTGTTAAGCGATCCGTTTTGTAATCAAATAAATAAACGCCGTCGTCAGCCTCAACGTAGCCGTCAATAATTCCGTGAATTAAAATCCGTTGCTGTTCATTTCCACCGAAGTTTTTAAAGGCCTGATTGGCTTTCATCAACAGTGAAAACGGCACCTCGCGATGGGTTTTCGTCGGATTTGCCAGCACCACTTGACCGACTGGACTTTGATAAAACTTGAGAATCCCAGAGACATTAATGGCCTGGGCAACGTTTTCTTGCAGAATCCCGGTTTTAACGAGGTGATTGATGAGCCCAGTCACTGTTTCCATCGTTGGCTCATCTTGGAGGTCAACTTGTTGTAAAACCAAGTGGGTCGCCGTTCCGACCTCGGTTGGTGCGGGCTTTTTATCGCCGTTTTCCGCAACAAATTTTGGTGTCGCCAGACTCGGCTGTGTATATCTACCGGGCTTAATGACCTGATTAACATCAATTCGGGCCAGATTTCCAAGCTGGACGTTATCCGGATCGTCAAATAGCCGTTTGATTTCTGATACCGACTGGTAGGCAGTTGTTTGAGTCGCTGGAACGTGTGGATACTGGTAATTCATTATTTGAGAAAGCTGTTTGGCCTTACCGTTGTCAGCAGACACGGTTTCGACCTGGTCTTCAACCCATTTTTTCGGATCAGGCGCCTGAGTGCCCGCCTGCTGCTTACCTTGAATAATCATCGCAGCATCGTAAAACTTTAAGCTGAAATGGCTTTGATCGGATTCGAGCCGGTTCACCAGCTGACTGTCTCCATACCCAGCAGTAATCGCAGGATGCCGTGAAATCGCCGGTCCAATCCAGTCCAGATAACTCTTGGCAGAATTCCGCTCGGAAATCGGTAATAAAATCGCCGTTTCTTCTGTCTTGGCCTGCCAATCGGTGACAACTTTTTGAGGGTCAAGGATGTCCGACTTTGACGTCCCCTTGGGTGAAGCAACTTTTCCAACCAAGTAGAGCCGCTGCTCTGCCCGGGTTAACGCAACGTAAAGTTTACGCATTTCCTCTGACAAGCCGGCATTTTTTGTGACATCGACGACTGCTCGACGTTGGAGGGGCTCCAAGACCTCTCTGGTTTCGGTATTTAAATATGAAATTCCGACTCCCAGATGATCGTTTAAAATCGCAGAACCACGGGTATCCTGCGGGTTAAACTGCTTGCCAATATCGTTTAAGAAGACAATTGGAAACTGGAGTCCCTTACTGCCATGAATGGTCATGACATGAACCATATTTTCAGAAGCATTGGGAACTGCCGTCGCCAGGTCATCGTCTCGTTCCTGCATCCGCTCAATAAAGAGGACAAACCGGAATAGCCCCTTAAACCCGTTTTTCTCATAGTCGGCTGCCCGTTCATAAAGTGCGTGTAAATTGGTCTGGCGCTGATATCCGCCGGGCATGCCGCCAACGTAATCCAAAAAGCCGGTTTGCTTGTAAATTTCCCAGATCAGCGCCACTAAACCGTCTTGCTGGGCAACGTCTTTGAAGTGATCCAACTGGTTAAAGAAGCGCTCGATCAACGGATAAATCGCTTGGGCATAATCATTGGGCTCGGAAGTTGGGTAATCCCGATAAAATTTTAAAACTGATTGATAATAGTTGCCCGTTTTCTGATTAATTCGTAAGTAAGCTAACTGGTTGTCGTCCAAGCCAACGATTGGGGAACGCAACACCGCCACCAGTGGAATGTCTTGATAGGGATTGTCAATAATTGATAACAGCGACAGCATAATCTGGATTTCAGTGGTCTTTAAATAACTCTTGGCACCGGTAATTTCAGCCGGAATGCCATATGCTTTAAAGATTTGAGACATGGTCACCTGACTGTTGCGGGTAGGTGAAATGACCGCAAAATCGCCATAGGTGACTGGTCGATAGTCATCCCCATCAGCAATCTTTTCACCCTTATCAATGATTTGGCGAATCTTTTGGGCAATCAACTCCACTTGGCCCTCATCGGCATCAATCACTTGGTCAGCCGGTAATGGTTCGGACTGTGCCAGTGGCTTCTTTGAACTGTACAACATGATTGAAACGTCCGCCTTCAAATCTTTTGGATAGTAGTTAGCACCAAATTTTAGCTTGGCGTCGGCATAGTCAATCTCACCCACATCACGGTCCATGATTTGCTCAAAAATTAAATTAATAAAATTATCAACGTTTTCAGTTGAACGGAAGTTGTCCGCCAAAGTAATTAACTCGTTGTGATTATCAGCCAGCGAATAGGCGCGTTGTTTGTTGATAAACATTTGTGGATCCGCCAATCGGAAGCGGTAAATCGACTGCTTGGAGTCGCCCACCATAAACCGGTTGCCGCCGTCTTTTTTGGCCAGCTTGTTTAAAATTGCGTCCTGCAGGCGGTTATTATCCTGATACTCATCGGTCATTATCTCGTAGTATTGATTACGCAATTTTTCTTGAACTTGAACGGCCTGTGGGAGATCGCTGGACAAAATTTGAAAGGCAGCCTGTTCGATGTCGATAAATTCCATCAAATGGCGCTGCTTTTTGGTTGCTTCATAAGACGTACGGAATAATTTAACCACCGAAATCAGCTTTGCCACGCGTTTTTTAGCGGCCTGCATCAGTTGGATATTGTCTTTTTCATCCATTGAAAAATAATCCGCGCAAAGTCCCCGCAGATTTTTCTTGTTTTGCTCATTGAGTTCCTTAATCTGTTCGTGAGTCGCCTTTTGTTCCGGCTCCGCTTTTCGTAATTGCGGAATTTTTGTGAACTCAAAACTTGTTAAGGTGGTTCGGACATCATCGAAAGCTAACATGGCTTGCAGTTGTTTCTTCAAGTCATCAATTAACGGCAGCTGCTCAGTTAAAAATTTCTCGTCCTTTTCCAAGCCGGCTTGCTGTGCAAGTTGAAGCATATATTGATCGTTTAATTTGAATTTCTCCAGCACGTCGCTGATTTTAGGGGCAATGCTTTGCTGGTAAAAGTCGCTTTCAAGCAACGGCTTTTCCCCAAGGTCATAGAACTCAGCCGCGTCGTCTAACCACCCATCCGGATCATCTGTAACGTTGGCAAATTCATCCAGTCGATAAATTAGATTGGCCAGGCCGTCGTCACTCCGATCGTTGGAAAAGTTTTCAGTTAAGCGGGCAAAAGAACCGTCGTCATCTTGGCCATAAAGATCTTCTCGCAGGCTATCCCACACCTGGTCTTTTAACAGCTGTTTTTCCGTATCATCGGCCAAAATTCGAAAGTTGGGATCGATTCCCAGCAGGTAGTAATAGCGACCAACCAGCTTTTGACAATAGGCATCCATGGTCGTAATGTCGGCCACCGCAACTTTTTGAATCTGTGTCAACAGGCGATTTTTTTGATCTTCCGGGGCGTTACTAAATTCTTCTCGAAGGGAAACCTGCAGCCGCTGTCTCATTTCTTTGGCGGCCGCATTTGTAAAGGTCACGACCAGTAGTTGGTCAACATCGACTTGCTGATTTTTGACCATATCGATAATTCGATCGACCAGAACACGCGTCTTTCCAGAACCAGCCGAGGCAGAAACCAGGATGTTTCCTTCGGGCCGGTCTTTGATCGCTTTTTGTTGATCACTTGTGTAATTAAATGCCATCAGAAGTTTTTCCTCCTAGCTTGCGTAATACATCCGCCATCGAATCATCGGAAATCCGCCGGTACTGATTGTCCGGCAATATTGGGTCGAAATTCATAATTGATTTGTAAGGACTAAACTGCATCCCAGTCATTTGTCCTTGTTGATATGGACGCAGCTTAATGTCGCCGGCAAAAATATTGGTTGCCGCAGCCTTGATGAGGGCTTCAGTATGTTCGAGAAAGGCCTCAAGATCGTTTTGGCGAATCAAAGAACTGGCTGCCGTCGTCCCACCGGCCTTTTTCTTGCCATAGGGATAAATCAACGAGGTTCCGGAAGCCAGATCCGGTTGCAAATTATCAACCAGATTTTCATCGTTCACTAAGATGCCGTTGTACTTGTGTTTGGCCAATAAAGCATTTTCAAAGCCAGCCTTTTCCAGTTCCCCTTGCTTAAAGGTCGCATTAAAAATATGCAGATAAAGGGCGCCTGCGATCGCCGCGTCTTTGTCATCGGGATTGAGTCGCGCTAAATTGTGTTTCAAAACATCCAAGTAAGTCAATAACTGCATCGAAATGCCGTCATAGGCTGCATTGAAATCAAATTTTCGATCAGAAGACTTATAGTCAACGATTCCAAAATAACGTTTTTCTTTAGTACTCATCGAATCAATCCTGTCAATCCGACCACGAACTTTAACCGTTCGATTGTCCGGCAAATCAAAGCTCAAGCCGCTTAAAGCCTGCTTTTGGTTGGGCTGGCCAAAAATCAACTCGGTATTTTGGGGACGCATCGGGGTCAGGGTCTGTTGATTACGCAGTGTTTGAACCATCTGTTGAATCGTTTTTTCCAGCTGAGTGGTAATGTAGTGCATCCGGTTTGAACTGGTCAAGACAACGTAGTCAAAATTCTGCGGGTCATGGACGATTTGGTCAACGGTTTGGGCGACCAGTTGTTTGACATCCTCATCGCTTAGGCTTGCCAAATCAATGTTTTGGGCGTGGACCTGCTTCGTTATTTGATCCATCGCGTCATGATAAAAGGTTCCCGTCGAAGCAGTTGACAGCTCAAATTTAGGCCGTTCCTGAAGCCTGAGACCATATTTGAGGAAATATTCGTAAGGGTTCTTATAGAAGGTTTCCAACTGAGAAATTGAGATGTTCAATTCATCTCCATATAAGCCGGTAATCAGTGGCGTTTCCAGCTTCGGTGGGACGTTAGTATAATGAATGCTTGCGAGTAATTTGTTTGTTAATTCACCGACGTCCGGATCACTTTTTAGCAATTGAAAAACGGCTGCCCAGTCAGGTCCGAGGCCCTGATTATCCTTAAAATTATTTTGAGCAACTTGAATCAAGTGATGCAGCGTTCCCAACTTGGTGCCAACGTAAGGTTGAACAGTGTGTTGACCGTCAGGAATCGCCGGATTATTAACAATGGGTAAGTTGAAGAAGCGTTGAATCCGTGAAACATAAGGTGATAGTTTCACAGATGATTCATCGTTTAGTTTATTCGTATAAGTAAAGATGAGCTTTTGAGACGCCGTCATAAAGGCAAGGTAGTTTAGGTAGGGTTC
The DNA here is from genome assembly GCF_001435315.1 of Lentilactobacillus parabuchneri DSM 5707 = NBRC 107865. GTDB lineage: Bacteria > Bacillota > Bacilli > Lactobacillales > Lactobacillaceae > Lentilactobacillus > Lentilactobacillus parabuchneri. The sequence continues at coordinate 13,367 of NZ_AZGK01000002.1, forward strand.
AAAGGCCATTTGCACTTCTGCCGGGTCATTCAGATATTGATCGTCACCCAAATAGCTTTGAAGCTGATTAATATCATCATCGCCAAATAAATTCTCGTTAACCAGTCGGTCGGGCATGTTATCATCGTTTGCACCAATCATAAAGGTCACTTTATAATCAGTCATCTGAACCATCCCGCTTTCAGACACGCTCACCTGGTCCAGCGTTGATGGAATTTGGGAATAGTCGGCCCCCTCAAATCCCGCATAAATAAGCGCCCAGAAGTCCTCGGCCACAAACGGCTTGTCACCTAGGATTTGAACACACTCGTCGAGCAGCGAACAAAACGTCCGCCACACTTGTTCGATTTGATTGGATCGGGTCATATCCCCGGCATCTGTCGCGGCATCGCGCCAATCTTGCAAACGATCCACCACTCCGGCGTCAATCAAGAAGCGGTATAAAAGTGCCGCTGCATCCCGATTGGTTTTTGCCTGGTAGAACTTTTGGTAAAATTGCGGGAGTAAATCGCGCACCATATGGCGAATCAGATTGATCTGGCGGGATATTTCCCGGTCACTGGCAGAAATTTTGGGCGAGCTTTCCCCTTCATCATTGTCGGGTAACCAGACATACTGCCAGTCTTCTTGCTGAGTCCAGCGTTTGTCGGCAAAATCATTTTTCAAAACCAGATTGTCGGTCAGAGAAACCGCCCGTCGATAAGCATCGATCGGCATTGCCCGACCATCGACGACCGGCAGCACCAACTCAGATTTTAAAAACCGCATGATATCGTCGTAGCGGTAGTTTCGGCGTCGCTTGGGGTCATAGATATCAAACAGTGCGCCAAGGAGTTCCACCAGCGGATGATCGGCCATTGATTTTTGAATATCCTTAAAATACGGAATGCCCTGGGTTGTCAAAACCGGGTCCAAAATATTTTGATAAGCGTCCAAATGACGGGTCATGATCAAAAAATCCGCATAACGGTATTTTCCAGAGGCCACCATTTGGTGAATCATGGTCGCAACCTGGTCCAGTTCTGAATAGAGGCTGTCAGCCTGATAGATTTGAATACTTTCTTTTGCGATGTGCTGATCAACGGGGCGATTGCCTAAACTACTTGAGTCAATCCAGTAATCTTCCAGCTTTTGCATATCGTCACTGATTCGTGGTCGATCAGCCATGACGGTCTTTAAGTAAGGAATCTTGTTGTCAGCAGCAAATCCATAGAGCTGATGAAACAGCTTAGCCGATTGCAGGAACAAATTTGGCTGCTTTGGCAGTTCGTTTGGATACGGTCGATCCAAGGTCAACGAAACAGTCACTGAAGCCGACTGGTTAATGAGTGCCTGCACCAGGCCACATTCCTGGGCTGTCAGCTTGGAGAAGCCTGAGATGTAGAAGTGATAATGGGATAAATCGATATCCAGTAATTTATCGCTCAATAAATTCAAGACCGTATGACTATCAAAATACTGGTTGGCGATCCGTTCGACGTATTGCTGGTAAATAATGGCAAAATCATGCAGCTTATCACGCAAATCATTTGTAATCGTGCTGTTGTCGTTTTCCAACATTTCCAATAAATTTTCAGGTGAGACGTTTCCGGCCTGCATTTCTCGAATTTGTCGGGAGAGTTGATCAATGAATCCTGGATTATGAATTTCGTGTGAAAACAGAACCAATTTGTCTTGGTTATCAACGATGATTTGGTAAATCAACATATTGATGCCAGCCTGGCTGATTCGCTGCTTCTGGTATTCTGGCGTGTTTCGCAAAAAGAACCAGGCCAATCGCGTGAATGACAGCACCTGAACCGCACTTTGAGCAGTGGTGTCAGCATCCACCTCACCGAGTTGTTTTAAGATGTCAACTTCTGATTCGAATTTAATATGGTTGGGAACTAGATAAAAAAATTGGTCGCCGGCGTTTTTTGCTTTTTGACTTTTCAATATTTCAATCATTTTCGCTTGATGGTCAAGACCATCTTTGCCTAAGACAAACTGTAACGTCACTGCGCTCACCTCTCTAAAATTACTTTAATTTTACCATAGTCTAAAAGCCATGTTTGCTTAAAAAACAGATTATAAACCAGTCTAAGTCGAAGCGCTCAGCCCCATCACAATAGTGTTTTCATAGGGCTTTCAGGTTGGAAATGATTTTTAGGAACATTATCATTGAACATTAAGAAAAAGAGTCTATCATTAATGGTGGATGCAGATTACATCCATCTATTTGACCTAAATGAAAGCTTTATGCTTGCATTGATCTTGTTAGAGAGCCTATCGGTGCATTCCACGATTAAGTATCGGAAGCAAGAATTACGATCTACCCCCAATATATCTTTCAAGTTCAAACTGGTAGGCTCTTACTCCTAATAACGCCTGGCGAAAGCTGGGCGGTACATATATAGATTAGAGTGCGACAAGCAACGGTTTGACACGCCAAGTAGGCTAGGCGTTTTCACAGCCGTCGAAGAGCTAAGGTCACTCTGATTGAAATCCTGGGTTTGGATTTGAATCAAAGTGGCTTAGATCGCAGTGTCAGTTGCGTCAGAGCACGTTTTCAATCACAGTGCGACGAGCCCCGGGTGGCCCCGGAGCACGTTTAGACACGGCGGTTAACAACCGGAGATGATTTACATGCAGGTTGTTGTCTCGGCGAGCACGCCAAAACGAAGCTAACGAATAAGTTCCCATTATTACCTGAGGATAGTGTTCTCAGGCTTTTTTATGGCCAAAAATATTCCCCAAAATTCGACCTTCACAATGTTTGTACTTACATCCGATATGTGATTAAATATCGATATAGAAAGTGCATTATGTGGGCAATGGTATCGCTTTCACATAAATGGACATTCTACTCAATCATTTGTGAATCATAGCATCGAATTGCCTAATAGGGGGAAATATTATGACAAGAATTGCGATTGTTACTGGGGCTGGCCAAGGTATCGGAGAAGGAATTGCCCGCCAGTTGGCTCAAGACGGCTTAAGTGTTGCCGTTGCAGATTTAAATGAAGAAAATGCCCGCAACGTTGCTGAAGAGATTGGCAATAATTCAAGGGGCTACTACGTTGATGTTTCAGACAAGAAGAGCATGTTTGATTTAGTCGACCACGTGGTAAAAGACTTTGGTAAGCTGGACGTGTTCGTTAACAATGCCGGCATTGCCAAGATCGGCACCATTTTAGATACGACTGAAGAAGACTTCGACCAAATTGTCAGTGTCAACTTAAAAGGTGTTTTATTCGGTATTCAAGCATCTGCGACTCAGTTTAAGAAACAAGGCACTGGCGGCAAGATTATCAGTGCCTCATCAATTGCCGGCCACGAAGGATTCGAGTTACTCGGACCATACTCCGCAACTAAATTTGCTGTCCGTGGCTTAACTCAAGTTGCTGCCCAAGAATTAGCGAAGGATAAAATCACCGTAAACGCCTACGCACCAGGCATTGTTCTCACTAAGATGTGGGATCAAATTGATGCCGAAATGGCGAAAATCTACCACGTTCCAATAGGCGAAACTTTGCAGAAAAACATTGATAGCATTGCCTTAGGTAGAGGAGAAACACCGGCTGACGTTGCCAACTTGGTTTCATTTTTGGCAGATCCAAAATCTGACTACATTACTGGCCAAGCAATTATTGTCGATGGTGGGATTCATTTCGTATAATCTAATCAAAAAAATAGCAGCCAAATGGCCGCTATTTTTTTGGTTGATTAAGCCCTAACCTTATTTTCTTCCATGACTTTTCCAGTATAAAATTCCAGATCGTCTACAGCCTGCTCGTCTTGGTCGCCCTGAACCGTGGCGCTGTGCAAGTTCTGCTGGGCAACTGCCCAGTACACCAGGTTGTCGGTGATTGGTAAAATGTCTCGAATGATTCGAAAATCAAAGTTATCCCCATTGGTTGATTTCATATTCAAATAATTATTCCAATCGGTAACCATGTCGACGCCGCTATGCTCTTTTTTTGAGATAGCAGAAATAATCACAAAATGTGAATTTCGATTTGCTTCTGCAAGCTGTTCTTTTAGTTGTTTGACCTGTTCCGGTTTCAATTCAATTGCCATGCGGCGACCCCCCTATTCGTTATAAATCAATGATTCCGACTGAGTGATTCAGCCATTCCTGGTGGACTAACATCTCGTAAGCCAGCTTGGCCACTGCTTCTGCTGAAACCGTGCCAGCTGGCATTTGACTTCCTTCATTAAAAAGTTGGTATTTACCCATTGGCCGGTTCGCCAAAGTTCCCATTCTAATTATAGAATACGGAATTTCAGACTCATCGACAATCTTTATGGTGTATCTTTGCTGTTTTATAAATTCTTCGACATCGTCAACTCCCGGGTAGGCAACGGGTGCAGCCAATTCGTCATCAACGCCGGCGTACGAAAGCATCACAAAATCACTAATCGGTGGTTGAACGTCATCAATCGCATCGAAGAGTGATTCAAAGTCAAGATCGGCATCTTTCGGTCCGACCGCAGTAAAAATGAGATTCACATCTTTGAGCGCGGACCTGTAATCTTCGACTGACTCAAGGTCTCCCGAATATACTTGGACCTCGATTTGAGGTTCGGCTTTCAATCGCGCCAGCAAATGTGGAACAACTGAACTTTGTTGTTGAATGATTAACAGTTTTTTCAAATCGGCAGCTTCCTAATCTAAATGATTTTAAATTTTCCAATTATGTATCATAATTAATATGTATCATAATCATGGTCGAAAATCAAAGGAGGATGTAAAAATGTCCAAAAATGTAACAATTGGTCAATCAGATGTCGTCAGTACCCCGCTTGGATTTGGTACAAATGCAGTCGGCGGTCACAATCTTTTCCCCAACTTGGATGAACAAGCCGGAATGGATTCGGTTAAAGCCGCACTTGACAGTGGCATCACCATGCTCGACACCGCTTTTGCCTATGGCTTCGGCCGTTCTGAGGAATTGATTGGCAAAGTGCTTAAGGACTACGACCGATCAAAAGTGGTTATCGCAACCAAGGGCGCCCAAATTGTTGATAACGATAATGTTTCTATCAGCAACAAACCAGCCGACCTTGAAGCATTCGTGAAAGCCAGCCTTCAACGTCTGGGTACCGACTACCTGGACATTTTCTACATCCATTTTCCAGATGAAGACACGCCAAAAGACGAAGCAATCGCCAAACTCGCCGATCTTAAAAAACAAGGTCTGATTAAAGCCATTGGTGTATCCAACTTTTCATTGGCGCAACTCAAGGAAGCCAACAAGAATCACCAAGTTGATATTGTTGAAGACCAGTACAGCTTGGTTCACCGGGATGCTGAAAAAGAATTGTTCCCTTATCTGAAGCAGGAAAACATTTCCTTCGTCCCATTCTTCCCACTTGCAAGTGGCCTTCTAACAGGTAAATACGATGGAAGTCCCGTTAATTTTCCAGAAGATGATCTGAGAAATGCTGATCCGAATTTCTCGGGCAGTCGTTTCCACGCCATCACGGAATCAGTGAAAAATCTTCAGCCAATTGCCGATAACCATGACGCGACGATCGCACAAATTGTTTTAGCCTGGTACATTAAGAATCCTAACGTCAGCGTCGTCATCCCCGGCGCCAAGTCACCTAACCAGGTTCGCAGTAACGCAAAAGCAATGAGCGTTGAATTGTCCGATCAAGAATACAATACAATTGATAATGCATTTCGTCTGTAAGACACCACTAACTAGTCAGTGACCAACTATCACTGGCTATTTTTACTGTTCAATTTCCGCTCATTACTTTATGAATTGTGGCGATGAATATAAACGTTTTAACGATTGAACAGAATTTAATTCGTTTATTGAACGAAATCCGCGATAATGCTAAAATAAATATGTGTTTTTTTATTCATAACCGAACTATAGAGGGAGCTATTATATGTTAAATTCAATTGCCAAGTATTTCGAATTCGATAAGCGAAATACCAATTTTCGTACTGAAATAATCGCTGGGATTACCACGTTTGTTTCAATGGTTTACATCCTGTTTGTTAACCCCAACGTTTTAGGCGTTAGCGGGATGGATAAAGGGGCGGTCTTTACAGCGACTGCCTTGGCTTCAGCATTTGGCTGCTTCATGATGGGCTTTCTTGCCAACTACCCCATCGCAATTTCCGCTAGTCTGGGAATCAACGCCTTCTTTGCCTATTCAGTTGTTATTGGCATGAAGGTTTCATGGCAGACTGCCCTGGCTGGTGTATTTGTTGCTTCGATTATCTTCATGATCTTGACTGCCTTGAAGCTGCGGGAAAAGATCATCGACTCGATCCCCGTTGATTTGAAGGCGGCAATCGGTGGTGGTATTGGTCTATTCATTGCATTCATCGGGATGGGTGACGGTGGCTTGGTTTCTGCCAGCAAAGATACCATGGTCACATTGGGGTCGCTGCACGTTGGGACGACTTGGCTGACCATCTTTGGCCTGTTAATCACCGTCATTCTCATGAGCATGCGCATCCCTGGTGCCATCTTTATCGGTATGGTTTTAAACGCCATCTTGGGAATGGTAACCGGGTTAATCCCGCTGCCACACCAATGGGTTGCGCCAATTCCAAGCCTCAAGCCAACCTTTGGCGTTGCAATTAGTCACATTGGCGACATTAACTCAGTTCAGCTGATTGTCGTTGTGCTGACGTTCCTGCTGGTTACTTTCTTCGATACCGCCGGAACATTGGTTGGTTTGGCTGAGCAAGCCGGCTTTATTAAAAATAACAAAATCCCCCGCATTGGTCGGGCGTTAATCGCTGATTCCTCAACGATGCTTGCCGGATCAATCTTGGGAACTTCGCCAATGGGTGCCTTCGTCGAATCTTCTGCCGGAATTGCGGTTGGTGGCCGAACCGGCTTTACTGCCATTGTCGTCGGAATCCTGTTCATCTTGGGAACGTTCTTTTCTCCACTATTGACCGTTATTACCAGCCAAGTTACCGCCCCAGCCTTGATTATCGTCGGTGTCTTGATGGCCCAATCGTTGAAAAATGTTCACTGGGAAAAATTTGAAATTGCTGCCCCTGCCTTTATCACTTTGGTCGGAATGCCATTTACTTATAGTATCGCCGATGGAATCGCCCTCGGCTTTATCACGTATCCCATCACAATGATTGCTGCTCGTCGTGGTAAAGAAGTTAGCGCCATGATGTATGGTTTGGCCGTTGTGTTTGTTATCTTCTTGTGGATTTTAAATAATTAGTGTGTGACGAGCAACTGGTGAAGTGGCGTTACACATTAGCCTCAGTTGCGTCGGAACATGATTTAGCCAAGCAACAGGTCAAACAAAACATATTTTGACCTCACGCACCAAAAGCGGTAACCTATAAAGGTTGTTTAACAACTGAATATTTAACAAGGAAGGAATTTGTTATGAATTCTAAGACTAATTTGTTTGGCATCAGTAACGTTCGTGACCTCACGAAAGCTGATGTTGTATCTGCACTCTACATCGTCATCACGATGGTCTTTGCAGCCTTGAGTTTTGGCCCAATTCAATTCCGCTTTTCGGAAGGTTTAAATAACCTTGCCGTTTTCAACAAGCGCTACGTTGTGGCGATCACGCTGGGATGTTTTATTTCGAATATGATGTCGTCGCTTGGGCCGCTGGATATGGTGGTCGGAACTGGTGAAACGCTCATTGCGCTGTTGACCATCAACATCGTCACCCGTTTCATCAAATCGCTGCCATTAAAGTTGGTCGCATCCGTTTTGATCGGAACCTTTTACATGTTCATCGTGGCAGCAGAAATTGCCTACTTGGGAAGCACCGCCTTTTGGCCAACCTTCTGGAGTGCTTATCTGACAACCGCTATCGGTGAATTTGTAACCATGACGATTGGTGCTGTATTGGTTTACATCATCAATGTGAAGTATGACTTAAGTAAATAAGTTCCATCAACCGTAATCAAGCACTTTGATTGCGGTTTTTTTCTAAAATTAAATTGAATCCATGCAAACTAAAAATAGATATTACAAGAATCAATCAAACGATAATTCTTGTAATATCTATTGATTTTAACCAATTAAATTAAAGTAAATTTTTTGAAGTGTTTTGACAAATACTTAAGCGTCAAACTGGTTGGCTCTTGCGCAAGTTCCAGTGGTCTTCCACTAGCCATCACCTTTCCACCAGCCGAGCCGCCCTTTGGTCCCAGGTCAATCATATAGTCGGCGTTAGCCATCAAATCCAAATCGTGTGTAATCAACACAATAGTTGCACCCTTCTGTTTTAGTCTATTCATGACTCCCAGCAAAGTTTGAACATCGTTAGGATGCAGGCCAATGGATGGTTCGTCAAAAACAAAAAGGGTCCCTTCCTGCTTCTTGTTCAAATGATTAACCAATTTAAGCCTTTGTGCCTCTCCGCCCGAAAGGCTTGGTGTACTTTCACCCAAGTGTAAATAATCGAGGCCAATCTCATCCAACAGCTGAAGTTGTTTTTCGATCTTCGGTACATCTTTGAATACTTCAAGTGCTTGCTTAACGGACAGGTTTAATAAATCAACAAGTGAATAGCCACGCCAATGAATCTTCTGGATTTCATCTTTATACCGTGTTCCGTGACAATATGGGCAAACTTCTTCCATATCTGGCAAATACTGAATATCCAACGAAATGGTGCCAACTCCTCCACAATGTTCACAAGCACCCTGCTTATTATTATATGAAAAATATGCCACCCCATAATGTTTTTTCTTGGATTCAGGAAGGTCTGCGAAAAGTCTTCTTAAATTGTCCATAATCGACGTATAGGTCGATAAACTTGAACGGGAATTTTTCCCAATTGGTTTAGAATCAACGGTAACCACATTGGAAAGCTTTGTTTTCAAAAATTGAATTTGCTTGGGTAATTGTCGTCCCTGCTGTTTAGCCATAATCGCAGGAACTAAACTATTGATGATAAAACTTGTTTTACCGGCCCCAGAAAACCCAGTCACCGCGGTAATCTCATTACCTGGAATCTTCACATCAATGTCGTGGAGATTGAAATAATGATCAACTTTTACCTGGGTTGTCAGTAATTTGCCATTCTTTGAAGTTGGCACCTTTTCATGCATAATATTGGCTGTCCCCGACATAAACGGACCAATTAATGAGCTGGCTTGATGCCGTAAATCTTCTGGTGTTCCCTCGGCAATAATTTCCCCACCAGCATCCCCAGATCCAGGACCAACCTCGATGACCCAATCAGCCGCTTCAATAATATCAACTTCATGGTCGACAACTACCAACGAATTTCCTTGTGCAATCAATGCCTTGAACACACGAATCAGCCCCCTAATATTATCGGGGTGTAGTCCAATAGAGGGTTCATCTAATACATATAAAACCCCAGTTGTCTGAGTTCGAAGTGTCTTTGCGAGCTGAATCCTTTGAAGTTCCCCAGTCGATAGCGTGTTGCCACTTCGAGACAAGGTTAAATAATCAAGTCCTAGTTCCAGCAAAGGATGCAATGTCTCCGTCAAGTTTTGGAACAAAACGTTTGCCATCGCCTGCATCTCGCTGGGAAGTAATTCTTTGGTCTGATTTTCCCAGTCGCGAAGCTTACTAAGCGAAAGATCAGCCACTTGCGCAATGTTTGCTCCACCAACAAGTTGGCTTAATAAATCAGGATTTAATCGTGTTCCATGACACACTGGACAGACTGAGAAATGAAAAAACTGGTTGACCTTCTTAATAGCCCGTTCACTCTTAACCGACTTTAAGGAGTCATATACGGCTTCGTAAGCATTCTCGTATAATGTCTTATCAGTGTGAAACACGCGCCCTGTGGACGTCCTAAAATCCACAGGATACTGTTTCTTTGCACCATGCAAGACGATGTCTTTTTCATGATCCGTCAAGTCCTTATAAGGGATATTGATCCGAACACCCAAGGTTTCAGCAACCGTTGGCATAAAATTACGCCCCGGAAGGTGCCAAGAGGCAACTGCACCCTCAGCCAGCGTTTGATTCTCATCTCCAATCAATTGATTTTCATCTAATTGTCGGACCTTTCCCGTACCATGACACCTTTTACAAGCACCACCTGAATTAAACGCAAAGTCTTCAGCCGATTTAGCCATAAATTCAACGCCACACGTAGGACACTTAATGATCCCCATCTTACTATCGGCACCACCAGGAAGATCCATTGCCTGAGCAATTTTTAAGCTTGGCTGGATTCGGTGCCCGTTAGGACAAATTGTCGATCCCAATCGAGAAAAAATGAGTCGAACCACATTAAAGATTTCGCTCATCGACCCAACAGTCGACCGCTCCGATGGTACGTTTGGGCGCTGTCGCAAAGCAATTGCGGATGGAATATGTCTAATTTCTTTCACGTCTGATTGTTTACTTTGAGAAATGCGCCGTCTAGTGTACGTCGATAGTGCTTCCAAGTAACGGCGCGAACCTTCAGCATACAAAATTCCCATTGCTAATGAACTTTTCCCCGACCCTGAAGGACCGGATATCGCCACAAATTTGTTTAGTGGGATATTGACGTCAATATTTTTCAAGTTATGTACATTACCGCCACGGACTTCGATTTGAGTCACTTTATTGTTGGCTGTCTTCATAGTCTATAACCTCCTAATAATTCTTCACACTCGGCAATTTTCAATATAGAGAACACTTTAAACTATAACGTTTGGTTACAGTCAAGGAAAAAGTATAATTTCAACCGGGTATTTTATCTTGACTATAACGTTACGAGACAGTTTATAGTAAAGATATTCAAACAAAAAGGAGAATGATCGCTATGAAATCAGTAGTTGTTAAACAAGCTGGCGGCCCAGAAGTACTTGAATTTGAGGAACGACCAATTCCAACCTCCACCCAAAATCAAACCGTTATTAAAATTCACGCTTTTCCCGTCCACCGTTATGAAGTCTTGACCCGTGAAGGCGGCTCACCTTCAGTAAAATTCCCACGAGTCATTGGCGTTGAAGCTGTTGGTGAAGTCTACCATCCCTCAAAGACTAGCCAATTAACTGCCGGACAAAAAGTGATTACATTTATGGGCGGTCTTGGCCGTGAATTTGATGGTAGTTATCAAGAATATGCTTTAGTTCCTGATAGCATCATTTACCCGATAACGTACAATGGCACTTGGACCGAGTTAGCAAGTTATCCAGAAACCTTCTACACAGCATTTGGTGCGCTTAAAGCTACTCGTCTCCAAAAAGGTCAGTCCTTACTTGTTCGCGGTGGTACAACAGGAGTTGGTATGGCAGCCCTAGTCTTAGGAAAAGCGCTGGGTCTTCGTGTTGCCACGACGACTCGGCAAAGTGATCGGGAACCTGTATTATCTAATTTAGGTGCCGACGAAGTGATCCTGGATCATAACGACCAGCTCCAGACCAGCAGTAAATATGACGGTGTGATTGATATGGTTGGTGTTCCTGTTGTCGTTGATTCCCTCAGCCACCTCAAGAATGGTGGAACTTACACGTTAGTTGGAATGGTCACTGGACAATGGGTGTGGAAAGACTTTGATCCATTTACCAACTTATCAAATAAGTATGCGACTGTTTATGATTCGTCTCAAGTCGATGGTCATATGGTCCAAAAAATGTTTGGACTGATTAATCAAAACCACCTGGAAATTCCAATTTCTAAAGTCTTCAAATTAAACGACATTCAAGAAGCTCACCGTTATGTCATGAAAAAAGACCGGCCTGTGGGACAAGTGATCGTATCAAATGACTAACCAACACAGACAGTCTCAACATTCATCGGAAAAATTTGAGTATAGCCTTGCCTTACACACATGATATAATTGATCGATAAATAACGGTATGTAACGATCAACAGAAGGAGTCGGATATGTTAAAAATCAGCGATATGGCGAATTTAGCCAATACAACTCGGCGAACACTTATATTCTATGACGAAGAAGGGATCTTTAAACCTGATAAAAGAACTGAAGCCGGCTATCGTTACTACAACTATGATCAGTTATATGATTTAATGTTTATCTTGGGCTTACGAAGTTTAGATATCCCCTTGGAAGAAATTAAAAAGATTGAAACTCAATCAGCAAATGTCCCAGAATTTCAGCTGATCGATGCCGAAGCAAAAATTGACAAAAAGATCAACGAATTGGCTAAAATTAAAAAAGTCCTAAGCAAAAAAATCGAAGATCAGTCGACGACGGATGAGTCAGCCCTTTACCAACCGGAAATTAAGCAGCGGCCGGAAATTGGATTTTGGTGCTCCCGCCAATCAATCAGTTGTACAAAAGAAGAGGTTGCCCAATTGTTTTCAGAATTCTATAAGCAGTTAGGCTCACTGGCAGTGATGGATACAACTAAATCAGGCTTCTTAACCAAATTATCCGTTGAAAATCCCGATGGTTATGCTGACGCATCTTTTCGAATTATCAAACAAACGATAGATGATCAACAGGATGTATTAATTCCTATTATCAAAAAAAGTGGCGGTGATTACGTAACCGTCTTAGTTGAAAATAATTTGGCGGGTATTTCCAAAGGGCTCTCTCGACTAAAAGCATTCTGCCACAATCATCATTTAAAAACCAACAACCATTTATGGCAAATTAATACCGGGGACACTTTAATTGAAACTGGTTCTTCCAAATATGGTTGGCTTGAATTTGCTGTCTTAAATGAAACTCATTAATCTTTTCCAACAAAATAAGGATCCCACCGCCCTCTAAGCGGTGAGATCCTTATTTGTTCTTTAAATCTTGAAAGGTATTCGAACCAATCATTGACCATAATTGGTCGGTATTTCTTTTCGTTAAAACGCTTCTGCAGGGTGGAACTGACAAACTACTCGGATCTAAGCTCGCTGACTTAGTACCTACACTATTTTCGGATGCTCCCTCGTTTGTCTTGCAGGTGATTAGTTCATTCACCTTTCACCATTATTATAAGTCCAAATGGCCTTTCAAACAAACAATCTGCCTTCAAGTTAATCCTGTAGGTCGCTAAAAATTTTTTGCATTCGGCTCTCAATATCGTATATTTCACCAGCATATTCTTTGAGGTTGCCGGTGTGCTGCTTCACTTTGTCATCTGGGACATCCGTCTTATATCGCAACTTGTGTTCCAGACTGGCCCACATATCCATGCCGATGGTTCTGAGTTGCACTTCAATTGGCACATCAAACACGCCGTTTGATTGAAACACCGGAACGGATACCACCAAATGAAGGCTTCGATACCCACTTGGTTTGGGATCTTTGATATAATCTTTTCGTTGTAAGAGTGTCACATCAGACTGCTGGACCAGCGCGTCTTCCACCCGGTACACATCATCGATATAGTTGGTAATAACCCGAATGCCGCCAATGTCTCGAATCTTATGGTGAATGGTATCAATATTCAGCGGGTAGCCCTTACGGTTGATTTTGCCAACCAGACTGCGGACACTTTTCATTCGCTCTTCCATATGATGAATCGGGTTATGGTCGTAATTGAGTGAATATTCCTCATCCAGATTTTCCAACTTTGTCCCAATCTCGTTAACACCGGAATGCCTCAGTTGGTATATTTCGGCCAGCTCCTTGAGGTCACCAATTTGGCTTTTCATTGGTAACTTATCAAGTTCCTTCATAATCTGCTTAGCGTCCATGAAGTTGCTGCGCTCTAATATCATTGTCATTTCTGCCTCCTCTATTACAAAATTGGTGACAACAGGCGACTAAACGTCTGCTTGAATTTCAACCAAAGTGACTGTTGTTCAAACATTTCAGTTGTTTGTAATTCACTGACATCAATGTCGTTTAAGAAAATGTCCCGTAGTTCGGCTGAAAACTTTTGGTCATAAATAAACGAATTAATTTCAAAATTGAGCTTGAAACTCCGATAATCCAGATTAGCGGACCCCACTGAAGAAATTTTGTCATCAATAACCATTGTTTTGGCGTGCATAAAGCCATTGCCATAATAATAGATCTTGACGCCTTCTTCAGCTAATTGGTGGGCGTAGTACTGGGTTGCCCGATAAACAAAAGGATGATCAGGCATGCTGGGGACCATGATTCTCACGTCGACACCAGACATAGCCGCAATCCGCAGCGCATCCATCACACTATCATCAGGAATCAGGTACGGTGATTGAATCCAACAATACTTTTTGGCCATGGTAATCAGCTTAATATAGCCCATTTTAATCTGTTGTAAATCCGAATCCGGCCCACTGGAAACAATCTGCATATTGACGCTTCCTTTGGTAGTTGTGACCGGAAAGTATTTGGCCTCGACTCTGTCTTCATCAATCTGATCCCGTGGACTGGTAGCGTTCCAATCAAGGATAAATCGCGCCTGCAGGCCAAACACACCGGATCCGATAATGCGGATATGGGTATCGCGCCAGTTACCGAATTTCTTCTTGCGGCCCAGGTACTGGTCACCAATGTTGAAGCCACCAGTATAGCCGATTGTGCCGTCAATGACAATAATCTTTCTGTGATCACGGAAATTAATACGAAAATCTAAAAGAACTGATCGCGTGTTCAAGAATGGAAAGGCTTTGCCACCAGCATCAACCAGTGGCTGGAAGAATTTCCGTGTCGTTCCCATTGACCCCCATGAATCGTAGATCACTCGCACTTCAACTCCTTGGCGAGCCTTTTCAACCAGCAAGTTCAAGATTTCATTTCCAATTTTGTCATTATAAAATGTGTAAAATTCGATGTGGATACTTTTCTTAGCGGCTTCAATATCCCCAATAATTTTATGGAACAAGGGATTTCCATTGGTAAAAATATGGACTTTGTTCTGCCGCGATAAAAACGCCTGATCCGTTGTCATGAACATGTCAACCGCGGTCCTGGCACTGGTTACAACTTCATCAGCCGCCGTCTTTTCATTATGTCCCAGCTGCTTTCGCTGTTCATTCAAGCGTTCGTCGAGTTGCATTTGAACATGTTTATGTAATTTAAATAACCGATTCTTCGGTAATTTTCGGCCTAAGAAGGCGTATGCAATAAAGCCGACCAGCGGTAAAAATACCAGCACCAGCAGCCAAGCCCAAATTGCGGCGATATCCCGCTTCTCCCGGAACACCGTAAAGATGGCAAGAATCGCGTTAATCACGACGATGACATTAAAAACAGACGACCAATCAATATTCATTTTTTCCTCCCCGCAGCCACTTTTAGGCTAAAATAAGAATACATACTGTAAGTATACTAGAAAGAAGCGGAAATAATTATGAATTTATCAAGTTTTTTTATCGTTGGGATTCATGGTATCCACTCAATTAGCTTTATTCATTTTCTGTTTAAAGAACAGCCAATACTTGGAATTGGGCTGATGGTTGCGCTCGTGCTCTACATGATTTATAAGTACATGAACCGCTAGGATTTGCATTTATTGATAGAAATAAAATAGACGGGAAGTTTAAGATGAAAAAGCAAAGTACAACTGCGCGTTGGATCGCCTTGTTAGCAATGGGATTGGGTGTCTTTATGGGGCTCCTCGATGTGACCGTCGTCAACGTCGCCCTGCCAACGATGGTTAAGGGATTCAATACCACTTTTACGAATTTACAGTGGGTGTTAAACGCCTACACACTGGTCTATGCCGTCACTTTGATGATTATGTCAAAGTTAGGTGACATGTATGGTCGAAAGAAAATTTTTCTGGGATCATTAATTTTATTTGTTATTGCTTCGGCCATTAACGGCATGGCGCCAAGCCTGCTAATCCTAGACCTCGGTCGTGGGGTTCAAGCGATTGGTGGCGCTGGAATGATGTCGTTGTCGATGGCGTTGGTAGCGTCAAACTTTGATGGCAAAGAACGCGGCTTGGCCCTTGGCATTCTTGGATCAATTATTGGTGTTTCGTCAGCATCTGGGCCGCTAATTGGCGGCTATCTGGTTGAACACTTTGGTTGGCCGGCGATTTTTTATGTCAACGTTCCCTTTGGTATTATCGCCGTTATCCTGACGGTTTTTTACGTGCGGGAAACACCAAGTTACGGGAAAAATCATAAAATCGATTTGGCCGGCATGATTCTGTCAGCAATTGGTTTGTTTGCCATTATCTATGGCCTAATCGTCAAGGAAGGCCACCCGCACTGGGCCTGGACCGACCCTCAGGTACTCGGACTATTAGCTGGCGGCATCATTGTCATGATTGCCTTTGTGTTCGTTGAAGCCCGGGTAGTCGATCCGATGATTGACCTCAAGATGTTTAAGCGACCACATTTTTTGGGCACCATCATCGTTGCCTTTGCGTTAGGCTCCGGCATTTATGCATACAACGCCTTCTTGACGGCCCTCATGCAAAACTACATTGGTTACTCAGCGGTTCAAACTGGAGTCAGACAACTAACCATTAGCGCTTGGTCGTTAGTACTGGGACCAGTTGCCGGCATCTTGAGTTCACGATATTCCAAAAAGTGGATGATCGTTGGCAGCCTGTTGATTGGAGGTGTTGGTTTCTTCTTGATGGCCCACGCAATCAGTCCAACCGTTACTTTCGCTGAATTATGGCCGGGTATGATCTTGATGGGCATCACCAACGGCATGGTCAATCCACTGCTCAACACCGCCGGAATGGAAGGCGCCCTCCCCCAAGAAATGGGCATGGTATCCGGCTTACTGAACGTCTTTCGTCAGTTCGGAACCACTGTCGGCGTCGTCGGCCTGGGGCTGATTCAAGATGCGCAATATGAAGCCCATTTGAACGCCAAAATGCCAATGCTGGAAGCACCGGCCAAAGCAATCAATGGCATCAAAGAAGCCTTGATCAACGCCGGACCGTTTTCAGGTCATACGATTGCCTTTTCCGCCAGAATGGACCACTTACCATTTGCCCAGGCGCTGCAAAAGATTGTCATCCACGCCTATGACAACGGAATGGCGGCGGTATCGATGACCTCTGCAATCATTGTCATCGTAGGCGCAATCGGTGCGGCCCTCTTGATGAGAAATCATATGGCCAGCCAAGATTTGGAATTGAAGCAAAAATAGTGTGATACAAATGGGAGTGTGTCAAAAGGCGGGTTTGCTTCCGCCAAAGAGGCTTGGCATTTCATGGCCGGCGTAGCATAACCTAGAATGACTTTTTGAGCTGAAAGCTCGGAAAGTTATTCGTAGTTATGCCTAGGAAGCAGCCTTTTGACACACGTTCCGGCTATATAATATTGAAAACGTAAAGGGGCTGTTGGCAAAACGTTAGTTTTGTCACAGCCCCGTTTGACTTGTAGTAAAATATTGCACCACCATAGCGGTATCAATTTAACAATTACCGATACAGTTCCGGTCGCCGGTCCTCAAATACCGGCATAAACCCACGGACTTCATCTGTTTCAGTGGTATCAATCGTGATCGTTTTTAATTGTGGCTGGTCGCCCAGGGTTAAAATCTCATCACCCATTGGATTATAAACACCAGAATGCCCGCCAAACGGATTATCCGGGTCGCTGCCCACTCGATTAACGGCCACAACAAAGCTCTGATTTTCAATTGCCCGTGCTGCCAATAATCGGCGCCACTGAGGAATTCGGGAAGTCGGCCACTCTGCCGGAACGAAAATGATTCGGCTGTTATCCAAGCTCAAGGTCCGCAACCATTCCGGAAAACGAATGTCGTAGCAAATCACACTTGTCGCATCGACACCCTTGATTTGGAAATGATCCTCCTCGTGGCCGGCAGCCAAAAACTCATCTTCATGCATTAATCCAAACAAGTGGACCTTTTCGTACTGTGTCAGTAGTTTTCCGTCACGGCCAAAGATATAGGTCGTATTGTAAAATGCGCCATCGTGCTTAATCGCAACTGAGCCGCCATGCACAATGAGTTGGTACTTTTTCGCCAACTCTGATAGTAATTGCCGAGTTCGTTCGCCGTTCTCATCGGCAATTTTATCAAACCGGCTTAGATCATAGCCGGTGTTCCACATTTCCGGAAAAACAACCACGTCTGCACCAGCGGCAGCCGCCTGTTTGACTAGCGGTTCGATCTTGGCGAAGTTCTCGTCCGGATTTCCATATGCAATATCAATTTGTGCCAAAGATATCGTCAGTTTCATGTCGGCCTCCCGCAATTTGTTGGTTAATTTTGTCCTAAAGTATAGCACAAAAAAACACATTAATTAGTTCAACTAATCAATGTGCACCCGTTTAAATGACTGCCGTAATTGCCGCAATCAGCCCAAAAATCACTCCTGGCACATCTGCGACAATCAAAATCCAATCCCGCTTTGGCTTCACCCAGCCGTACGCCACCCATAACGCCGCATTAACTGCCGCACAAAATGGTTGGATAAACGACGTTGGTTGGCCATTCAAATTCTGCAGAATTTCTCCTATGTATGAAATGTACATGATCATATTTGCCACCGTGGCAATATCACCAATTATCTTTTCCTCACTGAACGTTCGTTTAGCCTCGTGTAGTTGATTACCGCCAGGGTGACTCAACTGATTTTGCACACTAATCCCTCCAATTTCTCTTCTGTTCAGTGATAACATACTTAAGCAGAGAATACTAGGCATTCGAAAGATTATATCGAACAATCTGTTGAATAAGATCCACCGGCAGCGGCTGATCGACTGGCAGCTGAATCGCTCCAATGCTTGTTTTATAGTCTTTCAACTGCTCTTTGAAGGTGACAATCGCCTTTGGACCCGGATAAAGTCCGATATGGGTCTTATAGTTGGCAAAATGAATAATATTTTTATGAAAATGAAATGTTGGCATCCCATACGAAATTTTTTCATCATAATTTTTGGGCATCTCTGCTCGAATAATTTCATACAGTGACATCAGCTTGGATTGCCGCTCTACCGGCTGATTGACGATGTATTCGCGAACTAATTTTTCCATGACACAATCCCCCTCGAAAATATTTTTGCACTTATTTGATTAAAATCTGTTGACATTCATATTATAAAGCTCTAATATACAAAGCAACAATTAATTCGTCCATAAAACCGATGAAGTGGAGATCAAGATCATTGTGCACGCAAAGAGAGCTGCCGGAGCTGAGAGTGCAGTCGAACGCAGATGATTAAATGGACCACTGAGGGTTCTTCCGAAAGTTATCGAGTACGGAGAAACGTGTTGGCATACGTAAGTTGTCGGAGGGATGTTAGTCCCTTGCTAAGCGTAATTAATTGGGGAACTTAATAGATGATTTTTCATCTACCCTGATTAATTGAACTAAGGTGGCAACGCGGAATAATCCGTCCTTAACTTGTATCAAGTTATGGGCGGATTTTTTTGTTATCCAGTGTGGTGAGCCAAATCGGCTAGACAACAGTGAAACATCTAAACGGAGGTCGCAACGATGAAAATGGAAATCAAACGATGGCAAATCAAATATTGAACTTATTGGTATTAGGACAGCTCCTCCAAGCAAAAATCTCCTTGTAAGCACCTCGGAAGCAAATCCCCAGACCCGGGGAATTTACTTCCAAGCCGACTTACACTCCGATTTCTAACCGCTTGGATCCGCTCACTTATATAATTGGAGGAATTTATTATGATAAAACAAGCCATTGAAAAAGTTGTTAACCACAAAGATTTAACATTTGATGAAAGCCAAACCGTTCTCGACGAAATTATGAACGGCGAAACATCCGAAATTGAAACTGCCAGCCTCTTAACCGCTTTAACTGCCAAAAATCCAACAATTGACGAAATTGCCGGCGCCGCTTCTTCGATGAGAAATCACGCTTTGAAATTCCCTGAAGCTGGCAACGTCTTGGAAATTGTCGGTACCGGTGGTGATAAAGCCAACACCTTCAACATTTCAACAACCAGCGCAATTGTTGTCGCAGCTGCCGGAACCAAAGTTGCCAAACATGGCAACCGGGCCGCTTCGTCCAAGAGTGGCGCTGCCGACGTCTTTGAAGCGCTTGGCTTGGACATCAACGAAAATCCTGCCACCAGTTTCCAAAGCTTGCAAGACAATAATCTCTGCTTCTTATTTGCTCAAGAGTACCACAAATCAATGAAGTATGTTGCGCCTGTCCGCAAACAATTGGGAATTCGAACAATCTTCAATATTCTCGGACCACTGGCCAATCCAGCCCATCCAACCAGCCAATTACTCGGCGTTTACGATGAGGCACTCCTCGAGCCACTGGCTAACGTGCTTAAAAAATTGGGTGTCAAAAATGCGATGGTCATCCACGGTCGAGACGGTCTTGATGAAATGACCGTTGCAGATGAAACTGCTGTGGTTGAACTTCGTGACGGTCAACTAACCAAGTACGTCTTGACACCGGAACAATTCGGCCTGAAACGATCAAAACCTGAAGATTTGGTTGGTGGCACACCGGAAGAAAACGGCCAGATTACCCGTGATATTTTAGCCGGTAAAAAAGGCCCTCAACGAGACATCGTCTTACTCAATGCCGGTTCAGGATTACACCTGGCACACCCGGAAATGACCATTCAAGAAGGAATCAGCCTGGCTGCCAAAACAATCGATGAGGGTAAGGCCCAAGCCGAACTCGACCGTTTAATCAACTTTTCCAACAAACGCAAGGATGTGGTCGCATGATTCTTGATGATTTAGTCCATGCCACGCAAAAACGGTTGAAAACACACATCGCAAAACGCCCACTCAGTGCCATAAAGGCGCAGGTTGCCGCAATGCCAGCCAACGCCAAGCCTGATTTTCTTTCGATTCTTAAACATCCCGGACTTCACGTCATCGCTGAAGTCAAGAAGGCCTCTCCTTCCAAAGGAACGATCGTCAGTGATTTTCCATATTTAACAATTGCCAAAAGCTATGATGCTGCAGGGGCCGACGCCATCTCAGTCTTGACTGAACCCGATTACTTCAACGGTCATTTGGATTATCTCAACCAAATCAGCCAAGCCGTGGCAGCACCCACCCTGCGAAAAGATTTCACCATTGACCCTTACATGGTCTATGAAGCAAAAGCAAACGGCGCCTCAATCATCCTGTTAATCGTCGCAATCGTTGACGACTACCAACTCCGCGCCTACCGCGAGCTGGCAGAAAGTTTGGGAATGCAGGCGATTGTTGAGGCCTATACGGCTGAAGAAGTGACCAGAGCACTTAATTCCGGCGCCAAGATCATTGGTATCAACAACCGAAATCTCAAGGACTTCCACGTTGATTTCAATAACAGCCTAAAGTTACGGGCAATGGTTCCTGAAGGCATCCCCGTTGTGGCCGAAAGTGGTATCAAAAGCCAAGAAGATGTCGACAAACTGGCCAATGCAGGATTTAACGCCATTCTCATTGGCGAAACCCTCATGAGAGCTGACAATAAGCAAGCATTAATCAAGGATTTTAAACAAGCAGCCGTTCATTAAACAGCGTTGGAGGTGTTCTAATGGTTCAAGTTAAAATTTGTGGCTTGATGAAACAAGCAGATATTCAAGCCGTCAATGACGCAGCAGCCGACTTTGCCGGATTTGTATTTGCACCCGGCCGTCACCAGGTATCCTTGACAACTGCCTTAAAGTTGCGGGCCGGATTAGTGCCTAACATCCAAACGGTCGGCGTCTTCGTTAACGAGTCCATTGATGAGATCTTAGCGATTTACCGGGCTGGCGCGATCGACATTGCCCAACTCCATGGCAAAAGCACTCCGGATGAAATTAAAATTCTCCACGCTGCCGGCCTCAAGGTCATTCAGGTCTTTGAACGCCAGTCAATTGAGTTAAATTCCCGCGCTGATTACTTGATGGTCGATAGTGGCAAAGGCAGCGGTCAGATATTGAACTGGCAAAACATCCCCCACGTTGATCGCCCGCTCATCCTTGCTGGTGGCTTAACGCCTATTAACATCAACCAGGCTATCCAGCTCGTCAATCCAACGGTCGTCGACGTCTCAAGTGGCGTCGAAACTAACGGCGTTAAAGATCCAGATAAAATCATGAACTTTATAAAAAATGTGAAAGAGGAAATTGTCCTATGAAAAATTTAACTGAAGATAAACAACAAAAGCGGCCCGGAATTTTCGCCAATACATATGGCGGCCAATACATTCCAGAAACATTAATGACAGAACTCGAAAAAGTTGACAAGGCTTTTCACACTTTAAAGGATGACCCGGATTTTCAAGCTGAGTTACACGACCTGTTAACAAACTACGCCAATCGGCCATCGCTTCTCTACTATGCGAAAAACATGACCGAAGACCTCGGTGGTGCCAAGATCTACCTGAAACGCGAAGACTTAAATCATACCGGGGCTCATAAAATCAACAACGTGATTGGCCAAGCACTACTGGCAAAACATTTGGGCAAAAAGCGCCTAATCGCCGAAACCGGCGCCGGCCAACACGGGGTCGCAACGGCCACAATCGCCGCCCTGTTCGGAATGGAATGTGAAATCTTCATGGGAAAAGAAGACACTGATCGCCAGAAGTTAAACGTCTACCGAATGGAACTGTTGGGCGCTAAAGTCCACCCGGTTACAACCGGCTCGATGGTCTTAAAAGATGCGATCAATGCCACTTTACAGGAGTGGGCAAGTCGTTCCGAAGACACCTTCTACGTCATGGGTTCGGCTGTGGGGCCTTATCCGTTCCCCGAAATGGTTAAATATTTCCAAAGTGTCATCAGCAAGGAATCCAAACAACAGTTAAAAGCCAAGGAAAACACCCTTCCTGATATGGTTGTCGCCTGTGTCGGTGGTGGCAGTAACGCCATCGGCAGCTTTGCCGACTACATCGATGATCCAAGCGTTCAATTAGTCGGCGTTGAAGCAGCCGGAAAAGGCGTCAACACAGATCAAACGGCCGCTACGATTGAACGGGGTTCTGTCGGGATTTTTCACGGCATGAAGTCACTGTTCCTCCAAAATGAAGATGGCCAAATCAATCCGGTTTACTCCATCTCAGCCGGCTTAGATTATCCGGGTGTTGGCCCGGAACACGCTGCGCTTGCCACAGAAGGTCGAGCCGATTATGTCGGGATTACCGATGACGAAGCCGTTGAAGCCTTTGAATACATCGCCCGCCAAGAAGGAATCGTTGCCGCCATTGAAAGCTGTCACGCAGTTGCTTACGTCGAAAAGATTGCCCCAACCATGTCCAAGGACCAAATCATCGTCTGCACCCTCTCAGGTCGTGGTGATAAAGACGTTGCCAGCATCGCCAAATACAAAGGAGTCGATATTGATGAGTAATTTAACTGAGATTTTTAAAAACCATAAGGCATTTATTCCGTTTGTGGTCGCTGACGACCCGGATTTTGAGACCACCGTTGACAATATCGTGGCGCTGGCAAATGGCGGTGCAGACATCGTCGAAGTTGGGATTCCATTTTCCGACCCAATCGCAGATGGTGGCGTCATTCAAGCCGCTGACCTCAGAGCATTTGCGGCCGGTGTCCGGACCAAGACGGTATTTGAAATTGTCGAAGCGGCCCGTAAACGCACAGATGTGCCAATTGTTTTCCTGACTTATTTGAATATCGTCTTCAAATACGGTTACGATGAATTTTGTAAGAAGTGCCAGGAATTAGATGTCTCTGGTCTGGTGATTCCTGACATGCCGTACGAAAGTCGCGAAGATATCGTCCCAACTGCGGATAAATATGGCATCGACATCATTCCGTTGATTGCCCCTACCTCCGGCCACCGTGTCGAAAAGATTGCCAAAGCGGCCTCGGGATTCATCTATGTCGTCTCTTCACTGGGAATTACCGGCGAACGAAACGAGTTCTTCAACGGTTTGAAGGACTTAGTCGCGGAAATTAAGCACTATACAGATGTTCCCACCGCAATCGGCTTTGGTGTTCATACACCGGAACAAGCTAAAACGATGGCAAAAATCGCGGACGGCGTAATCATCGGCAGTGCAATTGTCGATATCGTCGCCAAGAAGAAACAAGCAGCCCCTCAAGCAGTTGAAGCGTTTACCAAATCCATCCGAACTGCGGTGGATGAGGCCGAGGCTGAAAAAGCACGGGTATAGAAATAGGTAAAGAGGACCGTTGGCGACGTCTTTTCGCTAACGGTCCTCTATTTATCTAAGTAGCCGGTATCCTTTGTCAGACACCGTGATATACTGATTTTGACAATAAATTGGAGGTAATGATATTTTGGTAAAAATTGGTGTCATTTTAGGATCCGTCCGGAGTAAACTGGGGGATTCGATTTTTAGTTATTTAAAATCCCAGTTCCCAAATGAAAGCAACGTGGTCTTTGACTGGATTAAGATTGACGACTATCCGTTGGAAGCCTATCACCATGACGAAACGCCTCTTTCTGAAACAATCACCGACTTAAAACCGAACGAACAGCGTTGGCTCAATCAACTGTCAAGCGATGACGGTTATGTCTTCTTAACACCCGAATACGACCATGCAATTCCTGGGGCACTTAAAAACGCCCTGGATTACGTTGGTGGTGAAGTTAAACGTAAGCCTGTCCAGATTATTTCGTATTCCTATTACAGTGACGGCGGAATGTTGGCAGCAGAATCATTCGTGGAAATTCTGCAGATGCTGCAAATGATTGTGCTCCCGACACCGGTACTATTATGGAATGCCAGTGATACCTTTACACCGGATGGTCAACTGATTGCTGACGCGGCAAATCGTGATCATTTTGAACAGCGCCTAAAAGAGGCCTTTCACGAAATTTCATTTTATACGAAACTACTCGCTGATCATCCATTTAAGTAAATCGAGGTTGTCTCATGTCTCCCATTCTTCCAAACAAAACAGAATTTATTCCGCAAGCGCCCGCAAACGAGCATGAAATCTTCATGGCCATGCGAACCTATCCCGATAACGTCAAGGTCTATCATCCCCACGGTCGAATCGATGCGACGTCGGTCTTCTGGCATAATAAGCTGCACCCAACAACGCAGAATTTTGCGGTTTATGTCGATCCAAAAGCAACTGAGCAGACCGTTTTATTCCCGCGGATATTAGGTGATATCGAAAAATTAGCGTGGAAATTTTCTAATAACCAAATGATCACTCGTGATTACGTCCCGCAGCATCCCTTTAACCAATGGCTGCAGACCAAGCGGTTTCGGTTGGTAGACACCGTGCTGACAGCGGAGTTGGCAACTGATCAACTCAACCTCAAGCAAACTGTACAGCTGAACAAAAATCGCATTCTATCCTTTAGCCAACTCATGGCTCAGCCAACTTTACTTAAACGCGTTCTTAAACAAAGCCTCAACGACTATCGAGGACAGCAGCGCTACGACCCTGCGATTGCCATTCCTCTAGCCGATTGGCAGGCACTTATTTCTGACAAAGTAGTTTTAGATGCACCGTCTGTATTACTGGATGATGGCGGAAAACCGGCTGCGTACAGCTTGTTGAGTGGAACTTCCGAGAATATCCGTCTTGGCTTAATGTCCGGAAACACCGCCAAGGGTTTGAACCAGCTCTTAAATACTCAGTTAGCCTGGATCAAAAATAATTCCAAAAATCTGAGTGGTTATTTCCACACGAATCGTCAACTGGACATGAAAATCATTAAGAGCTTACCGTTTAACATTGAAAACCGGTACGAAACACTCAAGCGTCTTTCATGATATACGATCGGGCTCAGATCACAATAATGAATACAGCAAGCCTACAAAAAACGGCTGAAGCATGGAAATTTGCTTCAGCCGTTTTTGTTGAAATTCATAGTGCTTTGACTACATACGATGTTCCAAAGACCGTCATTGCCCGTTGCAGGAGGTTCAAGCAAACCCTCAACTGACCATTTTCAATCTTTGCCAGTTGGCTTTGCTCTATTCCAATTTTCTTAGCCAGGTCAACCTGCGTCATTCCCGCCTGCTTACGCCGATATTTAATCGTGTAGGCAGCGTCAGCTTCTGCAGGTAGTGAAATAACCGTGTTCAGCGGC
This sequence comes from Lentilactobacillus parabuchneri DSM 5707 = NBRC 107865, assembly GCF_001435315.1. Lineage (GTDB taxonomy): Bacteria > Bacillota > Bacilli > Lactobacillales > Lactobacillaceae > Lentilactobacillus > Lentilactobacillus parabuchneri. The sequence continues at coordinate 39,132 of NZ_AZGK01000002.1, forward strand.
CGGTGAGCTTCACTGGCAATGATGAGATCGGCCAGTTCAGGATTTGTTAGCGGTCTTCCCAATGCATCAACGATAAAAGCCACTTCACGCATGCCAATCGTCCCAAAAGTCAACCGGGACATTTCTGTGGAGGCTTCGTGAAATTCCGCCGTATCCCGTGGCTGTTTATCGATCACCGCATTTAAGTCTGCCAACTTTTGAATGATTTCATCTTTGGTCATATCAAACACCATCCCTCGGAAAGTACTTTTTAATTGCCAGCAAACTCGCCTGAGTATCAAAGTATAAGTTCTGACTGGAACTTTTCTTAGCACCCAGGTGGAAATAAAAATTTTCTGTTCCATCAGTTTTTGTCGTCAAACTTACAAAGCCATCAAATCCTGGTTGAAGAAGTGCGTCTTGCATAATAATCGCTAAAAGAGCAGCTCCCAAACCCAAGCCTCGGTATTCAAACCTAACTTCAAGATTGACCACATAATTATTTAAATTGTCATACTGTCGAATAAATCCAATTATCGCAACTAACTCAGCCTTAATAAAGGCCCCAATGACGACTTCATTAGGAAATGGAGAAGTCCAATCAAAAATAAAGTGACTCGTATCCAGTGACTTAATCGCTTCCGTTATAACGTCAAACTTTACATCTTCTATGTTCAATTATAGCAAAATATTCTATATTTGAATATTAATCAATCTTATTTTGCCGTCTCCTCAAATCATAAATACGAAGAAAACGAATCATTTATTGGAAATGCTTATATCTAAAGTATTTATATCCTAATTTATGTTCGAACATCGTTGCTGACAAACCAGTCCGGTTCGCCATAAAGATGTAGATTGCCAATGCTGCCAAACCGAATACGACGCAGTACAAAAACGCCGGAATCAGCCGGCTTGGCATCATAACCTGGTGAATGCCCCAAGTTAGTCCCATCACGATAGCGAAGAACACGATGTTCACGAGTAAGCTAACCTTGAGCTTGCCAAACGGGACATGAAACTCGTACATAATTTCCCCATAACTCAGCAGACAAATAAACCCGAAACCAATGGCCGTCGAGATAATCGCACCAAATCCCTGAAGCAGAATCACTAATGGAATTTGGAACAACAACTTGGTGACTAATCCGACCACCAAGTAATACATTGCTTTTTTACTATAGTGGAGTGCCTGCAGTAGGGTTAACCCGTTGATCGCAAACCCAAGCATTAAACTCTGAAGAATATTAGCGGCCAGATATTTGCCTCCCAACACGCTAAACGAGAAGAAAATGCCGTTGGTTTCATACGACAGTCCACACAGGATCGTGACAATTGGTAACAACACAAACATCAGCATGTTCACATTTTGAAAAATCAGATCACCGACATCGGACTTTTTGGAAGCCTGACTGTTTGCAAGCAACGGCAACGTGGTTTCAGCAACCGCCAAGGCCAGAGAGACAACAACCGTCGTGATTTTGGTTGGGTTCGCTGAAAATAATGTGTAAATGTATTGCGTGTATTCTGCCGAAAAATGTTGAACGCCTTCCATCACCTGTTTGAAAAACAACTGGTCAATCAACTGACTCAAAGTAATTCCCGAGCCGACGATAACGAAGGGAATTGATTCGTAAGCAATCATCGTAAAGATCTTTTTAATGCTGGTCAGATCAAACGGCTTACTCTTCTTAGCAAGTTCGGCATAGTTAGCCGACTGCTTTCGATAGTACAGGGCCAGGTAAATATAACTGGCTACCGCCCCAACAAATGCCGCCATGACGCTTAAATAAACGGCTTCGATGTAGCTTCTGTGAAGCACATTGATAACGACATACGTTGATCCCAAAATAAAAACAATTCGAATAAATTGTTCCCATAGTTGAGACACGCCGTAAGGTTTTAAATCCTGGTTCCCCTGAAACCAGCCACGAATGCTGCTCATAGACGGCAAAATGACAATTGCGGGTACCAATACCCGAATCGACGTAACGGCGCTCTGAGTGGACACTACGGGGCTATTTTTAGCGATCAGCGGTGCGATCACCCATAGAATCACGCCACAAACAATTCCCGATAACAGCATGACAAAAGAGCCAACCTTTGCCAGTTGACGTGAATTCAAAAATTTTCCTTGACCATTGTAAATTGCTACCCGTCGAGCGATCGCTGACGGAAACCCTGCAGTTCCCAGCGCAATGAAGAGCCCATAGGGATTATAAGACGCGTTAAACAGGGCCATGGCGACACTCTTGTGTTCAGGTGATCCGATCATAGACAACCACGGAATCAGGTAGAGAATCCCAAGAACCCGGGAAAAAATACTTCCAAAGGAAAGCCAGAACGAGCCTGACATGATTTTCTTGTTCATGGAGGAATGCACACTTTCTATTTTCGATATTAGACAATATCCAATATTATAGTATCTTTTGTCAAAGTTTGCTATCAAATCAGAAACTTGGTTCGCGATTTTGGGGATGGTTTTAAATAAAATCGTTAGTAAACTGAGCAACTAATGATCTGATTGGAAAAGCTTTTGTCAAAATAACATTGGTCATTAAATAGAGCTGGAAACAAGCAGTATTGCCTGTTTCCAGCCCTTATTGTGCTTTATTTTGATGTGGATACCAGTTTTCCTAACGGAAATGTGCTCCGACGACCGCAAACAAAGTGCAGCATCTAGCCTACTGGCGATGACCCTGATCCCTAATGTGTAAGGCCAAAGTCGCAACGACGAACAAAACCCGTTCATCATTACAACTTTAGCCTTACACACCGGGGTCACCCGGGTCTCGTCGCACTCTTTAATCTTCCGACACCTGCGCACTCTTTTGAATCTCTGGTGATAGATCATACATCTTGGCAGCTTCCGTCAACATTGCGTGATAGGAATATCCGCCGTCCTTGTACGGTTCAATAACGACCTCATCTGCAATCTTTGAAAATGGCTTCTTGCCATCCTTCACTTGAGCTGCATCTAAATCTGCGACAATCTTTTTTTCAACATCCGAATAACTGCCTTCGATCTGCTTGGTCTGTAAACTGCCTCGAATAGAAATTTTACTCATATAAATTCCTCACAATCTATCAGTTTTTTGGTGTAATCATATCGCCACCAAAACGTGCAAGCGATATCTCTACATACATCATACCAATATATCCAACGGTATTTCATTAAAAAATGAAATTAATATTAAATATTTAAACCGACTAATGAATATGCAACAAAAATAGGACCGCCAACAGACACAATGCCTGTTAACAGTCCTATTTAATCATTATTGATGATAAAAATAACTGGTTTGCGCCTTATTGGTATCACTTGATTTGTAATACATCTTGAGCGCCGTTTTTCCGTTATGTTTCACGTGCTTCAAGTACACTGGTTGATTTGCTGACAGCAATGTCAGTTTCCAGTACCCGTGTTGATTTGCTTTATTGGCAACCTTAAACAAGAAACTTTTTGCCTTAGTCGCCCGGTATTTTTTGATATTCACGTAATAGGTTCTGGCATCCGCATTTTCGGACGCCTTCGATGAACCTTGGCGGAAGGAATATTTGGTCAGTCGGTATTTGACCGGCACATTGCCAAATAAATCATCATGATAATTTCCCAGCCAAGTCCCCTGCAATGTTTTTGGAATTGCATGGGTAGTTGTCTTTGCATGAACCGGTTGTGCCTCTGTGGCAATAATGCCCACCCCAAGGGTAACGGCTACTACGGATAGTGTTTTGGAGAATTTCATACATCTTTCCTTTCGTTTGCAAAATCGCAATTGAAAGTAGTGTAACAGATATCCTTCGCTGATGCAAAATCCTGAACTGGATTCCTGCTTACTTGTATAGCTGTGCTAATTTAGCAAAGTCGACTGTCCCCAAGCCGCTCGCTTGATTGTAAACCGTTCCGGTCTGACCGGTGTAATACAAATTGGAATTATCAGTTGTATCGTTAAGCGGATGAAACGGCGAGTCAGTTTGCGAAGCCAGCTGATAAATTTGCGGATTCCAGAAGCCCATTCGTTTTCGACCCGGTTGACTGTTGATTAACGCAGCCGTTGCGGCCATTTGAGGAGAGGCAATACTGGTACCGCCAGATGGGATCCAGTTAATCTTACCCATTGGATAGTAGATCATGTATCCCGTCATCGGGTCAGCGTCTGCAGAAACGTCCGGATAGTTTCGACCCGTACTGGTCCCATGAACCAGGTCAGAGTCAAAGATTGGCTGATCCAAATTTGACAAGTAGTTGCGGGCATTAAACGTGTTCACTCCGGAAACATCCTTCTGGTAGGCCGGGGTTGGTACCAATTTGTTAAACCCACCGCCACCACCGGAGCCGGCCACGCTCAGAAGAGATGGTACCTGAGCAATCAAATTTGGACGGCTGTCAAAGGCCGGCCAGAGATAGTCCATCCCCCAGCTGCGTTCTTTGGCGACAGAAACTTGTCCAAGTGGCATTGCGCCGACTTTTGTGGACGTTCCAAAGTTCTTTGAGAATGGTAACGTGGTCCCCCCAACTGAGGTAACCCACGGATTAGATTCCATCACCGGCGTTGAGTTGGCCGAACGGTTGAGCAAGACATGATTGCCGGAAATGCCGCCGATGCTGTAAGGAATGCCCCCATCATCTCCAGCCGCGTCAAATTCTGAAATCCCCTGCAGTGCGCCCTGTGCCAGGACAACATTTAAAACGTCTGAATAATAAGGCGTCAAAACTTTACGAGCTTTCAACAGATTAAGCAGATTGCTGGAGCCTAATCCCCAACTGCTTGAAATTGCACTCACCTTATTTTCATTAAACGCCAATGAATAAGCATTAATCATGTTAACCAAAGTCGGCACACTGTTATGGTTCCAATACATGCGAATATCAGCTTGTGGGGCAACGGAGCCAGCGTATTCAACGTCCATGTTGGTTTCCGCATCATTTCCGCCACTCAATTTAGGATCAAGAATTGAATTAGGGACATTTTTAACAGTCAACCGGCTCATATCGGTGCTGGCATTTTCGTGCTTCCAAAAATGGTAAGCGTCACTTTTCTTCATACCGCCAAAGGCAATGATCCCAATCGTCTGACCCTTGCCGGTAAGTCCTTGATCATAGAGTGACTGAACGTTATACCGGTCAGTAAATTGCTTGGTGTAGCCGGCAAACGCATAGGTATTATCAAGTCCCTGTGTGTTTGCACTTGGCGCATTTGGAAAGACGTAATGCTGGTTATGATTCCCCATTCCAAGAACCGTCCAAACCGTATCGGCCAGACTTGCCGGAATAACCGGTTGGGTCTTGCTGAACTGAAGCGGGTTGCTGTGGTAAGTTGCAGTTTTCATATTCATCTTAAACGTTTGGTCGAAGTCTTTCACCTTGCCGGAAACGGTCAGTAACAAACCACTATCATAGACAAACGTTTTGAGATGATGCTTGGCCAAATAAGCTTTCCAAGCATCGGTAACCGACTGTGGCTGGCCGTATTTATCCCGAATGTCACTGGGTGTCAGATAGTTTTTAAATTGTGAGCTTCCAGGCGTATTAACATCAAGTGCCTGTTGAAAAAGAGCGGTCTTATCCTTTGGCTTTAACACAATATCAATGACAGTATTCGTACTCGACTTAATAGCAGCCGGCCGATACAAATTAGTCGATGTCAATGCGCCATAGGTTTCGGCAATTGGATCACTTTTAGCTTGAACATTTTGAGTACCAACTCCGATACTTAACAAACTGACTCCCAAAATAAATATTTGAATCCCCCAACGTTTCATAATTTACTCCCCTTCAAACGTTATTTTAAGTATTTCACAATTATTATAGAACGCTTGATAGGGCTGCTGGGAGATTAACAACTATTTTGTGCAAAAATACCGATTGTAATGTCACTCAATAAATTTTCAACTTCTGCCTTACGTATTTATGATGTATGCGCCAAAAAGAATCATATTATTTGGCTTAATACACATTGTTGTGTATAATACAAAACACAGAGGACGAATAATCATGCCTATGACCCCCAAAGAAATGATCGAGCTTCTTCGACAGAACGGCTTCGTTAGGAAGCGACAGCGTAAATCATCGCATCTAATCATGTTTAACCCCCAGACCAAAATAACGGTCCCAGTTCCAATGCACGCAAAAGAACTCAAAAAAGGTACCCAAAGCGGTATTTTAAAACAAGCAGGAATAAAGAAGGTATAGTGATGGCTCATAAATTAGTAATTTACCCCGTAATTCTCCACCCCGAAAAAACTGGCTATAGCGTTGAGATCCCAGACATTAACAACGGTGCATGGACCCAAGGCGAATCAATGGAAGAAGCACTTGAAATGGCTTCGGATCTAATCGGCACGATGTTGGTAGACGAAATGACGTGGCCAAAACCAACCGCTCTCGAGGATATTCAAGTTACAGGAACTGATATCAAAACCATTGTTTCTTTAGACATGGAAGACTATCGCAGACGAACGTCTAAAACAGTCCGGAAAAATGTTTCGATTCCAGAGTATTTGGTTAAAATGGGAAAAGACCAGCATATCAACTTTTCAGAGGTCTTGACACAGGCATTGGAAGATAAATTAATTAATTAAAGAACTGCTGACATGCCTATCCTGTCAAGCAATGATAATGACATTATCGTAGACACTGTGAATTCATTCCACGCTGTGGTCTTATTCTTCCCAACGTCTCAGGTCTGGTCCCCCAGGAATCACCCGGTCAATCGAGGTAACCGGATCATCGCTGACTTGAAAGAAGTGCTGCTTGATGGCCATGAAGTCCGAGTTTTGTTTGAATGCCGGAATTTGGTAGCATGCTTTTGCGTAGCGCCAAAGATTTGGGAAGTCATCGAGTCGTTTCTTATTCAGCTTACTCTTGAAGTAGAACACAACGTCAAAGCGAATTAGGCTGACGACCAGCCAGAAATCGGGTAACGTGATGTGGTCACCCATCAAGAAACGGCGGTCGGCCAACCGTTGATCCAGCTTTTCCAATCGATCGAAATACTGGTTGAACAGGATTTCATATTCAGTTTGGGAATCAGCATCACTGATTTTGCCGGGAACCGATGTGATGTCCGTGATAATCCGTGTATTCATTGAATCAATCTCATCTTTTAAATCATCCGGGTAAACGTCTGGTACTTTCTCAGAAAAAAATGCCTTCCACTGACCACCCAGTTCAAACATAATATCGCGTGATGAATCATTCACCACGCCACCCGTGGTTAAATCAATCAGGGCTGGAACCGTTGGCCGTGCTGAAAAATTCGGGACGGCTTTTTTGTAGTTCTCTGAAAGTCGGGTCGTGTGCAAAACTGGATCTTCATCAGCTGCATCCCTTCCAAAGAACCAATCATCATCGATTCCCGAATGCCGCAATGGATACGTCGCAAATTTTGAAATGACCCGATTTAAACCCGTGTAATCAATCATAATTGCGGCCGGCGTGGCCCACGGGCAGAACTTGGCCCAAACATAGTGATAACGGTTGGGTTCAACAGGCAGCTCCCCCGTTGAAAATTTCTTAGAAAACGGTGATACTTCCGGCTGCCTTGAAGGTAACCCGCAGGCATCCCCATTGTTAATTTTTTGGCTCATCACAATCACTCCTTGATTTCCTTAGTTGACCTTATTGTACACGTTTAAGCAGTGCCATATTAGGGCGAAAAAAAGGGGGCGGCGCAAAACATTTCGTTTTGTCCCGGCCCCAATTGTTCATATTATTGATAACTGTTATATAACTTTTCAAAGTTAACCGTGCCAAGTCCGGTTGCCTGGTTATACAGCTTCCCAGGTTGGCCGACATAGTACAGGTTGGAATTATTATTATCGCTGTCCAATACCGTAAATGGTGAGGTATCTCGATTCTTAGCCAGTGCGTAAATCTGTGGGTTCCAGAACCCCATTCGGGTGCCCTTACCACTATTGATAACGGCAGTAACCCCGTTAAATTGTGGGGCAACGACGCTGGTACCACCAACGATATGCCAGCCCAATGATTTAGCGTAAATCTGATAACCGGTATTGACATCCGCATTCGCTGAAACATCTGGATAATTCCGGCCATACTGAGTGCCACTTACCAGAACCGGATTAGGACTTGGCTGCATCGAATTAGAGATGTATTGACGGGCATTGAAGGTATTAACGCCAGGGAAGTCCTGCTGGTACTTAGGGGCATCATAGAGCTTACTGATACCGCCACCGCCAGCGTTGTACAGAGACATCATCGCCTGTAAGTTGGTTTGGAATAGCTTTCGGTGTTGGGCGTACGCTTTGTACATGTAATCGGCACCCCAGGCACGTTCCTTGTCCACTGAGATTTTAACGCCGCCCCCAAGATTCTTGGTAAATGGCAGGGTGGTCCCACCGGTTGACGTTACCCAAGGACTGTCTGCAGGGAAATCAGCGTAGGTACTGTAATTTGGAATATTAATGGAGTGAAACGTCCCACCAATACCCTGATCATAAGCACCAGAGTCACCAGAAGCCACAAAGGTTGAAACGCCTTGTAGCGCACCTTGCGCCAGTAGCAAGCTTAATGCCTGCCCATAGACCGGCGTCAATAACTTCTTCTGATTCAAGTAGTGGGTGATATATTCGTTCATTCCCCAACTCATGGATAGTGAACTGGCCTTGTTCTCATCAAAAGCAGTCGCAAACGTATTTGCCAATCCGACGTCACTCCAGTTAGCCTGGTAAACACGGATGTTGGCTTGAGGAGCGATTGCGCCTGACTGCTCAACATCCAGCGTGGTTTCCAATTGGTTGGTAGGCGTGTTGGTGGTTTGAGCAGCGGGTGCTGAGATCTTCTTGACGCTTAACCGATTTGGCTTGGCATCAATGCCCTCGCCCTTCCAGAATGTTTCGGCGTCGCTCTTTTTAAAGCCGGCGAAGGTGATGATCCCCACTGTCTGGCCTTGTCCTTGATAACCCTTGTCATAGAGCGGCTGTAAGTTGTACTGTTTGACAAATTTACTTGGTGCATACTTCTCATTAGGTTTACCAACGCTCTTATTACTCTTGGCGTTGCTGGTCACGAGTCCCGATGCGCCCTTGCTGAAGGTGGTGATTCCAAGCACCGTCAGAACTTTATCTGCCAAATTAGCTGGCATTACCGGCTTCTTGGAGGAGAATTGAACCGGGTTGGCATGATACTTTGCGGTCTGCAGGTTGGTTGAGAAGGCTTTGTTGATGTTCTTAGCTTTCCCACTGACATTAATAATCAGCCCATTGGAGAAGGTCTTTGACTTTAAATGGTATTTATTGAAAAAAGGCTTAAACTCACCAGAAACACTCGCAGGTTGACCAAATTCATCCCGAAATTTTTCTGGAGTATAGAACTGCTTGAACTCTGGATTACCAGGGGTGTTAACCGCGTATATTTTGTCGGTTATCTGATTTTCGTTTTGCGGCTTCAAGATGATGTCTAACTGAACATTCTTGTTAGGCAACACCTTTTTCTTCTGCATTAACTTCTTGAGAATTTTTTCAATCCCATAAGGATCTTTGCCGGCAGCTTTCTTTTGCGATGCCGCTTGTGTGAGTGGTGTTGCCGACACAAATAATGCTAAGCTGGCAAACCCCACCAACCAACGAGTAATTTTCTTCATAACTTCCCAACCTCTTTCCGATTTTCAATATGCCGTGGTCGAAGTACACATGGTCTGAATAATCCCTCAATTATTAATCCGAAATATTATGTAAAGGTGTAATTTGCGATGCACCTAAGGAACATCTTCGACTATCTAACTATTGCGAGGTTATACTTTTCAGGTAAATATGTCAAGAATGTTACAGTTTAAATAACGTGATTATTTATACAAAAACATCCCGGAAGCCGTTTTGTGGTTTTCGGGATGCTTTTGTTGTTCTGTGGTTCTATAAAATTCAGATTGGGCCGTTATTCCTCAATTACTTTGGACTTGCAGCAGTCAATGAAAGATTGCTCCAGAATTCATTGTTGGTTGGGGCAACACTATAACCCTTAACACGTTTGTTAACCGGGCTCCATGCCAAGCTAAAGCTCTCAGGAGCGTACGCAGCTTGACTGTTCATGTAACGTTGCCACTTCTTGTATTGTTGGGCACGATACTTAGCGTTCCAAGCCTTACTGCTATTCAAACTGTTAATCAACTCAGTGTTCTTCTTAGTTGCAAAATGCCCCATATTAAATGTTGCATCAACACCATAAATCTGAGTTGGTGTTGGTTCAGATGACAATGACCAAGCGGCTAGGTAGACATCGATGGCAGTTTGCTTTGGCTTTTGAAGAGTAGAGTAAAAACTGTTCATTTCCATTGGCTTACCAGTTGTCATCTGGACATCCAATCCAGCCTTGTGCCATTGTTGCATGTAGTATTGGTACTCAGCTTCAGTTGCAGCAGAACTTTGCATGGCACCTAAATGAATAACCAGCTTTTTACCGTTTGGATCTGTCCGCCACTTGCCTTTCTTCTTGTAACCAGCCTTATCAAGGAGTGACTTAGCTTTCTTCATATTATACTTGAAGCCTGGATTCTTAGCATCATAGACATCCTTAAATGCAGGTGGAATCAAAGTATTGGCTTGCCATGAAACACCGTTCCCAAATTTCTGTTCAACGGCATTAACATTGGCAGCATACATCATCGCCAGACGAAGATTCTTATTTGCCATTTTGGCATTTTTATCCATCACATTTCGACCAGTTTTGGTATCCATGTGACCAACATTAAAACCAAAGTAGTCATAACCCATGGAAGGTGTACCAGCAATCCCATAATCGCTTAGCTTCTTAAACTTAGGATATTGGCTTGAAGGCATAACTGAATTTGGCCCACCGGCTACAAAATCATACTTCTTGGACTTAAATGCAGCTAATGCATTGTTAGTCGATACAACTTGAATGGTAATGTGCTTAATCTGTGGCTTCTTGCCATAGTAATACTTGTTTGGAGACCAGCTCGTTGATTCGCCTTGGACGATTTTATCTAGCTTGTAAGGGCCTGTAAAAATCGGATTCTTACGGACTTTACTTGATGATGCAAGTTTAGAAATTGGAATTCCCTTAAAGTACTCATATGGTTCAACAGTTTGCCAAATAAATGAGTTTCCTGCGTATTTCATGGATGGTGCCATCCGTGAGAAATGAATAACGGCAGTCCGACCATTCTGCCCATCTGGGAAGGTGATGCCAGAAATTGTCTTAGATTTCCCTGAATGGTAAGCCGCCATCCCTTTAATAGCAGCAAAATCGGATGAATATTGTTGTGATGTTGTGTTTTTATTTCCAATTATTTCATATGGATATTCAACATCTTTAGCCGTGACTTTAGCACCATTTGACCATTTTGCGTCCTTACGAAGGGTAATTGTAACGGTTTTTGCTTTACGGTCAATCTTTTGGTTGGCTAATCCACCGTTGACAATCTTGTAGTTCTTCGTAACGTTGAACAGGTTCCCCGAGCCACCGGGTGCGAATACATCTGTGTCTTCAGCGTTAGTCCCCAACGTCGGTGACGAAATCCCCGCAAACGGCGCATCGTTGACTTCGGCAACCTTTAACGTACTATTATTTCCTGCTGTAGTCGCCTTACCCGGGCCACTATATGTAGCTGACATTGCCACGTGCTTGCCAGCGCCTGATTCACTGCTGCTCTTACCATTAGAGCAGGCGGCAAGTGTCATAACTGATACAGCCGCAATTCCGACTGTGAGCCATTTTCTTTTGCTCATAAAACATCCCTCCAATTTAAGATTCAACTAAACGACTAACAAAACCACACATCAATCTGCAAAAATTGCACCATCCCCTTTATCGAACTTACATTATTTCTGATCCTGGCCACGCCGTTGTGCCGCGTTGGTGGTTCGCCGCATCACTTGACCGATATAACTAATCGACAAACACAAAATGATAATCTCAACGGCTGCAGGAAGCCACGTCCACCAATACTGGGTAATATTTTCAGGGTCGTTGGCGTTGGCAATCAAAGTACCAAGTGACGGCGTTCCCATTGGCAGACCGAAGCCCAAGAACGAAAGCCCGGTTTCAACACCAATGTTTTCTGCAAATGACAGCGTCGTGTCAACAATGATCAATGACGAAATGTTCGGCATGATTTCTCTGAAAATAATCTTGAAATTACTGGTTCCGGACGTTTTTGATGCGGCAACGTAATCCTTTTGAGACTCAGCCAACGTCCGCGAGCGAATCAGACGTGAAGTCCCCATCCAATAAAAGATCGATAAGATAAGGGTGAGCGTAATCGCGTTGTAATGCGGGATAATCGTGACAATAACAATGATCGTCATTAACATTGGAATAATCATCATAAAGTCATAAACCCGTTGCATGGCCAAATCGACCATTCCGCCAAAGTAGCCGGATACCAGCCCCCAGCAGATACCAAAGGTCGAAGAAATAATCGTCAAACCAATGGCAATTGAAATGGAATTTCGTGAACCGACAATCAGTTCTTTGGCAATCGAGCGGCCACCGGCATCGGCACCCAGCCAATACTCCGGTGTAAACGGCTTGTTATAGTAGCCCATAATGTTGGTTTCCATCATTTTGGGAACGTCAATAAACATCGAGGCAATAATGACAAATAAAATAAAGAAAATGAGTAGGAATAAAGAAACCATCGCTGGTTTGTCAGCTTTGAATTCGCCCCACATAATCTTCATTCGAGATGGTGTGGCCTCTTCGTTTGCTTCCTTGGTTAATCGTGCCAGGTCTTCCTTTGAAATGGTGGTTGCTTCTTCAATATCGCGTTTCATCTCAGCCACCCCCTACTCAACCCGAACCCGTGGGTCAACGATGCTCAAGACAATGTCTGAAAGCAACGTTCCCAACAAGTTCAAGAAGCCATATAACAAGACCAAAGCAGTAATAACGGTGTAATCGCGGTAATTGATGGCGTTTAAAAATAGCAAGCCCATACCAGGATATGAGAAGACCATTTCAGTAAAGATGGACCCACCCAATAAACCAGTGATCGAATACCCGGCAAACGCGGCAATTGGTAACAGGGAGTTCCGGAAGATGTGGTGTCTGTAGATGTCTTTCATCGGCACCCCTTTTGATCGTGCCGTTCGAACATAATCAGAGTGCTTAGCATCAATCACTTCTGACCGCAGATACTGGACAATATTGACGGTCCCAAACAAGGCACCCAGTAAACCGGGTAAAATAATGTGATCCAGCCGCGACAATATCGTTCCGCCAAGTCCACTCGCCTGAGCAGAAACCGATCCGCTGGTTGGGAACCAATTAAGCGCATATCCGAAGATCCAGATTCCAATAACCAAAACAACGAAGAATGGAATCGACATGGTGACGTATGTATAAACACGGACCAATGTATCTTGAAGTTTGCCTTCGTGATGAGCGGCGTACAAGCCAAGCGGCAACCCAATGGCGTAAGTTAAAACCATTGTGAACAGTGCTAACCACAGGGTGTTGGCACCACGTTGCTGAATCAAATCAACAACCGGCTCCTGATACTCATAGCTCATTCCCAAGTCCCCGTGGAACAAATGGACGACCCAATTCCAGTACTGTTGGTACCAGGGATCGTAAAGACCGTGGATCTCCATCAAATGATGAATCTGAGCAGGATCGGCCCGTGGGTTAATCGACCCGGTAAACGGATCTCCGGGCATTGCCTTTGCGAGCAGAAAAACTAAAATACTTAAAATAATCAGTTCCGGAATCATAATCAGAACCCGGCGCAAAATTGTTTTCCACATCAGACATTGACCCCCTTTTTCTCAGACTGTTGTTCAAATTTTTCGGCAAGTTCGGGTGGCAAGGCAACCGAGTGCGTCGGCGAAACCTGAACCAGCGGGAACGCCATGCCATCTTTGTCGTAATACGTTTTTTGTTGTTCTTGGTAAATCTTTTCAATTTCCAACCGGTGCTTGCGATGTTCTTCTCGATGATTGACGTTGGTTTCGGGAATCGCCGCCAACAAACGCTTTGTGTAAATGTGCATTGGATTGTTGTAAATGTCATCTCGGGTTCCAACTTCAACAACGCGCCCGCGAGTCATAATGGCAATATTTTTGCACATATGGCGGACAACCCCGAGATCATGAGAAATAAACAGGTAAGAAATGCCAAATTGGCGCTGGATTTTCTTCATGAAGTTAAGCACCTGGGCTTGAACGGATAAGTCCAGTGCCGATACCGGCTCATCGGCAATAATGAGCTTTGGGTGGGTCGCCACTGCTCTGGCAACCCCAATTCGTTGTCGTTGTCCACCCGAGAATTGGTGGGGATACTTATACAAGGCATCGGCATCCAGGCCAACAATGTCCAACAATTGAAGAACCCGCAATTTTTCTTCTTCCTTATCCAGATGTTCAAAATTCCTAAGAGGTTCTGCAATCACATCCTCAATTCGTTTTCGTGGGTTCAAGCTGGACAGCGAATCCTGGAAGATCATTTGAACATCCCGGTTATAATCGAGCTTTCTGCGATTTTCCGCTTTGGTAACGTCTTTTCCTTTATACATAACGGTTCCCTGAGTTGCTTTTTCCAGACCAATAATTGCTTTGGCGGTTGTCGACTTGCCAGATCCGGATTCACCAACCAAGCCGTACGTTTCTCCGGCTTCAATATTAAACGTGACGCCGTCGACAGCTTTGACGTTATCAACCACCCGGTTCCAAAAGCCCCCGCGAATTGGGTAGTGAACCTTTAGGCCATTAATTTCAATTAGACTCATGACCGGCGCCCTCCTTTACTTGATCCGGGAAATAAAAGTCTTTGTAGCAAGTGCAGCGGACTAAATGATCGTTGCCGATATCGTGCATAACCGGATGCGCTTCGTGAGCGGATGCTGGAATCCACGGTATTCGTGGTGCAAACCGGTCACCGTCTTTCGGCATCTTTTGAAGTGAAGGAACCATTCCTTGAATAACGTAGAGTTCATCGTTTTCGTTATCCCGTTGCGGCATCGATCGTAGCAGTGAACGCGTATAGGGGTGCTTGGGCTCATTAAAAATCTGAGCTGCTGTCCCTTGTTCAACAATTTGTCCGGCATACATAACCGCAACCCGATCGGCTGTTTCGGCAACCACGCCCAAATCATGGGTGATCAAGATAATGCCGGCGTGATTTTCTCGTTGGATATCTCTTAAAACATCCAGAATTTGAGCTTGAATCGTCACGTCCAAAGCCGTCGTTGGCTCGTCAGCAATAATCAAATCTGGTTTACAAGCGATTGCAATTGCAATAATAATTCGTTGCCGCATCCCACCAGAAAGCTGATGTGGAAATTGGTGCGCGGTACGTTCAGGATCTTCAATCCCAACCTGATTAAGGAGTTCAATGACCCGCGCATGACGTTGCTTTTCTGTCATGTCGGTATGATAAATCATGACTTCTTGGATTTGGTCTTCAATTCGTTTGAGCGGATTAAGTGCAGACAAAGGATCTTGGAAAATCATGCCGATTTTGGCGCCTCGAACATTGTTATATCCCTTCTCATCCAGCTTCAATAAATCCGTTCCTTCGAAATCAATTTCCCCCGAAATCTTGGTTTCTTCCGGATCGTGAAGTCCCATGATCGTTGTGGCCAAAGTGCTCTTACCACAACCAGATTCGCCAACAATGGCCAAAATCTCATCATGTTTCACCTCAAGATTGACGTTTGAAACAGCATCATAGTATTGACCGTTAATCTTGAATGCGGTGCTCACACCTTTAATGTTCAAGAATTGGTCGGTATTTGTCTCAACCACGTGACTATCTCCTTTTGACGACTTATTTATGTATATTCTTTGTTTGATTAAAATGTGATTAACGGTGTAGCCATTAATTTATATAAAAAACATTATATTCTCATTGTATTCTCATTTCAAACCATGTTAAGTGTTTTTTGTTAAAACGTGTCCCAGAACAAAAAAATGACAGGAGAAATCGCCTGAACTGCGGTTTTCCTGCCATTTTTTAAAATTTATTTTGGGATGACATCTCGGTGGAATGTGAGTTCAATAAACATTCTTTACCATGATTCAGGGAAATCTGAGGCGTGACCTCATCCATCCCGAGTGCACTTAATATCAACCAAGGTAGATAAAATGCGACCTGGTAACGACTTTGGACTTCTACAACCAAGAAAATAAGTGCCATGCCAATCAAAATCGTTACCCGTAATAGTCGGTCAACAGTCGCCACAATCTCGTTTTCTTCATTTAACGCCGGTACCATAATGTACATCCGACTAATTTTGCGTTGAATCGCGACAGAAAAACGGGCTTCGGCATCCTTTTTGCAGCAAATGTTAAAAACGTTGAGGATACCAAATCCTCCCGTACTGAATAACGAAATAAACAAGCAGGACCAAATTAGCGGCCAAAAATTCATTTAAACACCTCCACAACCATTCAGCTCGGTAACATATAACCTAAAAAGAAGACCGGAGCAAAACATTTAGTCTTGTTTCCAGCCTTCTTTACTCACCGAATTTTTTCAACACTTCAATTTTTACCAACCCCAGCATGGGAAGAAGTGATGGTGACGATGGTGATAAACATTAATCAAATTAACATTGTTATTTGAGTCAGGTAATTGTTGTCCCGGTGTCCGGGTCTTGTACCCGAATGGCACGTAGTCCTCGGCAACCGTGTAAACGTACTTGTTACCCTGCCCATCGTATTGTGGTAAGAAGTGGAAAGTCGTTTCGTAGCAGTTAAAATAACTGAGTGTGCGGTATCGATAAGGCACACCATTTTGATACAGTGTGATATTGACACACGGTGTGCACTTCCAGAACGGCACGTTCTTCCAAGTCTTCGTGACGTGAACATAAGTGAAGCACTGCGGCTTTTGTTGATAAACGTTGGTTAACGTCACAACGCCTTTGCTGTCAGGTGCAACTTGTGGGTTACCATCCGGATCGCTCTTGTAGCCATCGGGAACCTGAGCCTCATTGACTGTGTATTGAATCGCATGGCCATCCTTGGCAAATTTGGCCAAGCCGGTAAACGTCTGTTGATACGAATTATCTGAATTCAGCGTAACTGTTTTTCCAGTGTCCTTGCCATCAGCATATAGCTTGGCAGTTACAGCTGGTGTCGTTACGCCATCAGGAACATTTTTCCATACTTTCTTAACGGTTACGCTGGTCGTTGTATCGGTATGATCACCGTTCGCAGAACCTTTTCCCATCGTTAAGACAACCGTCTTGGTGCTTGAAGACGTCACTGGTGTCCCAGTCGTGGAACTTGTCACATCAGTTGCCGTAATTGAAGCAGTGTTTGGCAAATCAAGTTCAGTGCCATAAAGGCTGTACTCGTTGTCATTACTGATTGATGTCGTCGACATAATATTGACAGCCTCATCCAAAGTGCCATTCCACTGGAAATCAAATCCGGTTGCGGTTGGGGTGACCGTGTAATGGGTTGCCGCAATCTTTTGGCCGGT
Source organism: Lentilactobacillus parabuchneri DSM 5707 = NBRC 107865 (assembly GCF_001435315.1). Taxonomy (GTDB): domain Bacteria; phylum Bacillota; class Bacilli; order Lactobacillales; family Lactobacillaceae; genus Lentilactobacillus; species Lentilactobacillus parabuchneri. The sequence goes on from NZ_AZGK01000002.1 coordinate 56,521, forward strand.
TGCGTTAGATGTCACATACAGTGAATCAGCTTTCATACTCTGCGCCGATTGGTTACCTAAGACATCGTTGACCTTAACATCGTTTAACTTGTGGTTATTGGGATTAATCAAGACCTGCCAGTTAACTTCTGATAAGGTCCCGTTTGGTCGAACCGACTCGTTAATTCCCCAACCATTCTTAGCAAGAAATACGTTAACTGGATAACTCGGTGTAAATGCGCGGGTTCCAGTCACTGAGAATTCAAGTGATCCGTGACGGTTCTTATTGTATTTTGCCCAGTAAGCCGCGTTACTAAAGGTGATCTGGCCGGTTGTCGACTTTGGATTGGCAACAAACTGACCAACTGTTTCATTAGTGTTGCTGGACTGAATGTCAAATTTTTCCGGCGTTCTGAAGACCGCTCCCTGCGGTAAGGTGACCGTGGCGGTATCCCCATCATTAACGGTCGTCCCGTCGGCAATTGTAAAATCATAGTCCAGCGTATGGACCGGCCCCGCATACCACAATTGAGAAGTGGTCGGCAAAACCGTGGCACCGTCTTCCTTTGCAGAAGTTGCGGACAATCCTGTAATTTGAGTATCAATGTTGCTAGCACTGACATGAGTGGTGGCAACAACAGCTGGTACAAATGTGCACAGCAAAATTGCCACGATGCTTAACAAGCGAAAATGCGTCAAAACAAACTGACGTAATTGAGTAAAATGACGTTGCATCTTATCTCCCCCTAAATAGTTAATTTGAACCGAGATGTTGAAATACTCAACATATTACACAATAATAATGAACCATTTTTACGTATTCCCCGTACGTTATGGCCGATTTCCCCTTTGTGCAAACTCGATACAAATAAAGCGTACCTCTAAAACATTATTGTGGCAACCCTTTTACAAAATTGAGTTTAATTTCAGAACAATAATTAACAATCTGTTACTATACTAAAGTAGTTATGTGGGTGTTCATTTATTTGATTTTAGCCAAAAAAAGTGGCCAACAAATGATTGTCGACCACTGTAATATTACTTTTTAGTTATTTCAATATACTGATATACTTAGTATTTCCAGTAATATAACCATTAGCTACTCGGTACCTTAACCGGCCATGATGACTGACACTATTGGCGTCAGAATAGTCGAAGCCGTAAACTTTGAAACGTTTATGAGCCGACTTTGGATAGTGCTTGTTCTTCTTTGTCAAATTGACATTGGCATACCGATTGATGGCACCTTTAGCTCGAACCGATTTTGGCAGTCTGCGGTGTCCCATCTGAACTAATTTTCGATTGGCAGTGACGTATTGACCATTATCCAAAATGAATCGGGTTGTCAGATGATAATTAACCACCTTTTTAACCTTGAGAACCGATCCCTGCTTATAATTTTTAACCTTATCACTTAAGTTCACCTTTCGATATCCGTTCACGCCCCGCGGGTTGATGACCGTAATCGTTTTCTGGCGGCTTTGATAATATACTGGGCGAACATACTTCCAACTCGCCGTGATGTAGCCGGTTTGGTTGCGATTCTTTGTCAGGTGGTTTACGTCTCGAACCTTGTAGCGTAGATTTCCGTTTCCATCACGGCTGTATCCAGTGACGACAAACATCGGTCGATAAATCCGTGGCTTTTGCACGTACCATGCTTTTCGACTACGTTGCTTAAAGTCCTTTGAGCCATACAAGCCAATCTTCTTAATCGCATAGACTACGGCACCTTTTTTGGCGACAGTACTTGGTTCAACAATTGTCGAACTGGAGGAACTGCTGTTGTCGTTGGAAGAAGGGGTGCTTGGCGTTGTTGGCGTTGCGGAACTACCCCCACCCCCATTGCCGCCAGGAGTTGGCTTAGGTGTCGGTTGGGCGGTAATCGTATAGGTTGCTTTGACCGCATTTAAATTAAAATCATCGTTTGGATACTTTGCCTGCAACGCTTTGATTTCTGCAGAAGTTAAGGTGATCGAATAACTGCCGACAGCCGATCCATCATTTTCAATGCTGTATTGGTCAGCCGTCAATTTGATGGTGGCTTGCGTCGTACCATTGGCATCCCTCAAAGTCAGCGTTGGCTGATAATTGCTTTGGCTGACTTTTTTGCCATCATAGACTTTGCTGCCATCGGTTAACGAGGCCGTCCCCTTTTGCTTGGTGACCGTCAATGTTGCTGTGGAAGTTCCATCGACCAGCTGATTGCTGGCACCCAGGATGCCGGCAATTCTTGTTTTACCGGAATCACTTAATACGACCCGGTAGCTTCCCGCATCGGTTACACCATTCTCGTGGTCAGCGACCATCAAATCAGAATCTTGAAGGGCGACCTTTGTCCCATCGCTCATGGTGATCGTAAAGTGACTAGCCGCCGGCAAATGAACTTTACCATCAAATCCAACGCTCTGTGATCCTTGAATGGTATATGAAACCTGATGAGGTGCCAAAATCGTATAGGTTGATTTAACGCTAGTTAATTTTGACAAGTCGTAATCTGAATAGGTGGTTTTTAATTGAGCAATCTCACTAGCTGCAATCGTGATTGAGTAGCTGCCAACTTTCGAGTCATCGTTGGCAATGTCGTACTGTCCCTTTTCAAGCTTAACCGTGGCAATCACGTTGTCGCCGTCCTTCAAGGTTAAGGTTGGCGTGAACCCACTTTCGCTGACTTTTTTGCCATCATAGGTTTTTGATCCACCACTCAAAGTTGCAACAACATTTTCGTTAGGGGTAATGGTATAAGTTGCACTTACTGCACTCAAATCTGAAAACGAAACATTTGAAAAATGTGCTTCAATTGCTGCAATGCCCGTTGCAGTCAGTTTAATTGGATAACTGCCAACCTTTGAATCATCGCCGACAATCTCATACTGACCGGCCGAAAGCGCCAGAGTACCCAAGGTATTGCCACTGCTATCTTTAACCGTCACAGTCGGCTGATAACTCTTGCTAGCGACCTGACCATCATAAACTTTGGTTCCGTCATTCAGACTGGCAGTTGCATTTCCGTCGCGAATCGTAAATGTAGCACCACTGCTATCCTGAGTCAGGTTATATTTATCGCCATAAGCGGCTTCAATATTTTTCTGTCCCTGATCAGTCAGATCAACCTGGTAAGTCTTTGCATCAGCGGCGTTATCTTTAACCGCAATGTCGCCGTCTTTTAGCGTGTAACTATCACCCGAGCTTAAACTGACACTATAGTTTGAAAGCGTTGGCTGCTGTACTTGACCATTATAGTCAACGGTTTGACTGCCAATTAATCCATATGTGATCGATTTTTTGGCAACCACAACGGGTACGGTTGTTGAATCATTGCCATAAGCATAAGTCACGTAATAGGTGCCAGCCTTGCTTGTATCAACACTGGTTAATGTCTTGCCAGACTGGTCTTTAACCGTCACCGTCATTTTATCGAGATCTTGGCCATCGTAATTATCAGCAGCCTTCCAGGAATCACCAATATAGATGGTGGAAGGGTGCGCCTTAATGGTCGGCACTGTTCGATCGACCGTGTAGTTACCAGAATATAGTTGATTATTATTATCTTTAAGTGTCCAAGTGAACGAAAATTGGGTTGTTTTGGCGGGAACATCAAACTTGCCGGTACTTTGATCGTAAGTGACGCCATTGGTTAAATTAGAAATGTCGATATTTTGATTCGTCTTCCCGTTGGTATCGATACTAAAAAGGTCACCAATCGATACTGTCGCCTGATCGGCAACAATTGTTGCGACCTGACCAACAGCACCACTCGTTGGCAGCTGAGCTGACGGGCTCGAAATCTTGGTAATATTATTTTGAGTAAACGCATCGGCTCCAATTGATGAGCTTCCTAAAAGGTCAACTTCTTTGATCAGGTTGCCAACAAAAGCCTGGATCCCGACTGATGTCACACCTTTAGGAATTGTCACCGTGTTTGTAATTTTATTGTAGGCAAAAGCAGATGTCCCGATAGTTTTAAGTGCATCATCAAACGTGACCCCGGTAATTTGATTACCAGCAAACGCCTGATTGCCAATGCTTTGAACAGCAGCAGGAATTGGAATCGTTCCTTTAAGTCCCGCATACACAAAGGCGCCTTCGCCAATATCTTTAAGTGAGGTTGCATCCGACCAATTAACGTCAGAGAGTTTACTATCATAAACAAAGGCTTGATCCCCGATGCTCACCAAATTGGAATTAAGCGATACTTTTGCCAAATTGTCCATCGCAGCGAAGGCTTTCTCGCCAATTGTTTGAACGCTTTGTCCCAAGTTCACTTGAGAAACGTGGGCATACGCAAACGCCAGTCGGCCAATAGTTGTCACTGAGTCCGGTAGTGTAATTGATGTCGTCTGTTGAAGGCCGACAAAAGCCAAATTACCAATTGTTTTTAAATTCGTTGCTTGAGAGAAATCAACATTGGTCAAATTTTTCAAGTACGCAAAAGCCGACTCTCCGATCGTTGTTAAGTATTTCGGGAGGGTCACACTCACAACGCCGTCCTGGTAGTCAAATGCATGACTACCAATACTGGTTACTTTATATGTTTGGCCATCATTGGTAACCGTATCAGGAATCACGACGCTACTTTCGGTATTTCCAGACTGACCAAACCAGACATTAGCGCCCGTTACAGTTGCTGTTTTGTTTACAGAATCAAAGGACCACTTAAAATCAGACTGTGGTGTTGATTCCCCCGTTGTCGCTGTGTCAGCGGCCAACGCATCACGAGGGGACATCAAATAACCAGTATCAACAATACCGGTTCCAATCCCCAATGTAAGTGTTAACAACACTGCTGTCAGCTTTGATTGTTTCATTTAAATTCCCCCAGAAACAGGTTGTCACTATTGCATTAACTAATTAATTATATTGAATCAATCTTAAGTTACCCTTAAAAAGCCAACAAATTATTTCCGATCTGGCCATTAAGCCCCTATAACTTCTAAAGAGACCTGATCATTGGCCGACAGCTGTAAATCGTTCATTATGATGAGTTGGATGTTCCATTTCATCATTAATCACTTTAGCCATCGTTTCCGAAGTAATTTCTGATTTGCCAGCTGCATTGGTCAACAAACTGTCTTTCCCAAGCACAAAATCTGTCGCATCCCCCGGCTTAAAATTAGCGCTCGGTGAAACCGCAACCCAATTGACATTCTTGGTATTCATTAACAGTTGGTATTCCTTAAACTGTTGGCGTGGCACCTCAATAAACGATTCGTTATTCGGCATCTTTTCAAGCTTGTCAATTAACCGATGTCCGTTGCCGGTTTCAAGGCTGGCAGCCCCCAGTATGAAGAACAGCCGGGGCTTGTCAGTATCCTTTGCCAATTCAACCAGTCGAGCAGCCAAGTCAACGTGCTTATATGCCTGACTCATATCGTGGGTGGCAAATGCGTCGACTAAGACATCCAAGTCTGAAATATCAACGCGTTGAATTTCAAAGGCGTCCTTCGTCACGAGTTTGACCCCGTCCGGCAGCATGTCCCTTGCTTTATCTGCATTGCGAACAAATCCTGTTACTTCAAAGCCACGGCGAACAGCTTCGTTGACAATTGCACTGCCAGCCATTCCGGTTGCCCCAATTACGCCTACTTTAAGTGTCAAGTTCAAGCCTCCCAAAATAATCAATCGCGTGTCATATTATTGTGCAAATTGTTTTAAATTATATGATTAGTATCCGCTGATTTGTCACGGTGGTCAACTATTTTGACTGCGCTACGCCTTGTTGCAACTGCGTTTACGGCCACAAAAAATCAGGAGCTTATCGACAGCTCCTGACTTGTTTAATGAATATTCAACTATTTATTAAGCTAACTTAACCGGCTTTCCGGCTACATCAATTGTGATCGGCTCACCACTGATTAATTTGAAGTGTGACCCATCCTGGTCGACGTCAACTTCAATCAGACGATCACGGAAGACCTGTCTGAATGAGTAGTGTGACCATTTCTTCGGTAGGAATGGTGCGTAATGAAGTTCGCCATCCCGAACCCGCATGCCGGCAAATCCTTGAACGACTGCAATCCAGCCACCGGTCATCGCTGTAATATGCAGGCCATCGACGGTGTCGTTATTGTAGTTATCCAAATCAAGCCGGGCAGTCCGTTCATACAATTCAACGGCCTTTTCTTCATAGTGAAGATCAGCTGCCAAGACTGAGTATATAGCAGGTGACAAGCTTGATTCATGAACCGTGTATTGCTCGTAGAAGTCAAAGTTCGATTTCTTCTCTTCCGGCGTGAAATCATCGATGAAGTCCCAAATTCCTTGGAGGACATCTCCCTGCTTGATGTATGGCGAACGCAAGATTTTATCCCATGACCAATTCTGGTTAAGCGGCAATTGGTCGGCAGGAATCTCTGAGACCGGCTTGAGGTCTTTGTCCAAGAAGCCGTCATGTTGAACAAAGATATTAAGATCCTTGTCATAAGGCAAATACATATTATCGACAATATCTTGCCAATGCTTCTTTTCGTCATCGCTCACATTTAACTTCTGAGCCTGTTCTGGTGAAACTTCTTTGAGAATTTCAAGTGTGTATTTCAACGTCCACTGGGCCAAAATGTTGGTGTACCAGTTGTTATCAACGTTGTTTTCATACTCGTCCGGACCCGTAACACCGTGAATCATGTAATTCTTGTTTCGTTGGCTATAGTGAACCCGATCAGCCCAGAAACGGGAAATCTCAGTTAACACCTTTGAGCCTTCGTTCAGCACATATGACGTATCGCCCGTGTATCGGGTGTAATTATAAATCGCAAAGGCAATGTCACCATTCCGGTGAATTTCTTCAAAGGTGATTTCCCATTCGTTATGACACTCGATTCCGTCAAATGTCACCATTGGGAACAAAGCGCCCTTGAGGCCCTGCTGTTTGGCGTTATGGTAGGCACCATCAAGCTGCTTGTATCGATACATCAATAAGTTGCGTGTCACTTTAGGGTCGGTGATTCCCAGATAAACAGGAACGGCGAACGCTTCGGTATCCCAATAAGTGGCGCCACCGTACTTCTCACCAGTAAAGCCTTTAGGACCGATATTCAACCGTGAATCTTCACCGTAGTATGTGGAGAAGAGTTCAAACAAGTTGAAGCGAATTCCCTGTTGTGCCTCGGTATCCCCATCAATGACGATGTCAGACTTATTCCAACGATCTGCCCAAATCTTTGTGTGAGCAGCAAACAACTCGTCATAGGATTGACTTGCGACTTGATCGCTTAATTGAGTCATGGCAGCCGTTAAAGATTCTGTTGAATCATAATCCCGTGAGGTCACGACAATCACACGTTTTTCAAGTTGAGCCGAGTCGTTTGGTGCCAACTCGCCTGTGAACTGATTAACAACTTCTTTGTCGTTTGGCTGAGAAACATTTACTGCCTTTAAATCCGTCACATTGCGCATTTCCATCCCTGAGGTAAAACGTGGGGTGCCAAATGCATTCGGCGTCGTTTTAGCAACGACATTTCCACTTTCGGTTCCCTGCTTGGTTGAAAGGACTTCCCAGAACCGTTCGTCATAATTGGCGTCTTCGTTTTTCACATCCGCGTCAATCGAAGAATCAATTGTCAGATCAACTTTAGTTGAACCAAGATTCTCAACGGATACCCGCTGGACGGAAAGTTCTTGCTGCGCAACACTCAAGAAACGTTCAAATTTAACGCCAACTTTGGCATCTCCTTTAGTAACGGTAAATGAGCGGGTTAACAATGCTTGTTTCATATCCAGGTTCAATTCAAAATCGCTGAATTGATCCTTAGCGAGGTCAATGGCGTCACCATTAATCTTGATGTTCATCTTAATGAAATTAACCGCGTTGACAACTTTACCAAAGTAATCTGGATAGCCATTTTTCCACCAGCCAACCCGGGTCTTATCAGGATACCAGACACCGCCGAGATAAACGCCGGCAAGACTGTCACCGCTATAATTCTCCTCGAAGAAGCCACGCATCCCCATATAACCATTTCCAAGGCTGGTCATTGATTCCTGCAGGCGTTTGTCTTCAGGCTTGAAGTCATGGGTAACAATATTCCAGGGCGCTACTTCAAAAGTTCTTTTCATAAGTTAATGTCCTTTCTATGCTCGATAAGTTTCTTTAATAAATCCAACTGAGACTGCTCCCAAGGCCATGATGATACCGGCTAACAGGAACATGTTTGGTTGTGCGTTTCCAAGTAATGGGAACAAACCAAAGCTGGCAAGTGAGGCAACAATTTGTGGCAGGCAGATTGAACCGTTGAATAGTCCGAGATAAGTCCCCATGTGCTCACCAGACAAGGCGTTGGTAACCATTGTTAATGGGTAAGTGTTCATAGATGCCCATGCCATTCCAACGAGGGTAAATGACACGATCAAAATGTACTGTGAATGAACGAAGAAGACGGAAATAAATCCAATTGCACCAAGCGCCAAGCTTAATGAATAGCCTAACTTATGGTGGTTATTTGGTAATTTAGCCAAAACGTATGACCAGATAACGGCGGCAATTGATTGAACGGCAGCGAGAACACCGTACCAGTTTCCGGCAGCTTGATAACCTGCAGAAGTTGCGTTGGTTGTGTTCCAAACGTTGCTGGCAATGGCTCCGGCAGAGTATGTCCAGAGGTATTGGAAGGCAACCCAGCAGAAGAATTGAACCAAGGTAACAGTCCAGAATACTTTTGGTGCCTTCTTCAGTAATTTCCACCAGTTGCCACCAGTTGAGTTGGCTTCTTCAGTAATGCCGTGATACTTGGCGTAAGTTTTCGGATCATATTCATGAACCTTGAAGATCGTTAACAGACTGGTAAGTAGTAGGATTGCGGCCCCAACGTAGAATGAAATCACAACTGATTGTGGGACAACCCCCTTCTTAGCGGTGTTGGCCACACCTAATGAGGTAAAGATGAATGGGAAGATGGCTGCGATGACCGCACCACCATTTGATAAGAAACTTTGAATTCCGTATGCGTAACTCTTTTGATCATCGTTAACCATGTCACCAACCATCATCTTAAATGGCTGCATCGCAATGTTTGACGACACATCCAGTAAGGCAACGGTAACGGCCCCAAATACCAAGGCTGTAATGGACGCGTACCCGAACCCGAAGCTTCCCGAGTTAGGCAACAGACACATGACGATAATGGCAATCAGAGTTCCAAGTGCCAAATAAGGTAATCGACGGCCACCCAATTTTGGTGCCCAAGTTCGATCTGAATAGTAACCGATAATCGGTTGAACAATTAATCCGGCAAGTGGTGGCAAGATAAAGAACCACCCCAACTTATTAGGGTCTGCCCCGATGGTTTGGAAGATCCGACTCATCTGTGAGCTCTGCAGGGTAAATGCAATCTGCACACCCAAGAAGCCAAAGTTAATCATCCAAATTGTGCTGGCAGGAAGCGTGGGTAAACCAGACTTCTTAGTCGCTGCTGAACTACTTACTTCATCCATTTGTGATTCCTCCAATTCAAAAATATAAATTATAATAGCGTTTACATTTTGTATTATGACACCTTTTAAAATAAAATGCAAACGGTTGCATGAAATTGAGTGAGCATTTTGATCAATTTGTTCTCCGATTCTTTCTGGTACCGATTCCATTGCGGCTCTTCTTACTATTGAAGGAATGGATTTCGGATGAGTCTGTCACCAGGTAAATGAGTGCCAAAATATTAAAGAAAAAAAGTTTTTTGACGATTTTCACTGATATATAACGTTTGTGGTCTAGACCTGAAGACAATTATGAAAAAGACGTATGTAAATACCGTCACTGTTTTCATTGCACTTCGATCAAAAATGTTTTATATTGAACAAGCATTCACAAGTAACTTGATGAACAACAATTTCATAAGGTGGTGAGATTTACATGTTGTTAGGTAGTGTTGAAGCTGGTGGTACAAAATTTGTTTGTGCCGTTGGTAACGAGGATTACCGGATTTTGGACCGGACGCAGTTTCCTACGACCACTCCAAAAGAGACCTTACAAAAGACTGTTGATTACTTCAAACAGTTCAAGGATCTCAAGGCAATCTCGATTTCTTCATTTGGACCAATTGAGCTTCGTAAGAACTCGCCTAAGTATGGGTACATTACAAATACCCCAAAAAAAGGCTGGGCCAATACAAACTTTGTAGGTCGGATTAAAGAGGATTTTGATATCCCAATTAGTTGGACAACCGATGTTAACGGCTCCGCTTATGGCGAGTACGTGATGGCAACGCTGTTCAACGAAAAAATTAATTCGTTGGTTTATTACACCATTGGTACCGGAGTTGGTGCTGGTGCAATTGTCAACGGAAACTTCGTTGGTGATATCGGCCATCCCGAAATGGGGCACGTTCGTTTGAAACGTCATCCGGACGACCTTAACTTTAAGGGAATCTGCCCTTACCATGGCGACTGTTTGGAAGGTTTGGTTTCAGGACCAACATTTGAACCACGAACTGGTAAGAAGGGGCAAGACGTTCCGATGACGGATCACACTTGGGACATTATGGCGTTCTACGTTGCTCAAGCAGCAATTCAAGTCACCTTAATGCTCCGTCCAGCCAAGATTGTCTTTGGCGGCGGTGTTGTCAGCGAGGACTTCTTGAAGAAGGTTCGGGCACAGTTTAATGACTTACTGAACAATTACGTTGACGTTGGTGACCTCGATAAATATATCGTGATGCCGCTGGTCAAAGAAAATGGTTCGGCAACAGTCGGGGACTTTGCCTTAGCTTTGAAAGAATACAACAAGTAACAAGTTATTTTTTTGACACATTCCGCAAACGTTTGTGGAATAACGGATATTAAAAGGAGATTATTTATATTATGAAAGCACTTGTATTTACTGGAAAACAACACATGGAAATTCAAGACATTGACAAGCCAGAATTAAAGCCTGACGAAGTACGTGTCGACACTGCTTACGCTGGTGTTTGTGGTACTGATCACGCCCTTTATAACGGCCTTCCAGGTTCAGCTGATGCTGTTCCTCCAATCGTCTTTGGTCACGAAAACTCAGGTGTTATTTCCGAAGTTGGTTCAAACGTTGATGGCTTCAAAGTTGGCGATCGTGTCACTGTTGACCCTAACATCTACTGTGGCAAATGTTTCTACTGCCACACTGGCCGTCCAGAACTCTGTGACAACCTCTCAGCCGTTGGTGTAACTCGTAATGGTGGCCTTGAAGAATCATTCACTGCTCCTGCCACAAACGTTTACCCTATTCCTGACAACGTATCTTTGAAGGATGCTGCTGTTATCGAACCAATCTCATGTGCCGTTCATGGTATCGACTTACTTAAATTGACACCATACCAAAAAGCCTTAGTTATTGGTGATGGCTTCATGGGTCAATTGTTCGCCCAAATCCTCCAAGCTTATGGTGTTCATCAAGTTGACTTGGCCGGAATTATCGACGAAAAGTTGGATCTCAACCGTGAAAAATTAGGTGTTACCAACACATTCAACACAACTCGTGACAAGCTTCCTGCTGACTACGATGTTGTTATCGAAGCCGTTGGATTACCACAAACTCAGGAACAAGCAATTGAAGCTACTCGCAAGGGTGCTCAAGTATTGATGTTCGGTGTTGGTAAGCCAGATGCTCATTTCTCAATGAACACTTACGAAGTTTACCAAAAGCAATTAACTGTTCAAGGTTCATTCATCAACCCTAATGCATTCGAAGACTCAATCGCCCTTCTCCAAAGTGGTGACTTGAACGTTGATGCCATCATCAGCAACGTCTTCGACTTAGACGAAGTTGAACCATTCTTGCAAGGTAAGACTAAGGGTGTTTCAAAGGCTGTTGTTAAAGTAGGTGAATAGTTTGAAAAATACCGAGGAATCAGCCAGCCAAGTATTAAATGGCCGGACGATCTCGATGTCCAAGTCGATTACCTTCTTCATCATTTCACTGGTAATCAACTCTGCCGGAAATGTACTGACACTGGTAACGAGTGCGCAAATCCACCCTTCCTACTTGGGATCGGCTTACTGGACTGCCGCAGAAGCTAACCTGGCTGTCGCATTTGGCTGGAATCTGTTTTGGACATTCTTAATTCTTGGAGTTGTGATTACAATTTTAAACGCCATCCTAGTGGGTCACTGGAGTTGGCGAAGAGCTTTAGGTAACTTGGTCTTCATGGTTCCTTTCTCCGCGTTGATTCAAGTATTTGAAGACTTCTTCCTTGGTAAGTACCCAGCATTGTTCAGCGGGTTTCCACCTGCAAAGACCCCATTCATGATCGGATTTTACATCGTCTTGAACTTCTTGGGTGTCGCAATGATTGGGACTGCAATCTCAATTTACCAGCGTGTCAACTTAGTGTTGCATCCTGCTGATGACTTAATGCAGATTCTGCGTTTTAAATATTTCAAAGGAAATGCCAACACAGCAATGTGGGCTTCTTACATCCCACCTACACTGATGGCGATCCTGGCATTCGCAATTACCCGTCAATTCACCAACTTCGGAATCGGAACCATTTTCGCGTTCCTATTCCAAGGTGGTATTACAGGAATTGCGGATACAAAAATCTTCCCTAACCTAAAGCATCAAGCGCTCGATGTTGGGAAAGATGAGTAAAGCTCGCATCAAATCGGCCTAAGATATTTCATCAAAAATCAAACACGATTTTAATGGACCTATCTTAGGTTTGATTTTCATAACAAATGTACACGGTTACAAAATTTGATACAAAAGAGGAAATTAATCATGGCAATTAAAGATGATATTACCGGAATCCAACACGTTGGTATTCCATCAGTTGATTTGGACAAAACAATCGAATTTTACAAGTCACTTGGCTTTGAAGAAGCCGGCTTGTTCCATAATGGTGAAAACCGTTGCGCATTCATGCGTTTCGGCAACTTAACCATTGAAACATGGGAAGGCGACCCAACTGCTCGTAAGGCTGGTGCAATCAACCATATTTCATTGAACACACCAGACGTTGAAAAAGCATTTGCTGACGCCAAGGCCCAAGGATTACGAATGGTTAACGACGAAATCCAATCAATTCCTTCATTCTGGGATAAGGGGATCAAATTCTTCAACATCCTCGGCCCTAACGAAGAAACAATCGAGTTCTGCCAAATTCTTTAGTCCCCGTCGGATGATTTGTTTTTGAAATAACTCTCAAACTACCTGATGGGACTCGTGCCATCAGGTAGTTTGTTTTATAATGAACTTAACTAATTAATCTATTCTTGAGAGGAAGTACTATAATGGCTCATATTTCTTTTGATGGCTCAAAATTATCAAAGTTCGTTCACGATAATGAACTTGGCGAAATGCAGGCATTGGTGAACGCTGCTGACGACGAATTGCGTAAAGGAACAGGTGCCGGCAGTGATTTCCGTGACTGGCTGACGCTTCCTAAAGACTACGACAAAGAAGAATTTGCTCGGATTCAAGCTGCTGCTAAGCAGATCCAATCAGATTCAAAGGTACTGGTTGTTATTGGAATCGGGGGTTCATACCTGGGTGCCAAGATGGCCGTTGATTTCTTGAACGACACCTTCTTCAACTATCTGCCAGATGACCGCAGAAAGTTCCCTCAAGTGATGTTCGCTGGAAACTCATTGAGTTCTTCATACGTCTATGACTTGATCAATCTGATCGGCGACCGCGATTTCTCAGTTAACGTGATTTCCAAATCAGGAACCACCACGGAACCTTCAATTGCATTCCGAATCTTTAAGGAACGCCTCATTGAAAAATATGGTGCAGAAGGTGCCAAAAAGCGGATCTACGCCACAACTGACAAGGCTCACGGTGCTTTGCGCCAAGAAGCTGATGCCAGCGGCTACGAATCATTCATCATCCCAGACGGTATTGGTGGCCGATACTCCGTCTTAAGTCCCGTTGGCTTGCTGCCAATCGCCGTTTCCGGCGCCGACATCGAACAGTTAATGAAGGGTGCCGCAGATGCTTCTGATGAGTACACCGACCCTGATTTAACCAAGAACGAAGCTTACCAGTACGCTGCGTACCGAAACATTTTATACCGGAAGGGCTTTACCACCGAATTGCTGGAAAACTATGAGCCAAACATGATGTACTTCGCTGAATGGTGGAAGCAACTCATGGGGGAATCAGAAGGTAAGGATGAAAAGGGCATTTACCCATCATCAGCTAACTTCTCAACTGATTTGCATTCCCTTGGCCAATATATCCAAGAAGGCTTACGTAACTTGATGGAAACCGTTGTTAAGGTTGATAAGCCAAACCACGACGTTGACATTCCTAAAGAAGCCGACAATCTCGACGGTTTGAAGTATCTTGAGGGCCGCACCATGGACTACACCAACACGGAGGCCTTCCACGCCGTTGTTCTTGCCCACACAGATGGTAGCGTGCCAAACATGGCCGTCCACATTCCAGACCAAACGCCATACACGTTGGGCTACTTGATCTACTTCTTCGAGGTTGCAGTGGCAATTTCCGGTTACCTTAACGGTATCAACCCATTCAACCAACCAGGTGTTGAAGCATACAAGCAAAACATGTTCGCTTTGCTTGGCAAACCTGGATTTGAAGAAAAGGGTAAAGAACTTAAGAAACGAATTTAATTTGCTGAGTTATCCAAATACAAAACGCCCGCTGGCATCTCTGAGATGCGGCGGACGTTTTTGCTTTGAAATGTGTTTGACCAAATATTCGAGAATAACCGTATAATCAACTTATAATGAAAAATGGAGTGAATGCAGATGCTTAAATTAATCTCAGATCTATTGATTATTTTGGTCGCCATCGAAGCCCTCTTCATCATGGGACTGGAGATGTTTGGCAACCAATCCAAGCTGGCACAAAACGCGTTTCACGTTTCTGCCAACTACCTGGCGCAACCAGAGGCCAGGACAAGCATGGCCAATCAAGGGCTTTACAATGGCTTCATCGGGGTTGGCATTTTGCTTGGCCGATTTGCCTTCCCAGGGGATGCAGTCTACCCCACCCTGCTGCTGTTTATTAGCTTTGTCGTCGTTGCGGCAATTTTCGGAGCGCTCACTGCTAATAAGCAAATTTTGTTAACTCAAGGGGCACCCGCCATTGTTGCGCTGGTGCTGTTGATTTGGGCACATTAGGGACTGTTGGTGGTCAAAAATCTTGTTATTTAAGCCTCATTACACCGGCATCCCAAGAAAAGTGATTAAGGATAAAATAATGAGTCCCACTGAAATGAAAAAATTCCCAGAACCAGCTTATTGACTCGATGCCCTTTGATTTTTGTTGTTAGAAGAATAATAAAGGATAGAACGCTAATAGGTAAACTAAGCTCTAACAATAATGAATACCTCCTCAAAGTTTGAGTTCATTAAATCTCGATTTCTCCGTCTCTATAAAACTTTTCTTAAAACTAACATACCATTTTGTCGCTAATTTATCAGGGTAGATAAAAAATAGTTCTCCCATAAGAAAACCCCAGGGAAGAATCACCCTGAGGCCTTTTGTTGTTTTTATAATCCCTTATACGTCTAAAATCATCTTGTGATTAGTGTCGAATTTTCCTTAATGAAAAGTGAAGCTTTTACCATCTGCTCTTCTGTATCAGGGGATAGGGTAGTTTCCATAACTAGATCTTGACCATCCTGCTCAGATACTTTTAAAGCGTAATTATTCATGTCCAAAAAGAATGCAGTGGCCATAAATGCGATTCGCTTATTACCATCAAAGAAGACGTGTTTCTTGGTTATTTTTTGAAGTAGAAATGCGGCTTTAAGCCAAATGGTCGGATAAGCTTCTCGCCCGAAGAATTGTTGGCTAGGTTGTTGCGCAATGGCTTCTAATCCGTGCGGGTCTGCCACACCAAACGTTCCTTCTTGAGCCGCTTCAATTACTAATCGGTTGATTTCAATTAAATCGTCCTTAGTTAGATAATTCATAGGTTTTTCAATCTTTCCATCAAACCTGCGTTCTCAGCATAAAGACGGTCAAATCTTTTTTTAAATTCTGGACTGATTTTTGGGTCGGTGGTGATCTTAGATATTTCAATCTTATTAGTTGAGGGATTAAATAGCAATTCAACATCGTCACCGGCAGTTAAGTTCATGGCTTCTTTAAGTTTTTTAGTAATTCTAATGGCATCTGAATTACCGTTCGAAAAAACCTTGGTGGTCGTTTTGATATCTGATGAATTTTGCATAATAATGGCCCCTTTCCTGTATGTACATACTATATTTATGTACATACAATGTCAATAATTAATCTTTTAATCCGGACAGACTACCTTATGTTCAGATTCCACTGTTTTTTAAAAATATTTAAGCCTTGAAGTGTGCGGTTCAATGATTTTCATGATTGTAAACGACACCCGTAAAATGTAGAAATGGGGGTCACTTCATAATAGTGGTATGCAGTACCAGATGCACAGTTCCAAGAGTATCACGACAAACAAGTGTAAACTTTGTTTGCAGATATCTTCTCAGAACTTGAGGCCCGAATTGATTCATTTGAGAAGATTGGTGATGTAAAAAACTTCTTGTTTAAGCATTTTAATCAAGGCGAAAAAAATAATTTAACCCCATATTTATTCCCAATCAGTCCCTCTACAGCCACCTGATGCGATACAATAGTATTAAATCACATCATAAGGCAGGTAATTAACATGCAAGCAAGCGGCATTGCCCATCGAAAAATTGATGAATCCTTCATTGTTTATGACGGCGAAAATCAGAAAGCTGTCATGGACTTTTTAAAGCCGCTGGAAAGTCATATCACTAAGAAGAAAAATAAAATTCAGGTGATTACACAAAACGGCGCCACCTCCATCGAAGCGGATCAAGTCGTCGTCAAGGGCTATCAAGATCGCATTGAGATCTTTTCTCAACCGGATTTTCTAGAAACCTATGAGATTCAAGGGGAATAGCCACCGGAAGCCAAATCAAAAGGGACGCTCATGTGAGTGCCCCTTTTTCTGATTCTGCATTTACATAACCCGCTTCTCTTTGGCTGCCCGTCGATACAATACGACCGCCAAGAGGATAATCGCTAAAATAATCATCCCCAACGCAAACCGATAAGCAAAGTGCATCCCGGCCACAAACCAGTCCGGATGCGCGTCGGGGTATGTTGTCACCCGTCGGCCAGCCTGGCGACTGATTCCAAAGTACAGTAGAGACGTGGCCAAAGAAAGTCCAATCGTCATGCCAAAGTTGCGCCCCAATGCCGCGATCGATCCTGCAATTCCTTGAAACTCCGGTGACGCATTGCCCATGATCATCGGATTATTTTGAAAGGCCCCGTTTGCCGTTCCAAACAACGCCAGGCCAATGATGAGCCACCAAATTGACCAGGAAGGCTGAATCGAAAGAAAGATAACTTCTGGAATCAAGAAGATAAACAGGGCATAAAAAGAAACCTTTTCGGCGCCAATGTGATCGGCAATGTATCCGCCCGTGGGTGCGCTGAAAATATTGAGCAACGGCACTGCCATCAAGATAAGCCCTGCAATCGCTGACGACAATAATAATCGATCCTGCAAGTAAAATGGCATGATAACGTTATTGAAATAACCGCAAGCATAGACCAGCATTGCCGACAGAATACCAAACGTAAATCCAAGGTTATGAAATATTTTAAGGTTGATCAGTGGCGCAGCGACTCGCTGTTCAATCACGAAGAATGCTGCGAACAATCCAATCGTCACTACCAGCAAGCTCAAAATTCGCCAATCGCCAAAGCCAATCATTTGCCCCCAAAAGATCATCACAAAGAAGCTAATCACAGCACCAGCGTAAGTCGAAAAACCGGGAACATCAACTTGAATTTTTCGCGTTGAGCGGGGTGTCCGTGGAAAGAAATGATGACCCAATAAATATGCGATAATCCCAATTGGAACGTTGATATAAAATATGTAATGCCAATTTAACCACGTCAAAATAAGCCCGCCAATTCCCGGGCCGGCGATGTTTCCCACCTGAACAAACGAACTATTAACCCCTAAAGCAATCCCATGCCGATGGGGCGGAAAAATATCGGTGATGATCCCAAAATTAGTGGCCATCGTCATCGATGCCCCCAAGGCTTGGAGTAACCGGGCGCCCAAAATCATGGGTAAATTCAGACTTAACCCGCAAAACAGCGAGCCGGTGACAAAGATCAGTGTCCCCGTCTGAAAGATCCGAACCCGGCCAATTTGATCTGACAATCTGCCAAAGAAAATGAGCAAGACACAAATTGATACCAAATAAACCGAAACAACCCATTCCGCCTGATTATTGGGAACGTGCAAATCCCGTGACATTTTAGGGACAGCAATATTTACAATACTGGCATCGATTGTCGACATAAAGGACACAATCGACGTCGACATCAATAAGAGCCATTGATTCTGCTGTTTCATGTGATTTCCCTCTAACTCCTAGACAATTTGGTGGCCGACAATAATATGGCGGTTGGCCGCTTCACCATCTTCCGGCTTATCCAACAGCAGTTGAACTGCCGACTTGCCCATTTCCCCGGGATGAATGTCCACTGAATGAAAATGCGTATCGGTAAGCTCGGCAGGTAATGAATTGTTATAACCCAGTACCTCAATGTCTTTATCAGGGTAAATCATTTTGAAACGGTGGTACATCTTGAGACCGCTATAATCGTCGATAGCAACGATTCCGTCCATCTGTGGGTGATCCTTTATAAACTGGTCGGGAACGGCGTCATCGGCGTCAGGAATCGAAAAGACAATCGGTTGTTTGCCAGCTTGATTAATTGCGTCCAAATACCCTTTTCGCCGGTCAATTTCAAACGGCCAATCATTATGGGTTTGAACGAATACTGGATTTTGTGCGTGAAACTCATTAATCAAAAAATTGGCACCGTCAAAACCGGCTTTAACATTGTCGTTATCAACATAAAGCCAATCCTGCCCCGCCGCTGGTTTTCCGATAGTGACAAAGTCCACGTCTTCATTTTGGAGCATCTCGATCACTGGGTCATTTTGGTGTGAGTACAGCAAAATAAAATGTTTAATTTGAGCCCGGGTGATCATTGATTTAACGTTATCAATAACCTGTTCGGTACTGTCGCCAATTGCGATTGACAGGACATAGTTGCGCTGATTCAATTGGGCGTTCATCCCCCGTAAAATGCCGACGTAAAAGATGTTGTCGACGACCCGATTATTGACCGGGAAAACAACTCCGACGGTGTTCGCTTCACGGTTGGTCAGATTTTTAGCATTATAGTTAGGCTGATACCCCAGCTTTTCCGCCATTTGATGAACGTTTCTGCGAGTCTTGATGCTGATGCGTTTATTGTCATTGAGTGCCCGTGATACGGTCGAAACCGACAGGCCTAGTCTCTTTGCGATGTCTCGAATTGTAACCATTTGTACCTGCCTCCCCTCTCCTAAATTTTACCCTTTTTCGGTTGCGATCTGATTAAAGTTTTGTATCAATTATTAATATTGAAGCGTACGACTAGATTTTGCCAGTGTTATGTGATAATTTCAACATATGAGGTGATTATGGACATGAAAAAAAGCAAATCATTAGCCGCTATTTTAGTGGTCGTTGCAAGCTTTGCACTGGTATTGGCAGGCTGCAGCAGTTCCTCAAACAAAGGAACTTCAAAAAATGACAGCAGTAAGGCCAGCATGCAAAACGCGGTTCAACACAAGTCTGCAAAGGAAGTGCTGACTTCAAATAAGAATCTATGGTACATGAACGGCTCGATCAATTATAAGAGCAAGTCGGGAATTGATGCTTACAGATTTAATCGCAAGAACCACACTGTCACGATTTATAGCGTTAATAAAATGTATAAGACTTATGATCAAGCCAAGAAGGCTAATGATTTGGATAAGCAAGGAACACTGAAGTACGCGTTTAAAAATAACTCGGACAACAATCCAGTTATCTATATGAAGGGGAAATTGTCAGATATCCCGATGCACCAAACCGTTTCGGTAAAGGATACCGTGTCTGGCAAGAACCACGATGCAAACTTGAGTGTGACCGGCTATAAGGTCGTCCGCAATCTGGATGACGACCCGGCAACACAGGTATGGGTAACGCCGAAAAATTAGAGAGTGCGGAGCAAACCGTTTAACTTTCGAGCATTAATTGAATCATCAGTTTTGACGCGTTATCGCGTCGAAAGTGGTGATTGGATTAAGCGGAGAAAGTTGGTTTGCACAGCACGTTTAGTGCGGAGCAAACCGTTTAACTACTAGACGCTGCACTTCGTTTGCGGTCGTCGGAGCATTAATTGAATCATCAGTTTTGACGCGTTATCGCGTCAAAAGTGGTGATTGGATTAAGCGGAGAAAGTTGGTTCGTGGAGCACGTTTAGTGNCGTTATCGCGTCGAAAGTGGTGATTGGATTAAGCGGAGAAAGTTGGTTTGCACAGCACGTTTAGTGCGGAGCAAACCGTTTAACTACTAGACGCTGCACTTCGTTTGCGGTCGTCGGAGCATTAATTGAATCATCAGTTTTGACGCGTTATCGCGTCAAAAGTGGTGATTGGATTAAGCGGAGAAAGTTGGTTCGTGGAGCACGTTTAGTGCGGAGCAAACCGTTTAACTACTAGACGCTGCACTTTGTTTGCGGTCGTCGCCCACAGGACTAAACGCTACACTCCGTTTGCGGTCGTCGGCGCATTATTGAATCGAATACTTCAGCCGAGAGCACAATGCTCCCGGCTTTTTTTACGCGCACGATTCCTCACTATGATATCATGAAATCGTCTATTCAAAGAGGAGATAATTGAAATATGAAGGATCAAAAGCTTTTAAGAAACGCTACGCGAACTTTCTTTCACAATTGGGGTGCCTACGTCAGTTTGCTCATCGTCATTAACCTTTTATTGAGTATAATTGTCGTTCCAATCATGGAATTCATGACAAGTGTGATTTTAAAATCAAATGGTGTACCTTACATTTCATATACGAATGCCGTCTGGCTGCTCACGCAAAAACCACTTGCAATCCTCGAACTCCTGCTATTATTAATTGCCATTTTTGCATTGGTCTTTTGGCAATTTGCCTTCATCCTTTATGGGATTGACAATATTGCCCTTCAGCAGAACATGACGCTTTGGCAAGTTTGCAAAAGCGCGCTTTCAAACATGCGACGTCTTCGAATCGGCAGCTTTTTATTCTTTATCGGCTACTTTATTTTAATTCTGCCACTCTCATTTGTGTACCTGAATTCTCCGTTGCTGGCAAAAGCCACCATTCCGGTCTTTATCCTCGATGATCTTGAAAAAAATCCACTGATCGCAATTCTCCTTGCCGTGCTTGGTCTACTGATCTTTTACCTTGGACTTAGATTGATCCAGGTGTTGCCACTCATGATTATTCACCAACAACGGGGCTTTCAAGCCGCTCGAAATAGTTGGCAGTTAACCCGCCACAACGGCTGGCAGTATCTCTGGCGAATTTTCCTACTTGGCATTATCAGCTTTCTTTCAACAGCCATCGTTTCATATGGCCTTTACTTCCTCCAAAAATTTCTGGATACGCAATCCAAACTGGTTGCCTTTATTGGTGCGGTTACGAATATGGGCCTACTCACTGTCTGGCAACGACTTGTCGCCTCGTTTAGCATGGTTGTTTTCATGCTGATTTTGCTAATGGTGTTGGATCAATCACACTGGAAGCGAAACACCTTACTGACACGTTTGCCGAAAAAGAGTCGGGTTAAAAGACGCTGGGTTGGGGCAATTTTAATCGGGTTGTTCTTATTCGCCGGAATTTCTTATAATGTCGTTTACCTTAAAGGCGCTTTGTTCAGCCAACCGGTCACCATTTCCCACCGGGGCGTTGATGACGGAAACGGCGTTCAAAACACCATTCCAGCCCTCAACCGAACCAGCCGGGAAAAGCCCGATTACGTTGAAATGGACCTTCATGAAACCAAAGATCACCAGTTCGTCGTCATGCACGATGAAAATTTGGCTAAATTAACCGGCGTCAACGCTGCTCCTTATCAGTTAACGTTGGGCCAAATTACCAAGCTAAAGGCCCGTGAGAATGGCCATCAAGCTTATATCCCGAGCTTTGACGCGTACTTAAAGGCTGCAGAACACGACCATCAAAAATTATTGGTTGAAATCAAAACCACTTCTTATGATAGCAAGAACATGTTGCAATTATTTATCAATCGGTATGAAAAACGGCTTTTACGAGACCATGATCACGTCCATTCACTGGACTATCACGTCATTATGGGGCTCAAAAAGCACGCCCCTCGATTATTCGTCAGCTATATCTTACCTTACAATTTTTCGTTTCCTGAAACGAAAGCCAATGCCTACACCATGGAAGAAACCACGCTTAATCAGCAATTTGTCGGCGAGGCGCATCTTCATCGCCAACAAGTGTACGCTTGGACCGTTGACGACCAGCCGCACATGACACGGATGTTATTTCTAAATGTTGACGGAATTATCACCGACAATTTAACAGAATTGAAGGCCACCATTCGTTCAACCTTTGACCACCCGTCGTATGCGCAACGTTTACTCATTTACTCCAATGAATTACAAGATGTTAATAATTAACCCGAATACTAAAAAAGAACCCCAGCCGAGGTTCTTTTTTAGTATTTACGGAAATTAGGCCAAGGAATCCCAAGCCGGCAATTCGATTGGTGCTTGTTCAAGCAATGCCTGCTGATCCTCTGACAGGTACTTTTTGTGGACAACCACCTCATAGACATAATCATCCATCCAATCGTCGTTCATGGTAAAGTAACCTTTTTCTCCGTTCTTGTCGCCCCAGGAATTTTCAACTTTCCATTTGGTCGGTGTATCACCGTTTAAGTCGACACCAGTAAAGGTCATGGCATGAGATACTGCGGCTTGATGATACTTCAACCGGGTTGCTTTGTCCATTTCTAAATCGGTATCAAATAGTTCTGAATAGCGGTACAAGTGGCTATCCAAAAGCCCTTTTTTGCGGTCCATTTGCTCGAGGACATCGTTTCCAAACCACACCGTTTCACCGTCTTTAAGCTGGGCAATGGTGGCTTGTTTGAGCGTACTCATGGGTAAATTTAAAAATTCGATTTGTTTTCCGCCAGCCACGTTGTTTTGGCTCGGCAGTGAATAGAGCTTGTTGTAGGCTTTTTCCGGTGAATTCGACACCACCACATAATCGTCAAGGTCAACGCCAAAGTATTGATCGTAAAACGCTTTGGGGGATAAACCCGAAATTTTGTGGTACTTTTTGTCATCATCTCGATAAGCAAAATCAACTGTCGTGGGTGGCTCCCCAAAGGAGTAGGCCGTGATTCGATACACGGCGCTTAACATTTGTTTTCGAGCCGCATTAATTTCGTCATCGGATTTGCCATCGTGAATCATCTCACGGAGCTTGGCGGCGTCAATCCGGAGCTTGCGGTTCATTACCGTGTCAAAGGCCCCGGTATTCTCAACATTGGCGGTTTCTGGAAAATCGCTCACCGGCACGACGCCATACTTTTGAACCAGGGCAGCTGCCATGGCCCACTGGCCACCGTCATCGCCGGGAAAGCTCAAATAAGCTTCAACTTCTCGGTCATCGGCTGGTCGACTGGCTGTGGCAATCATCCGGTCATAAAAGATATTCGCCCGTTCAATTTTGTCCCAGAAAAATAAATACTTCTGCGATAAATTAAAATCCTTAACCTGATACTTCTTGGCAAATTGATGGCGTAACGTATTCACCAGCGAAAATAACCAGCAACGGCCACTTTGTTTTTGATTGGTCACCGTTCCGGTTTGTAAATCGACTGAGAACACCGGGTTTAATCGAACTTGGGCCTCTGGATCCTGGGCCGCTTGATTAATGCCGTTTTGGGTAATGATTTTAGAAAGGACGTCGCTTTTTGGTGCATCCTTAAATTCTTGATGTAACTGGGTTATATCTTCTGTTGTTAATTGATGGTTATCTTCTGTCATTGTAGACATCCCTCCTCACAAAAAATGATTGATCATTTTGCAGTTAAATTCGTTTCTTTAATTTTGGCGTGACCAAATATGCGATCAAAGCCCCAACCAATCCTTGAATCAAATTAGTACCTATCCCGATGTAGCCGGCATACAGATTGTAGAGCACCGAATCGGCCACAAAGTAGCCCACCACCATAATGGCAATTCCAACCGACACCGCGATGAGTTTGGTCCATTTGCGATCGGCGTTCTTACCCGCAATTAAGCCAACAATCAAGCCTTCTGCGCCATGGACAATGAGTGAAAACCACATGTACTGACCGTATCCGGAAATCAGATCCAGCAAGAATCCACTGGCCCCACCGACAACGCCACCAACTTTTGGTCCTAATAAAATAGCACTAATAAAGATTCCCGCATCACACAGATTGATATTTCCGTGAGTCATGGGAACCGGAATAATGAAGAACCGGCTGATTGCGACGGTAACCGCGATAAACATGGCCGTCAGTACCACCTTAAAAATGTCACTGCTGACCTTTCCTCCAACACTTTTTCGATCCATTATTGCTGTCCTCCCAATACATAATCTTCTTTATTTGCTGCCGTAAAATCATACATTGCCCGCTGACCACCAATCAGTTTAGGCCGTGATGATAGGCAAACCACGTTAGCCGCCCCGACCTTTTTATTGGTCATTCTAACCGGAATCTGAACGTATTTGACATGCATCCCAATCTCCGTGCCACCAATATCAATTCCGCCAAATGCGGTGATGTGCTCAACTTCAACCGGATCATCCATCCTCTCGTAGGCTGCAACTTGAGTGCCGCCGCCTGCGTGGATGGCCGGGACAACCGACACAATTTCCAGATTGTGCTGCTCAGCAACTGATCGTTCAACCAGAAGTGCCCGGTTAATGTGCTCGCAGCCTTGAATCGCCCAGTGAAGATTTCTGGGAAGTAAAAATTCCTCCAACGTTGAAACGACAGCCTTGCCAATATCCAATCGGGAGTTAGTTCCCAACCAATCACCCGAAATGGCGCTGGTACTGCAGCCAACGACAAAAAGTCCGTTTTTTGGAAACTGAACCTTGTCAAAATACTCAGTTAAGACATCTGATAAATCATGTTTGACCGTTGCTATATCCATCATTTACACTTCTTCCCCTGCTTGTCCTAACGTAAACTTTGCGACATCATACAATGTTTTGGTTAAATTCAACCCAAATTTGTGCTGAATGGTTGGTGCTTTACTGGTTAACCGAACTGCCTCATAGACACCATCAATCGACTTTTGAATCGCCATATCAAAATCCAAGTTGAGGTTTAAGTAACCAATCAGGAGTGCCGAAAATACGTCGCCAGTTCCATAAAAGTGACCATGAAGCCATTTCGACCCAACCCATTTGAGCTGACCATCACGCATATAAACACAACCAATGCCTTCATCTCGCAAAACGCCGGTCACAATCACCCGCGCCTTAGACTGGGTCTTCTCTTGACACTTTTTGATGGCGTGAACTAGTCGATCGTCATCGGCGTCAGATACCAATTTTTCACCGCTTAATAAACTCAGTTCCGTGATATTTGGCGTCATCAACGTGGCGACTTCCACCAGGTGTTTGATGCTTGCCAGGTAGGCATCGTCAAAGCCTTCGTACATCTGTCCCCGGTCACCTAAAACCGGATCAATTAGCAGCGTCGTTAAATTCGATTTTGAACAGTAGTCGTACAACAAGTCAGCTGTACTGGATTTTCCGACGTAGCCGACGATCGCTGACTTGAATATCAAATCATCCAGCCCATTCCAGTGACCGGTTGCTCGCCTCAAAAAGCCATCGGTGGTCAGAGTGGTTGGCCGACCAAACCCCTCCGTCTGAGTAGATAAAATCTCTGTCGGTAACGTGGCGGTCTGACTGCCAAAAGCCGACAAAATCGCAAGCGCAGCGGTTGCCGACAGTCGACCAACCGCAGAAAAATCTTCGGCAATTAGTATACTCGACTTGATAATCATCATCCTTCCAGTCATGATGCGTTACAAACATTGTACCCTATTAACGATCTAAAAGTTAGTAGCTTACACATTAAATGTAACAAGTTCTCATCAAAAGTAGTTTAAGTATAACAAGAATTTTCAAAGAAACAATGGACAGTTTCTTTTTAGTGTCGAACTCGCCGATAACTCTGTTATAGTAGACCTGTAATGACATAGAGAAATTAGGAAAGCGTGATTATCATGAACTTTTCCACTAAAAATAGTCTGACGACCCTGGCGCAAACATTTATTATGGGGTCCATTGATGCTTATACCTTTCAAAATTTTCACGGCTCATTTGTGAGCGCCCAGACCGGAAATCTGGTGGTCTTTGCCTATGAATGGGCAACCAAGGGATGGCATACGGCCTATATTCGCGTGCCGGTATTGCTGGGATTTTTACTTGGGGCGTTTATCTCTCAAGCCTGTAAACACATTAAGCTCGATACGGATCGGCGCTTTAACGTCTTTTTGCTCTTCAGCATTCTGTTTCTTGGACTTTTAGGCTTGTCGACCCTGAACCATTTATCGATGCTGACGATGCTCTTTTGCCTCGGCCTATTTTCGGGCTATGAACTGACCGTCTTTAACAAAATCGGCAGTACCAGCGTCAATAACGGGATCATGACCGGAAACTTGAAGAATTTTTCCAACAACGTTTATGAGGGGATCTTCAGCCATGATCGGACGGCGATGATCAAAGCCGGCAGGTTTCTCAGTGGTATCTTGATGTTTATTTTGGGGATCGTCTTCAGTGCCTACGTTCTCCATGCGGCTGGTGATAAAGTCTTTGCGGCCGCAATTATCATCAATGTGGTTTTACTGGCGATTATCTATATCGACTTCAAACGAACACATCATCAGCCAACAATTAATTGACATCCCATTGAATTTGAGTTAAATTAAAAAGCAATTAGAAAACTTACGAAATATCAAGCTATGAGGAGAAGAGTAGCCACTCGGATCGATTTCAGAAAGCCTGGCAGATGAGAGCAGGTATCGAAATGACGGTGAAGATGAGCTCCAAAGGGCATTGTTCCGTTCACGCGGAATAATCGGTAGGAACCGTTAACTTCCCGGGTATCAATGGGTACCGTTGAGGCGTTGTTTGCAAAAGCAACGCGAATAAGGGTGGTAACGCGAGCATTCGTCCCTTGATTGTCAATATGACAGTCAGGGGACGAATGCTTTTTTCGTAAGTGAAACTTTGCCAAATTTTAGGAGGATCTTCAAATGACAAATTCAATCGTTCAAACTAAATTTCCGTATCGTTATGATGTTGTTGGGAGCTTATTAAGAACACAAACCCTCAAGGATGCCCACGCCAAATTTAAAGCCGGCCAAATTACTGCCGCCGAGCTTCAACAAGTCCAACACAACGAAACCAGGAAAATTGTTGCCAAACAAGTTGACCTTGGACTCAAGGACATCACTGACGGCGAGTTTAACCGTAGTTGGTGGCACCTTGATTTTCTTTGGGGATTAACCGGCGTTGATAAATATGACTACCATAAGAGCTACAAATTCCATGGCAGCAAGACCCGTACCGATAATGCCGAATTATCCGGCAAGGTGGCCTTCAACCCCGACCACCCATTTTTTGAAAGCTTCCAGTTTCTTCAATCAATTACACCAGACGGGATCACACCAAAGCAAACCATCCCTTCACCAACCATGCTCTTCCGCGACAACCGCAGCGATAACTGGCCAAAGTTCTATGACACCTGGGATCAATATTTAGCCGACGTTGCCAAGGCATACCACGAAACCATTTTGCATTTCTACGAACTTGGTGCCCGCTACATTCAACTCGACGACACCACCTGGGCATTTCTAATTAGCAAGCTCCACGAAACCGCCGATGATCCGGATGCCCATGCCAAATATATCAAGTTGGCTGAAGACTCCGTCAAAGTCATCAATCAACTTCTTGAAGACTTACCTGCCGATTTAACCGTGACGACTCACATTTGTCGGGGAAACTTCAAATCAACCTTTCTATTTTCCGGCGGCTACGATGGGATTGCCGACTACCTCGGTCAGCTAAATTACAACGGCCTTTTTCTTGAGTACGACAGCGAGCGGGCCGGTGACTTCACGCCACTTGATAGGATCTGGAATGGCGACAAGAACAAGCGGATTGTTCTGGGATTAATTACGTCCAAGGCACCAAAATTAGAGGATAAAGATGCCGTCATTAATCGTATCAACCAAGCCAGTGCCAAAGTACCACTTGAAAACCTTGCACTTTCAACTCAGTGCGGCTTTGCTTCAACTGAGGAAGGCAATAAGCTGACCGAGCAGGAACAGTGGGCTAAGTTAAAGCTCGTTCGAGACATTGCCGAAGAAGTTTGGAACGTCGATTAAGCTGCTCATATCCGAAAAGAGGGATTCTCATGGATAAATCTACGCAAAAAAGCAATCGGACACAGACCGTTTATAATCACGAGACCCATTGGCTTGGGCTGGCCCTCGGACTGGGCTTTGGCCTAGCAATTGATGCCTTATCCGGATTTAAAACCGGGACGTTCTTCACATTTGTGGGGATTGTCTTGGGAATGAGCGGCTTGTTGGATTTTAAGAAAAAATGATCAGGTCCCTTCAAGCTGTCCGTTGTTGTCGGCTGGATCAATAAGGCATATACTTTTACCAATATCTTTCAGTAAAAAAGGAATGATCAACATGCTGGCTTGGATTAGTCTGCAACACAGCATTATAGAATTCAACGCACTTCAGTCATAGTCGAAACTTGGCACGCTACCAAACGGACCGGTACTAAATACCCCGTCTGGCCGTGCTCACCGTAACTGGAGTGCGTTATCATGAAAAACAAATATCCAAGTACCATCGCGAAAGGCTACACATACACATTTTTTTCTTTCTTTGGGATTACTTCACTGTGGGTCATCTACCTTCAGATGCAAGGATTAACCCTCGTTGAAATTGGTCTTTGTGAGAGTATCTTTCACGTGGCCAGCTTTCTCTTCGAAGTTCCGTCAGGTGTCTTGGCGGATCGATTTTCGTATCGCTTTTCCCTGTTTTGGGGCAGAATCGCAGCGATTTTATCAGCGGTTATTATTTTGATGGCCGATAGTTTTTGGCTGTTTGCGTTAAGTTTTGTCCTTAGCGCGCTTTCTTACAACCTCCAATCAGGGACGATTGACGCGTTGATGTATGACTCGTTGGTGGCACCAAAGCTTACTGATAGATTCCCAAAAGTGATTAGTAATCTCAATGTCGCCATTGAATTTTCCCAAACCTCCGGAGTCGTTATTGCCGGCTTTCTGGTTCACTGGCACTTTGAGCTGACCTACGTTGTAGCAATTATAATTGGTGTATTTGGCTTGATTACCGTTTTGTTAATGCAAGAGCCTAGGATTCCCAAATCAGTGGAGACCCCGGAACAAACCATCCGGACAATTGTAATCATGGCCTATCGCACCTTAAAAAACAACCGTCAACTTCGTGGCTTGATGGGCTTTCAGGCGCTCTTTGACGGTGTCTGTACCAGTTATTTTTTCTACTTTCAATCGTTAATGGAAACGCACCATTTCTCTGGCACCCTCATTTCACTACTGATGGTCATCTCAGCGGGAATGGATATAATCGGAATCAAATTGACTCCCTGGATCCAAAAACGATTGTCAAAATCAACTCTGGTCATGAGTTTAAGCGCTGCGCTCGTCTGCTTATTACTACTGAGCTGGTTTAACTGGATTCCGGGATTGACCGTCCTGTTTTTAACCTCGCAATTACTGGGCGCCTTAATTGAGCCAATTTTTAGCAGTTATTACAATGAACTCATTGACTCAGAGCAGCGGGCAACCCTGCTGAGCGTTGCGAGCGTTTTGTTTTCAGCTTCAATGATTGTCTTATTCCCACTCATTGGCTGGCTGGTTCAAACTTGGACGTTTTCCATGGGATTTGGTATTATCGGCTGCATCATTTTACTTTTATTAATCTTAAATAAATTCAAATTGAATTTTGCAAACTAAAAGGATGGTTCAAGAAGTCGTACACAAGCGATTTCTTGGACCATCCTTTTTGATTTGAGTTTTTAATTAACAATGACTTTACGATTTTAGGAGTGCTTCTCCTTTAGCATGGTCAACACGGCGTTCGCTTTCTGGCATCATACTGCCGCCAGTTGCCCAAACAATATGAGTGGCGTTTTCCGAATTGAAATCAGGCACTTCTGTAATTGCCCGTTCAATGGCGGTAAAGCCTGCAGCAGCTGATGGTTCAACGGTTATATGCTCGGTATCCATTAACTGGGCCTCGTATTTGTAAATTGTGGGGTCTTGGAAAGTCGTGCTGCCAAATAAAAGGGTTCGCATAACTTTGCCGGCAATTCGAGAGGGCCTTCCAACGGCCAAACCATCGGCAGCAGTCTTGCCATCTAAGCCAATATCAAAGACTGAAATCTCGTTGTTCAGCTTGGTCATCATCCCCAAAGTCACTGACGGCACGTGGGTCGGCTCACAGAAAATGGCATGAATATTTTCGCCAATAATTGTTTTCAGCCCAAACGTAACGCCACTTGGGCTTCCGCCAACGCCGGCTGGTAAATAAACAACAACCGGATGGTTCTGATCGACTTTAATATTTAAATCATCAAGTTGTTTTTTCAGGCGAACACCCGCGACTGCATAACCAATGAACAGGTCTCGGGACCCCTCGTCGTCAATGAAATGAATCTGATCATCTTTGGCCGCGGCTTCCCGGGCCTTTGGAATAACAGATGAAAAATCAGTGTCCAACTCAACGACATTCACACCACTAGCCCTTAACTTGGCCTTTTTCCATTCCTTGGCATCCCGCGACATATAAACGGTTGTCTTGAAACCAAATGTTGAGGCCGCAATCCCGACGCTTAACGCCAAATTCCCCGTTGAGGCAACCATGACACCATACTGGGCAAAAAGTTGCTTATACTTGGGTGATCGTAAAATTGCATAGTTATCAGTCGGCTTGAGGTCGCCCTTTGTCAAAGCCACGTGTTCAGCAAATTTCAGCACTTCATAGATACCACCACGGGATTTAATTGATCCAGAGATTGGCAGTTGACTATCGGCCTTCAAAAAAAGGCTGCCAGCGATAGCCGTTTGATGATCCTGATTAAATAACTGCTTCATCTTGTCCAATCTAATCAGTGGCGACTCAATGATGCCATGCATATTAGCAGTTTCGGGAAAGGCCGCCTCAATGAAGGGCGCAAAACGATCCCAGCGGGCAACTGCATCAAATATCTCTTCTTTAGAAAAAGGGAGGTCAGCAGATTTCCCATAGTCTGGATTCTTCCAAAAAATCGGCTTTTTAGCCATCATTTCTTTTACTTGTGGATACTGGTCGGTCAAGGTCTGTGTATTATCCATATCCGGTTATCTCCTAAAATTTAATTGCTGGTCATATTGTAGCCCTAATCAATAACGCTGATTGACTGACCCGACAACCTTTACCAAGGTTTAACCATGCTGGCAATTCCGCGTCACATTAAATACAAATAAAACTTATCATCTCCATGATAGGTTACTCATTGACTTGATTGGCACTTGGAGCGTTATTTTTAATGTTTTCGGGCACCTTAAACACCTTAACGCGGTTAACGTTGGTATAAGTTCCATCAATTTGTTCAGAAATTGACTTCTTAGACTTTTTATCCTGATACTGCATATAAATAAAAGTGCTCTGTGGCAAGTGCGTCTTGTTGTCTAACGTGTACTTATAGGTAAACTTCGTAATCTTAACGTTCTGAAGGGCATTTTTTGTGCTTTCACTATGGTTGGCTTCCGCCAAAATGATCTTCTTGGCAACCATCGAGCCCAGTTTGCCAGCCCCAGTATAAGACAGAACATCTGATGTTTTGGTCTTCTGCAGCTTGAGGTCATTTTTTAAATAATCCATCGCCCTGACAGTTGCACTGGCAGTCATTTGGCGGCGGACACTTTTAATCAATGGACTATTCTTTGGCAAGACCTGCTTGGACCAATTATTATCAGCGTGAATATAAACGGTCCGCCCCTCAATGAAGTAGTCGTAATTTTTGACCAAACCACTGACATTATTTAACTTAGCTTGAACAACCATCGGCTTTAAATGAAATTTGGCCGTGATTTTTCCCGTGTTCGTTTTATTATTTTGGGTATTTTTGGTTACCAAAACAACGTTGCCAGACTTCAGTTTCTTGGCAGCCTTTTGCGCCTGATTAACCACCTTCACGGCTTCAGTCGGTTTGGTCTTATTTGATTGATGTGATGAGCACCCCGTCAGTAAAAGTCCAAGAACTGCTACAAAAGCAATTGTTATCTTCTTCATCATATTTCTCCTTGAATAAATTCATTAAACCAAGCTAAATACAGACCACAGCACAACATAAGCGCCTGTCACAACTGTCAAAGACAACCAATGCGCACGCAAAACTCGCTTAACGGCCGTTGCCCATTTCGAAAAATAGTAATGAGACTTCTTCTTTCGTGTGACCTGAATAATCTGAAACGCCATCATTGTCGCACAATATATCAAAATAATGTAACTCATGATAAATAACAGGTCAATGGCAATTCCCCGCCAATTACGGCTAAGGGTCACGAGGGTTAACTGCCAAAGATAAGATCCAAGAATGCCGAAGTAAAGAAAGCCGGGAATCGCGATGGCTAATCTTGAAGAGAAAACGGTGAAAACAACGTATACCAATAACAGTAATCCGCCTCTCAGCAGTCCTGCAAGCAAACGGCCATCATTAATTGAAAAAGAGATCTTGATTGCCTGGCTCTTAAAAATTGAAGAAGCCACAAAAAATGCGGCCATCCCCCATAAAATAAAGATAATATAAGTGGATCGGCGTAATTTTAAGTTATCCAGCAAACCAGTCCCTCCTACTCCAATTGATTAATTCACTTAGTCCACCACAATCATTACTTCCGGCTTCCAGGACTTGGCAGTTTTATCAGGTACGACATATAAGCCATAGTGACCATTCACAGAACTATCCGCCGCACTGGAAACGTGGCTGGAAATAATAGAAGCGTAATATTTCAGTGCATTTGTTGTTTTATGCTTTGCCCAAAAAGCGTAGTACCCCGTCATTGTCTTGGGATCTACCTGTTTGACCGTAAAGCTGGTGGTCTTGGGATTGGAAATCCCCGCTTTTTCGGCGGCATCTCGGGTGCTGACATCCTGAGTAGCTAAAATTTTAGCCATCGCATCCAGCTTTTGATCTGAGACATCTTTAGTCAAATTGGCAGCCACCTGATCACTGATCAACTTTTGAAACTGGGACTGCGGCAAACTCGCCAGCGTCGTCAAATTATCCTGGAAGAACTGTAACGAGCGTTCAGACGAAAGATTCACAATCGACTTGGAAGCCGCGTTCTGTGAGGGATTAACACCCTTGGTTAAATAACCCCGCCAAATGAAGCCATCTGAGGCATTCCCATAGTTATAAACTTCATAGTAAACGTGCTTTTTGGTCCCATTTTGCATCACGACACTATTTTTAACGTACCAAGTTGTATTGGGGTAATTCTTGAGATTATGCAGTCGCTTGGTGTGGGTAGCATTCCACAAATATACCGGACTATTGGACTTGGCATGGTACGCCACCGCATGATTACGACTGAGGACTTTCGTCCAAACATAAGTCGATGAAGCAGTCGCTGCGGTATTCGCTGTCGCAATCAAATTGGTGTTTCCTGAAACTGGAAGACTCGTTGCGGCCACAAACCCAACCGTCATCAACGCGAGTAATAATAACTTTTTCATTGTGTTTTCCTCCTATGTACTAGCCAATTAATTATATCAGAAAACATCCCTAAAATATGGCCTATGTTAATTATATACGTAAAAATGCCCGCTAATTTTTTAGCAGGCATTTTTTTCAAATTGTTAACTTATTTACTTCTGATAGCTCAATCCTCTGCGTAGTCGTTTCCAAAATGACGTATCATCGGTCTGTAAAATCAAGCCTTCATAGATCTGGCCAATGTACCAGGTCAATAACCCAATGCTGACAACTAAGATGGCTAAGGAAATTGAAATCTCCATCCCACTGGCGTTGTCGTTAATAATTCTCATCGGCATAAAATAAGAAGAGAAAAACGGAACGTAAGACAAAATTTTGGCAATTAAGGCGTCAGAATTACTTTGAAACGGCATCGTCAAGAAGAAGGCAATCATACTCAAATAAATTGCCGGCTGGGCCGCCTTGGGTGCATCCTCTGCTTTGGCAACCAGCGCCCCGCTGAACGCCGAAATAATCGTGTAGATAATGACCCCTAAGAAGACAAATAACAGGTTGACGTTTAACATATTGCCGATAATCGCGTTCACCAATGACCGGTTATCAACGATGATCGTTTTGATGTTGTCAAGATGCATGGCAATCTGAAAGAAGCCGTAACCCCCGACAAGGTATACAAGAATCTGTGTCAAAATGACACCAAAGACGCCCAAAATTTTGCCAACAAAATATTTAGAGGCTTTGGTACTGGAAAAGATAATCTCCATCACTTTGGTCCCCTTCTCTGACGCAATTTCCTGGGCAGTCACTGACGAATAAGTAACTAAAATCATGTAAATCATGAAGACCAGAATCCAAAATGACGCAATCTTGGCAAAATTGGCGCCACTATCAGACTTCTTGATTTGCGCTTTAAATGACGGCTGCACTGCTAACGACTTCATCTGCTTGGCACTTAACTTGGCATTGGCTAAATTAAGTTGCTGCTGGGTTTGCGAAAGGAATACGTTAATTTTTGTTTTCATGCCGCCGCCCAGTGAATCAGTCGAATGATAGGTCCCGGTCACTTGGCGCTTATCAGAGGACAATACCAAGTAGCCGGCAAGCTTGTTGTCGTTAACGGCCTTTTGAGCCGCTGCCGTTGTTGTTACAGTCGTTTTAACGTCATCCCGATTTGCTTTAATAAATTGTTGGCGTAATGTTGGGTTATCTGAAACGACCGCAATCCGCTGTTGATCCGAACTGGAGGTTGCACTGGTGTAACCAATTCCAAGCGAAATCGCCAGCAAAATGAACGGCGACAGCACCAACACGATAAAACTCCAGGACTTGACCTGTCTAAGGTAGGTTTCCATGGCGACAATTAATGTTTTATTCATTGGTCATCCCCACTTTCATTCTGAAAATTTCATCCAGTGTTGGTGGCTGCTGACTGAATTCTTCAATATATCGACCCGCTGTCAACTTTTCGAACACTTCAGGCCCCGCACTGGGATCATCTACCCGCAATAAAAATCGTTTGCCACGAATATTTTGAACCATGGTAACGTGCGGTAGTTGACGTAATTGATCAGAAGTCCAGTCGGTTGTGACATAAATTTCTGATTTACCAAACTGGTCGCGGACTTCGCTGATCGTTCCATTTAAAACCATTTCACCCGTCCGAAGCATGACGAGTCGATCACAAACGGCTTCGACATTTCCCATATCATGACTGGAAAAAATAATGGCTGCGCCAAGGTCACGGGCCTCAAGAATTGCTTGTTTTAACAAATCCGCATTCACCGGATCCAATCCGCTAAAGGGCTCATCTAAAATAATCAATTTGGGCCGATGAATCAGCGTCACGATGAGCTGAACTTTCTGTTGATTTCCTTTTGAGAGATCTTTAATCTTGTCAGACTTCTTGCCCTTAACCGCAAACTTCTTCAACCAATCGTCAATCTGGGGCCGAATCACTTTGGCAGGCTGATTTTTTAATCGTGCCAAATAAACAATTTGCTGTTCAATTGTCAGCTTGGGCATCAAGCTGCGTTCTTCTGGCAGATAACCAATTGAATCAAAGTCAGCTTCTGAAATGGGCTGGCCATTCCAGCGAATCTCACCATCATATTTTAAAAAGTTGAGAATACTGTGAAAAGTCGTCGATTTGCCGGATCCGTTTTGGCCGATCAACCCGGTAATCTGTCCGTCCGGAACATTAAAACTCACGTCGTTGAGGGCTTCGACACTACCAAATTGTTTGTGGAGATGGTCGATTGTAAGCATGCAAGTAGCCTCCTTTGTTATCGCTTATCATACCATACGTGAAACTTTTTAAAAATAATTTGATTTATCGCTGAATCCGTTACCATCGTTAGTCCTATTGGAATTTGGCAACATTAATAATTTTCAATGATGACTCATAATATTTTAATTCAAATTTTGTTCAAATATAATTCATAAGTTTTTGCTAATATTTTCTCTGTACCTAAATCTTATGTAACTTTGGAGGAACATATATGAGCAAAAAACTAAGAAATAACGTTTTATTAGCGACAGGATTGTTGGTTGGCCTATCGACCACGTCTGCGATCGACCATTCCACGGTAAGCGCTGATGAAACATCCCCAACCGCAGCCGTATCTGAAACTGTGAATGCATCACAAGCCGAAGAACAGGCAGCTCAATCGGAAACCACAACCTTTCAGAAGCCAGCTGCAGCTGAAACTCCCACAACCGATAATTCGATACCACAAGCATATTCGACTTCGACAAATGCTACAACTACTCAACCAGCTTCGACGACGCCTGCCAACCAATCTCCCACTGAAGATACCACAGGCACACCAGTATCTAATCAACAAGAATCGAAATCGACACCAAGTTCTCAATCAACTAACATAAACAAGCAAGTATCATCTCAGACAAATCAGTCTTCAACAGGCAACTCGGTTCAAGAAACTTCACCTGATCAGTCCACTTCACAAAAGTCCCAAACTCAATCAGAAGCACAAACTGTATCAGATACTAATCCAACATCTGAAGACACTTCAACTACCAAACAAAATCAATCAAAGACGAATCAAGCGTCTCAACGCGCCAAAACCAAAAAATATATTCCTTATCATGAAGCGACAGGTGAAAACCAATATGGTCGCATCATTTATCGACAAACTGATTCAGAAAATAATTCAAAGTATTATTTGTATGACCAAGAGAAAGATCAATATTTTGAAATTGTTGACGATGAGACCATAGAAGAAGTTACTGGTGCCGACGCAGCTGGAGTGATTTCTAAACATTACTTTGGCGACCAAAGTGAAATTCCAGAAACTGACCGTCAGCAATTAGAAGATGCCATTGAAAATGGTGACGACAATATTAAAGAATATAAAGTCGTAACCACTGATGAAAGGCCCGCTGACAACATTCTGGTGTATAACCATGTTGATAAACAATACTACAAAGTTGGTGAAGGCCCTGCCGATGCCAAGACCGTCATCGCAGTTCAAATTGATGGTAAATACTACTCATATGACGGAAAAGACCAAAATGGCGACCCCAAATACACAGAAATAACAGACGAATATAACGAGGCTGAATCAGTCGCTCAGACTTTCTATGCTAATTCTGGCCCAACTGGTGACTTAGATACGATCAAGCAAGCATATGAAGCGGCCAAAGAAGACGGCACCGTATTGACTCACTATCATCAATATCAAATCGTGACAGGAGCAGAACAGCCTGATTTATCTGACAATCAATATTTCACCAATACGGAGACAACACTTTACCATCCTGATGAAACAAACTTACCGACCGACACAAAAATTGTAACTGTGTTTGAAGACGCTTCAGGTAACCTTCTAAAATACGAGAAAGATCGGTTTGAACCACTAAGTGCAGCGGAAAAGGCACAATACATGGAGGCCAAACAAAGTACCTCAGAGTCGTTTCCAAACGGCTTAGTGAAAACTGACACCCTCAAAGACAACCAAGAGTCCTTCGGGAACAGCCAAGCCATCGAAGAAGCCGTTCAAAATGGGCAGGACATCATTACAGTTGATGGCAAACAGTATAGGATCAATGGCGTCCACAGTAAGGAAACACTTGATGAGCTCGGAGAAAACGTTGCATATTATCTCGATGTTAAACCATTTGTCGAGAATGAGAGTGTCGTTCCAGAAGGCAATTTGACTGAAGTCGAATCCCCTGCAACAGCCGGTGTCAAAACGACAATTACCGATTACTGGATTTCAAGTGAGAGCGAAGATAAAGACAAATCCAAACTGATGCAATCTGGGATCAACGCTGGTCATACCCTTAAATTTTCAACGGGAACTGGAGATGGCGAAGAGTGGAACGACTATAACAGACACGTCATTTTCACCGGGATTGTCCAAAGTCAACTTGGAAGTGACGGCTATCCTGTCCTGAAGGTCGGGGGCACAACTGAAGCAAATGGTACATCGCCTGAATCATTAAGGTACCTCTTCGATGGCTCATCAGATCTTGGAGATGAGACCACCAAAGGATCACGAAAAAACTATGTATCAGGAAAAGAAATGCCACTGTTCTTAAGTGACGGCAAAGGAAACTATACTTTTGATAGTAGTTTGCATTACACACAACTGCAGGAAGACCAAAACGGCAATTACCGCTTGGTTGTTTATAATATTCCTAACAAGCCCAATCAGGACAGTACCGGCCAATTCTTCCCATTTGACGAAAAAGAGATGTTCTTCGATTCGCAAGGCCAGCCCATCAATTACAAGACAAGCAGCACGTCTGAGGTAACGCCAAACCATTATTTTGGCGTCAAAATGGAATTGGAATATATCCAACCCGAAAATGGCATGCTGGTTGAGAAACAGGATACAACCAACAAAGAGACGTCAGAAAAACCGATGACCTTTGATTTTAGCGGCGATGATGACTTCTGGCTGTTTATTGATGGCCATTTGGCACTCGACATCGGTGGGATTCATGACAAAGCATCAGGGACAATTGATTTCAGTACTGGAAAAGTCAAAATCACTGATGCAACCGGTCATGTAACCGAGCAGGCCAATCTTGATGATGTATTCGCCAATACAGGAATCGATTGGCGAGAAGCCGGCTCAAAACACACAATGAAAATTTTCTACCTTGAACGTGGAAATAACCTCTCCAATTTAAAGGTTCAATTCAATCTACAAATACCAACTTACTACTATGCCCAACAAAGTTCCTATGGTGTCCATGAAGCTGTTTCATACGTTTCTGCTGAAAACCAGCAGTACGATAAGACCGAAACCCCGCTTTACAGTTATGGGGTTAACGAAAAATATGGGGTTGAGCTTGTGGACGAAACCGTCCCTCCAGTCACACCGCCCGTCACACCACCGGTGACACCCCCGGTAACACCACCAGTCACACCTGAAACCCCGGAGCCCCCGACAACGCCAGAAATACCATCAATTCCTGAAGTTCCGGTCACCGAATCCCCTTCGACTGACCTCCCAGATGACATTGAAGACCCAATGGGAATTCCTTCAATTGATGACGAAACAACTGCCCCGCAATCAAGCAATGACAATTCCAATGTTGAATCCGATGAAGGGCTTCTTTACTTGAAAGCTGGTACTGATCTGGCAACTCCAAAGAAAGCCAGTCATTGGAACTACGAGAAGCATGGCACACCGCATGTTGATCTGCATCAATCAAAGATTAGCAAAGCAGGCATCGGCCAAACACTCCTTCCACAGACCGGAGATGCCCACCAGTTGAACTGGCTGGCAGCCCTTGGATTGTCACTTCTTGGCCTTATGGGTCTCTCAAAGCTAAGGAAGCGCCGTGAACAAACCAAATAAATAATTCTCTGATCCTCAACTTCTTGTTGGGGGTCTTTTTCGATCTATATAAAAAACCAGGACCCAAAAAGCCCCGGCTAGTTCAATATTCATCAATTAACGATACTGTTTCATTGGCTTAACGAAGTGCCAGCTGCGTTGCTGGTAAGCCTGGTCCCAGAACTCCCATTCCAGTTCACAGCTCTTCAAGAATTCTTCTTTGACAACGTCTAAATGATGCTGGTCATAGTGCTCGGATTCGCGGTCGATTAAAGCAAATAACTGTGGCAGAATGCTGTCATCGGAATCCTCCATATCGGCATAAAAGTCGATCCAAGGCTTGAATACATTGTCATCAGTATTCTTCCCCTGCTTCACAAACCGGTTTGCGATTTCCAAGTAAGTCCATGGACACGGCGTCATGGCGGCAACAATGTCAATCAAGTCGCCAGTTCGTGCAGATCGGTACATATGTTCATTGTACAGGTAGGTCCCCGGTGCTTGAGGATCATGTTGCAGCGTTTCGTATTGAACACCCGCGACATCGCAGAAGTTGTGGTGCGGATGAATTTCACTATTCAAAACAAAGTCAATTTGCTTGGCAAAAATTGCCATGTCTGCTCTGGTTTCCGACTTCTCGATCGCGGCAGCATACACCTTGATGAAAGCGTTCAGGTAATTGAAATCCTGACCAACGTAAAACGTCAGTGCCTCCTTGGGAAGATCTCCGTTGCCGATTCCTTCGACAAACGGATGTTGATAGATTTGGTTCAAAATCGGCTGTCCAGCTTCAACTAATTCTTCAGAAAATTTCATGGGTCAATGCTCCTTAAAGCAAAATTTTCAAACAGAACGTAACCGGACTTGGTACAGATTGTTCTCATTTCTTCCACTTCCCTACGTTGGTATTAACCAAATCAGGTTCAAAGGGATTGGCGAATTGCCATCTCAGCACAAGGCACCCCTAGTGATCTTATTTGAATATCCAAAGTCTAACATATTTGGGCGGGGGTTTTACGATTTTCTTTTAATCAAAAAGAATTCAGCAATAGTAACCAACGCATGAAAAGAAGCTGCTGATCTCATATTGAGATTTACAACGTCTTTAACTTTATATTGTTATTACACTTACGACCTATCCATTCTTCACCGCAAACATCGGTAACGTCTTCAAGAACACGCAGTCATTTCGATCAGCTGCGTGACCTTCGGCTAAAATTGAGCAACGTTGAACGACTTCG
The DNA here is from genome assembly GCF_001435315.1 of Lentilactobacillus parabuchneri DSM 5707 = NBRC 107865. GTDB lineage: Bacteria > Bacillota > Bacilli > Lactobacillales > Lactobacillaceae > Lentilactobacillus > Lentilactobacillus parabuchneri. The sequence goes on from NZ_AZGK01000002.1 coordinate 97,172, forward strand.
GCACCAACCTTTTTTAATAAGTGTTCAGCTGCGGATAATGATCCGCCGGTACTAATGACGTCATCCACAATAATGACCCGTTTTCCGCGCAGCATTTCGGCATCGCAGCCATCTAACACCAATTGTTGATGATAGTCCGTGGTAATTGACCGCATCCCAATCGCAATTGGATTTCGCATATACGCCTTCACACTCTTCCGCAGGACAAAATAACGCGGGTGATGCGTGATCAGGCTCAATTCTTGGGCGAGTGGAATTCCTTTGCTTTCCAAGGTGACCAGATAATCAAATGGAATATTGATCCGCTTAGCCAACTCTTCGGCAGCATAGTGAGTCAACTCGGCATCCCCCAGCAGCACAAATGAGGCAATTGCTGCCGTATCTGTAATCGGAATAATCGGTAATGTCCGCTTCATCTTGCCAATCGTCAGTTCATATTGTTTCTGCATTATTATCCCCCACGTCTATATATAGAAAGAAAAAGTGTAACGTGAAATGAAAGTTCCCATAAAATTTTTAAAATCCAAAAGATTCATCCATACAATATTTTACTTTTTATATTTTTCGTTCGTTTATAACTATGATAATACCTTACTTTGGCATTAATATCCATGCTTATATATTAAAAACCGAATTTATCCGTTTGAAACCATCAAAAAATGAAATTGGCACACAGTATGTTAGCTGGACCCGCACATAACGTGGTTCGTTTATCGTCTTCGAAACCACATACTGGGTGTGATTATCGCAAATTTCACTAACAATTTGTTGTCTCCAATCCCACTCAAAGTGTGATTAAAAAAAGTTTCAAATCGAATAATCCGCGACTCGACGCGATTATGCACGCTACAAGCAAATTTGCCAAATACACAATATATTGATTAAAGGTCGGGATAGAGATACTATATATAGTATCAACTCAAGCGAAAAGAGAATATAATTCTACATAGGAGGAATCATTATGCAAGCTATGAAACTTTCATCAGTTTCACTATCTGATGAATTTATAAACCAAGTTAAAAATGAAGTGACACCCCACTGGGGAGAATTAGGCTGGGTAACCTACAAGCGGACTTATGCGCGTTGGCTGCCTGAAAAAGGCCGGACAGAAAACTGGGACGAGACCGTTAAACGGGTTGTTGAAGGAAATATTAACCTTGATCCTCGTTTACACGAAGACAACGTTGATCCACAAGTTGTCAGCGACTTAACTGAAGAGGCTCACAAGCTTTACAAATTAATCTATGGGCTGTCTGCCACTCCATCTGGACGTAACCTTTGGATCTCTGGTACCAGCTATCAGGACCGTAACGGTGACGCCTTAAACAACTGTTGGTTTATCGCGGTTCGACCACAATCTTATGGTCACAGCCACATCCTGCCAGACTATCTTCAACCAGAAACGCCTGCCGTTTCGATGCCATACTCATTCATGTTTGACCAATTGATGAAGGGCGGCGGTGTTGGTTTTTCTGTGACAAAAAACAACATCCACAAGATTCCACTAGTTGATAACAAGATTGACTTGAAAGTGATCATCGACAAGAATAGCAAGTCCTACAAAGATTCACTCGAAATGGGCGCTATGGACAAAGACGAGTGGTTGAAGAATCATTCGATTAAAGACGTTCGCTACTATCGTCTTCCAGATACCCGCGAAGGCTGGGTAGTTGCCAATGCCCACTTGATTGATATGCATTTTAACGGCACAAATATTGATGGTAAAACTGACTTGGTTCTCGATATGAGCGATATCCGTGAAAAGGGTGCTAAGATCAAGGGCTTCGGTGGAACTGCTTCAGGTCCAATGCCACTAATCGAAATGCTCATTGATATCAACGAACTGCTCAATTCGCGCGTTGGCCGTCACTTGTCCTCAGTTGACGCTACTGATATTGGTAATTTGATTGGAAAAACGGTTGTTGCCGGAAACGTCCGTCGTTCAGCTGAATTAGCTTTAGGATCGGCTGACGACCAAGACTTCATCACGATGAAACAGGACAAAGACAAGCTGTACCATCACCGTTGGGCATCAAACAACAGTGTTGCTGTTGACTCTGCATTTGATGACTACGGCCCGGTTGCCGACTCTATTCAGCATAATGGTGAACCGGGAATCGTTAACTTGGAACTTTCACGAAACTATGGTCGAAAGATCGACGGTAAACAAAAAGATGTTGATGCCAACGTTGAAGGTACTAACCCATGTGGTGAAATTTCATTAGCAAACGGTGAACCATGTAATTTGTTTGAAGTCTTTCCTTATGTTGCAACTCAACAGGGCTGGGACCTCAATGAAGCCTTCACTTTGGGAACCCGTTTCTCAAAGCGGGTTACATTCAGTAACTACGATTGGGAAGTTTCCCGTAACGTCATTGAAGAAAACCGCCGAATCGGAATTTCGATGTCAGGTATTCAAGATTGGATCCTGGCAACATTTGGAAATCGGGTTGTGACTGGCTATAAAGATGCAACTGACCCTGATACTGGTGAAGCAATCAAGGAACCCATTTACGATCCAAGAATTGTTAAAGAAGTCGACGGTTTGTACAAAGCTGTTGTTCAGGCGGACAAAGATTACTCCGATACGCTTGGATGCAAGCCTTCTATCAAGCACACCACGGTTAAACCATCAGGAACCGTTGCTAAATTAGCCGGTGTTTCTGAAGGAATGCATTTCCACTATGCCGGTTACTTGATTCAACGGATCCGGTTCCAGGATTCAGATCCCCTGCTGCCAGCTTTGAAAGCTTGTGGCTACCACGTTGAACCGGATGTTTACACCAAGAGCACGATGGTTGCTGAGTTCCCAATCCGCGCATCCCATGCGGATAGTGAAAACTTCGCTTCTGCCGGAAACGTTTCAATCGCAGAACAATTTGCCACCCAAGCATTCCTGCAAACCTACTGGTCAGACAATGCGGTAAGTTGTACCGTTACTTTCCAACCAAATGAAGGTGACCAAATTGCGCCACTGATGAGACAATACCGGTTCACAACCAAGTCAACTTCATTGCTTCCTTACGTGGGAAATGAGTTCAAACAAGCCCCTAAGGAACCAATTGACGAAAAGACCTACGAAGACAAGGTTATGGAAATCCACGGTGATGTCGCAACGGTCTTCGCCAAGCAAAACGGTAACCATGATAAAAAGGATATCGAGTTGGTTGACCAAACCGATTGTGCAGGTGGCGCTTGCCCGGTAAAATAAGAGAGTGTGACAAGCAACGTTTTGACACGGTGAGCTAAGTGCGCTTTGATTTAAATCCTGGGTTTGGATTTGAATCAAAGTGTCTTAGATCGCAGTGTCAGTTGCGTCGGAACACGTTTAGAGTGTGACGAGGGCTGGGTGATGCGATTTCTAAGGCAGCTTTGGTTTAAACCCTGCTTTTGGGTTTGAATCAAAGTTGGCTTAGAAGTTAGCATCAGGCCCGTCGGAACACGTTTAGAGTGTGACGAGTAACGGGTGATGCGGTTTCTAAGAGTGCTTTGGCCTAAACCCTGGTTCTGGGTTTGAGTCAAAGCGCACTTAGAAGTTAGCAGCAGTTGCGTCGGAACACGTTTCCACTAGGTAAAATGGAGACGCGAAACCGAGATGCCCTATATATAACCAAGTCACCCAACTAAAACAGTGTTCAACCTTGGCCGATCGGTCCCCCGCCGTTTGGCCAAGCCCTAAAATAGATCATTTGCACGAAGGAGGCCAGGGCAGAATTTGAATTTTGCCCTGGCCTTTTTCATTACATACTTGATGGAGGTAAACAATGTTAAAAATTTATACCAAGGTCGGCGATCACGGGAAAACCAAACAGGTCACCGGAAAAATGGTTCCCAAATATGACTTACAAATTGAAGCACTCGGTGCCTTAGATGAACTGGATTCGTGGTTAGGCTACGTCGTTTCAGTGCTTTCGCCTAAAAGTGCCGAATTGGCCCCAGCAATTCAAACCGTACAGCGAAACCTATATGAATTGCAGGCTGACATCACGGTCAAACGGCATCACAATATCACGTTTGACGAAACCAAAAAGTTGGAGAATGAGATTGACGAGATCATGGCCAAACTACCAGCAATCAAAGCGTTCATCTTACCGGGTGGCAATCAAGCCGGGGCTTCACTCCAATACGCCCGAGCATTGGCAAGACGTGCAGAACGGATGGTCATTGAGTTAAATGATAAACAGCAACCGCTCAACGACGAAATCTTTGAGTACTTAAACCGACTCTCAGACTACCTGTTTGCCCTGGCCCGTTACGCAAACTATCTTGAAGGCTATGAGGAAATTAAAAGCAAATAACCGTGTACTCGAAAAGGAGAACCGAAAACCACGATGCTGGTTTCCGGTTCTCCTTTTTAGTGCAATCTAAACATTGATTGTGTGTTTAGTCGGCTTACCATTAATTAATTTCAACGTATCATCAAGTGACTGCTTGACCATATTTTTAACCGCAATATCTGTATAGAACGCAACGTGAGGTGTCAAAAAGACGTTATCCATGGATTTAAGCTTTGTATATGCCTTCAATGGAATGTCGCCTTCAAATGATTGATTAAAGATTTCCGTCTCGTCTTCGATCACATCAATGCCGGCACCGGCAATTTGCTTGTTCTCCAACGCATCAATTAAGGCATCGGTATCAACAATTGGTCCACGAGAACAATTAATCAAAAATGCGGAAGGCTTCATTTCGGCAAATTGTTCACTGCCAATCATATGATAATTATCCTCACTCATGTAAGTGTGCATGGTAATGATATCGGCATTCTTAAAAATATCGGCTTTAGATGTATATTCTACGAGATCTCGAAAATCATCATTTTCCTTAATATCATTTCCGAGGACCCGAGCACCAAACCGCTTAAATATTTTCGCAACGGTACTTCCAATTCGACCCACACCGATGATCCCGATGGTCATCTCCGATAATTCGCGTGACCGAAGTCCTTCAACGATGTAGTCGTTTTTCATCATTCGTGCTTGGAATTGAGGAATATGGCGGACCAGATTCATCGCATGGGTCAATGTCATTTCAGCAACCGCTTCAGGTGAATAAGATGGGACGTTCGTGATCGTTAGGCCGTTTTCCTTGGCCCATTTCAGGTTACAGGAATCAACACCAGCCGAACGTAATGCAAGTTGGGTAATACCAAATTCGTGCAGTTTGCGATACAGATCCGGCGTTCCGCTGAGCTTACTGCGTTGACGATAATCAATGCCGTCATAGCTCTTTGCCAAATCAACAGTATCGTCATGGAGTTCCACGGAATTAAAATCAACTTGTACGTCTGGATGCTCAGCTGCCCACTCCAACACGAATTCTTTCTCATAACCTAAAATGTTATACGCCAAAATTTTTTTCATTATTCCACCTACCACATTCGTTAATATTATAAAACAATTAAAATTTGCATATAATATAACTCATAATTGACGCCATGTCAAAGTCATTTTTCTACAAAAACCTTTCAATCTGGTAAAATTTACCGGCATTTTGAACCATGAATCGCAATATAACCGATTTCAACTTCCAGAAGGTACGGTTATAAGTTAGAATGAAAGTTATTAATAATCTATATTCATGGGAGAGGATAATTGAAATGACAAATTCGATTTTGAACGACCCCTTTAAAAATAAGGGAACAGGGTTTACACAAGCTGAGCGCCAACAATTGGGGATTATCGGCACGTTGCCCCCGAAAGTTCAAACTTTAGACGAACAGGCAACCCAAGTTTATCAGCAGTACCAAACCAAACCGTCAGCGTTAGAAAAACGCGTTTTTCTAATGAGTATCTTCAACGAAAATCGGGTTCTGTTCTTCAAAGTATTCTCACAACACGTCGCAGAGTTCATGCCAATTGTATACGATCCCACAATTGCGACGACTGTTGAAAATTACAGTCAACTATTTATCCAGCCACAAAACGCTGCCTTCCTTTCCATCGAAGACCCCGATTCAATTGAAGAAAGCTTAAAAAATGCCGCCGAGGGCCGGGACATCAAACTACTTTGTGTGACCGATGGCGAAGGAATTCTCGGCATTGGCGATTGGGGTACCCAAGGTGTCGATATCACCGTTGGTAAGCTGATGGTGTACACAGCTGCTGCCGGAATCGATCCGAGTCAAGTGCTGCCAGTTGTCATTGATGCCGGAACCAACAATGAGTCACTGCTTGAAAATCCACTCTATCTTGGGCTGAAACAGCACCGGGTTCGAGGTGAACAGTACGATTCTTATATTGATAAGTTTGTTGCTGCCGTCGAAAAGTTGTTCCCAGATGTTTATCTTCACTTTGAAGACTTTGGCCGCTCAAACGCCGCCAAAATTTTGAATCGCTATAAGGACCACCAACTGGTATTCAACGATGATATTCAAGGAACCGGAATTATTGTTCTGGCCGGAATTATTGGTGCTTTAAACATTTCCAAGCAAAAAATCATTGATCAAAAATACTTATGCTTTGGTGCCGGGACAGCCGGTGCTGGAATCACCATGCGAATCTTTAACGAAATGGTTGCTGCCGGCCTATCTCCCGACGAAGCCAAAAAACACTTTTACCTGGTTGATAAGCAGGGTCTACTGTTCACGGATACGCCCGACCTAACTCCGGAACAAAAGCCATTTGCCCGCTCACGTGATGAGTTCGAAAACCCTGATGAACTGACAGATCTTCTTGCAGTTGTCAAAGCCATTCATCCAACCATTATGGTCGGCACTTCAACACAACCCGGAACCTTCACTGAAGCCGTCATTAAAGAAATGGCCGCCCACACTGAACGGCCGATTATTTTTCCAATCTCAAATCCAACCAAGCTGATGGAAGCAACGGCTGCTGACTTGATCAAATGGACCGACGGTAAGGGCTTAATTGCCACGGGCGTCCCATCGGCTGCCGTTGACTATAAGGGTGTCACCTATGAAATCGGCCAGGCGAACAACGCCTTAATTTATCCGGGGCTGGGGCTTGGCGCCATTGCCAGTTCGGCCGCTGTCTTAAATGATCAAATGATTTCTTCGGCTGCCCATTCACTAGGTGGCATTGTCGATCCGAACCAGCCTGGTGCCGCAGTTCTTCCACCCGTTTCAAAGCTCAACCAATTTTCGGATACAGTTGCCAAAGCAGTTGCCCAAAGCGCGGTCGATCAGAAACTGAATCAAAAACCAATCGATTCGGTTTCCGATGCAATTCACAACGCCCAGTGGGAACCCAAGTATTAATCGGAGGGACATATGACTGAATATCGAATTGAAGCAGATACTTTAGGAAACGTGAAGGTGCCAAAAAACGCACTCTGGGGACCGCAAACTGAACGGAGCCGCCATAACTTCCCGACTGGTCCACAGATGCCGGTTCAGGTTATTCGCGCATTACTGACTATTAAAGCGGCAGCTGCCCAAGTCAACCAATCCCAAGAAACTTTGGCAACCAACAAAGCCGACCTAATCGAGACTGCTTGTCGTAAACTTTTATCACTAAACGATCCCGATTTAATGGCCGATTTTCCACTTCATGTCTACCAAACCGGCTCTGGAACGCAAACCAACATGAATGTGAATGAAGTTATCGCCAACCTCTGCAAACAATTGGATCCTGCCATCGAAATATTGCCTAACGATGACGTCAACCATTCCCAAAGTTCTAACGACACCTTCCCAACGGCAATGAATATTGCGGCAACGCTGGCAACCCTTAAGCTCAAACCGCAAATCGAACACTTGATTGCAGTTCTCAAACAGAAGCAGAGTGAGTATTGGGATGTCGTTAAAATCGGCCGAACTCATTTACAAGATGCCACCCCGATCACATTTGGTCAGGAAATCAGCGGTTGGGTCAGTGCCTTGGAACACGATTTGCACTTTATTGAAGAAACCCGTCAATCACTATTGGAACTTCCGATTGGCGGAACCGCTGTTGGAACAGGGCTTAACACAACTTCGGACTATGCCGATGCCATGGTTACGACCCTTAGTACGGAATATGCACTACCATTTAAACAGCAAAACAAGTTCTACGGTCTTGCTAACCATTCAGGTCTCGTCGCAACTCACGGCACCATTCGAACCCTTGCGGCCGACCTGGTAAAAATTGCCAACGACATCCGCTTTTTGGCTAGTGGCCCCCGGGCCGGCTATGGTGAATTAAGTATTCCTGCCAACGAACCGGGATCGTCAATCATGCCGGGCAAAGTGAATCCGACTCAGGCAGAGGCAATGACGATGGCCGCAACTCGTGTGATGGGAAATGACACGACGATTACTGTCGCTGCCAGCCAAGGCAATTTTGAAATGAATGTTTACAAGCCAGTCATTATTTTCAGCTTTTTGGAATCGGTTGATCTATTGACCGGCATCTTAGATAATTTTACCGAAAAAATGGTCGCTGGAATCACCGTCAATGTGGACCGAATGCAGCAATTGGTGGACAACTCACTGATGACTGTGACGGCGCTGTCCCCTCACATTGGCTACCACAAAGCGGCCGAAATTGCCCAACTCGCACATAAAGACGGCACAAAATTGAAAGTCGCCGCCCTGAAATTGGGTTATGTCAGTTCCGCTGACTTTGATAAGTGGATGCGGCCGATTGATATGACCAATAATGACCGAAAATAAATCAAATGGATTGCGACTTGCAATCCATTTTTATTTGGAACTATACTTCCATATTTTTAGGTATCTGTTTAAAAAGGAACTATACTTCCATTTTTGGGGATTTTCTCATATAATGGAAGTATAGTTTTGACTTGGGGGGCGAGATTAAATGCTTCAAAGACCAACGTACTTAAAACAATTAATCCAATTTAAAGATAATGATCATATTAAAATCATTACAGGCGTCCGTCGCTCTGGAAAATCCGTCTTACTGATGCTGTATCGCGATTATCTCATATCACAAGGAATCTCAGAGCAAAACATCATTTATCTGAATTTTGAAGACTTTGATCTGCTTTCGGTCCAGAGTCAGGACCAATTGAGTCAACTTCTTTCAAAACGACTTAACAAAAATGTCCGGACTTATCTACTTCTTGACGAAATTCAAATGGTCGATGGTTGGCAACGAGTCGTTAACGCTGTTAGAGTCAGCTTCAACTGCGATATTGTCATCACAGGTTCAAATGCACAAATGTTATCTGGAGAACTCGCAACTTTGCTAAGTGGCCGATATGTAGAAATTCCAGTATATCCATTTTCGTTCAAAGAATTTCTACTAGCAAAGAACATTGATCCAAACGCTAGGCAAGTTGATAATGCTTTCTCAGAGTACGAGCAATATGGTGGATTCCCATCTGTTGTCTTAGCGTCAAAAGAAATTAAGGATACCATTCTTTCCGGCATTTATGATACGATTATTTTAAACGATGTCTCGATGCGATCAGGAATTCGCGATACTGACATTTTAAGTTCATTAGTCGCATTTCTATCTGATAATGTTGGCCAGTTAGTAAAGCCAACCAAAATTGCGAATACATTATCGAGTAATGGCTTTAAAACCAGCAATCACACCATTGAACGTTACTTAACATTACTTGAAAATGCATTTTTATTCTACAGAACTCGACAATACAATATTCGTGGAAAAGAATACCTCAAAACCAGTGGAAAATATTTTATCGTTGATCCCGGCCTCAGGAGAAATGCCGTCAGCAAACATCCAGGAAATTATGGCGGTCAGTTAGAAAATATTGTTTTTCTGGAATTAATCCGTCGTGGCTACACAGTAGATGTTGGAAAACTAGACTCCAAAGAAGTCGATTTTGTTGCCCGAAAGGTTGATGAAATCCTTTATGTCCAAGTTACGTATGAGATTCCTAATAATACACATGAAACCGACAATCTTTTAAACATCCGCGACAATTACAAAAAAATACTCATTACACAAAGATATTATGAATTTAAAGAAATCGATGGGATACCAGTGATTAACGTTGTTGACTGGTTATTATCAGAAGATTAATTCGAAAATTTAAAAAGGGGTCTGCGATTTGACTGCAGGCCCCTTTTTAAGTTTAAACTTTGGGATCTCACGAATCGAAATGACAACTGAAATTGTCAATAATAGCTGATTTCAAAGGAATCGGCAAGCCTTCAAGCGCTAACCAGCAAACAAACTCACTAATAAGTAAAAAACATAGCTCCCCAGCAAGGGCTGCCAAAGCTCCCTCAACGACATTTTTAAAGCCCCAAACCACCTTACCAGATAATGATCACTCTGAATAAACATGTTATTATGAATAATTCGTAAGGTTATCAAAGAAAACACGTAAACGACGGCACCAAATACCAACGTGTGGAGCAGGTAACCCATCCCGTCAACAAATTGTCCTTTAGAAAAAAGTAATACCACCATCAAAGCCCGAATCGCAAACGCTGAATAGTACCAAACTGCTGGGACAACCACCGACCATTTCGTATGGATGAGTGAAAAAACCAGATATGTGAGTGGTAGCCGCCACGCAAAGTATAGTGCGTTGGAAATTTTCGTATCGGAAATCCCGATGCCACTGGCGACAGGGACAATTTCCTTAAAGTGCGGAATGATGATCAATAAACCAATCAACCAAATAAATGCGCCATACCAAAAAAGAGATTTCACAACTGATTTATTCACAGTCAGCTTTTCCATAAAGGAACACCTTCCAATATCAAATATTTCTTAATAGTTATAACGTACCACTAAATTGGACAAAACAAAACTGCCATCAGAAACCATCCGATGGCAGTTCTTTAATTAATCACTTCTTGATAGGTGCCCACATCCAGCACCAGTGTGACAGTCAATACCAGAATAATTTTGAATAGGTCCGCCTCTTGAAATTGTCGATAGACGATTGACATAAATGGATCGACTAATAGATAAGCGGCAACCAGATTCAAGATGATAAAAATAATCGCAAATATTATTCTCTTTGCAGTCATGAAAAAGCCCCGTTTCATTCCCTTACCGTTGTCTAAGTTGGTGTAAGTGTACAAAGATCCAATTCATAAGTCAAGCAACTAGCATATAGTTTCATAAACTCAATCTAATATACAACTTTTTTTCCAAAAACGGCTTATAACAACAATATTTGAAATGCAACAAGACATATTCACCTTAAGGTTAGCTATCCCGTTTTAGCCGATATCCTTTTGGTTCGTTTCATCACCAAATACCCAAACAACGATCCCGGCAAACAGCGCAATGCCGCCAATTGTCCAAAAAATCATGTTGGGACTTGTGACTTTGAGCATCCAAGCAACGACGATTGGCATGGCCACCGTGAACAACTTGGCTGCGCCATTAGCAATCCCTGATCCGCGGAACCGGAATTTGGTTGGGAAAAGTTCTGCCACGTAAACGGCAATCACTGAGGCCATCAACACATAGAAACATACTTCCAATAAGAACCCAATCGTCATAACGCCAGCAACCGTTGACTGCTGACCATACATGAATCCAAAGACGGCTGTCATGAAGAATGCTGGAGCAATCGTCTTTTTGCGACCAATTCGGTCAACTAAGTAGGCACCAATTGCACAGCCAACCGGAGCGCCGACCATCATAAAGGCCGACATCCACAAGGAACCAGAAATATTGATACCCCGATTGCTTAGCAAGGTTGGAACCCAAGACGTGAAGGTGTATTGGCAAATGATCGTAGCAGAGGCCGCAACCGTTGCGACAAATAAACTAACTCCAAGCGAATGGTGAACAACTTCATGCTTCTTAACGATTGGTGTTACGTCCTCATTAACGCCATTGACCTCCAACTTTTGAATAATTTCTTGTGCTTCATCGTTTCTTCCATGGGCCATTAACCAACGGGGAGATTCTGGAATATTTCGCCGCAGATACCACAAAATGGCAGCCACGATTCCGACACCCATAAACATTACCCGCCAACCGAAGCGGGGAATGATTGCACTCGCTAAAATCATTGTGACCGGAGCGCCACAGTTCGCAACCAATGACGTTGTGGCACACCACTTACCACGACTGTGGATTGGCGCAAATTCATTCACCATCGAATAACCAGTCACAATTTCAGACCCAAGGCCAATACTTGACATTAAGCGACAGAAAATTAAAAACGACATATTAGGTGAGAATGCCCCTAAAAAGGTAAAGCCGCCAAACATCAACAGGTTAATTTGATAAGCGACTCGGCGTCCCTTTAAATCACCAATAAACCCAGCAATCAGTGAGCCGATAAATAGGCCTAAAAAGCCACTGGATAAAAAGTAAGAGTTTTGCTGCAAGGTGGACCAGCCGTCTTTTAAAACAGTTGTTGCCACTGCGCTGGCTAAGTAAACGTCAACTGCGTCCAAAAACATGCCGCCGGAAACCAGGGCAAAAATTTCATAAAACAATGGAGATTCTTTCGTTCGGTCGATTCGACCTTGTAATGTGATCGGTCTTTCCATAGGCATCTGCCTCCAATAACGTCATTTTTCCATCAACTCAGGAGTTGATTCACTGAAGCCCGCCGCTGCTAATCAAAGCTTGGGATACTGGCCTCGTAGTCTTCAATCTGCTGCTTGTAATCCATCGTAATCGCAATATCATCGAGCCCGTTTACAAACTTGTGTTTCCACAGAGGGTCAATCTCAAAATGAAAGGCGCGTCCTTGATATCTGACTTCTTGATTTGGGAGGTCAACGGTAATTTCAGCATCTGCCGGGGCACTGGCTAAGAAGTCTCGTTGATCCTTGGGTAAAATAATTGCTAAAAAACCGTTTTTGGTACTGTTCATATAAAAAATATCACTATAGCCGCCAGCAATGACCACTCGAAATCCCCAGTCTTTCAGTGCCCAGACAGCATGTTCCCGTGAGGACCCACAGCCAAAGTTATCGCCGGCAATTAAGATTTCAGCCCCTTGGCGTTCCGGTTTGTTAAGAATAAAGTCAGGATTGGGTTGATGGGGCTTTTCATAGCGCCAATCGTAAAATAGATTTTTGCCATAGCCGGTCTTTAAAATATTCTTCAAGAACTGCTTTGGAATCAATTGATCAGTATCTATGTTGTCTCGCATAATTGGAATTGACGTGCTTTTGATAACCTTAATTTTTTCTACCATAATTTAGACCCGCTCCTTTGAAATATCGATAAAGTGACCGTTAATCGCGGCTGCAGCAACCATCGCCGGGCTTGCTAAATGCGTCCTGGAGCCTACCCCTTGGCGGCCTTCAAAGTTTCTGTTTGACGTAGAAGCGCAGTGGATTCCCGCGGGAACGTGATCGGGATTCATCCCCAAGCAAGCTGAACAACCAGGTTCGCGCCATTCACAGCCCGCATCCTTAAATATCTGGTCGATGCCTAATTCTTCGGCCCGTTCCTTAATCGTTCGTGAGCCCGGCACCACCCAAGCGGTTAATCCTTCGGCGATGTGGTGGCCCTTTAAGACCGAAGCGGCAATTTTCAGGTCAGACAAGCGGCCGTTGGTACACGAGCCGAAGAATGCCCACCGAATTGGAATTTCTTCCGGCTTACCACCCGGTTTTAAGCCAACGTACTCATAAGCCTTACGATCGTCTTCATCCTTAATTTCGGGAAAGCGGCCGTTTACAGGAATTGACATGCCGGGATTGGTCCCCCAAGAAATATATGGTGAGAGATCACTGACATCAAAATCAATCACTTTATCAAATGCGGCTTCATCGTCAGTCGTAAACTGTTTCCAGTATTCAATCGCCTTATCAATCTGTTTTGGTGCATATTTACGTCCGGCCACATAGTCAAATGTGGTCTGATCAGGCTGCACACTTCCCATCTTGGCGCCACCTTCAATCGCCATATTGCAAAGCGTCATCCGTTCTTCCATGCTCATATTCGAAATTGTGTCGCCATAAAATTCAGCCGCATAACCAGTTCCAAAAGCAACGCCTTCACGGGCAATAATGCCCATAATGATGTCCTTAGCGTAAACACCATGGTGTAATTTCCCATGAACGTGAATCCCCATCGTCTTTGGCTTCGTCTGCCAGATTGTTTGGGTTGCTAAAACGTGTTCAACTTCACTGGTCCCAATCCCAAAGGCAATTGAGCCAAATGCGCCGTGAGTGGCAGTATGTGAATCGCCACAGACAATGACCATCCCCGGCTGTGTCAGTCCAAGTTGGGGCCCGATCACGTGAATAATGCCTTGGTCTTCATCACCCATACCGGCCGAGCGGATCCCAAATTCATCGGTATTTTTTTGCAGGGTATCAATTTGTTTTCTGGCAATGGCGTCTTGAATATTAAAGATATCAACGGTTGGGACGTTATGATCCATGGTCGCAAAGGTTTTATCGGTTCGCCGGACTTTTCGATGATTTTCGCGTAACCCTTCAAACGCTTGTGGAGAGGTCACTTCATGAAGCAGATGCAAGTCCACGTATATCAGTTGTGGGTCACCGGGCTTTCCGGTAATGACGTGTTGATCCCAGATTTTATCGAACATCGTTTTCGACATAGTTGTGCCTTCTTTCGTAAATTTGTTGAATAATCGCGTTTGTCACTTGGTTGGTGGTTGCATTTCCACCCAAATCAGGAGTTACGGTGCCGCTATCGATCACCGCATCTACACTTTGGCTGATTTGATCCGCAAGGTCGGAACGATCAAATGTATGGGTTAGCATCATGGCCACTGAGTTAATCATTGACAACGGGTTCGCAATCCCTTTGCCTGCAATATCGGGGGCTGATCCATGAATTGGTTCATACAATGCCGGACCATCACTCCCCCGACTCATCGAAGGAATGGTTCCAAGAGAACCGGTGATTTCAGCGGCCTCGTCGCTTAAAATATCACCAAACATGTTCTCGGTTAAAATGACGTCAAACTGTTCAGGGGCACTAATAATCTTCATTGCCGCAGCATCAACATAACTGGTATCGTAGTGAACTTCCGGGAAATCGGCAGCGACTTCAGCAACCACTCGGCGCCAAAGGTTACTAGTCGCCAAGACATTGGCTTTATCAACCATGGTCACGTGTCGTTTGCGTTTCATCGCCATTTCAAATGCCACCCGGGCAACCCGGCGAATTTCATCGACTGTGTAGCGCATCGTATCAATTGCGTGGGTGTCATCAATTTCACGGGGCTTGCCAAAATAAATTCCGGAAGTTAATTCACGGACAATTACAAAATTAACTGGTTCCACCTGCTTAATTGGAGAATAACGTTGCATCGCCGCGCTAATCGACGTTGGTCGAATATTCGCAAATAAATTCAATTCTTGTCGGATTTGGAGTAATCCTTTTTCCGGCCGGTTGGGCGCGTCATCCCACTTAGGCCCGCCAATTGCTGCTAATAAAACCGCGTCACTCTGCTTGGCTGACGAAAGAGTCTCATCCGGTAGGGGAACGCCAAATTGATCAATACCGGCACCTCCAAAGGGTTGTTCATCGATTTGGTAATGAAATTGATCCTGACTGACGGCTTTTAGCACCGCTAAGCCGGCCTTCATAATTTCTGGTCCGATATAATCTCCCGAAAGAACGGTGATTTTTGCCACTTGGTTTGTCATTAACGGACGGCCTCCTTTACTTTGTTCATAATCACTCGTAGATCTGATTCATCAATAATGGATTTGGTATCCGCCATTTGTTTAAAGATTGGAAAAATTTGCTTCATATCATCTTGATCAACGTCAAAACCAATTTCCTTGAGCTTCGCCATTACAGCATGAGAGCCTGACAATTTTCCAAGTGGCAAAGTGGTCTTAGCGGCCCCGACTGATTCAGGTGTCAAAATTTCGTACGTTTGCGGGTTCTTCAACATCCCGTCTTGGTGAATCCCTGATTCGTGGGCAAAGGCATTAGCACCAACAATTGCCTTGTTATGAGGAACCGGCATGTTGGCAAAGTCACTGATGATATCTGAAACGTGCTTGGTTTCTTGCAGGTGAATGTTATTCGTTGCTTGATAGTAATCTTGACGAACATAAAGGGCGGCGGCAACTTCCTCCAATGCAGCATTACCAGCCCGTTCACCAATGCCATTGATCGTCCCTTCAATTCGAGTTGCACCGTTTTCGATGGAAGCCAAACTATTGGCCACTGCCATCCCCAAGTCATCGTGGCAGTGAACGGAGAAGGTAACGTCGTCAAACTCTTTCACATTTTCTCGGAGATTTTTGAAAATGTTGCCAAATTCAACCGGGTTGGTGTAGCCCACGGTATCGGGAATATTGATCACGGTCGCCCCAGCATGAATGGCGGTTTCAATCGATTCAACTAAGAAATCCGGCTCCGTTCGGGTGGCATCTTCTGGTGAAAACTCAACGATATCAAAAAATTGATGGGCATAGGCGACCGAATCGTGAATTGATTGGATAACTTGTTCCTTTGTCATGTGAAGTTTAGAGTCGCGATGAATTGGCGACGTTGCGATAAAGACGTGAATTTGTTTGTTGACGGCGTCTTGGGTTGCTTTAACGCAGGCATCAATATCACCTTTGCGCGCTCTGGCAAGTCCTGTTACTTGGGTGTGCTTGACGGCTTTGGAAACAGCTTGGACAGCTTCAAAATCTTCGGGGGAAGCCACGGGAAATCCAGCTTCGATCACATCAACGCCCCACTTTTCAAGAGCTTGGGCAATTTTGACTTTCTGGTCAACACTGAAGTTGACCCCAATCGTTTGTTCGCCGTCACGCAATGTTGTATCAAAAAATTGAATTTGTTTTGTCATAATCAAGATCTCCTTAGTTGATTACAAGTGTCATTTAGTCAAAAAGTTGTAAAAAAATAGTACCACCAGCAACCTGGGGTACTTTTGAGGGCCCCATTGTTTCTCAAATAGGACCCGACTATGATGTCAGAGTCCTGTTTAGAGTAATAAGGCGAATAATGTCGTTGCTTCAAACGAAGCTGGTTGAACGATTTCTGTATTGATACTTGGCATTTGAAACAACTCCTTTCTTAATTGCTAAAATACTGGCTTCTATGTCGTTATGTGAATTTTGAATAGGTGTTTTATGTGTGAATCAATGCCGTGGAATCACCGGCTATGTGAACGATTCTAATTGTGAGTTGCCTTTGACCATAAGTGTGGTCAACTCACATTCGTTGTTAAATTCATCTGATGCACGTTAACCATCTCCTATCTAAAGTTTCAATTTGACAAAAAAAGTCCCTTCCGGCCGAAGCCGAAAAGGACGTTTTCACGTGTTACCACCTAAATTTGTAAGACACTTGCATGCATTACCTCAATGAGTCCCATAGTTGGAACCCTGACATTCATACGGGAAGTCGCTCCCAAGTCTCTCGAAAAAGGCTTTCGCTCACATGCACTTTCACCCACCAGGAAGATACATCCTTCCATCAACGATGCTTGCTTTAAAATTCGCTGGCAGTTACTTAACATGTGATTAACACGTCATCGATCAAATTGAATGGTATCAGTATACATAGTACCTTGAGAAATTGTCAACCAAATTTTAATCATTTTCTTTTGATTTTCCAATATAAAATTAATCGTGCCCAATGTTTAAATAAACGAATTGGCATGTATGATCTCAATGTTTTTAGATCTCTTAAACACCAGAGAAAACATGTTATCAGAGGCAAAAGATTCAATTGCACAATTTAAAAATAAACGTTACATTATCAATATCCAATGTCATCAAAGTACAAAATTTAACTTCGTTGCACGAAAATAAAATGAGTGACTTTTGATTTTTCCTAACCCAATTCTTTTTAACGTTGAGCCTTTGCCATCGGGCTAAAAGATTGTTCAGATGACGGTAACGAAAGCCTTCTGAAAATAAAAATGGCTTGGCCCCTTTAAAAAAGGAAACCAAGCCACCTTTATTTGAATGACTATCTAATATAACTATTGTCGGACAACATCACCGTGAACTTGCTTATCTACGCGGCTTATTTGCCTTAGCTTCATGAATAATCTTCAAAGCGCGCTTGCGAACCTTGATACTTGGGCTCTTCAGCCGGCGATGGGCACTGGCTAAATCTTGTTTTTCCATATTCACCACTCCTTAGTAAAAATATTTACCAACTGGCTTTGTGGACACCTGGAATCTGTCCCAAATGGGCATACTTCCGGAAGTTCAAGCGTGACATGCCAAACTTGCGCATGTAACCACGTGGACGACCGTCTAATTCATCACGATTCCGAAGCCGATTAGGATTTGAGTCTTTAGGCAATTTGGCCAAGGCTTCATAGTTTCCCTGCTTCTTCAATTCTCGGCGGATATCCGCATACTTTGCGATCAGAGCCGCTTGCCGCTTGTTCTTTTCGATTTTTGATTTCTTTGCCATGTCATTCCTCCAAATAATCGTATTGTTGTTTTTGGGTTTTAGGTTATTTTGTGTACACTCAATAGTAACGATTACTATTATTACAATAAACTGGCATTCTGTCAATCATCGGACTTAAAAAATTTGTGTTTTAAATAAACAAAGTCACCCCAGTATCCCAAACACAGTGTAAAATCGTGCTCGGCCACAAGTTCTTCGTCCGGTAAAACATCCAGCCAAAGATCAAGCCCAAAGGAAAGACGTTAATGATGTTAATGAACCAAGACATGAGCGATAACCCCTCCAGGTAATATAGCGGAAAATGACTAATCTGAAACAGAATTGCCTGAGTGATATTGGCGGTCACAATCCCATAACGGGTCATTAAAAAGTTCATAAAGAATCCCCGAAACAAGAATTCTTCAATCAGACCGGCTCCCAGTGTGACGCTTAATAGCTCACCACTTTGAAGTAAATTGGGTTTAATGTAAAAGCCATGGTGTGCGCCAAACATTAGAAATATTAAGTAGGCAAGAAGCATCGCAAGAACAATCCAAAATTGAATCGGAAAGTTTCCGTTATATAGTTTGCGTTTTGATACCCATAATTGGTCGTTGGTCCGGCTGATAAAGAACACTCCCAGACCAACCATAATGACTGTTTTAATAATCAGGCTCGTCAAATCGCTTGCAAGCCCATCGGTAAAATGATGGGTGATAAAATCGATCAGCTCCCGACCGAAGAACCAAAGAACAATTAAGAAAACATAGCTCAGATAAAATGTCGTTAACGACCAAGTCTTTTTCAAGATGACTGCCTGCCCTTTCAGTTTATTCAGAGTTTGATTATATCATTAAACTGACATTGCATACCAACAATGGCGACAAAAAGACCGTGGCAAAACCATTCGTTTTGTCACAGCCTGTGTCATAAGATTATACCGGGTTGCTTTTAAGGCAGTTTGCAATAAAGGCGAACTAACTAGTTCTCTGTTTCCACCCATTTTTTTAGCAGGTAAACAATCCCAATCGATTCGAGCAGGCCAAATACGATTAGGTACAAGGATGCTAAGAATAAGTTGGCGTATAGATTGCTAGACATGCCTTCAAATAAGTGGAAATGCTCGATGATATCGCCAATCCGGTTTGCGAACACGGTGTAGATGTAGCCAAATGCGAAAACCACGACGATGTAAAGAACAAAACGGAAGAACTTTTGCCGGGCATCCGGTAAAAAGTTGGTTAAGGTATACCCTGTTAAATGAATGAGGCTAATTGACGTCCAGAAAAACAGTAACGCAACAACCGCCAGCACGATTGCACTAATGATCGATAGCGTGACATTCATCGCGAAGTGGGCCTTATTCGAGCTTTGATACAAGAAGTACATTGTTGTTTTAAACGCACTTCCGAACTGTCCCCAGTATGGGATCAAAGTCACGAGGTACAATACCAATTGAACGAGTCCGACGTAGATCATCGCAATGAAAGAAGATAGCAGATTAGCTGAAAATAAATTGGTATCACTTGTTGGGATTAGGCGGTAAGAATCACTCACAAAGATGTGTTCGCTATTTCTGGAAAATAGGATAAATGCAACGATCCCGACAAATATCGAAAATAACAAAGAAATGGCAATTGGGGTTTGAGTTTCCAGTTGTCCTTGATACACTTCATAAAGTAGCGCCACAACGATCGCAATTACATCTATTAGTAAAATTCGGTTTGCGATTCTGATTTTTGGTCTGGTTAACGTTTTATTGAGATTAAAAAAACTAGTCATCGAAGTCATTCCCTTCATATATGCTTTCGTAGTATTGCTGAATTCCCTCCGCGTACTTTGAACGGATCTCTTCGGTACTCTTGTGCGTATAAATGGTTTTATCTTTAATAATCACCACTTCGTCTAAGATACTTGATATTTCGGAAACGTAGTGATCGGAAACCAGAATGACGGCATCATCGCTTTTCCACTTAATGATACTTTGAATAATCCTTTTTCGGGTCATACTGTCAATCCCACCAAACGGTTCATCCAATAGATAAACTTTCGTATCTCTGGATAGTGTCAGTCCAATAACCAACTTCTCCTTCATCCCTTTTGAGAGTGCTGATAACCGCAAACCTTCATCAATCTGCAGGAAACCTGCCATTTGGTTATATTTCTCAGTGGAAAAGTCCGGGTACACATCCTCATAAAACCGAATGATCCGATCAATTCTCATGTTGGGATTAAACCCACCCAACTGCTCACTGAAACTGATATAGGATTTCATTATTGGGACTTTATTTTGCCCAGCAACTGTAATGCTTCCAACCGATCCCTTGGCAACACCGGCAATCAACCGCATCAACGTGGTCTTACCGGCCCCATTCTCTCCAAGCAACCCAACCGTCTTGCCAGCCTCAATAGTCAAATTTACATCTTCAAGAATACTGCGATAGTTCTTTCGATAGGTTAGATTCTTTATTTCAATTGTATTCGTCATAATTGCACCTGCTTTCTTTCGTTAATATAGGTTTGTAAATAGGTCACGATTTCGTCATCTGTAACATTCAGCTGATAGAGGTTTTCATATAATTCCTGAAGTTGTTCTGTAATCAACATTTTCTTTAATTTTTCAATGATTTCACGGTCCTCTGTGACAAAGTTACCTTTTCCACGCTGAGGTTCAATAATCTTCTCTGAAATTAATTCGCCAAGCGCTCGTTGGACCGTATTAACATTCACGGTTAAATCAACGGCTAACTGGCGGACCGCCGGCAATTTATCCCCTGGTGCCAGCTCACCGACAATAATTTCACGATAAATGTAGCTCTTGATTTGGTAATAAATTGGGATCTTATCATCAAATTTCATTGTGCCACCTCCCTAGTGTTATATTTTACTATTACACTATAACGCCAATTATCTAAGAGTGCAAGCCAAACTTATTTTGTTTTTAAAATAAGGCAAAAAGAAAACCGCTGCATCGCCACCTGAAACGGTTTTGGGGTCAGAGATAAATGCAGCTGACTTACTCCAACACGATCTTGTCAGCTAGATCACAACCCGACATTGTCCCACTCATCAACAACATCGTGCAACTCCCCTCCAAAATCTTACAGATCGATGGCGTGGTTTCCGCCGGGACTGGTGAAGAAGTGGTTGATGAACGTGATGAAATGGACTCCGAAGGTAAATTACCGCACGTTGATTATCTGGTTAAAATCAACGGTGATTCCATGGATCCCATAACGCGGTGTCGCAAGTACAACTCATATGCGGTCGAAATCACACCAGCGGTACCAAATATCTTGTCACGTAATTTTGATACGAGTTTGCCTAATCAAAAATGGGTCACTGATATCACCGAGTTTTCAATCCCTGCAGGGAAGGTCTATCTGTCTCCGATTGTAGACTGCTTTGACGGGGGCACCCCTAGCTGGTCAATTGGTACCAGTCCAAATGCAGAATTAGTTAATACCATGCTTAAGACCGCTGCCGATACACTATCAGAGAGCGAAAGACCGATCATTCATTCAGATCGTGGCGCACACTATCGCTGGCCGGAATGGATTGGCTTAATGAATCAATATGGGTTCACTCGCTCAATGTCCAAAAAGTCTAGTACACCAGATAATGCACAGGCTGAAAGTTTCTTCGGCCATTTAAAGACCGAGTTCTTCTACAACCAAAGTTGGCAGGGAAAGTCGGTGCAGGATTTTATGAAAGAACTTAACGACTATCTTGAGTGGTATAACACCAAACGAAGAAAAATTTCTTTAGGAGGAAAGAGCCCTCGTGAATACCGCCAAGCCAAGTCTGCATGACGGTTCTGGTCCAGAAAAAGGTCCGCACGTCTTTTCCACATTTTACGATTGCCATTTGCATATGGTACAATTTGTAATGTCGTTTTTTGTTAATCGACACAATTAATAATGTCTGGGAGGACAGAGTGCGATGCAATCAATAAAAGAATATTTCACAAAGATGTTTGTTTTTGGGGCCAGCGCCACGCGTAAGCAGTTCTGGATCCCATACTTCACGATCTGGATAATTACCGCCATCGTCCGGTTGGCGACGGGGGCCAATGATTTTACTAATGCGCAGGGCGAATTCGAGTTGGAATTGAACGGCCGGGCCATTGCGTTTGGCATATACTTAGTGGTGGTCTGGATCGCGAGCTTTACGCTCAAGGCGCGCCGCTTACATGATACAAACCGCAGCAACTGGTGGATCCTCATTGAACTCATTCCGATCATCGGATGGATTTGGCTTTTTATTTTATTCCTGTTACCGAGCAAACAGAATACCCGTTGGCCGATGAACCAATCCGATGTGCATTAGCGTTGGTGATGAACGCAATAGTTGAAATGGGATGAAAAAGAGTTTGGGACAAAAGTCCCAAGCAAAGAAAAATGACCTCCAGAATTCCTCCTGGGGGTCATTTTTTGTGGTTTCACAAAGTCGGCTTTGTTATCATTGTATTGACCAAAACACACTGAAAGAAGGCCGCTTTATGTACCTCCAGTATAACAACAACCAAACAACTTTAACAATCCCGGTGACAAGTACTCTTTTGTTTGGCGCCGAGCCGTCGAGAAAAATGAGGCCAGACTGGATCCCAAAATCGACGCTCTTTTCACTGAATTAGTGCAAAACAAAGTGGACTTGGCACTCGCTAAAGAAATGGACCCGATCGAAAAGCTGGTCACGGCTGACAACGCCCTCACTGCTGAAATCGTTCAGTTGGACGAAACCATCGCGCATGAGAAGGTGGAACCGGGCGGTTCCACAAATAAACAGCGGCGCCGTCAACTAAAACATTTCCACCATGTCATCACCACCGACTTCTTACCGCGGAAACAGAAATATGTCCAGTACAACGCGCAGTTCGGCGACCGTAACAGCTTTTCAAAAACCGACATCGATGCGACCTTCATGCGGATGAAAGAAGATGCGATGCAAAACGGCCAGTTGAAGCCGGGTTACAACCTTCAAATTGGCACTCAAAACCAGTTTGTTCTCTATTATGATATTAACCAGAGACCGACGGACCAGCGGACGCTAATCCCGTTTCTTGAACAGATCAATTTGGTGGATCATCCCTTTCAGTACACTGTCGCCGATGCTGGTTATGGCAGTGAACGCAACTACCGTTGGATTGAGGAGAATAGCGGCGCTATTGCTTTGATCCCGTACACGATGTACGACAAGGAACAGAGCCGCAGCTACCAGAAAGATCCGCATAAACGGATGAACTGGGACTACGATGAAGAAGCGGATGTTTACACTGATGATCGCGGCATCAAGTTTGCCTTCCAAAAAGAGTACGACAAAACGGAAAAGGATGGCACTGTTAAGCATTTCCGCCGGTATGAATCCCTTAATTACCAGGATCCGGAAGGATACTACTGGGCTACTACGCGCAATGGTTATCAACGCCGCATCGATATCAACCCAACTTGGGAACATTACAAAACAGACATGCGCGAAAAGCTTTCAAGTGAGGAAGGCCAACGTCTCTATGGATTACGGAAAATAGAGGACGAACCGGTTTTCGGCAACTTGAAGGCTCATTTGAAGTTCCTCAGATTATCGGTCAGAGGCATCGCGAAGGTCCGCAACGAAGTTGGTATCGCCCTGCTGGCATATAACATCATGAAATGGCAGCGGGCCATTTCGCTATATTCATTTCTGTCCGCCATGATTAGTGAATATATCCAAAAAATGGGAATTCAACCACTACTTATTGTTTCTAATAAATGCAAACCAAAAAAGATATGGCCTTCAACTGATATAAGATACATCATCATGTGTCAATGAACAAGTCATCAACCCATTCAACCCATTCATGTCACCGTTAGTTATGCACGATTCCTGGCAACTCCTGCCCATTAGCATCAATCGCTAATCGGACCAAGATCAGCTTGCCAGAATCAATTGGGACACCGTCAATGTAGACTTCACGGTGTTGATCATCTTGGAGCCTTTTAAAGCCCTTCTTTTGAATCGTGTCGGTTAATACTTTCAGTGCTTCGCTATCCGGTGTCACGGTTCCGGTGTTCACAGTTTGAATCTCAATGCCTTCAGCCAGGTGCTCGAACTTAATTTCTCCCAAGTTAAAATCCGAAAAGTCAGTTCGGGTTAAGGCAGCATCAAAGTCCTTTTCGTTAATGAAAAGCGGTTGCTTAATCCAAATCTTAAAATCTTCACCATCACTGGTCTTTGTCCAGACCGCCTGTACCGGGTATGGCCGGTATGCTTTGAAGCCTTCAACCGGAATCCCCTTGTCAGGGCCACCGCTAATGGTCTGAGCAACTTCAGCAGCTGCCCCCGCCAGCCTCAAAAAGTTGGAGTCATCCGTATGCTTGGTCGCGTGACCTTCAGCGGTAACGTAGCTTCTCGTGGTTAAATCCACATAACTTGGTTCTGGGTTGCGGCTATACTCGTCTGGTTCAAACGTCTCCCAATTAAACATATCGATTCCTCCTCAATTTAAGTTCGCGGTAAATATAGGCTAAATTGTGGGGGAAATCAAGAAAACAGACCTTTAATTACGCCTAAAATAGCCGTGAAATTAAGTCACGACGGACAGCGCAGATTTCAACAATGCATTTGGTTGCTTTCCATACCCGACCAATTATAATTAAGGTGAATGACGAAACCGCTTTCATTTCACAAGGGGGATATTATTATGACAATTAAAAACGTAACGGTTGCAGGTAGTGGTGTTTTAGGAAGCCAGATTGCCTTTCAAACCGCGTTTAAAGGGTTCAGTGTCACTGTTTATGATATTAATGAGGATGCCATCAACAAGGCAAAGGAGCGAATTAAGGGCCTTCGCCACATGTATAAGCACGATATTGCCGCAACCGACGAAGAATTTGAAGCCGGCCTATCACGAATCACTTATACTTGGGATCTTGAAGATGCTGTTAAAAACGCTGATTTAGTGATCGAAGCGATTCCGGAACGACTCGACATCAAGAAACCATTCTATGACAAGATTGGTAAGTTAGCACCAAAAGAAGCTATCTTTACCAGTAACTCATCTACGTTAGTCCCAAGTGCATTAATGGAAGATACCGGCCGTCCGGCACAATTCTTAAACATGCATCTTGCCAACCAGGTTTGGCTGAACAATACTGCTGAAATTATGGGGTCACCAAAGACCGATCCAGCCATCTACAAAGAAATTGTTCAATTTGCCCGTGACATTGGCATGATTCCAATTGAGTTGAAGAAGGAGCAACCTGGCTATATTCTCAACTCACTATTAATTCCACTCCTCAGTGCTGGTGAAGGATTATGGGTAAAGGGCGTGGCTGATCCTGAAATGATTGATAAGACCTGGATGGCAGCAACTGGCGCTCCAATGGGGCCATTTGCGATCTTGGACGTTGTTGGAATCAGAACTGCCTATAATATCACGGAAGCACAAGCCAAGGCCGGCGACTCAAACGCTCAAGTGCTTGCCGATAAATTAAAGGAATTGTTGGATCAAGGTAAGCTCGGAATGGAATCTGGCGAAGGATTCTACCACTATCCAAATCCGGCTTATAAGGATGAGAACTTTTTGAAGATTTAAACTAATGTTCATTAGATATATGAAAACCATCAAGATTTGAGTCTTGATGGTTTTTAGTATGCAATCATATTTGTTATACTTCAAGTTTCATAGCTTTTGAAGCATCAAAATTCGCTGAGACAACCCCTTAACGTTTCTTAAACAACGTCCTAAACAAGAAGAAGTTCACAACACCAATCAACGCCATCATCGCAAATGCCAACTGGCTTCCAGCGGCAACATTTTGAACATGGGAAAAGCTGGGGATATGAACTGACGTCATCATCGCTGCAATGATGGTCGTTCCAAGCGATCCAGCCAGCATATTTCCAGTTCCATAAATCGCGTTGGCGTCATTTTGCTCGTCACGGGACAGATGTTTCAAGCCGTATGCCATACTATTTCCAAATGCCATCGACCGACCGGTTGCGTAAACGGTATACAAAATTGTAATCAAGACAACGGACATCTGCTGGCCCATAATCGTCATGATCAACACTGGTAACAAGAACAGGGTATTCCCTAAATAAAGTGGCAACTTGCCACCAAAGCGATCCAGCATCCAGCCATAAATTGGTTGTCCCAACCCATTCAAGACACTACCAGGCAGCAGAATGACCCCACCGATGAAGGCCGTTGCACCATTTACCATCTGCACGTAGCTCGGTAACATGAAATTCATTCCAATGTTTGAATATTGCAGCAAAATATAAGGCAAGAAACTAAATAAAAACACCGGGCGTTTGAAGACCGATAACTTGAACAACGCTTTGTGACTGTATTTTGATAGCCAGCCAAATGTGCAAAATAGCACTGCACTGACGACCATATACAAGGCAAATTTAATCAGCACCCCTGGCTGACCCATGATGTTAAAGCCCATTAATAAGCTAATCATTCCAAGCGCAAGCACGCCAAAACGCAGCCAGTCAAAATCATAGTGCTGTGTCGGTGTGTACTGCTTAATAATGAAAATGCCCAAGATTAATAGGACAATGGTAACCGGAACGGTAATCCAAAAAATCATCCGCCAACTGGCAAAAGAAACCACCGAACCGCCAAAAGTAGGTCCAAGTGCCGGCGCAACCAAAACGATCAGGTTGGCCATTCCCATATAGGTTCCCAGCTTATGCGGGGGAACAACATCTAAGATAATGTTATTCATCAAGGGACCCGTTAGTCCAACACAACCGGCCTGAATCAAACGGCCCACTAAGAGCACCGGATAAGTTGGTGCCAAACCGCACATTACGTCACCGGTGATAAATAACAGTGCAGCTGAGATAAACAACTGCTTATTCGTAAATCGACGTTTTAAAAATGCCGATGTGATTGTAAGTAAGGCCACCGTGAGTAAGTATCCGGTTGTAACCCACTGGACGGTTGGCAACGAGATATTAAATTGCTTCATTAAGGTTGGAAGCGTAACGTTCATGGACGTTTCAGTCAAAACGCCCATAAATGTCATTAATGCCACAACCGTGATAACCAAAAACGGGTGTTGTTTGGCGTTATCCGTTTGACTATTAGCTGAAAAATCCACGCTGGTGCCCCCTGAATATTAGTTAGTCGAATTTACCTGCAACTAACATACTACCATTTACAGTGGGGCCCACACAATTAAATTTTTGGAGTATCAATGACCTCAAATAGCTCACAAATACAAGGGCTTTCTAGTGAAAATGTTTTCCCATGAATTTTTGCCTGCTTGCGGAAAAGTTGCTTATGCAGTTGCCGCCAGTATTTGAGTGAGCGATTCCCTTCGCCCTCGAGAAATGCGTGTTCTGAAGACACCCATTTAAACGGCACGATTTCAACGACTTTCAATTGAATGATGCAGGCCGGATCGCCATTTTGTTTGAGCACCATGCGGTAATCGCCCGCGGTGGGTACCACCTGATCTGCGTCGTAGAAGTTAAACCAAGAACTATAAGCAGTCTTTTGTCCTTTAACCACCATTTCAGCTAACATATCACTAGAGTTGGGACGATCAGAAAACGCCCAAGTATCGAAATTGGCATGATTGATGTTGTTTCGACGCATAAAATCTTCCCAGTATTCAGTTGCATCCATTTTTAAAACATCCATTTAGATTCCTCCATTCATTTTTAAATGATGGTAAGAGTTTAACTTGAAGACCTTAAGTGAAGCTTATATGGCATCGCGGGTTCATACTTGCACACAAAAAGACCGGGGCAAAATCATTTGTTTTGCTCCGGTCTCTTCGAATTTCATTTCATCATAATCTCAAATTTCTTCTATAATACATTCTATTTGGCGTGCTATGTGTCAGGATTTACCTGCAGGTCGACTGAGTGTCGCCAATATGTGGGTGGTACTTCTGAGTTGGTCCATTTTATTGATATAAATGCTGGTATCAACCCCCTTATCGGATGCGTTAAATTAACGGACACCGGAAGTTTCCGTTTGCGCAATGGTTTCCTTAATCGCGCTTCCCAATCGTTCGATGCCGGTCTGAATTTGATCTTCGGACATGTTGGAGTAGTTTAATCTAAAGGTGCCAGGCGTAACCTTGTCCGGGTAAAACGGCTCGCCGGGAACAAAGGCAACGTTGTGCTTGATGCAGGTATTAAATAACTCGATGGTATCGACATCGCCAGGTACTTCCACCCAAATGAATAAGCCGCCTTCTGGATGACTGTAGTTGACGCCAGCTGGGAAA
Source organism: Lentilactobacillus parabuchneri DSM 5707 = NBRC 107865 (assembly GCF_001435315.1). Taxonomy (GTDB): domain Bacteria; phylum Bacillota; class Bacilli; order Lactobacillales; family Lactobacillaceae; genus Lentilactobacillus; species Lentilactobacillus parabuchneri. Next base: position 125,628 of record NZ_AZGK01000002.1, read on the forward strand.
TACTTCTCAATGGCTGCCATCATAACGTTTTCACGCTTTCGATAAACCTTCTTGATTTTGTTCACATGTTCGTCAATGTCATATTCTTCCATGAATTTGGCGACAATGTGTTGGGTTAAGTTATCAGAATGAACATCGGCAGATTGCTTCATCACGCTATATTTTGGCATTAAGTCCTTATTCATCACAATCCAACCTAATCTCAAGCCGGGTGCTAAAATTTTCGAGAAGGTGCTGAGGTAGATAACCCGCTCCTGCTTATCATAAAATTTAACAGGTTCAATATCATCGCCGGCAAAGCGGATGGCACCGTACGGGTCATCTTCCATAATCATGATGTCGTACTTATTGGCAATTTCAATCATCTTCTCACGACGCTCCGCTGACATGGTGCGTCCAGTCGGGTTCTGGAAATTCGGAATCGTGTAAATGAACTTCGTGTTGGGATTATCGGAAACAGCTTTTTCCAACTGGTCCATCTTCATGCCGTCTTCATCCATTTCAACGCCAACAATGTGGGCACCATAGCTTCTAAATACATCTAAGGCGCACAGGTAGGTCGGCTTTTCGACAATCACCGTATCACCAGGATTAACAAACATTTTAGCGGTGATGTCGATCGACTGTTGTGAACCAGTGGTAATCATGATGTTATCAACGGTTGCTTGAATTCCCTGCTTATTCATTCGGTTTGCGATTTGTTCGCGTAAAGCTGGATAGCCGATCGCTGACGCATACTGTAATGCGGAACGACCACTTTCATCGAAAACTTCATTGGTCACTTTTTTTAAAGCGTCAATCGGAAATAACTCTGGTGCTGGTAAGCCGCCAGCAAAGGAAATAATGTCTGGACTGCCAGCCACTTTTAAAATATCCCCGACTGGATCACTGTCATTTGTTGGAACACGTTTCGAAAACTGGAAACTCATACGCGGACACCTGCTTTCTTTGAATCGTTCTGTTGATCTGCAACGTTGGTTTGTGGTTGGTGATACTTACGCATCATTTCGGCCATGTGGACTTCTTGGACCACGAATTCGTGGGTGCGGCAAACATAATCATGCTCACGGCCAATTTTGGCAATGTAGCCGTTAATATAATCAACTTCGGTTGGTCGACCTTTCGAAAAGTCCTGATACATTGATGGATAATGATATTTGTAATCCTGGCTGACGGTAATGACGGAATCAACCTGTTCTTGTCGAGTTGCGATTAAGTAAATCCCAGCCCGTTCACAAGCATCGTAGGCTTCATCGAATAATTGCCGAGACATTTTGCGAACACCCGGATACTCAATGAATTGGCCCATTTGCATTTCAAACATTGTGCATAATGTGTTGGTTACGGCGTTGAACACCACCTTCGACATACACATGCCCATCCATTCATCGGCGAATACTGGTCCTAACTTGGCCTTGGTAAAATCATCAAAGATCGCTTGGGTCTTTTCGTCCGGCTTTTCGTTGTTATAACGCGCCATATGCATGACTTCATCACCCTCAGCCCCCATAAAATCAACATCAGCGGGACCATCCATTCGAGTGGCGATCATTGCAGTTCCACAAATAATATTTGCCTTTGGGAAGTAATTGGCAATCTTCTCAAAGTGTCCCATCCCATTCATTGCGGAGAAGACATACTGGTCATCATGGAAAATTCCGGCTTTATTGTCGCGCTCTAATTCTTCAGCTAACTGCATCTGCTTTTTAAAGACAATCCAAACATCTGGATGTCCTTTATATTCTTCTGGATAGTAGATGTTGACGGGAACGATTCTGCGGTTTGCGTGATCACGGGCAACTGAAACGCCGCCTTGTTCGCGGATCTTTTCAACATTCGGCTCCCAAGTATCGATAAAATCAACATCGACTCCGGCATTTTCCTGTAACATTACGCCATACCTTACTCCCATTGCTCCTGCGCCAATAATACCGTACTTCATAACGACCACTCCTTTTTATTTTTATTCATCCGACTAAAAAAACGCCCCTTGGTTATAAAAACCAAAGGACGTTAAGTTAACGTGGTACCACCTTAATTTGAGTCATCTTCACAAACAACTCCTCGAAGCGTACGGGAAAATATTCCGATACGCCGGCACGTTAATGGGTACTACCATCTCACCTCGAAAAGTGAACTTATCGGGTTCAATCTTTTAATTCGTAGTTTTAATGCCCTCACACCATCCAGGCACTCTCTTTGTAAAGCTAAGAATCGACTCCATTGGACCAAATCAATTAGTCGTATTTAGATGTTGCATGAACTATAGCTCATGTTTGACGGATGTGTCAACAACTTTTTTTGAATTTAATTAGACCAATCTCATCAAAATGCCATTTTATCAAGGGGTTTGGCATTTTAAAATAATTTTATTTTCAATCCATCGTTGATTTCGGGTATACTCGAGATAACAAATGATTTGAAAGAGGTAAACTCAATGCGTGCAATAATTGGAATTGCTGGATTAATCTCAATGGCAATGTGTATTGGAGCAGTCATTTTCTTAATTATGGGAAATCGAACAGTCGCGGTCCCACTCGTTTCGGTCGGTCTCGTTATTTTGATTGTGAGTTATGGTGCTGCAACCTACATTTCGCATAATGACAAGGGAAGATAAATTGCGGTTTTTTACATAATCTGACATGTAAAGAAGGGTGCATATGCTACTAATTAGGACCATTCGCCAAAGTGACTACTCAGATGTCAGCGATTTAATCAGACTGGCATTTTCCAAAACACAAAACGGCTATCGAAATGAGGCAGCGATCGTCGATAAGGTCCGGGAAGATCCCACTTACAACAAACGTTTAGAAGTTGTCGCCGAAAATAATAACAGGATCATTGGCCACGGATTGCTTAGCGAAATCCAAGTTATCAACGCCAATTCCTCATCAACCGGGCTTTGCTTAGCACCGTTATCTGTGTCCCCGGAATTCCAAAAAAACGGGGTCGGCACTGCCATCATCAACGAACTTGATAACCGAGCGATTCGTTTAGGCTATAAGTTTATCGTCGTAACCGGCTGGCCTGAGTACTATCCACGCTTCGGCTACCAAAAAGCAAGTCGCTTTGGAATCAAATCACCATTTCCTGTACCGGATGAGGTCTTCATGGTGAAGCCACTGGTAAAAGACGGCCTTAGCGGTGTTTCGGGAACCGTCAAGTATCTGGAAGCATTTAACTAACGCTTATCGAGTAGCAAAGTAATATCAAAACTAAAGGGGCTGGAAGCTAAGCATAACTTGCTTACGTTTCCAGCCCTTTTTGAATACGGCCGGTCATATCTGCTTAGTTGAGCGCATCCCGTACTTCTCGAATGTCATTGGGAGTTGTTCGACAGCAGCCACCAATGATCGTTGCCCCGGCATTGAGCCATTTCGGTGCCAAATCTGAGAATGATTGCGAACTTGGATCGGGTTTCCACTTTTTGGTTTCCGGATTATAAATGTCGCCGTTATTCGGGTAAACAACAATCGGCTTTTCAGTGACTGACCGGATGGTTTTGACCGCTTCTTCGATATTTTCCATTCGGGTACAGTTCACCCCAATCGCCGTAATCTGTGGATAATCATTGAAGTAAGCGACGGCTTCCTCTAATGGGGTTCCATCACATAAATGCTTTGCATCTTTAACACTAAAGGACAGCCAGCCCGTTCGATTCGCAAACTTGGTTTCCAACAGGTTTGCGATTGCTTTTGCTTCTTCAAAGTTCGGTTGGGTTTCAAATGCAAACAGATCAATTCCGGCGGCGTCTAATAATCGCATTCGCGGTTCGTGGAATTCGAGATATTCACCCTCTGAAAGATCATAATCTCCCGTATACTCGCTTCCATCAGCTAGATACGCCCCAAATGGGCCAACACTTCCGGCAATTAACGGATATTTCGCCCGCTTTTGCCGTTCCTGAGTCGACAAGTTCGAATAGAATTCTGTCCTGACTTCTTGCGCAAGTTTCACGGCATTGGTCACCATTTTGCTGGCCTGATGAGGTGTGAAGCCGATTTGCTGGAATGAATCGAGGTTCGCTTGATACGTATTGGTAATCGCCACATCGGCACCAGCTTCAAAATACGAGCGGTGAACATCTTTGACTGCCTGTGGGTGATTAATCAGTGCGGCCGCCGACCATAATTGGCTGTCCGTATTCACCCCACGCTTTTCAAGCTCAGTTGCCATTGCGCCATCCAGCACCAAAGCTTTTTGATTTTCTAAATCTTTTTTGAGTAAATCAGGCATATCGAAAACCTCCAACTGATCAATTTTTTCTTGAATATTATCTTCATTTGATGCACTCTATTAACTATGAGACTTTACTCATTTTATTCTTATCAAATTAAAAGTGCAATATTGGAGGGAAATTGATGAACAATAAACCACACATTAATCTTGAGCGAAAGATGGAATCACGTCATCTGCTAATGATTTCCCTAGGCGGTGTTATTGGGACTGGTCTGTTTCTCAGTTCCGGATATACGATTCATCAAGCAGGGCCAATCGGGACGATTTTAGCATATGCCATTGGGGCCGTTGTCGTTTACCTGGTGATGCTTTGTCTCGGGGAACTCTCTGTGGCAATGCCCCAAACTGGGTCTTTTCATGTTTATGCCGATAAATACATTGGGCCGGGCACCGGATTTACCGTGGCAATTCTTTACTGGCTGACGTGGACAGTTGCTTTAGGGTCCGAGTTCACCGCTGCCGGTCTGATTATGCGGACATGGTTTCCAACCACTCCCACGTGGATTTGGAGCGCCTTGTTCATGATTGTTATTTTTACTTCCAATGCCCTGTCGGTTAGATTCTTCGCAGAAACCGAATTCTGGTTTTCAAGCATCAAAGTGATTGCCATTATTTTGTTCATTGTTCTGGGTAGCTTGGCCATTATCGGCGTCATCCCCATTAAGGGCGTCCAGCATGCGCCCCTTCTAACCAATCTAACTAAAGATGGACTGTTCCCAAATGGCTTTAAAGCCGTTTTTACGACGATGTTAACCGTTAACTTTGCCTTTTCAGGAACCGAACTGATTGGTGTAACTGCGGGTGAAACCAAGGATCCTTCCAAGAATATTCCGAAGGCCATCCACACGACATTGTTTCGGCTGATTATTTTCTTCATCGGCAGTATTACGGTTATGGCTGCCTTAATCCCCTGGCAAAAGGCCGGTGTTAACCAAAGTCCGTTTGTCTTGGTATTTAACAGTATCGGCCTCCCCTTCGCCGGCGATATTATGAATTTCGTGGTTCTGACCGCAATTTTATCGGCCGCAAATTCAGGGCTTTATGCCTCAACCAGAATGCTTTGGTCACTCGCTCATGAAGGCATGATTCCGTTGAAATATGCCAAAACCAATTCGCGTGGCGTCCCCATGCTGGCACTGGTTTTCAGCATGGCCGGCGGTATCTTGGCGTTGATTTCCAGTGTTGTCGCCGCTTCGACCGTTTATCTGGTTCTTGTCTCGATCTCCGGTCTGGCCGTGGTGATCGTTTGGATGGCGATTGCCCTTTCTGAAATTAATTTTAGAAAAACATGGCTGGCAACCGGTCATTCCGTCGATGAATTAAAGTTCAAGACACCTTGGTATCCAGTGTTGCCGTGGACCGCGTTTATTTTATGCTTATTATCATGCGTTTTAATCGTCTTTGATCCAACCCAACGACCAGCGTTATTTTACATGATTCCCTTCGTTGGGCTTTGCTACATCGTTTATTACGGTAAGGCTAAGCTTTCGGGACGAAAAAAAGGAACCATCAGCAAGGATGATTCCAGTGAAAACTAGTTAGTCTTTTGTGATCGTCTCGTTATCCGAGAGGGTCATTTTTTTATCTTCAATTGCTTGATTCGCAAGCTTAACCAGGAACTGACCGTATTTGATGACCACGAAGATAACCATGAACGTCGCTACGGTGATTTCCAAGTTCGCAATCACTCCAATGACTGAGTTCAAGCCGTTTGCCAAATGGAAGCTGTTGTTAAACAGGTTCAACGCAGTGGCTGAAATCACCAGTGGGAAAGTGAACGCACCAAAGCTTGGGTAAAACGATAAGCGAACATATTTGAAAATCTTGGTCAACGTGCCCCAATACAGAGTTTGTGCCAGAAGCACCATGACCAATGAAAAGGCCCATGACGGCGCTGTATTCATTGTTAAGTAACCTGTTAGGCAAAGTGATGCGGGTGCTGCCATGATTGTCAGCAGTGGCAGGGTTGCTTCAAACATAAACTCGCGTCGGAGCAATCGGATGCAAACGATTGGCAGAAGAATCGCGTAAAGTCCAAGGGAAAGCCATAAGATTGGCGTTCCGAGTGCTGGAATGAAGTTGTTGGCGGTGACCGGAATCACACCAATGCCGACAAAAGTTACAAACCAACTTGGGTACACATGATCCAATTCAACAGTTGGACGTAATAAATGGCGATAAATAAAGTAGCCCATAATGACGAATTGCAAAATCACTGCAAATGTCCAAACTGCTGTTGGTAATACCGGAATGCCCCATGATTTCAAGAATGTACTGATAATCATCAAAGACATCGTGAAGGTTGGTGCGACTGACGCAATAATCGGATCATTTAAATCATTCATGCTCAGCTTAAAATGAATGCCAATCTTTGCAATCACCAGTAAAATCAACACAAGTGACAAGATGCCCCAAGCATTCCCAATGACGGGCAAGCCAATTGCTTTAAACAAATTCCCCAGTGAGGCAATTCCAAGTATCAATCCACAAATTGGTAAAGGTAACTTCTTCAAAAATAACTTCATACGGTCCTCTCCTCTCTTAGATGAGCTTAATTATATCGTGTATGGTACAATAAATAAAATTGATAGTATTTATATTTATTATAGACGAAATCTATAAGGAGCCAAAACGATGTTCAAATTCCTCGAAACCTTCATGGTGGTCTACAAAACCCGCAGTTTCTCACTGGCTGCCCAACAACTATTTATCACCCAACCAACCGTGTCAAATCAAGTCAAACAACTCGAACTTCAGTTGCACACGGAATTGTTCGAACGTAAAAGCCGGCGGGAAATTGTCCCAACCGAAGCGGCCAATTTGCTATACAAACGTGCAGGAAAAATTCTCAAAAACTGGCAGGACGTGAACGATCAAATCACACGATTGGGAAATGAAGACAACGAGAAGGTCAAGTTTGGTATCTCGCAAACCGTTTCGAGGATCCTATTTGCTAAAATTGCCAATCAGTTGGTCGCGTCGTTACCCCACGTTGACTTCGATGTTACGGTGTCGAACTCTGAAGGTGTCTTAAACCAATTGGAAACCTATAAGATTGATATTGGCATTATCGAAAAACCACTTGTGACAGAAAACATCTCCCGGATTTCCATTGGTAAGGATCAACTTGTGAAGGCCGGTGTTGACAACGGGAACTGGATTACCCGTGAACCAGGATCCGGAATTGGCTACTATACCGAGCAGTATTTCCGCGAAGCAGATGTCCAGCCCACCAAGCTGATTCACGTTAATAATAGTGGCTTGATAAGGCGAATGGTGGCGCAAGGAGTCGGCCAGGCACTCCTATCAGACAAGGACTTACCGGAAAACGTGCCGGTTGAATCATTGGGGGAACATTTTGTCCGCGATTTTTATTTGCTGGCCAGAGAAGATAGTGAGCGGGATAAAACCCTGGCACACATTAGAAAGATTGTTGAATCGTTTAATTAGGCGTAAAAATGAACCACAAACTATGGATTTCAAAGTTTGTGGTTCATCTTTTTTGATATTAACTTTTAAATCACCATCTTAAGCCTGGTCGCACTTACAGCGGCGCTCCGGTAAATCTTTTCGATGGTCTTTTCGTAGTCACTGTTGGCCACTCCAAAGACGACTTTGATGTCGCTTCCTTCTTGGACCACCAAATGAATTTTGATTTGACTGTTATCCAATAAATCAAGAATCTTACCGGCAATTGCAGGTCGCTTACCCAGTTGGGACGAAACGGCCGCAACCATAGCGATATTTTTCTCCAGCTTGACGGCATCCAAATCGCATCCGGACTTCAAAGCCGTCACGATAGCCATCAACTTACCATCAACGTCAGCCCGTTTGGCAAGGAATTGAACTGAATCAGTTCCGGCTGGAACATAGTCGAATTTAACACCAAATTTTTGAATAACTGAGAACACTTTGGCCATAACGTCAAGGCGTTTATTCAGTTGATACTTTTGAATTGAAATAACCACGTAGTCTTTCTTACCGGCAATTCCGGTTACCAACTGGTTGGCATTACTATCCGCCGAATCAACTACCAGAGTTCCATCTTCTTCAGGATGATTCGTATTCAAGATGGCAATTGGAATCTGCTTTTCTTTAGCAGGCTGAATTGCCTCTTCCTGAAAGACGCTGATGCCCATATAAGAAAGCTCCTGAAGCTCTTCATAAGTCAGCTCGTTGATCTTACGGGAGTTATTGATAATCCGTGGGTCGGCCATTTTAATGCCGGATACGTCAGTCCAGTTCTCGTATAAATCAGCATCGACAAAGTTGGCTAATAATGCGCCGGAAATGTCACTCCCACCTCGAGGCATCAAGTGTGTCAATCCATTTTCGTCAACCCCGTAGAATCCGGGAACGACGATATGCTCATCATAGCTCATGAAATCACGCAGGCGGTTGATTGATTCGCCGTAGTTTACCTCATTTTGGTCAAATACCAAGAAGCGGGCAGCATCAATGAACTGGTAGCCTAAAAAGTCGGCCATTAATTTAGCGGTCAGAAATTCACCCCGAGACACTAAGTAATCATGACTGCAGTTGGGAATCTGCTTGGCAATCTTCTGCAGGTCGGATTCAATTGCGACCTTCAAACCAAGTGCATCTCGAATGCCCACAAAGCGACTTTGGATATGGTTAAATACTGGCATGTAGTCGTCACCTGCATCCCGCAACTTCTCTACTTGAATTAACAAGTCGGTGACCTTAACGGCCTCACTATCACTCTTACCGGCTGCGCTCACCACAATTACCTTGCGATCTGCGTTTGCTTCAACAATTGCGCGAACTTTTTTAAATTGGCCCGCGTCAGCAACTGAACTTCCACCAAATTTTGCTACTATCATTTTACTGCTCCTCCTTTCTTACTGGGTAAACTCGCCATAAAGGCTGTCTCATCTCGTTTAAGAACCTGTCTCATTAAGCTGTGCATCTCACCTACCGGAATGTCGTGAATCAACAGGTAGTCGCCACGAAGCTCCGGCTGGTACTCGCCAAACAGTTGAGAACAATCAATTTCCGACCTCACAATGTAATCGTGCATCGTCAAGTTGGGATCGAACTTAAAGCTGCTCTTGAACTCGCGCTTCAAATGCTCCTTATCTTGGAAAATGTCCAAGATATCTTGAATGACGGCGTTGGCAGTTGGCAACTGGCCGGCTCCCTGGCCCATAAACTTCAAGGTCCCAATGGTTTCACCAATCAGTGAAATCAAATTGTAGTTATCTCGAGTATGGGCTTCTAAAGCATCGCCATAATACAACGTGGGTTCAACCATATAGTCAAACCGATCACCGCGTTGGTGACTCTTTCCCATTAACTTAATGGTCAGCCCCAACTTATCAAAGTGGGTCATGTCATCTTCGGTGATGTTTCGAATCCCAAAGACCGGCAGTTCCGCCGTCGGCTTGATAAACAAGTCATAGGCGATATCAACGCTGATACATAACTTATTGGCAACGTCCAAACCATCAATATCGGCACTGGGGTCAGCTTCGGCATAACCAAGTTGCTGGGCTTCCATTAAAACCTCATTGAACGACTTGCCGGTGCGGTGCATCTGGGCAAGAATGAAATTACTGGTTCCATTGAAGATTCCTTGAATCTTAGTGACATCGTCAACCCGTAGTGCCCGTTCCAATCCTTGGATCCAGGGAATCCCACCGCCGACGCTTGATTCAAAGTAGAACTTGGCGTTATTCTCAGCGGCGACCTTCGTGAACTCATCCATATACTGTGCAATCACGGCTTTGTTAGCGGTAATAACGTGCTTGTGATGCTTCAGTGCGTCCACTATGTATTGATGGGCCGGTTCGATGCCGCCGATAACTTCGACGACAACGTCAACATCCTGATCGTTTAAAATTTCATCAATGCTATCCGTCATTTCCGGTAAATCCGGTTTTTTATTCTTTCTGATCAAAATATGCTTTACATGGAGGTTTTGGGCTTGGCGCTTGGCATTTTGGATAATTTTGTATACGCCTGATCCGACTGTCCCAAATCCTAATATTGCAATATTCACAGCTCCAACCTCCAATTTTTACGGTGTTCACAAATAATAAACACTTGTGTTTTACATGAAAACAGATTATCATATAAATCATAGAAATGCAAGGAGTAAAGTTGATGAATAAATATTATACGAGTACCAGAAACGATTCAATCCAGATTTCAGCTAAGGATGCCATCAAAAAAGGCTTCGCTGATGACAAGGGTCTCTTCGTTTATCCCGACTTGGAAAAGCTCCAAGTAAACTTCGAAAAATTAATTCAATTAAATTATCAAGATATCGCGCGCGCTGTCTTATCTATCTTATTGCCGGACTTTTCGGCGGACGAGATTGACGAGAGTATCGACGCCGCCTATCAATCAAGCTTCGATACGCCAAAGATTACACCGGTCGTCGACGTTGACAATTTCCATGTCCTGGAGCTCTTCCACGGACCAACCAGCGCCTTTAAAGATGTTGGCCTACAACTATTACCGCAGTTAATGAAACATGTTTTAACCGACAATAATAAGGTAATGATTCTAACAGCCACAAGTGGTGACACCGGAAAAGCCGCTCTGGAAGGCTTCAAGGACCTCCACAACATGGGGATTATCGTCTTTTACCCAGATGGCGGCGTCAGCCAAATTCAAAAGTTACAGATGATTACCACTGGTGGTTCAAACACAAAGGTGGCCGCAATCGAAGGAAACTTTGACGATGCGCAGACCAACGTTAAGCAGATCTTTAATGATAATGAGTTGAAACAATCCTTGGGAGACGGTGTCACCCTTTCAAGCGCCAACTCAATCAATATTGGCCGATTGATCCCCCAAGTCGTTTACTACTTTGATTCTTACAAACAACTGGTAAACAATGGCTCAATTCAAGTTGGCGACAAGGTTAACTTTACCGTTCCAACTGGAAACTTCGGCGATGTTCTGGCCGGCTACTATGCTAAAATGCTTGGCTTGCCCGTCAACAAATTTGTTGTTGCTTGTAACGAAAACAACGTTTTGGCCAACTTCTTCAACCATGGCGTCTATGATCGTAACCGGCCGTTCTTCCAGACGGTCGCCCCAAGTATGGATATCCAAATTTCCAGCAACTTTGAACGTCTTCTTTACTATAAGAGTGGCGAAGATACTGACTACGTGAAACAACTAATGGACGATTTGGAAGACAGTGGAAAGTACGAAGTTTCAAAGGAAGTCCTGGCAAACATCCAAAAGGATTTCTATTGTGGCTTTAGCACTGATAAGGACATCGAAAGCTCGATTGCCGATGTTTATGAACAAAACGGCTACCTGATGGATCCACATACCGCCGCCGGTTACAAGGTGATGCGTGATTACCAGGAAATGGATCCGGATACACCGATGATTCTCCTAAGTACTGCCAGCCCCTATAAGTTCGTTAACGCAGTGGCAAACGCCGTTTTACCCGAAACATCAGATGACGTTCAACAAGTCATGAAGGATCTGCATGCGGCAACCAACGCGCCGATTCCCGACAATTTAAGCAAAGTCTGGGACCTGCCAGTCCGTCATGAAAGCGTCATTCAAAAAGACCAGATGACCGAATATGTTAAGCAAAAAGTCGAGGAGGTATTCTATGATAAGGATCAAAGTTCCAGCAACTAGTGCCAATGTCGGTGTCGGATTTGACTGCCTCGGCTTGGCGGTATCGTATTATTCAACCATTTCATTTGAAACAAGTGATGCGCGGTTGATCATTACCGGATCGCCGAAAGAATTTCAAAACGCTGATAATTTAGTCTATCAAGCCTTCGTTAAAGGCTGTAATTTTTTGGACAAACCGGTGCCAAACGTTAAAATTAATATCGAAGGCGACGTTCCGGTTGCCCGTGGACTTGGAAGCTCATCCGTTTGTGTTGTTGCCGGATTAAAAGCCGCCAGTGTGTGGTACGGCGACGCCATCTCAACTGATCAATTGTTAGTCTTGGCAACCGAAATGGAAGGCCATCCCGATAACGTGACGCCGGCTATTCTCGGTGGCTTATGCGTCTCGTTTCTTGACGACCAGAACCTGCCTCAAGTGGTTCAGTATCATGTCAGCGACCAGTTACATTTTGTCGCCATGATCCCTGATTATGAGGTCAGCACTCACGCCGCTCGCAAGGTGCTGCCGACCACTTTAAGCTATGCCGACGCCATTCACCAGGTCAGTCACTGTGCGGCAATGACCAAAGCTTTGGAACTTGGTGATCGTCATATGATCCACGAAGCCTGTGATGATCGGATGCACGAACCATACCGGGCAAAATTAATTCCAGACTACAGTCAGGCTAAAAACATTTCAGAGCAATTTGGCGGCACGATGTACATTAGTGGCAGCGGTTCAACCATGATGGCAATCACCGCTAACGAAAACGACGCTGATAAAATCGTCGAAAATGCCCAAGCAGCCTTTCCAAAATGGACGGTTCGCAAGATGGCAGTCGATTCGACAGGCGTAACAAGTGAGGTAAGTGAACGTGGAAAAGTATTACATCGTTGATAGCTCCATTCTCCCTGAATCTTTTGACAAGGTCATTCAAGCTCGACAATTGCTGGAAAGCGGTAAAGTCAAGCAGGTCAGTGAGGCTGTCAAAGTTGTTGGTATCAGCCGGGGAACCTTCTATAAATATAAAGACCTGGTCTTCTTGCCCGAAGAAAACATGATGGACCGAAAAGCCGTTATTTCCTTAATGTTGGAAAACCAACGCGGCATCCTTTCGAAAGTCTTAACAACCATCTCAGAATCAAGTGCCAGCGTATTAACGATTAACCAAAACATCCCGATTCACAACATCGCAAGCATCGTCATCTCACTGGATTTAAGTCATTTTCAGGGAACTATCGATAACTTGTTAAATCATATCAGGAAAGTCGATGGCGCTAGTAATGTCCAACTGGTGTCAATTGAATAACAACGTACACGACAACCTCATCATGTGAGATTCTCAAAAAGGTCTTCGATCCATAAATATGGAATTGAAGACCTTTTTTGCGTTTAGCATTGTTTACGCCGAATCTAAAGACCCTTTTACTGCCGTTCGCGTTCTGGTTATGTTAGCCTTAAGTTAGATGTTTAATATGAATTGTTGAGTATGAGCCTCAACATATAGTTAATGGGGGTAACTAATGTGTAATTTCAAGAGATGGCTTTATGTAGGCTTTTGTTCACTTTTATGTATCATAATGAGCTGGTTAATGCTAGGCACACTGGCCCAAGCATCAACGACTGGCTTAGGTACCTTTTCAGCTGTTGAACAGACACCTCTCCAAACAGGATTTCAGACGGTCACACTCACCCCAGCAAACGATTCAAATACGCTGAAAACAAATGGTGGTGTTTTTCCAGACGAATCGACTCTGGCCATCAAATTTATGGATGGTGATCAACTGGTTGGCACAAAGACTTACACTCATGGCACCAACGCAAATGTTAACCTGATTATTAACAGCTGGATTCCCGATAACTACCAATTTAACTATGCCAACATTACTCCTGAACCTAATCAATTCGTTTACCTGAACGGAAATGAAGTTCATGTTTGGACGAACGTTTTCGATCAGACTGTCATTATCAATGTCTTACCAATTGCGCCACAAAAAACGACGATTTCGGTTCATTATGTTGATGAATCCGGAAGTCCAATTTCCGGGATTACTTCCAAAAGTTTTACCCAAGAAGTGAACAGCAGCTACGATGTTTCAGGTGCTGATTTTAAGCCTGTCATTCCAGGCTACACGTTGGACACCTCTAAGTTGCCGACAAATGCAACTGGAATCGTTGGCACAACTCCTATCTCAGTCACCTATGTCTACCGGAAAAATCCGGTGATTGCCCAGCCGGTGACCGTTAAATACGTTGACGAAAATCATCAGCCAATTGCCGATGATCAGATCATCACCGGCTATGTTGGCGATAGCTATAATGCCGCAGAGACACCGTACAAAGTCGATACGCTCACAAGCCACAATAATATCTATCAGTTAGTCACGACGCAGTTGCCAACGAACGCAACGGGACTACTGGGCAATGAGGCAATCACGGTCACCTACGTTTACCGAAAAGTGGCGACTACCGCAGACAACGCCACCGTAATCGTAAATTACGTTGATCGCGACAGCCATTTAATGATTAAAAACAGTCAATCGATTAGTGGAAAAGTTGGTGACCCATACCAGGCCACTGGGAACTATCAGCCCAGCACTATTGTCTACAAGGGCGATACGTATACGTTAGATACTAACCAGTTACCCGTTAATGTCACGGGAACTTTTAGCGATAGCACTCAATTTGTGACTTATTACTATTTCAAGAAACAAACGCCGACCCCACCGAACCCCAATCCGGAACCAACACCGAATCCACAACCGACACCCAGTCCAGCGCCCGATTCAGGGGGCGGAACAATCACCAATCCCAATGAAATTGTTTCACGTGGAACAGTCGTTTACGCAATCAATCGGATCTATCTCTACCAAAACCCAACTTTTAAAATTAACCAACGAACCGTTAGATACGTCAAAAAACCACGCATTTATCGACCAATGTTTGTCGTAACCGGCTACGGCAAATCAACAAGTGGCCGCCTTCGATACAAAGTCCGCGATGTTAATCACCTGAGTAAAACACGCTATAAGACCGGCTATATCACGACGCAAGCAACACATGTGGCACCGGTCTATTATCAGAAGTTGCATACGGCCATTTCCGTTATCAACCCAAATGGTGTCAATTCATATGTGTACAAGAATCTAACCGGCAAGGTTAAAAATTATAAACAGGGAACCGTCTTAAAAATCGACGGAATAGTTCAACATCGTCTGACTACCCGGTTTGTCCTCCGTAATGGGAAATTCATAACGGCAAATCGTAAATTAGTTCAATTAAGACACGCAAATTATCCCGTCAAAGTTAAAACAATCTCTGCCATCAATCGATACAGTAACGCCAATTTCACCAAAAAGAATGGCCGCTTTAAAGCAGGGACCATCTTAAAGGTTTATCATGTCGACTACTCATGGGGAAATAATTTCAATAAACGATGCACATTGAGGTATCGAATCGCTGGTGGCTACATCACTGCAAATACCCGATACATCAGACCAATTAAATAGCACAAGCCGAGCCCTTGATCGTCTATTATCAAGGGTTTTATAATCTCATTTAATAAACTTCCAACTGTAAGCCCTTTCCAACTTGAAACTTGTTTCATGGCACGCATATAATACAATATTGTATGCAATCATGAATTTTAAATTATTCTGGAGGATATCATGGCAAACAGCGAGGAACCAAGTGCACCAAAAAAATTCCATTTATCACAAAACCACCACATGACAATTCCCTGGAAATCATTCACACTTGACGAATCAGTCCCCGCAAAACAAGCCGGCTTGAGGGAACGGGCTTCAATTGTTGGTCGAGTCGGAATCGTGATGTTGTCGTGTGGCACAGGGGCGTGGCGGGTGCGAGATGCCATGAACACCATTGCCAGGGTCTTGGGGCTAACCTGCTCGGCAGATATCGGGTTGAGTTCGCTTCAATTTACCTGCTTTATCAATGATCACAGTTACTCCCAAGTACTGGCCCTGCCCAACACCGGCGTTAACACCGATAAATTGAACACGCTGGAAAATTTCGTCGATCATTTTGAACGAGACTTCGGCACCGCAACCGTTAAGCAAATCCACGCCAAAATTAGCGAAATTGAGCAGCGGCCGGTTCAATACACCCCCATTATTTCAGGCTTGGCGGCTGCTTTGGCCTGCAGCGGCTTTATTTTTTTGCTGGGTGGCGGCATTCCGGAAATGATCTGCTCCTTCATTGGTGCTGGAATCGGGCAGTATTTCCGGGGCCAAATGGGAAAGCAGCATATCACCACCATCGCCAGTATTTCTATTGCGGTTGCCATTGCCTGTTTAGCTTACATGTTCTCGTTTAAGCTTTTTGAGGCCAACTTCCAAGTTCTGGCTCAACATGAAGCGGGTTACATTGGCGCAATGCTGTTTGTCATCCCCGGATTTCCATTTATCACCAGTTTCTTGGATATTTCAAAACTAGATATGCGTTCCGGGCTGGAACGATTGGCGTACGCGATCATGATTACCGCTGTCGCAGCTTTAGTTGGTTGGCTGGTGGCGCTGCTATTTGATTTTCGACCAGAAAATTTCCTACCACTCGGTTTATCGCCGGTGTTACTCATGTTATTGCGGCTTCCCGCCAGTTTTTGCGGGGTTTACGGCTTCTCAATTATGTTTAACAGTTCCCAGAAAATGGCGATGACTGCCGGCCTGATTGGGGCGGTTGCCAACACGTTGCGATTAGAACTGGTTGATTTAACCTCCCTGCCACCTGCAGCAGCCGCCTTTATTGCCGCGCTGGTAGCCGGATTAATCGCTTCTTTAGTCAACCGATATAACGGCTACCCAAGAATCTCGTTGACGGTCCCATCAATTGTCATCATGGTACCGGGACTTTATATCTACCGGGCAGTTTATAACATCGGCATCAACCAAATAAGTGTCGGTGCCCTGTGGTTAACCAAAGCCGCCTTAATCATCATCTTCCTACCAATGGGCTTGTTCGTGGCAAGAGCCTTGATGGACAAGGAGTGGCGACACTTCGATTAAGGACGGTGAGCCGTGTCATGCACAATGGCAAAGCAACCACGAATTACTAAAAATACAACTTAAAAGCAAACGAAAACCGGATCTCACGCGAAAGCATGGCGACCCGGTTTTATTATTATTTATCACAATCATTCACTTATCCAGCTACAATCACCACACGGCCATCGTGTTTTTCCTCTAACAACTGGTGGCCCTTCACAAATCCTTCGCGGTCAAATGGCAGCTTATAGCCAATGTTAATATCTAATTTCCCGTCACGCATCAAATCAATGACTGCCTGAAGTGCTTCGCGGTCGGTCATCGCATCCGTCGGGTAAACATGGACAAAGTTTAACGGCTTGTCGGTAGTTGGCGAATTGTGGGCAACACTGACAATCGTACCGTTTGGCTTCACCATCTTAACGTCATCATCGGTGCCGGCACCATTCATCGCACTGTTTAATACAACGTCGCCAGTGTCAGCCAATTCGACTGCCGGATCAGTTTGATCATAAGCCACAAATTTGGTCGCCCCAATTGATTTGACATAATCTTCATTATGGCTGGATGCAATCCCAATCACCGTGGCACCCAGATCCGTCGCAATCTGAACGGCTAGTGACCCAACACCGCCGGAAGCGCCTTTAACAATAACGGTTTGGCCAGACTGGATATTACCAAAGTACTTAACGGCTTTATAGGCCGTCAGCCCCGGGGTAATCAATCCAGCTGCTCTGGTAGGCGTAATCCCGTCAGGAACGCCGACTGTCGCGTCCAGATCTCCCAAAACGAATTCCGCATAGCCGTGTTCCGTGTGGGTCATGACCAACTCACCAACGACAAATTGATCGACCCGATCGCCGACCTCAACGACTTCACCCACAACATCACGGCCTGGAATATTTGGTGTGGATAAGGTGCCAAATCCGCCGCTACGCTCAGCCCGCTCACGGTTATTCAAACCAATCGCAATTGTTTTGATCAGCACTTGATTAGAAGCTGGCTCCGGCTTTGGAACGTCGTATTCTTGAAATACGTCGGGTGTACCATGTTTTTCATATCCATATGCTTTCATAATCTCTTCCTCCTCATTTATCTTACTAGCGCAATTGTAAGCGCATTCACAGATGTGGGCAAGAATCTTGAATCGAAAAGCTTGCCTCTAACAATGTAAAAGTTAGGTATTAATCTTGTAAATAATGGGTAAAACAGTCCTTTTGACAGCAATTTTATGGCATGCTAATCCTATAAATTTAAATGATGGGGAGTTTATTGGATGTTAGATATTATTAAAGCAATTATTTTAGGCATCGTTGAAGGGATTACCGAGTTTCTGCCAATCAGTTCCACTGGGCATTTAATCCTGGTCAACGAATTTATCAAAATGAGCCAAAGTACCCAATTCACTGACATGTTTAACGTGGTCATTCAACTAGGCGCCATCATGGCGGTTGTCGTATTGTATTTCCATAAGCTTAATCCGTTGTCGCCAAAGAAAACCCACGTTGAGCAACACGAAACTTGGGTTTTGTGGTTCAAGGTTATCGTTGCCGTCCTGCCATCCGTCGTCATTGGCCTTTTGCTCAATGATTGGATGGACGCGCATTTAATGAACTGGCAAGTCGTTTCTGCCATGCTTCTGATTTACGGTATTTTGTTTATCGTGATTGAAAATCGCAACGCCCATCGGACCCCACAATTAACTGATTTGGGACGCCTATCTTACAAAACCGCGTTTATTATCGGCATGTTCCAACTGCTTTCACTGGTTCCGGGAACATCTCGGTCCGGTGCGACCATCCTCGGTGGGATCCTAATTGGAACCTCACGATACGTCGCAACCGAGTTTTCCTTTTTTCTGGCGATTCCAACGATGTTTGGCGCCTCATTGTTGAAAGTGTACAAATACTTTCATCACGGCGGCGTTTTCACCGGCATGCAGACCACCATTCTGCTCACTGGAATGATCGTCTCGTTCTTAGTTGCCTACGTTGCCATCCGCTTTTTGCTTAATTATATCCAACACAATAATTTCAAGGTGTTTGGCTGGTACCGAATTATTTTGAGCGTTATCGTCATCACCTATTTTGGCTTTCTCGCCAGGTAAATTTAATCGCATCAAAATGGGAGTGTGCCAAAAGGCGGGTTTGCTTCCGCCAAAGAGGCTTGGCATTTCATGGCCGGCGTAGCATAACCTAGAATGACTTTTTGAGCTGAAAGCTCGGAAAGTTATTCGTAGTTATGCCTAGGAAGCAGCCTTTTGGCACACGTTCCAGCTATATAAAATTGAAAAAGCAAGGGGCTGTTGGCAAAACGTTAGTTTTGTCACAGCCCCATTTTTTGCTATTTTCAATTAAAGTGGTTTTCCATCGCTTAGCCTGACGTGCAGTAACCATGTTAAAACATCCGGTAAAATCTTTTGCCAGTACAGCCAATCATGGCCGCCGGGTTCTGTTTGATAAGTCACATTTAAGCCAAGTCGATTGTTCAAATACGCAGCAAAGGCGTCGCTTTCGGGCTTCATCTCGTCTTGATCGCCCATTAGATAATAAAATCGCAACTTTCGAAGTGCTTCTTTGGGGGCTGCTTCTGCCAAATGCTGTAAATATCGATCTGGCAAAGCACCATCAAAGATCGCTCGAAAGTCCGGCATCATTTTTGGCAGGGTTGTCAAATCAACCACCGGAGACATCGGAATAACCGCACTAAACCAGTCCGGATGGGTGAAGGCTAATTTTAAGGCACCAAAGCCACCCATCGATACGCCGCCGACAAAGTTATCTGACCATTTTGTGGAAAGCGGCAGCAGTTTTCGCATTTCCGGGATCACTTCTTTGGTAAGGTAATCCCAGTATGGCAACCCATTAGCCATATTCATATAGAAGCTGCGATTCATTTCGGGGGTGATGACTGCCAAATTCGTATACTTGGTTAAAACTTCCAAATTCGTCTTTCTGATCCAGCCGCTGCCGTTATCTCCCAAGCCATGAAGCAGCCAAAGAACCTGCAGCTTATTTTTCGGATCAATTTGATTTGGCAGTACCACGTGAATTGTCGTTTGTTCTTCTAGTGCCTGCCAAGCCCGGGTAAAACTCAAGATGCTCATCAAAACGCTCCTTTGCCTTATCTAATTTTCTTCAACTGTTCATCGGCAATTTTTTCCAGCAGCTTCTTGTCCTCATCTTTGGTAACCTGGGCTGCCAGTTGGTGCAAACGGACGTAGTTCACGTGGGCATCCGTGATAGTTCCTGTAAGGTCTTGGATTTCTCTAGCAGACTTACCAGTCTTTTTTGCCTTGTTTGGGGCAAATTCAGAAAAATAGGTTGCAGAATACCGGAGCGTCTTGGATCGTTTCCGCACCTTGTGAACCATTGGGTAATCGGTAAAATCCAAATTTTGATAACGCTTGGTCAATTGCTTATCGCGCCGGGTAAGCTCGGAAGATACATATTGATGCCAACCGGTCATATCGTCAAACTTCAAGCGATTTAATTGCTGCCCAACTTGCTGCAGCCAGGTACTCAGTTCCTGCTGTGCTTGCTTGGACAGTGTCCGTTGCATTTCCTGCTCACGACTGTCCCGCAAAAGTTTAAATAAGTGTCGGTAGTTAACTTGCGCGTCAGGGTGGTTGTATGCATAAACGCCGGCTTCTTCAATCAATACGTCAAGTTCCCGCAGCGTCCCGAACAAATTGGCGGAACGGCTTAGCTCGGCATCCATTCCCGTATATATAACCGGATCGATTCGCCGTTTTAAGAACTTAATTAATCCACGCAATGTTCGAATCATCACCCGCAAGTCATGTGCGCGATTCGGATCATAAGGGTTGTTTAGGTACCGTGTCCACTCAACTTGGATGGCTTGGTAACGTTTTTCAATTATCTTTTGGATTGTCATGATGAACTGCCTCTTTTCAGCTCTAAAACAAAAGATTTAACATCACAAAAAGTACAACTTTAATCTAGCATAGTTTGATCTCAAAGCGGTAATAATTAGTCAAAAATTTGTTCATTGTTGATCATGACTTGCCTCGGCGATATCTCAGATATAGGCGTTTTGATTCCAAAATTTAAGCCCAGCAATCGATTATTCCTGGTTTTGGAATAAATGATTACTGGGCTTAAATGAAAGCTAATGGCTAAATGTCACAAGCACTTAAAATAATAGCATTTTGAACGGGTCGATACCCATGTTGTCAATGAATGAACGGTTACTCGAAGAATGAATCAAAAATCTTATCGGCCAAACTGCCACCAGTGCTTTTTCTTGGGTGCTTCTTGAAATCGCGCGTTACTCGGCTGGTAACTATCGGGAATTTTATCTCCCTTGGGTTGTTCTTCGTTCACGGTTTCTGGAATAGTTTGCTTTACCGAAGAAACACCCTTATTTTCGAGTTGTTTAAGCTTGTTTTGAACATCCAACTGCAGCCGCTGGGATTGGTCAAGCAATTGATGCAATTCAGCAATTTGCTTATCCTTGGCTTCAATCTGCTTTCGTTGATCTTCCAGCTGTTCAGCTAACAAAGCTGTTTGCTTGTTATCACCCTTAGTCGCAAGTTGGTTAGTGGTTTGCTTTTCGCGTTCTTGTTCCACGTGTCCGTCTTGGTTCTTGAATTGACCTTTGAGAAGCTCAACGCCCTCGTCTTTGATCAGAATCTTGTTTCCTTTTTTTATCGTATATGTATCTCTGAACTTATCGTCCATATGTTTTCTGATTGCAGTTTTCGATACCGATAATTCGTCCGCCAACTCTTTGATAGTCAGTTCCATAATGTCGCCCCCAACATAAATAGTATAGTTTGCAAACAGTGTGTTTGCAGTCGCACATCATTATTATAGTGATTAACATGCCGTTCGGCAAATAAATTCTGAAGTTTGCTCGGATTTTATTATAACAAATCCCCTCTTAAAATGAGATTTTAATTAGATTATTTGTTGACAATCTCATCTAAAATGCGGTAAACTACTCGCATGCTGAATGTGAACTGAAAGAAAACTGATTTTTTGCCATTATAATTTACATATTGTTGGTCGAGGAAGGAAACCGCGATCGTTTTCGTATTTAGTAAGTGTGGTTTCCAGATCTAAAGTTTTCGTTTAACGATTTTCTTAGAAATGAAAGTAGGAGTGATTGTATGAGCAGTTTAACTGAAAAAATGTTCCGTAAGGAAGATCCCCTTGTCTATCAAGATAAGGATTCTCATTTGATTCGAAGCTTAACAACCAAAGATTTCTTAGCCCTTGGTGTTGGAACAATCGTTTCGACTTCCATCTTCACGTTGCCCGGCGTTGTTGCCGCTCAACATGCCGGCCCAGCCGTTGCCCTTTCATTCTTGGCAGCTGCGATTGTTGCCGGAATTGTCGCTTTTGCCTACGCTGAAATGGCAGCTGCAATGCCGTTTGCCGGATCCGCCTATTCCTGGATCAACGTGGTCTTTGGCGAGTTCTGGGGCTGGATCGCAGGCTGGGCGCTGCTGGCAGAATATTTCATCGCCGTGGCGTTCGTGGCATCCGGTCTGTCGGCCAACTTCCAGGGACTGATATCTCCTCTGGGCTTTAAGCTGCCAGCTGCACTCTCTACAGCTTCAACCGGTAGTAACGGCGGCTTAATGGATATCGTCGCGATTATCGTTATTTTACTGGTTACAACACTGCTCTCCCGTGGTGCTTCACAGACCGCCCGAGTTGAAAACACGCTGGTTGTTTTAAAAGTGATCGCAATTTTAATTTTTATTTTTGTTGGCGCAACCGCCATTAAAATGAGCAACTACACACCATTTATTCCAAAGTATCACGTTAACCCGGATGGGTCCGCATTTGGTGGTTGGCAAGGAATCTACGCTGGGGTTTCCGAAATCTTCCTGGCCTACATTGGTTTTGATTCCATCGCTGCGAACTCTGCTGAAGCTAAAAATCCACAAAAGACCATGCCACGAGGAATTCTTGGGTCACTGGTTATTGCCGTTATTCTCTTCGTTTCCGTTGCTTTGGTTTTGGTCGGGATGTTCAAATATTCTGATTACGCAAACAACGCTGAACCTGTTGGTTGGGCGCTTCGTCAAAGCGGGCATGCCGTGATCGCAACGGTTGTTCAGGCAATTGCGGTTGTTGGGATGTTTACCGCCTTAATCGGGATGATGTTGGCCGGATCACGTTTGATCTATTCATTCGGTCGTGACGGCTTACTTCCTAAGTGGCTTGGAAAATTGGATCACAATTTACCAAACCGTTCATTGATCGTATTGACCATTATTGCCATCGCCTTAGGTGCATTCTTCCCATTCACCTTCTTGGCACAATTGATTTCCGCCGGAACTTTGATCGCCTTCATGTTCGTATCGCTGGGCATTTACGCTTTACGTCCTCGTGAAGGTAAGGATATTCCGATGCCAAGCTTTAAAATGCCGCTTTATCCAGTGTTGCCAGCACTTGGCTTCTTAGGTGCATTAGGTATCTTCTGGGGCTTGGACATCCAAGCTAAGACTTATGCCCTCGGCTGGTTTATCCTGGGCATGGTCATTTACTTCGCATATGGGATTACACATTCAACCGCGACTGTTGATAAAGCTGCGGAACACGAAAAAGACTAGTAAGGGGTTGAGGATTTCATGGGTAAGTTAGATAAGGCTTCTAAATTAATTGGTGAAGAAAATCAGTACTATGCACAATCCGCGCGAATCAACTACTATAATTTAGTGATCGATCACGCTCACGGTGCGACATTAGTGGACGTTGACGGCAACAAATATATTGATTTGCTGGCAAGTGCATCTGCAATTAATGTCGGCCACACCCATGAAAAAGTTGTTAAAGCAATCTCTGATCAGGCACAAAAACTGATTCATTACACCACCGCGTATTTTCACCACGTTCCAGGAATGGAACTATCTGAAAAGCTCGCTAAAATAGCCCCGGGAGAGTCACCAAAAATGGTGAGTTTCGGAAACTCGGGTTCAGACGCAAACGATGCGATTATCAAGTTTGCAAGAGCCTACACCGGTCGCCAGTACATTGTTTCGTATATGGGCTCGTATCATGGCTCCACGTATGGTTCGCAAACCTTATCGGGAAGTAGCTTAAACATGACCCGAAAGATTGGGCCAATGCTTCCAAGCGTGGTTCACGTTCCTTATCCTGATTCATACAGAACTTATCCCGGAGAAACCGAACACGATATCTCACTTCGTTACTTCAACGAATTCAAGAAACCGTTTGAGTCATTTTTGCCCGCTGATGAAACGGCTTGTGTCCTGATTGAACCAATCCAGGGTGATGGCGGCATTATCAAGGCACCGGAAGAATATATGCAGCTGGTTTATCAATTTTGTCACGAACATGGTATTTTGTTTGCGATTGATGAGGTTAACCAAGGCCTTGGCCGAACGGGTAAACTTTGGAGCATCCAACAGTTCAAGGACATTGAACCGGATTTGATGTCCGTTGGCAAGTCACTTGCATCCGGCATGCCTTTAAGTGCTGTCATTGGTAAAAAGGAAGTGATGCAAAGCTTGGAGGCACCGGCGCACGTCTTTACGACTGCCGGTAACCCAGTGTGTTCCGCCGCATCACTGGCAACTCTTGATGTCATTGAAGATGAGCATTTGGTTGAAAAATCAGCGAAGGACGGCGCTTACGCCAAGCAAAAATTCCTGGAGATGCAAAAACGTCACCCAATGATTGGTGACGTTCGCATGTGGGGCCTCAATGGCGGCATTGAATTAGTCAAAGATCCAAAGACAAAGGAACCCGATAGTGACGCTGCAACCAAAGTCATCTATTATGCATTCGACCACGGCGTTGTTTTAATCACGCTCGCAGGCAATATCCTGCGTTTCCAGCCGCCACTGGTTATTCCTCGAGAACAACTCGATCGCGCCCTCCAGGTGCTCGACGATGCCTTTACAGCCGTTGAGAACGGTGAGGTTGAACTACCAACGAATACTGGTAAGATTGGCTGGTAACCCACTACTATAATTAACTGAAAAATTTAAATCAACATGACAAAAGTCTGAGGGTAGTAAAATGCCTCAGGCTTTTTATTTCAATTCAAATTCCAGCACTTCAGGATTGTGGTCCGAATTTTTAAACCCTAAGGACTTAACGTGGACGCGCTTCACTTGAATATTATCTGAAAGCAAGAACCCATCAATCAATGATGTGTAGGTTTTTCCCGGGTAATATGGGGTCCCATTTGCGCGAACTGACGGGATTTTCTTCTCGGCTAAGCCTTGCTTGGCAATCCGAAAACCGGTTGGCAATTGATTTGCCGGAAATGGATGCGTCCAATTCATGCGTTTACGGGTTGTCTTAAAGACTTCCGGACTATTCCCCAACATATCATGATTGTAATCCCCCGCCACCATCACGTAATTGCCGGCTTGCCTTTCACTGGTCATTTTGGCAAAGAGTTTATTGATTTGCGCTTTGCGAACCTTGGCGTTTTTGGTGAACGCGGATAAATGCAGATTAATCACAGCCAATCGCTTACCGTTACTAACTGGAATGTGACTAACCGAAATCGCCCGATCCAAATCCATAAATTTGTTAAAATCGGTGTCAATCGGCAACTGGTAGCGGGTGCTATCAGTTATTTTCGCCTTTGCCAATGTCAGTAACCCTGATTTAGCTCGTCCAATCGGTCGATTGAGGGGATAAAACAGATAAGCCGAGTCATAATTTTGAGCGTAAACACTGGAATAATTAGCCATCCGGTTCTCGAGCCAACTGACTTCGTTAACGTGATAGGAGCGGTCGCCGTTAGTATCTACCTCTTGAAAAAACATCAACGTTGGATCTTCTTGTTTAACGGCTCTGTGAATGCCCGCCAAGTCCGCCATAACCGATTGGCGGCTAAAAGCCCGTGAATACTTGCCGCCATCCATGAAGAATGAATAATTATCAGGATAAGCCGCGTATCCAATGTTAAACGTCATCGCTTTGTACAGGTGGTTCGCTTTGAGAACTTGCTGATTTTGATTATGTGGTTTAAGTTTCACGTTATCAGGAATTCGATGGTAAGTTAAAAATACGTAAGCGGCGTACCCACCGACCATCACAATCAGACCAGATATAACCCACAGTACTACCTTAATTAATTGTTTCATATGATCCCTCCACATCTAATATCATATCAAATTCGCTAACGAACGATTGGAAATATTTTTAAACAATTGGTACCGGTTACAACGTTTTAATGATAAAATTTAGGTATCTTTGTTCATCCTTGAGGAGGGAATATCATGAAGAAATCAAATTTTTTGTTTATGCTATTATTTGCTGGTGCACTCAGCATCGGGGTCGGAACATCTTCGCAAAGTGTTTCTGCCAAAACAGTTAATATTTACTTAACACGTCACGGCCAAACAATGTTTAACGTTAACGGCCGTGGTCAGGGTTGGGCTGACAGCCCGCTAACCGATACCGGCATTCAAGTTGCCCACCAACTGGGATATGGGTTGTATGGCTTGAAATTCAAAGCTGCCTACTCAGCAGATAACATGCGGACCTTTAAGACAGCAACCTATGCGCTTCAATCATCAGGCAATGGCAACTTGAAGGTCAATTGGACGCCAAATCTTCGAGAAGGCGGCTATGGTAGTTTTGAGGGACAGAAGTATGACGATGTTAATAAAATTACCATGCCACTTGTAAAACCAGCTGGAACTTATTCCGGTCCGCAAGATTTTAGCAAAGCACAACAAGCCCTTGGCAAAGACTTCTGGCCAGCACTGCAGGACGCCTATCACGAAGCAGAGACCGTTGATTTTGGCAAATACAGCGATCCAAGTCTTCCGGAATCATTGAAAGCTGAAAGCTCTACTCAGGTGATCAACCGCATGAACAATGAATTAACATCTATTGCTCAAAAAGCAGAAAAGACAGGTGGCAATGTCCTCGTCGTCAGTTCAGGGATGTCGATTCCAGAATGGCTATCAGCTGAAAAGAATTACACAGTTCCTAGATTTGTTAATTGGGGAAATGAAGCCACAATGAAGGTAACGTATAAGAATGGCCAATTCTACTTTCCATCAAATGTAACCGATAAGACAATTCTTTACACAATTAATAAAGGTGCCGCATTACAAAAGCTTCCCAAAAACACATTAAAAGTGAACCGATTCTATTTGAAAAAGAACCGGGTTTCTGGTAAAACTTCAACAGGTGCATCACTCATACTTGCAAACGCTAAAGGATCATCATTGAAGAAAGCAACTGCAAACCAAAACGGAAACTTTGTGTTTAAGTTGAGTAAATCAACTCTGGCGAAACTTAAAAAGGGTATGAATTTGAAACTAACGTCAATTCCAAAGAACGCAGCGGAATCCCACAATATGAATTCTGATCAGATTTCGCAAACCGTATTTGGCAATAAGACAGCAACCGTTAAAGTGCTGAAATAACAAAGTTCAATGTAAAAGGGAGTGTGCCAAAAGGCGGGTTTGCTTCCGTAGCATAACCTAGAATAACTTTTTGAGCTGAAAGCTCGGAAAGTTATTCGTAGTTATGCCTAGGAAGCGGCCTTTTGACACACGTTCCGGCTATATAATATTGAAAACGTAAAGGGGCTGTTGGCAAAACGTTAGTTTTGTCACAGCCCCTTTTCTATACCCGAATTTTGTCTTTTAAAAATCTCATCGACGCCCATAACAACAATGCACACGCGGCACCAATAACAATATTAATCCAGGCAATTGCCGTCACCGGAGTTGCTTCCGCGACTGAAACGATCACCATTCCAATGCTACCCATGATGGTCCCACCGGCACTGTATAAAGCAGATGCAGAACCGTTATCGTTTTCCTCTTGTTTTAACACCAAATAAGTTCCAGGCGGCCGAACCATGCTGCTGGCCAGAGTTGCCGGAAACTGGGTTAAGGCAAACGCAATCGGGCTCATTTTACCAAAGGAGAGTACCAGAATGCCGGCGACAATACTCATGCCAAACGCTGTGTAAATGATTGTAAAGCGATCGACGTACTTTGACAGCGGGATATAGACCAATGGCCCCATCAGCATGCCAATCGCGTTAAACGAGAAGAATAAGCTAAACATCCGGCTGCTTAAATGAAACGTATCTTGAAAAATATACGATGATGAGGAAATGTAAGATAAGGACACAATCGACATCAAAGAAAAGCTAAACAAAAGCGCCGTAAATCCAGGGTTTAAAAGCAATACCCCCAGCCGACCGAAGGATCTGAGAACGCTGGTTGTTTCGTGGTTGGCTTGATGGGTTTCCTTAAAAATCAGTGCTCCGTAGATGACTGACGCGCCCAATAATGCTTGAGCGAAGAAAATACCCCGCCAAGAGATAAACGTTAGCAACAATGACCCAATCACCGGCGCAATGGCTGGCGAAATAACCACCATTGATTGCACGATCGCCAATGTGGTTTCCTGTTTGCGACCAACAAAAACATCCTTGATGACCGCGGTGGCAATGGTTGTCGCCACCCCGCCACCAATAGCTTGAAGAACCCGGAAAATAATAATTTCATACGCATTTGTCGCAATCCCGCAAAGAATACTGGCAACCATATACAAGGTTAGGCCAATCAGGAGAATCGGCCGCCGTCCGTATCGATCGCTGAGCGGTCCCCAAAAGAGGGTTGCGATTGAATAAAAGACAAAAAATAAAATTAAAGTCAGATTCATCACGATTTCAGGAACTGCAAAGAACTTGGTCATCTCAGGGAGTGCTGGTAGATAAAGATCGGTTGATAACGGCACAAAGGCACTCAAAAGCGCCAGAAAAACAATAAAACCGGTATTGCCCATTCTGGGTTGCACTTGGTTGGTTGCCATCTCAACACCTCCTAATCTCTCTCCCACTTCATGCGAACCGCAAACTCATCGGTCACTTCATCTAAATCATGACTAATTTCATGAAAACCCTGTTGGATATAAAAACGATAGGCCCGCGAATTCTTCTCGTACACGGACAATGTGAGGACCGAATGAGTTGATTTGGCAGCCGCGATTAATTGTGAACCAATGCCTTGATCACGAAATTTGGCGGCCACAAATAGCCCCGCTATATAATTGCCATCCATACCCAAGAACCCTTTGACATGGCCATCAGATTCAAATATAAAGAGTTCAGCCTTTGAAATCGCCTTCTTGGCGCCATCATAATAATTCTTCCAATACATCGGATCAATAAAGGCGTGGGCCTCAAGATTTGAGCTCAACCAAATATCCGCCACTTCATCTAACATAGGTCCCGACAGACCAATCGTATGGGTAATCATCACATAACGCCTCCACAAAAAGGATTTGTTTCTTATTTTATACCAAAAAGGGAATTCCGAGGTGGAATTCCCTTTTTGAAATAGATTACTTAATCACTTTGACGTATTTTGAGTTTCCAGTGATATAACCGCCGGAAATGTGATACCTCAGTGCACCGTGGTTTGAGACGCTGTTTGCATGTGAGTAATCGTAGTTTTTAATTTTAATCTTGGCACCCTTCTTAAAGGCGACTTTCTTGTTGCGTTTACTGAGGTTGACATCTCGATAACGATAAATTGTCTTTTTAACCTTAACATAACGCGGTTGTTTTTGCGTACCCATCGTTACCAGTTTGCGGTTTGCGGTAATGTACTTGCCATTTGATAAGACGTATCGCGTGGTCAAGTTATGCTTTACAATCGCAGTAACATGCAAGACAGTTCCCTGTTTGTAATTTCGATACAAACCGGTCAAATTCTTATACATGTAGGCGTTAACCCCTCGTGGGTTAATGACCGTTACTGATGTGTGCATCGTCTGGTAATAAACTGGGCGGACGTATGCCCACTGCGCAGTGATATAACCTTTTTTACCACGATTCTTGGTCAAATGGTTCACATCGCGAACTTTGTAACGAAGACGGCCATTCGCAGAGTGACCATAACCGGTAACGACAAACATTGGCCGGTAAACTCTCGGCTTGGAAACATAGCCTGCTTTGCGCTCACGTTTACTGAAGGTCGTATTCTTGTACAAATAAATCTTCTTTAGTGAGTAAACAACCGTGCCCTTCGCAGCGACATTGCTACCGGAGTTTGAATCACCCCCACCAGGTGTTGGGGTTGGGGTAGGCGTCGGTGTTGGCGTGGGGGTGGGGGTTGGATTAGGTGTTGGGGTAGGTGTGACATCCTTCTTCACATAAATTTTTACTGGTGAAGTCGTGGTTCCCCAGACAACAGTCGGTTGAACTTTTCCGTTCAGCTCACTACCGGAAGCAATATGATAACCGGTTGGCACTGTACCATACGTTAAAATCTTATTTAGATCCCACGTGTCACCAGTTTTGGTCGTACTTGACGGCGTTAACGTAAATTTGTTGTTTGGAAAACTTGTTTGGCCATCAACATCGACAAATTCAGCATTTAAACTTGTGAGATTATCATCTGGAATAATCTTCAAGCTTGCATATTTAGTGGCACTTGATCCATTGGTATTTGACGCAAAGATTGGTATCTGATAAGTTTGTCCGCCGTTTATCTTGCCGTACGCTAATTCTGATTTGTAATCATAGCCCAGGCCGAAGTTCAATGCGTCGTCAGTGTGGGGATCATTATTATCGGTGGTCGTCGCAAACTGACTCAAAATATCTTTTGCCGATTTCAATTGTGTGTTGTTATTAAACAACAGAGCTCTGGCTTGGGATAACGTTACTTTCAGGTTCTTCACCGTTAATAACGGTATGAAGCCAGCCCCAATTGTACTGTTATACATCATTTGAGCAGTTCGATCTTTAACGGTACTATTGTTACTGATATTTGAAATACTTGAAGTAATCACAAACTTATCTGAAACCAATTTCGTTTGAACTGCAAACGGAATGTTTAGACTACGACCGGCATCATTAGGACCAAGGTTGTCGATCGTAACAGTAACCTTTCCCCCCGTACTAGTTGGATCAATCGTCCATTTAGTCGTTGGTGTGTTGGAAATTGGATGTGTATTATCCGGGCTTTCATAAACTTTTAAAGCCTTTGGATCTTTGATTAAATTAATGGCGTTACTCGAAGATAACGTCCACGTGAACGACTTGGGAACTTTGTCAACGTCGGTTGGCAACGTAACCTGCGCCCAAGCAACGGTCGCGTTTTGATCGTACCAGTAGATTAGGTTTTTATCATAAGCAGTACTAGAAGCATCCGGAGAATAGGCATAGAAATTGCCATTATAGATATCCCCGTCATCAATAAAGCCCGATGGCGCAGTTAATCCACCGAGTCCCCCAAATATTTCTTGGCTAAGGGTATCAGCACCACCACCTGAATTTCCGGGAATGTTGTTAACATTCAAAGTTCCATCTTTAATGACAGTTGTCTGACTTCCTCGTATATAGTTAACCTTGATAGGATATGAGACCGTTGACTTTTCGTTAAGATCACTGGTTGCGGGTTTCATATAGATTGAAACCCCTGCGTGCGCAAGATTGGCGTAATCAGGACCACTCTTTGCAGTCAGCGTAATTGTTGCCGGGTTAGTACTACCATCTGTCGAGACGTCAAAGAAATTCCCCGACGAAACAGCATTGATTTGAAGCGAGCTAAGATCAAATCCAGCAACGCCATCGCTATCTTTTCCGACGGAAATTTGAATCTTATCGCCTGGTTTAATACCAGCGGTCTCTGCAAGTAAAAACTGCATA
Organism: Lentilactobacillus parabuchneri DSM 5707 = NBRC 107865; assembly: GCF_001435315.1. Classification (GTDB taxonomy): domain Bacteria; phylum Bacillota; class Bacilli; order Lactobacillales; family Lactobacillaceae; genus Lentilactobacillus; species Lentilactobacillus parabuchneri. The sequence goes on from NZ_AZGK01000002.1 coordinate 157,128, forward strand.
TTGATTGCCTGGCTACTATTATATGTTGCGTCATTTTTAAAGTTCGTGGTGTAGGTAAATGGACTGGTTAATTCAGAATCATCCGCGTTAACAGTCAGCCCACTCAGAAACATCCCAAATAAAAGACTAAACAGCCCAATCACTAAAGAAATGATAATACTTTTGTTAAAGTGACGATGATGCGCCACATTTGATAAACCAATATCACTATGCATTTTAATTCCCCCGTTCCTATATCTCTATTGTAATATGCCAGACCGTTCATTACAATCAGTAATGGGATTTCTGGTCTAAATGTAATGTTCTTATTTATAAGCCAAATATCATAATTTTGCGGACTTTTCACAAATTTTCATGTACAATTGACTTAAAAATAAGGAGGAACACCTACATGTCAGTCTATCAGAACAAAGTTTATCTTGCTTCGCCATTTTTCAGCGACGGTCAAAAGGATCGGATTAACCAAGTTGTTGAATTACTCAAGCAGAACCCAACTATTGAAAGTGACGGTATTTTCATCCCTCAAGATCACCAATTTGAGTCCGAACCTTTCGGCAGCTTCAAATGGCAAGACGCCGTATTTGCCTCGGACATGCGCCAAGTACATAAAGCCGACGTTGTCGTAGCGATTTTGGATTACCAACTTGAAGAGGGCCTGACAGAACCCGATTCCGGAACGATATTTGAAATCGGCTCAGCTCATGAGGCCAACATTCCCGTTATCATGGTTCAATTCGGTGAAAATAGCGAATTGAATCTGATGCTGGCCCGCAGCTACACAGCTTTCTTCAATGGCAAGGCTGACATTCAACACCTCAAGGACTACGATTTCAACAACCTCGAACAACGTTATACGGAGAAAAAAGTCCTTTAATTATATGTAAAAATGCTAGGCACCCTCTAAAATGGGACCTAGCATTTTTTGTTACCGATCGCCTGAAACCCCGTTTTCCATATCCAACGACAAATCCGCTTTGTCATCAGCCGGTAGCAGGTGAATCGCGTGTTTCAATAAGAATGGCGCAATCAGCGTTGATAAAATAATCACTAAAATCAGGTCTGAATAGTAAGCATCTGACAACAAGCCGGATGAGAACCCAATTTGAGCGGTAATCAATCCCATCTCACCTCGAGAAATCATCCCCGAACCGATCATATAGCTGCTATTCAGGTTAAATCCGTTGAGTATCGCTCCCAAGCCACATCCAAACAGCTTACTGATGCAGGCCAAGAAGGTCAAAATACCAACAAATAGGATTGAGTCGCCAATGTGGGCAAACGACATGTTGAGACCAATGCTAACAAAGAACATCGGGACAAACACCGCGTAGCCAATCGGTTCCATATGATTCTCAATGGTTTCCCGATAGGGTGTGTGAGCAACCGCAATGCCGGCGAAAAACGCGCCAACCGCGCCGCTTAGGCCAACGACCTCAGCAATGTAGGCCATCCCCAGACAAATCACCATCGAAGTGATCGTCACACTCGAGGCCATCAACAAACGCTCCCCGATTCTCATCACATAAGGAACAATCCATTTGACCATTAAATAAGTGAGGACAAAGAATGCAATTTGCTCAATAAAGACCAGTGCCAAAGAGGTCGACGAACCACCCGTCTTGACACCTTGAGAACCCATTAAGCTAATCATAATTGACAACAGAATCACACCAATAATATCATCGGCGACCGCCGCGCCAAGGATCGTGGCACCCTCCTTTGTGTCCAAGGACTTGTAATCCCGTAGAACTTCAACTGAGATTGAGACCGATGTCGCACTGAAGACCACACCGATGAAAATCGCTTCTAACGGTGAAAATGAAAAGGCAATGCAGGCGGCGCCAATCATGACGACTGGGAAAATGACCCCAATGACGGCCACGATAATTGCCGGCCGTAGGTATTTTCTCAGTAACTTCAGATTGCTTTCCAGACCCCCAATGAACATTAAGATAATCACGCCAATTTGTGAAAACAGGTTAATCATATTGTTCAGTTGGATCCAGTTCAGTAACGCCGGTCCCACGATAATTCCGACCAGAATCTGGCCAATAACCGAAGGAATTCCAATTCGATTGGATAAGTGCCCAGCCAGCGTGGTCAACACCAGCAACAGGCACAGGGCACCGATAAAGGTCATCTGATAATCTCCCTTCTTTAAATGTCGTTTGATTCAGTAGGTTTATGTGTTAAAAAATGCAGCGAACTATGTGTTAAATTCTACTAACTAGTCATTTTCCATTTGAGCCGCTCTTGCGCCCATCAAAGCACTGATGAAGTGAATGGCCAGGCCGATGATGAGTCCAATCGCAGCTGGTAACAACCAGTCCATTCCAAGAGATGCACCCGGCAGAAAGTTGTCTAATTTCAAGATAGTTGTCGCAAAAGCCGACTTTGAAATAATTGCCGGAGCTGCAGCAATCGCATCCAGAATTGCTGGGATGATGGTAAAGATTGTCGTCCAGATATAAACACGACGGTCGTGGTTAAAGAGTGGGGACGCAATCGACAGGATAATCAACGTAATTGCCAGTGGGTACAGGAACATCAGCATTGGTGTTGACCAGGCGATAATGGTATCAAGACCAAAGTTGGCAATTCCAAATGAGAGACCTGTCGCAATCAACAGCCAGGTCCGGTATGAAATCGAGGGGAATTTAGCGTGCAATGCTTCAGAGAATGATGTCGAAAGGCCAACGGCAGTTGTCAGGCAGGTCAGTGTTGCCATCGTGGCTAAAATAACCTCACCTGTGATCCCCAGGAAATGGTTGGCAATCTGGTTGAAGGCGATCCCACCGTCAATTGAAAGATTAAATTTACCCAGGCTGGTGGCTCCCAACCAAATCAATCCAATATAAATTAATGCTTCAAGCCCGATTCCAAGGGCGCCGGATTTAATTGTCGTCATTGAAATATCTTTGGCGTTTGTTTGTCCCAAGCTGCGAATCGCCGTAACGATCGCAATTCCAAACAAGAGACCTGCAATACAATCCATCGTGTTATAACCTTGAAGAAATCCATTAAGAATCGATCCATTTTTGTAGGCAGCATCAGTAATGGGTGCGTTGGCTGCCTGACTGATTGGGCTCGTAAATGCAATTGCGAAAATAATAGCAAGTAAGGCTAAAAATGCGGGATTCAAAATTTTACCAATTGAATTAATAATGCCTGCTGGTTTGCGGGAAGCCCCGTAAGTAATCCCGAAGAAAATCAATGAGTAAATAAATAACCACATTGGCTGCTGTGCAGCACTCAGATGGCTTGCAAAGCCGATTTGAAATGGCGTTGTTGCCGTCCGTGGTGTCGCAAACAGCGGTCCCAAGGTTGCACAAACTAATACCATAAAGAAGGTCGCATAGCGCTTCCCGATTGGCTTAGCCAAGTCATAGATCCCGTTACTATGAGTTACCGCGATTGCAATAATCGCAAGCAGTGGCAATAACGTCCCAGTCAGCAGAAAGCCAATCCCAGCGGTAAACCAGTGGGCCCCGGCTAATTGTCCCAAGTGAATTGGAAAGATTAAGTTGCCGGCACCGAAGAACATTCCAAATAGCATTGAGCCGATAATCAGATAGTGTTTGAATGATAATTTCTTTGATTTAGTTTCCATATTGAAGACTCCTTATTTATTAAATACGTTAGATATCTCAATTTTCTGTTTTTAAATCGTTTAAATTCATCATTTGTGACTCGGATAATGCCACCTGACTTACCCTGGCTTAAATTCATTTTCATCGTAATAACCCCCTTTAATGACAAAAAAACGTCCCTCAAGATTGATTTCAATCTCAAGGGACGTTTACACGTGTTACCACCCAAATTCTCAACAACTTCACAGCTGCTGACTCACCATGTACGGCCGAAACAACTTCAGCGATACACTGGCGCTGTAATGGGCGCTCCCAACAAACACTCGCAGCATCGCTCGCATTTGTCGCTCGAAGGCTACTTTCATCACTTAGGCTTTTGAATCGTTCTCACTTACCCGATTCTCCCTGAAAAAGCGCTAAGAGATTACTCTCCTTGTCTTAGCAAAATCTCATATTTCTGATTGCCATAAATACTAACCCGTTTCTGATCAGATGTCAACCAGTTTTATTTAACTAATTTCACATTGTGTTTAGTGTAGGTTAAATGCCAGCCCTTTGGCAATGAGTGGTGGGCAAATTTACCCGAGAGCTTGCTGGATTTCAAGATGACAACGCCGGACTTGAGGCCCTTGGCGTTCTTCACAACCACTTTGCCACCAAGCTTAGCGTGACCGGAAACTGATAACTTGCTATTGGCATTCAGCTTCAGAGTTGCCTGACTGCCTTGGGTATAGCTGCCCTTCACAACCACGCTCTTGTTGGATAAGGTTAATTGACCGCCAGCCAAGTTCAGGCTACCATTGCCCAATGCATGGGCGTTTTCAGCAACCAAAGTTCCAGCCTTAATTGTGGTGCCGCCCTTGAATGAATTATCACCAAGCAGGCTCAACGAACCCGTGCCTTCCTTGATCAAGCCGCCCTTACCGGAAATATTATTCTTCCAAGTATCAGCAGCGTTGAAACCACCTTTTTTCGCATCCATATTGACGGTGGTGTCAGACAAGAATTCGCCAAACCCATTAGCAGCCTTAAAGAGGTTCAAACGGCCCCAGCCTTCGGTATCATCGGTCATTGGATAGCCGGATGGAAGACCAGTTGTGTAAAGTACCTCACGCCTTTGAGTGGCATTTAGATATGGCAGCCGGGTTGCCAAGAGTACCTCAGCTCCCTTTGGCACAACCATCGGCTTTGTGGTGTCACCAATTGGTGAGAAGCCATAAGTCAGACGATAGGTATAGTTCTTCAAATTTGTCTGGTAATCGCTAAATGAATCCTTGGCCGATTTGTCCTGTGCCTTGGATAAATCTTTCTGCGTATCCTGGTATGCTTCACTCATTAATTGTTTGTTGTCGGGGTCGTTCAAAGTGGCCGCTGTCATTGCAGTCCCAATCACCCGACCGCCCATAACGGCAAGCGGTGAATGACGGCCTGCCAATACTCGGTCGTAACCGACTTCCGAGGAACGGGTAATCAATTGCTGGTATCTTTCTGGGAATAAGTAAGCTAAGGTTTCACCTGTCTCAAATGCTGCCGTGGTGTGACCGCTTGGGAAATCGTAATCATTAGCAGCGGCTGAAGCCATAACGTTTTTCAAGTAGGGATTCACTTTGACTTGATCACTTTGACGATAAGGACGGGTGAATTTGATGTAAGCTTTTGGTGTCCCGGTTCCAGACCAAGTTGAATCTTCAGCAATGTCCACCAGCTTGACTGCAGAACCCAAGGTGGCGTTCTCGTCGGCCCACTTCATGGAGCTGTAGGGAGAACCTGCAGGCAGTGGCGCGTTAGGTACGGCATTAAAATCCGTCTGCGCATTTGTGTCCTTAATAAATGCAGGTGCGTATTGACCAAAGCCACTGATGAGGTTATATCGAAGGTCGCGACGGTCCGTTAAATATGAACGATCGATTTCAGCCTGCGATGCACCATTTGAAATTTGAATCGATTTATCCAAATTCTCTTGTAACAATGATGCGTTGGTTTTTGTGCTGGTCGTTGGATTCCAGTATGTCAAAAACGTATTGTTGAACAACGCAATTGCCGGATTTGTATCCGGAGTCGAATTGGTCTTCACGTTTTCCTGATAGTGATCAACGAAATACCCGTACGATGCCGGTACCGGATTCAATTCACTGGATAGACTTGAATCACTCTTTGCGTTTACCTTCACATCGGCATTCTGTGAACCTAAAACGGCGGTTCCGGTTAACGTCAAAAGAAAGGCGCTTTTCAGAACCGTTTTCAAAATTGTGCTGCTATGTCTGCTTCCCATGCTTAATCCTCCCAAAATGAAACAATTTCTATGAAATGCCTATCAGAACAACAAGTATCAGCAAAACCACAAATGATATCTCCCAGCCCAACTTGGGAGTATGCTTGATTTCGTACAACATTGTTGACATATTCACACCATCCTTTAGATAGTCCCTGATAACCACTCCTGATTCATCTTTAGTGTACTTTCGGGATGTAAATTAGCCGCAAAGGATTTGTAAAAAGTGGGTAAAAGTTGACCAAACACATTGATTTTCTCCAACTCAAAAAGGCCCGGGCAAAATGCTCGGACCTTTTGACAAAACATCGCAATCCCGCCTACTGCGCAGCAGACTGGTCGCATTTAATTTCTGCAGATTGTTTTTGGAAAATTTCCTGCAGCTGAGCAGAGTTCAGTAACTCATCGCTTTGAATCAGCTTGTAGGCTCCCATAAATGTCGAGCTGATGAGTTCCTTGAGCTTTTCTTTCGGGAATTCATCGGGGTGTTGAAGCCAATCGTAGCACACCCAGGCAAAACCGCTGGATAGGAAAATAATCGTGTAATTCAAATCCCATTGGCGATCCCTGGTCGGATCATTTCCGAGTCGACCTCGGTTAAACAGCCCACCGACAAATGAAATTGCCTGCTTGACATCTTCTTGAATCATTCGAGTAAATAACATGGTGTCAACGGTCGATACCAGCTTAATACCTCGACTATTGTGACTCATATAATCAACCGCTTGGCCAACAGATTGGATAATTGCTTCCATCGGATCATCCTGATTTTCCCAACCTTGGGAAAATTGGTTTAACTCCTTGGTGTACTTATCTTCCAGCTGGTCAAACAAGTCATACACGTCATGAAAATACGTGTAAAACGTCCGGCGGTTAATATGAGCGGCCTTGGTCACTTCGGTCACACTCACTAATTTGAGTAGTTCGCGGCCATCCGACAACCGGGTTGCGGCTTGACTTGTCGTCACTTTATTTTCCATCACGGCAATAAACGCGCGAAAGATTGTTTGTTTCATCGAAATGTTTTGAAACATATTCGTTCCCCCTGTAAGAAACCCCGAACATAACCCCTAATTGTTATTCGTCTATGGTTATTATAACCTACATTGACTAATAATATTAGATACAGGAAAGCAGCCCCCGGAAAAACCGGTGGTTGCCAACCTGAAGATTACGACGTAAGTTCCCCTTCTAATTAATTTAGAACTAATCTACTGAAAACTTACGACGATGAGAAATCCAGACGTAACCAAGAACATCAAGCAACATTAGGAGTAATCCTAAAACTGCGATCAGGACTTGATTTCCGATATTCTCATTTGTTTGAGGTAACTTCTGTTGAGCCTTTAAACCATCTTTACCCGTCACTGAGTCAGGAACCAAGGCTGATTTTGGCGTCGTCATCCCTGATAATCCATTCATCTGTGACGAATTTGTTTCGGCGTTTCGATTACGGTTACCATTTTCATTATTTGTATTTTCGCTGACTTTATTCGATTTTCCATGATTGGTTGATGGGGTTGCAGGGAATTGGCTGTTCCCTCCAACATGATTACCTGTTGAAGGGACTTGGCTAGTTCCTCCGTTATTTGAATTATTGGAAGCATTTGGCAAACTCGGCAATGAGGAAGTGCCATCGGCGCTAACCGATGAGCCTCCAAGTGTCGGTAAGTTAATGAATCCATTATTCGTGGTACCACCAAACAATGATGAACCGAATCCATTTTGGGCACCCAGACCAACGATCGGAAGGATAATTGGCAAAAGTGCTGGAAGGACAACTGGAATACTGATAACAACTGGGAGTAATGGGACCATTGCGACAAGGACTGGCAATCCAAGGACAACGAGCGGCAATACAACCAGTGTGGAAATGATGATTGGCAGTATGACTGGTAACAACACTGTCAATACAATTGGTAACAGTAACGGAAGCAAGGCAGCTAACAAGACCGGTACCAACAAGATCGGCAATATCAACGGAACGATAATTGGGATAATGATTGGCAGTATAACCGTCTTATTTCGACCAACTAGGGTTTGAATCAATCCTGGCAAGATTGAAGCAAGCGACTTAATCAGCGAGTTTGCGCCATTTCCGATTACGGCTAAAGTACTCATGAGAGGAATCAATGCTAACAACAGTGGCAAGCCATTGAAGTTAATATTGATGTTAATGTTATGATTCTTGTTCCCGTTCAACAGATTGCCCAGAAGGCTTCCCAGCAAGCCACCAATCAGTGGTGATAAGAAGTTCTTGAGCGTATTTCCAAGCTGCTTAATGCCATTAGCAATCAAGCCAGCTCCGATAAGTGGTAACACACCGAAGCCGATCAGCGGAAGAACAAAGCCCTTCATGAATGATTGGGTAGCATTCTTCATCAGACTGTAGCCGATTAATAATCCTGTGTTGAGTACGAGAATTGTTTGTGCAATTTGACCAACTGTCTTCAACAAATTATCAAGCCAAGCTGGAACTTTGATGGTTGGAATCAATCGTGATAACAACGATAAGCCAACCATTTCGGCACCGAACAACGTTATGTTCATCAAGTTCTTTATCAACTGTGAAAGGCCACTCTTTAGTGAATCGGCCACAGTTGAAATTGCGGACTCAATGGCATTTACAACGCCGATCAAGCTTGTGTTGAGGTTATCAAGAACACCTTTGAAAATCAGGTTCAATAATCCAGAAACGATGTTCTTGCCCACGTTGAATAACGTGGTGATTGGTGCAAATAATACGGATCCAATTCCAGAAATGATTCCTGGAATCACTTTCAAGAAACTAACGAGGTCAACCACATGAGTCAACAAGCGACCCAAGAGGAATCCAGGAAGACCAAGGATGACGGCATTGAAAATTGCGAGTGGATAAGTGATAACTTTACCCAAACCGGCAATCACGTTGCCAATCAACTCTGGAACTCCTTTGAACGAAAGTACTTGAATTGGGAATGTGATGAGCTTAATGAAGAAGTTGGCAACATTTCCAAACATCTTGAAAATCTGCTGACCAAGTTGATTAAGCCCGTTCGTAACGAACCAAATTGGTGCAGTAACAGCAAACATCATCAGATTAGTCAACGTGTTTTGAATGCCTTTAATCGCATTCCCAACAAATTTCTTAATCCCGTTCACTGTCATGATTGCTTGAAGAAGGCCGCCGATGATCAACGGAACAACCGTATCAAATACCTTGAAGAACAAACCGTTCTTGACCAGTAATTTAACGAATTGAAGCGGTTTGATTCCAAATAACATCAAAGGCAAAATCAAGCCAAACGTGAGTAACTTACCTAATCCTTTTGTCAAACCACGGGTAATCAATGTCGCCAATCCGGATAAGGCAACTGTCTTAAACAGATTTTGTAAGAATGATCGACCGCCATTTAACAAGTTGCCAAGACCGGACAGAATAATCGCCGGCAGCCATTGAACGAAACTGTTGCCTAATAATGCCAATGGAACGGCAAGAATTAAGCGACCAAGTCTGTTACCAGGCAATGACAACAACAAGGTTGGTAAGAAGAACAATGGAGAAATAAGCGTTAAGCCTAAGCCGGTGAGACCACTGGCAATCAGCGGCAAAACGAGTTGATTCATCAGCCAATTGAATGGGCCGACGACGACTTGCTGGTTAACTTGTCGTAAGAATCCAAGAACACCAAGTGCTCCAGGAACAATGGCAAATCCTGTCAGCAGATCGCCCAAGTGTTTGATTCCGCGAATGAAGAAAGTAAATGTTGAGCCGATCTTCATCAATCCCTGAACGATTCCTTTGAGAACCTTGGGAACGACTTGACCTGCGTTCCACATCTTCTTGATGTTGGAAACAAACGATCCAATGGCTTTAAGTGGATTGCTGCCGTTTATGATGAATAATAAACCGGCAATGTTGAGCAACAATTTACCAAACAGGCTTGTGATCAAGTGGGTAATAATTGTTACCGCTCCAGAAATCAGGTGGAATACGAATGACCCTAATGCAAGGCCAATCCCCCAGATGGTTTGTAATCCCTTAAAGACGGTATTAACTGCGTTGACAATATTTTTCAATATGCCATTCAGTTTATTTTGAGCTTTGATTGTATCAATAACTGACTTCACGAATCCAACAATAAGAGTCAATGGATTCAATAAGGTATTGAGAAGTCCCAATCCAAAGAAGACAGCAATTGGTACAAGGTTGTTGATGACGAGATCAAGAACGGGTTTGATGAACAAACTATACGGCAGGCCAAGCAGTGCCAGGCCGGCAGGAATCAATCCACCAAGCAACATTGCGCCTTTGAACAGACCACCGAGTGGGTTGACGATATCAGGTAAGCCAAGAACGGCTAACTTAACGAATCCACCCAAACCATTTAAGAAGGCCTTAAATAAGTTAGGAATGACAGCGAACAACGACTTGATTCCGTTATTAAACAAGTCTTTGAGACCTTGGAACAATCCTGATAAGCCTGTCTTAAACAAGTTATGTGCCAAATCTGTCAGTCCCTTGGTTAAAAGACCAATGAGGACTAGTGGCATTAACAAGCCGCCAAGCAAACCAGCTGCGATGCCAAGAGCCAAACGGCCGAAGTCGTTCATGATGTCTCCGGCAATGTTTCCAAGACCTTTGAAGCTATTAATCAATGAAGCAAACAGCTTAGGAACTTGATTCAATGCGAGTAACCAGTTAAGTGGGAAGATTGGCAACAGCAGTGAACCAAACATCTTAAACAGTGACATCCCTGCTGATAATCCTTCAGCAAGGGTCTTAAGACCATCAAGGACAAATGCAGATAACGGACCTAAGAGATCCTTTAAGACATTGCCCATCTTCTCAAACACGTTTAGCAATGGATGCTGACCATTCAAGACACTCTTCAAGACGTTAACCAATCCGATTAACGGCCAAGTGAACAATGCCAACGGTAAGAGAAGTAATTTCGCCAAATCAAGGGTTCCGTTAATCAATAACTGACCGATTAGGTTAATCAAATCAGGAATTACTTGAGCCAATGACTTCATGTGCGCCATGATCAGTGGAATCAGCATTGCAACTCCAGCGATTAATGGCAATCCAAGTAAAGCAAGTGGACTCAGCAATAGTGAGATGATTGAACCGATCATCGTCGCGATGACTGGAATCATCAGCCCAATCAAAGGCATCCCGAGCAGACGAACAATGGTTTGAGCAACACCTGCCAAGGTGGCAAAGATAATCAGTGGTAAGACCACATTCTTAATCAAGTCACCTAACAGCTTCAATGGATTGAGATCATTTAAGAACCCAAAAGTATTTTGAAGCAGTGCAAATGCTTGTTGAACAACCCCGATCCGTCTCAAAACATTCAATGCTGGAATGATTAGATTCATCAAGCTCAGAGCAGCTTTAACGATGTTACCCATAAACTTGGCAATCTGGCCGACAGTGAGCATCAAGCCAACAAGACCTGCTCCGATAAGCGGAAGAATCAGACTTGTCAATGGATTCAATAGATTTAACAATCCAAGAATCCCAAATCCGATGAGATTGAAAATCGTGGTAATTGGAGAAATAATCAAACGGCCTAGTGAACTGAAGATCGTTTCCGGAATTGAGAATAACAATCCCGTGATTACGTTTGAAACTAATGACCATAATCCAGCTAATGCTTTATTAATAAAGTCATTGAGCTTCAAAGCTTGTTGCATCAACCAAGCTGGCAGGGTTAACAAACCACCGATCAAGCCCTTGGGAAGGATAACAATGATGTTCAAAATGGTTCTGAGCAAACTGTTGAGCAAGTTGTTACCAAAGAGCTTCTCGAATAAAGTGGTAACCGCGCCAGTAAGGAATCCAGCAACGTTTTTAATCAAACCTAGTAATGGATTAATGACGCCTGAAATTAACAGTGCAGGCAAAGCAATTGGTAATGCAACCAAGCCAATTGGCAGCAAGTTAATCAAAATTCCGAGCGGAATCAGGATTAAGCCTGGAAGACCAAGTGACAAGAGCATCGATAAGCCAATTACCGTTGAGAATGTCAGAGGAACGGCGGTCATGATAAAGATCGCGTAGTTCAATACGGCAAACATTCCCGGAACCCAAGTTCCAACAATCATCCAAAGAATGTCAACAATTAAGGCGACAATCCAGCCAATGATTGGAATCAGGCCAATCCAATTTGCCATACCCCAAATTGGATTTTCCATAATCAGGTAGTAAATAAACAATTCAATTGGGAAGACGGATCCCAACCAACTTTGGGCAATCATAAAGGTTCCCGCAAGGAAGGCCGGAATGGAAGCAACACCCAATACGGCAAAGATAACTGCGGCTAAAACAGCGGCCAATGGATTTGCGATAAATCCAGCAATTAATGCAAAGCGTAGGCTTCCGACAATTCCAGGTAACGCAATTAGAGTTGCAACCAAGTCACCTATCAGCATCAATGGTAATGTGATCAGGGTAATGCCAACTCCAAGGAAGGCGGCCATTGGTAAGAGAACCCAGTAGCTTAAGAATGAAGGAACGTTAATTCCCAAATTCAAAACTTCTTGAAGAATGATGACGATTGCCCCAATTCCGACCACGATAAAGGCAATGAATGCCAAGGCGAGGACGGAAGGAATGGCGTTGAGAACGTACAATCCAATCAATCCGATTAATAACCACTTTGCGTTGAACAATGCAAGGCCGGCTAATAATCCGACACCTGGAATCAAGCTGATCACATTGACGTTTAATCTGAACAGATCCATAGTTCCCAATCCGAGGACTGCAAGTAATGGAAGCGCCAGGTAAGCGTAATTTGTGATGTTCTGGAACAAATTACCAAGTGGATTCAACCAGTTTGTGAACGAACCTTGGAAGAAGAACAGTGTGGCAGGAATGAAGATGCCACCTAATCCCCAGTACAAGATTGGTTGAACAAACATCGTGTAAACCATGATAATAAATCCTTCAAAGTCGGCAATCGGGTTAACCGCTAATGTCAAGCCAATTGGACCTAAGAACCAAGTCCAGATGATGTTGACAGCAATACCGTAAATGGTTCCAAGAACTAATCTGGCAATACCCAACACGATGGCTGGTAATGCAAGAAGACCAAGCAAGACCGCCCCACCGATAAGAAGAATTGGTAAGCCGAGCAATCCGGCTAATCCCAGTGATAAGAATTCTGCAGCACCGATGACGGTTGAGAATGTGAGTGGCACTTGAGTCATGATAAAGATGGCGTAGTTCAATAATGCAAACATGCCAGGTACCCAAGTACCCACAATCATCCAAATAACATCAACGATTAGCGCAACAATCCAGCCAATAATCGGGATTAAGCCAATCCAGTTAGCCATCGCCCAAATTGGATTTTCCATAATGATATAGTAAATCGCCAATTCGATTGGGAAGACTGACTTCAGCCAACTCTGTGCGATCATGAAGGTTCCGGCAAGAAATACTGGAAGTGATGCCACTCCAATCACACCGAAGTTAAATGCAGCCAGGATGGCAGCCAGTGGGTTAACCAATAAGCCACTAATCAAGCCAAGTCCCAAGTTACCAACGATGAAGGGTAATCCAATCAGTGTTGCCAAGAGATCACCAACAAGCATGGATGGAAGGCTAATCAGAACAATTCCGACACCCAACATCGCAGCCATTGGCAAGAGGACCCAGTAACTTAAGAATGATGGAACGTTAATTCCGAGGTTAAGCACTTCTTGAAGGATAATGACGATTGCGCCAATTCCGACCACGATGAAGACAATGAATGCCAGAGCGAGGACGGATGGAATGGCGTTAATCACAAATTGTGCGATCAAGCCGATTAACCCTAATTTAGCAAGTGTCAAAGCGATGAAGCCAATCAAGCCAACGCCTGGGAATAAGTTCAGCGTCAGCATTGAAAGCCGAAGACCATCGATGGCACCGAGACCAAGTAATGCAAGAATTGGTAATGCAAATTTAGCAAAGAACGTGATTCCTTGATAGAGATATCTTAATGGGTTCAGCCAGTTCATAAATGCCCCGGCAAAGAATAAGAAGGTTGTCGGAACCGTCAGACCTGCAAATGCGATATACAAAACAGGTTGAGTGAACATAGTGTAAATTGCAATGATAAAGCCGATTGCATCAGCAACTGGGTTGACCATCAGATCTAGCGCGATTGGCCCTAAGAACCATGTAAAGATGATCAACGAAGCGATTCCGTAGACGAGTCCAAAGATTGCTTTGCCGACTGATTTAATAATGCTTGGAATAGCTAACAATCCTAGAAGAATTGCGCCTCCGATAAGCAAAATTGGAGCGGCAAGAATTCCCAAAAGTCCAAGGGAAAGCAATAAGGAAACGCCGGTAATCATTGAGAATACCATTGGAATAGTTGTCAAAGCCCAAATTGAGTAATTCAGGAATGACATCATTCCAGGTACCCAAACACCCATGACGAGCCATAAGACATCAACGATTAAGGCGACAATCCAACCAATGATTGGTACCAGGCCAATCCAGTTAGCCATGGCCCAAATTGGATTGTTCATCACAACGTAGTAAACAAATTCTGCAAACGGGAAGACTGATGAAAGCCAGCTTTGGGCAATCATGAAGGTCCCAATGAAGAATGCTGGGATGGCAGCAACTCCGAGAATTCCGAAGTTCAAAGCAGCTAAGAATGCAGCTAGTGGATTTGCTAAGAATGATTCAAGCAAGCCAAGTCCCAAGTTACCAACGATAAATGGCAACCCAATGAGCGTTGCAAACAAGTCGCTTACCAACATCGATGGAAGTATCAAGATGACCGAAAGGACACCTAAGACAGCAGCCATCGGTAAGAGTACCCAGTAACTCAAGAATGATGGTACGTTAATTCCGATGTTCAAGACTTCTTGAAGGATGATGACAATCGCACCAATTCCAACAAGCAAGAAGACAATCGCACCTAAAGCGAGAATTGAAGGAATGACGTTAATCACATATTGCGTAATAAGTCCGATCAATCCAACAACCCCATTGAACAAACCAAGATTTGCCAACAATCCCATTCCAGGAACAAGACTGATAAAGAGATCTGAAATTTGAAGACCAACAACGGCCGCAAAGCTAAGCAGCAAAATTGTCGGTAATGCAAATTTCGCAAAGGAAGTTAAGCCTTGGAACAAGATTCTCAGTGGGTTTAACCAATTAAGGAACATTCCGGCGAAGAACAATCCCGTTACAGGAATGCTAATGGCGCCGAATACCCAGTAAAGAAGCGGTTGTTCAAACATGGTGTAAAGTTCGATAACGTAGCCAATGAAGTCGGCAATCGGGTTAACCGCCAAATCAAGTGCAATTGGTCCTAAGAACCAAACGAAGATGATGTTAGCTGCAATCCCGTAAATCAGGCTGCCGATCAATCCTGCAATCGTTTTAATAATGCTTGGAATAGCCAACAATCCTAGAAGAATTGCGCCACCAATCAAATTAATCGGTAATGCAAGTAGACCAACAAGCCCCAGTGACAACATCAGTGAAACGCCAATGATTGCAGAGAACGTGGTTGGAACGGCTGTTGAAATAAAGATTGCGTAGTTCAGAAGGGCAAACATACCAGGTACCCAAGTACCCACGACCATCCAAAGAACGTCAACGATCAAGGCAACAATCCAACCGATAATTGGGAATAAGCCAATCCAGTTAGCCATTTCCCAAATCGGATTCTGCATAATCAGGTAGTAAACAAATAATTCGAGTGGGAAGACGGATGAAAGCCAAGTTTGGGCAATCATAAATGATCCCGCAAGGAAGGCTGGAATTGAAGCAGCTCCGAGAATACCAAAGCTAAATGCAGCAATTGCTGCGGCAAGTGGATTTGCAACAAAGGCAGTCAATAATCCAAGTCCCAAATTATTAACGATAAACGGTAATGCCAACAAGGTGATATTGAAATCATCCCTGAGCATCAGTGGTAATGTGATCAAAATCGCAGTAACCGTTAAGATAACTGCCATTGGTAACAATACCCAGTAGCTCAAGTACGATGGCACGTTAATTCCGATATTCAATACTTCTTGAAGGATGATGACAATCGCACCAATGCCAACGACTAGAAAGACGATTGCAGCGCCTGCAAGTATTGATGGAATCGTGTTAATGACATACGCAGCAATTAAGCCGATCAAAGCCCATTTTGCAAGCCCTAATGTGAATGCGGAAATCAAACCAACTCCTGGAATGATACTAATTAATCCGGCCGATAAGCGAAGTCCATCAATTGCCAAGATCCCCAATACTGCAAGAACTGGCAATGCTAATTTAGCAAAGGAAGAAATACCATTAAAGATGTCCTTCAATGGGTTCAACCAATTAATGAACATTCCGTTAAAGAACAGAATCGTTGCAGGAATTAAGAAGATTCTAAATCCATAGAAGAGAACCGGCTGCGTAAACATGGTGTACAGCATGATGATAAATCCAACAAAGTCGGCAATTGGATCAACTGCTAATTTAAGCAGTAATGGACCTAAGAACCAATTAAAGACAATGTTGACACCAACGCCGAACAACAGATCAGGAAGCATTTGTAAGCCGTAACGAATGACAATTGGCAACCCAATTAGGCCAAGGACAACTGCTGCGCCAATGAGCAGAACCGGCAGTAAGAGCAAGCCGTTAATTCCAGTCGCGAGCAACAGTGAAACCCCAATGATCGCTGAGAAGGTTAGCGGAACTGCCGTCAAGATAAAGATCGAGTAGTTAACAATCGCTAAGATTCCTGGCAACCAGGTACCAACAATCATCCAAAGGACATCGACAATTAAGGCAACGATCCAACCAAGGATTGGGAATAAACCAATCCAGTTGGCCATTTCCCAAATTGGATTTTGCATTACAACATAGTAGAGGAACAGGTCAAATGGGAAGACCGCGGCAAGCCAACTCTGAGCCACCATAAATGCACCAGCGAAGAATGCGGGAATCGATGCAAGACCGATAACGCCAAATACAACGTTTGCAAGGATGCCGGCGATTGGATTTGCCAAGAATGCGGTCAACAAACCAAATGACAAGTTACCAACAATGAATGGTAATTGAGTTATGACGGCAATCGCATCAGCGGCCAGCATCAATGTCAATGACATTAATATTCCCGCAACGGTGAGAATTGCGGCCATTGGAAGTAAAATCCAGTAACTCAAATACGATGGAACGTTAATTCCGATATTTAGAACTTCTTGAAGTACGATCACAATCGCACCAATTGCAACAACGCCTAAAACAATGATTCCAGCCACAATAATTGACGGAATAATGTTAATGACGAACTGCGCAATTAATGCTATCAATCCAATTTCACCTGCAGTCAATGCCAGCCATGAAAGTAAGCCAACACCTGGAATGAGGTGTAATCCGACCAGTGACAACTTAAGAAGCTCAATGGCGACAAAGCTGCCCAAGCCAAGTAAGATCAGGGACCAAGTTCCAAAGTCGGAAATGGATTGGAAAATAAATCTCAATGGGTTCAACCAGTTTGCAAACATGCCAACAAAGAAGAATAACGTCAATGGAACGGTAATTAATCCGAAGACGATGTACAAAGCCGGTTGAACAAACATTGTGTAAACCATGATGATGAAACCAACAAAATCAGTCATTGGATCTACAGCAAGGTTCAAGAAAATTGGACCTAAGAACCAAATCCAAATGATGTTGGCCGTCAAACCAATCAAAAGTGTTGGCAGCATAACCGCCAATAGACCACCTAAGATTGGTGCAACTGCGTTGATAATACCGCCGATGAAGTTGAGAATTCCCTTTACAAATTGACCGGCAAACAGGCCAATCAAGCCTGAATTGACGTTATTGACAAGGCCTTCAACAAGCGTTAATGGTAATTCAACCAAAGCAGCAAGTAATGCGAGTGGGACGGTAATTCCGTTGACAACCGGAATCAGTGCGGTCAATAACCCAAGCAGGATCGTTGGAATAATTCCCAATAACTTGAGGGCACCGAACACCCCACCATTCGTTAATAATCTGATCAATCCAGTAATTGCACCGCCGATAAGAGCTGGAATCAAGTTTGCAACAAACCCGTTAAAGATCTTGAATGGTAATTTTGCGAAGTTTAACAACCCTTTAACACCAAGGTTGATAAGACCAAGCAAAGGAAGACCAAATAACAAGCTGGCAACTCCGCCGATAAAGGCTAAGGCACCAAATGCCAACAAACTGATAACAGCATTCTTAAGGAAGTTTAAGACTGCAGTGATCGGTGAAAGTAACAATTTGAGTCCATTCTTGGCAAGACCAAATACTGAAACAATTAAAGCGATGCCAAGAATTAAGTTTAATCCTGGAATAAGGCCTGGTAATGCAAGCAGGATAACTGCAAGCAGTGGATTGTTTTTCAACAAACCGCTCAAGACACGAATTCCAAGCAAGGTAACTGGGATGGCGATTGATACAGTTAAGCCGATTGCCCCAATAATCAGTGGCAAAATGAGCTTAACAACGCCATTCAAGGCTTTGAGACCAAAGCCCAGAGCTCCGGCAATTGCCTGATTCAACCATACAAGTGGCGTTAACAATAATTTAGCAACGCTACCAGCAAGTTGGCTAAGAATGATGGCACCGATGAACTTGGCAATGATTGTTGGAATTGTTAATAACAATTGCGCAATCTTGACGATGTTCAAGGCATTGGTCAAAAGATCCAATGGCAATACAATCAATTTAGCCAGCAATGAACCAGCTGTTAATGCAAATAAGAGACCTGCAAGCAGCAAGTGGCCGGGGACAGGAAGGATTGCGGTAACGATGGTTGCAAGCGCACCAAGTAATGTCGGCAATCCAGCTACGGCTTTAACCGCAAAATTCAAGAGGTTCAAGAATCCGAGGATAAAGTCCATCACTAAGCGGTTACCAATCTTAAACAAGCCAACAAATAGATTTAAGGCCAAGACTGCCGCCAGCGAGAATGCTTTAACGGTATTAGTAATAAATTGTGATACCAAGCCTGGAAGTGCACTCAAGCCTTTAGTGATGATTGAAACCAAACCATTTAACAGTGTGTTTGAAAGAAGGATCATGCCTAGTCCAAGCAGACCGTTAAGTGCCAACAATCCAAGAGTTGATAGGATCAACCCACCGATTGTCAGCGGTAAAGTGACCAAGAAGAACTTCGCTAATTGAAGTAACGTCTTGATGACATTTCCAGCCAGGCTTAACCCGCCAAGAACCAGTAAGCCGAACAAACCGGCACCAAGGGCAAATAATGTATCCTTGATAAGCGTTGAAATGACGTTTTTACCAAACGATAGCAAGGCTTTTAGCAAGTTTGATGGTAATGAGGTCAAGCCAGACCAGAGTGCCTTTAATAATCCTGAATTCAGCTTTCCAAGTAAGCTCAGCAATTCGTGTGGCAATGCCAGCAAAATTGTTGAGAAAAGCGCCAACTTGCGAACAAGATTGAGGGCCGGAATTCCAAGCCAAAGCGGCAAGGTCAAGCCACTCAAAATCAATTGGCCAACAAGGGCAATTGCATTCAAGATAGTGGTGATAAATGACATCAATTTGAGTCCGGCTCCTAATAATAACGCCGCGATCAATGGGAAGATCAAAGACATTAAGTTCGTTAAGCCGAAGAAGTTACCGGCTAATTTGATCAGGAACGTTGGAATTGCAAGCAGATTTGCAAGCAACAAACCAGCGTTTAATAGTAATGGCACACCGAATAAGAATAATCCGATTGGCCCTTGGGTAATCACACCGTTAACCAAATTGATGATGTTCATCAATGTTCCGATGGCAAGTGCCGGCAACCAGCTGATTAAATCATTGGCGATTTGAACGATTGGGTTCAAAATCAGCAGCAAAATTAATCGGCCAATGGCAGAACCGATGCCACCCAGAAACATTAATGGTGTTGAAACCAGCAGATTGAAGCCTAAGACTAAAAGCCCGGCCAAAGTGCCGATGACATCGGGAACAACGTTATTGAGAATTCCTTGGAAGATCATCGCTGGAATACCAAGCAATAGGCCAAGTAAGCCAGTAACGCCTTTAAAGTGGAATAAGCGTTTTAATAAGTTCGGGATGACATTAAAGAATCCATTGCTAATGGACTTAACAATGTTCGTGATGCCACCTGCAATCAGCTTAACGATAAATGCGACGAATTGTGGCAACATAAAGTTGTTCACAAACATCTTATTCATGGTCTTGATGAGATCCCCAACGACACTCAGTGGTCCAAACCCAAATAAGGTATTAAAGATCGAACTGAGGATAGTTGGAATAATCGTCAGACCCACTAATAACAGATGCGTATTAATGACAGACTTAATAGTTGAAATAATTGTTCCCAAAACTGCTTTAATCGCATCAAAGACCCATTTGAGTTGTAATCCAACCGCAAAGATTGCAGGCAGGATAACGGGGGCCAAGGCCAGCCACTTCAAACCAAATGGCAATAATAATCCCGAAATAACGGAACCGACTAATCCAATTGGTAAAAGTATGAGTGGTAAGCCAAATGAAATGAGCGCATTGAAGACGACCGGTAAGCCATTTTTCAGCAGCGAACTGATTGTTGCAACTGAACCGGCTAAGAATGCCGGCAGCCAGCTGAGCAAACTGTTCCCCAACAGAAGTAATGGGAAGTTAATGATCGATGAAACGATGTTATTCAATCCTGTTCCCAACAACATGGCAATTGGTAAGCCCAGCAAACCGGTAATAACTGGCAATGCCAAGCCGGTACCAATCACAGCGATTGCAGGCAACAGTAGATTTGCGATACTTGGTACTAAGATATTTGTAAGAATAGTGAGCGGTAAACTCAATATTGCCAATATTGGTGATGTCAAAATCTTAATACCAGTAATCGCTGGTATTATAAACAACAATCCGTTAAGAAGTGCCGCACCACCAACAACGGGGCTGACAACTGTCTTAATAACTTGTTGAATTTGACTTTCAATATTAGTGACAACATTTGCAGCTAAAGAACTTACTTTAGCAACGAGTTTAGCCGTTCCCGTAACCAAGTCGCGGAACAAACGGTTAGCAATGTTGATAACAACGAATGGCAAGCCGCCAAGTGCGATCGTTAATGGTAAGGTAGCCAATGTCAAAGCACCAACGACCAAACGAACGAACAGCGGACCAAGGGTTGTCGAAACCAGGCTACCTGTTTTATTAATAGCCTTTGTAACTGTTGTAGCTACTGTCGTAGCAATTGCTGTTAATGGAACAGCAATGAAAATCACATTGGTAAATTGTTTCAAGGTATTCAGGCCTGCTTTAATATTGTCAAAGAATTTCTTAAGTGCCCAACCAGCAAGTGGAATGAGTGCTAGAAATGCCATGGCAATCTTAATCAGGGTTGGTGCGATGATGAACGCTGGGATGATTGCTCCCAAAGCAAGTGCTTGAATCACGTTCTTAGCACCCTGAATAAATTTGTTAATTGCTGATGTAGCTGAACTGAACAACTGACGACCCAACATTGTCAAAATTAACGTGACAAGTGAAGCGCCAATTGCAAAACCAGCCAAAAGCGGCACGTTTGCTAAACCAGTGCCAAGGTTCAAAAGGTTTCCTGTGAGAACTGAGAAGGCCAATGCTGAAACAACTGAAAGAATCGCATTAATCGGATTAATGATTGATGAAACGACTCCCAGCAAAGGTGCAGCAAGGGCTAAATGACCAAGAACAGTCATTGTTGTCGCGATTGCGTTGATTGAGCCAATGATGAAACCAGTAATAAAGGTTCCAAGATTTGAAATGGCAGCAACGGCATTCGCAATGTTACTAATTGTCTTGAAAATGACCGGAAGAACTGCAGCGGCAATTGCACCAGCTGCAACTGCGGTACCAATCATGGTCATGGTTGTTCCAATGGCAATTGCACCGCCAATGGTTCCGAGTGTCCCGATGGTACCGATCGTTCCGACGACGCTTCCAATGGTAACAACAGTTCCGATTGTGACGGCCGCATCGATAACTGGCTTGGCGATCAATAAGCCACCAATAATCAATGGTGCATTAATCATAATCAGCCCAACGTTAATTAGTGCTGGAATAATGATTAGTGGGGCAATAAACGGAGCAGCTTTGAAAGCAACGTTGACAATTGATTTCGTAACTTTAACAATGTTAGAAACTGCTGAAACAGCTGAAGAAATGACCGAACCAACAATTGGAATGGTGGTTAAAGCACCAATCGTTGAAACAGCAACAAATGCACCAATTAACCCAGGAATGATTGATAATGGATTAAAGACGTTGACAATGTTTGTGACAGGATTGCCACCAATATTGAAAATGTTGGCCAAGCTGAACATTGACGATCCGCCGTTACTTGAAGCGGTATTTTCACTCGCTTCTTTTTGTTGCTTGCTGGTTTCTTGAAGGTCTTTGTAGTAATCGGAATTTTGAAGAATATCTGAATCAACAGCATCATCGAACATATCCGGTGTTGCGGATGATCCAAGTGACTTGAGCAATTGTGGCATGGTAGCAGTCAATGAACTCGGATTAGTTGCGTCCGGTTGTCCGTTGATGGTAACCAAGGCAGTCTTACCTGTTGTCAAAGGAATCTTGTAGTTCCAAACCTGACTGTCGTTTGCACCGGCAACTGCCATTTTCTTAGCGATATCATTTAAAATCCAAGGATAATCCTTGACGATTTCGCCTTGTTCAGTGGCGTCTGCCCATGAACCAGTCTGGCTGGCAACTTGAGATTTGATATTATCAAAAATTGCGGTTCCATCTGAATCTTCAGTGTTTGCGGTTGATGACTGGGTATCACTTCCGTTCGACTGTTCAGCTGCAAGTTTCGTATACGTTGCTTTTGGATCACTTGCAGTTGGCGTCGGTGCGGTTGTGTACTTCGAGGTATTTAAAGTGCCATTGTCGTTGGTAAAGGTTGTTGACCCAACAACGGCATTATAAGCATCCTTGGCTGAAGCATTTTGGAGATTATTCTGCTCAGTTTGAAGATCCTTATAGTATTGTGACTGCTTTAAAATATCCACATCAACTGCTTCGTCAAACATCCCGGTCTTCGATGAATTCCCTAAGGACTTCAACAGCGCTGGCATGGAAGCAAGCAGTGTTTTCTCATCAGCTTTTGCGGTACTTGAACGGCCGTCGATTGTAACCAACGCCGTCTTACCGGAAGTCAAAGGAACTGCGTACTTCCAAACTTGACCTTTTGTATCTTGATTAGCTGCCATCTTTGAGGCGATATCTTTGAGAATCCATGGATAGGATTTGATAATTTCACCTTGTTCGTTGACAGTGGCCCAAGTGGATGTTTGATTTGAAACGTTCTTCTTCACTGCGTTGAAAATTGCTTCGCCTTCAGAAGTTTGTCCTGTGGAGTTTGCATTATCAGTCGCTGAAGAAGTTGTTGCATTTTGATCTGTCGTAGTCGCGGTTGATTGACTCTCTGCAGCTGAACTGACTGTTCCAGTGGAATTAGCCTGTGCAGTTGTTGGAGTGGTCGATGCCTGACTGCTTTGATCATTTGACGATGTCGTGGTTGAAGTTGCACCACTAGTCGTTGCTGTTTCAGATGATTGCCCGGTAGTTGTCGTGGAAGTGCTCTGCTCATTGGCGTATTTGTTATACGTTGCTTGCGGATCACTTGCAGCAGGAACTGGGGTTGAAACATACCCCTTTGTCGTTGAACCTTGTTGAATCTTGGTTCGTGATAAAACGGTATTATATGCATCTGAAGCATTCACATTTTGCTGCTGTGATTGAGAAATTGACCCATCACTGTTGGTAGTAACAGTTGAATTTTCATTGGCAGCAGCTTGCGTATCTGCAGAAGAAGTCGTTGTTGCGGCTGACGCTTGAGTTGTCTGATTGGAACTTGTAGAAGTTGATTGAGCGGTTTGTGCTTGTTCAGACGAACTCGTTGAATCAGTTGTCGTCGATTGTGAAGGAGCGGCTGCTTGAGTAGTTGAAGCTGATTGAACAACTTTACTTGCTTGCGGCCGATTGACTTCGGTTGAAGTGGTCCCTCCGGTAGACGATTTCGCAACAGCTTTGCCTTGTGTACTTACGTAACTTTGATTGTTCGAGTTGTTTGCTGACCGGTTCGCATAACTTTGCTGACTTGTCGTCGCAGTACTGTCACTTCTTTGAGCTTCCTGGCTCTTAATACTGCTTTGCTGATTTGTCGTTGCATTGTTATTGTTTGCTGTTGGACTCGTTGCAGCCTGCTGCGTGTTAGTGGTACCAGTATGACTTTGACCCGTTGTTGCTTGTTGTGTCGCAGTATTATTGGTATTTTGCTGACTGGCAGTGTTCTGCTGAGTCGTTGCATTCGAGGAACTGGCCTTATGAGCACGAGCGGCTAATTTAAACGAATGAATTTGATCATTGTCAATTACCAGCTTGTGGTTATCAAATGTTCCTTTGACTTCGGTTGTCATTTTCTTGTTCTTGGTTGGGATCGCATAAGCTTGTCCGTACAACCCGGAATTTAATGACTTTTTGAAAGTCAGAACCAATTCGTGGTCGCTCACCTTTTTATAGGAAAACGGCAACGATTTTTGATAACTGGCTCTTAAATTCTTCAAGTTAACGTTCTTGCTACTAAATTTAAAGTGAATCTGATCACCCTTCTTAAAGTAGTTGGCGCTGGTAGGCTTTAAGGCCACCTTCAACACTGGTACCTTATGAGAATACTTGATGGAAGAAGTAATTGCCTGCTGGCTTTTACGTTTTGGCGTAAATGCTTTATGGACT
Source organism: Lentilactobacillus parabuchneri DSM 5707 = NBRC 107865 (assembly GCF_001435315.1). Classification (GTDB taxonomy): domain Bacteria; phylum Bacillota; class Bacilli; order Lactobacillales; family Lactobacillaceae; genus Lentilactobacillus; species Lentilactobacillus parabuchneri. Next base: position 181,708 of record NZ_AZGK01000002.1, read on the forward strand.
GACTTATCTCCATCAGGTTTCTTCGCGTTGACATCAGCGTGGGCGTTTAACTCATTGCCTAACATTACCTGAACTGAAGAATTCGCAAACAGCGGTGACATCAAGATCACTGTTGAAATCCCAGCGACCAAACGTAAGCCACGTTTGCTGTTCTTTTTCATGGCGGATATGTTTCACATCCTTTCCTCTAAAACCTGTGTGACAATTTTGTATCTAAAAATCAATACTTAACGAGCATTCCCCCTTTGTGTAACTTTGACTGTTGAACTTTGAAATCTGCAAATTGATCACCTTGACGATCTATCGTGGCTGCCAACCATCGTAGATCAAACGGTGCTTATCCATTGAGGTGCCGCCCACAATAGATCCCCTTTGGTGCAGTCCATGTGGTGCCACCCACCTAGACGCAGTGCTACACGTCCGATGTGGTGCCGCCCACATAGACGCAACGTGCATTAGCTAAAACGGTGCCAACCGTTCAGGAAATTTCAACGGTTCAGCGATAACGGTCATCCTTTACGACTATTAAGCCCGGCTGCCAAGCCGTTACCAATTGAACTGCCACGTCCAATCGTGCTTAATTTGGTAAAGGTAAATCAGCTATATAACGATGAAATATATATAAATAGTTCATCCTTTTATAACTACATTTAGCGTAACACCGTAATTCAGGCGCTGAAATACACACTTTGACCGAAAGTGTGCAAAGTTCAATGACTTGCCTGCGTATGCTTCCCGAGGTTAGCAAATTAGTTTACACTTAATAATAGGAAGTTAATCATTTATCGTTGAAAGGGAAATTAAATATGAAACAGTTAGATAAAAAATTGATTGGCACAACTTTGGGGGTGGCATCCCTCCTATTGACCATGACTATCATCGGCACAACACCTACCCACGCAGCCGATACGTTTGCTAAAAATGAAATTAGTGGTCCTAAAGGCTACTTCAAAAGCGATAAAGCTCAGTTTTCCTTTTATTGGAAGTATCTCAAGACCAACAAAGGGGTTCAGACTATTCTGATTTTCGGCGATTTCAAACAACCACAACTCCAGATCGGGATGCCTGTTTTAAACACGATTAGCAAGGATCGAAAGACCTTCACCTCACAGTACAAATTTGTCAGTAACAAAGGGAAATTACTCAACCAAAAATTTTACTTTCCAATTATTAAGTTAAGCGATGCCACTTACCAAATTCACTTGGCCTATCACAATGGTGCTCGTGTCCCCAGCGCAACTGGAAAGGCATATGTCTTTACCAAGACCAGTAAATCTCCCGCAACGACTTATGCAAACAAGTACAGCAAGCCAAGCTTAACCAAGCAGTACACGGCCCAATTGGAAAAATCCGCCGAAAAACAATACAGACAGCAGCGAGCCAAGGGTAAGAATGTCGCTAACCCTGCTAAAAACAAAACCGTTCAAAAAAAGATTAAAGCCAAGGTTAATTCAGCCGTTAAGAAAAACGTGAAGCAGTTGATTAAAGGGTTTAATTACGACGTAAAGTAGGATTAATCAAACGAAAAATACCAGGCAATGAGTTACCCACTCGTTGCCTGGTATTGTTTTGACGCGATGTTTCACATGAAACATTTAAAACGGTCCGTGAAGTTCAGCCATCACACCGAATGAACCGTGCGCCAAAGTCGCACACTTCACGATGTAAATGCAGCTTGGGGAAACGAATAAATTCGGTTCGCCACCGTCCACCGATGATAACTGGCAATCCCGATCAGCACATCATCTCCCAATAATTGAATCCCTTCGCCCTCAGTTTTGCCGGATACCCAGTCCGGATTATCGAGGATTTGATGGGTTGCCGTATTACTGTCCCAATTCATTTTGCTTAACATCAGGCCATCATTATCTGCGCTGCTGCCCAGAAAATAGACGTCATCGTTGTCGGCCAACTCAACACCTTGAATTGAGCCAAAATAAGAGAGCCTGTAAACTCGAGGACTCATAAACCCGCCAACACTGGTATCCTTTATTTCGGCCGAATTACATGTCAAATATGGTTTGGAAGTGCCCGCCACTTTATCTAATGCCATATTCAACCGTTCATTATCGTACGCCATAAAGCTGGCTTTCCGCGGCTTGTCGGTATTGACGGTAATAACTAACAGCTTAGATTGATCACTGGACAAAGCGCCTTCAACCCGTAAGATATTGCCAATTGATTTTCCCGCTTGATTAGCGTATTTAAGGCCAATTAGGCGAGTGGCTTCGGTATAATTCAGCGTCTTCCCCGACACGTATTGGACCCTGGCTAATTGGGTCGGCCAGTAGGTTAAATCTTGAATCTCGAGGTCTTGATTGGTCGCGTTGGTTTGCGCTCCGCGGGTGGCAACCCAAAAATAAGGCTGCTGGTTCGGCCCATGGGTAAAGTACTGTAATATTTGTGAATGACCAAATCCCACCAAGATCATTGACGGCTCAAGCTGCTTTGCCTTCCCGGTCGGATGGCCATGACGATCCTTTTTAATTTTTAACCGACTGAACGCGAGATCCCGTAATTCACCGTCAGACTGATTGCGCCGCCGCTGTAGGGCATAAATATAATCAGCTCCCACATAGAAGGTCTGAATCGCATGTACTTTATCCTTCAGTATGAGCCGAAACTTTAAGTTGGTTCCAACACCCGAATAATATCCATTCATCACTAATCATCCTTACTTAATAACACATTATATCATTTTGGATTACTTATCAGACCCAACCATTAACTAACAAGCGCCAGTTAAAGCCGACTCGATCGGTCCTTAACTGGCGCTTATTTGCGACACATTAAATTTGGTCTGTTGAATCTCGTAATTATGATTGTTCTTCAGTGGCGTCTGGTTCCTTCAACAACAGCGTTAAGGCCCCAATAACCGCCAGAACGATGCTAACGGCAACTAAAATCGGTGCTGGTTGGTCGTTGCCAATCAGTCGGCTGAGTCCCAACAATGCGTATGGTGTCAGAAACACCCCAATATTAATCCCGACAATGAGAACTGAAGATGCCAATGTTTCATTTCCCTTACCGGCAATTTCGGCAGATTCCGCAAATAAATACGGACCAACGAGCGACGTACTTAATCCAGCCACCGCGGTCAGCGTGTACGTCAAAATCAACGAGTTGGAATGCGCCAGCGCGAATAATCCCAGCGCTGCCACTAAGAGTCCGACTGGCAAAATTAACCGGTGAATTAATTTGAACAAACGGCCATACAAGGTGCCGCCAATCATGTTGGCCACTCCCAAGATGGCAAGTGCAATGCTTCCGTCCGCAATTTTACCGTACCCGGCGTTCAGGATTAGCCCCGAGATCTTAACAATCACGGTCTGCATAATCATCATGCTAAACAGCACAAGTAGGGCATAAATCATCAACCGCCCCTTTAGCAGGCTGCCTAGGCTGGTAGGCTGTTGCGGCGCCGCTTGGGGATCTTCTTGGATCGTTTGTTTTTCATCATTTGGCGCACCCCACCAAAATAAAAGCAGGATTGGAATTGCAATCAAATAATACAAGTAAACTTGCCGCCAACCAAATCCGATTAAAAATGACGAGATCAAAAACATCAAGATATTTCCCAATGAGTTCACAGAACCTTGGTAGCCCATCATTGTCTGTCGCTTTGCGCCCGTATAATAGGCACTAATCAAACTGTATGCCATGGCATTAAACAAGCCAACTCCGGCCCCTAATAAGAATCGCGATCCAAGAATGACCCAAAACGAAGTGGCAGCAATCGGAATGAGGCCGGCAATCAGTACAATCAAGACACCGATTAAAACGGTCAGCTTATTGCCGATCTTTTTGGCAATCCAGTTGCTTAAAACAACAAAAATCAAAATACTCAAACTGGGAACGGTTGTCAGGCTTTCAATTTGGCTTAACGGAACCGATGGAAATTGACGTGCCATTAATGGAATTGTGCCAGCGACCGCATTGGCACTGGTTAACAGAATTGAAATCGACAACAGAGCAGCCGCAAGCCGCCCCTTAGGTTGCTGTGTCATAATATTTCCCCCTCACAGACCCTTTAACGGCCAAAAGCAGCTTTCACGTAGTGGCGATTGGCAACCGCAACCAACTTATCAACTAATGCTAAGGATAATTTGCCGGCGGACTGCTGAGCCAATCGGATAAGCGGTGTATCCATGACGATGGTTTCCATAAATTTCGCTTCGGGACTGTTTGGATCCGGGATATCTTTGGTCATATTCTTTTTAACAATATTGGCAATTTTTCGAACAATTATCGAATGAGCGCCTAGTTCCCGTGGTGTATTCAACCGGGTATACTGTCCCGGCTGAGTGGTAACGAAGGGTTGAACCGTCAATCCGCTCATCTTGGAAAAGTCCGCCAAATTGGGTTTCCCGGTTGGCTTTACGTACCACGATGGCAAATTCTTATCACTGGGTACCGACTGACCGTTCGCCTTAACGGATAGTGGGGGTAAGGTTTGAGCTGAACTCGTTCCCACAATCACAAACTTTTCGGCTGCCGGCAACTGCCAACTTTGGCTCGCGTCGTTCCATTCACTGAAAGCATGGTCAGATAAGCTAATTGTGACCCGTTTACGCTCTCCTGCTTTCAAAAAAACCTTCTGAAATCCTTTCAATTCTTTCAAGGGTTTCAACGCCCGCTTTGGCGAATTCCCAACGTAGACTTGAACAACTTCGGCGCCATCCCGATCACCAGTGTTGGCCACCGTAACGGTCACCTCAATCGATTGACCCGTTTGAATTTCAGTCCCACTCAAACTTGGATCACTCAACTGAAAGGTGGTGTAGCTTTGCCCATACCCAAACGGAAATGCGACAGGTTGATCAGCCTTTTCATAGTATCGATAACCAACGTAAACACTTTCGGCGTATCCAACTGAACGTGGATTGCGATCATAAATGTCGGCGGATGCAACGTCTTGATAACTAATCGGGTAGCTTTCTGCCAGCTTACCGGACGGATTAACCGCACCAGCCAAAATCCGAGCAGCTGCATCCCCCACGAACTGACCGCCCAAATATAGATTAATCAGTCCTTTGACTTTTGAGAGCCACGGCAGTTCAGTTGGGGCTCCTGCCACCAATAAAACAATCAAGTTGGGGTTGACTGCCGCGAGACGCTCAATCAATGCATTCTGATTGGCAGGCAAATTCATATTCTGCCGGTCAAAGCCTTCTGATTCATCACTTTCAGGCAAGCCGGCTACAAATACAACCGTTTTTGCATTCTTAGCCGCGGCAATTGCAGCTTCAGTTAACGCACCGGTATTCGAATTTGAAAATCCGTAGCCCTGTTGGTAATCATAGGCAATTTTGGCCTTGTCCAACCCTTGTAAAATTGACGTATGACTCGGCGGATTAATGTGGGAAGATCCAGCCCCTTGGTATCTGGTGTCGACAGCCATTTGACCCACCACTAAAATTTTTTCGGAAGTTGAAATAGGTAGAATTTGGTCGTCGTTTTTGAGTAGAACCGCAGCATTTTCCTCAATCCTCTGGGCGAGTTCGCCATTATCCTTCAGTAGAGTTGTTCGATCTCCCTTGAACGCTGGTCGCTTCGTTTCAGCGATCCGAATCACATTTCCGGCTGCCCGGTTGACCGCAGAGCGCTTCAAATGACCATCTTTTAACGCCTTTACTGCCTCCGGGTCAAACATCCCGCGGCTTGTTGGCATCTCTAAGTCGGTTCCGGCATTGATACTTGCCACCTTATTGTTTAGCGCACCCCAGTCGGTAATGACTGCACCTTTAAAGCCCCATTGATTGCGCAGCATTTCCGTTAACAAATAGTCATTGTCACTACTATAAGTGCCGTTAATTTTATTGTAGGAACACATTATTCCTTCAGGCTGGGCAGTTTGAACCGCGATTCGAAATGCTTCCAAATACATCTCATGAAGTGCCGTCGGGTCAATTAAGGAATCAGACAAGAGGCGATCGTTTTCCTGGTTATTTCCAGCAAAATGTTTCAAGCAGGCTGCTGCTCCTTTTGACTGCAGGCTTTTAATCCAAGCCGCGCCAATCATACCGGCCAAATAGGGATCTTCACTGAAATATTCAAAATTTCGACCACACAGCGGATTTCGCTTAATGTTAATACCTGGACCTAAAACCATGTCGACGTTCAGACTGCGGGCTTCCAACCCAATTGCCTGACCCATTTCCGATACCAAATCAGGGTCCCAGGTGCAGGCGACCGCACTTGCAGTGGGAAAACACGTACTGATAGCGCTTTCATTTATGCCTAAAGCATCTCCTTCGCTAGCTTGATACCGTAGTCCATTAGGCCCATCACTCATTCGAAAACTGGGAATTTGTTTTTCTGGGATTGCCACCGATTTCCAAAAGTCGGCCCCCGACGTTAATGAAATTAACTCTTCAGGCGTCAGTTCCGTTAACTTGTCCTGTATCGTTTGCATAAAAATCCTCCTTCCAACAATTAACCGGATGATGATCCCTCATCTGAAATTAGCTTTATCTTACCATCAACTCCCCCCTAATTGACGAAAAAACGCCCAGCCAATTAGCTGACTGGGCGTTTTTCATATTAATTAATTTTGTTAGTTAACCGCAACAGCGTCTTGGGAAACTTTTTCATCCTGACGCAGCATTTCAGAAACTTCCTGACGGCGGCCATAAAGGTAAGTGATGGTAAAGCTGACCACAAAAGCAATCACACAGCTGATTAAAAATGCCGGGATCGCATGCGTTGCAATGCTGATAAAACCAAGCACGCTGTTGGAGCCTAGCGAAACTGCCAAAACGTGGGTCATCCCCAGATATACCGAAGCAGTCGCCGAGCCAATCATCGAAGCAAAAAATGGAAATTTAAGTTTCAAGTTAATCCCAAACATCGCCGGTTCGGTCACTCCAAGTAAGGCTGACATGCTGGCAGATGAAGCCAGGCCACGTTGCTGCTTATCACTAGTTAGGAATAAGACAGCCAGGGAAGCCGCCCCTTGCGCAATATTTGATACCGACGCAATCGGAAAAATAAAACTACCGCCAGTTTGTTTGACGTTGGCAATCAATTGCGTCTCAATTGCCGGAAAGCTTTGGTGTAAGCCGGTAATAACCAGTGGCGCATAGAACAATCCAAGCACACCGGTTCCAAATGCCCCGGAAGTTTGGTACAGCCACAGCAACCCGTTGGTTAAGCCGTCGCTAACATCGCGCATCACAGGGCCAACAATCATAAACGTTAAAATGGCAGTTAATAAAATCGTCATTAATGGGGCAAATGTATAATCAAGTGCTTCAGGCAGCCTTTTGTGGCACTGCTTTTCAATCACTGACAGCAGCCAAGCAACCGCAAGCATCGGAATGACCGATCCTTGGTACCCGGCCTGCGCCACCGGTAGCCCCAAGATATGCCAATAACCAAGTGAGTGGCTGGCCACAGCCGTGCTAACATCGTATCCACTGACCAGAGCCGGCGAAACCATCATCATCCCCATGGCAGCTCCCAGATATGGATTCCCACCGAAACGCTTGGTTGCTGAAAATCCAATCAGCACTGGTAAAAATGTAAAGGGTGCGTTTGCCAAGACGTTAATAAATGCCGCGAACCCCTTGAATTGAGGATACGCCGCGACCAAAGACGCACTCATGAATAAATGTGGGGCAGTTAAAACATTGTGTAGGGCCATCAATAGCCCTGCCGCAACAATTGCCGGAATAATTGGAACAAAGATGTCGGCCAATAAATTAATGAAACCAACCAATCCCTTTTGGGTCTTTTTTAAAGCTGTTAAAAACAAAAGCGTATCCTCCTCAAAATAGTCACTTCGAACCATTCTACGGATTTTCAGGAAGGATGCAAGTATAAATGGTCATTTTCCATGAGCAAACGTTTGTGATGAGCGCTTTCATGGCCACTTTCATGGTCTTTATCCAGTTTTCATTTATTTTTATTTTTTATCCGAAGTTTGTCCATTTCTGTCGGGCTGATATGATATGATTTGAGAGGAAGTTTCACATGAAACAATTTGTCTTCTGGAGGGACGTTAAAGTGACCAAGTTTAAAATTCAATCACTCGTGTTTGTTCTTGTTGCATTTATGTTAGGGTGTAACGAATTTATCGTTGTCGGAATTTTACCCGACCTATCAAAGCAATTTCAGACACCCATTTCAACCATGGGGTATCTGGTGACCATCTTTGCCATGGTTTACGCCATCAGTACAACGTTTGTGACCGTTTTAACCAGCCGATACAGTCGTTACAAAACGCTGCTGATACTGATGATTGTCTTTTTAATTGGCAATACCCTAAGTGCCATGTCGATTGGTTACTTAACAATGATGGTCTCACGGATTATCACCGCAACGACTGCAGGTTCGATCATTTCACTTATTATGACGTTTGCCAGTACCATTGCCCCTCGTGATAAACGTGCATCACTAGTGTCTTGGATCTTTGCCGGCTTTAGTATTGCGTCCGTCTTTGGCGTCCCAATTGGCGTCGCTGTCAGTACAAGCTACGGTTGGCGGTATACATTTTGGGGCATTTCGGTTATTACAGTTTTGACTTTTATCCTCTTGGCAAAGATACTGCCAAAGCAGGTCAGACAAACCAAAAGTACCATTAAAAACCAATTGAAGATTCTCTTGGATCCGCGAATCTATCACGGCGTCTTTTTGGTACTATTCACCGCTGCGACCATGTACGGCTATTACACGTATATCCGCCCGCTGCTAACCACATCGATGGGCTTCAGTACTCAAAGCCTGAACTGGCTGTTATTTATAATCGGGATTATGAGCATTATTAGTAACCGTTTGTCAGGCGTGATGGCCGAAAAGCCCGATAGTCTTCAAAAAGCACCCCTCTTTTACGTCGCCGATATTGCGTTACTCGCCGTCTTTCCGTTTGCGCTCCATAGCAAAATTGCCGGCCTCTTAATCATGCTGATCTTGACGTTAATTGTCACCATCATCAATTCACCCATCCAAATTCATTTCCTCAACCTTGCCGAGACCGAATACCCCCAATCATTGGTGTTTGCCTCATCTTTAAGTTCAATCTTCTTCAATTTCGGAATCTCACTGGGCTCTGCGACCGCGTCGAGTCTGGTAAGCGTTGTTGGGTTGGACAGGATTAGTATTGGCTCAGTGGTCTACGCCATCATCTCCTTGGGATTCTTATTCTTACTCAACCATGCCGTTCGCAAACGGGCACAACGAGTTCAATAAGCGCTTTCAATGCTGTCAACACTGAAATTTAAACATCAAATTAATTGCTTTCACATGCATATGAATTAAACTGAGTTTATAGATATGACTAAAAAGGAGCGATTCTGATGAAAGCATTCGGTTACGAACAAAACGGCGGCCCAGAGGTATTTCAAGAGTATGAATTACCAACCCCAGAAATTAAGTCCAACCAGATTCTGATCAAAACAGAAGCATTCAACTTAAATAATTTTGAAGCAATGCAGCGGGCTGGAAAGATGAAACCAACGGATCACCGGATTATTCCCGGAAGAGATGTTGCCGGCTTTGTGGAACGCGTCGGAGAAGACGTAACCGACTTTGATATTGGTGACCGGGTGGTGGCACATGGCCATCATTCGTACGCCGAGTATTCAGTCGGTGAGGACTCAAATACCGTGTTAATTCCAAGCGGTGTTCCCTACATTGCAGCAGCTGCAATCGTGACCCCCGGATTGGCGGCCTACAAGGGAATTCATTTATTTGGAAAGGTCCAACCCGGACAAACGGTGGTTGTTAAAGGTGCCTCCGGTGGTGTGGGATCACTGGCGGCTCAAATTGCCTTGGATATCGGTGCCAAAGTCATTGGTGTGGGTTCCAGTAAAAATGAAGAATATGTTAAGTCCCTTGGCATTGATCAATACGTCGCTTACGACAGGGAGGACCCATCCGAAACGCTGGCAGATACTGCCGACGTTGTCATTGATGCGGCGTTAAACGGTAACGGCTATGAAAGTGACGTTAAAATCGTTAAAGATGGCGGTATTATTGCAAGTGTCGCCGACGGGGATGCCCCAACGGATAAGGATGTTCATTTCAACCACATTCACCCGACCCAAGAAATTTCGGACGATGATGCCCTAACTGCCATGCTTGAACTGATGACAGCAGGTAAACTTAAGATTCGAATCGGCTACAAGCTTCCATTCACATTGGATAGTGTGATTAAAGGACATCAACTCCTGGATTCAAAACATGCCGGCAGAATTGTGATTGCTAAATAATCAATTTTAGTTACAATGGTCGAATTGTCGGTACCATGTAACATCCCACAATTTAATCAAAAAATAGAAGCCGGAAACTCGCAGTTAAATGCGAATTTCCGGCCTCTTTTTGAGTCACACGCCTATTTGCTATCCTTACCTTTTTGCTTGTCTTTCACAATTGCCTCTGAATACAACTTGTCGACTAGTTCCGGATTTGATTTGCCGGGATTTAATTCAACAATCTGTCCGGCAGCTGAGTATACAATCCATTCAGCCAGGTTAACAACGTGATCACCAATTCGTTCCAGCAGCTTAATAACCATGAAGTAACTCGAACTTGCCGTTACCGTTGCCGTATCCGATTGAACCGCGTCGGTAATTTCATCTCGGATTAACAGATACTGCTCATCAACTTTAACATCGTTGTCAGAAAGACTCTTGGCGCCATCAGCATCGCTTTTAACGTAAGCTTCCAACGCGCTTTCCAACATGTGACGAACTTCTTCAGTCATCTTTGCAATTGATTTTTCCACCTTGGGAATTCGCGGATTTCCCTTTACCCGAATTGTTTCACGGGCAATGCTGACAGCGTGGTCGCCAATTCGTTCCAAATCAGAACTGGCCTTCAAAATACTGATAATCACTCGAAAATCCGTCGCAACCGGCTGCTGAAGCGCAATCAAACTCAAAGCTTGCTTTTCCAGTTTCATTTCATCTGTATTAGTTTGAACATCTTCATCAATAACAGATTGGGCCATTTTCTTGTCATGTTCAATAAACGCTGTCGTGGATTTATAAATCTGTTCACTAATCGTCAGACCCATTTCCACAAATCGGCCGTGCAGCTTTTTTAACTCATCATCAAATAATTCTCTCATCGTTTATAATCCTCCTAGCCAAACTTTCCGTTTAGGTAATCACTGGTTTTTTCGTCATCGGGGTGGATAAACATTTTCTCGGTCTTACTGAACTCAACCAGGTCACCGTTCAGCAAGAACGCTGTTTTATCCGAAATTCGTGAAGCTTGCTGCATGTTATGAGTCACGATAATAATCGTGTATTCATCCCGGATATTTAACAACGTATCTTCAATCTTGGCACTTGAAATTGGATCCAAAGCACTGGTTGGTTCATCTAAGAGCACCACTTCCGGTTGAACAGCCAGCACCCGGGCAACACAGATTCGTTGTTGCTGACCGCCTGAAAAGGACAGCGCGTTTTCATATAGATGATCCTTAACCTCATTCCAAATTGCTGCCTGCTTTAGGCTGGTCTCAACCCGTTCATCCAGGACGTGTTTGTCCTTTTCGCTTGCTAACCGCAAGCCGTAAGCCACGTTTTCATAAACACTAAACGGAAACGGATTAGGCTGTTGAAACACCATTCCGACGCGCTTTCGGAGATCAACAATGTCGACGCCAGGTGCATAAATATCCTGGTCTTCAAGCTTCATTGAACCGGTAATTGTAACTCCTTTGATTAAATCGTTCATCCTGTTCAGGCATCTCAAGTACGTTGATTTTCCACATCCGGATGGGCCAATCAGCGCCGTAATTTCGTGCTCTTCAAAATCCAAACTGATTCCGTGAAGGGCTTCTTTTGAGCCATAACTCAAATGGACGTCATTACTTGTAATTATCTTTGGCATTGTCCATTCCCCTTTTTATCCAAAGTTGCCGGAGATATAATCTTCAGTTGCTTTGATTTGTGGTGTTGTAAATATCTTCTCAGTGACGTCATATTCAAGAACGTGACCCATATGGAAGAAAGCCGTGTAATCCGCAATCCGTGACGCTTGCTGCATGTTATGGGTCACAATGATAATCGAATAATTTTCTCGTAGTTGCATCAAGGTTTCCTCGATTTTTGCAGTAGAAATTGGATCCAGCGCACTGGCTGGTTCATCCAGCAATAAAATGTCGGGCTTCATTGCCACGCATCGGGCAATACACAACCGTTGCGCCTGACCACCGGATAGAGCTAAAGCACTTTTATCAAGATCGTCTTTAACTTCATCCCAAAGTGCGGCCGCCTTTAAGCTTTCTTCAACCCGCTGATTGAGCTCGGCTTTATCCTTGATACCATTTCGTTTCAACGCGAACGTAATGTTTTCACGGATTGATTTGGCAAATGGGTTAGGGCGTTGAAACACCATGTTAATGTGCTTTCGGACTTCATAGACATTGATATTTTTAGAGTTGATATCCAATCCTCGATACATAATTTTGCCCTGAACCGTCGCAATCCGGTCATTCATCCGGTTGAGACAACGTAGATACGTTGATTTACCGGATCCAGAGGCCCCGATTAACGCGGTAATCCGGTGTCGCGGAAACGCCAGCGTTGCGTCATGCATCGCGTGGTTGTCACCATAAAACACCTGTAAATTATCGGTGGTCATTGCTTTTTCGAGTGGAATATCAATAATGTGCGTTTGATTATAGTCATATTCTTGCATAATAATCTCCTACTTCGTTGCCGTCATGCGTTTGTATAACCAGCGGCCGAGCATTCGAGCCAATAAGTTAAATAACAGAATAACGACGATTAAGACGGCTGAAGCGCCGCTTGAAATCGATGCAGCATCAGGGGTAACCCCTTCCGTGTTCACCTTCCAAATATGAACAGCCAGCGTTTCGGCAGGTCGCATAAAGTTCAAGAAGCTGGCACTATCCATTGGGTTCCAGTCGCCGTAGTTAACCGTTGGGGCACTTTGTCCGGCCGTGTAAATCAAGGCAGCGGCTTCACCAAACACCCGACCGGCGCTTAGGATAATCCCTGTTAAAATTCCGGGAAGTGCGGCTGGAAGGACAATTCCGGTAATCGTTCGCCAGCGCGATAAGCCCAGTGATAAGCCGGCCTCACGCTGCAGCTGGGATACATCTTGAAGTGATTCTTCAATACTTCTTGTCAGCAGCGGTAGGTTGAAGAATGTCAACGCAATCGCACCTGCAAGAATTGAAAACCCCATGTGGAAATTAACAACGAATAACAAGAATCCAAACAGGCCCACAACCACTGAAGGCAATGAACTTAAAACCTCAACGGCTGTTCTAACTACACTTGTTACCCAATTGATTGGTGCGTACTCGGATAAATAAATGCCAGAACCTAAAGCAATTGGAAACGAGATAATCAATGTCAAGACCAACAAGTACAGTGAGTTAAACAACTGATCCCGAATCCCACCACCGGCAGCAAACGACTGGGCAGGTGACGTTAAGAAATGCCATGAAATATGGGGTACCCCGGTAATCAGAATATAGCCAAGTAAAAAGACCAGAATTGCTAAAACGCAGGCGACCAAAAAATAAATAATGCCGGTTGCAATGTTATTGCTTGTTTTTGAATTCATTTTTTCAGACTGCCTCGCTTTCCAATTACTCGAACCAAGATGTTAAAGACTAATGACATCAGCAGAAGAATGAGCGCAAGCGACCAAAGCGCGTTGTTTGGCAGCGTGCCCATAGTCGTATTCCCAATTCCGGTGGTTAACTGACTCGTCAGAGTTGACGATGGTGTTAACAATCCATGTGGCATCAAGACGGCGTTTCCAATCACCATTTGAACGGCAAGGGCTTCACCAAATGCGCGTGACATTCCGAAAATAATGGCGGTTAGGATTCCTGGGGTGGCCGATCGGAGAACGACTTTGTAAATCGTCTGCCATCTGGTTGCTCCAAGCGCTAATGATGCTGAACGATAAAACATCGGAACGGCTTTAATACTGTCGACGGACATCGATGTAATGGTTGGGAGCACCATGACGAAGAGAACCAGTGTCCCGGCAAGAATTCCAAATCCCGTTCCGCCAAATGCGTGACGGATCAACGGAACAATGACTGAAAGGCCAATAAATCCATAAACAACGGAGGGGATTCCAACCAGCAGTTCAATAACTGGTTGTAAGATCTTAGACCCTTTTTCAGGGGCAATTTCTGTCATGAAAAGCGCGACCCCCAACGCAAACGGCGTGGCAACAACGGCCGCCAGCACCGTCACGCTAAATGACGTCACGATCATCGGAAGTGCGCCAATTTCCGGATTACCATGTTTATCCAGCAATGACGGGTTCCAAGTTGTCCCTGATAAGAACTTCCAGAGACTCACATGGTTAACCGTGAAGGTTGCAAGACCCCTTGTCGTAATAAAATACAGAATGGAAATAACGAGCAAGCTCACGAATCCGATACAGATATAGGTGATGCCTTTACCGAATAAATCTTCATGAGTTGCCTTTGATGGATTTTGAAGATCACGTTTGATTTCATCCATGATTAACCTCCTAATTTGGTTATTCGAAATTTAAATGAGTACCTTAACTTGAGGAAGGCTGGAGGCATTTGATTTGCCTTCAGCCTTCGATTGATGTTGACTGTTTTATTGTAGCGTTACGTTGCTTTTACCTAGTGAGTTTGAAATATGTTTCGAGTACGTTTAAACGTATCTCCAGATCTTGAATCATTATTTTTCGCTAACCGCGTTACTTGCATTCTTAGTTACTTTCATATCATGAATACTGATGTAACCAAGTTTTTGAACCAAGCTGTCTTGAACCTTGCTTGAGTCCATGTAGTTCAAGAATTTCTTGGTCGCTTTGTTTGGTTGACCCTTAGTGTACATATGTTCATATGACCAGATCTTCCATTTGTTGGTTGTGACATTGGCATCAGTTGGTTTGACGTTGTTAACTGATAAGGCTTTAAGCTTGTTGTTAACGTATGAGAAGGCTAAGTAACTGATGGTACCAGGGGTGCTTGAAACGATCTTTTGAACAGTACCGTTTGAATCTTGCTCCTGGGCTTTAACTGCCTTGGCACCTTCAAGAACGGCTGATTCGAATGTGGCACGAGTACCTGAACCTTGGGCACGGTTGACAACGGTGATCTTTTCATTCTTGCCGCCAACTTGTTTCCAGTTGGTATATTTACCAGTGAAGATTCCCTTTAATTGTGCCATGGTCAAATTGCTGACGCTGACATCCTTATTAACAACTGGTGTCATACCAACAACGGCAACTTGGTGGTCAACCAATTCTTTTGCTTTGATACCATCTTGCTGTTCAGCGAAGATGTCTGAGTTACCAATTTGAACGGCACCGGTTTGAACTTGGCTTAATCCGGTACCTGAACCGCCACCTTGAACGGAGATGTTAACGCCTTTATTTGCCTTTTGATAATTGCTTGCTGCTTGTTCAACTAATGGTTGTAAGGCAGTGGAACCAACGGCGGTAATTTTAACGTTAGAATCAGCTGAAGACTTCTTTGACTTCGAACTGCTCGACCCACATCCAGTTAGTAATACCCCCACAGCTGTCATTGCTACAATAGTTGAAAAAAAGGATCTTTTTTTCATAATTCGATTTCCTCCTAATGAAAACCCAAGTTTTTTTAGTACTCATTTAAGTACATTCTCAATATAACAACAGCATGTAAATATCGAGTTTCGTTTATGTAAAAGTAACGTAAAAGTGGCCATTTTTATCGAAAAGTATGGCATAACTTAAGATGTAAACTATTTATCTAATATGGAGGAAGACCGGATGCCATTGGAAATCTTATTGATCAGCCAAAATTTAAAACTAGCGGATCAGCTTGAAAAGCAGCTTGCCGCCTATCAAATTAACACCAGAGTGTCTTTTGAACCACTTGACCATTTACTTCAACAGGTTTCCGGAATTGTCTGGGACTTGAATACCACTGAGTTGCCACAAAATTCCTCGGAGTTACAAATTTTACGCAGCCAAATTGCCGGACCCATCCTATTATTAGATGAGCAGACGCGCCCGATTGAAACAATCTGTTCTTATTTTTTGGATGACCATCTGGATGACTACATCCATAACGCCCCGTTAAGCGAAATGATCGCGCGGATCATTCAAAAGATTTGGGTCTATCAAAATAAAGACAACCTCCAGCTCAATCAGCAAAGCCAAGAGTCAGAAAGTTTGCGCGTCGGCCATCTGGTCATTGACCTAAGCAAATTCGAGGTTAATAACGGTCGAAAGAAGCTGAATTTAAGTCCAATTGAATATAAATTGCTACTATTCTTTGTCAGCAATTCCAACACCGTCCTCAGTCGAACCCAGATTGCCTCAGCGGTGTGGGGTAATACCACGGGCGCGACCCTGAGAATCATTGATACCCACATCAGTAACTTACGAAAGAAAATCGAGATTGAACCAAAAAATCCCCAGATGTTAACAACCATCCGAGGATTTGGGTATTTATTTAAGAATAGTGGCGCTGAGAAGTCTCAAGTTAATTAGGAGAGTGGGCCAACAGGCGTTTTGATCCCAGAATTTAAGCCAGTCAGCGAATCATGAAGGACGCTTCTCATACACTTTTTCCTGATACTTCAGTAACTTCTGGCATGTATTCACAAAGGTTTGACCATAGGCGGCGCGGATTTCATCTTCCCATTCACCATCGTTTCCCTGTTCATCAAGTATCGGTTCAAGCCATTGATTGGTTGGCAACAACTTGAGTAGCGAATGTTTGGTGAACTGCGAAAACAGTAAATTTTCACCAAAAAAGGTTGCCAGCTTTTTTTGAAGTCGCGGCACTTCAATTGGCAATAACAGGTTATTTGCGTTATTACGGTCACCAAGAAGCAACTCACAATTAAGAAAGTCGGTCTTCAGATCAAAAGCCTTGTCTTTGTGTGCGTGCGCAATATCTGGAATCATTCGAATGAACCAAATGAGCTTATGATGTTCCAGGGTAATAAGCAAATTGAGAACTGCGATATCTAATGGACTAAGGGTAAACCTGGCTTCTTGAACCGTAATGGGATGCAGACTGTTCGAAACGGCATTGAACAAATCACCAAAAGTTCCCGGCTCTTTCCAGAGAACTTCAATCTGGTGGGCATGTCGCAGCCAAAGCGGATGGGTTGCCACTCGCAGTGTTATCCAATAGACCTGACCTTGCGTATCAAAGCCTTTAATTAACCAGTAGGAACTGGCAGTCGAGCGTGCATAATTGCTGGCAGCCAGTTCCAAACCGTCTGGTAAGGCAGCTCGAACCGTTTCAATCAGCCATTCACGGTAGGAAGGCTTATCTGTAAATTCATATGCTTGTTCTCGCGGACGGGATTTAGCCACTTACTCCGCCTCCCTTTTCAACCTAAAAATCATTTCAATATTAGTTTACGCTTTTTCGCCAACGTGGACAAAAAAGAGCTTCGGAAAATACTTTCCAGCCCAACAAAAAACACCAAGGACAAGCAAAATCCTTGGTGTTTCTCAGTTGATTTAATTGTTTCACATGAAACATCAGGCTTTGACCGTCTTGATCCCAAGGAATTCTTGAATCTGGTCACTTGGAATTGATTTAATAACCGGTCCGCCAATTTTATGAACATAAATTAAGCTTAGATGGCCATCACGATTCTTTTTGTCGTTTTTGATTTTATCAAAGACTTCGTTGGAATTCAGCAGATCCGACGTAACGGGTAAGCCGACCGCCTCCAAGCGCTCACGTAATTCTTGGGTAATTCCCGGCACGGCTAATTCTTTATCCTCAAAAATTTGTTGGATTGCAATCATGCCAATGCTGACGGCTTCTCCGTGACGTAAACCGCCCTCTGCCAAAGCTTCAACTGCATGACCAATGGTATGACCGTAGTTTAATAATTGGCGCAAGCCGCCTTCTTTTTCATCGCCCATCACAACATCCGTCTTGTACTGAACTGAATGAATGCTTAACTCTTCAGCGTTTGCTAAAATTTCTTCTGGTGAGTTAATGGATTTAACCAGGTTCCACAGGTCACCATCAGATAAGGCCGCCACCTTCACAATTTCACCGTAACCCTCAACCAAGTCGCGCGTTTTCAGTGTTTTTAATGTGTCCGGATCAATGATAACCAAATCCGGTTGGTAGAACGACCCAACAATGTTCTTGGTAGCATCCAAATCAACGGCCGTCTTGCCGCCAACTGAGCTGTCAACCTGGGCTAACAATGAGGTTGGCATTTGGATTAAGCCAATCCCGCGCATGTAAGTGGCAGCCAAGAATCCGGCTAAATCACCAGTCACGCCACCGCCCAGTGCAATGACACCATCATCGCGATTAAAACTGTCAGCCGCCATCTGCCGGGCAAGATCAGCTAAAACTTCCAACGATTTAGATGCTTCACCCGCTGGGAATTGGTATTCATGAACCGTGAATCCAACGGCTTCAAGCGCTTCAGCGACCTGTGCCTGGTAAAGCGGTGCGACATTACTATCACTAACCAACGCGATTTTTCGTTTAGACCACACGCTGGATACGAGTTGTCCTGTACAGCCCAGGATGCCACTGGCAATTTCAACGTTGTAGGAATGACCGGGTAATTCTACTTTGATTATTTTCATAACTTGACCTCACTTTTTTCTTGGATTGGGGTGGTAATTACCTGACGAATGGCAAAGGCTTGCTGTGCCATTGCGCGGTATTCATCAGGCTTGAGTGCTTGAGCACCATCAGAGAATGCGTGAGCAGGATCATCGTGAATTTCAACAACCAAGCCGCTTGCGCCAACGGCGACACCTGCCATAGCTTCCGGTGTCACAAATTCCGTGTGGCCGGCAGCGTGACTTGGGTCAACAATCACTGGGTAGTAGGTTAATTTTTGCAAAACGGGTACGGCGCCGACATCAAGGGTGTTTCGCGTGTATTTGTTATCAAACGTCCGAATTCCGCGTTCTGTAATGATAATATTGTGGTTCCCACCAGCCGCGATGTACTCAGCCGCATTTAAGATATCATCAATCGTAGCAGACATTCCGCGTTTTAGCATTACTGGAGTCTGAGTTTTACCAACTGCCTTTAAAAGTGAGAAGTTCTGCATGTTTCTGGCACCAATTTGGAAAATATCCGTGTATTTTTCAACCAACGGAACATGATCTTCATCCATGACTTCAGTCAAAACGTCCATATCAAATGCATCTGCGGCCGCTCTGAGAAATTTCAAACCATCCTCGCCTAATCCTTGGAATGAGTATGGGGAAGTCCGTGGTTTGAAGGCCCCACCACGTAATACAGTCGCGCCGCCGCTCTTGGCAACCTTGGCCATCTTCATAACATGTTCAGCCGATTCAACGGAACATGGGCCAGCCATCATTGTAAAATGATCGCCGCCAATGACACTGTGCGGTGTGGTGACAACCGTATCTTCAGGGTGGAATAATCGACTGCCCTGAACAGCGGCTGGCACGTTATCAATAATCAAGTCAATTGCGGCTTTTTCTTCAGCATTCAGGTCTTTTTCACTGACACCCTGAAGGGCAACTCGATTGTTGTGAACAAAAACCTCGTTCGTATCGGTGAAGCGATTCTTAATTTCGTCAATAATATTTTCGTGTCCGTTCTTAATTACAATAATCATAGTATGATCTCCTTTGTGTGTTTGCCCAAGTTATAAATAAAATAAAACTCCCGCAGCGTATATAACACTGCGGGAGTCAGAATTTTGGGTAAAAAAATTGGTCCCGCAGTATTTTGGAAAATAACTGTGTGACCGAAGTAAGTAATCATGATGAACTACTATTGGCCGCACAGGATGTGAGGAAGTGCCCACATCCTGTCCGGTGTGAACACTAAGCGTACCAATAGTAATAAAATCGATTAATTTTTGAATTAATTTTTATCATGATTAGAGTCTCCTAAGAAAGTTAAATTTTAATTGCATAGAGCATATAATGAATTCCAGAAAGTGTCAACCCCAAACTTTGATATTTTAATTTTCTTGACATTTTCTCATAATGAGCGTAATTTAAATGACAATTAAATATCCGTCCAAAATAAACCGTTGAAGTGGAGATCAAGATTGTTGTGCACGTTAAGAGAGTCGCTATCGCTGAGAATGCGGCCGAACGCAGGCAGTTAAATGGACCACTGAGGGTTCTTCCGAATCAAAGTACGAAGAAACGTGTTGGTATACGTCAGTTACCGGAGGGATGTTGGTCCCTTGCTAAGCGTGATTAATTGGCAGATAGACTGTAGTTAAGGCTGTCTGTGCCAATCAATCAAATGAAGGTGGCACCGCGGAAAATCCGTCCTTTACAAACAATTGGTTTGTGATGGGCGGATTTTTTTATTGAAATTACGGAGGGTATTTTATGAAAACAGTAGGAAAACGATGGCAATTCCAACGTTGTTAATTTCAGAAACGACAGAATAATTTGGAGGCCATTTCAATGAATATTAAACAATTACATCAATTTACGCAATCTTTTCCAGCTATACCAATTTCGATTCAGTTTCAAATGACTGATTTTGATCCGATTGCAATTACCCAAGCTTTTGATCAACCTGACAAGCCCTGCTTTTTACTAACGGGACAGCCCAAGAAAACAGAAGACGGTTATTCTTTTATTGGACTCAATCCAAGGATGGCGCTGACCTACCGTAACGGCAGGCTGACAACGACCGATTATTTGGGGAATGTTTCACATGAAACAATTCCTTTAAAACCCGTTTTGGAGCGAATTTTAGCCGACAACAAAACACCGAAGTTAGCTGATTTACCGCCGTTTAATGGTGGCTTGGTTGGTTACTTCAGCTACGACTACGCTAAATACGCGACTTCGGCTCACCTCCCAGAAGTTGCCGATCCCATGGCATTAAACGATGTTGACCTATTATTAATCGATCAGGTAATTGCCTTTAATCACACCACCAAGGTTGTCACTTTAACACGGGTCATTGCCAGTTCCAACCTCGATCGGAAGTATGACGCCACAATTGCGTCATTACAGACTCTCCAGCACGAAATACAACGGGTTCACCATCAAAGCGCATTGCCAGCCTTTTCAATGACCGACTTCAAGCTCCAATTTTCGCTACCTGAATTTACGGAAAAAGTGGCGGTGGCCAAGAAACATATCTTAGATGGTGATATTTTTCAGGTCCAGCTTTCAAATCCTCAGCACGCCAAGATGACCGGTTCCTTATTTGCCGCCGCACCAAGGCTATTTCAGCAAAGCCCCTCTCCCTATCAGTTTTATTTCCGCCACAACGACTTTGAAACCCTTGGCGCATCGCCGGAAACTATGATTACCAAACGTGATAAAACGTTATTTACTTACCCATTGGCCGGAACCAGACGGAGGGGGCGAAATAAAATTGAAGATGATGCTTTCGCTGATGAACTTCAACATAATCCAAAAGAACTATCCGAACACAACATGCTAATTGACCTGGGTCGAAATGACCTGGGGAGTGTCAGTCAGTTCGGGTCTGTGAAAGTCACTGCATTTAGGAATTTACTGAAGTTTTCAAACGTCATGCATATGGGATCAGTGGTCGAAAGCACCGTCGCCGATAATGTGACGTCAGTTGATATCATTCATTCACTTTTACCAGCCGGAACTTTATCCGGTGCCCCCAAAATTTCTGCCATGCAAATCATTGGCCAACTTGAAAACAATAAGCACGGCTTATATGGTGGCTGTCTTGGTTATTTGGGATTTGATGGTGATTTGGACATGTGTATTGGGATTCGACTTGCATTTCGAAAGGGAGCCGATCTGGTCGTAAGATCGGCTGCCGGAATCGTTGCTGATAGCATTCCAAAACATGAATATCAAGAATTTAACAATAAAGCTCGGTCAATCGTTACAGCCTTAACGGAAACTTCTGAGAAAGGGGATGTTACTGATGCATTACTTAATCGATAACTATGATAGTTTCACATACAACCTATACCAATTGATTGGAAGCCTGACAAGGGACCCGATCACCGTTGTGAAAAATGATCGGGTTGACGTTGAAAGTCTAATGAAAATCAATCCTGAAAGCATCATCCTTTCTCCTGGACCAGGGAGACCAGAAGATGCGGGTAACATGCCACAAATTCTGGATGCCTTCCTTGGCCGCGTCCCAATCCTGGGTGTTTGTCTGGGGCACCAAGCCATCGCCGAAGCATATGGGGCCACCGTGCCCCACGCACCGATACTCATGCATGGAAAGCCGTCTGATGTCGAGCTTATGAGACGTGATCCATTATTTCTTGGCTGCCCAGAACATTTTCAGGCTGCCAGGTACCATTCATTAATCGTTGATCGAACAACTATCCCCGCAGATTTGTTAGTGACCGCTCAGATCCACGATGGTGAAATTATGGCCATCAGTGATCCACAGCGCATGGTTTATGGCGTTCAATTTCACCCCGAATCAATCATGACGGATCCCGATGTCGGCAAACAAATCATTCGCAATTTTTTGAAAGTCGTCGATGTCCATAACGGCCAACCAGCGGTCATGTAAATTACCTGCTGGACGCAAAACAGGTTAGGCCCCAGACGGTCTAACCTGTTTTTATTGTTGAATTCACAAAAATACTAGTTATCAGTCGACGCTATACTTGTTTCAAAACCTTTGATCTGCTGAGCATCTTGAAAATGGCTTGAACACAGACTGCTCCGAACAAGAAGACTGAAATCAACCTGACTGAGAACAAAGCCAAAATCATTGGCAAATGGTAGTGGACATAACCCAGTCGGAACAGTTCATATCCAAATGACACAACCGTCGTCGTGATCGCCGACGTGGTCAACGCTGGCCAACCCCAGTTTTTATATCTCAAAAGCGTGAATCCAAGTTCACTCCCAATTCCTTGAACAATTCCGGAAATAAGGGCGCTGGCGCCAAAGGTTCCACCAAAGATCACTTCAGCAGCAGCCCCCAGCACTTCGCCAATAATTGCGGCTCCAGGGACACGCACCAGGTAAATCGACAACGGTCCAGCCATAATCCATAATCCAAACAGGGCTTCATTGGCAAACGGCCCAATTGCCATCGTTAAGAAATTGTAGAGATAATCGGTTCCAACAAATATTGCCCCAAAAACAATCGCAATAATTGCCAGTAAAATAACGTCTTGTAATTGAAATTTCTTTTTCATCATTGATCTCCCTTTAAATGACACCAGTCAAATATAAATGCCGCAATGACGCGGGTGTATTCTAATAATTGCTGAAAGCTGAGACTTTCATTATCACTGTGGGCCTGCTCCATTGTCCCAGGGCCAAAATCAACTGCCGGAATGTGATAATACCCAAACCAGCCGCTATCGGATACTGATGGTGACATACTGATCGTTGGCGCATGTCCAGCTACTTCGGTGTAACTTTGCTCCAGCGTTTGCATCCCCGGATGATCCGAATCAAGCTCCAAAGAAGGAAAGACTTCCCCTTTATCAGCCAACAGTGAATCGCCACCCCAACTGAAAGTCGGTAAATTATCTCGTAGCCACGGATCTGCTTTGGCCGCGGCAATCACTTGTTCTTCAACGGCTTTGGTAATGTCGTCCACGTTTTCATCGGGGTAGAAATGAACTGTAATCCATAGTTTGGCTTCACTCGGGATATAAGCTGGGTGAAGTCCACCCTCGATGTACGCGGGGTTAATGGTATCAATCCCCGGTGCAAATCCAGGATAATGCTTGGTAATCCCCCAGTAACGTTCAAGCTTTTCGAGCGCCTGGATGACGACCACCATTTTTTCAATCATGTTAGCAGCCTCTAGTCCACCGCCAGTGCTGATCATGGCGGCTCGATTACCATCATGATAAATGTGCGGGCTCTTCAACGTAATCCAGCCGGTAATAACCCCTCCTTGGCCTTGAAAATTCATATTGGAAGTGTCACCCACAACTGCAAAATCAGCCGTTTCGCCATTTTTTAACAAGGTTTTGGTTCCGGCTTCACCAGCCTCTTCACCAACGACCGATTGAAAACGTAGGTCCCCAGGCAGTTCAATTCCTAATTGATGAAGAAGGGAAAATACATATAAAAAGCTTGCCATTCCACCCTTCATGTCACTGACACCACGACCAAGTAAAACATCCCCTTGCCGTGTCAGCTTAAACGGATCGGTGTCCCAGCTGTCGCGATCAATGGTTGCCACGTCAACGTGACCATTAAGCAATAAGCTATGATAGCGTTCAGGATCCGATCCAGCTTTTTGTCCGGATACCAACTCATCGCCCTGATAAAATGGCGTTTGCTTGGTCTCAAAGCCAGCGGTGGCCAGCTGTTCCACAATAAATTTTTGAATCGCAATCGTATTTCGAGCCGGCGGTGACGTGGTTTCAAACGAAATTAATCGGTCCAGCAGCGTCAATAATTGGTCTTGATTCTCATCCACTGCTTGAAGTAACTGTTGCTTGGTTGCCAATTTTTATGCCTCCATTCTTGATTGACTTGAACTGCGCTGCAACAAAAAAATCCCCCTTTCTTCTCAGTATCGAAGAAAGAGGGAACAGCATAAAAAGTTGGTTAACTGATTATCTATTAGCTCACAAAAAAGTTTTCGTTCTTCCTTCGACAGTCCTAACTGCATCAGGTTCAATGGGTTTTATCTCAGCCATACGGCACCCCAGACTACTTTATTCAATTCGTCAATGAACTACTTGACAGCCTTAATGATATAACGATTTGCCAAAATGTCAAAACAATTTTCAATGACCTGCAGCAAAAAGAGGACCAGCGTTTAGCCGATCCTCTTTCAAATTCGCCAGACACTCCCATACCTGGCAAACTTTGACCTAGATGAAAACTTTATTCTGATTGGCTACTTGTCTATGACGTTGCCAATCCACCAGTCCAGTGACTTGCTGCACTGGATGTGTAAACTTTAATTGAGTAAGTACCGGAACCTACCCACAAGCTGCCGCTCAACGTCCCAGTAGATGAACTGATTGTTTTATAGAGTGAGCCATCTTTGTAGATGCTGATTGAAAATGGATCTGCGCTTGAAGCACCAGAATCAGTTGAGGTTTGAACGTTATAGTGCAGGGTATTAATCAGATTAGTGGCTTTAACCGTCACATTGTAACCTGAATTGTCATTCGTATATTGACTGCCACTTTCGCGAGAGGTCAATGACAATTTTTGGTTATCCTGTTTGCTCTTTTGTTGCTGTGGTTTGTGGTTAGTTTGTGCTTGTCTTGGTGCTGGATTAACAGCTGCATTGGCAACAACACTGCCTAAAAGTGTGGGGGCGACCATTGCGGCTGCAGCGCCAAATGTGATTAATGATTTTTTAATATTCATAAATTAAAACTCCCTTTCGATTATAGATAAATTGTGGTGCGGGTATATCCAGTTAACCTCCTTTCATATTTGATGACATTAGAATACGTTGATAAGCTTAATTGAGACTTAAAGCAGTGAATTGGATTGATCAATTTGCGGGATCTTCAGAAAATCTTTGCAAATTTGTGAGAGTGTGACGAGCAACGGGTGATGCGGTTTCTAAGGGAATTCGAACGAAGTCCCTGAATTTGGGGCTTTGCTTGAATTCCCCTTAGAAGTTAGCATCAGTGGCGTCGTCCACAGGACTAGGCGCTGCTCACTGTTTGCAGCCGTCAAAGCAAGTTTAGTGTGACAAGACCCAGTTTGACGCCGGAGCACAAGTTAAAAGGCTCAGTGATGAACGAATCGTTCGTCGCTGGGCCTTTTGGCTTGTGTAGTATGGGTCTGTCCACAGGAATAAGCGCTGTACACTCTTTGTGGCGATCGGAACACGTTTAGTGAGAAAAAAGTGTTTTGAATCCAGCCTCTTCAGCTCATTTCGACTACTGGACTTTCAAATTCGACTTAAAGATAAACCCACAATTCGGGCATCTATTTAACCCGTAACTAATCGACATCGGGCGGTGACACTTTGGGCAATTTCCCTGAATCGGCCTGCGAATTTTAGTCGGTTGTGGTTTGGCTTGTTTATCGGTCATAATAAGGTCTCCTTGTTTTTACTCATGAATTATTTTTAGAAATTTTGCTGGAACGTGGTCTACCAACCAAACGCCACTTTTTGTGGGATAAAATAGCAGTCCTGAAGCTGCTGCATTTCTCGCCGCAACTTCAAAAATAACTGGATGTGGATCTCGCCGTCGTCCCACTTGATTTGCCATTTGCAGATTAGCCGAAAGGTGGACAAAATCCCGATCCATCTTTTTGAGACCCTCGTCTAAGATCAGCTTTGCGGCCGCATGAGTGGTTCCATGATACAGCTTCTCAGGTGGTGTTTCCGGCGGTGTCAGTGGCTTAACGGGGATGCTATGTCCATATAACGCCCGGATGGTATTACCCTCGATGGCATAACGCTGTTTGTCACTATCTTTGATAATTTCTTGAATAATTGACTTGCTAATTGGTGTTCCAAAGTGCTGATTGAACTTTTTTATCAGTAGCTCTAAATCAACGCGACCATATGGATCCAATTGAATCCCGATTTTATCGGGGTGATGGCGTAAAACAAACGACAAGCGTTTGCTGAGTCTCGTTAAGCGTTGATCCATTTTATCTTCTCCAATCGTTACCAAACTGCATTTATTATAAGCCAAATTCCCGCTCCAAAACAAAAAGCGCCGACACTTTGGCCGAACGCTGATGTACATCATATTTAGGGGGGGAATCTTACTTCTTTGGGGGAGATGTAAGATTATTCAAGTTTCATACTTGGAGGAGTATTCGCTATGAAATCAACTTATCTTTCAAAATTGATTGTCCTTATATTATGGCTTGCAGCTTAAACCAGCCTTAAAGATTTGTGACGAAAGTGTGAAGTTGAAAATAATGCCAGTTTAGTCTGTTGTTTAGCTGGTTTTCTTATATAATAAATAACGTACATATCCAAAGTTGAGAAAGGATCCACTATGAAAACCATTTACTTTGTGCGCCACGGTCAAACTTTATTGAATAAATTTCGACGGATGCAGGGCTGGGTTGATTCCCCACTAACTGAAAAGGGGGAATTACAGGCCGCAGAAGCTGGTCAAAAGCTGGCAGACATCCACTTTGACTTAGCCGTCAGTTCCGACATGATGCGGGCCATCCACACCCTGGATATTATTTTGGCAAATAATCATCAATCAACTGCTGTTCACCGTGAGATTCATCAAGACGTCCGGGAAATTTATTTTGGCTCCTTTGAGGGTGTCGACAGTGTAATGACTTGGAATATCATTGGCGGGCCACTCGGACATCTGCATCAAGAAGATCTGATTTCCGAACATGGCATTTTAAAAGTTCGGGACTTCATGCACGATGCAGACCCATTTCACGAAGCAGAAACTGGCGACCATTTAAGAACGCGCATTCAAGCCGCTGTTTCGCACATCCAAGAAGAATTAAAGGACGGTCAAACCGCTATCGTTGTTTCACATGGAACTTTTCTTCGGAACTTGGCTTCTTTATATTCAAAAGACGTGCCGTTTGTTGAGCAACCCCAAAATGGCAGCATTACCATCCTTGATGTCACTTCTGAACCAAAAATTATTTCGTACAACAAATAAAAAAAATCTCACTAAAAGATGTCGTATTTACTCTTTTAGTGAGATTATTTAGTATGTGATTGTTTTAGTAGCCCAAACTATTCACGTTTGTTCGTTTTGTTTTGTTGGTTTCCCAGAAGAAGGTCTTGGCAACACCCGTAATTTTATTCTTAGGAACAAATCCCCAGTAACGGCCATCGTTAGACACGCTTCTGTGGTCTCCCAGGACAAAGTACTCGCCCTTTGGAACCTTTGTGGCATTGGTATTTTTATCCCAACTCTTAGATAATGACTTCAAGTTCCAGTTACCGGTACCCGTTGTCCGTTCACTCATACTAATGAATTTTTGCGGAACCACTTTGCCATTCACATAAAGGTTCCCGTTTTTACTGGAAACCGTATCGCCAGGCAGTCCAATGACCCGCTTAACGTAGTCGGTCTTGGGCTTGGTTGCGGTCGGATCCTCACCGTGGGCATCGAACACGATTACACTTAAATGCTTAACTTTGGCATGCCGCCAAACAATTAACCGTTCTTTGTTGACCAAGTTAGGTTCCATTGAAGGGCCGTCAACGCGGGCGAAGGTGAACACATACTGCCGAATCAGCAGTGCAACGACCAGTCCAACGATAATCGGGATAACCCAACTGAGTATTTCTTTAATAATTTTCATTTAGAAACTCCTTTATGAAGGACACAATTAGGAATGCGTATGATCCATAACGGATAGTTAACGCAATCGATATTAATTTTATCACATTTGCCCGCCATGACAATCTTTTAGCTGATAATTAACATAACCCTAATTTATTGCTCATCTTAAAATCACCCTGTATGATATTTTGTATCACGCCATTTGTAAATATAGAGGTAACGACATGACATCAAAACCAAAATTAAAAAATCAGCTTTGGCTGGTCTTCATTCTAGGAACCATCAGCGCCACTGGACCACTATCAATCGATTTGTATTTGCCGGCCCTGCCGGAAATGACGCGCGACTTGCACGCGCAACCTTCACTCATTCAGCTATCTTTAAGTGCCTGTTTAATTGGTCTTGCGTTGGGGCAATTGATCTCAGGACCCTTAAGTGATAAATATGGCCGAAAGAAACCCTTAATGGTCGGTTTTTTTATCTTCGGTCTCGTATCGTTGATGATCGCATACAGCCACTCAGCATACCTGCTCATTTTACTCAGATTTATCCAGGGACTCGCCGGTGCAAGTGGCCAAGTACTATCCAGAGCAATTGCGTCCGATTTGTTTTCAGGGCCGCTTTTGACCAAGTTCTATTCACTGTTATCTGCTGTAAACGGCATTTTCCCGGTGATTTCACCCGTGATTGGCGGCTTCATGATTCGCTACGTTGAGTGGCAGGGGATCTTCATTTTACTGGCAGCCATTGGCTTTATTCTCGTAATTGCCCTCTGGTTGGGAGTTAAGGAAACCTTGCCGGTTGAGAAACGAATTCAAGGTGGCGCCGGGAAATCAATTGGCCGGATGTTTCAACTGCTTAAAAATTCCAAGTTCGTCCGCTTAATTATCGCAACCGGATTAGTATCTGGTGGGCTGTTTAGTTATATTTCCGCATCCTCGTTTGTTTTCCAAAACTTCTTCCACATGTCAGTTCAGGGATTTAGTCTCCTGTACGCATTAAATGGTATTGGAATTGCCGTTGGTTCGGCAATCCCAGGTGCATTAGCAGGTCGCTTTAGTGAGGCCGGTCAAACCAAAGTCATTCTTACAAGTACGTTTTTAACGTCTATCCTTCTAACCTTGAGCGCATTATTCTTGAACAATCTGCCACTCGTCATTATCCTCGTTTTTCTGACAGTAACTCAATTTGGTATGTTATTTACACTGACGACTTCGATTATCATGAACTTGACCCTGCATAATAATGGGGGTCTGTCAGCAATGTTAGGCTTGTCTCAAAACGCGATTGGTGGCCTCATGTCGCCTTTAGTGGGCCTCATGGGAACCAACACCTATCTTCCGATGGCCGTCGCAATTATGACCTGTATGGGACTCAGCCTGTTATTGTTTAGCACCATCCACAATAAACGTTCACAATTTAACGGATCATAAAAACAGGAACTGCTGGAACAAGTCAACGAGACTTGTCCTGGCAGTTCCTGTTTATTTAGCCGAAATTTTATTGGGCCAGCTTACTAATCTTACCCTGTTGAATATAAACACTCAAAATCGCGATATCAGCGGGATTAACACCACTAATCCGGGATGCTTGGGCAATTGTTTGGGGATGGATCTTTTGGAGCTTCTGACGCGCCTCAGTGGCAATCCCGTCAATCGCATCATAATCAATGCGATCGGGAATCTTTTTGGCTTCCATTCGCTTCATTTTTTCAACACTTTGCTCAGCCTTCTTAATATAGCCGGCATACTTGGTTTGAATTTCCACTTGTTCGATCACATGGCGATCCGGCGTCTGGTCGGATGCTGGAATAAACCGCATCAAAGTCTGATAGTCGACGTATGGGCGCCGTAGAAAAATGGATGCCAGAACACCGTCTTGAAGTGGTTTATCACCGTGTTCTTGAACGAAGGCGTTCACGTCATCGGATGGTTTAATTCGAATCGTACTCAGACGTTGCAGCTCATTTTCAATGGCTTGTTTTTTCTCCAAGAATCGCGCGTAACGCGCATCAGAAATCAATCCAATTTCATGACCTTTTTCGGTCAATCGCATATCCGCATTGTCAGTTCGTAACAATAAACGATACTCTGCACGACTTGTCAGCAGTCGGTATGGCTCTTTTGTGCCTTTAGTCACCAAGTCATCAATCATCACACCAATGTAAGCTTCATTTCGTTTTAAGACAAACGGCCCTTTACCCAAAGCACGGCGGCCGGCGTTAATTCCGGCAATCAACCCTTGGCCAGCGGCTTCTTCATAACCTGAAGTTCCGTTGGTTTGTCCAGCTGTAAAGAGATTCTTAACAACTTTAGTCTCCAAAGTCGGCTTTAATTGATAAGGGGCAACCACATCATACTCAATCGCATAACCTGGACGCATCATCTGGGCATTTTCAAGGCCGACGATTGAATGAATCATTTTTTGTTGAACCTCTTCCGGCATTGAAGTGGAGAGGCCGTCCACGTACCATTCCTCAGTCTTTCGACCTTCCGGCTCCAAAAACAATTGGTGACGGCTTTTGTCGGCAAACCGAACAATTTTATCTTCAATTGACGGACAGTATCGGGGTCCGACCCCTTCGATGACACCGGTAAACATCGGGGCCCGGTCCAAATTCTCACGGATGATTTGATGGGTCGTTTCATTGGTGTATGTCAACCAACATGACAGTTGATCTTTAACTGCCAAATAATTGGCATCAGAAGATTCAAAGCTAAAGTGATGAGGATTTTCATCGCCTGGTTGTTCCTCAGTCTTGGAATAATCAATGGTTGTCCCATCAACCCGGGGTGGTGTTCCGGTTTTAAACCGCTCCAAATCAAAGCCCAGCGCCTCTAAATTTCCAGAAAGCTTCTCTGCTGGTTGGGAATTGTTCGGGCCAGAAGCATACATCAACTCGCCAATAATAATTTTTCCGCGGGCAGCAGTTCCAGCTGCAATCACAACGGCTTTGGCATAGCATTCAGCACCAGTATTGGTGACAACACCCTTACAAACACCATCTTCGACGATCAACGAATCAACAATTCCCTGTCGCAGGGTCAAGTTCGGTTCTTTTTCGATCGTATGCTTCATTTCAGCATGGTAGGCGTGCTTATCCGCCTGGGCTCTGAGCGCTTGAACAGCGGGCCCTTTTCCGGTATTTAACATTCGCATTTGAATGTAGGTCTTATCAATATTTTTACCCATTTCGCCACCCAAAGCGTCAACTTCACGGACAACCGTTCCCTTAGCCGGGCCACCCACTGATGGGTTACAGGGCATAAAAGCAACCATATCCAAATTGATCGTGATCAGTAAGGTCTTGTTTCCCATCCGGGCAGCAGCCAAAGCAGCTTCACAGCCGGCGTGACCGGCACCGACAACAATAACATCAAAATCCTGGCCGCGATATTTTTGCTTAACATCGCTTACTCGTAAACTCTTCAACAGTATTTCCTCCAAATGTTTCATGTGAAACAAGTTATTTTCCTAAACAGAATTGACTAAATAGCTGATCAATTAATTCATCTTGGTAACTATCACCGGTAATTTCACCTAACGTATCCCAGCAGCGGGTCATATCGATTTGGACCAAATCAACCGGCATGCCGTCATCCAGACCCTTAATGACATCTTCCAATGCCTGTTTGGCCTGATTAAGCAACCCAATGTGGCGGGCATTTGTGACCATCACATCGTTTTGACTACTCTCGATTCCTTCATCAAAGAACATTTTAGCAATCAATTCTTCTAATTGGGTGAGGCCGTCATCTTTAATCGCTGATGTTGAAATCACATTATTGCCGCCAGCCATTTGCTGGACTTGGCTCATATCAATTTTGACCGGCAAATCAGTCTTGTTAAGAATGATAATTCGCTGTTTGTCCTTTGTAATATCAAGTAGTTTTTGGTCTTCGTCGGTCAGTTCCTCGCTCGCGTTAAGAACCAGTAAAACCAAATCGGCGCTATTAATCGCTTTTCGGGACCTGTCAACCCCGATTTTTTCAACTTTGTCAGTTGTATCTCGGATACCGGCAGTATCAACTAATTTCAACGGAACTCCACGGACATTGACATATTCTTCCAAAACGTCGCGGGTGGTTCCCGGCACGTCAGTGACAATTGCCTTATCTTCGTGAAGCAAATTATTCAATAAACTTGATTTACCAACATTGGGTCGACCAATAATTGACGTTGCCAACCCTTCACGTAAAATTTTGCCTTGTTTGGCGGTTTTCAATAACTGAACAATTCGGCCATGAACGTCGTTGGCTTTTTCTCTTAGCAACTTGCTGGTCATGGTTTCGACGTCATCGTATTCAGGGTAGTCAATATTGACCTCAACTTGTGCCAATACGTCTAAAATATCTTGTCTCAAATGCTTGATTAAGTGAGATAAGTTACCGTCCAACTGGCTGATAGCTGCCTTCATCGAGCGATCCGTCTTGGCTTCAATCAGATCCATCACGGCCTCAGACTGTGATAAATCAATTCGACCGTTTAAAAAGGCCCGCTTGGTAAATTCACCGGGTTCTGCCATCCGAGCACCGTAACTCAGCACCAGTTGAAGAATGCGATTGGTCGCCACAATACCGCCATGACAGTTAATTTCAACGATGTCTTCTTCAGTATAGGTGTGGGGAGCTCTCATAACAGAAAGCATCACTTCGTCGACTTCTTCGTTGGTTTCCGGGTCGACAATATGACCATAATTAATGGTATTGCTGGCAACCCGATCAAGGTCTTTACCGCGATAAAGCTTTTTGGCGACGTTAAGCGCCTCTTCACCACTAATTCGGACAATTGAAATCCCACCTTCACCAGGCGGAGTCGAAATAGCCGCAATCGTATCAAATTCTGTTGTTGTTAAAACCATGATTAAGCTTCCCTCCACGAAAAATTGAATAGTGACGTTATTAAACCACAAATTCTATCTTAAAGCACAAAAAAAGCGCCACTCCATGCCAAATAAACTGACATGGATAAAGCACTTTGACTACTTTACCTAGTTAAGATAAGAATGATTAACTACATAATATTTTAATCCAATCGGTTTGTCAATTGGTTTTGAGAACTATTTTGGGGCAACAACAATTACCCGATGAGGTTCCTTACCGGTTGAATAGGTCATGACGTGGTCGTTATCGGCCAAAGCATTATGGATCTGCTTACGTTCAAACGCCGGCATTGGGTTCAAATAGACCGGTTTGCCATTGGCAATGGCGTTACGCGCAGTCTTATCAGCCAGCTGAATCAATGACTCGCTTCGACGTGCGCGATAGTTTGCGGTATCCAATTCAACGGTGACGTTGTTGGCTCCGAGACGGTTAATAAAAATCTGAGATAGATTTTGGAGCGCATTAATCGTGCGGCCATGTCTGCCAATGAGTCGGCTTTCCTGGTCGGTATCAATATCGATATAAATGGCGTGCTTGCTCTTCAAGTCCAGCTTTAACTTGAACGAAAACCCCATTGCAACAAGGACGTCGTTTAAATAGTTGGCTAACTTTTGAGAAACATCTTCTAAATCAATTGAACTATCTTCAGCTTCAGATGGTGCTGCGCCAACTTCTTCATCAGTTGGCTGTGGCTGGTTATTTGGTTTAATTTGTTCTTGCTTATTTTTTTGTGTAAGTTCAACCTTGGCTGGTTTGCGACCGATACCTAAGAATCCATTCTTAGGCTGTTGAATAACGTTGACTTCAACTTGGTCCGAAGTGAGTGATAAAGCGGCTAAACCCTGTTCTACGGCGTCTTGGATGGTTTTTCCAGAGTAAATTGTCATAATAAACTCCCTTTATTTGAATTAACTGGTTAATAATAGCATAAAAACGCGCATTAATAAACGGTTTCCGGCTAAAAACGCAAACTAAACGCAAACTTTAAATGATTTGTCACATTTGAAATCGTCAACGAACAAAAACTTAACAAACTCGATATAATAAGTGTTAGCAACATTTTATTGAAAATGCGATTTTTAAATTAAGACTAACCACAGACCATAGCCAATTCTGGTTTTCGATTTTGGGAAGTGATAACATGGCGAATACAAATCAATATGACGCCGGCCGAAACATTCAAATTGACCGCCAGCACCGTCTTAGTAAACTTCAAGAGGCCCAACAAATCACCTGGATTAATCTCGGTGCATACTCATCAATCATGGTCGCTGAACTCATCATCGGATATTTGGCCCAAATTTCTGTCTTAATTGCCGATGGGTTAAATAATCTAACCGGCGTTTGTGGGGCTGCCATTTTAATCACCGGCTTAAAAATTTCCAAACGCCCACCCGATTCCAACCACGTCATGGGGCATTGGCAATACGAAAATATTGCGGCGCTATTGTCAGCCACGATTATGTTTGCAGTTAGTATCCAGATTTTTGTAGACGGCGCATTTGCTGTTCAGCGCTTTTTTGCCGGACACACCATCCGACCCAATTATTGGTCACTCGGGGTCAGTATGATCGCCGCCATCATCATTTCAATTTTAGCCAAGTACAATTCCCTTAAGGGTCAACAACTGAAAAACCAAGCTTTAACGGCCTCTGGCCAGGATCTTAAAAGCGATGCCTGGACCAGTTTTGGGACGTTTCTCTCAATTGGTGGCGCCTACCTTGGTGCGCAATGGTTAGATGGTGTGGCAACTTTACTTGTCGGCTGTTTGATTCTTCACGCCTCAATCAGCATCTTTCGGACGACAATTATGCGACTAACAGAAGGGTTTGATCCAAAAGATATTGACCGTTACAGCAAAACCATCAGCACCATTCCGGGCGTCCTTGGCATCCAAGGGATCGAACCGCGTTGGCTGGGCGACCAAATTGTGATGAAAATAGGGATTTATTTAGCTGATGATACCGATCTGAGAACCGCCTATGCAATCGGTGAAAAAGTTGAACATGCATTGATGAAACAATACGATATTTTGGACGCCGATGTCATGAGCTACCCGGTTAGTCAGCAAAGCAATCCGCATTCGGTTGATTAAAAACGTTTGACAAACAAAAAAATGACTGCTATATTCGACTCTAATTAAATGATAATTTGTTAAACAAAATGAATCGGTAAGTAGTTGCTGGTTGTTTGTCAGAGAGTTGGCGGTGCTGAAAGCCAATATTCAACCTAAATGAACATGGCCGAGGATTGGTCGCTGTGAGTTGGAGTCAATGAGCAGCAAACGGAAAGGTCCCCGTTAGCAGACACACCATCTTAACGGTGGTTGTTGAGGTTTAACGGGCAATCGTTGAACAAAACAGAATGGTAACGTGTTAATCGCTTCTGCAGTCTATACTGCAGAAGCGTTTTTAATTTTATGTGAACTTTAATATAAAAACAGGGGTGGAGAAAATGGCAAAATTAGCAATTGTAACAGGCGCTGGACAAGGAATTGGAGAAGGGGTCGCACACAGACTCGCAAAGGATGGCTTTGCAATCGCGGTAGTCGATATTAATGCCGATACCGGCAAAAAGGTTACGGAAGATCTTGTTAAGGCCGGGTATTCCGCCAAGTTCTACCATGTCGACGTGGCCGATCGCCAAAGCGTTTTTGATTTGATCGATTCAGCAGTTAAAGACCTCGGTGAATTAGGTGTCTATGTCAATAACGCCGGCGTTGCCTTTATCGATGAAATTGTCGATTCAAAAGAAAAAGACATCCGCAGATTGTTAGACGTCAACCTGTTAGGAACCTATTGGGGAACTCAGGCGGCTGCAGAACAGTTTAAAAAACAAGGAAAGGGCGGTCGAATCGTGAACGCCGCTTCCCTGGCCGGAGTCGAGGCATCGGCACTTCAAAGTGCTTATTCAATTTCAAAATTTGGTGTCCGTGGTATCACTCAAGCCGCCTCAAAAGAGTTGGCAAAAGACCAAATTACAGTTAATGCTTACGACCCCGGGATTGTCAGAACTCCATTAAGAGACGGAATTGATAAACGTACGGCAGAAATCAAGGGCATTTCAGTTCAAGAGCAACAAAAAAACTGCCTCAGTGAAATCTCACTGGGCAGAGAGGCAACGCCTGATGACGTCGCAAAAGTTGTTTCCTGGTTTGCATCCCCTGACGCCGCCTATATTACGGGTCAATCCATCTTGGTCGATGGCGGAATGAGATATCAATAAATTGACTCTTCAAAAGGCATCAATCGGTTAAATATGAAAATTTTCGACATCTTTAACCAGTTGGTCGATTTGCCGAATTTGATCTGTATTAAGTTGAGTTCCGTTATTCAGGATTTGAATAATCGAGGCCCCCATCTCAAGCAGCGTTTCTTGTTTGGCATCAGTGGTCAACAATTGATTAATTGCAACATACGCCTTAAATGTTTTGAAAGTGGTATCATCGTCAGTCAGTTTATTAGTTCCTAACAGTGTTTTGGTGGATCGCAAAATGATATTTTTAGTTCGTTTACGTTTAAATTTAATTTGCCCCCGCTTTTGAAATTGAGGTAAAAATAAAGCGGTGACCACCGCAATAATTTCGGCGAGTCCAGTCACCCACTCTGCTAAAGATCCAAGTTCCATCTACCCATCCCCTATTAATATTGATAACGGTATTATAGAGCAAGTCAACATATAGACGAAATAATAATGCAAGGACTAAAAAATCGACGATCATCTCAGCCAATTAGGCGTGAAATGATCGTCGATTTATTTGTCTTCAAACCGTGTTTTTAACTGTAAAATTTTGCCAATTCGATATCCGGCCGCGCGAATTAAATTAGGGCCTTGGTCAATTGCATCTTGCAGGCTCATTGGCGAAGTCGTCGTCGATATCAGCAAATCAAATCCCTGTTGATAAACAGCTCGCAAGTCGCCACTGAGGCTTCCCGCGACGGCCACCACCGGAACTGCCGCCTGCTTGGCCAGCTTGGCAACACCGAGGGGCAACTTTCCGTTGAGCGTCTGTTGGTCGATACGCCCTTCTCCGGTGATAACCAACGCTGCGTCACTCATGATTGCTTTTAAATGGGTTAACTGCATAATTACTTCAATCCCAGACATCAATCGACCCCCAAGAAATGCCAAGACGCCAAATCCAAGTCCGCCAGCCGCACCGGAACCGGGATTAATTGAAAAATCACGCCCAACAGCGGCCGTCGTCAGTTTTGCCAAATGAGCCAATCGTTGGTCATCCTCGGCAATTTGGCCGGGCAAAATGCCTTTCTGTGGGCCAAAGACGGCGGTGGCGCCGGTTGGTCCTGTTAATTGATTGTCCACGTCAGATAAGCCGACCACATTCACTTCACGAATGCGTGGATCGATTTGACTAAAATCAACTTTCGCTAAATCTGCCAGCCCGCTAATCCCTGGACCGATTTCATGACTTTGAGCATCCAAAAAATGTGCACCCAACGCTTGAGCCATCCCGACACCGCCATCGTTGGTTGAACTGCCGCCAAGACCCAGATATATTTTTGAAACACCGTGGTCCAAGGCGGCCACAATCAGTTCTCCGACCCCAAACGTCGACTTAATGGCCGCATCTTCTGTCTTACCTTGAGTGAAGCCGGCGGCGGCAGCCATTTCAATTACAGCTGTCTGAGCGTCAATTAACCCCCACTGGGCATCAATTTGACGGCCAGTAGGACCAGATACCTTCGAAGTGATCAATTTGCCGTCAGTGGCATTTATAATCGCTTGTACGGTTCCTTCTCCGCCGTCAGCAAGGGCGATTTTAGTTACTTTGACGTCACTTTTAGCCGTCTGAATGCCTTGCGCTAAATAATCAGCTACTTCCATGGAGGTGCAGCTGCCTTTAAATGAGTCCGATGCAATCACAATGTTTTTCATTCAATCCACCTCGATATTCAATACACAGTTTAATATGCTCCTCATTCATCTAATTCACAAAAAAACCTGACGAAATCAAAACGATCTCATCAGGTAGGATAATTCATTATTTACGTTTACTCTTCTTAGCACGGCGAACGGCTTTTTTAATAGCCCGTTGCTTTTCGCGTTCTTCACGCTGTTTCTTTTCACGTTCCCGACGAATCTTCCAAGGGTTTTGAATAACCAAGGTTTGACCCACCTGAAAGGCGTTGGTAATTACCCAGTACAGTGACAAGGCAGATGGCAAGCTAACGGCCATGATCAAAATGAAGACTGGCATTCCCAGCGTCATCATCGTTGTCATTGAGTTGGATTCCGGTTGACCCTTCATTGCCAGCCATGAAGAAATGAACGTGAACAAGGCAGCCAGGACAGGTAAGACGAAATATGGATCCGGATGCCCAAGTTGCAGCCAGAAGAACGTTCCACTTCTTAAAATATCCGTCCGCCAGATTGATTGGTACAGCGCGAACAGGATTGGCATCTGAACGATTAATGGCAAACAGCCGGCAAGTGGGTTAATCCCTGCTTCGGCGTACAACTTCTTTTGTTCTTCTTGCAGTTTTTGAACAGTAGCAGCATCCCTTGATGAATACTTCTTCTGCAAAGCCTTCAGTTGAGGTTGAACCTCTTGGGTCTTTCTCATACTTCTGGTTTGATAGATCATCAACGGCAAGATCACAATTCGAACCAGGATGGTAAAGATGATAATTCCCATTCCGTAGTTGTCGCTGAAGAACTTGGATAACCAGATGATGGCCCGCGAGAAGTTCAAAACAACCCAGCCATCCCAAATACCTGTACTGTGTTCAGTTATGGGCTTGTTGCTACAAGCGGAAAGCACTACCGTTAAACTCACTAACGAGAGTAGTACCAGTATTTTTTTTATTCTCTTTTTCAACTTTTTTCCTCACTATCGTAGTTGGGATCGATTAGTTTAGCTAACTTGAGTACGTGAATTAAGCTGGATTTAACATCTTGCATCGACATCTGATCGGTTGCTGGTCGAGCAATCACAATGAAGTCGACGTCCTGCCGTAAATAGGGCTTTAATTCTAAGAGGGATTGGCGGATGCGCCGCTTAACCCAATTTCTATGTACCGCATTACCGATCTTCTTACCAACAGAAATACCGACGCGAAAATGTAATTGATGAGGCTTGTCCAGTGAATAGACAACAAATTGACGATTTGCAACCGAGTTGTGAGTTTCAAAAACTTTTTGAAATTCAGACTCTTTTTTGACTCGATACGATTTTCGCATGATCCATCTCCACAGATTTTTGAAAAATAAATGAAAAAGACCACTGAATGGTCAGTGGTCTATGCAGACAATGATTTTCTACCTTTTTGACGTCGGCGAGCTAAGACTTTACGACCATTGCTGGTACTCATTCGTTTACGGAAGCCATGAACGCGAGCGCGATGACGCTTCTTTGGTTGGTATGTTCTTTTCATTATGAAATCCTCCTTTACTTCTGAAGTCGCGTTTAAGCATTTAATTACAATATGTTCAAATGCATTTCCCAAATATATTAACATAATTTGTTCACTAATGGAATAGTCTTTTACCTATTCCCTGAAATCAAAAATAATTAAAAATTTGTTTCATGAACAACTTATGTGGATAACCGCTTAAATTATGATAGTCGATTTTAGAGATTTACACAAGGTTATCCACAGAATCACACACTGTTTTAAAAGTTA
The DNA here is from genome assembly GCF_001435315.1 of Lentilactobacillus parabuchneri DSM 5707 = NBRC 107865. Classification (GTDB taxonomy): domain Bacteria; phylum Bacillota; class Bacilli; order Lactobacillales; family Lactobacillaceae; genus Lentilactobacillus; species Lentilactobacillus parabuchneri. Next base: position 221,344 of record NZ_AZGK01000002.1, read on the forward strand.
TCCACAAGTTGTGGATTTCTGACTGTTTTTTATCCACAAAGCCGATGTTATCGCTTTTAGTTATGCACAGTCAGCTGTGAATTAGCCTGTATTTTAACCCACTTTTCCACTTATCCACAGGGAAGTTATCTTTTTTCTCCACTCCTGTGAAACAATTATGCACAGGTCCTTTTTGCCTGTGGAAAACTTTTCTGTGGAATGCTAAAATTAATTTGCATTTCATTTCAACGACTTAAAAACAGAGGGGGAATTCAAAGTGTTAGATAAGGATTCATTATGGCAAAAGTTAAGTGAACAGTTCCGAAGCAACACCACTGACCTTACATATGATACCTGGATCAAACCAGTCAAACCGATCAGCTTTGATGGATCCACACTGACGTTATCTTTACCTTCTGAATTGCATCGGGATTACTGGAAAAACCAATTGGTACCAAACTTGGTTGAGTATGCCTTCGTCATTACAAAAGGCAACATCGAGCCAAAGTTTATTCTGGATTCGGACGTTAATAAAGAAGATAAAGCAAAACCTGTGGATAACCATTCAGCAGATGATTCGGATCAAGATGAGTTTTCGTTCAGCAAGGAAAATCATCTCAATCCGAATTACACGTTTGACAACTTTATCATTGGAAAAGGGAACCAAATGGCCCACGCGGCTGCTTTAATTGTGTCTGAAGAACCTGGAAAGCTCTATAATCCGCTATTCTTTTATGGCGGTGTTGGCTTGGGGAAAACCCATTTAATGCAGGCGATCGGCAATAAGCGGCTGGAAGATCATCCCGAAACAAACGTTAAGTATGTGACCAGCGAGGCCTTCACCAACGATTTTATCAACGCCATTCAAACCAATCGAACGGAAGAGTTCCGCCGTGAATACCGTGACGTCGATATCTTGATGGTCGATGATATTCAGTTCTTTGCCCAAAAGGAAGGAACTCAAGAAGAGTTCTTTCATACATTTAACGATCTCTACAATAACGACAAACAAATCGTATTGACATCTGATCGGGTCCCACAAGAAATCCCAAAGCTTCAGGAACGATTGGTTTCCCGTTTTGCCTGGGGACTGCCTGTCGACATTACGCCACCAGATTTGGAAACTAGAATTGCCATTCTTAAAAATAAAGCTGAGTTGGATAACTTAGTGATTCCAAACGATACCTTGACTTATATCGCTGGACAAATTGATTCAAACGTCCGCGAACTTGAAGGCGCCTTGTCACGCGTTCAGGCTTACTCCAAGTTAAAGGATGAGCCGATCACCACCGACTTGGTTTACGAAGCACTTCGGGGACTTAAATTAAGTAAGGACAACCGTGAGCTGTCCATCGTTGACATTCAAAACAAAGTGGCCAACTACTTCCACATCTCAATTAATGATCTAAAGGGCAAAAAGCGCATGAAGTCAATTGTCATGCCACGACAAATTGCCATGTACCTGTCACGAGAAATGACCAACAATTCATTACCAAAGATTGGCAAAGAATTTGGCGGCAAAGATCACACAACTGTGATTCATGCTTGCGACAAAATTGCCGAAATCATTAAATTAGATTCTGATTTACGAAAAGAAATTTCTGATATTAAAAGTGCGCTCAGCTAAAATGGTATAATCGGTTGTGGATAAATAACTGAGAAGTAAATAAGTTGTGCACAGTTTTATCCACAGGATTATCGCTGGGGATAAAAGACTTGTGAAAAGTTATCCACAATATCCACATGCCCTACTATTACTTCTTTTTCTTTTATTAATTAATATATATTACTAACACTTTCCGGGAGGTTGATTTAACGTATGAAATTTTCTATTGGTCGAACAGCATTTACAAAGGGACTTAACACCGTTTCCAGAGCCATTTCAACAAAGACAACAATTCCAATCCTAACAGGTTTAAAAATCGTTGCCGGTCCGGATGGATTAGTATTAACAGGTAGTGATGCCGATATTTCTATTGAAACAACCTTAAAGGCAGACGATCCAGACAACATGCTGGTTATTGAATCAGAAGGTGCCATTGTGTTGCCTGCTCGCTTCTTTACAGATATCGTCAAAAAATTACCTAAAGATACAATTACCCTTGAAGTTGGTGAAAACTTCCAGACCATGATCACTTCAGGACAGTCATCCTTCACGATTAATGGTTTGGATGCCAACAATTATCCACACTTACCCGAAATCCAAACCAACGACTCAATTCCTTTGGCGGCTGATCTCTTCAAACAAATTATCAGTCAAACAGTTGTCGCCGTTTCCAATCAAGAAAGTCGACCAATATTAACCGGGGTTCATTTTGTGATCTCAGAAAATCACGTCATGGCGGTTGCTACAGACAGTCATCGCTTGAGCCAACGTAAAGTTACCTTGGAAACACCGATTGAAGGGGCTTATAACTTTGTGATTCCTGGAAAGAGCTTGACTGAATTGTCCCGAATGATCGACGATACTCAAGAAGCTGTCACTTTGACCGTTACCGAAAACCAAGCCCTCTTTACAATTGGCAATACCTTGTTTTACTCCCGACTACTGGAAGGAAACTATCCTGACACAACCCGGTTGATTCCAGATTCTTATGACACGCGGGTTGCTTTTGATGCACCAGAATTATTGGCTGCTATCGAACGGGCATCCTTACTTTCTCACGAATCACGAAACAACGTGGTTAAAATTACGGTCGATCCTGACAAGAAATCCGTGACCATCTATGGCAACTCTCCAGATGTTGGTAATGTTGAAGAAGATTTGGAACCTAAGAATCTCGAGGGGAACCAATTGGAAATTTCATTCAACCCTGATTACATGAAAGATGCCCTGCGTTCCTTCAGTCAATCAACGATCAACATTGATTTCACGTCGGCTTTAAGACCATTTACATTAACGCCAACCGAAGACAGCGACAGCTTCGTGCAATTAATTACACCAATCAGAACGTTCTAAATAAAATTAACCAACAACTCCCACCACATTCTGGGAGTTGTTTTTTTGCCCTCATTTTGTGAAATAATCGTTGCCTATTTTGTGATTTGGGAATCAGCCACATTTGAATTTTGGCTTGAACTTGATTTCCGTCCTTAAAAAGCGCTAGAAGTCCATATACGTTCTTTTTAGCAATTTTCGTCAATTTGATGCAAAAATATCAAAAGTCTTTAAAAGTGCTCAGAATGCCCAAGAATCGTTATTGGCGTGTACTTTTAGTAATGAAAGGGGTATAATAAAAGAAGTAAAAAGGTGGGTGAAATTGTGAAAAAAGATGTTTTTATTGATAGTCCCTACATCACTCTTGGACAACTGCTAAAAGAAGAATCAATTATCGCTAGCGGAGGTCAAGCCAAATGGTTCTTAAGAGAAACTGCAGTTAATGTCAATGACGAACCTGACAATCGCCGTGGTCGAAAGTTATATGATGGCGATCATGTTGAAGTCCCTGACGTTGGCTTATTTTTTATTCACTCAAAGCAGGAAAATGAATGAAGTTAACGGAAATTGAGCTTCACCATTTTCGTAATTATGTTGATCAGACGTTAAAGTTTTCTGATGGCATCAACGTCTTTCTTGGCGAGAATGCCCAGGGAAAGACAAATCTTCTTGAAGCGATTTATGTGCTGGCGTTAACACGGAGCCATCGAACCAATAATGAAAAAGAATTGATCAATTGGCAAAGCCAGACAGCACAGATTAAGGGAAAACTTCAAAAGCGTCTGGGAACCGTTCCCATCGAACTTGATTTAGGTGCCAAGGGCAAACGGGCTAAAGTTAACCATTTGGAGCAAGCGAAGTTATCCAGTTATATCGGTCAGATGAACGTGATTTTATTTGCGCCCGAGGATTTATCAATCGTCAAAGGGGCACCACAAGTTCGGCGACGATTTATGGATATGGAATTTGCGCAAATGAGTAACCGTTATCTTTACAATTCCACCCAGTACAAGAAAATATTGAAGCAACGAAATCGATATTTAAAAGATTTGCATCATAAAAAACAATCTGATCGGGTCTACTTGGATGTCTTGTCCGATCAGCTTTCGGCTTATGGTGCCGAAATTATTTTTCAAAGACTCCAATTACTTAAAAAGTTGGAGACATACGCTCAAGCTGTTCATTCCGAAATTTCTCAGGGAAAAGAACAGCTCAAATTCGATTATCGAACCGCGGTCGATCAAGACCAATTGGGGTCAGTGGAATCAATTTATCAGAATTTATTGAAACAGTTTTCCAAGATTAAAGAAAAAGAAATCCTAAGAATGACCACATTAATTGGTCCACAACGCGATGACTTGCATTTTGTGATTAATGAAAAAGAGGTCCAGTCATTTGGTTCTCAGGGACAACAGCGAACGACTGCCTTATCGGTGAAGCTGGCCGAAATTGATTTGATGAAAGAACAAACTGACGAATACCCAATACTGTTGCTGGATGATGTTTTGTCTGAACTTGATGATTTCCGACAAACCCATTTGTTAACGGCAATTCAAGATAAGGTGCAAACGTTTTTGACGACCACAAGCTTAAGTGGCGTTCAGCAGGAATTATTGACCAATCCGCGAATTTTCAGGATTAATGAAGGTCAGGTTACTTTGGAAAAATAGCGAAGGAGAAACGAAATGGCTGACAAAAAAGAAACTAAAAAAGAATTGGCCCATGAATACGATGCGAGCCAGATTCAGGTTCTCGAAGGTTTGGAAGCTGTCCGCAAACGGCCCGGAATGTATATCGGGACCACCAGTTCACAAGGACTTCACCATTTAGTATGGGAAATCGTTGATAACGGAATTGACGAAGCGCTGGCTGGATTTGCGACGAAGATTACCGTAACCGTCGAAAAGGACAATAGTATTACCGTCACCGATGATGGTCGGGGAATTCCTGTCGATATTCAAAAAAAGACCGGAAAACCCGCTTTGGAAACTGTTTTTACCATCCTGCATGCCGGCGGTAAATTTGGCGGCGGCGGATACAAGGTCTCTGGTGGACTGCATGGTGTTGGGGCTTCAGTCGTTAATGCGCTGTCCTCAGAACTTGATGTTGAAGTCACCCGGGACGGAAAAGTCTATTACATGGACTTTACCCGCGGCCATGTTCATACCCAGATGAAGGTTGTTCGAGAAGTCTCAGATGATCTTCACGGCACCAAAGTTCATTTCTTGCCGGATCCTGATATTTTCCGTGAAACAACGACCTATGACATTAAGGTTTTAACTGCCCGTCTTCGTGAATTGGCCTTCTTGAATAAAGGGCTACGGATTGTTGTCAGAGACCTTCGCCCAGACAAGCCCACAGAACAGGACTTTATGTATGAAGGTGGTATTAAACATTACGTTGAATACTTGGATCACAGCGAAGAAACATTATTGGATGAGCCAATCTATGTTGAAGGCGTGATGAATGGCATCACCGTTGAAGTAGCCATTCAATACACAAACGATTATCACAATACGTTGATGACCTTTACGAACAACATTCATACCTATGAAGGCGGAACCCACGAAGAAGGGTTCAAACGGGCGCTAACCCGTGTCATCAATGATTATGCCCGCAAGAATAAGCTATTAAAAGACAATGAACCGAACCTTTCCGGAGAAGATGTTCGTGAAGGGACCACGGCAGTTGTCAGCATCAAGCATCCCGATCCTCAATTTGAAGGACAAACTAAAACCAAATTAGGAAACTCCGATGCCCGAACAGTAACCGACCGAATTTTTAGTGACCACTTCACTAAGTTCCTCATGGAAAATCCTAAGATGGCCCGCAAGATTGTTGACCGGGGGTTGCTTGCATCAAAAGCCCGTTCAGCTGCCAAACGTGCCCGAGAAGTTACGCGGAAAAAGAGCGGTTTGGAAATTAGCAACTTACCTGGTAAGTTAGCTGATAACACCAGTAAAGATCCGAAAATTTCAGAATTATTTATCGTCGAGGGGGATTCTGCCGGCGGTTCAGCCAAGCAAGGTCGTTCACGATTAACGCAAGCAATTTTGCCAATTCGTGGAAAGATTTTGAACGTTGAAAAAGCCAGCATGGATCGGATTTTGGCGAATGAAGAAATTCGCTCATTGTTTACAGCAATGGGGACCGGCTTTGGTGAAGATTTTGATTTATCGAAAATCAATTATCACAAGTTGATTATCATGACCGATGCGGATGTTGATGGTGCCCATATTCAGACGTTATTGCTGACACTGATTTATCGATACATGCGGCCGTTGATTGATGCCGGCTATGTTTATGTTGCTCAGCCACCACTGTATCAAGTTCGTCAGGGAAAGATGTCAAGGTACATTGATTCCGATGATGATTTGAATGCCTTCTTAGGCACCTTGCAACCATCACCTAAGCCAGTGATCCAACGATACAAAGGTTTAGGTGAAATGGATGCCGAACAGCTGTGGGACACGACGATGAATCCAGAAAACCGACACTTGTTACGAGTCGAATCCTCGGATGCTGCTGAAGCTGATCAGGTATTTTCGATGTTAATGGGTGACAAGGTGGAACCAAGACGCGAGTTTATTGAAGATAACGCAACGTTTGTGGAGAATTTGGATGTTTAAAGTTGAGTGTGGCAAGCATTTGTTAACTTGTAAAAGTTAAATTGCAATAATTTACGTAAATTCAATCCACAGAAAAAAATTGTTTCACATGAAACATACCACCGAAACCCATGAATGGAGGTAAATGATTTGGCGAATAATGACAACCAAGACGAACCAATCGCTGGTCGAGTAACCAACGTTGATCTTTCCAAAAAAATGCGAACGTCATTTCTGGATTACGCAATGAGTGTGATCGTTGCCCGTGCGCTCCCAGATGTTCGTGATGGTTTAAAGCCTGTTCATCGTCGTATTTTGTACGACATGCATGAACTGGGTGTTACTCCAGATAAACCTTATAAAAAGTCAGCCAGAATTGTTGGAGATGTTTTAGGTAAGTACCATCCCCATGGCGACACGGCTGTCTATGAGTCAATGGTTCGAATGGCCCAAGACTTTAGTTACCGTTACATGTTAGTTGATGGCCACGGAAACTTTGGTTCAGTTGATGGTGATGGCGCAGCTGCAATGCGTTATACCGAAGCTCGATTAAGTAAAATTGCCATGGAAATGCTCCGTGACATTAATAAAGATACGATTGATTTTCAACCCAACTACGATGGCACAGAGCGGGAGCCTGTTGTTCTACCAGCTCGTTTTCCCAACTTACTGGTTAACGGGGCTTCCGGAATCGCTGTTGGAATGGCGACCAATATTCCCCCTCACAATTTGGCGGAAGTCATCAGTGCCATTCACGTCTTGATGGATAATCCGGATGCGACAACTGCTGATTTGATGGAAGTATTGCCTGGTCCAGATTTTCCAACCGGTGGGGTTGTGATGGGTAAATCCGGAATTCGGAAAGCCTATGAGACTGGTAAGGGAACGATTATTGTTCGTGCCAAAGTTGAAATTGAAGGTGAATCCGGTGGCAAGCAGCGAATTATTGCAACCGAATTGCCATACATGGTCAACAAAGCCAAATTAATTGAAAGAATTGCCGAATTAGCTCGCGACAAGCGAATCGAAGGCATTACTGATATTAATGATGAGTCCGACCGTGAAGGGATGCGGGTGGTTATTGACGTCCGCCGGGATGCCAGTGCGGAAGTTATTTTAAACAACTTGTACAAATTGACGTTAATGCAGACATCGTTCAGCTTTAATATGCTGGCAATTGTTAAAGGCACACCAAGAATTCTCAGCTTGAAAGAGATCTTAAATTATTATTTGGATCATCAAGTTGAAGTTATTCAACGACGGACCAAATATGAGTTAAATAAGGCTCAAGCACGGGCACATATTCTCGAAGGATTAAGAATTGCCCTTGACCACATCGATGAAATTATCAAAATTATCCGTGGGTCACAGACAGGTGACGTTGCCAAGAATCAATTGATTGAAGGTTTCGGTCTGGATGATAAACAAGCCCAGGCGATTTTGGACATGCGTTTAGTTCGTTTAACCGGACTGGAACGCGAAAAGATTGATAAAGAATATAATCAATTGATGAAAGATATTGAAGAGTATAAAGCAATTCTTGCAAGTCGCGACCGCGTTAACGAGATTATTTATCAAGAATTATTGGAGATCCAACATCGCTTTGGTGACGCAAGACGAACTGAATTGCTTGTCGGCGAAGTGTTGAGTCTTGAAGACGAAGATCTGATTGAAGAAGAAGACGTCATCATCTCATTGACGCATAATGGCTATATTAAGCGATTGCCAACTTCTGAGTTCAAAGCTCAAAACCGTGGTGGTCGTGGTGTTCAAGGGATGGGTGTTCATAACGATGATTTCGTGGAACACTTGGTTTCAACCTCGACTCATGATGTTTTGTTATTCTTCACGGATGCTGGAAAAGTGTACCGCATGAAGGGATACGAAATCCCTGAATATGGTCGGTCCGCTAAGGGAATTCCAGTTATTAATTTGTTAAACATTGGTAATGATGAGAAGATTCAAGCCGTTATCAACGTTTCTGACAAGAATAACGATATTCAAAAAGATCTGTTCTTTGTGACCTTACTGGGAACCGTTAAGCGAACATTGGTTTCAGACTTTGCGAATATCCGCAGCAATGGTTTAAAGGCCATTAACCTGAAGGATGGCGATCAGGTCAGCAACGTTTTAATTGCGGACAAAGATCAAAATATTATTATTGGAACGCACCTTGGTTATGCGGTTAGTTTTAACGCTGCTGCTGTCCGGTCCATGGGTCGTTCAGCAACCGGTGTCAGAGGAATCCGGCTCCGCGAAAACGATTATGTTGTCGGCTCTGATATTTTGAAGCCTGACAGTGAGGTCTTTATCATTTCTGAAAATGGATATGGTAAGCGAACCCCAGCTGCCGATTACCCGGTTAAGGGTCGTGGTGGAAAAGGTGTTAAGACCGCTAATATTACCGAAAAGAACGGGCCATTGGCTGGTTTAACGACGGTTACCGGTAAAGAAGACATTATGCTGATTACGGACCAAGGCGTCATGATTCGCTTCGGCGTTGAAGATGTTTCTCAAACAGGTCGAGCAACGCTTGGTGTTCATTTGATTCGAATGACGGATGGTGCCAAAGTTGCAACAATGGCGAAAGTTGAAAAAGAAGACGATTCAGAAGAGGACCAGGCAAAGGACGGACAATCCGATGCCGACGCGCCAACTGATGACTCAGAGCAAAAAGATGATCATGATTCAAGTTCAGATGATGAATAGTTGATTATTGGTACACGTTTTAGTGATGTAGCCCAAAAATGGGACTGTGGACAAAACTGTTAGTTTTGTCACAGTCCCATTTTTGTTTCACATGAAACAATTCTCAAATATTGGTATTTGCAGTGCTAAAAAAGATCATTAAGTTAATGAAAACCGGATTCAGCTCAAGCTTTCCTAAACGGTTAGCCGATAACTCATATTGATCAGTTGTCTTAATTCTGATTGGGAATTAACAAGGTTAACATTAACCGTAATCCAGTGTTGTTTGTCAAAGTGTTGACCAGGTGTAATGTAGGTCGAGGTTTCGATTAAGTTATCGGCCTGTTCGATGCGACATTTCAGATCCAGATATAAAGAATGGTCCTTATCGTAAATGAGTGCGTAGATCTTATTATTTTTAGCATTACGGATGGCATCAAAAATGATTCGATTATGATGAGCAGGATTGTTAAACGGCTGATTAACAATAACTAATTTATCCTGGCATGCAAACTTAATGAGTCCGGCTCTTGTAAACTTCAATCCGTCACCCCCAATGACATAAATAGTTGCTGATACTCATATTGTAATCTTTTCGTGGGTTTTAAGTGTCCGAATGGCCATAAATTATGGCACTGATCGTGAGAAACGAAAAAAATAGTCGGAATCTTTGACTTACTTTTGGTAAGTGATACACTTTTCAGTAGATGAACAATAATGATATGGAGGTATGACGGTCATGACTGTTGTTAATGGATATAAGCAAAATGATAATGAACAAAAAATTGATATTTTAAATTTGGAAGAATTGGAAGAAAGAGCTAAACAAATTATTCCTACCGGCGGATTCGGTTATATTGTCGGTGGTTCGGAAAACAATTGGACGTTGAAGGCTAATCGAAAAGCCTTTACCCACAAACAAATTGTTCCCCGTGCTTTAAGTAATATTGAGGATCCGCAATTGGATACCAATGTGTTCGGTATTCCGTTGAAGACACCTATTATGATGGCCCCAACCGCTGCTCAAGGGTTGGCTCACTCACAGGGTGAAAAAGATACGGCGAAGGGTGTTGCTGCCGTTGGTGGATTGATGGCTCAAAGTACTTATTCTTCAGCTTCAATCTCAGATACTGCGGCCGCTGGTGACGGTGCGCCTCAATTCTTCCAGCTTTATATGAGCAAGGATTGGGATTTCAATTATTCATTGCTTGATGAAGCCAAAAAGGCTGGTGTCAAGGGAATCATTTTGACTGTTGATGCAACTGTTGATGGCTATCGTGAAGATGATATTAAGAATAACTTCCAGTTCCCAATTCCAATGGCCAACCTGACCAAGTTTAGCGAAGGTGACGGAAAAGGCAAAGGAATCGCTGAAATTTACGCCGCTGCCGCTCAAAAGATCGGGCCGGATGACGTGAAGAAGATTGCTGACTACACTGATTTGCCGGTGATTGTTAAGGGAATCGAATCACCAGAAGATGCACTGTACGCAATTGGTGCCGGTGCTTCCGGTGTTTACGTATCCAACCATGGGGGTCGTCAGTTAAACGGTGGCCCAGCATCATTTGATGTTTTGGAGGACGTTGCTAAAGCAGTTAATGGCCGTGTTCCAATTATCTTTGATTCGGGTGTTCGTCGTGGATCTGATGCCTTCAAAGCATTAGCATCGGGCGCCGACTTAGTTGCGATGGGCCGTCCAGTTATTTACGGCTTGGCACTTGGTGGTGCACAAGGCGTTCAGTCCGTCTTTGAGCATCTCGGTGATGAGTTGAAGATTACCATGCAGTTGGCTGGAACCAAAACAATTGCCGATGTGAAGAAGACTCATTTGCTGAACATTCAATATTAATTCGTGTGCAATATCCTATCAATGGGCATCCTCTAGCAGGAAATGCATTCTGTTCTCAATGATGGGAATTAACATTAGAGGATCCCATGCATGTTGCGCAGCTTTAGAACATTCCCCGTGTTCTATTCCCCAAAAATATGTTAAAAAACGGTATCCTTCCAAGTTTGGAGGGGTACCGTTTTTTGCGCTAAAACGCATTAATTAATATTTTTGCGTGGTCGACCAGTCGTTTGGCCCTTGTCCAGAATTTCTGGATGTTCGTTGCGGGCATATGCATATGCATGAGGATCCTGGTGACCGGATCGGTCTGTTTGAGACCTTTTGATGTAATAGTAAGCTGAAAGTCCGATGATCGTTAAAATTAAAAGTGTCATTGAATCCCTCGTTTTCTTTATTTTATTGAAACCAATGGTAATGGTGCGAAAAAGCGTTTCCAAACAGATGATTAATTTGGAAATTGATATCAGTTTACGTCGAATTTGTAGAGAGTCAAGTATCTTGTGTGCCGCTTGGAAGAAAATGGACCATAGGCCCGGCTGTATCAAGGATAGACAACTTATTAAGGATTTGTTTAATTCGAGGATTCGGATTAATTTCAAATTCTTCGTACGAAAAAAATAATCAGCGAAGATTTCTTCGTATATAATAAATGTATCGTGAATCACCATTAGGCAATTGATATTTAGATCCACACGTGGTATTATTTTATATTGTGAGTATCTGGGTAAAAACAGAAACTCTCCTTGCTCTCGGGAAGAGGGCCATAAGTCCACAAGGAGGTGCAAATCATGGAAGAAAAGAAATACGAAATTACTTACATCATTCGTCCTGATATTGAAGAATCTGCAAAATCTGCATTGATCGAACGATTCGACAAGATCTTAACCGATAATGGTGCTAAGGTATTAAGCTCAAAAGACTGGTCAAAGCGTCGTTTTGCTTACGAAATCGGTGGTTTCAATGAAGGAACCTATCATATTGTTACTTTAACAACTGATACCGACACATCACTTAACGAATTTGATCGTCTTTCAAAAATCAATGACGATATTTTACGTCACATGATCGTTGTTCGAGACGACTAATCATTCATTCTAATATTGAGAGGAGCAATTCAGCATGCTTAATCGTGCAGTTCTTACGGGTCGCCTAACCCGCGATGTTGATTTACGATACACTCAAAGCGGAACCGCTGTTGGTTCGTTCTCGCTCGCCGTTGATCGGCAATTTACCAATCAACAGGGGGAACGTGAGGCTGATTTCATTAACTGCGTAATCTGGCGTAAATCCGCTGAAAACTTTGCTAACTTCGTTCATAAGGGTTCTCTTGTTGGAATTGATGGTCGGATTCAGACCAGAAATTATGAAAACGCACAGGGACAACGTATTTATGTGACGGAAGTCGTAGTAGAGAATTTTGCGTTGCTTGAGCCTCGTTCTGTAAGGAACAACTCAAACGGTCAGCAAAATGGCAATGCTCCTCAACAAAACAATGGGAATGCCAATCCATTTGATAATAATTCAAACTCTGGTAATGGCGGCAACGTGAATACTGGTAGTAGCAATCCTACTAACAATAATAACGGTGGCAATAACGGCAACAATGGGAATAATACCCCTAATGATCCGTTTGCCAACTCCGGAGATTCGATTGACATTTCCGATGACGATTTACCATTCTAAATGAATTGGTAATAGAAATTTTCGAGGAGGAAAAACTATGGCATTTCAAAGACGTGGCGGCAACCGTCGTCGTCGTAAAGTTGATTTTATCGCTGCAAATCACATCGATTACATCGACTACAAAGACATTGATTTATTAAAGCGATTTGTTTCAGAACGTGGAAAGATTCTTCCACGTCGTGTTACTGGAACCAGCGCTAAGAACCAACGTGCTTTAACAATTGCTATTAAACGTGCGCGCATCATGGGCTTAATGCCTTTCGTTGCAGCCGACTAATAATGATTAAAGGCCATCCCCTCGAGGATGGCCTTTTTTTAGAATAAACGAACCCGCTTCCGGCAATAGGCTGAAAGCGGGTTTGTTTTATTATCATTCGTTAATTTTCACTTGGAACAACTGCTTGATGTGGCTTTGAATCAGATGGTTGCAGTTTCTTCAAGCCAATCCCCGTAAATCCGCTCAATAACGAGAAGACTGGGCACAAAAGACTAAAGAAGACAAACGGCAGGTATTGAATCGTTGGAACGCCAAGCGTATTGGCAATGAAGACACCACCAACTCCCCATGGTACCAGGTAGTTGAGGACCGTCCCGCCATCCTCTAACACTCTTCCTAGTGCGCGACTCGCTAGGCCGCCGTTATTAAAGGTCTGTTTAAAGGCTCGGCCCGGAAGGATAATTGAGAGGAATTGTTCACCAACGAAGATATTAACCCCAATGCAGGCTCCCAGAGCGGCTGTAACCAATTTGGCAGGGTTATTCAACCTGGTAGCCAGAGGTGACATAATCGCGCTGATAAGGCCAAAATGGACTAATAAGCCACCAAGCGATAATGTCAAAACAATTAAGGCAACCGTCGGCATCATACTGACGATACCACCACGGGAAAGCAGCAGGTTAACTTCATTATTGGAAGTTTTGGCGATAAAGCCATTTGTAATGATCGTGCTGGCCTTGGTCACATTAAGGCCAGGATTGTTTACAAACATCATTCCGGCTGATACAAAGATATTCAAAAGCATCGTTGGAATAGCAGCCATTTTAAAAGCGGCACAAACAAACACCAAAATAATCGGAATCAGGGCCACGATTGAAATATGAAAATCGTTATTCAAAGCGGCAACGGTCGTATTGATCTTATTCATGTCGGCATGGTTGTGGCCCATCCCTAAGATGGCAAAGACAATTGTCGAAATGGTCGCAGCTGGAATCGTCGACCAAAGAATTGTTTTCATGTGATCAAATAAATCGGTATCCACAACGGCTGCAGCCAGGTTGTTGGTTTCTGATAGTGGCGAGCATTTATCACCGAAGACACCACCGGAGATGATGGCACCGGCAACCAGCGCGGGATTAAAGTTCATTGTCACACCGATACCGAAAAAGGCAATTCCGACCGTCGAAACAACTGTGAAACAACTTCCAACTGCAGCGCCAACCAGCGAGCAAACCAGAAAGACTGTTGGCAAAAACCACTGGGCACTAATTGCTTTAAAGCCAATCACCATCAACGTGGGGATCGTCCCGGCGGCAATCCAGGTACTGATCATTGCGCCGATTAAAATGAAAATAACGATCGGAATAATTCCTTTATCAATCCCATCCTTGATCCCAGCATTGATTTCGTCCCAGCTAAAGCCGGTTAGTTTCGCCCAAAAAATTGTAACGGTAATGGCTAATAATACTGGAACCTGTGGCGATAGCCCGAGCCCGATAACTCCGGTTCCCATGATTGCCAATGCAACAACCAATACTAAAATTGCTTCTCTTAAACTTACTTTACTGTTTCTCATAGTGTCAACCTCTTTTATTGTTTAAAGTGTCGTTGATTTAGTTCAATTCAGTTGACCATAATATCGTGGCATTCCACCATTACTTGTAATTCCCATCAAAATCATTTCCCCTCTTGTTATAGTAAGCAAACAAAAAATCGTCCCTATCGCATATAACTGCAATAGGGACGATTTTAACCGTGGTACCACCCAACTTGTGTATTCGAAAATACACCGCTCACTAGAAGATAATGGATTCTAGTTATTGACCATTGTCGTGATATTACGGTATTTCGCCTTCCTTACCCTGATTGGTTCGCAGCAACCACCAACTTCCTGACACCCAGATAAGAGACTACTTCATGTAATTCGACTTTAATTATTAAAATGAGTATAAAACTCGGTGAGAGAAATTGCAAGAAATGTTTTCTGAATCACATCCAGATCAAAATAAGCCCTCAAAATAGTGATTTGATAAATAATGTAAAGAAATCTAACATAATTCCCTAATATTATCGAAAAAGAAACCGTTTTAACCTCATAAAACAATAAAATGTAAGCAAAACTAACATCAGAGCTTGAATTGTGATAATATAAGTCCATTATCATTAGAACATTTTAATCTAAATCTTATGTTGCTCTTATTTTTCAAGGAGGATGCCTATGAAGTCAAAAATTCAAGAGAATCAAGATGGAACCATGCGGGCGCTTAGCAACCGACATGTACAAATGATCGCAATTGGAGGAACAATTGGAACGGGGTTATTTCTGGGGTCTGGTAGCACCATTAGTAAGACTGGCCCATCTGTAATGTTGATTTATTTAGTCCTCGGGGTATTTTTCTTCTTTATGATGCGAGGAATTGGGGAAATGTTTTATTCTGATCCATCTCAACATACCTTTGTTTCGTTTATCTCTCGTTATCTAGGGCCAACAGTTGGTCATTTTACCGGCTGGACGTATTGGATCGGATTAGTCTTCGTTTGTATGGCTGAATTAAGTGCCACCGCCACATATGTAAAATTCTGGTTCCCACAATTTCCGGCTTGGATCACTGAACTTATCTTTTTAGCCATTCTTGGCAGCATCAATTTGATTGCTGCTCGCTTGTTTGGGGAAGCTGAATTCTGGTTTGCGATGATTAAAATCGTTGCGATTTTAGCATTGATCTTTACTGGAATCTTTATGATGGTCTCCCATTCTGTTACGCCACTTGGACACGCATCGTTGGGCAACATTTTTAGTAACTTTCAGTTGTTCCCGCATGGCCCGATCAACTTTATCGCTGCCTTCCCAATGGTTTTCTTCGCCTTCATGGGAATTGAATTTGTCAGTATCACAATTGGTGAAGCCAAGTCACCGCAAACGGTCATCAAAAAAGCCGTTAATGAAACGTTGATTCGAATTTTGATTTTCTACATTGGTGCGTTGACGATTATCATGGGCATCATCCCTTGGTCCTCAATTACGCCAAACAGCAGCCCGTTCGTTCAAGTTTTAAAGCTGGCTGGATTACCGGCCGCTGCGGCTGTGATTAACTTCGTTGTTTTAACTTCAGCTGCGTCATCGTTGAATAGTTGCCTGTTCTCAGCTGGTCGTCATTTCTATCAGTTAGCCACAGAAGTTCCCGAAGATAGTTGGATGCGCAAGCACTTCGCCAAAATTTCTCGAAATGGTGTTCCAGCTGCCGCCATCATTTTCTCTGCGTCACTGGTTTTGATTACGCCACTGATTAGTTTGACCAACGGCTTAGCTTCTGTCTTTACAATTGTGACTGGGATTTCCAGTGATATGTACATCATCGTTTATACACTGGCAATGCTGGCCCACAGAAAATATCGTCAATCACAAGACTTTTTGCCCAACGGCTTCTTAATGCCGGCATATAAAATTATGAGTCCCTTGACGATTGCCTTTTTCGTTATTATCTTCGGTTCACTGTTCTTTGTTCCAGAAGATATCATCGGCGCTGTCGGTGCCATTATTTGGACAGTGGTCTTTGGTGGTGTAACCTATTTGCATCAACGAAAATTAGTTCCAAATACCGATCAGTAACTCGTCAAATTTGATCAAAATCCTAATGTTTATTCCAAGTCACACGAAACCCGACATCCCAAGTTGTCGGGTTTTTATATGTCGTATCACGATTAGTTATTAACAGAGATCTTCAATCGTTTACGTATCTAACTAATAGCGGGCAGGTGCTGAAGTTCACAAAACCTTCAAATAATAGACTTGCGAATTTATGGTAAAATAAGACCATTAAGCTATTGATGAAGAGGAATTAATATGAAAAATTGGTTCACAAACAACCGTGGCGATTTACCACCATTTGTTCATAACCGACGCCTCAGACGAATTATGATGTTTATTTCATTAATTGTCATCTATGGCATCGTGATTTCGTTTTTATATAACCTCGTGGCTTCAATCATTTTAATCGTGATCAGTGTTGTGGGTCTGATTTTTACCATCGTGATGATGAATGAAATTAGTTCGGATACCAATCGATATATCACTGACCTGTCTTATCGAATCCATCGGGGGGAAGAAGAATCCCTTCTTGAGATGCCGATTGGGGTTATGATTTTAAATGAGCACGGGTTAGTCGAATGGGTCAATCCCTACCTGATTAAGTACTTTAAAGAGGAAAACCTACTGGGCCGCAATTTGAACGATGTTGATCATGATTTTCAGCAGTTGATTATCAAGTATGAGGAGTCAGACGAATTTCACACGATTACTTGGCATGATCATAAATTTACCATGCTGGTTCAAAAAGAGTACAACTCCGTTTATCTGATGGACATCACGCGCTACGCCAACTTGGAAGAACGTTATAACGAAGAACAGATTTCCGTTGGTCAGATTTTCTTGGATAACTACGATGAGATTACCCAGTCGATGACCGACCAGGAAATTTCTAATTTAAGTAACTATGTTACCAATGAGTTGGCTACTTGGTCGCAGAAATACGGGATGTATCTCAAACAAATTGATGATGACCACTTTTTCTTGTTGGCGTATGCCAAATCACTGACGGCCATTGAAAATGACAAATTCAATATTTTGGATACCGTCCGTGAAACGACTTCCAAGCAAAACTTCCCGTTAACCTTGAGTATTGGGATTGCCTATGGTGAAGATGATTTGAACAACTTGGCTGACCAAGCACAAAGCAATCTTGATTTGGCATTGGGCCGTGGCGGTGACCAAGTGGTTGTTAAATCCCTTGACGGCACCGCGCGCTTCTATGGCGGTAAGACCAATCCAATGGAGAAGCGGACCCGAGTTCGGGCACGGATGATTTCTCAAGCCTTAAACGAATTGATGAGCGACTCTGATCAAGTCTTTGTCCAAGGCCACACCCGACCGGATATGGATTCTTTAGGTGCCTGTCTGGGTATTCGGCGAATTGCTCAAATGAACAATAAAAAGTGCTGGATCGTCCTTGATAAGGAAAAGGTCCACTCGGATATTCAAAGATTGCTGGAAGCGACCAAGAAGTATCCAGAAATTGCCGATTCAATCATTACGCCGTCTGAAGCAATGGCCAAAGTGACCGATAGCAGCATGTTGATCATGGTCGACCACTCCAAGCCAACGATTAGTATTTCAGAGGATTTGTACAAGCGGATGTCGTCTAAAGTGGTCATCATTGACCACCATCGCCGTGGCGAAGAGTTCCCTGAAAATCCAATGCTGGTCTACATCGAACCATACGCTTCCTCAACCTGTGAGTTGATTACTGAAATGTTTGAATATCAGCCACACGAAGAAGAACCAATCAACCGAATTGAAGCGACTGCTATGTTAACTGGGATCTTTATTGATACCCAACGCTTCTCAATGCGAACCGGTACCAGAACCTTTGATGCTGCCAGCTACCTGCGTTCTGCCGGCGCTGATTCCGATGAGATGCAGCAGTTTATGAAGGAAAATATTGATAGTTACCTGCAACGCAACCACTTGATATCCAAAGTTGAATTTTTCCACAAGGATATGGCGTTGATTGTTGGTGAAGATGATCAAGTGTACGATCCGGTCACTGCGGCTCAAGCCTGTGACTCGCTGCTGACAATGTCTGGTGTTGACGCATCATTTATCATCACCAAGCGTTCCGATGGCAAAGTTGGTGTGTCGGCCCGAAGTACAGGGGCGGTTAACGTTCAGATCATTATGGAACGAATGGGCGGCGGCGGTCACCTTTCAAGCGGGGCTACTCAGCTTGAAGACAAGACAATTGAAGACGTCAAGAAATTGTTGCTTGAAACGATCGATCATATCGATGATAATGAATAAAGGTATTTAAATTTTTGAGGATAGTAGGAGTGATCTGTTATGAAAGTTATTTTTCTGCAAGATGTCCGTGGCAAAGGTAAGCGCGGGGAAGTTAAAGAAGTTCCTGACGGCTATGCTCAAAACTTTCTGATTAAAAATGGAAAGGCAAAGGCAGCCACCAGAGCCGCTATGAGCCAACTCAAAGGTCAACAAAAGGCCGAAGAGAAGCGCGAGGAAGAAGAGCTTGAAGAATCTAAGAAATTAAAGGCAATGCTGGAAGATGACAAAACAGTCGTTGAACTGAAGGCAAAGTCGGGAACGGATGGCCGTTTATTTGGCTCAATTCCAAGTAAGCAGATTGCGACTGCCTTGGAAAAGCAATTCGGTGTCAAATTAGATAAGCGAAAGATTGAATTACCAGAACCAATCAAGGTCGCCGGTTATACCAACGTTCCTGTTAAGCTCCACGCTGAAGTGACGGCTAAGATTCGGGTCCACGTTTCTGAGAAATAGTGACCGCCAGTAAGAAATTTTGATGACCAACGATTGATAAAGGTTGTCAGTTAAGCCAATAAAGTGATGCATTCCAGATTTTTGGAATTGATCATTTTGTTGGCTTAAATTCTGGCTTGAAAAATGGTTTATCTTGCCATCTTCAAACCATGCGAGAAATTTGTTGTTCTGTGCTACAATTTAACTATTGTATTTAACGTGAACGAATTTGGGGAATAAACATGAGCAATGAGTTTGTAAACGAGTTACCACCACAAAATATTGATGCCGAAAAGGCGGTCCTGGGATCGATTTTTCTGAGCACGGATGCTTTGGTTGAGTCGATGGAGTTCTTGGAACCCGACGACTTTTACAAGCATGCCCACCAGATTATTTACAAGGACATGGTGGAACTCAATGATCGTGATGAAGCTATTGATGTGGTGACGATCACGAACATTTTAACTGAACAAAATAACTTGGAAGACGTTGGCGGAATGGAATATATCGCCGATTTGGCGGGTTCTGTGCCAACGGCTGCCAATGTCACCTACTACGCGAAAATCGTCAAGGACAAGGCCATTTTACGGCGTCTGATTCAAACGGCGACTAACATCGTCACCAATAGTTACAATACCGATGATGATGTGACAACTGTTTTGGATGATGCTGAACGAGACATCATGAACGTGGCGGAGAACCGGACTCAGTCTGGCTTTAAGCCGATCAAAGAAGTCTTGAATAACGCCTTTAATGAAATTGACCGGTTGTCTCAAGAGGGCGATGCGGTCACAGGGCTATCTACCGGCTATCCCGAGCTGGATAAGATTACCACTGGTTTGCACAGCGATGAGCTGGTCATTTTAGCAGCCCGGCCAGCCGTTGGTAAAACTGCCTTTGCCTTGAACCTGGCACAAAATGTCGGGACTAAGACTGACAAAACCGTCGCCATTTTTAGCTTGGAAATGAGTGCCGAATCCTTGGTTAACCGGATGCTTTGTGCTGAAGGCAGTATCGATGCCAACCATCTGCGGACTGGTCAGTTAACCGAAGACGAATGGCAGAACCTGGTTGTGGCTATGGGCAGTCTGTCCCGTGCCAATATTTATATGGACGATACAGCCGGGATCAAAATGTCTGAAATCCGTGCCAAATGTCGTCGGTTGGCTAAAGAAACCGGTAACTTGGGCTTAGTGGTTGTCGATTACCTGCAGTTGATTGAAGGTAGTAACGCCGAAAACCGCCAACAAGAAGTTTCCGGAATTTCCCGTCAGTTGAAGAAATTGGCTAAAGAACTGCATGTTCCTGTCATTGCTCTGTCCCAGCTTTCTCGTGGGGTTGAGCAGCGTCAAGATAAGCGACCAGTCTTGTCAGATATTCGTGAGTCAGGGTCAATCGAACAGGATGCCGATATCGTTGCCTTTCTTTACCGTGATGATTATTATCGGGATGAAGATGACGACAGCGATGATTCTGGTTCTGAGAATGAAGACGATGAGAACAATGTCGGTGAAGTGGAAGTTATTATTGAAAAGAACCGATCGGGCCCTCGTGGAACGGTCAAATTGCTGTTTGTGAAATCGTATAATAAGTTTTCGTCGATTTCGTATGCTCAGCAACAGTAGATTTCATCTCAAATGTTGTTCAAAGCGGCCTTTTAGAAATTTTCCATTGGCCGTTTTTTAATACCGTTATTTGTAAGATTCTTCTATGTCAGATATTTGGCAAGAATTTCGATGATTAGGTATAATCAGACTTGAGAACAAGTGTGAATTGGTTTAAATGGAGGGGCTTTTATGACAAAACGGCTTAAGATTGGAATTTTGGTAGTGACTTTTTCTACTCACCCTTGGTATTTCAAGCGCCAGTCAGGCGAAAAGTAAAATTAAAGTTTATTGGGATAATCATGATGATCGATTGGATACAACACATATGTACACGGCTCCAGCAATTCAGAAGGATCAACAAACCGATTACATGTGGAACTTTAAGCATAACAAGCGAATTCATAAACTAAACAACTATAAGTACACCGAATGGAATTTGTATGGTGCTGTTTCAGTTACAACTAAGCATGGAAAGGGTATCTATTATAAGATTAGTAACGCCGATCAATCGGTTCGTGGACTTGTCCATCATAAATATGTGACCAGAGCTTTGGCTAAGAATGTTAATTCATTTACTAGTGATGCTGAATACATTAACTATTTAAAGACGGCACCATCTCAAAAACTCGCTAGACAGATTTTGAATCTATTCCCGAATAGTCAAGTGAGCCTGGACTTATCAAAGAAAGTTGCTACATTGAACGGTCGGAATTCTCGAACGGGAGTAATGGCACTTACTGGATTTACCAATAAATTAGATTTCGGGGCAAGCAGCTTGACTTTCTTAGGTAATCGATCGGAAAACTATAGAGGATATAAACACTTTGGTTCAAATCCAACGTCTTTTCTATGGAGAACGTATCTATTACCAGCTACTGGCCGAGTAAATGCAGTTTCTAAAATGCTTGATGCAGCGGGTTATACTGCTGAAAAACGAGCTAATATGGGAAATTATCAACTAGGAATTTGTATTTACGACGAGGTGGGTGACCAAGATAATCACAAAAATGATACACTTATACATTTTGGGGGTTCACCATCGTTTTGTTTAATTTATAACGTTGTCCTGGGAGAAAAAGAAAGTTAGTAAGACTGTACTCAATACGTGAGGCCGATTTTAGGAGAAATCACGAACTGTGTTTAGCTTATACAGCTAAAATTGGGTCCATAGTCATAAACCCCTTCAGAGAAATATTTCCTTATATTGTGAAGTTAAATTAAAAAAAGGCTGTCCGCCACATCATCCTATCGAGGGATGTAGCGGACAGCCTTTTCTAGTTTTATGGGTCCAGAATTACAAGCTAAAACTTTGCTGGAATAACCGCAGCCAGTCCACGGCGTTCTTTTCCACGGTAGCCAATCCAGACTGCCAGAGCACCTATCACGAGGCCACTCAGGGCCACCCACCAGAGGGTTTGTTCGAATGCGCCGGTATTACCGAGACCGGCCATTGTATTAAAACTGCTGTAAATGTTTTGATACATAGGGGTTGTTTCGCTCAGGAACTTGTAAAAACTGGTCATTGCTGCTCGAGGCAATGTACCCCCACCTGCCATAATTTGCAGAATGAATAGTGGTAGCTGAATCAGCAAGCTTGGCAGCCCGCCAAATAGGAGTGCTAAGCCACTTGTTAACTCGAAGACTGCGAAGTCATATAGGTAGTTGTGCCAGAGCAGCCCAGCGAAAGTCCCACCATCAAAGCTGACCAGGCAACGCAGTGCACTGATGGTTAATACTGCTAAGACGAAGGTTGAGATAATGCCGGTGATCTGTAAGCCAATGAAGGTTTTCCATTTTCCAGCGATAAAGCGCACCGACATGAAGGTCATGATTGAGATAATTGAAGCAATCATCAACCCCAGGTATTGGCCCATCGAAATAAACATTGGCGCCATTTGGTGCTGCATATTCTGCTGCTTAGTTCCTAACATATCCGTCGAAGATTTAGCAGTGATATTAAATGGTGCCGCCATCTTGGTGGCCTGAGCCATCACCTGCTTTTGAATCTTTGGTTGAACTTGGGCCTGGACTTGTTTTTGAATCTGTTTCTGGTTAACTGCCTGCCCTTTTGAAGCGGCCATCGCCTTTTGCATGGCAGTTTTCATTCCAGCCGCCATTGCCGGTTTCATCAGCTTCGGTACCAGTTGCTTGGCGTACATGCCCACAAGTGATTGCTGGGTCAATTCTGCATTGACGGTACTTTGGATGCGCGAGATTAACGACTGATTAACATTGGTCTGCACCATACTGTTGGCATTGTTGACCACGAAGTTTACCGTTGGTCGATTGCCTGCACGAACATCCTTATTAAAACCGTCGGGAATCACGACGGCAAGAGAAGCTTTTCGAACCTTGATCTGTTGCTTCGCACGACTGAGACTACTTACCGTTGAGACGTGTTTGAATGGCAAATTGTCCTTCAGACCGGCAGCGACTTTGTCTGAGATCTGCTGCTTGTCTTGATTAACGATGACGACTGGTAAGTTTTGCCCATTGGATGGCATGTGTTTAAACGCCGGCAAGACGCAAAAAACAAATGAAATTGCTATGAAACTGGCGACGAGCATCCCAAGCCAGCTAAATTTATTTGAAAACCATTTTGACATTTTGATGATCCTCCTTAAAATAACGAATGAACGCTCATTCATTTTGTAACGATGTAAGAATAATCTTTTTACATGTGAATGTCAAACAAAATTTGAAAAGCGATTCAAAGTCCGCTAAACTAAAAACGAAATGAGGTGCGAGTCGTGGCTGATGCAGAGAATGATTTTCAAGAACTATATAAAGAGACCTTGAAGAAGATGGATGGGTTGACTGACAAGCAGAAACAAATCTTGCAGGCAGCTTTGGATCTATTTTCTTCCCAAGGCTTTAGTGAGACTTCCAGTGCCCAGATTGCTGATCGTGCTGGCGTTGCTGTCGGATCAGTGTACCAGCGTTTTCAAAATAAGCAGGCGTTATTGGTAGCAGTCTTGGCGCCCTTACTAGACGATGTGCTTCCTAAAGCAGTGGATGAATTTGGCCGATCGGTGTTTACGCAGCCGTTCAATGATGTCCAAAGCTTTGTTGAGGCGATTGTCCCTGATCGGTTGCGTTTTATTGACCAGAATTTTGCATCTTTGAAGCTTTTAGTTGGCCAAGTGATTGTCGATGACCAAGGGCTGATCAAGCAATTGAACACGGCATTTGGGACGCATATGTCTCAGTATCTGGTACCAAATATTCAGCGGCTTCAGCAGGCTGGCAAGATGGTTGATCTGCCGGAAAAATACATTATCCAGTATTTATTTTCGACTGTAATTGGATATTTGGGCAAACGAATACTGGGGATGCCGGTTGATATTAAGAGTGAGATCCAGTATGCGACTGCATTTTTGACTAATGGACTGAGAAATTCATAAAAAATAAGCTGTCCGTCACATCCTATCGAGGGATGCAAACGGACAGCTTTGTTATTTTTGGATAAAAAAATAACAACCACGGCTACAAGTAGCTGCGTGATTGTTATTTAATGGTATGTAATTGATGGGCAGTCAGGGGCTCGAACCCTGGACCCACGGATTAAGAGTCCGTTGCTCTACCAACTGAGCTAACTGCCCATTACTAACCGACTTAAATATAATAGCATATGCGCAAAATATTTGCAACACGGAAAAGTGGATATTTTCAGATAAAAATTAATTGGATTGGTATAGTGAACACCAACCCATTTTCTGAAAGGTTTATTCACATCGTTTGAAACAATCGTGAAGCTATGCGGGTCTTCATTAGCGTTTATTTGACGAAACCAGGTCTGTGTTATAATAGCAACATGTTGGCGTGTGCAAATTTTTAGAAAATAACAATATTTAAATCCATGTTAGGAGAAATTGTTAATGGCAAAAAAGATACTAGTTGTAGACGACGAAAAACCAATCGTCGACATTGAAAAATTTAATTTAACTAAAGAGGGCTATGAAGTATCCGTTGCTTATGACGGTGAAGAGGCCTTAAAACAAGTCAAAGACGTTGATCCGGATCTCATTATCTTGGATCTGATGCTGCCTAAAATTGATGGGCTTGAAGTTGCCCGTGAAGTTCGTAAGACAAAGGATACACCCATTATTATGGTGACAGCCAAGGACTCTGAATTAGATAAGGTCCTCGGCCTGGAACTCGGGGCGGATGACTATGTCACCAAACCATTTTCAAACCGTGAATTAGTTGCCCGGGTTAAGGCGAACTTGCGCCGACAAGGAACCAATAGCAGCAATTCCAACGAGGAAGACGAAAATAAAGATATTAAAATCGGTGATTTGGTTATCCATCCGGAAGCCTACTCCGTTTCCAAACGTGGCGAAAATATTGAATTAACTCACCGTGAATTTGAGTTGCTTCATTATTTGGCGCAACACATCGGACAAGTGATGACCCGTGAGCATTTATTGCAAACAGTTTGGGGTTATGACTACTTTGGGGATGTTAGAACAGTTGATGTGACCGTTCGGCGGCTGCGTGAAAAAGTTGAAGACAGTCCAAGTCACCCAACCTGGCTGGTGACGCGTCGTGGTGTTGGCTATTATCTGCGCAACCCAGAAAGCGACCAAGCTTAATCAGTCATGAAATCAATTTGTATAAGGGGTATTAACTGGTTGTGAATAATCGAATTAAGTTTTATCAATCAATTAAATTTAAGATAGCGCTGGTTTTCGCCCTAATCCTGCTGGTGACGTTGGAAATTGTTGGTGCGGTGTTCGTGAGGCAACTGGAACACCAAAATTTAGCGACCTTTAAGAATCAAATTCAGCTACAGACGTACGTGACCAATTCTTTAACGACAGAGTTGTCGTTGTCGAATGAAACAAAAGCCAACAGCCGGATCAAGACGATCCTGAACGATTCCGACAGTAATAACAGTGCCCAAATACAGGTTATTGATAATAAAGGGACGATTCGCGGAACCAACCAAATTAACAACCAGGCGATTGTTGGCCAAAAGACAACCGACGATAATGTTAAAAATGCGATATATAACGGGAAGAAGTTTGAAAAGACCACCTTCGATTCGTCGACAGGTGCCCGTTACTATACCCTGATTTCGCCGTTAATTAAGAGTTCCAACAATAACAGTACGGTCGTCGGGGTCGTCTATACCCGGGCAAATCTGGATTCTGTGTATGACAGTATCAATAGCGTTACCCTGATTTATCTGTTTGCCGCTTCAATTGCGATTATCCTGGGACTCTTGATTTCAATCGTGATTTCGCGAGCGATTACCCGACCAATTGAAGAAATGAAAAAGCAAACGATCCGAATTGCCCGTGGCGACTATTCCGGTCAAGTTCACGTTTATGGAAACGATGAGCTGGGTCAATTGGCCAGTGCGGTCAATAACTTGTCAGTCAGAGTTGAGGAGTCCCATGAATCCACTGAGTCTGAAAGACGACGACTGGATTCGGTGCTGGCAAACATGACCGATGGTGTTTTAGCCACTGATCGGCGTGGAAACGTGATTATTATTAACGAAACTGCTGCCAGCTTCTTGGACCTCGACGAAAATCAGGCGATGGGAAAGTCAATCCTGGACGTTTTGGATATTCGAAAGGACTACAGCCTTCGGGACTTGCTTGAAAAGCCGGATGAGTTGATACTCGACTTCTCAAGTGAAGACCACAGCCTGGTCCTGCATGCCCATTTCTCACTTATTCAACGAGAATCCGGCTTTATTAGTGGACTGGTCTGTGTGCTCAGAGATATTACCGAGCAGCAACGAATCGAACAGGATCGAAAGCAATTTGTTTCCAACGTTTCTCATGAGTTGAGAACGCCTTTGACCAGTGTTCGCTCCTACATTGAGGCATTATCAGACGGGGCTTGGAAAGATCCCAAGTTGGCACCGAAATTCTTGAAGGTAACCCAAGATGAAACGGATCGGATGATTCGGATGATTAACGACCTGTTAACTTTGTCACGGATGGATTCCGGAACTCAAAAGATGGAAGTTGAACTGGTCAATATCAATGAGCTGTTTAACTATGTCTTAAACCGTTTTGACATGATTCTCAAAAAAGAGGACCACCCGGAAAAGACTTATACCATCAAACGCTACTTCACCAAGCGTGATCT
Organism: Lentilactobacillus parabuchneri DSM 5707 = NBRC 107865; assembly: GCF_001435315.1. Taxonomy (GTDB): domain Bacteria; phylum Bacillota; class Bacilli; order Lactobacillales; family Lactobacillaceae; genus Lentilactobacillus; species Lentilactobacillus parabuchneri. The sequence goes on from NZ_AZGK01000002.1 coordinate 248,349, forward strand.
GTGGGTTGAACTGGATACCGACAGATTTACGCAAGTTTTGGATAATTTGATGAATAATGCGATTAAATACTCACCCGATGGTGGCGTGATTACTTGTCGCTTGTACGAAACTCGAAATAAAGTCATTTTAAGTGTCAGTGATCAAGGCTTGGGAATTCCAAGAAAGGACATTCCCCATATCTTTGATCGTTTCTACCGAGTTGACAAGGCCCGTTCTCGTCAGCAGGGTGGAAGTGGTTTGGGGTTGGCAATTTCTAAGGAAACTGTCGAAGCTTTGCATGGCCAAATTTGGGCCGAAAGTGTCGAGGGTAAGGGATCGACCTTCTATATTGCCCTGCCTTACGAACCGGTAGAAGAGGAGGACTTGTGGGATGAGGTTTAGTAAATACTTAATACCACTTGCACTCACCATTGCGGTGGTCGTCAGTCTAACGCTTTCAGTGGTATTGTGGACCAATCCGGCCAATTATCGGACCAATAAGCAGACGGCTCAAAGCCCAACGTCCCAGCAGATGGTTAAGCCCAGGGGCTATGTCTATTCACCGGTTCAAGCAATTCACACCAACGCTGACGGAAGCCAGGTTATTTTGGTCAACAAATTGGTCAATACGGTTACTGAAATTAAAAAGACAATGAAGAACTACAAGGATCCACATATTAAAACTTTAAGCAAAAATTCCAAGGTGGATTACTTTAGGATTGCCAATCAAACCGATTCGATTATGTTGAACTATTCGGACACTGTTTCAATGAAGATGGTCAATCATATCGTTCATAACCGATTTAAGAAACTGCCGAATTACAAGATTAATCGGATTGTTTTACCAACTAATAATTCGACTAAGCTTTATCTTTTGGCAGATAAGAATTTTACGGTTTATGAAATTGACATCAAAAAGCATAGTCTCAAGTCGCTGAATAACGTCCTCAAGATGGATATGCGAACGCAGCCGGCAAGCTTTAAATTACTTAACAATCAACCGACCGTTTACGTGACGACGGCAGTTCAAATGCAGCCTTACAAGTATTTGATTGATCGTCAGTCAGATGATTATTACGTTAGTCGATTACTCAATAGTGCCGATTCCCAGAATATTAATGTCAAACGCCGTAAGAAGACAACGATCTATGGAGACCAAAGTTCACTTCAGTTAATTTTTAACTCGAGTAACCGAATGGCTGAATTTTCTGATTTTCGGCCTAACCATAACCTGCGTAATTTAACCTCAACTTTGAATGATTCCTACAAGAACCTCATCAAATTAGGGGTTCCAATGGATAACGTCCGCTTCTTTAGTTACGATCAGAAGACCCGTTCGGTCATGTATCGAACCTATGTAGAAGGATTTCCAATTTTTCGATCGGATGGATTTGGGACAGTTTCAACCCGGACACTCAATTCAAGTGCCCAACGAAGTGAATTTTCTCTGGATAATCCCGAAGTTCCATTACCAAGTAATAAGGGCTACACCTCACTTCCTTCGACTGAAACAATGCTGAAGCGGCTTGAAAATCGGGGGTATAATATCAAAAAAATCAGTAAGACCCGAATTGGCTACACTTGGACAAAGGATAAAACCTCACCGCTTCTGATTGATCTGACGCCTGATTGGTACGTGTATTATAACAACCGTTGGCTTAGCTACACATCACTCATGAATCAATACTAGAAAGGAGGGAGCCTGGTGAACTTTAGACGAATTGAAATCATCTTTTTGGTGACTTTCATCGCAATTGATATTTTCTTATTTGGGATGTTCAAGAAAAATATGAACATGCAAGCCGATAACGTTTCTCAGGGCGATTCGGATTCGGTCATTGTCAAAGAAATGCGTAATGACCAGATCAAAGTTGGCAATCTGTCCAAGAAAAATGCCTATGCTTTCTATATTTCAGGTGAGCAAAGCAACGTTTTGCGTAATCAAATGGGCCAATTAACCAACCAGACCCCCCAATATGTTGGTCATGAGCTGGAAAGCGAACTTAAGCAGCCGATTAATGTTGATCAAAATAATCCGCAAAAAACCATTAACAAGCTCTTAACTGATTCAACGTTTGTCCTGTTTGGTGACCAGTACGTTTACAGTAAAGACCTGTCCACCAGTCGCAATATCGTTTACAATCAAAAGGCGATGGGCAGCTCCATTTATTCGTCGGAGGCCCAGATTCGGTTTACGCTGAATTCCGATCACCAAATTGTGAGTTATACCCAGTCGTATCTGGAGGGAATTAAGAGCCTCAGAGAAAAATCTGAAACCATTTCAGAAACGCGTGCATTAATTTGGTTGTATCAGTATAATGAAATACCAAATAACACCACGGTTGCCTGGACAAATTTGGGATATACCAAGCTCTTGTCGATTGACGGAGACCGGGTATTTATTCCAACCTGGATCATTGCCATTCGACCGCAGAACTCCACTCAGATTCAACTGAAGCGGATCAATGCCTTTACAGGTGGTATTATCAAGGAAACCGATGAAAATTTGAAGAATAGTCAGTCGTCAATGGATTAAAGTTGGGAAGAAGAACCTTTATGGATAATGATGAAATGCAAATTAGTGTCCTTGCCAGTGGCAGCACTGGTAATGTGACGTATATTGAAACGCCGCAGCACAAGATCCTGCTGGACGCCGGATTGAGCGGTAAAAAGATCGCTGGGCTTATGAGTTCGATTGGCCGGGATTTAAGTGACGTTGACACACTCCTGGTAACACATGAGCATTCCGATCACCGACAAAGTGTGGGCGTCCTGGCCAGAAAGTATGGCCTGAGCGTTTACGCGAATGAAGGAACCTGGAATGCCATGAATTCGAGGATTGGTAAGGTTTCAGATGATCAGAAAAATATTTTTCCGCCGGATACCGTGATGGACTTTGGCGATATTGATATCGAAAGCTTTTCGGTTTCTCATGATGCTGCCGAGCCCCAATTCTATGTATTTCATCATCGGAATAAATCGTTTGTGGTCCTGACTGATACCGGCTATGTTTCCGATCGTATGGAAGGCGTCATTAAGGACGCTGACGGATATTTGTTGGAATGTAACCACGATATTGAGATGCTGGAAAACGGTGAGTATTCATGGCCATTAAAACAACGGATTCTTGGTGATCAAGGCCATTTGTCCAACGAAGACGGTGCCAATACCATGCTGGACGTGATTGGCCATCGGACCAAGAAGGTTTTCTTAGGTCACCGCAGTCAACACAACAATATGAAGTCACTCTGTCATCTGACAGTTGCGTCAATTTTGGCCGATCATGATATGGGCGTCGGTCAAGACTTTAAGTTGTACGACACGGAGCCGGAACAAGCATCACCTTTAATGATTATTTAAAGATCCTTTAGATATTTCTAAACTTTTGAACACACTTTCGTCATGAAAAAAGTATATTATAGTTAATATAAAATAATAAGGGGGCACGCTAATTGGCACAAAATAATGGTTTTGGAAAATTTGTTGCAACTGCCGTAATCGCCGGCGCACTTGGTGGCGGAATTACTTACGGTGGTGTCACTTATTTCAACAATAGCAATAGTGGAACTGGAACAGAGTTGGTCTCAGGTACTAATAAGAATGGCAGTACCAAGGTCAGCAACGTTAAAGTGAACTTGAATACCCAAGCAGAAAAAGCGTTCAACGCAACTAAGAGTACGGTTGTTTCTGTTATTAATTTGCAAAAAGAAAGTGAAAGCGATGATACCTTATCCGGCATCCTGGGACAAATTCAGGGCGGCTCTTCAAGCAAAAAGAAGAGCAGCGGTGAACTTGAAGCCTCAAGTGAAGGTTCAGGTGTGATCTATAAGAAGAGTGGCAACACCGCTTATATCGTAACCAATAACCACGTGGTTTCCGGTGCCAATGCCCTCGAAATTATCTTGAGTGACGGTTCCAAGGTTTCCGCTAAGGTTGTCGGTAAGGACGCAGTGAGTGACCTTGCTGTCCTCAAGATTAGCTCAGATAAGGTTACGAAAGTTGCGACCTTTGGTGATTCCGACAATATCAAGGTTGCAGAACCGGTTCTTGCAATTGGATCGCCACTTGGTTCGCAGTATGCAACCTCGGTTACTCAAGGAATTATTTCCGCGAAGAAACGGGAAGTTCCGCAAACCTCTGAATCGGGTCAACAAATTGGGAACGCAACGGTTATTCAAACTGACGCTGCCATTAACCCTGGTAATTCAGGCGGACCACTGATCAACTTTGCCGGTCAAGTAATTGGAATTAACTCCATGAAGCTCGCTTCTGATCAACAAGGGACCAGTGTTGAAGGGATGGGCTTTGCGATCCCAAGTAACGAAGTTGTCATGATCATTAACCAACTGATTAAAAACGGTCAGGTTATTCGACCAGCGCTTGGGATTGGCTATACTGATTTGTCAAACATCTCTGAGGAACAGCAACGCTCTATTTTGAAGCTGCCTAAGAGTGTGACCCAAGGGGCAGTCGTACTGAAGGTTAATGCCAACTCACCTGCTAAGCGAGCAGGACTGGCCAAATATGATGTGATTACCGAGTTGGATGGCACTAAGATCACCCAACAAAGTCAATTACGAGATATCTTATATAAACACCAGATTGGCGATAAGATTTCTGTTACCTATTACCACAAAGGTTCAAAGAAGACTGGTAGCATTACCTTGAATCAAAAGGCAACCAGTAAAGTATTGAGTGAAGCAACTAAATAATTTTAAACAGGATCTCCATTCGTTGGCATTGAGCTGATGAATGGAGATTTTTTTTATAGATACACACTCACTTATTTAACATAAGTGTAATACTTAATATAGATGTAATGTTAATAAATTGCTCAATAAGATACAATTGGGGTGTAGTTAAATTCACAAAAGGGGAAATGAACATGAAAATTCATATTAAGGAATCGGCAGTTATTTCTATGGCTGCCCTGGGATTCTTCGCGGCAGTTGGGATATCGCAGTCCACAACTGTTTCGGCAAAATCTCGAGTTAGAGTGACATCAAACGTCAAGTTAAGAACTGATGCGTCATCAAGAAACGTGACCTTTACTGGTAAAGCCGCGTTGTTTAATAAGGCTTCCTCACTTAAATCAGCTAAAAAGAAGACAACAACTGTGACGTTGAAGGATCTTGCACGGTCCAACAAATCCAGCCAAAACGTTCGGGCATATCGCGTTGCAAGAACCAATCAGGGTAAGGTCTATTACAAAGTGGTTACTTTTGACGGCAAATACCGTGGTTGGATTTATGGTGGTAAGAGCCGTTCCAAATTTGCTGGGGGTTTGAAAACCTATCAAACTTTCAAACAGGGAACGCTCACCAATGATATGGCAAATGGGACGTTCCAGTTTGCAAACCCAGGCACCGCAAACGACAACCAAACGGTTACTTATAAGCAACCAGCTTGGACCCAATACAAAGTTGGTCGTCAGGTAACTGATTCAAGTGCTTACGCAGCCGTTAATTACAAGATTGATCGTGCTGGAACCAGAACTCGTGAAGGTGATCAGTGGGTTCATATTTACGCAATTAACAACGGAAACTCTGGCGCTGACGGCTGGATTTTGTATTCAGGTTTGAAATCCGCCACAAATAATAATTCTCCGATCGCTGACAACGCAGTTCGCATTAATTTGGTGGATTCAGCTACTGGCGCGTCATTGACTTCAGTTGACTATACCAAGGCTGGTGCAACAAAAGGGGCCACTTTGGGGACGAACACCAATGGTGTCTGGCAGCTTGCCTCAACTGATTCAAGTGCGATCCAGTCTCAGATTGCTTCAGCGTTGAATCGATTAGGCTACACTGGATTTACGTTAACCCAAGGCCAAATGGCAGCAATTGCCCAGGGAACCTTTGGCGCAAGCGTCACAATTTCGGTTGTTAAGCCAACGATTAACAAGGCTGTTCGAATTGTCCTCACTGACCCAAGTGGCAATGTCATTAATTACGTTGACTACACAAACAATAAGGCTGTTAACGGCCAAACCCTTGGTACGTTGGATGGTTCTACATTTAAGTTGGCGGCAACTGATGCATCTGCTATTCAGACTAAACTAGTGGATGCCTTAAAAGGAACCAGCTATCAGCTGAGTGCCAACAATACGCTGACTGCTGATCAACAATCATTGATTGCGCAAACCACATTTGGCAACCAAGTTTCCATTAAGACTGTTGCCGTCAATCCAATTAAAGACAATGAAGTTCAGTTGTCATTTGTCGATGGGACTGGCCAAGCTGTTGGATCCGTTAAATTGACGAAGGGGAGTTCGGATAAGACTGCTTTGGATACGATTAAAGCTGTCAGCGTCAGTGATCCAACTTCAAGCGATAGCGCAACTCTTAAAAAGGCCTACGCCGCATTGCTGACGAAGGCTGGAATTAAAGGGTATACCAGCGACGGGCTTTCTAACGATCAGTTGGCGGCCAATACTGCTGCGTTGAAGGCGGCTGACTATGGTAAGGATGTTAAGTTGGTTGTGGCTAAGATTCCGGTAAAGCAATTAGTTTCAAGTGCTATGTTCTTCGATAAGAAGGATACAAACGATGTGAAACAAGGGTTAACTTACTTTGAAAATGCCAATGCCAAACGTGATAGTGACAAAAATTTCGGTGCTGCATTAGCCGGAGATACAAATATTAAAGGCTATGCCGGAGATACTGTCACAGTCGCAAGTTTGAATGCAGCGCTTAAAGCCCAGGGACTAGATACCATCTATTATGCAGCTAAAAATGACTGGTGGGGAGCACCTGGGACCCACTTAGCAGCCAATGATTTTGGTGGGACAAGTGGATCGTTATTTAACCCAGCTAAAGTAAAGAGCGGGGACAAGATTTATGTTTACAAATTAACATTTACCGCTAAAGCAAATAATCCAGATACGTCAATTGGTAATACATTAGACGTTAATAAACCACTATTTGACAAGGACGGAAATGTAACGATCGGAGACGCTGGGGTGCAAGTTGCCTTAAAGTATGATCAAGTTTCCGGAGCACCACATGAGATTACACTCAATGATACAAATATGGCAGCAAAGTCACTCGCAGAACTGTACGGTGAATAATTGATAATTTAAACAAGGCAAAAGAACTTCAGTCTAGATTTCAGGCTGGGGTTCTTTTGACTTGTTTAATGGGTTCATTATTGCGCTATGTGGTCCCGAAACGGAATACACAGAATAACCCCCTCCTTCGTCTGAAACACGCTGTACTGCTCGTATTTGGGGTCAATATTACCAGGCATCGGCAGCACTAGCTTCCCTTGTTGATTAATCAATTTAACTGACATGGTTGATTCTCCAATCTAAAAATAAGATTTGTTCGGATTATAATGGGGATTTTTGACTCAATTGGTCTGATTTATCCGCAAACAAGGAACTTTAGGACCGTTTACGAACGGGTATGATGGATTACTCGAAACTTGTACCCTACACATGATATAAATACGAACAGTAACCCGGTTTTTATTTAAAAAATTCATAACATGTAAACTTTTGATATATTATCCACATTTAGGCTGTGGATAACTCTGTGGACAATCCACAAGGTAATGTGAAGCACTGATATATTAACGTTGATAAGTTATCCCCCAAAATGGCGAAGTTATCCACAGAAATTGTGGATAACTTTTTTTGGCCTAAAAAAGGGGTTTGTTCGTCGCAACAAAGATTGATATAATGGGGTTTGCGGTGACAGATTGCGAACACACGTTGTCCACAGTTTTGTGGATAACATTTTTGGCCCTTGACATTTTTTCAAAAAATGCGGGTACCAAAAATAATAGTTGTGTGCATAAACCTGTGGATAACTCTGTGGACAACTTGTTAATAAGCCCACTTTTTTGCACAGGACAAATCGATAGTTGGAGGAAATAACATAGTGAACATCAAACTGGTCGTTGTTGGTAAATTAAAAGAAAAGTATTTTAAGCAGGGGATTGCGGAATACGCAAAGCGATTATCGCGCTTTTGCAAGTTCCAAATCGTTGAAGTTGCCGATGAGAAGGCGCCTGAGTCACTCAGCCAAGCGGAAATGGACGAAGTCATGGACAAAGAAGGTGCGCGAATTTTAGACAAAATTAAAGACCGCGAATACGTCTATGCACTTGCGATACTGGGTAAAGAACGATCTTCTGAAGAGTTTGCGAAGGAGATTGCGAATCTGACAACCTATGGTCATTCCGATTTGACGTTTGTGATTGGCGGCTCGCTTGGGTTATCCAAGCACGTTCTCGACCGGGCGAACACCCAGATTTCCTTTGGCCGCTTCACGCTGCCTCATCAATTGATGCGACTGGTGCTGACTGAGCAGATTTATCGGGCGTTTATGATTAATGAAGGTAGTCCATACCATAAGTAAAAGTGATTCTCGAGTCTGAAGTTAAAGCAATTGAGAAGCTTTTGAAAAGGCAAACAAATCCTGAGAGAATTTCCCAATTATATATCATCGCAACCCAGCTGGTCGAAAGAGAAAGCACCCGCTAAGCCGGGAGCTATCCGATCAGTGCTGATCGCCCAGTAAGCCGGTGAAGTCGGTTAGGAAAAGTCAGGTGGTCATAATCGCCCCACTTTTCGATCATTTGTATTACTATTAGTAGCAATACAGAACTAACAGAGGAGTGGCTGCCATGGATAAAAAATACACAATTGGAATTCCTGCCGAAATCAGGCTGATTAAAGACTTGGAACGCAACTCGGTTAACAATAATGAAGTTGCTGGTGTGATTCAGCACGGTGGCGTGCCGATCATGATTCCAACACGCAACCCGGAATTGATGGCGCACTACGTTGATTTAATTGACGGCCTATTATTGCCGGGAGGCCCTGACGTGGCTCCACGTTTTTATGGAGAGGAGCCGGTTCCTGAATTAGGCGATGCCGATGCCTTCTTGGATGCGAGTGGAATTGAGCTGGTCAAGCTGGCGGTCGCCAAACGCAAACCAATTTTTGGTATCTGCCGGGGAACGCAGGTGATTAATGTTGCACTTGGCGGGACGCTTTACCAGGACATGTATAGCCAGCGTAATCGACCAACTCTGCAGCACTTCCAAAAGGCACCACTGCCGCAGGGGACACATTCAATTTCGGTAACGCCGGATCGTTATTTGGAAAAAATCATTGGCGGCGGGGATGCAACTTTGGTGAACAGTCACCATCACGAATCGATTAAGGCGGTGTCTTCTCAACTAAACATTTCTGCATTGGCTAAGGATGGCGTGATTGAAGGCGTTGAAAGCAAAGACGACGACCTGATTATTGGTGTTCAGTGGCATCCTGAAGCGATGTATACGACTGACTCCAAGCAAGACGCGTTGTTTGCTGATTTTATGAAACGAGTGGCGCGATATGCCCGGGCAACAAGCGCAGATAAATAAGTCAAAATGGATCCGCAAGCAGTTAGCTGAAAATGCTGACTGCCTGCGGATCCATTTTTTACTGGTAGGTTTCAGTTTTCGAATTGTAATTTAACATGATGAGTTGATCGGGCAGTTCGACGACGATCCTCTGATAGACTGGGGCAAATCCATGGTGGGTTAACCTGACACTCACATGATCGTCTTCGACCACAATTTGATAATCGTTGTACTCGCCATTTCGGTAGTTGAAGTCTAAACCATCATCCTGATAGTGATGATAATTGCCGGAGTGACCGTAAACGGTGAAGGTCATTTGTCGATCCGGCTGTTCTGAAATGTGATCGACTTCAGCGCCCCACGGTAAGATGGTGTTCTTCTTGATAAATAACGGTAGCTTGTCCAGCGGTGCATCAACCACAATGTCTTGTTGGCCGCTGTATTCTTGATGATTCCAGAAATCCACCCAGTCTCCTTTTGGCAGATAAACCAGGCGCTTGGTTTGCGACGGTTGAACGATTGGGGCTACGAGAACCGAGTCGCCGACCATGTATTGATCGTTGATGTCATGGACACGACGGTCTTCAGGATAGTTTAAAACAAGTGGTCGCATCAGCGGAAGACCGGACCGTTCTTCTTTCGCAAATAAATCGTAGAGGTAGGGGATGAACCGGTAACGTAATTTTAAGTACTTTCGGTAAATCGATAACGTCGGTTCGCCAAATTGCCAGGGTTCCTGGTCACGAGTACCCATAGCGCTGTGATTTCGCAGTAACGGACTAAAGATTGCCGCTTCAATCCAGCGCGTTAATAATTCGGGGGTGACGTCTGACCCGAAGCCGCCAATGTCGGTTCCGGAAAAGCTAAATCCGCTCATTCCGAGGTTGCACAATTGCGGGATAAGCAGTTGAACGTGGGGCCAAATGCTATGGTTATCGCCGGTCCAGACAGTGGCATACTTCTGTGTTCCAGAGTATGCCGCACGGGTGATGACGAAGGGCCGTCTTTCCGTTGCCCGTTTGATGCCGGCATAGGTTGCCTGATCCATATTATGCGCGTAGACATTATGCATTTTCTTGTGGGTCGATGGGCGGTCATGGTCGCTAAAGACGATATCTTGGGGGATTTCACCGACAAAGGAAGCTGGCTCGTTCATGTCGTTCCAAATCCCCGCCACGCCTAAGTCGGTCAAAAATTGATCGTTATTTGCCCACCAATCGCGGACTGCTTGGCGACCAAAATCAGGAAAGACAGAGTCGCCCGGCCAGACTTGATTGACGTAGACATTGCCGTCGGGGCTTTCGACGAAGTAATCATGTTTGATACCTTCATCGTAAATGTTGTATCCTGGGTCTTTCTTGACACCCGGATCAATAATTGCCACAATTTTAGTCCCCTGATTTTTCAAGTTGGTCACAAATTTCTTCGGGTTACCCTGATAAGCATCGTCGTTCCACGTAAAGACACGGTAATCGCGCATATAGTCGATATCCAGATGAATGACATCAAACGGTAGGTCGTATTTGTGCAAATCGTCGACGATTCCTTGGACCATTCTCTGAGTGGCACTATACCCCCACCGTGACTGCTGGTACCCTAGCGTCCATTTTTGCGGCAGCGGGGTGCGGCCGGTTAAGTAGGTGTAGTTGCTGACAACGTCCTTGAGGGTTTTCCCACCGATAATGTAGTAATCCAGATTGCCGGCTTCTGCTGAATAGAAGTAATAATTGGAGCTTTCCTTCCCCAAATCAAAGTGGCTGCGATAAGGGTTATCGAAGAACAGACCATACGGATGACCATCTTTTAGCCCGAACATGACCGGAACCGACTTATATAATCGGGTGAAGTTCTCCAAGTGAGGCGCTGGGTCGTCGGTATTCCAGTTGTCGTACTCATAGCCGCGTTTGTTCATGTAGCCGGTTTTGTCACCAAGACCATAGATCGATTCGTCGGCTGCTAAACGCTTAACCACCTCATAGTAAGCCGTATTATCCTGGTCGTTTGCGCCAGGGACGTTGTGGCCCTCTTCTTTGATAAACTTTTTGTGGGCTTCATCAATTCCCCGATCCAGTGGCGTTCGGGTTCCCCGGTAATCGGTAACCAGTGGGTTTCCTGCCGGATCATAAGCATCGATATGCAAAGCTTTATCGATGTGGAGCGTCAGTGCAGCAGTTATGAGTTCATAGTGATCGGCCACTTGATTGAATTCAAAATCGGTGGCCTGCTGCTTATCGCCCTCAATGGCGTAGGAGTCATCAGGTTCGCCCCGATTTTCAAATACTCGGATAATTGCTGGTGTTATAACGGTGAGTTGAAGTTTAGCTGGATCATTAAAGGTAATTGTTTGGTTTTCTTGATGGTAAGTCGGCAAAGTCGCCATGTTTGTCAGTCCTTTCGTTGGGGCTATCGTAGCACATGGGAGTTTGGTGGTCCAACGCGAAAACAAAATATTTCGCGGAAGTTGATAGATGAATTATGATGTTAACTGATAAAACAAAAATGGAGGCATTCGAAGTGGAATTAACGACCGCAAAAAATTATTTATTACTAACTGAACGAATTGCCAAGAAGCCGATGCTGCGGACAAGATTTACCAGTCAGTCGTATTTCGTGTTGGCGGCACTATTGGATCTCGCTGACCAGGATATTTTAACCATTGATGATAATCTTGACGTGAAGGATGGCGAAAAATTCGCTCGTTTACCGAGTTATTTGAGTGTGTTTAAATCAGAACTCTCTGATGAAATTAACCAGAATCGTGAGCTTAAAGACAGGCTTTCAGTCATTACCAGTTGGGATATTGCCAATCAATTATATGATGGGCTTGGTAGTGAACTGTTGGCTGCCGACTTAGTTACCAAAGTGCCGTTTAAGAATAATCTGGATACCCATGTGATTTATTTGCCAAAAGCCGAGGCTCGAAATCAAGTGCGCGAGGAGTTGCGTGACCAGATTAATAATTCAAAGATCAACCGGAATGCCATTAGTTTGATCGTAATTTTGGAACAGCTGGACGCCTTGAAGTGGGTGTTTACCGACCAAGATGAGTCGTCAGAGTTGACGTCAGCGTTTCACCAGCAGGTTGATGGGGATGCATTTTATGCAAAAGAAAAAGCCCTGGCCAAATTGGCTCAGGACATTATTACGCGGAAGAAGTTTTGGTTTGATTCGTGGTTGAGTTGAGGAGGAGTTAATTTGCCAGGTATGGCAACGATAAGCACGGTTAATATGGATATTCAATAAAGGTTCAAAAGGTGTCAAAGTTGTTTTGAATAATAACTTCCTACCAGTGATAATACCGATAATTAACAACTGCTTTAGAAGTTTTGTCCCACTTCCAAATCATCTTTTTAGCGTTCACATATTTGGCATACGAATATATTGGTGAAAATATTCCGGAATGCGGCTCTTCGTGACTCAATAAGTATTTGTGATGGCTAATTTGCTTATATTTGACGTTAGTTTCGGGAATACCAAAGCGTTCGCCGCCTTCAGGTCCCCAAAACGAAAATATTTTAGTGCCGAATGTGATCCTGGAACTGCCGTTATGCCACTTTGTATGTCTAAAAATTTGTGGAATACCCTTATGCCAAGAACTTGCTTGAACTTTGTTTTGTTGTCCGATCCCTGAAAATCCTATCAGAATACCGAGTGAAATTGAAATAAAGGTGAGTGTTTTTTTCATCTGCATGTTTTTTCCCCCCAAAGACAATTATTTAGAACCAGTTAGTGCCATAGTATACTTTTAAGATTTTGAATGAAGATTTATGAGCCCATTCCACATCAAATCCATAGTGGCTATTTCCATCATATTTTCCGTGTGTGCCTCCGGTTAAATGCCAGTTGAACCCATCTGCTCCAGCATACCAAGTTCTAACGACCTCGCCGCGACGTAAATATTTATAAAATGACCACCGATTTTGATATGCATAACGTCCATAAGTAACCTTATAAACTTTTGTGGGCTGTTTCACACGAACTTTATATTCATGCCGATAATGTTCCTCCCAATAAAAAGGTTGTAATGTGGATGCCTTCGAGATATTGGATGTCAGCGCAAAGAAACCAATACCTGAGATTACCGATGCTGTGGTTAAAACAAGTCTCATCAATTTCATTATCGTATCTCCTCCTGTTAACCTTGCTGTTATTATACGACTATAAAATAATTATCGGAATATTTCGGGAAAAATTTGTATCATTTGGCCATATAGCAAGAGTTGGAAGTGATTCTTGTGCATGTTTAATTCCTAAGATACCAAGCCCCTTTCGTTGCATTTCACAAGCAATCTGCTATATTAAAGTGAGTTGATGTAACCGTTTACAAGCACTCAAGGGGGAGTTATTTATGGCTATCAAAAAGGTGACTGTTGTAGGTAGTGGTGTGTTGGGCAGTCAGATTGCATTTCAAAGCGCGTTTAAAGGCTTTGATGTAACTGTTTATGATATTAGTCAAGAAGCTGTTGATAAAGCGGAAAAACGAATTAAGGGATTGCGACATGCTTATCGTCACGATATTGCCGCTACAGATGATGAATTTAATGCTGGCATTTCCCGACTAAAATTTACGGATGATTTAGCTGGGGCGGTTAAAGATGCCGACTTGGTCATTGAGGCAATTCCGGAAAACCCTGATATCAAGCATGAATTCTATAAAAAATTAGCTAAATTAGCGCCAAGTAACGCCATTTTCACAAGTAATTCGTCAACGTTGGTGCCAAGTATGTTTGCGGCTGATACTGGTCGGCCAAAACAGTTTTTGAACATGCATTTCTCAAACCAGGTTTGGTTGAACAACACTGCTGAAATCATGGGATCACCTGAAACAGATCCGGCAATCTATCAAGAAATTGTGCAGTATGCCCGAGATATTGGGATGGTTCCAATCCAGCTCAAAAAAGAGCAGCCAGGCTATATTTTGAATTCGCTACTGATGCCATTAAACGCTGCTGCCGGTGCCCTGTGGCTTAAGGGTGTGGCCGATCCAAAGATGATTGATCGAACCTGGATGGCTGCCACCGGAGCTCCTTGGGGACCGTTTGGAATCCTGGATGCTGTCGGAATTCGAACAGCCTATAATATTACGTTAGCGGCTGCCGAAAAGAATCCCGATGCTAAGCCACTCGCAGATGCGTTTAAAAAGATGCTCGACGAAGGCAAGTTAGGTATCGAATCTGGAGAAGGGTTCTACAAATATCCCGATCCAGAGTATAAGACAAAGGAATTTTTGCAGGGTTAATACAAAATAAAATGAGAACCACGGCTGGATGCGATAGCCGCGGTTCTCATTTTTATTAATTAAAGCTTTCCAGTTAAAAACTGTGCTTCCCCATTACCGAAGCTCCAATCGTCATCGTTGTTTGGTACTAGGCTGACGATGAAGTCTTCTTTTCGGATACCAAGTTCCCCATGCAAGCGGTCGGCTAATTTTTGATAAAAGGCCTGCTTGTCCTTGGTCGTTCGTGGGCGGGTCACCAAGTTGAAGAAGACCACGTCTTTTGTTCGTTCAATGCCCAATCCAGTATCGAGGATCTGCATTTCGACTGGTTCGTGCTGGGTCAAAATTTGATAGCGGTCTCCCTTTGGTGTGTGGAAAGTGTCGAGTTGGACTTCGTAGGCAACGTCCAGCATTTTCTTGAGATAAGTTTCGTCATGACCTTTGATGACGTCGATTCGCATAAGTGGCATGTTCATTCCTCCATTTTGTGGGTATTTATTATTTTAAGTATATGCTGATTTTGCTGGAAGCAAAGGATTTATGCCTGACTAAAAAATAAAAAACACTTTGGTTGAAAACGCTTACAGACGTGCTAGAATTTAGACGCTGAGAAATGTTGGTTTGGTTTGCTTTGTAGAAAGGATCGATCACTATGACCAAAGTTTTAGCTGTTCTGTATCCGGACCCCGTTGATGGGTTCCCGCCAAAGTACGTTCGAGATGATGTTCCAAAGATTACCCATTATCCGGATGGATCAACGGTACCGACTCCTGAAGGGATTGATTTCAAGCCTGGCGAGTTACTGGGAAGTGTTTCCGGTGGCCTTGGTTTGAAGAAATACTTGGAGTCAAAAGGGGTTGAATTTGTCGTCACATCCGATAAAGAGGGACCTGATTCCGTATTTGAAAAGGAATTACCAACCGCTGATGTTGTGATTTCACAGCCATTTTGGCCGGCATATCTAACGGCTGATTTGATTGCGAAAGCCAAGAACTTAAAGTTGGCCATCACTGCCGGAATTGGATCTGATCACGTTGATTTGAACGCTGCTAATGAGCACAACATTACCGTTGCCGAAGTCACGTATAGTAACAGTGTCAGCGTGGCAGAAGCCGAAGTCATGCAGTTATTGGCGTTAGTCCGAAACTTCATTCCGGCTCATGATATCGTCAAAGCTGGTGGCTGGAATATTGCTGACGCTGCTTCTCGGGCCTATGATCTTGAAGGGATGACGGTTGGTGTAATTGGCGCTGGCCGAATTGGTCGGGCCGTCTTGGAGCGATTGAAACCATTTGGCGTTAAATTAGTCTACAACCAACGTCATCAATTACCTGCCGACGTTGAGAAGGATCTGGGGTTAACCTACTATCCAGACGTTCATGAAATGGTTAAGGTTGTGGACGCCGTTGTTTTGGCTGCACCATTACACGCCCAAACCTATCACTTGTTTAACGACGAAGTTCTCGCAACGATGAAACGTGGCGCATACATCGTTAACAATAGCCGTGGTGAAGAAGTTGACCGTGACGCTATCGTTCGTGCTCTGAATTCTGGCCAAATCGGCGGCTACTCTGGCGATGTTTGGTACCCACAGCCAGCACCAAAGGATCACCCATGGCGAACAATGCCAAACGAAGCGATGACCCCACATATGTCCGGAACCACATTGTCAGCCCAAGCTCGATACGCAGCCGGCACCCGTGAAATTCTCGAAGATTTCTTGGAGGACAAACCAATCCGTCCTGAGTACTTAATTGCTCAAGGTGGGAGTTTGGCCGGTACTGGTGCCAAATCTTACACCGTTAAGAAGGGTGAGGAGACACCAGGTAGTGGCGAGGATGAGAAGTAGGAGCTCTAAATATTAAACATTGTTACACAAAAATGGTTCATTGGAAACGTTGGGGGAACCCCCCCAATAATTTTCCATGAGCCATTTTTGTCATAGAATTTTAATCAATTAAAGAATTCCGGATTTTTAGCTCACTTTCAACAAGTACCGTTTTCTGAGAAAGAGGGTTGCCGCTTAAAATATTAATTAATATTTCGGCAGATTTTTCACCCATCTTCTTTGGGTTTTGCTGGATTGTTGTTATCTGTGGCTGCATTAACTGTGCCCAATCCCAATCATCAAAAGCTGTCACTCCAATATCTTTTGGGATGAGAATGTGGAACTTTGAGAGTAGTTTCCTAACACGCATTAAGACCGTTCCCTTTAGAGCGTAGATAACGGATTTTGACTTCAACGCATCTGTTTTTTTCATTATTTGTGAATAGATAAAATCATCTGTAGTTTCAGTGTCAATCTCAATACGGTCAACGATTACATTGGTACCTTTAGCTGCATCTTGAACAGCCTGATAACGGTCCATTCTTACTTCATTGTCGGATAGCGGTTCACTAATAGTGATGATTCTCTTATATCCCATCCGAATTATCAGTTCAGATAGAACTTTGGAATAACCATAATTATCCGTGGATACTTCTGGCCAATTCTCTTGGTTAATCTTTCGATCAACAATGACAATTGGGGTGTCAGCGATCCTAATAAACTCATAGTTTTTTGGATCAGTACTGATGGGTTGCAAAATAATACCATCTACTTGAAGGTCTAATAGGCGTTGAAGCTGATTGTGTTCACGTTTGATGGAGTTATCTGAGTTCATGAGTAAAATTTGATAACCATGCTGTTCAAATACTTTATCCGACCCTTTAAATAAAATTGAGGAAAAGATGTTTTCAATATCAGCAACAACCATACCAATTAAATGAGTAGTTTGATTTTTTAAAGATTGGGCTTGAAGATTGATATGGTAGTTAGTATCACTGATTATTTGTTGGACTTTAGTTCGAGTTTCGTCAGACATTTTATCAAAGTGTCCGTTCAAATATCGAGAAACCGTTGCAGTAGAAACCCCTGCCATCCGGGCTATTTCACTGATTGTTAACCGCTTATTCATAATGTTCACCTCGTACTTTCACCTTTTAATTGTACCTGATAACACGATGCTAGTGAACTATATTAATAATTTGCGCATTTAACGATGTGGTTTATTGAGTACAAAGCAAGCATACAGGCTCTGGGATAAAGTTGTCTTTAGACACAAGTGTTAGAGTTCCGTTGGTTGAATCTCTACTGAAAATGGTTACATTATCAGATTTTTGATTTCCGACAAATAAGAACTTTTCTGATTGATCTAGGCAAAATTCGCGAGGAAAACAACCTTCACTTGGCAC
Organism: Lentilactobacillus parabuchneri DSM 5707 = NBRC 107865; assembly: GCF_001435315.1. Lineage (GTDB taxonomy): Bacteria > Bacillota > Bacilli > Lactobacillales > Lactobacillaceae > Lentilactobacillus > Lentilactobacillus parabuchneri. The sequence goes on from NZ_AZGK01000002.1 coordinate 266,138, forward strand.
GTTTTGGACCATTTTTAATGTTTGATCGCTCGCATTAACCTGATAAACAGATATCGAATTATGTCCGCGATTTGATACATATAAATATTTTTCATCATGTGTTAGGTGCATTCCTCCACAGCCATTTTGTCCCACCCAATTATCAGGGATCGTTGAAACTATTTGAGTTTGAGCAAAAGTTTCTGTGCTTGGGTTGTAGATTAATAGACCAATCTGACTTGCCAATTCTCCTAATACATAAGCATGGATGCCATCACGAAGAAAGGTTATTTTTTTCGGCCCGAAACCTTGACGTGTACAAAATGTTGATATTTTGCTTATGACCCGACCATTTTTGTTTATACTAAAAATTAAGATTTCATCGGTTCCCAAATCGGCTATGCAAAGTTTACCGTCAGGTGAAATTTGAGCGTAGTGAACATGAGAATTGCTTTGTTGAGGTAAAATGCCATGACCCATATTATGGATTTCGTCCACTAACTTAATATCTCCATTTTTTTGGATTTTAAATATTTGAACAAATCCATTGTTATAATTACTTGCAAATACCAATTTGTATTTTTCATTGATAGTTATATTCACTGGTGATGAATTATGGAATAAATGCTTTTCAATTTCTTCAATATTATTGGTGGAGTAATCAAATACTGCAACTCCGCCCATACTATCCTCTTGGTCGACAGCATAAATGTTTTGACCGTTTGAGAGTGCTAAATAGGTGGGCGCACCTATCTTTACAGATAAATGTGGGAATTCTAATTTTTGGGAGTCGGTATCGAAATCTGCTTCATAGATACCCTTGGAGTCTCTTGCAGAGTAGGTACCAAAAATAATTGTTTCTTTCAAAGTAAGCCTCCTAGAAAATTGTTTGCTACTTAAACATAACTGCTGCTAGCAATAAGTTGAGAATACTTGTGATCCAACCGAATGGGACACCGGTAATCAAGAACTTTTTAACATCGAGTTTTTCATGTTCCACTACCCATAAGTTCCAAGACTGGGTGATACAAGTCGAAATGGCAATTGATACGCCAGGAACTAAGATGGCGGCGAACGCAAAGTATTGGTTAAAGAATCCGGTTGCAGCAAGTACCGCTGCAGTAGCCGATCCAGCTCCCCACACCATTAATGGTCCTCGGAATAAAGCTAGCGGTGCTAAAACTCCAAAAGCAATTGCTAATACGAGCGGACTGTGAGGGACGATACTTTGCAAAATACCACTAAACCGTGCCGTGTCCTTAACTGCAGCTGCGCTAAACATAGTCAGAAATAGCAACATAATTATTAATCCTGAAATATCAGATATAGCTTGCGAAATAGTTTTATTGATGAGTTCTAGTGCCGACTTATAGGATTTTAGATTCCCGGTAATTAATAATACAAGAAAGATAGATAACATTAATGCAGGAATTGGTTCCCAGTGAAAAGCTAAATTCATAAATACCGGCATGATTGGGAGTACATAAGCAATCTTGGGTACTTTGCTGGTGGATTCATCAACCGATATATTTTTTGCATCATTTTTATGAATGGATTTTGCGTGGATTAAGATAAAAATGATAACAATCAATAATTGGACTGCCATAGCACTGAAGCCATAAGTTAGATATTTTGCGCCATAAACCACCTTAGGGAAGAACAGTTGCAACTGCTTGATAATTACAATATTGACATACATCGGCGCGCCAATTGACATTACAAATGCTGTAATAGCAACATTTTTTGGTAATCCAAGAGATCTTAATATTGGTAACAGAATAACCTCAATGGCAATGACTGCGCCTACTCCATAAGAACTTGTGAAAATAAAAGACGTGACTAAACAAATTAGAATTGTAGCAATTATAGGCCGTTTATAACTGACCTTAATCGTTTGTTCACTTATTGCACCAGCAATTCCGGTATCAACAAGGACCCGCCCAAACCAAGATCCGAAGATGATGACCATAATTGTTGACCCGTAATCTAAGGCAGGTTTGGAGAAAACATTTGTAATTGCATCTTTGTAAGGGATTCCCCCAATAATTGTCCAAAGGATCGCCATTAGGAGAAATCCTATCATAATGTTTCCACCCTTCATCACGAAAGCAATGAAACCAACAAAGGTTAGCAGCAAAAGGATGCCGATAATAATACTTGTCATTTGTACCACACTCCATATATTTTTTTCTTTAGGTAATCGATTAACTGAAATCGGTTACATATTACCCCCAAAAATTGTGAATTGTCAAACAAAAAAGTAAAAACAAAAGAAAAATTTTTGACGTTCCCTATTAAATCCATTAATAACAGGATTTATTTCCTAAAAAATAGTGTTGACTTTGTAATTATGAAAGAATATTATGATGATGTATTAGGGTAATCGATTACATAAAATAATCAATGGAGGTAACAATTTATGAATTCTAACAGATTGGTATTGAACACTTTGGTTAAACAAAGTGAACATAATTCAGGCATCGCTCAAGATAAGTTAGTGACGGAGTTGCTAGACAGCGGAGTTAGTAACATTGAATTACGAAGAGAATATGGAAATTCAACGATTAGTGAATTTGATCGTTTATCAAAATTCCGGATGAAAAAGCGTATCAATTATTTCTATTCGATCCCAGACGATCTATTTATTAACAAACACTTGAACTTAAATATCCTTCAATATGTATCGGAAGCACAACGCTTGGGTGCCAGTTACATTAAGATGAATCTTGGAGATTTTGATGAATCAAACGATACTTTTATTGATTATTTATTGACGATTATTCCCTCTGGTATTCAGTTAAACGTTGAGAATGATCAAACGGAGAGTAATAGTGATATCGAAAAACTGTCTTTGTTCTTCGAAAAATTTGAGGGACGTAATCAGAAAGTGGGATTTGTAAATGATTTAGGAAACTGGATTTTTACAGACCAAGATGCCATAACTGCAACAAATCGATTGCTCAAATATACTCGATTTGTCCATTTGAAGGGTTATGTATTAGATCAAGACAATAAACCAAAGACGGTTTCGTTTGTTGATGGCAAGCTTAACTGGAGGTTGCTGTTGGAAAAGTTTTCGAAGGACTTGCCAATTGCATTGGAGTATCCGGCAGATGATGTTTCATTACAGGCTGATATTCAAACTTTAATAAGTGAAGATCTATAAGTGAAAGAGGTAATAATGATGAGTAAGGAAGCTCAGTTTAGTACGGATAAGTTTCGCTTGGATGGCAAAGTTGCGATTATTACTGGTGGTGCATCGGGTTTGGGCTTTAACTATACAAAAGCTATGTTGATATCTGGCGCGAAAGTTGTCATTGCTAGTTATGATGAAAAAGGATGGGATGAGACAAGTAAATTTGCAAAAAGTGTTAATGGTGAAGTCAAGTTCATTAAGATTGATGTAACTGCTAAAGAGGCACCAGACATAATCGTAAATGCGGCACTTTCAAAATTTCAAAAGATTGATATCTTGGTAAACAACGCAGGAATGCAACGTCGTAATAACTGGGAAGAATTTAAAGATTCTGATTGGAACGCTGTTATTAACCTGAATTTGAATGCGTTATATTTCTTATCGCATGCTGTAGCAAAAGTTATGTCTAAACAAAATTCTGGCAAGATTATCAACATCGGATCGATGCAATCTTTCAGAGCGGGAAAATTTATATTCCCATATACTGCCAGTAAGCATGGAGTAGTTGGGCTTACTAAAGCATATGCTGATGCATTGGCTGAAGACAATATTCAAGTTAACGCAATTGCACCTGGCTATATTGATACACCAATGACAAAAGCACTCCAAGAAGATAAGAGTCGGAATACTGAAATATTGGCGCATATTCCAGCTGGACACTGGGCAGATCCATCAGAATTGATGGGAACCATCGTCTTTCTTGCAAGCGATGCGTCGAATTATGTTACTGGGGTAACGATCCCTGTTGATGGCGGATACTTACTTCGATAAAATGGAGGATTAAAAATTATGGGTAAAAAAGTTGCAGTACCACAGAGCTTGTCACAGGCTGGAAAAGACTATCTTGTGAATCACGGGATGAATGTTGTTGAATTGCCAGATACAAAAGCGGAAACAATTACTTCAAAAGCCGCAGACGTTGATGGTATTGTATTGATGACCGAGCCATTTCCTAATGAAACTATTAATCGGTTACCGAACTTAAAAATAATTGCGCGACATGGTGTTGGCTTTGATAACATAGATACCGATTATATGGCCCAAAATAACATTTGGGTTACAATTACACCAAATGCCAACGCGGCAACAGTTGCTGAAACAACTTTGGCAGAAATTCTTGATATTTCAAAGAATGTAACAGCCATTTCAGATCATATGCGAAAAGGGGATTTTAACTATAAATCATCTCATATGGGATTCGATCTTGCTGGAAAAACACTTGGAATTATGGGATATGGACGAATTGGAAAAATGGTGGCAAAAAAAGTGAGTTCATTAGATTTAAATATCCTTATTTACGATCCATTTGTCAATTCGGCTGAATATGGTAAAGTTGTTGACAAAGAAACCTTGCTTACAAATTCAGATGTGATTACTTTGCATATGGCCGTCACACCAGAAAATAAGCAAGGATTTGCAAAAAGGGAATTCGAATTAATGAAGAAATCTGCAGTATTAATAAACTTGGGGCGTGGGTCTTTAGTTAAACAAGACGACTTAATTGACGCCTTGAAGACACGCGAAATTCGTGCTGCTGCCCTTGACGTATTTGATGAAGAGCCATTACCCTTGACCAGCGATTTTTATAAACTAGATAATGTTTTGTTAACACCACATATTGCTTCCAATACTACAGAGTGTATGGCCAGAATGGCAGTCGACTCTGCGAGTGAAGTCGTAAGGGTTCTTTCTGCGGAAAGTCCGAAATGGCCAGTTAATTCTATTAATCGAAAGTGAGCGATTACAATGATGAAAGATGGACGGACGCGTATAGATGCTGAAAAATTTGCATATAATGCATTGTCGACCATTCATTTTCATGAGACCGATGACTATGAACGGCAGAATAAAGAGCGTTTGGCGGTATTTTTAATGCTAAAATATTTAGCTGATGATTTTAATAATTTAGAGAATAAGGCTTTCGATATAGCTGAAAACAATGACGATCAGTTATCTAAATTAGGATTTCACGAGTTATTGGTACGAATTAATCAGTTGAACAAGTATTAACATTAGCGGTTGCCATGAATTACACGAAAATAATATGGGAATGGAAATATCAAAATATTGATTAGTTTTTGGAAATGAACTGAACGGGGCTGTGACATAAGTCCCAAAATTAAACAGGAGTAAATCAAAAATCGTCTGATTTTTTGATTTACTCCTGTTTTTGAATTGAGATAAATAAAAACTAGTGATCACCGCCACTAGTTTCCTTATATTTAATGCCATCAAGGCAATTCCGGCTTCCTTACGAACCTTCTTGATTCCTCTAACCGAGAATCGTGTGAAACGCAAACAAGCCTTCAGTTGTCCAAATACTGACTCCACGTCGATTTTTCGTCGCGCATAAATCATGGCAGTATTTGGCTCTGAAAGCAGTTCTCGTTCTTTTGCTTTGAAGTATTCCCAGTCTTCATTAATATTAATCTTGCGTACTCGGCCGCCCTTGGTGAGCGCCTCCGGCACGAGCTGATGATTATTGTCACATTTTTCAGCTTCATATTCTTTGAATTGACGCTGGAAGCCAGTCTTCTTGTCCGTACGGGTCCGATAAGCTTTGAAGTCAAATCGCACGCCGAGCGGATCGATATAATAATCATCTTGATCGTGGTAGTCCCAGTTCATAACCTTGCGGTCATCACTTAGCCACTTACGACTGTTTTCTTTAAGCATGGTTCCATATGGGATTAATGCAGTGTGGTCAGGAAAGTTATCTTCAATCTCCCGGTAGTTTGGCTCTGACCCGTAACCCGCATCGGCAACGATAACTTTTCCTAGTATTCCCGCTGCTAGTTGTTGCTGAATAAATGGAATCAAAGTTTTGGTATCTCCCGGATTTTGGAAAATACTGTAAGCAGTTATGAATTGGTGATTTGTGGCGATTTGCAGGTTGTAGGCTGGTTTGAGCTGACCGTTTAACATTGGATCTTCCTTCACCCGCATAAATGTGGCATCGTGATCGGTTTTAGAGTAACTGTTCCGCTGACCGTAGGTCGCCATTTGCTGTTGATGTTCCGCCATTTTATCTTTGCGGTCAGTCAGCTTTCGCTTCAATGATTTGAAGTGCCGGCGTTTTTGTTTTAGTGGGTTAGGCGAAGTCGTCTTGGTTTCCTCAGTCTCGTGATTTAGATCCTCCAACTGTGTCTCTAGCCGAGTAATAACTTCATCTAGCGTTTCCAAACTTAAATCGGTGTCCTTAGGTAAAGTTTGGCTAGCTTGAGCATCCTTTAGTTCTGCCAAAAGTTCGAGGATAGCGGCCCGATTCATGCGATCAAATCGAATGGTATTTTTTCGCCAGACAAATGAATACTTATTGGCATCGGCAAGAATCTTGGTGCCATCAATAAAGCTCACCTCATCAATCAATCCGTTAACTCGCAAGAGTTTGGTAAGCTTCACTAAACTATCATCAAGTAATTTCTGGGTTGTATCCGCCACTCTGAATCGACAGATGGTGCGATAAGATGGGAATTGTTCTTGCGTCAGCCAGCGAGCCGGCAGGCTCTCTTCGGCCAACTGACTAATTCGACGACTACTAAAAATACCTTGAGAATAAGCATAAAACAGTAGTTTGAGCAGGACACTTAAATCATATTCACGTGGCCGGCCAAAGATATAGGGCTCTTTAATGGCTAAGTCTTCAACGACATAATTGATAAAACGGGCCGGATGGTTTTCCTTGGACTCCCAATCAGTTGCGATACTCAAAACGGTTTGGTTTATGTTATAATTATTTTGCATATTGGAACGTCCTTTCGAGGATGATTTCGTAGTCATCGGGGTTCGGCCGATGACTTTTTTTATTTTAGATTATAACAAAAGCGATTCATCGAAAGAAACATTTTTCTTCGATGAATCGCTTATTTTTTGGGACTTATGTCACAGCCCCTTCAGTTCATATTTGTACGGACCGCGTTTTTGTATTTGTGTTGTGGCATTTATGAATTCGTTTATAGTAAACTGTTAGTAGGATCGTTAGATAAAGGGGTAGAGTAAAATACGAACTAATGAAAAATGGTCATTTTATAATTTGAGAATGGCTATGTTTCGGGGTTTGTTTAGTGTATTCCCCACGCATGTGGGGGTAATCCTTTAGGCTTGCTCTCGGTATCAACAGAACTAACGTATTCCCCACGCATGTGGGGGTAATCCTCTGGGGATATGACCAAGAAGCAAGCCAATTCTGTATTCCCCACGCATGTGGGGGTAATCCTCCGTATTCGGTAATCATTCAGGTGATTTAGAGGTATTCCCCACGCACGTGGGGGTAATCCTTTAGTGAAGCTGTTTGAGTTGGCATTTTCTCTGTATTCCCCACGCATGTGGGAGTGATTTTGCCCTCATAAGCTGGTAGCAGGCTATTCGCGTGAAGATCCATTACTGATCAATAAAAAGAATCGTGATCTCAGGATAATTTGCTTCTCCTTCGAATCACGATTTTTTGTAAGTATTGAACTGGATTTATCCTTCAGCGTCATGAATCGCATCGGAAATATTATCAGCCGAAAAATCATGATTCATGTATGCGTCATTGCTAATCGGCAAATGCTGTTCCAGCGTATCAAACAACTGATAGGAAACGGTGCCTTTGTCTAAATGAAATGCCAACACATGGCCGCCAAACTTATGATCATCTGATAAAAAGTGGTGGTGGAAACCCGCGACCGCAGCCCCGTCAAATAATTCCGGAGAATAGTAGCTAATCATTGTTCCATTGACCTGATCACGGGTAAAGATGCTTTGATTACGAGCGGTTTCGGCTAGTGTCTGAAAAGGTGGCACGGATTTCTTAACCGCCCGAGTTTTTATTCCGGAGAAAGTGCCAGTAATTTTGATGGAGAAAAATGTGTTGGTTCCATTTGTGAGTGCACGTACTTTTTTCTCTAATCCTTGTTGTGAGGTGTCTGCTAATTCGACCAATTTCGAGTAGTGGTCATAATGAATATTTGCAAACGGCATGTTAAAGGAATCTGTTACTAAATTAACGTTTCCTTCACTATCAACCTGATAAGGTTCACCATCTAAAATAATTAGCTCACCGTCAAGGCCTTCGCCGGTTCCAATTCCGGTATCACCATGCTTGAGTAAGTCACCCATTTTTAATGTTCCTGTCAACAGTCCCGGAACCAGCAGTGCTAAGGTTCCGTGTTGATATAAGGTTGTATATTGTGTCATCTAAACCCTCCCGTACGTTTAGTTTAAAATATCTTTTAACAGAGCAGATTTTAGTTCAACGTTATCACGATAATCTACCGGGATATCAATTATAACGGGACCATCTGCCTTTTCTGCTTTTTTCAAGGCGTTCTTGAGTTCATCCGTAGTAGTTGCGCGCAAGCCTTTAGCGCCAAAGCTTTCAGCATACTTCACAAAATCGACCGGTCCCAGCTTAACGCCGGCGTTTTTACCATATTTCGCTTCTTCCTGGAATTTCACCATGTCATAATAGCCGTCATTCCAAATGAGCTGGATAATGTTTAATTTAAGCCGGACTGCCGTTTCGAGCTCCTGGCCAGAGAATAGGAACCCACCATCACCAGAAACGGAAATCACTTTTTCATTTGGACGAGTCAACTTCGCCGCAATTGCCCAGGGGAGTGAAACACCCAGGGTTTGCATCCCATTACTAAAAAGTAAGTGGCGTGGTTGGTATGTTCGAAAATGGCGTGCCATCCAAATATAGTGACTTCCGATATCGACCGTAACCGTAGTGTCATCGTCGACTGCCTTTTGCAGGGTATTCACAATTTCTAACGGATGGAGTGTCCCTGGTTTTGGGTTTGTTTTAACATCGCTTTGGCCGTCGAATTCTTCTCGAAGTTTTGCCAAATTCTGATGTGCTGATTCTGACAGCTTATAATCCGTTGGTAATGTATTGGTTAAGGCCGTCACCGTTCCTGCAATATCTGATTCAATGACAACGTCAGGTTGGTAATCAACCGTTAATTCAGGTGCGATCGTATCAATGTGAATGATTTGGTCGTTGTGTTCAATGTTCCAATTTCGAGCTTCGTATTCTACCGGATCGTAACCCAATGCGATGATCAAATCACTTTTCTTTAATAACGTATCACCAATTTGATTTCTGAACAGCCCAACGCGGCCAAAGTAATTGGCTTCAAATTCGTGAGAAATGACACCTGCTCCTTGATAAGTTTCAACGACTGGTAGTGAAACCTTGGCCAACAGTTGGTGGAGCGCATCAGTTACAGGTTGTGAGGATGCCCGCATTCCGGCTAGTATCACTGGAAGCTTGGCATGTGTCAGCATATCAACTATTTTATTGAGAGTTTTACTTGATGTTTGGGTTTGTTCTGCTTCCTGGAGTTGAGCCATTTCTGGCCGGTCAACCGTTTCGCTTAAGACATCGGCGGGTAGTGAAATGAAAGCGGCACCCGGTTTGCCGGAAACCGACGTGTTATAGGCGTTCGTAAAGACTTCTGAAATGTTATTTGGATCTTGGACTTCAACGCTACTTTTAGCCGCGAAGTTCATCAACTCTTTACTAGGGATGCTTTGATGGGTTAATCGGGCGAGGTCGTCTCGGGGAACTTGTCCACCAAGTCCGATTACGGGATCGCCTTCAGCGGTAGCGGTCATAAGCGCCGTCACTAAGTTAGAGACACCGGGCCCAGAGGTCGTCGCAACGACTCCCGGCTTTCCCGTTAAGCGGCCAATCCCTGCTGCAATAAAAGCAGCGTTTTGTTCATGACGCGTCACAATCAGTTTGGGCGCGTTTGGCTGATCTGAATACTGAAGATCTTCAAATAATTGATCAACTTTTGCACCTGGAATTCCAAATACGTATTGGATGTGTTGGTTAATCATCGATTGAATCAAAGCTTGAGAACCACGTTTATTATTTGCCATATCTCGACACCTCTTTATTTTGTGTGTTGATAATTCAACATAGGTTTAAAGATAATGCCGTTGTGTTGAATTGTCAACAAAAAAATGCTAGTCTAAGAATAATATTTCAAAACTCGAAAGGAAATTAATTTGAAAGATATTGGCTACCTCGCACAAGATATTTCGATTTTGCATCGTCAGTATTATAAGGACACGGGAAAATTGTTCAAAGCGCACAATTTGAATCCCACGGCTGCCTGTATCTTACTAACGATCAATGACAATTCACATATTAACCAAAATCAGGTTGCCAAATCCCTGGTGATTGACAAAGGACTGGCAACCCGTGAAATTAAAAAAATGCAGGAACTGGGTTACCTTACTAAAACCCCAGGAAACGGCAAGGCGATTATTTTGAACTTGACTGAAGCGGGGAAGAAAGTGATCCCTATCATTCAAAAGATCAGAAGAAACTGGTGGGAAACCCGATTTTCAGAAACCGGCATCCAACCTGACAGCCCTTTGATTTCTGCGATTGAGACGGTTGTCGATTCGATTATTGATGAAAGTTTGGAGTAGTGATGCGATTGGACAGAATTCCCGTTGGGTGCCTCAAAAACTTCGGTAACTAATGAGCTAACCGCAATTTTAAAGTTTTTGCGTCGAGAACTACGATGATTTCAAAGAGTGTTCATGGTCGACAATACGTATTGGGACTGAGCGAAGAATTAATATCAATGTAAATTGACAACTATAAACTGAACAGATTGGCGATCAGTTTTGGAGCTTAGGAGACTAGTCACCGAAAACATGTTTTAAGTTAGAAAATATGTTCACGTGAACAATAAAAAAGAATTTACCATTTTTCGTTATTTGTGATCAATTGATCTTGAAGATGTTGTTTGCTTTGTGTTTTTTAGAATAGACATTATCATTTAAAATATAAAAGGAATATGAGATTTCTGTTAATCCTGAAATTTAAAATAAAGGAAATTTTTTTCGCCGAATATATTACAAATTTCACAATAAAATAATATGAAAGGCAAAAGCCCATAATATCAGCATTTTTGATTAATTACGGTTAGTGAAATTAATAAACACGCAAAAAATGTTCACGTGTGCAATAAAGTATGATATCATTGTAAGCGTTAACAAAAGGACGACGGTTTTGGTTGTTTTAAAATATGGAATCCATACAAACCTAATTTTGTGTTGTCAGTACTAATTGTATTTTATCTGTGCTGGCATAAGAAGGAGATGTTTTTGTGATCCAGTTGATTGAACCAGATGACAAAAATTTGAAAGATTATACTGATTTGATTCAGCGTGCTATCGATGAGGTCGGAAATAACGGTGGGGGAACTGTCCATGTCAGGTCAGGTAACTATAGACTACGATATCTCGATTTACGGAGTAACTTACATCTTGAACTAGAGGCCGGAGCACATTTGCTTTTTTCCAATACTTTCTCAGACTTCCCGGCTGTAACTTCAAGATTTGAAGGAACGGTGGCTAAGATGCGCCACCCTGACATCTTTGGTGATCATGTTGAGAACGTTTCTATAACTGGTGAAGGGGTTATTGACGGATGCGGTCAAAAATGGTGGGAAATGTTTGTTGCTGCCAAAAAAGGGCCTTTAAAATCACTCAATTATATTCCTTTCGAATATAGCAGACCATTCCTTTTGGCTTTTGACTACTCAAAGCATATCGTTATTCAAGGAGTGACACTAGTCAATTCACCTTCATGGACAGTTCATCCGTTGGAATCGCAGGATATTTTAATTCAAAATATTCGAATTGAAAATCCATTGGATTCTCCCAATACTGATGGTATTGATCCTGAATCTTGTTCCGACGTTAAAATAATTGGAAATTCGATTAGCGATGGAGATGATTGTATTGCAATTAAATCTGGAATTGAGTCGACGCCGGAAAAATCAGTTAGTAAAAATATAATAATCACAAATAATATTATGAAGCATGGTCATGGAGGGGTGGTTTTTGGAAGTGAAATGAGTGGTGGCATTGAGAATGTTATCATATCTAATAATATTTTTTATCATACTGATAGAGGAATCAGAATGAAGACACGTCGAGGAAGAGGGGGATATATAAAAGACGTTGTTATTTCGAATATTACTATGACAGATGTATTAAGTCCGATAACAATTAATGAGTTTTACGGAATGAGTGGATCCGTAAATGATAATTACCTGTCCAAATTTCCTCAGCCAATTAATACTGGGACACCAAAAATTAGTAATATTAAGTTAAGCAATATCATTGCAACAAACGTTCGTTCCGTAGCGGCCTTTCTATATGGGCTTCCAGAATCTCCGATACAAAATGTATCAATATCTGACTATTCGGTATCAATGAGTGGTTCCTCAGAAAAAGAGAAGCCAGAGATGATTACCGAAAGTCAAGCGTATGCTGACTCAGGATTTTGGCTAGAGAATACGTTGAAATTAAATTTAATAAATACCCATGTAGAAAATATGAAAACTAATAAATTTGTTCATCAAGAAAATAATATTAATTTTAAAGAGAAATCATAGTGTAACAACACTGTTGCCTATCACTTCCAAACTAAATCTTAGTATTAAATAATCGATTATTCAAAATGATTGATCAGGAAAAATTGGGGATAAGCTTTTAAGAATTATGGAAATGGTTACTAAGTTTTTTAAATTAAAAACACAACATTAGTTTTTTCTTGGATCCCCTAAGACCATATATAAACTATGTATGGCTAGGAATGAATTAATTATATTATTTAGCAATTATCTTAATCAATAATGCGCAAAACAAAGGTTTTAAATTCATAAATGTAAGCGATAACAAAAAACGATTAAACAATTAGGAGTGTACGTCATGAAAACAAAGAAAAGAAAAATTACGTTATTGACTCGTCTAGCATATGGAAGTGGGAACTTACTAGGAAGTGGCGCGTTAGCGATTTCCGGAGCCTGGTTGTTATTCTTTTATACAACATTTTGTGGCCTGCCAGTTTTTCAAGCCGCACTAATTTTTTCGATTTCCACATACTTGGATGTTATTTTAAATCCGTTAATGGGATTTATTACTGACAACTTTTATAATACTCGAATTGGGAAAAAGTTCGGTCGTCGACGCTTCTTTATCTTAATTGGTATTCCTTTAATGATTATTTATCCTCTTTTATGGATTACAGGGATGAATTTCTTCTATTACCTATTTACCTATATTATGTTCGAGATGACTTACACTATGGTAATGATTCCGTATGAGACATTGGCAGTTGAAATGACTAGTTCATTCACCGAAAGAACCTATTTAACTGGATTTAAGGCAATGTTTGGGAAAGTTGCTAATTTTATCGGTGCGGCATTGCCTGGTGTCTTCTTCGCACTGTTAGGGAAAAACTCGCCATATTCATTTTTAGCAACTGGAATTGTCTACGGAACAATCATGATAATTGCTCTTTCACTACTGTACTTTAATTCGTGGGAACGTCCTGCTGCAGAAGTAAAAGAAGAACATGTTGACAGCATCTGGGATGGCTTTAAGAAATTGTTTATTGATATTTTCTCAACTCTTAGAATTCGGGCATTTCGGGATCATTTAGGTATGTACTTGTTTGGGTTTGGATCTGAATGGTTATTCACAGCTGTGTTCACGTATTATATTGTGTTTGTCCTTGGTCAACCCTCTACTTTTGTTTCCGAAATGAATAGCATGAGTGCAATCTTACAGTTGGGATCTACTGCACTATTTATGTTTATCTGTGCAAAAAAAGGATTTACAAAGCCATTTTCATTCGCATTAGGTATGGTAATCTCAGCAGTCCTAGCGTATGGTGCAATTTCATTCTTACACTTATCTAACATTGCTGGGATTGTAATCGCTATCACAGCGTGGTTCGGACTTGGAACCGGTGGTGTTTATTATATCCCGTGGACAACCTATGTTTTCATGGCAGATATTGATGAAGTCGTAACCAATAGAAGACGAGAAGGTATATACTCGGGTGCTATGACCATGGCGGGTAAGCTGATTCGAGCAACAGTGGTATTTATCCTTGGAGTTGTTCTTCAATTCTTTGGATTTAAAGAAGGAGCTACAACCCAACCCGCAAGTGCAATTAATGCAATATTAGGTGTTATGGTCTTCGGAGTCATTACACTTGCAGTACTTGGTATTATCTGCTCTTCAAGATTGAAACTAGACAAACGGAGTCATCAACTTATCCTTGACGAGCTGGACCGTGTTCATAAGGGTGGCAGTCTTGAAGATGTTACTCCTGAAACTCGAAAGGCCATTAAGGAATTAAGCGGTTTTGATTATGAAGATTGCTTTGGAAATAACAACGTTGGGTATCATGAAAAAAAAGAACCACAAGTTAATTTGAATAATTAGCGGTTCAAACTAACTCTAAACGATTATTTACAACTGTGATGGTAAAGGAATGTTAAAAATGAATACAAATGATGTTAAAGATTGGTCTAATTTATGTGCACAAACAATGATTAAAAGAGAACCGAACTTAGATACTGGAAAATGGCGATATGAAGACGGTTTAATGCTTGACGGTATGTATGATGTATTTCGACGAACAGGAAACACAAAATATTTTGACTATATTAGTCATAACCTTGATAGATTTATTGGTGAGGATGGGTCAATAAAAGGATATAATCCCGAAGAGGAACAGCTTGATCACATTAACAATGGGAAAGCTATTTTGAATGCTTTTGAAGTAACAAGAAAAAGCAAGTATAAGAAAGCAGCTACTATGCTTTTTGATCAACTTAAATCTCAACCAAGGACGGAGAATGGAGTTTTTTGGCATAAAAAGATATATCCCAATCAAGTTTGGCTTGATGGTGTGTATATGGGAGATGTTTTTTACGCACGCTATCAGAAGATGTTTGATATTGATGATTTTATGGAAGACGCGGCGGAACAAGTCATTTTGGCATATCAACTCACTAAGGATGATAATATCGGCCTATGTTATCACGCCTTTGATGGTAACAAACAAATGATCTGGGCTAATAAGGAAAACGGCCATTCTCCTCACTTTTGGACTAGAAGTATCGGGTGGTTTGTTATGGCAATGGTAGATATTCTTGATTATTTACCAAGTAGCCTTCCTCAAAGGAAACAAATCATTTCAATTTTGCAGGAACAATTGAATCTGTTAAGGCTTTATTCCGATACAAAAACAAAGTTGTGGTACCAAGTTACTGATGAGGGGGACCAACCCCTAAACTATTTAGAGTCTTCAGGGACTTTGATGATTCTAAATGCAATTGCAAAAAGTATCAGAAAAGGGTATTTAGTAAAACAAGAATGGGCTGGTTTTTTGACAAAAAGTTTTCAAAACGCACTGAGTCATTTTATTTCGATTGATGCCCAGGGTTATGTAAATGTTCACAAGATTGTATATGTAAGCGGGCTAGGTGGTGCAGATAATCGCGATGGTTCGTTCGAATATTATATGAGTGAACCCATTGTAACAAACGATCATAAAGGCATAGGACCATTCTTAATGTTAGCGAATGAAATGCAAGATTTTAACTAAAGAGGCTAATGATTTTGGATAAAATTAGATTGGGTATTCGAACACATGACTTGAAAGCTAGTTCTTTTGAGGAACTTAAAGGAATATCTTCCAAGATTGGAATCGCCAACTTCCAATTTTCACCGACAAAATTACCCTTTGTTCAGACAAATGGAAATAAACTTGGATACGGATTTACGACATATTTGGATCAACAGTTAAGTGATCTAGGTTTAAATATTCCAATTCTTGGATGCTATGTGAATATCATTGATTCTGACCCTGAAGTACGTAAGAGTAACTTATCACTTTTTGAAAACTACTTAACTGCAGCCACTTTTTTTAAAAAATCGCCTATTGTTGCGACCGAAACAGGAAGTGTTTCAGGCAAAGGATATACTACTAAAAATTATTCGGATCAAGTTTTTGAAATGGTTCTTGAATCTGTTGCGAAATTAGTCCAAGTTGCTGAAAATCTTGGTGTAATTATGGCAATTGAACCAGGAGTAAATCACCCTGTATACAACTTAAAAAGGACCGAGCAATTGCTGGCAAAAATTGATAGTCCAAATTTAAAGCTAATTTTTGATCCAGTAAATTTATTAAATAACCACAATTATACTAATCAACGACAAATCATCAATAAGTTTTATGATTCTTTTGGTCAAAAAATTATTGCGGTTCATCTAAAAGACTTCGTTTTTAAGACGGGAAATCTTCAGATGGCAGCTTTGGGGACGGGGATGTTTGATCAACAATACTTTTTGACAGAAACAGCTAAGCGATATCCATATATGTATTGTTTATTAGAAAGCATTTCAAGAGAACAGGTACCTGCAGCAATTAATCTGATTTCGAAGTGGGTAGAAATCGAACCATGATAAGACGCATTTAAAAAACGGCACGAACATTGTCGGTGCCGTTTTTTATCGTTATGAAGCAAATAACTAAGACAAGAATTTATTAAATCTAGAGATTATCTTTTAAAATAACAAAACTAATTGGAGGAAACATATCATGGACTTAAATAACTTATTAATCGACGTTAAAGAAATTTTAGATGCAGATGGTGATTACACGAATCTGTTGAATCAAGAGATTTACGCACCATCAATTCAAATCGATCGAAGAAACGTTTATTTCATCCTTCATCACGTCAATAATGAAGGCATTATTGAAAAGAGCTTGGTTGTTTATGAAAATCGTTTAACAGCTGGTGATTTTGAAGCTCAAGCAACGATGGATGACCGAGATTCAACACTGCTTGTCGGTGAACTAAATGAACGCAATAACGATGCTTTGGCTAAACGTTTCCAATGGATCCGGCCAACTTCTCGGCGTAACTATAAATATACATTTGGACTGGGAGATCGCCTTGGCAATGCCTCAAATGCCCATTTGCGTTTATTTAAAGGACGTGGCATTATGCCCGTTCTGGCACAACAATCAATTCGTGAGTTAGTTTTGATGCACCGCACCAATACCGACGTTTTCCAATCAGCATCATGGGCGGTCTTTGAAGAAGGCTTCACATACGGTTGGGGAGCTGACGGCGATCACGTTAAAACACCTTATGAAGTTGACTACGCGGTTAAAATTGGCTGCTCAATGATCACCTTGGATTGTACTGATGAGATCAACAACGACATCGTTGAATTAAATGATGACGACCTCGATCAACGTTTTAACCAGCTTGACCCTGACCAGATTAAATACTTCAATGATACCTATTTGAACAAGACATTTGATTTGGGCGATGGTCGTTCAGTTAAATTCACCAAGCATGATGTTGAAGAATCAGCATTGACATTCTACGACGCCATCTTGTTTGCAACAACCATCTACAACAAATTCGTTGTCCCATATAACTTGGACTTTGAAATTTCAATGGATGAAACGCCTTATCAAACGACCAACCCTAATCACTACTTCTTCGCTAATGAATTAAACCGTCGTGGCATTACACCAGTTACCATGGCACCACGTTTCTACGGTGAATTCCAAAAAGCAATCGACTACATTGGCGATACGGAGCGCTTTGAACGTGAATACGTGATTCACGAAGCAATTGCTGAACACTTTGGTTACAAACTTAGCATCCACTCAGGATCAGACAAGTTGTCCGTTTACGAAATTATTGGCCGCGTTTCGAAGCAACATGGCTGGCACGTTAAAACCGCCGGAACCAACTGGTTGGAAGCATTGCGGGTTATCGCTCACAAGGATCC
The DNA here is from genome assembly GCF_001435315.1 of Lentilactobacillus parabuchneri DSM 5707 = NBRC 107865. GTDB lineage: Bacteria > Bacillota > Bacilli > Lactobacillales > Lactobacillaceae > Lentilactobacillus > Lentilactobacillus parabuchneri. Next base: position 283,941 of record NZ_AZGK01000002.1, read on the forward strand.
AAAATTCATGTTGGAACTGTACAAATTCTCATATGAGAACCTGGACGACGTTAAAGACTTCTATGTGTTCAACGCCCAAACCAATGGGACTGCACCTAAGCCTGAAGATATGAACACTGAAAACGTCATGGACTTGTTGGACGATGATGATGCCCGTCAAATTCTACACACGATGTATGGCTCCATCATGAACTTGAAGCATAACTATCACTATGTATACCGCGACAAGCTCTGGAACATCTTGCTTAAGAACCAGGCACTTTACGACCGTTACTTGAACATTCACATTGCTGAACATTTGGATCTTCTCCAAGGTGTCGTTAAGACTAAGGATGAAGCCAGAGAAAAATATGAACCTAAGAGTGATATCTCAAAGGAATCAGCAGCAGAGCTTCAAGCAACCTCAAAAGACTAAGAAGGAGCGATTAATCAATCATGAGTTTATTAGATGATGATTTCCTGTTAGGTAATGACACGGCCAAGACGCTATTTCATGATTATGCGGCAAAAATGCCAATTATCGATTTTCATTGCCATTTAAATCCTGAAGAAATCTATGAAAACAAAAACTACCCAAACATTACGCGAATTTGGCTGAACGAAGGCACATATGGGGACCATTACAAATGGCGCCTGATGAGAGCCAACGGCGTTGATGAAAAGTATATTACCGGTGACGGTGATGAATACAAAAAGTTTATCGAATGGGCAAAAACGATTGAAAATTCTTATGGTAACCCATTATATGAATGGACCCACTTGGAATTGCGCCGTTTCTTCCATATTGACGAAGAGTTGACCGAAGAATCAGCTCCTCGAATCTGGGAGAAAGCGAACGAACTATTACAGACAGACGATTTCAAACCACGCAACTTGATCAAAAATTCCAATGTCCAGGTGGTTTGTACGACAGACGATCCCGCTTCTGATTTGAAGTATCACAAGCTACTTAAAGAAGAGGAAGCTCAAAGTGGCTTCAAAACCCTCCCTGCGATGCGTCCGGATAAGCTGATTCAGATTGACCGGGATTCTTTCGGTGAGTATCTCAAGACGCTCGGCGACGTATCCGGCGTTGAAATTAATAACTTTGCTGATATCGTCAAGGCGCTTCATCAACGTTTCGAATTCTTTAACGACATGGGCGGCCGGCTTTCGGATCATTCATTGCTGACTTATCACTTCAAAGAAGCCAGCGATGAGGAACTCAATGCGATCGTTAACAAGGGTATGCAAAATGAAGCATTGACTCAAGATGAGATTGACCAATATTTGACAATGTTGCTTGAGAACTTGATGAAACTAAATGCTGAATTTAATTGGACGATGCAGTTTCATATCAACTCAAATCGTGATTTGAACCGGCCGATGTTTGATAAGATTGGACCAGATACGGGATACGACGCCGTTGGGACCCAGCCGGATATCGTCAGCCACATCACCAAGCTTTATACGAAGATGCAAGATACGCATGATGTTCCCAAGTCGATCTTTTACTCATTGAATAACAATGATTGGATGGAATTGGCAACCATGATGGGTTGCTTCCAGGGCGAGACCGTCCAAAAGCTGCAACTTGGTGCAGGATGGTGGTTCAATGATACGGCTGAGGGGATGGATAACCAGCTGCGAATCTTTGCCCAACAAAGCTTACTGCCGCATTTTGTCGGAATGTTAACCGATTCGAGAAGCTTCCTATCCTATCCGCGGCATGAGTACTTCCGTCGGGTATTATGCAACTTCTACGGCAAATTGGTCGAACAAGGCCGGGTTCCCAACAACGAGGAAAAGCTTGGCAAGATTGTTCAAGACATTGCGTATAATAATGCGCGAAATTACTTTGGCTTTTTAGATTAGTTGAAAACGTGATAAATGGTTTATAAGGGGGATGGCTTTGTATGTGGCCATCCTCCTTTGTATTCCGTGAATGAGATTAATCAGCTTGACGGATTCGAGATATAACGCGATAATTATTTTCGATATCATTAACGTCGTGAAAAGGGGGCCTGAGACTTGAAACAGATTGATAAAAATGAAAATGCAGTTACGATTCGGACAATTGCCAAAATGGCAAACGTGTCCCATACGACGGTCTCTAGAGCCCTCAATGGAAGTGCCTTGGTCAAGCCGGCTACGCGGGAAAAAATCGCCGAGATTGCCCGTCAAATTGGCTACGTGCCTAATATCAGTGCGAAAAGTCTTGTGACTAATCGTTCCTATATGATCGGTATCTTTTTTACTAATTTGGATACGGGAACGTCTGCTAGCTTTTTAACTGAGGTTATTGAACAAGCACAGGGGCTCTTGCCAAAGGGGTATTCGCTGTCAATTAACAGCGTCGACAATGCGATGGATGGTCAGGGAATCTCGGTTAGCAACTTTGATGGAGTGATTGTGATTAGTCAGTCGGAATCTGATGATGAGTTTATCGAATACCTTCATAAAACCGGGATTCCACTGGTCGTGTTGAACCGGGTAATTGAAAGAACCGATATTAATAACTATGCCATTGGTGATGAGCTGGGTGGTAAGATTGCGACGGAGTATGCCATTCGAATGGGCCATAGGAAGTTTGCCCTGATCAAAGGGTTAAGCACGTTTGAATCATCTAAACAACGTACCATCGGCGTCAAAGAAGCGATGAGTGCCCATCACATTCAAATCGCCCCTGACATGGTTAAGCAGGGCGACTACAAATCAAAAAGCGGCAACGTCTTGATGCGCCAAATTCTTTCCAGCGGCAGCGTTCCAACCTGTGTGATTTGTGAAAACGATGATATGGCACTGGGGGCACTGAATGCCTGCATTGAATTGGGCTATCAGGTTCCACGTGACATTTCGATTATTGGATTCGATGATATGGCCTACTCCAAATACTTGGTGCCACCCCTGACAACTGTTCGTAAGCCAACGCCAACCATTATCAGCATGGGTGTCTCCCAGTTGATGGCAATCGTTGAGAATGGCCAGCAGGATGACATCGAGCAAAAAGTGGTTGATCCTGAGATTATTGTGCGTAGTTCAGTGTTGAATGTGACTGCGGATAAGTAAATGAGTGGGTTGATTGTGGATCTTTCTTCATGGTTATGTGCCGTTGGTGGTTAGCAATTTGAAGGAAGGCTTTTTAGATAAGATTATTATGTAGAAAGTAAGTGAAGTGAAAGTAGAGTGTACATCAAATGCGATAAGATACATTCTTTGTAAGTTCTTATAACAATTAGACACATCGGTTCCATATAAAAAAGATCCAGTTTCCTGGATCTTTACGCTAATCAAGAATACGGTTAATTTCAGATTTAAAGTCACTTGCATTTTTGGTTACTTGTTCATAATCCCCTTTGCTGGCAGGGCCCACCATTTGGCCACCAACACCAACAATTTTCGCACCCTTATTAAACCATTCTTCCAAGTTATCTAAATGGACGCCTCCTGTAATCATTAACTTGGCTTGTGGAAATGGTCCGTGAATTTCAGATACCATAGAACTACCAACAATTGACCCTGGGAACATCTTAATGATATCGACACCATACGTCAATGCCTTTTGAATATCAGTCGGAGTCATGCACCCTGGAATGTAAGGTACGGTATACAAGTTACAAATCTTTGCTACTTCTGTTGAGAATGATGGGCTGACGATGAACTTAGCACCGGCAATGATAGCAATTCGCGCGGTAGCCGGATCAAGGACCGTTCCTGCACCGATAAGCACTTTTGAGTCGTTGGCGTATTCTTTATTTAATTGGTCTATTACTTTGTCGGCGTTTGGGGCTGTGAAAGCCAACTCAATTGCACTAACACCACCCTTAATGCAAGCCTTTGCCGTCTTATAAGCTTCTTCTTTTGAGTTTCCACGGACAACAGCAACGATTCCAGCTGCTTGAACCTTTTCTAATACTCTAGATTTATCTAACAACATTATTCACTCCGTTTTCTTCAGAAATTCCTACCTTTTTATAAAAATTTTTAAGTTCCTCACTGGATGGATAGCCATCATTATCTCCCGGCGTTTGGACCTGCATGGCTCCAATGGCATTTCCACGTAATACGGCAACTTCCGTCGACTTATTTTCTAAAAGTGCTGTGATTAGTCCCAGCGCAAATCCGTCTCCTGCTCCTACCGTATCAATAACTTTTGCTACTTTAAATCCAGGAATAAACCTGCCTTGATCTTCACTGGTTTTTACGTAAGCACCTTTTGAACCAACTTTAACGACAACTGTCTTAGTTTGGCCTTGGTTCAGATAGAAGTTTGCAATTTTTTCTGGATCATCAGTGCCAACCAATACTTTTCCTTCATGAATGCCAGGTAAGACAATATCTGAGTGACTTGCTAACTTATTGATTGTATTGCGCATTATCTGAGTGTTTTTCCAAAGTGCGGGACGGAGATTAGTATCAAATGTGATTAAAATATGCTGATCATTCAACCGTTTCATTAATAGTTGAAGTGTTTCTAAGGCGGTTTCGGAAATTGCGGGGAAAATACCTGTTAAGTGAGCTATCTTAACACCGGACAAATCAATAGACTTAATTGATGACGGGGTTAAATGGCTGGCTGCCGAACCTTTGCGATAGTTAGCAACTTCAGGGTCGCCGTAGGATACCAGTTGCTTTAACTGATGACCGGTTGAATGATTCGGATCTTTAAAAACATAGTCTGTTCCAATGTCCATTTGATCAATTGTCTTTGTAATATACATGCCTAATGGTTCCTGTCCAACTTGGGTAATATATTGGACAGAATGCCCAAGTCGCCTAGTTCCAATAGCAACATTCAATTCAGCTCCCCCGATTCCTTTATGAAATTCGGTGGCATCTGTTAGCGATAAATTTTCCTGTTTAGCTGCGAAGACAACCAATGGTTCGCCAATTGTAATTAATTCGGTCACCTTTTTCGCCTCCTTATTTAAAGACCTTCTAATTTTCATAGTTTTCCCGTTTATTTGTGGCATTTTTCACAATAAATTCAAAATAAAAACAGAGTTTAAGCCCTGCTTATATTTTGCCTATTTTTATCGAACTAGGTATCCACCGTCAACTGGAATAATGGCTCCGTTAATGTAATTAGCAGCGTTACTTGCCAGATAAACTGAGATGCCCATGAGCTCGTATGGTTCACCCCAATGCCCCGCTGGAATCCGGCCCAATATTTCGTTATTACGAGATTCATCGGCTCGAATCGGTTCTGTGTTAGCTGTTTTTATATATCCCGGCGCGATTGCATTCACCTGGACATTGTAAGCAGCCATCTCACTTGCAAAAGCTTTTGTTAATCCAGCCACACCATGTTTTGCTGCTGTGTATGACGGGATAAACTTGCCACCTTGGAAAGAAAGCATTGATCCTATGTTGACGATCTTTCCGGATCTTTGCTTGGCAAATTCTTTGGAGGCTGCTAATGACAAGTGGTAAACAGCGGAAAGATTGATCGCGATTACGTTATCCCAGTCTTCATCATTTGATTGAAGTAAAGGGTTCCGTTTAATCATTCCAGCATTGTTAACTAAGATGTCAATGTGGCCGAACTTTCTCATGGCTTCAGATACTACTTTGTCAGCAATTCCCTCTTTTGTTAAGTCAGCCTGCATGAATTCGACTCTTTGTCCTCGATCTTCAATTAACTTACGGGTATCATCCCATCCTTGCTCACCAAAAGTTGGAATAAATACATCCGCACCAGCTTCCGCCATTGCAACGGCATATCCTTGACCTAAACCAGTGTTACCACCCGAAATAATTGCAACCTTACCCTTCAGGCTGAACCACGACATCTTAAATTGATTAAGAGATTCAGTATTATGGTTAATTTCTTCTTTTGATTGTGCCATCGAATTTTTCCTCCTTGTTATCGCAACTCATGCATGTTAACCGCGTCCATATCGTCATATGTCTGGTTTTCACCACACATTGCCCAGATAAAGGAATAATTTGTGGTTCCAACACCACAGTGAATTGAGAAGCTTGGGTTAACAACTGCTTGGTCAGGCTCCAACCAAATGTGCTTAGTATTATTTGGAGTACCCATAAAGTGTGCTACTCGAGTATCCTTGGAACCAAATTCTGTGTAAAGATACGTTTCCATTCGACGTGCATGAGTATGAGCTGGCATTGTATTCCAAGAATTACCAGGTTCCAGGACTGTGTAACCCATTTGTAATTGACAAGTATCCATAATCGACGCATCAATATACTTATGAATAGTCCGTTTATTCATATGTTCTTGGTCGCCCATTGGCATAGCGATCGCATCTTTATAAGCTAATTTTTTGGATGGATATGCCCGGTGAGCAGGTGTAGACACAACATAAAATTTTGCAGGATTTGAAGCTTCAGTTGACTCAAAGACGACACTCTTAGTGCCCATGCTGATGTAATAACCATCATGAGGTTCAATATCTTCGGTCTGGCCATTAATTGTTACCTTACCTTTACCGCCAATGTTAATAAATCCCATTTCACGGCGTTGTAAGAAGAAATCTACACCTAATTGTTTGTCTAACATAATTTCTAGTGGGGAATCAGTTGGCGTAATTCCACCAAAGATCATTCGGTCGTTATAAGTATAGGTTAAGAGGATATCTCCAGGGCTGAAGATCTTTTCCATTAAAAATTGATCCCGCAACTCATCAGTATTGTAGTGATCGATATCCTTAGGACTATGTGCATATTTGGTAACCATGTTAAAAGCCATTATTAAGTTCCTCCATATATTTCCTATTTGGAAATAGGTGTTTCCTATTTCTACATTTATAGTATATAACGGAATTATAAAAAAACAAGAGGTTTTTTGAAAGTGGATAACACTAAAGTATAAAGCGCTTACACAAACGCTGGCATACCGGCGTTTAGTATTTAATTTAAATTTTAATTTTTATTGCTTCTAGTAGCTAACTGATTAAGTCCTCTGATTAAGTTGTTATGAGGCTTAAAAAAATTTAGATTCCATTTCCTGAGTAGACAGTCAAGTTACCATTGATTAATGTTATATTAGCTAATAATTTATTTATAAGAAGTTGTGAAATTGCCACTAAAATTGACATATAAAAAGGTGGGATAGGGTTGAACTACTTCTGTAGTTCAGTCTCTATCTCACCTTTTGTTTTGGACAACGCTTTAATAACCCTTGATTTATACGAAGGCGTTAGTCGGAACTTTGGCATGCTTATACTAATTGCTGCAATTGCTCGTCCATGATTTACAATTGGCATTGCAATACAGTAGCCGCCAACCTCTTGTTCTTCGTCGTCAATAGCATATCCAAGTTGTTTAACCTTTGCAATTTCTGAGATTAATTCCTTTTCGTTGGTGATGGTATATGGTGTGAACGGCTTTAGTTCTCGTCCCTTCAAGTAGGCATCTAGTTCGTTCTTATCATAGGTACCTAAAACCGCTTTACCAATTCCAGAACTATACAATTCTCGTGCCATACCAATCTTTGAGGTCATGTAAATACCTTGATGTTTTGGCTCCAACTTATTAACATAGACCACTTTATTTTTTTGAGGGATTGCTAAATGAATAGTTTCATCTATAAGCAATTGAAGTCGCTCTAAGGCAGGCCTAGTAAGATCTACTAAGTTGGTCGTGGTTGTTCTCGCAGCACCAAATTTTATCATTGCTGGACCCAGGTAGAATTCCTTGGTGTCAACCGTTCGTGATACATAGCTCAAGTATTCCAAGGTTGATAGTATTTTGGAAATGGTTGGTGGATTAATTGCTGTATCTTTTGAAAGTACCTGGACACTCTTTGGCTTTCCATCTGATAAACTATCTAAAATCTGCGATGCTTTAACCAAAACAGTTCCGTACAGTTTTTCAGTCATTCAGTTACCCTCCCAGTAATCTCTGTAGTGATTTCTTATTTGGAAATTATTATAGTCGAAAAGCATAAATTTGTCGAATCATATAGTCTCATATGCATCAAGAGCTATTGAAAAGAATATGAAGTTCGTTAATTTTATAAGTTGATTTCTCGCAGTTAATGGGTACAGAGTTGAGTTATGGGTGGCACAAATCATTTTTCTAACGCTACCAAATTGAGAAATCTTTACCTAACAATCTTAAGATTCCCTCTATATAGAAGTAATCTGCATAGATAATTCGATCTGCTTTTGGTTGGTTTGGGTTATTTTTAACGGATCCATTTGTAATAATCCCATCGGTATCAACATCATAGTCTGCATAATTTTTATCAAGATTTTTTAAAATTTTGACAGCTGCATTAATGTATACTTGTTGCTCTAATTCAGGAACGTGTTTGCTAATTTCAAGTAACCCACAAGCTGCAATGGCTGAAGCGGACGAATCAAATTGCCCAGGATCTTTTGGTGCACGAAAATCGACAAGAGAATAATAATTACTTTGTTCAATATTTGCCAAGAAATAGTGAGCAGCACGTCTGGAGGTATCTAAGTACTTTTCGTCTTTAGTATGGAGGTAGCTTAAGGCAAAACCGTAAATAGCCCAAGCTTGTCCCCTCGACCATGATGAACCTGTTCCATATCCTTGACCACCAAGAGTTTTCAATAATTCACCATTTTTTGGATTGAAAATGCAAATATAATTTACAGATCCATCCGTACGAACGTGATTATTCATGACTGTATTGGCATGGGTTCTTGCGATGTAATCAAATCTAAGATCTCCTGTTAGATCTCTTGCCCAATATAATAGAGAGAGATTCATCATGGAATCAATAATTACCCAACCATTACGTTTACCGCTTTCATCAGGATTACATGCTTTAATAAATTTACCAACCGGGTTGTAGCGCCCATTCAATAAATTAGCAGCATGCAGACCACGTGCCATAGAGCGTTTATTTTTAGTTAATCGGTAGTCTGCAACAGCAGTATGTTGCCACATAAAGCCTATGTCGTGATCTAGGCCCATAAAGTTTGCAAAGGCATCGTCCAGTCGTTTTTCAGTATATTGAGCATAAGTACGGTAATACTTTGTGCCTGTTGCATGATACAGTTGCCAAAGAATTCCAGCCCAAAAACCATTAGTCCACCAAGTAATATTCCTGTTTCCTTCATCTTCGTAGTAACCATTTACGGGGATATAAGGGATTCCAGTCGATACTCTTTTGATTTCAGCAGGAATCTTTTTCTTGATTTTATTAAATACTTGTTGCGCCCAAAAGTTTACCTCCGTATCTTTCTCATTACTTCTTTGTTGCATATGATCACCTCATCTAAGTTATTGCTGTTGTGTTAAAAGACAACGAATTCCATATAGGAAAGCATAATTTCCTATTGTAACCATTATCAGTATAATTGTGCCTACAAATAATTCAAGACATTTCTATAAAATTCTCAAAAATTCAATTAGTAAAGAAACGATTGTTAGCTTAGGTGTTTAATATTAGAAAAATGATTTTTCTCACCAAATGGGAAAAGTTGTTTCAATATATTTATGGCTAACACACCACCTTATACAGTAGCAACCGAAGTATGCCATGAAAGCGGGTGAACAACATGGGTAACCACTGCCATTTTCACAGTAATTGTGCATTGGAATTGCTTAGTGGGGGACCACGTGGGGTGTATCAATACTGGCCTAGATGTTTTATAGGAATCATAATTACCCTTTTTAACTTATGGAGGAAACTAAGTTAAAAATAAACGACTTTTTCGATTGATAAGAAAAAGTCGTTGTTGTACTTACTTATTATTATTTGAAAGCGAACAGAGCGTTTTTGAAGTCAAGGGTAATATTATTTACATATTTTTTTATGAAAATATCGGTATAATGAGTTTAGTAGACGGTACGACTAGTGGGTAAAACGTGTATTATCTTGGGGCAATTGTAAAAGATGTTTTTACTCACGCTTCCGTCTTCTTGAATTAAGAATATCTATATATTTAATTAATTATCTACGTGGCGATCGCCAATCTGATACTTATCGGCATTTTCAAATAGATATTCTACAGTTCTAGGTTTTCTGCCGGTGACAGCCTGAAAGTCATTGGACTGAATGGCCATTTGACCATTTCTAATTGATTGGCCAAACGTTACCATTCCTTCAGAAGAAAACGGTGCTGCAGAGCCTTTCTTGAATTTCCCTTCGGTTGTACGTGGAACCCCCATTTTATCAAAAATTGCATACTGTTCATCGTCTGAAACTTCGTTATACCTTACCGAGTTGCTCGTTGCCTGGTTGCCGATATTTATGAAGTCTGTGATCGTTAATTGTTCTGGACCATTAATATTCAAAATTATGTGATGAAGGTATGGATTAGCAATTGCATGCGCAGCGGCAATCGCACAATCTTCTCTGGAAATGTAAGCCATTTTTCCAGCACCTTGATTGTTTGCGAGCACACCTGAGTCAGCTATGGCAAAGTAGTTTGTAATCATTGCTTCAGCATATTGTGAGTTACGAAGGAAAATATAGTCTAGTTCAGTGGCTTCGATATATGACTCTGTCCAAGCATGATCGATTTTTTCAATGCTGGGCATAGTTGGATCAGTAGCATTTACCAAAGAAGTATAAATGATTTTTTTCACATTTCCCTTAACACAAGCATCGATTACATTTTTATGTGCTTGTCGTCTCCTTTTACCAACAAATGGCATTGAAATAAGTAAAACCGTATCCGCATTTTCAAAGATTGATACGAGTCCATCAACATCGTTAAAATCTGCCACCGCGGTTTTAATACCTTGTTTGGCATATTCTTTAATACCTTGCTTTGTGGGGGCAGTAAATAGCAAACTTTCCTTAGGCACGAGGGACTGGATTTTGCTGGCAACAATACTTCCAAAATTGCCATCAACACCTGTTACAATATTTTTCGTCATAATTGAATCCTCCTTGATAATTATTTCACATAAAGTTTAACACGGAGACGTTCTGTTTCTGAAATCAAATCAGATGCCCTCCCCAACATAAAGATAGTCAAAGGAAGCAAATGAAAATGGATGAGAAACTCAGATATTTTTTATATGCTGCACAAACGTTAAGCTTTAAGAAAGCTGCTGCGCATTTTTTTGTATCTGCTACTGCTGTGAGTAAGGGTGTTTCTAGCCTAGAGGATGAAATTGGCGTTAAACTTTTTAACCGCCATAATAATTCAATTGAACTTTCTCAGGCTGGCCAAGCATTTTACGAAAATACCAAGTATCTATTATCGGATTATCAGCATGCAGTTGATATTGCTAGGGACTCTAATAGAACCGTTAAGAAACACATCACAATTGGTTTCTCAAGTATTTATGAAGCAGAGTTGCTTTCTCTGGTATTAAACGATTATGTAAATAATCATTTAGATGTTGAAATCAAACTAAAGCATCGCAGTGTTGAGCAGTTAAAGCAAGCAGTTGCAGACAGGATGATTGATGTGGCATTTACATTTACAAATGTAGAGCGACAAGATGATCTGTATTCGGAAGTACTATACCGTGGTGACTACGTTGTCGGGGTTTCGAGCAAAAACCCAGTTGCTAATAAAGAAAAAATATCTACAAACCAATTGAGTCAACAAAAGGTTGGTTTATACAGCCAATACAGTTCAGAAGTTGCAGAAAAACTATTTGTTCAAAGCATAGAGAATCTTGGGTTTTCAATTAGGAGTGTGCAGCAATTTGAATCTTATGAGTTGCTAATGCTATCTGTAGCTTTAAGTCAATGTATAGTTTTCATCCCTAGGATATTTGTTAAAAATTGGAATTTTCCTGGATTGCGTTTTGTAGAAACTAAACCTAAGTTTGATACTTATGAGTTTGTGGCTTGGACGAAGCAGCCGTGTACTAGAGAAGTCTCTTCATTAATAGCATATATCAGAAATAATTTACAGCATGCCATAAAAAATCAATTAACTTAAATCATAGTTTTAGGAGAAATTATACAACCGAAGAAATCAAAAACTATGATTGCTACTGTTATTTAAATATACTGAAATCCAAATCTTCAAATTATTGAGAGTGAAAAAACTTTCGCAGAGAATGCCCTAACTAAAACCAGAACATTTTCTTACCTTCAGATTCCCACGACGGCTGAAGACTCAGGACTTATGGTGGATGTATTCATGGTGGTGCAATGGGGCTAGGGAACTGGACTCCGTCGGTTGAATTCAACATATTTGTGAATCCCGAAGCAGCAAAAATCGTGTTAAATTCAGGTATTCCTTTAACGATGGCTCCGTTAAATGTTACTCACAAGGCCCAAATTCTTTCAATTGATTCTATCAAAAATCAAGTTGCTTACACATTCTATGGGTTACTAGAATTTTTCGAACGATATCATGAAACGCCAAAGTGGGGGTTCAAAGGGGTCCCTCTACATGACCCTTGTACTATTTGCATGGCTTATTGATCCATCCATGTTTGAGAGCAAGCTAATGAATGTTGATGTTAAGAACAGAGGAGATTTAACTGATGGCGAAACGGCTTGCGATTATTATGAATTAACTGATAAGCCCAAGAATACTACTGTTCTTTTGGGAATTGATCGTGAGAGGTTCATTCAGTTAATTATGGATTCACTGAAATCCTTTAGTTAATCTTTTACCATTTGTTATTAAAGGTTTTGAGAATTTGCGTACTGATCAATACTTTGTGAACCAAGTCAAACAGATAATGGAACGCCAGCGATCTGGCAAGCCTGGATTTTTTACAATGAATGGCCGAGTTTTACTACATTTGTTAAAAGCAATGCAGAAGCTCGGCTATCACTATCCGGAAGATGCCGGGATTGGTTCATATGAGGATTTGGATTGGATGGAAATTATTCAACCCGGGATAAGCTGTATTCACCAAGATTCTTTCAATTTGGGAGTAACGACCGTAAAATACTTTAGTAAACAAACTTGAAGATCATAAAACTAAGCATTTCAAGCCCAACTTGATTGAGGTGCCCACTACACTTAAGAAACGTGGATCATATTAATGATCTGCGTTTCTTTGTTTGTTCCGAGAATTATCAACATACCTTATGAATTAATGTGGAAATTGAATTTTGGCTTTTTAATAAAAACCCCGTTAACTTATTTAAGAGTGATGCTATACTTAGTCGTGAAAACGTTTACTAAATGAAAAGGTCGTGATGACAATTCTTTATGTTGATATTTCAAACGGTTATAAGTACATTAAGGAACAACCAGAAATCGCTCAATGCCTTTCTGTCTACTTTATTACCAATGAAAAGTTTAAAGATTCCGTACTCTACTTTTATCGTCCAGTGGCACCACAGGTAATCGTTGGAGCAAATCAAAACGTACACTTTGAAGTCGACCTGGATTATATCCACAGCCATGGAATAGCTTTAACCCGTCGCGGTGCAGGTGGTGGTGCAGTTTATGTTGACTCAGGGAATTTGACGTACAGCTTTACTGTAAATGATGATGGCACTAACTACATGAACTTTAAACATTTTGCTCAACCAGTGATTGAAGTACTTCATTCAATTGGTGTGGACGCAGAAATGACCGGAAGAAATGATTTAACTGTAAATGGACAAAAATTTTCGGGGATGTCGACACTTAAGATCGGTGACCGCTTTACTTGTGGTGGCACACTTATGTTAGATGTTGATTTAAAGGCTGCTAACGAAGCTTTAAACCCACCAAAATCTAAATTAAAATCGAAGGGGATTAAGTCAGTAAAGAGCCGCGTTACTAATCTGAGACCTTATCTTAAGGGCGCATATACTGCCTTAACATCCGATCAACTACAAGAAATGATATTAAAACATGTATTCAATTCTTCGAGTCTTGATGATATTCCAACGTATGTGATGACTAATGAAGATTGGGATAACGTTAAGCAAATTGCGAACAGTAAATTTGGGGATCCGGATTGGGTCATGGGTACAACCAAAACATTTGCCAATTATCATACACGTCATTTTGAAGGTATAGGCACTGTTGGTATCAACTATTCTGTGGAAGACGGTATTATTACGCATGCTAAGGTGTATGGGGATTTTAATAACGCTGGTGGCAATTTGGAGCAAATTGAACACAGTTTAGTAGGGGCGCCATATAAACGTGATAATTTGATTGAAGCATTTAAAACTGGAGATGTTCAAACAAATATTGGTAATGTCTCTCCAGAGGATCTAGCGGATATGCTGTTGGATGATCAATATAAGGAGGAGCTGTCGAAATGAGTGGAGAAGTTTTGGGATCGATTTTTAATCAGAATGGCTATTCTACTGCAAAAATGCGGGCAGTTTGGGCTGATGAGAATCGATTAAAGGTTGTGTGCCAGGTTGAGACTGCTTTGGCTTACGCGATGGCACGGGCAGGAAACATTCCGGAAGATGCTTATGAGCAGATCAAATTACGTTTAGTACCAGAAAACTTTGATTTAACACAGCTTAGACTCGAAGCTGCGCGATCCGGACATTTCTTAGCTGGATTTGTGAGTTATTCCCAACGCTTATTTGACGATGATAGCGGCCAATATGTTCATTACGGTGCGACCAGTGAGGATATTGAGGATACGTGTTATGTGATGCAACTAAAACAGGCAAATGAAGTTATTCATAACTATTTAACTAAGTTTGGATCGGTATTGTATGAGCTGACGAGAAAGTATAAAAAGACACTGACTGCTGCAATGGCACACCGAACGTATGCAGCGCCGTCAACGCTGGGCTTTAAATTGGCAATCCATCTTAATGAATTAGATTATTTAATGAGACGACTTAAAGAAGTTGGTGAGTTTACGTTTGCGGGCTCATTAGCTGGCGTCGAAGGACTTTCTACAATGTTGGGAGATCATTATGAACAGGTGGAAGCTGATTTTTGTCAGGAGCTAGATTTAAGCACACCAGAGATGTACTGGCACACACAACGCGAGCGATTCACTGAGTACTGCAACGTACTGACGATGATTTCACAGTTGCTTGGAAAGCTTGGTAGAAATTTGTTAGTTATGAATCAGACTCAGGTTGGTGAGTTTCGTGAAACATATGCGAAGGGGCGCCAAGGATCAACGGTTATTCCAACGGTAGAAGAACCTTATATGTGTGAAGCGATTGTTAACTTAGCAACGATTATTCGTAATGAAATGCCGTTGATGTATGACACAATGCAGGTGACTGGTGAAAAGGATACTACTGTCTGGCGAGATATCTATGTTGTACTACCTGAAATGACAATGTATTTATCAGGGCAGTTAAACTATGCTACAGTGGTTTTATCAAAAGGCTATTTTGATACTCAACGAATGTCAAAGAACTTCGAACTTGATGATGGAACGATGTATTCTGGTGCGATCATGATGGCACTTGGGAAGCACATTGGTCGGCAAAACGCCCATGAGCTATTGGTTCGCCTTCGCGTAGAATCTGATGTTAAAGGTGTGTTGCTTAAGGATCTATACTATTCGGATAAGGAAATTGCTAAGTATTTGTCTAAGGGTGAGTTAGACGATATTATGTCTCCGGGAAATATCTTACCTCATGCTGTGGGAAAGACAGATAAGATTTTGAGACTATATCGACAGAGACATTCCGACGAGATTGAATGAATTTTATCATTTTTAGGACAATTCTTATCATAGGTCTGGTATAACGGTTGGAATTTTACTGGATTTATTTATTGACGTTAGTTGAAAATATGAAACAAGGGATTCACTATTATCGTGTAAAATATTTTGGTAGTTCTATCATTTGATCATTTTAGCATTCAAACTAATTAAAAATTACCTTTATATATTTTATGAATACTTATATATCAAGGATTCTTTAGTGTATTCCCCACACACGTAGGGGTGATCCCGATGACGGACATTATGAGGCCGGTGAATGGGTGGTATTCCCCACACACGTAGGGGTGATTCAGATTGGATGAAGTCGACTGCGACACTTACAATGTATTCTCCATACGCATAGGGGTGATCCCGGCTCGGCTCCATACAGCATTGAATCGATAAAGTATTCCCCACGCATGCGGGGGGGAATCCCACGTTGATAACCTCAAAATATTGTATAGCGCAAAAGGATGCGTTTAAAAAGGCTAAATTTAAAAGTCATACAAATGGCTGGAAAGAAACACATCATGTATAATTAACGGTGTTCATAGGGATTTTAGATGGTTGTTTAAGAAGGGATACCAGTTGTTATGAAAAAAGTACTCCATATCTCAAAAAGTCGTCCAGGAATCTGGCAAGATACCAATGTGACTTACGCGCAGGTGCCAGGTTGGTTGGGACATACTACGATGGATTTAAAGTTAACAGTTTTACGGCAGTTTGAAGGACAGCCACAGCCGCTGCCAGTTATTTTTTGGTTTGGTGGCGGCGGGTGGATGACTGTTGATCATAACGTTCATTTGCCGAATCTGGTTGATCTTGTTCGAGCAGGATTTGTTGTCGTCAGCGTTGAGTATCGTAATAGTAACCAAGCGCAATGGCCAGCTCAGTTGATTGACGCGAAGGCGGCTATTCGCTATATCAAGTCCAATGCTGACAAGTACCAGATCAATCCAAAAAAGGTCGCCGTTATGGGCGAATCTGCTGGAGGTCATCTTGCGAGCATGGTAGCAGTGACTAACGGTCAAAAACAGTTTGATGTTGGCAACTATCTGGATTACACAAGTGACGTTCAACTTGCGATTCCTTGGTATGGGGTGGTTAATCCGCTGTCTGCTAAGCAAAACAGTGCCTCTTCTGATTTTGACTTCGTTTATCGTAACCTTTTAGGCGGTGAACCGGAAGATAATCCTGAACTGGTTTCTCAAGCGGATCCACATACTTTCATTACGGATACCACGGTGCCTTTTCTGTTGTTCCACGGGACGGAGGATGAAGTGGTCCCAGTCGACGATAGTCGTGAACTTTACGATGATTTAATTAGTCACGGTGTTGATGCAGACTTGTATGAGCTTCAGGGTGCTGAGCATATGGACGAATTGTTTATGCAACCAGAAATCACTAAATTAATAATTGATTTTTTGACTACACACTTTGGGAATGGTGCGTAGATTCTAGAACTTTTTCGAAATCAAGGAAATGGTCTTTAACTAAAATTATTTTTCAATGAAAGCGAACTTCTGAAACAATTTATAAAGAAGTTCGCTGTTTTATTTTGGATATTTGTTAACTGAAGTAAAAACCTTGTGCTGAGGAAAATGAGGGGGAGCTAAAGTAAATGTTGAGATGTCGGCCGAATGTTAGTAATATTAGTTTGTGCGGTGACGTGGATCAGGGATCGAAAATAGGCTATTCATACCTTATGGGTGATGCAAGTGGTCTTTTGTAGTTGGCAAAACTTTATTTGAATAGAACTAATGAAATTTGACTGTTTTCCACTTTAAGAATGGCTATAACAAGGATTTTTTAGTGTATTCCCCACGTGTGTAGGGGTGATCCTATCGATAACACCATAGGCAATCGCAACTGTGGGTATTCCCCACGTGTGTAGGGGTGATCCCGTCTTCAGCAGTTAGGAAGCTGTCGCCGTTTTGTATTCCCCACGTGTGTAGGGGTGATCCCGGAAGCTCGAGTTTATCGGCTTCCGTTTTCAGGTATTCCTCACGTATGTAAGGGCAGCCCCTTCAATAATCAGTGATCAAGCTGCTAAGATTAAACAAGATACTGAGTTCCACTTGGGACTTAATTTGGCCATAGTTTTAGGCCAGTTAAAATCGAACGAATAATCATAACCGTACACGCATTTTTAGTTAGGGGGTATCAATTAAATATGGCTCATACAAAACCAAACTTAATTACAGCAAAACAGATCGACACTTTTATTAATTCAAATGCAAGCAATGTGGGACAATTGGATGATAATACGCCTTTAAAGAAATTGCCTAAAAGCTTTAAGCCTTTAAAGAAATTAAAAAATCAGGTAGCGTCTCAGGCAATTATCCAAAATTTGTTAAAGGAACAGTATTTTTGGAGTACCCAAACAACAATTTTAGAGCCAGTGTCCACCTATTTGAACACTTTGGTTGATAGTCAAAATAAAGCAGTCTTAAAACAGTTAACCTCACAAGATATCAAGCTAATTAATTTGTATCAAATCATTAATCAACTACAAACTAATGGTGAAAACGGACTTTTATCCGGCGATCAGTTTTTTATGCCAGTCACAGAGAAGAACCTGGCCAAATTGCATTCAACCACCGGGGTATATGAGCTGCTGACTGAGCCGAAGTCAAGATTGTATTTTTCAACTAAACACTTTCGTCGAGATATTTTAAATAAACGGACGGTGGTAACGTCATTTTATTTGCCACAAAAACAAGCTGGGAAATATGTAGCAATGGGAGAAACTTTCAGCTTTGAACCTCATGATGAAAATGGTCCAATTCGGACTATTACTCAAGACGAGCAAAAAGCACTTAGCAAACAGGATATTGACTCAGAACTCGACAATATAAATAATATTCATGCGGTAAAGGTTATTGGCAAACCGTTAGAAACTGGCCAATTACTACATCTATCGCTTTTTGATGAGCCTGAATTAAAAGAGCGGTTTAAAACTTTAGGCTTTGACACCGTCGGTAAATTGAAGAAGGATATTTTCTGGGTGATTCAAAAAGGGTTTAAGGTCAGCCTGGATGGTGACGATTATTTGGCAATTAACAACCTCAATTGGAATGAGTTGAAGCGTAATTTAATTTCTGAAAACTATTATCATAACTTACTCAATAGCGTTTTAAGCATTGCATTGCTCAAATTACTTAGAGTTGACGTTTTGCATGAAGATTTGGTCAAAGTTATCAGTGCCGGAGCCATGACGACTGCTAAGTATTTAGATCATAAGGGAGTCACGATTATTTCATCAATGTGGGCGAAAAAGCTTTATGGCTTGACTGAAGATTTGCACTTTCTTGATGAGATCGAGTATCGCACTTTAAGTTCCTATGATGCAAGTGATGATATCGAATTTGGCAGTGACTTGGACGATATCATTCGTGAACTGCCCAAATTTATGAGTGAGTTATATGATATCTGCGATTAACGGCTGACTCAGTTTGTTATCAACCGCAGTTTTAGGACTTATCTAGTGAGAGTTCCATCAAATGCGCTTTATTCCAGCTCTGGATGGTCCATTTTAATTAGTCTATTTTTTATATTCATTGCAATTATCGCTGCTATTGCGTTGACAAACTTGGTTGTGGGTAAAGAATCAAGGTAAATTGAAAGTCGGAATTTTTATATTGGGTGTTATACTTTTTTCGTCACTCATGCAAGAGCTCAAAAGATTGTTAATAAACTAAAATATGTTCCCAGTTGGATGATATAATTGATTTGTATTCTCTTTTATGTAATATCTTGCATTACCCTGATTAGTTGTGATTTCTACGAGATCTTAATTCGTTGATTTGTTCCCCACATGTGTGGGGGTGATCCTGATAGATTTATGTCTAATGAGTATTCCCTACGTATGTGGGGCAAATATTATCAAACGATAGTTTTATATCTAAAACATGTGATCTAATTAGCTCAAATCATATAAATCATCAAAAAAGGAGCGCAAATAATGAAGCTATCAAAAAAGACTACCTCAATGTGGTCGAAAAAGAGAATTGGCATTGATGGCACACCACTCTGGCTACCACTAATCACACATTTAACGGATACAAAAAATGTAATTTCCTGGCTTTATGAAAATTGGCTTAGTGATGGTCAAAGACAGATACTGAAACGTTCGACCCCTTATGGAACTTACAGTCATTCAGAACAAGATATTGAAAAACTGATTAGTTTTGTAGGCTTCTTTCATGACATTGGCAAAGCAACCCCGGCCTTTCAGAAGAAAACAGTGAGCAGCCGTGATGAGTATATAGACAAAAATATTATGGAACGTTTGATGGAAAGTGGCTTTTCAGAAATTAATAAAAAAGAACTATCAAATTCTCGAGATTCGCCACATGGAACAGCTGGAGAAGCACTTTTAGAATATTGGGAAGTACCGGTGTCAGTTGGAGCAATTATCGGTGGACACCACGGATTACCCCTTTCGGAGACGCCCAGTGGTCAGATTAGTAGATACACTGATAATTATTTTCAAAGTGAAACACATCCAGAAATCGCCGCGAGTTGGAAACAGACGCAAAGAGAAATTCTTGACTATGGATTAGAACTAGTTGGCTACAGTTCGGTAAAAGAAATTCCTGATGTTAGTCAACCACAAGCAGTTATCTTAGAAGGGCTTTTGATCATGGCCGACTGGCTGGCATCTAGTGAGCGCTTAACCAATGCTAGTGAGAAAGAATTATTTCCGCTTGTGTCACTAGATACATCTTATGATGAAATTGACACTGACAGTCGCTTTGATCGAGCAATTGGCAATTGGAATTTGAGCGATAAATGGATCCCTCAAAAGATATCGTCTCAAGATAATCCATATAAAAGCCGTTGGGGATTTGAAGCTCGGCCAGTTCAAACAGCTGTTACGCACGCAATCGCCAAAACTGACGATCCTGGAATCATTATCATTGAGGCCCCCACAGGTGTCGGAAAAACTGAAATTGCACTGATTGCTGCTGAACAATTAGCTACCATTCGCGGTGAAGACGGTGTCTTTATCGGGTTACCAACCCAAGCTACGGCGAATGCGATGTTTGATCGAGTAGATGATTGGCTTGAAAAAGTTGCTAAATCGCAAGATGAAAGACTTTCGATTAAGCTAATGCATGGTAAGGCTCGATTCAATCGTCATTATCAAAAGATTCCTGATGCTACTAATGTTGAAGTTCCAAATACTAAGGCCCCAAGCGTTACAGTAAACGGCTGGTTTTCTGGCAAAAAATCTATTTTAACCAAATTTTCTGTTGGAACAATTGATAATCTATTATTAATGGGATTAAAACAGAAGCATTTGTTCTTAAAGCATTTAGGATTGAGCGGGAAGATTGTCATTATCGATGAAGCTCACGCGATTGACATCTTTATGAGTCAGTATTTACATGTCGTAATCAGTTGGCTCGGGGCCTACCACGTCCCGATTGTCGTTTTATCAGCAACACTCCCAAATGAAAATAGGAATTCATTAATTGAAGCTTATTTAAAAGGGAAATATGGATCTTCACATCCTAAAGGATTCAAAGCACCTGATAGGTGGCAATCAACAGAAGCTTACCCGCTACTTAGCATCTTAGATGGTAAAGAATTGAGGCAAGTAACCAAATTTGAAGGCCACAGCGACCAAAAGCCCTACACGTTACAGATTCAGAAGATCAATCCCACGGATGAAAAACTAATTCAAATGGTGTTAACTCAGATATCTGAGGGTGGGATTGCAGGAATTATCGTCAATACCGTAAAGCGAGCGCAGGCCCTTGCTCGACTTATTCCAAAAGGTGTTGATATGATGATTGTCCACGCAGCTTTTCTCAGCCCTGCACGAGAAGCACAAGAAGAAAAGCTGCAGCGGACAACTGGGAAAAATGCGCATCGTCCGAAAAAAATGATTGTCATTGGTACTCAAGTTCTCGAACAGTCATTAGATATTGATTTTGATATTCTATATACCGACATTGCGCCAATGGATTTAATCATACAGCGCGCGGGCCGTTTGCATCGTCACCACATCAAGCGACCTAAAGCACTGCAAACGCCACAGGTATTTATTATGGGTATCAACGGTCCAGGAGATTATGGAAAGGCAAATGAATTAATTTATCAAAGATATTTATTGATGAAGACTGATTATTTCCTTGGAGATAAGATCAATATTCCTCAAGACGTTTCAAAATTGGTGCAGGCCGTTTACAGCAAAACTAATGACAATGAAATATCTGGAATGATTGGTATCAATGAAAGTTTAACTGGGTTTAAAACATATCTTAAGACCGAGGCCGCAAAAGCTGAGGCGTACCAAGTTACCCCACCAGACTATTTTGGCGACCTTCATGGCTGGTTGAATCAAGCGCAAAATGACGTTGATAAAAATGAACAGCTAGCTAAGGCGGCTGTTCGCGATATTAAGCAAACTGTTGAAGTCATTATGATTCAACATACTAACAAAGGTGATTTCTTGATACCAGTTAATCCCGACGAACAACCTCAGTCCATCCAAACCGTATCGTCTAAAACAATCGCTAAACAACTGATTAGGATTCCATCAAGTATTACACCGAAAGTTAATCGTGTGATTGATGTCCTGGCAGTTCAAACTCACCGGTATTATCCTGACTGGCGTAACGACGTCTGGCTCAAAGGGGCGTTGGTGCTTCGGTTAGACAACAATTTGTCGGCCAGTCTTGAGGGTTGGCGATTACACTATTCTACGAAATTTGGCTTGAGTTATTCAAAGGAGGGTGATTATGAAAACTAGAAGTTTTAATTTGACGACTGAACCGTGGCTGAAAGTGATCTCACTGGCTGATAACCAGGAAAAGACAGTTTCTTTAATTGAGTTATTTGAAAATGCTCAAAGTTATCGTGAACTATCCGGAGAAATGCGGTCACAAGACCTTGCAATTTTACGTTTTTTGCTGGCTATTCTTACAACCGTATATTCACGATTTGACCCGAAAGGAGAACCATATCCCTGGCTGAAGCTAGACAAAGATTCGTTAAAGGATATTGAGAAGGTGGACGAAGATGACCAACTAATTCGAAGACAAATTTCAAAGGACCTTCTTAATACGTGGAAACAGCTATATGGCCAGAATGGAGAGGGACATTTTACAAAAATCGTTACAACATACTTAAGACGGTATAATCAGCGATTTGACTTGTTTGGAGAATCCCCTTTTTATCAAGTTGGGGAACGTGATTACAATCGTTTAGTTCCCACAAATAAACAGATTTCCGGAAGCGAGGGGCCAGGCAAGGTTGCAATTAAGCAGATGAATCGTCAAATTTCTGAAAGTGGTAATAAGCCAAGTTTGTTCTCGCCAAAAACACCGGAGTTTAAGAATCAGCTGAAGCTAGACGAGTTGACACGTTGGCTTATAAGTTATGAAAATTATTCGGGCGTCACGGACAAAACTAAGATCAACATGTCAGCAAAATACTCTGTCTCTTCTGGATGGTTATATAAGCTGAACCCAGTGTATGCCACGGGGGACAACCTGTTTCAAACTTTAATGTTGAATTTAATTTTGATTAATCAAAACAGAACAAACCGTCCTTACACACCCCAAAAGCCGGTGTGGGAATATTCCGTTGCCCAATATATCTCGAAACGAGAAAAAATGCTCCAACCAGACAATTTAGCTGAGTTGTACACAGTTTGGTCCAGAATGCTTCATATTAATTGGTCTAAAAATGGTGACCCAACCATTTTCAGTGCTGGATTGCCAATGTTTGACAGTGCTGCGGCGTTTATTGAACCCATGACGACTTGGCGTGTGCGTAAAGAAGATGGCAAGCATGTACCTGCTGAAAAGCGGTTAAGTACGATGGGCACTGCCATGTGGCGGAACTTCGGTCAATATGTGCCTCTGGAAACGGATAATCATGAATCTGAGAAAGCGAAGCCTGGAATCGTCAAATGGCTAAAACAACTTAAAGAGGCTGACGGAATTCCTCAAAAAACGCGGCTAACTTTGGCTTCCGCTGATCTTATTAGGGATGATAATGCTGCTTCACAAATGCCGGCTGCAGAAATTTTCGATGATATGCAAATCGATGCCGATGTTTTATTTGATGAAGATCCAAGCGCTGCTCAAAAATGGCCGGATCGGATTGAGGATATGATTGTTCTCACCCAAAAAATTGGTAGCGATTATTGGCGATTCGCTGCTAATATTGGTCGTTTACGCAATGTGGACGATCGCTCATTTGCAAATAAAATGATTGCTGAATTTTATGATGGGTTAAACGTTCCCTTCAAAAATTGGCTTCGAAGTTTAAACAACATAGATGACCGGGATACTCAGAGTAACGATTGGAAAAAGAAACTGAAAGACTATGTGCAAGAAGTCGCTGATGAGGTTATTCAATCCAGTTCACCTCGTGATATGACCGGCTTTGTGGATGTAAATGGCGTCATTGATAAAAATAAGGGCTTGGTAAATATTTTCACTATCAATAATCAGTTTCGAACCCAAGTTTTTCGAGATATGGGATAACTAAAAAAGGCGATGATAAAATGACAACTTGCGATCAAGTTAAAAAGAGAGTGATTGAGGTTACCGATAATATTATTCATGAACTCTATGCAAATGGTCACCAAAACAAAGCGATGCTGGCAGGTATTCGAAGCGCACCAACAATTCTTAAGCCTGGTGCACAAAAAGTATGGCCAATCATGTTGAGTGTGCTGGATAAGGGGATGCTCAGCAAAACTGGTAAGCCAACAGCAAGTGAAACTGCAATATACACAGCTATTTACTTGTTTGCTATTCATCAACAGAGTCAAGAAACGTTAATGTATGGTTTGTCTGGTAAAGATGAGTCTGTTAATGCGAAGACTTTGTTTGAGGCTCTTGCGGCGATGAGAAGTGATGATGAAACTCGGCAGGCGTTGGATCGGCGAGTGCAGTCGCTTTTGAAAACGACTAATTACAGCAGGATGGTTAATGCAATTACACATTTAGTTCAGATCTTAAAAGCTAGCAAGTTTAACCAGAAAATTGATTATGGTAGGCTTGCCGGTGACTTTTACAGTTTCCAAAAAGGACCCGAGAAGGCTAAAGAAGTCCAACTCGGTTGGGGTCAAAAATATTACCGAGTTGTTAAACCAGCAGCTAATTCTGAAGGAGAGAAAAATCATGACTAATAAAAATTTATATATTGATCTAAACGTATTACAAACTGTTCCTGCTTCAAGCATGAACCGAGATGATACTGGTGCTCCCAAGACCGCGCTTTTTGGCGGGGCGATGCGTTCCCGAGTTTCTTCGCAAAGCTGGAAACAAGCCATGCGAAAAGCATTTCGTGAGGCACATGTGGATACCGGTAACAGAACAAAAGAAGCTGCTAAGTTATTGGCTGCAACATTAATGGGATTGAACCCATCTTTAGATGAGGAAGCTGCTTTTACTAAGGCTCATGAAGTATTTGATGCGGCTGGAATTAAATTTGACAAAACGAAGAAAGATGAAACCAAAGTGTTATTACTCGTTTCTCCAGGACAGATTGAGAAACTTGCTCAGTATGCACTTGTTCATGACCAATTAGACAAAAAGGAGGTTAAACAGGTCTTACAGAGTGATAATTCCTTAGACTTAGCACTTTTTGGACGGATGGTTGCAGATAATCCTGAGCTCAACGTGGAAGGTTCTGCCCAAGTGGCCCATGCAATTTCTACTCATGAAGTTGTCCCTGAGTTTGATTACTATACGGCCTTAGATGATTTAAAGGGCAAAGATACCAATGGTGCCGGCTTTATTGGGACTGACGAATTTAATTCATCCACATTATATCGTTACGCTAACTTAAACGTTAATGAGCTTGTTCATAATATTGGCGTTAAATCCACAGTCACTGGTGTAAGTGATTTTATCAAAGCTTTTCTGTTCTCAATGCCGACTGGAAAACAACATAGTTTTGCTAATAAGACTTTACCGAACTATGTGATGGTTACCATTCGTACTGATACTCCTGTTAACCTGGTTTCGGCATTTGAAGAACCAATTCGGTCCACAACTGGTTATGTGAGGGAGTCAGTCCATAGATTAGAAACAGAGTATAAATCAACTCTACACGTGGTTATGGATAAGCCCCTGGAAACGGTTATTTTAAGTGATGGGAAAGTTGAGTCTTCAATTGGAGTGCAAGCCGCAAATATCCAAGAACTTTTAGATAAGGTCACCGAAGTATTAACAAAGGTGGTGCAGGATGAAAACACTAACGATTAGATTAATTGCTCCGTTGCAATCTTATGGAAACCAGGCAACTTTCGAGCGTCGAACAAGCGATGATCACCCTTCTAAAAGTGCGATTATTGGGATGATTGCTGCTGCGATGGGATATAAAAGAGACGACAAGCGAATTATCCAGTTAAATGAGTTGAGTTTTGCTGTCCGAGTGGATCAACGTGGAACAACTTTGACAGATTTTCAAATGGCTCATAGTAAAAAGGGGGATAAGTGGGTTACGCACCGCGACTATTTACAAGATGCGGTGTTTGTCGTAGCACTAGGAAGCGATGACGAAAATTTAATCAGTGATATTGAATTAGCACTGAGAAGACCGAAATTTCAGTTATTTCTTGGGCGTCGGGCCAATGTGCCAGCAGGTGTCATAAACCCGCATATCTTCGAAAATACTGATCCAGTCAGTGTCTTGAGTAAACTTGAATGGCAAGCTTCACGTTGGTATCAACAAAGATATTGGCATCGTGAGAATAAGAGGTTTGTTAACAGTCTTGAGCTTATAGCGGATGCAGATTTGTTGCCTGATAAGAGAAGCTTCGTAGTCAAAGATCGCGTCATTTCATTCGATCAGCGCAATCGCCAACACGGTTATCGACCGGTGGCAAGCGATAACGTTGACCACATTAAGTTGAATCAAAAATATATCCAGAGAAATCACCACGAGAAGTCTGAAACGGTTCATGACGCATTTGGTGCGCTCTAGAAAGGGGTCCACATGTATTTATCACGGGTTCAAATTGACGTCAATAATCGTCAAAAAACGAAAGAATTGACCCATCTTGGTGCCTACCATAATTGGGTGGAACAAAGTTTTCCGGCTGAAATTGCTGCTCACAAACGACTACGGCATTTGTGGCGAGTTGACCATCTGGCTGGGAAAACATATTTGCTCGTGTTGAGTGAAGAAGCTCCAGATTTAACGAAACTGGGGATGTTTGGTGTACCTCACACGGCGATGACAAAATCTTACGATCCATTTTTGGCGAAGATTCAAGAAGGCCAAATTATGCAATTTAGATTAACGGCCAATCCAACCCATGCAATTCCTCGGGAAGGAAAAAGCCAGCCGCGAATTGTTCCCCACATTACTGTTGACCAACAGCGACAATGGTTGGCTGATCGGGCAGAGAAACACGGATTTCAGTTGGTTCAAACGACTTTGGCTGGCGCTTCGGATTCTGAGGCCATCGATAATTTTGATATCGTTAGCCGTGATTGGCCGGTCTTGCACAAAGGTAAGCGCAACATGAAATTAAGTCGGGTAACCTTTGAAGGATTGCTGAGAGTGAGTCAATTGGACGATTTCAAACAGTTATTAGTAACCGGAATCGGTCGGGAAAAGGCCTTTGGAATGGGCCTGATGACTGTTATTCCAAGAGGCTAAGCTATGAGTAGAAAAATGGGTGCAAAAAAGCCTGAACTCACAGAGCTCAGCCGGGTTCGTGATCGCATTACTTTCCTGTATTTAGAACACGCCAAGCTTAACCGCCAAGACAGCGCAATTTTGGTGACGGATAGCCGTGGGACGGCCTTTGTGCCCGCTGCAATCGTTAGTGTCTTAATGCTTGGACCCGGAGTCGATGTGACTCATCGGGCGATGGAATTGATGGGGGACACCGGAATGGGTGTGGTCTGGGTAGGTGAGCAGGGAGTTCGCCAATACGCTCATGGAAGGGCCTTGAGCCATTCTTCGCGATTGCTAGAGGCACAAGCAAAGCTGGTTTCAAATAACCAGACTCGGGTTGCCGTTGCTCGTAAAATGTACCAAATGCGTTTTCCTAATGATGATGTTTCCGGACTAACCATGCAGGAATTGAGGGGTAAAGAAGGTAGCCGGGTCAGGCAGGTGTATCGTCATGAATCCCGGAAGAACGATGTCCCTTGGTCTCGCCGGGAATATAATCCCGATAACTTTGATTCCGGAACCCCAATTAACAAGGCGTTAACTGCAGCTCATCAAGCATTATATGGCCTTAGTTACAGTGTGATTGTCGCGATGGGGGCTTCTGCCGGTCTCGGATTTGTCCACACGGGCCACGATTTGTCTTTTGTCTATGATTTTGCGGATTTGTATAAGGCTGAAATTTCGATCCCAGTTGCGTTTCAGGTCGCAGCTCAATTTGGCGATGACAAAGATATCGGTGCCCGGACACGTTTAGCGATGCGGGATGCGTTTGCGGCAAGTAAGATACTCGTGCGAATGATTCAAGATCTTACGTCGATTTTGGGTGTAACCGAAACCAATATTAGCGTGGATCTTGTGAATTTGTGGGATGACAAGCTGGGCTTACAGAAGTTTGGTGTCCAATACCACGAGTTTAAAGAGGATGGTGGCAGATGATTGTCATAACTTTAACCAAGGTTCCTCAATCTTTACGAGGAGATTTGACGAAGTGGTATCAAGAAGTTCAGACCGGCGTTTATGTCGGAAATGTCAGTGCCAGAATCCGAGACCTCCTCTGGGAACGGGTTATAAGCGGAATCGGCAACGGGGAAGCCACCATGGTTTACAACACTAATAACGAGCTTGGGTATCAAATTAAGACGACGCGCAAGCAATACAGGGTGGTTGATTTTGATGGCATTCCACTGATGATGCGACTTGAGACAAGTCCAACACCTGTAAAACACGGCTTTAGCAATGCTGCCAAATTTCATAAGGCGAAGGTCATGGCCCATAAGTCATTGCAGAAATCTCATGAGCATCCAACAACACCATTTGTCGCGCTTGATCTTGAAACCACTGGATTAGATGTTGCCAAAGATAAAATCATTTCCTTTGGTGCTGTCAAACAAGCTCGAACAGGTAATTATACTGACTTCTATCAGCTGGTGAAAGTTGATTCTGATATCCCGGAGAAGATCACTAAGCTGACAGGTATCACCATTGATCAAGTGCGGACCGATGGAGTTGAATTAGAGAACGCATTGGATTCCCTGAAGGATTTTATTGGTGATTTACCAATCGTTGGCTATAATTTGCGCTTTGATCAAGCATTTCTTTCCGCCGGGTTTCGAAAAATTCAGCAAACAGATTTAGAAAATCGGATGATCGATTTAATGCCAATTGTCAAAAAGGCTGACCAATTCCTGGATAACTATCGGTTGGGAACAGTATTGGAAAAGTATGGTGTTGACAATGCTGCGCCACATAATTCATTATCTGATGCCAAAGCAACACTTGGATTAGCAAATAAACTAATGAAAAACGGCCATTTGGAAATTTAAGAATGCCGTCATAGCAGGGATTGTTTAGTGTATTCCCCACGGGTGTGGGGGTAATCCTCAATCGCCAAAATGAAAACACATCAAGTGAAAGTATTCCCCACTGGTGTGGGGGTGATCCTTGTGCCCACCAGCCAGCTGTGCGCCATCTGGCGTATTCCCCACTGGTGTGGGGGTGATCCTAAGACCTTCGTACCCCCGACAACACGTGAGTAGTATTCCCCACGGGTGTGGGGGTGATCCCTTCGGTGAGATAGTGGGCCAAGAGGTCAGCGCGTATTCCCCACGCATGTGGGGGTAATCCTGGATATTATGGCCGCTACTCGTGAAGATGTGCGTATTCCCCCAATGGAACGGTTGATTTCACGGGTTAGTAGTATTCCTTACACATTAGGAATAACCCTTAAAAGTAGAACTCATTCATGTTAGATCATGACAGGGTTAATAGCCAAAAATTGAACCTACAAAAATAGCACCTAACCAGCCGTTTTTCACGAACTAGTTGGGTGCTATTAGTATTTGCTTATTCATCAACTAATTTCTCAGAACCGATAAATTTCTTGTAAAATATAATGTGCAACCAGATGCTAACGATAATTATCTAACAGCTTAAATTTATGCTGGCTTTGGAAGTATGCACCAACCTTCAGTAACAACTTATCATTACCCTTAGCTGCCTCAAATTGAATTCCCAGAGGCATTTTTTGCTTGCTAACGTATGTTGGTAAGCTAATTGCGGGCTCTCCTGAAAGGTTGGCAAGCTGAGTGAATGGTGTCTTGGTCAATCCATGAAGCCAAGCATCGTAAATTGTTTGAATTTGCTGGGTGTGATTAAGGCTGTCAATATCCCTCAGTTTATCCACATATTGAGGTAGATAGGCCGGATCTGTATTCTTTGGAGCCGTAACTGCAGTGGTAGGTGTTAAATAAAGCGGATATTTTTTGTGAAATGCAGTCATTTGCCGGTTAACTAGACTCAGTTCATTTTGAACGGTTACATCAGCATTTGTAGGTTGCTTTTGATCAGCTTGATAAAGTGCCCAGGTCATTGGGGAAACATCATCAAAGGTCATATTTTTACCTGTGACGCTCTTGATAAGGTTATTGGCACTGGTTCCAGTCCCCGTGGATTCAAGATAGTAGACATGCATTAATTTAACCCCGTCAACAGGAGAATTGGCTTTTACAACCTTAAAGCCTTTTGATCTTAAGAATGAAACGGCTTGTTTAACAGCGTTTACGGCATCTTTACTGACGGGGGTGTTAACTGGCGACTTAGTTGAATACGCAATTGGAATTTTCTTAATATTTTTTGGAACGGTTTTTAGCATTGCATCACCTGAGTGATTAGACGTTGCTAACATACCGTTAAATAGCGTTTGCATATCCTGAATATTCTTGGCATCGGCAAAATTAACCGAGGATGGTGTCGTATCGTCACCTTCGATTACACCTTGAGTTGGTTTCAAACCAATCACGCCGGTCCATGATGCCGGAATTCGAAGTGACCCGCCGGCATCATTTCCGGTTGCGACAGGAACGATGTCGTCGGCAACGCTGGCAACAGCTCCACCAGACGATCCGCCAGTATTGTCGGCGTGGTTCCATGGGTTATGAGCAACCCCATTCAGTGCTGAATTGGTGATGTTAATTAAGCCAAGCTCCGGGAAGTTGGTCTGTCCAATAACGATAAAGCCCATCGATTGCAAACGCTGCACGAATGAACTAGTGGTGGTTGCTTTTTGATCAGCCAAAGGAACTAAACCTCGTGTATTTGATGAACCGATGAGCGGCTGTCCTAACCCCTTAATTAATAATGGAACGCCATAAAATGGTTGCCCCGTATCCTTTAAGTTGGCAGCTTCCTTCATTGCCTGGTCTTCACGTAAAGAAATCACTGCGTTGAGTTGTGGATTATCAGTTTTAATCTTTGCAACAGCGTGTTCAATTAGTTGTTGTGGGGTTACTTTACCTTCGTGAACCATTTTTGCGAGTTGAGTTGCTGATGAGTGGTAGTATGTCTGATCTGAAATGTTAGGTGCAGATGTAGCGATTGAAGTTGATGATGTGTCGCCTCTTACAGTAACAGAGTTAGTTGATGTGAACCCAAACAAGATCAATGACACTCCCAGCAAGATTGTTCGACGTAAATACTTCATAAAATTAACCTTAGTTTCCATAAGTTGCCTCCCTCGATAAAATGTATACTCCAAGGAACATGTTAAGCGCTTTCAACGGGATGTCAATGCTATCTAGAAATCATTTTCTGATTCAGTTATCCACTTCAATTCAGGATTACTAACTGCTTTTTGATCACAAAATCGTCGTTGAATATTTCATCAACGACGATTTTGGGCAATTATTGGTTTAAATTAGTTTTAGGAATATTGAAGCAATGATAACGGAGGCAACAGAAACGGTTGCAAATCCACCAACCAGCATCTTGGGCATCATGTTATGAAGTAAGTAGCGCTCTTCATCTTTTGTACCAGCAACAGTATGGGCAACTTCTGAAGTTAAGATATAATCGGCTGGGAACCCAAATAACGATGTGAGTGAGCAAGCATAAGCCATTTGCCACGACATTCCAAAAGGTTTAGCGAGAATACGAGAAGCCAAAAACATTCCGAGTAAGCCTAGAGCGATTAGGACAATAATCTGAAGAATAATGCTGCCCATAATTTGTGGGGTAGTGACACTTAGTTGAGCAAAGACATAAGCAAGTAAACCATACATCAACCAATTAAATACGCCTGCTTGGTTTAAAGCATTATCTTCCAAGAAACCAAATTGGTGAGCGATAACACCAAAGATCAGACAAACAACATTTGGGTTAATAGCATTATTGATCAAGCCTGCACACCATGTACTGAAGAGAGCCACCATTGCGACACGAGCTAAGATAAAGGCCGGTGTTTCATATTCCGGTTTCAAATTAAAAACGTTTTGTGATTTGAATACTGAAGGCTGTTGTCCCGCAGCAAATTCGGCAGCTTCAGGGTCTAATTTGCTACCATTTGCCTTAAACTCTTTTACCAAACGGCCACCTTCTTGTCTAAGCATCAGGGATGTTAATGGGTATCCAACAACTGAGTGGATAACAAACATTGAAACGGGCAGGGCAACCAATGCGGTAACACCTTGGGCTTTAAGGCCATCGGTCATAAGCAAAGCTGATACAAGACCACCTGTGAGTGGTGGAACTGCTGCGACAACTGTTTTCCAGTCAAAAATTAAGCTTCCGATCGTGAGACATAGAAGCATTGTTCCGCAGACACCAAGAAGAGCAATACAAACCGCTTTCCATTGAGCAACTAATTCTTTTAAGCCCATTAGGGTACCAAGATGAACTAAAAGCATTGATACACAAATAGACACGAACTCGTTACCGTAAGACGCTTGTGTGACGACATCCTTTGGTAGAATTGTCCAAAAGCCAATAACAAATAATAGAGCGGAGATAAAAACGGAAGGAATAAAAGCATGAGACATTGTTGAAACCCATTCACCAATGAACATGAACACCATAACAACAAGGAACGCAATAATGAAATTCATATGTATATCACTCCTAATAAATTTATTGAATACATGTATCCTATTACTCATTGAATTGTTAGTCAATTCTAATTTTATAGGAATTGCAATTAACGCCATCAGGTCACGTTTTCTTAGATGCTTAGTATAAAAGGGTGGTTGACTATTACTCGAATGAGAATTAACCTTATATTAATTAGAAAAAGGAGTGGATATTTTTGAGTAAGACTACATATACAAATTTCGATTTATTTGACGGAAAAAGTAACGAAATCAAAAAGTCAGCATGGTTAGTTGTTGACGATGAAACCGGGAAGATTGATCAAGTCGGAACCGGCAATGCCCCCTCTGCTGATAAGCAAGTCGACTTAAAAGGAAAATATGTTATGCCTGGGATGGTCAACTGTCATACGCATATCTGCATGGATCCAACAGCTGGTGATGGCGGCACTGGCGCAAATGTCGTTGAAGCCACTGTTCATGCGGTTCAACATTTGCATGACTTATTGAAGTCCGGTGTTACTTATATTCGTGAATGTGGTAGTACTTTTGATATTGACATTGAGCTAAATGAGTTACGTAAACAAGGAGTTTTGAAAAAAGTACCGGAAATTTTGCCATCGGGTAGACCTTATTCCATGACCGGTGGCCATGGTGATTTTCCAAACTTTGGTCATTTAGTTGATTCGCCTGACGAAATGCGGAAAGCGGTTCGGACGGGTCTTAAAAAAGGAACAATGGCCGTTAAAGTCATGGCAACAGGTGGTGTTATGACCCCTGGCGATTTTATGGCCGATCCCCAGTTAAGTGTTGAAGAAATGAAAGTTGCTGCCGATGAAGCTCATCATAAAGGCCGAATTATTGCTGCTCATGCAGAAGGTAATCCTGGTATCATGAATGCAATCAAAGCAGGTGTTGATTCAATTGAACATGGTTTCTATGTAAACGATGAAGAAATTGATTTGATGCTTAAGCAAGGTACTTATTTGACACCCACTTTGGTTGCTGATTGGGCGATCCCCGAATATGGTGAAGGAAAGATGCCAGATTGGGAAATTAAAAAGGCCGCTGATGCATTAGACGATTTGTATAAAAATATTATGCATGCATGGAAGCGCGGAG
Source organism: Lentilactobacillus parabuchneri DSM 5707 = NBRC 107865 (assembly GCF_001435315.1). Taxonomy (GTDB): domain Bacteria; phylum Bacillota; class Bacilli; order Lactobacillales; family Lactobacillaceae; genus Lentilactobacillus; species Lentilactobacillus parabuchneri. Next base: position 317,561 of record NZ_AZGK01000002.1, read on the forward strand.
TTCCAATTACACTTGGTACTGATGCAGGCACCCCATTCAATGATTTCACCATGACGCCGGTTGAATTCGAGTTAATGGTTGAACAAGGTGCTACTAATTTTGATTCACTAGAAACGAGTTATAATTCAGCCAAATTAATGAAGATTGATAAAGAATATGGAACCCTTGAGCCAAATAAGTACGCTGATTTCTTAGTATTGGATAATGATCCCTTAGCCGATGTAAAGGCTGTCCAGCAAGCAGACAAAGCGGTCTACAAGAAGGGTGTTCAGGTTTACTAACATTAAAAAAGATGGCTGTTGGCCATCTTTTTATGATTAAGGAGAATATTATGTCGACAATATATTACAATGCGAGTATGTTTGACGGAAAAAGTAAAGAGATAACCAGAAATACATGGTTTGAAGTTACTGACAGCAAAATTTCCCAAGTGGGTACTGGTAACCCGGCTAAAAAAGCTGACGAGAATATCGATTTAAAAGGAAAGTATGTCACGCCAGGATTAATTAACGCTCATACGCATATGATGATGAATCCAGTTACTAACAAGCTGGAGTATCTTTCAGAAACTGAAGTAACAGCCACAGCCATTCAAAATCTGAGAGACTTATTAGAATCTGGTGTTACCTATATTCGAGATTGCGGTTGTGCTTTTAATACCGATATTAAGCTTCGGGACTTTGCTAAAGAACATAATCTGGAAGCTCCTGGAATTGTTGCATCCGGCCGTCCAATGTCAATGACGGGTGGTCACGGAGATTTCAAAGAAGGTGCCAATGGTGAAATTGACTGGTCCTATTTGACTGATTCGCCAGATGAAATGCGAAAGTCCGTCAGAACAGCACTTAAGATTGGTGCCGATAATATCAAGGTAATGGCGACTGGCGGCGTTATGTCTGCCGGTGACAACATTGATGATACGGCACTGACACCTGAAGAAATGAAAGTTGCAGTTGAGGAAGCTCATCATAAGGGCAAAAAAGTTGCTGCACATGCGCAGGGAAATAGTGGTATCCAAAATGCCCTGGATGCGGGTGTAGATTCGATTGAACACGGCATCTATGTTGATGAGAAGCAAGCCGACTATATGGTTAAGCACAATGTGTATCTCGTCCCTACTTTGAATGCGGCAGCAAGCATTAGTAAATATGGCCGTGATAAGCTCCCCTCATACATGATTCGGAAAAATGATCAAGTAAAGGCTGACTTTTTCAAGAATGTTTCGCTGGCTTTCAAGAAGGGAGTCAAAGTCATAGTTGGAACGGACGCCGGAACGCCATTTAATAGTTTTAAAACTGGTACTTGGGAAGAAATGCAATTGCTGGTAAATGAAATCGGCGCCACTCCAAGCCAAGCTTTATTAAGTGCAACCCAATATGCGGCTAATTTGCTTGGGATCTCCGACAATTATGGCACGTTAGAACCTGGTAAGTTTGCCGATTTTTTGGTTTTAGATCAGGACCCGACTCAAAGCGTTGATGCAATTACGCAAGTCGACAAATTGGTATTTCAGCACGGAAAACAAATTAAATAGGTGGTGATTAAATGCAACAAAAAGAAGTTGAACAATATGCCTTAGATAATTTAGACAATGTTACGGACTATCTACGAATTCCGAGTATCTCAGCTCAAAACAAAGGGATTAACGAAACTAACGAGTGGATCATGCAGCAGTTCAAGAATCTTGGTGCCACAAACGTCGAAAAGTGGACTGATCAGGGTGGTAATCCGGTGGTTTTCGCCGAGTTCAGTGGGACATCGGATAAGACCGTCTTGTTCTACAATCATTATGATGTTCAGCCGCCTGAGCCTTTAGACGAGTGGAAAACCCAACCATTTGAGCCAACAGTTGTTGGAGATAAACTAGTTGCTCGTGGCGTTTGTGATGATAAGGGCGAACTAATGTCCCGGCTAACGGTGGTTAAATATTTTAATGAACATGGTGGAATTCCAGTGAATCTAAAGTTTTTCGTTGAAGGCGAAGAAGAGATCGGTAGTCCGGATGTAGCTAAATATGTGCGTGCCCATGCAAACCAACTACAAGCTGATGTTTGTATCTGGGAAGGCGGCGGTAAAGATGAAAGTGAAAACTTCCAAATTGTCTGTGGCGCCAAAGGAATTGCCAGCTTTAATTTACATGTGAAGACTGCTGCTGCAGATCTGCATTCATCATTGGCAAGCTACGCTGACAATGCGGCTTGGCGTTTAGTTCAAGCGCTCGCATCATTGCGAACACCTGATAATCGAGTTGCTGTTGATGGTTTCTATGATGACATTGAGAAACTTACTCCTGCTGAGGAAAAAGCAACTCAGACAATGGCATTTGATGCAGATAAGGTCCGTGATAACTACGGGTTAACCCGTCCGTTTGTATATAATGATCCACGTGAAGAACTGGTTAATGGTGCTACGATGACTATTAATGGATTAAACGCAGGCTACACGGGAGATGGCGTTAAAACAATTATTCCCAAAGAAGCCTCTGCTAAACTTGATTGTCGACTGGCCCCCAATCAAGATCCTGAAGAGACGGCTAAATTGATCAGCAAGCAACTAGAAAAAAATGGATACGGCGATGTGAAGCTCGATTATTTATTGGGTGAAGAAGCCTTTCGAAGTGACCTGAATCATCCCTTTGTTCAGTTGAACAAGAAAGTTGCGAACGAGGTATATACGCCTCAGAAGGTCCGTTTGATTCCTAATATGCCTGGTGGAGGTCCCATGAAACAATTTGCCGACACAGTTCATGCACCAATTGTGATGGTGGGAATTCACTATTCTGGTAGTCACCCCCATTCCCCTAATGAAAATATTCGTTTGACAGATTATCAGCAAGGAACCTATTTCTTAGCTAGATTGTTGGAAGAGTACTAAATAACGAGTTAGCCTTTAAATAATAACTTTTCAATGTTAAACAGCTCTGCATGTTTATTATATTTGATAATAAACATGCAGAGCTGTTTTTAGCGTATTGTTCGTAGTCCCATATTTATGATTATTGGTGTTTATCCCACCAGCTTCGGGTTTCTTTGATTCTTGTAATCCTTAAATTTGGTAGCCCAATTCGAGAGACCCCATGCCATGATTGGGGATATCTGGACATTTCGGCTTCAGTGCCGTTTTCAATAAGAGCGCTAAAGAACTCTTCACCTTGTCCAATTGGGGTCCGTGTATCCCACTCGCCTTGCATGATTAAAGTTGGTGTTGTTACATTTTTAGCGTATGCAAGAGGTGAAAATTTCCATAAGGTCTGTACATCATAGCGATCCGTGCCCATTTCTTGAGGGGTAAACATAAATCCGATGTCACTGGTGCCTGAAAAACTAATCCAATCAGTTACAGGCCGTTGTGCAACGGCTGCGGCAAACCGGTTTGTGTGTCCCACAACCCATGTGGTCATGAAGCCTCCGTATGAACCACCTGCACAGTATTGACGGTCCTTGTCAAACTCGGCATGATTGGCAAGAACATAATCCATACCCTCCATCAAGTCGGTGTAGTCTTTTTCACCATAATGGTTAACATTTTCCTGACAGAACTTTTGTCCATAAGTTTTGCTGCCACGAGGATTGAGTAACAAAACACCATAGCCATTTGCCGCATGAACTTGCATTTCAAAGAAAAAGTTTTCACCATAGGCAAAATGAGGACCGCCATGTACGTATAAAACGATTGGATTACTTTTTTGCGGACTGGATGGCTTCATTAGCCAACCCTCAATTGAAAGACCATCAGCGGCCTGATATGTGAATTCCTCCGGCTTCACATAGTCATGTTCAGCATCGAAATTTGCGTTAGGATTGTACAAGTCTTTTTGAGTGCCAGTCAGTGATAAGGTAGCTAGCTCGACCGGGTGATTGCCAGTTGAATAGGTAACAACTAGTTGATCACTATCCACGGACCAGTCTGTAATTCTTTCGGGTTGATTGAAGAATGGTTCCCCATGCCCATTTGAATATAAGAACATCTTTGAATGCCCATGATAAGCGGTTCTAAAGACAAACTTCTCGTTATCAACCCAAAAAGCATCTTCATCGCTTAGATTTTGCGTAAAATCTGAAAAGAGAAAATCAGCAACTTCTTCATCCATATCATGACCATAGTCAACAAATGCTTTGGTGTCAAATTCGTAGCCATAGACGCTGAACTGAGTGTTGGCTTTGTATTCATCGGACTGGCCAACAAAAAGCATTTTTTTGCAATCAGGTGAAAATTTCGCGTGTTTAAAGACCCATGTGGGGTGATCAGCAGTCAGATTACTTAATTCATTGGTTGTAATACTAAGAACGAAAACTCCTTGGCCATAGTCCAGGTCGTCTTCAGGATTATTATCCATGATTAATGCGACAGACTTACCGTCACTGGAAACATCAGTTAAAGAGAAGTTGTTTTTTGAGGAATACTTTTTATTAAATGTTTGCTTGTCGGCATCGTAACAGTAAAGTTCATAGGTGCCATCGGTTGGGTAAAAGCCAAATCCATCAGCTTTATGATTGATTCGGTAAACGTGTCGTGGCGTTGGAAATTTCTCATAAGGTTTCTTGGGAACTTCTTTAGTTTGTCTTGTTTTGAAATACACTTGATTAGTACCCTTAACAGCATACAGTTGCTCAATAGAATGCTCAAATGAAGTTACTTTAGCTGCTGTTCCACCAGAATATGGAACTTGAAATAATTGAAATTCAGAATCGTATTCAACCTTGGACAAGAAGAATAAGAAGTCTTTGCCGGGAACGGGTGACTTTGACGCATAGTTATCGTTATCGAAGTTACCAATGTAAGTCCCGTCCTTTCTGTATCCCACAATATTAGAACGGTACCCATTGCTTTCTTGGTCCAGATAGGTTTGGGTCGTAAAATAATAATCTTTTGAGGCTACTGGTTGACTCAGTGTTTTTAATTTATAAAAGTCCTGTTCGGTTAACTGCTCTGTCATTTAAATTCCTCCTTATTTCCAGTATGCATAGCGGTATAGTGAGTCAGTCAATAATGAGTACTTAAGGCCACCGACTTTTGATGAAACCAAATGAACATCAGTGTTCTGATAAGTAGCAACATCTGGTTGTTGCTCCATGGCAATATTGCCTGCTTTAACCATTAGTTTCCACCGTGCTTTTCCCGAATATTTTTTAGTATCATTGACTTTTGCCATTATTTTTTCATATTCTGGATTACTCCAATGAGTGAAGTTAACGGTATTGGCTTTAGTCATAAGATTCAGATAGTCAGATGGGTCAGGAAAATCAGTGCTCCATCCAGTAGCAGTAATTTGATATTTACCACCGAACATGCGGTTAAGCTGTTGTTGTTGAGGGACAGACGTTAGATCAATTGTGACACCCTTTAATGTCTTTTCAACAGCGCTTTGAACGTATTCGCCTAACTTCTTCTGATCACTATCGTCTTCAGTTAGGAGTTGGACGGTGAGCTTCTTTTTGCCTAGTTCTTTTTGGGCTTGTTTCCAATGGGACTGAGCTTGTTTTTTATTATAAGTGAGATTAGAGTTGAGCTCTTTATTAAAGTATTTACCGTTTGATGGATCTTTTCCATCCCCCTCTGGAACCATTGACTTTGCTGGTGTGGAACCGTCCTGAAGAACATTGTTAGTCAGTTGTTTACGATCCAAAGCGTAACTCACGGCTAGTCTAAAGTTCCGATTGCTTGTGATCTTGTTCTTAGCACTAAAGCTTAGGAACCGCATTGTTCCTTTCTTTGTGTAAACAATATTTTTGGCGTACTGTTTAGCATCTTGCTTAACAAATTCACCAGAAATTAGAGTTTCTTGGATCTTGCCACTCGCAAACATATTCTGAGCTGTTGATGGTTCTTTAACAACTTGAACGTGGACAGCGGGTAATTTAACAGCTTTTTTATCCCAGTAATTCTGGTTCTTTTTATAGACCCAGGCATCTTTAGAAGGATCCCAACCTTGTAGTGTGAAGGGGCCATTAGACAATGTTTTGGCAGAACTGGTTCCGTACTGTTGACCATATTTTTTGACAGTTGCCGTATTCAGTGGGTAATACTCCGTCGCAGCCCGAAAGTTAAACTCTGGATCTGGTGCAGTCAAATTGACTTGTAATTGATTTTTACTCAATGCCTTAACACCAAGGGCAGTTGATGGTTTAGTCCCCTTTTGAATTTCAGCATAATTTTTGAAGCTTTGGAACCGACTGGCATACTGTGATTTTGTCTTAGGTGCAACTTGCCGATCGAAAGACGTGACAAAATCTTGAGCTGTCACAGGTTTACCATTTTGCCATTTAGCATCTTTACGTAACGTGAATGTATAGGTTGTTCCGTTATTTGATGGCTTAACAATTTTGGTAGCAACCCCAGGGACGATCTTTCCGGTGTTAGTAATGTCGTACAAGCCCTCCATGGTCTGTTTTACCATGCTTGCTGAATATACATCAGTTCCTTTATTTGGATCAGCAGTTGACGGCTCCTGGAGCATAGTTACGTTAAGTGTCTTTTGCTGCCCACTTTTCTCCTTGGTTGAAGATGAGCATGCAGCTAGTAAAAATGCACTTGCAGACACCAATCCATATGTAAATAATTTGTTCATGTAATCACCCTTTCATGATTAACCAGAAAATAAAAAGCGGCCAGGTAAATGAATACCTAACCGCTTAAGAGAAAACATGTGTAAGCCCAAAAAGCCTTAGCACAACTCGTCAAACGGCCGTCTGACTAAAATTGCTAAGACAATAATAATTAAGATAATAGTATTAACGGCCATTTGATTTATCTCCCTTCTTCAACGTCTTTCTAATTAATCTCTAATGTGATTCTCATGTTATCGTTTAGCTAATGAAATGTCAACCCCCTAATTAAAAGCTGTTTTCAATTAACTCCGCTAAACAACCGTATTAGGAAAATATCCATCTTGGCATAGCAACTCATACATTGCTAATTAAATGACAAAACTTTAAATATAACTGTAAAAATAGACAAAAAGGCTTAAGAGTTTGTACATGAGATAAAACTATTGACGAATAGCGATAATTGTAAATGGTACCTGTAATAACCTTGGAAAGAAGCGGATTAGTTTTTAGCGCAGTGGTTATTTGAATATTAGGAATGATGTTATTTTCAATCCCAGCATCTTGAATTTTTTTTGCAATTTTGTTGGAATTTTTTTACAGATACATAATTATACAAAAAGACCTTTGGGAGAATTCCAAAGGCCCTTATTTATTATTTAACAATTATTAACGTTAATTGGTTAATGATAGGAGTTCAGTAGCTGTTGGATATGATTTTTGTGTTCCTTTTCGTGTAACTGTAACTGCTGCATATTGGTTAGCGTGTTTGAGTGCGACCGGAATATCCTCACCCTGAGCATAGTAATGAGCAAATGAACCAATAAATGAATCTCCTGCTCCAGTTGTATCGACTGCTTTAACTTTAATAGCAGGGATGAGTTCACTATTAGTATTATTGACCCAAAGTACGCCTTTAGACCCCAGAGTTACAATAATATTTTTGACCCCCATAGTTACCATGCGAGAAGCGGCCCTTTTTATTTCATCTAGATTGGATGTTGGCATCCCGGTTAGGGTAGATAGTTCCGTTTCATTCGGTGAGAAGAAATCTACTTTAGAAACATGGTTAATATCGAGTTCTTTGTTCGCAGGGGCAGGGTTAAGCAATACCGGGATTTTAAACTCGTTTGCCAGATCGATTGCATGATAATTAGTTTCTAATGGAATCTCTTGCTGCAGTACAACAATTTTTGTGTTTTGGATTAAGTCTATATAATTATCAAGAACTGCTGGAGTTAGTTCATTATTTGCTCCCTTAATAATCAGAATACGATTATCGGAAGTTGGATCCACAAAAATGGGTGCCGCACCACTACTTTTGGAACCAACCCCCACTCCGGTGGTATCAATAGAATTTGATTTGAAGTTCGCTAGTTGTTGTTTGCCAAATGAATCATTACCAACCATGGAAATAAAACTCACTTTTGAGCCGAGTCTTGCGGCGGCAACTGCCTGGTTGGCTCCTTTTCCACCAAATCCCATTTGGAAATCGGGGGCTTCTACTGTTTCTCCCTCGACAGGCATACGATCAATATAAGTAATTAAATCGATCATATTTGAGCCGATTACTAATACATCACTTTTCATCATATTTTGTTCCCTCCTACTTTTCTAAGCCAGTTGTTACTTTAAACTCTCGAGATTCATGGGCTTTAAGCATAATTAAAGTTCCAGCTTTTTTTGCGGCAACAAATCCTTCTGGGGTACTGGTACCTGGAATCACAAATGCATTTACTTGTTGATCTGGATTATATAATATCCAACGTGTACCGATTGGAAATTGTTTAGTTGAAAACGTGGTCAAGAAATTTTTCCCTTCTCCAATATCTACGCGAAATTCGGCATTATCCACATACTCTGTTAAGTTAGAAGAAAAGAATACAATTTCTGGGTCATAATGGTTTGGATCATCAAGTTTATTAATTAACTCACCAGAAGCTTTCAAACGATCGTTATAAGCCGTCCATTCTGGTGTTGGGTGTACATGCCCTGGGATTGTTTGACGAAGCTGAAATGCATTATCAGGGACATTGGCGGTCATTTTAGCATTAGCAACGTATGCATAATTCATATGGCACAAGTATTGGAGTGGCATTGACTGATAGTTGGAAAGATTAGTGACCTTTAACTGAATATCAAACAATCCGCTATCTTTGTGGATTGTTACGGCGGGTTCAGCTAGATAATGATATCCAAAGCCTTTGACATATTCATAACTACTATGAATAGTTATGGCATTGTCACTAAAATCCAAGTATGAATTGTCCATTTCAGACGTTGGAAATTCACCGTGCAATTGATAATTATCATCTGGGCCAGGTGTTCCATTAGCTAGTAATCCAGACGTGAATTGAAAGCATCCGTAAGTATCAGCAATACCTGGTCCTGGCAAAGGTTGTTTGAACATGTCTTTCATTTTAAGTGAAATATTATCGAACACAGCATCCCAAATAATTAGGCCATGGAAGGGAAGGATGGTCAAAGCTCCGCGAGAGTTTTCAAGTTTTATCCCTTCAATTCCAGATTCATAGACAAACGTTGTTACAGTGAAATTATCGTTTTTAAAAAGTTGAAATGGCATCCTTTTGAACATATCGTGGTTTAAATTCAATGAGTTCATATTGTTATCTCCTTAAAATATAAAGCGCTTACATTTGTCTCTAAAAGAATAGAGAATCAAAAATGGTTCTCTGTAAGACTTAAAATTTAATTTTTGCTAATAATTTCGATACTTGCACTAGTTCCAAGACGCGTTGCACCTGCATTGATCATGTTTTCGGCATCTTGTGCAGAATGTATGCCGCCCGCAGCCTTTACCTCAATTCGGTCACCAACAGTATGTTTCATAATAGCAACGTCATGTGCTTTTGCACCGCTAGTGGAAAATCCGGTCGAAGTTTTAACAAAATCAGCACCTGCATTTGCAACGATCTCTGACGCTTTGGCTATCTCATCATCGGTTAGTAAAGCAGTTTCAATAATAACTTTGATCAATGTATTTTGTTTGTGGGCAGCTGTAACGACAGATTCAATGTCGTTTTGAACGGCTTTATAGTTACCACCCTTGAATTCACCAATGTTCATGACCATATCAACTTCATCGGCTCCATCTTTGATAGCCTGGTCTGTCTCGGCAATCTTTATATTTGTTGTATTTGCACCTAATGGAAACCCGATTACAGTTGCTGTTTTGACATTTGTATTTGTTAATAAGCTGTGAACATGACTCACCCAATATGGATTAATCATGACAGAGTAAAAATGATGTTCGATAGCTTCCTTTACAACTCGGTCCACATCCTGTTCAGTTGCTTCAGGTTTCAATAAAGTGTGATCAATATAGTGATTTAAATCATTCATGAGTAATTCTCCTTTTTTAACATCTTCTATAATAGTAATGTACCACCATGGATAGCAAATGTAAACCTTTACATTTTACATTTGTCAATTATACTTATGTTATGCTGTTACTTAAAATGAATTTGGTGAAGGGATAAGAAAACCTATGAAAAGTTCTCAAATAGATGAGCAGCTTAAGCGAATAATTAATATAAGCCGACTATATTATCAAGATGGATTAAGCCAAATAGAGATTGCAAAGAAAATCGGCGTCTCTAGACCAACGATTGCAAAAGCGTTGCAAAGTGCTCGCGACAATGGAATTGTCAAAATAGAAATTGTTGACCCATTTATGGATATTCATACACTTCAGAAACAACTACAAAGGAAGTATCGACTAAAAAGGGTAATAGTTACATTCCCGCAAGATCATACTGAGACAAGTGTTCTTAATTCTCTTGGGAATGCGACTGCAGAATATCTAAACGATATTGTGAATGATAATGATATTATTGGGATTAACTGGGGAAAAACCATGGAAGCGATTGCCAAGCATCTCCATGAGAGTCAGCGGCAGAATGTCAAAGTTGTGCAGTTAAAGGGAAGTGTTACAAATTCTCATGAGAGCAATTTTTCAACGGACATAACCAAGCACTTTAATCGAGCCTTCCATACTCAGGCGAGTATTTTGCCTTTGCCAGTGATTTTTGATGATCCACAAATTAAATCTGTGGCCATTAAAGATCGTTTTATCAATAATGTTATACAGGAAGGTGAAGACGCCAATATAGCCATCTTTACAGTTGGGACAACCCGCGCAAATGCGATGCTTTTTAGATTGGGTTATTTGGATAATGCAACTATCGAAGGACTAAAAAAAGAAGCTGTTGGGGACATAATTTCACACTTTATTACTAAAGATGGGAGTATCGCCGATATTAGCCTAGATGCCAGGACAGTTGCGATTCCACTGGATAAATTGAAGAATAAAGCGTATTCAATCTTAGTTGCAGGTGGAGAAAAAAAGTTAGCGGCAATTCATGCAGCCTTGATCGGAAAATATGCTAATGTTCTTGTTGTTGATGAGCTTGCAGCTAAAAAGTTATTAGACCTTTATGCAGTACGCTAAAGCGCCCAAATCATTTTGATCTGGGCGCTTTAGTGTAAAAAATCTGTTCATTACAATTAATCTTATTGATTTTGTTCAATTTTGTCCGGATGAGCAAGGTCGAATCTGTATTCAAAGAAGAAGTAGATAGTAACGATAACGTAGCAAAGTGTTGGAACAATGAATGATGTTTGCATTGAACCAGTAAAGTCTGAAACCAGACCTTGGATAGCGGGAATTACTGCACCACCAACAATCGCCATAACAACAATTGCACCAGCAGTTTCAGTAAATCGCTTATCTTCAACAGTATCTAATGTGTGAGCATAAATTGTTGGCCATTCGGGACCAAAGAAGAAACTAGCAGCAATAGCCATCCATACGGCAGTCATGTTAGGAATTGTAGTTGCCAAGATTAAGGTTACTGTTCCCATAGCGGAGAAAATAGTAAGAACACCGGTAATAGAGTGATCTTTCATTAAATAGTTGGCGAATAGTTTTCCAACAAACCATGCGGCATAACTATAGATCATAAAAGTACTTGCGTCACGATCAGAGATGCTAGTATTTAAGTTTAACGCTAAACGAATCGTAAATGACCACACTGTCGTTTGCATACCAACATAGAAGAATTGTGCCATGATACCTTTTTTGAATCGTGAGTTCTTAGCAAGATACTTGATAGTTTCTCCCAAGCTTGGTTTCGTATCTTTATTTTCATCCAAGCTGACCGCTTTTGAGCTCGGCATTGGCGTGAAGGCTAAGACAGCTAAAATAATGATTAAAACAATTAAAATGTACTTATAGGGTTGTAAGGTAAGTTGCAGCATCTTTTCGCCGTAAGCGAGACGCTCAGCGCCGTGCATATGGCTCATAGTCTCAGATAAATTACCAACGGAGCCAAAGATTAGGTACTTACCCAGCACAATTCCTGCAATATCGCCAAGAGGAACTAAGGTTTGAGAAATATTAAGACGAATATTTGAATACTTACGAGGTCCAAGCATTGAACTGTAGGTATCACAAGACGTCTCTAAGAAGCTTAACCCAACAGCAATGGCAAAAATAGCAGCTAAAAACATTGTGTAAGTAGCAACGTGTGATGCGGGGAAAAACATTCCACATCCGACAATATAAAATACTAAACCAGTCATAATAGCAAATTTATAACTTTGTTTTTTAATTACAAGCGATGCGGGGATAGCAATCAAAAAATATCCACCGTAAAATGCACTTTGAACAAATGCAGTTGCAGCATCATTAAGCATGAACACACTCTTAAATTGTGTGATCAAAATATCGTTAAGTGAAGCAGCTGTTCCCCAAAGAGGGAAAATTAATGAGACCAGAATGAATTGGAAAAGGGGCGTTTTATTTAAATAACCATCCGCAAACTGTTTCCAGCCATGCTTCTCTTCTACAACGTGACGACTTGCTTCCATGGGTTAGATCCTCCTTAAGTTATGACAGAAAAAAGAATTTTAATAAAATAATTGCTTAGAAAGTTACACCAGATTCAAGAATAATGTTCGAGAACGCAGTCATTTCGCCAGTTCTCACAAAAGCGTGACAATTTGCTAAGTTCTTTTTGAGATCTGAGTGAGGCATGTATTCAATTTCAACGCCAGGCATGGCTTCTTGAATAGCTTTTAACTGTTCCGGGTTCTGGGTTTTAATTTCATCAGCTAAGTAGATTTTTTGAACTTCAAGTTCTGAAAGGATATTTTTTAAGACATCCATGAAACTTGGAATTTCTTTGGTTAATGCCAAATCAATCTTCTTAGTTCCCATCGGTACTGGCATGCCGGCGTCACCGATGCTTAACCAGTCCATATGGCCCATTCCGGCGATGACCGTTGATAATTCTGAGTTGATAACAGTTGTTTTTTTCATTGTATAATTCCTTCCAATCTGCGTTATAAATTGCTTTCTTATAAATTATTTAGCTACTTTTAATACTTCCTCTAAAGTTGGAATCGAAGGTTGAGCCCCTAAACGCTGGACGGTTAATGAACTTGCGTGTTCAGCAAACTTGATTGCATCAACAATATTGGAAAAGTCAGGAGAGATTTGTGATACTAATGCCCCTATAAATGTATCTCCAGCAGCTGTGGTATCAACCGCTTTTACTTTATATGCAGGAATAAGTCCATGACCATTTTTGGTTGAGTAGAAGGCTCCTTTATCACCAATCGTGATAATTACGTTTGGAACGCCCATTCCAGCAAATGTGTCGGCTGTCTTAATCATTGAATTTTCGTTAGTAATCTTGATTCCAGTAATTGAGGCACTTTCTAACTCGTTTGGCACAATAATATCTGTCAATTTTAATAATTCAGGGTTAATGGCCGATGCTGGAGCGGGGGCCGGGTTTAAAACGGTTATGACGTTATTTTTCTTAGCAATTTGAAATGCTGAAATTGCAGCTTGTTCAGGTGTTTCAAATTGTGCAACGATGAAGTCAGAATCTTTTATGATAGGTTCGGCCTTAGAAACATCATCATCAGTTAAAGACTGATTAGCACCTCCATAAACGAGAATACAATTTTGGCCATCTTCATCTAGCATGATATTAGCTGTGCCTGTACCAACACTTTCATTTTGACTAACATAAGTGCTGTCAATATTGTCAGCTTTTAATGAATCGAGCATAAACTTTCCAGCGCCATCATTACCTATTTGCCCAATAAATGCAGTTTTAGCACCTTGTCTTGCTGCTGCCACAGCTTGGTTAGCGCCTTTACCGCCTGCAGCATTACTTTTTTCGCTTACTTGAACTGTTTCACCGGGCTTAGGGAAACTTTTAATCCTGAATGAGGTATCAACATTTAAACTTCCTAGAACTGTTACTTTGTTCAAAAAGGCCACTTCCTTAATTATTTTAGGTAAATCGTTTTAATTGGATTTTAGAAAGAAAAAACGATTTACTAAATCGATTTACCAAAATATAATTTAGCATAATCTGGAATCGCTTTCAAGTAAATTATTTAAAAAATATTTTGATTAATAGCCAAACCCTGTACTGTTAAAGCCTTCACAAGAATAAAAATATTTTGATTTCAAAGTGGAATACTTTTCATCAGTTGTCAGCAAGTTTGTGTTGATTTAAAGTTAGTGTAGATTTTAATAATTAAACTGGGAAGGTTGTGCGTAATATGATTAATCTTGGAATTATCGGAACCAATTGGATCACACAACAATTTGTTGAAGCGGCACGGGAATCTGGGGACTACACTTTAAATGCAGTTTATTCTCGCCATATAGAAACTGCAAAACAATTTGCTAAGAAGAATAATGCAAAGGAAGTATTTGATGATCTTGATCAATTTTTTACAGAGGGGACATTTGATACGCTCTATGTCGCATCGCCAAATAGTATTCATTTTGAGCAGGCAAAGCAAGCTATTATTCATAAGAAAAACCTGATTGTTGAAAAACCAGCATTTATGAATCCTAAGCAAATGAACGAAATAATCGATTTATTAAAACAGTACCCCGATGTTTTATACTTTGAAGCTGCCCGAAATATTCACACAAGTAATTTTCACGTTATACAAGAAAAATTGCATGAATTACCAACAGTTCAAGGGGCTCAATTTACGTATTCTAAATATTCTTCACGCTATGACAAAGTCCTTGAGGGGGAGGAACCAAATGTTTTTTCTTTAAATTTTGCTGGTGGAGCCCTCCAAGATCTTGGCGTTTATACAGTCTATGATGCAATTGGCCTGTTTGGTAAGCCTAAGGAACTCGTATATTACCCACAGTTAGTTCGAACAGGTGTTGATGGGAAAGGAACTGCAGTATTAGGTTATGAAAAGTTCAATGTTATTCTGAATTTTTCGAAAATTTCAAATTCTTATACAACCTCTGAGATATATGGGCTCAAGGACTTAATTCAACTTGATGATGCTGGAGAGATTCAGCAAGTAAATTATGTTAATGATGTTGGCGAGAGCTTTATGATAGGGGAAAAGTCCAATAAAAACCCGATGCTTCCCGAAGCTAAAGATTTTGCCAGAATTATTAATGATCCTGAAGATTCCAGTAACCAAAAAGACTATAGACGATGGCTTGATTTAAGCGTTGACGTTAATAACGTGCTATTTAAACTACGTCAATCTGCACATATTATGTTTAAAGGTGAATAAAGTGAATAAGGTAAAGTAATGGTAAAACAGGATGAATTAAAAAAGATAGATCGGTAAAAAAGCGCCCGAATTTAGTGAAGGCGGCATGGTTTCGGGGTACATCTCTGGGAAATCGCAAACTAATGGAATTAGGTTTTCACTGGTTTGCGATTTTTAGATCCAATTGTGGAAATAAAGTAACTGCATCTGCTCGTTTAATGATTAGTTTGTTAAGTTAAAACACGACGAACCGTCAGAGATATTTAAGACGATACTCGTTGTAGATACAGAAGTAATCCGGGAAAACGTTTAGTGTGTCAAGGGCAGTTTAAAAATGTAGG